>CAWBTP010000023.1:0-233524 GCA_963791795.1 uncultured Acidimicrobiia bacterium
GTCGATTATTACCGGCCAATGTTCTGAATCACACTTCTCAAAAACTGTAGCCGAGAAGCGTTATTCTCTTCCAGTTGGGATTTTCGTTTCAGGGGGAGGAGCTCCGCTTCCGGCTCAGATCTTGGCAGGTCAACGCCTGGGGCAGAGCTCCCATGAGGTACGATTCTCTTTATCCCACTTTCCGTCCCGCCGGACAAGCTCGAAACCGATTGGGCTGCAAGCTGTGCCGAGGTTATTCTGCGGCAATGCCCCGTTTGTGAACGCGATTCGATCATCGGTCACGGACGCCGCCGCAAGCAGGCGCACGATGAGCATCACGACTGGATTGGCATCCGTCGCGGTCGCTGCCCCGGTTGCGGGAAGACCTTCACCTTCCTGCCGGGGCTTTCGCTCCCTTACACGCGCTACAGCTTACTGGCTCGTTGTCAGGCATGGCGGCGGCGTGTGGTGGAGCACTGCTCCTGGGAAGAGGCAAGGCCTCCGCTCAAAGACCCTAATCGGGTGCCCGATCCCTCCACGCTCCGTCGCTGGGCCCAGGGCCTGGATCCCTCCCAGCCAGCGGCTTCCTTTCTGCGTCAAACCCTCACCTGCATCGCTCATTGGCTGACACTCGCCGACCAGACGAGTCACGAAGCTTTGTCTTGGCTGACTCCGGCTCTGCAAATCCTTTGGCCTCTGCGTCTCTGAGAAAATTTTTCGACCCACCCTCGTTCCCTGGAAAGGTTGGCGGCCTTCTCCTACGCTCGTCTCCGGAGGCAAAACAGCGCCGTGGACGAAGAGGTTGAAAAACTCAAACAGCGCCTGCCGCTCCTTGATTACTTGCAGCGGCAGAATTGGACCGCCCGCCCTGCCGGTCACGGCTCCGAGTTCGTCGGACTCTGTCCTCTGCACCCGGAAACCCGGCCTTCGTTTTATGTCAACGCCAGCAAAAATCTCTTTTACTGTCACGGCTGCGGCCAGGGCGGCGATCTCCTGCGCTTTGTCCAGTTGTCCCGCCATCTGTCCTTCCGCCAAAGCCTTGCTTACCTCCAGCAGCAATGCGCTCCTCCAGCCGACCCTGCCGCCGTGCTCGAACAAGCCGCCACTTTCTATCAACAGCAACTCGATCGCTACCCCGAGGCACTGAGCTATCTTAGGCAACGCGGACTGCACGATCCCGCCTCGATCAAACAGCTGCGGATCGGCTACGCCCCCGGCGCGAGCTTGCGCCGTCATCTCACGGCGCAAGGCTATTCTTTCGATTTCCTGCGGCGTCTCGGTCTGCTCAACCCGCAGGGCTGCGACGCCTTCCACAGGCGCGTCGTCTTCCCGTGCTGCCAAGGCGGACGCATCGTTAACCTCTACGGCCGCAGTATCGCTGCCGCCTTCGCTCATCGATTCCTCCCAGGCTCCAAGGGTGGCTTGTATGCCTGGGAGCAGGTTCGACAATGCCCCGAGGTGATTCTCGTCGAGGGGCTGTTCGACTATGCCGTGTTGTGGCAGGCGGGTTTTCACCACGTCACCTGCTCGTTGGGCACCCATCTCAACGCCTGCCAGTTTCGACAGCTGTGCGACTGTCGGCGTACCGTTTATCTCACCTTCGATGTCGATGCCAACGACAGCGGCCAACAAGCCTCGCGGCGGCTCGCACATCGTCTCCGGGCACAAGGCATCGCCCCTCGCCGCGTTCTCCTGCCCGATGGCCACGATCCGAACTCCTTCTTCGTCCGAGGCGGTGATGCGCGACAGTTCCAGTCTCTCCTGGAGGCCGCTCAGCCATGAAGTTCCACGTGATTTACCAGCAGACCTCCAACCCAGCACAAAGTCCGGTTCGTGTCGTCGAGCAAACCACCGGCCGAGAGGTCGGCTGGATCAATCGCTACCTGGACCGCGAATATGTCCGCCGCTTGGCGGACACGACCCTGCGCATCTACGCTCACAACCTCCTGCACTTTATCCGCTGGTGGGAGAGTGTTCATCACACCGGCGACGTTAGGGAAGGTGACCTGACTCAGTCAACGCTCCTCGATTATGTGCGCTTCCAGTCCAGCCGACAACCACGGCCTTTCCCTTCCACCATCAATGACCGCGTCGCCGTCGCCGATCGCGCCCTCCGCAACGAGTTCCCCGATGCTCCCTGTCAGATCGCCCGCGGCTTTCATCAAGCTTTCTTGCGGCGAAGACCGATGGGCCTTGGCCGGCCGTGGGTGGCGATGAGCCGGTTGCGAGTGAAGGTGCCTAAGCGCAACACGGTGCCGCTCTCCGTGGATGAAGTAGCGCGCTTCTGGTCCAGTTTCCGCACGTCGCGTGATTTCGCCATCGTGGGCTTGATGCTGCTGCAAGGGCTGCGGTCCGCCGAAGTATTGGCTCTGAATCGGGACGACGCGTTGCTTTCCGAAGCCCAGCTTCGGGTTCGTGGCAAAGGCAACCGATTTCGCTTCCTGCCGTTGGCGCCGGAAACCGTGCAACTGCTCGAACACTACCTGCGGCTGGAACGACCCAATCCCTGCTCCGCCGCGTTATTCGTCTCACTCAAAGGACGCGCGCGCGGAGCCCGCATGACCCCTGCGGGATTACGTTCCTTATTTCGCTACCATCGCCAGACCACCAGCATCCAGCTCGCCAACCCCCATCGGTTTCGACACACCTTTGCCTCGGACATGGTACGCGCCGGTATCAGCCTGCCCGCGCTTATGCAGCTGATGGGTCACGCCAACATCCAGACCACGCTGCGCTATGTGCAGGTCACCCCACAAGACGTCTATCTTCAGTATGCGCGTGCGGTGGCGCAGCACATTCGCCCCCTTCCAGTGACCTCCTCATGAACCGCGCGCGCCGCCTTCCGCTCCAACATCGTCTGGTCCCTGTCTTTGACCGCGCCGTCGATTCCCTCGGCGCTGCACTCAGTCCCGAGACCACTCGTCATCACCGCGGGACTGCCCACAACTTCCTGAGCTATCTCGGCACCGCTCATCCCGAGGTCAGCTCCCTGGACCAATTGCGCCGTGAGCCTCACATTCTGGCCTGGATGTCCCGCCTGCGCTCACAAGGGCCGCCGCTGTCGACTGCCTCCTACTTCAACCGGCTCATCGCTCTGCGCTCCATCTTGAACGAACTGGCTTGGACCGAACAGCTTTCTGAACTCGCTCATCTGATCCGCCGCCAGGACATTCCGCGCGTCCCGCAAAGACTGCCACGTCCGCTCACGACCGAGCAGGATCAACTTCTGCAGCGGGAGTTCCGCGGCCGCAATGATCTGGGCGGCAACACCTTTCTGCTCATTCGCCACACCGGCATGCGCATCGGTGAGTGCGCCGATTTGTCCTTCGACTGCCTTCGCTCCTCCAGCCCGGGTCAATGGGCGATTCACGTGCCGCTCGGCAAACTCAAAACGGAACGGATGGTCCCCGTGGATTCCTTTGTGTGCGAACTCGTCCATCGCCTCCGATTCTTTCGCTCCCTTGATCCGCTGCCTGCGGATGGACGGCTCCTGGCCCGTCCGAGCACCAAAGCAACACTCGTTCGGCGCCTTCGTGACTACTTGCATCAGGTCTGCCATTCGCTCGGCCTTTCCACACGCATCGTCCCCCACCAGTTTCGTCACACCTATGCCACGGAGATGCTTCGAGCCGGTGTCGGCCTGCCCGCCCTGATGAAATTACTCGGCCACACCTCTCCCGAGATGACGATGCAATATCTGGATGTGGCGTTGAATGATCTCCAGCGGGAATTCGAGCGGGCTCGTTCAAAACCTCGGCATCTTGTTCCGCAGCCAAAGGTGCCGTTTGCCCCTCGAGCTGGCCTCGACGGGGTGATCGATTCTCTACTCGCTGCTCAACAGGTGCTGGAGATGTTCCGCCGCGCACTGCCGAACAGCACTTCTCGCAGTTGCCTCAACCGACTCTCCAATCGGCTCACCAAAATCGTCATCGAGGCGCGCAAACTCCGCACGCCCTAAGAATGAGCAGAGATTGGCCGGTTAAGTCGGCTAACCGGAAGTTGGAGCTCGTCAGAGGCCCAACGGCGGATCTTGACGAAAAGTTTACTGCCGGGGGCCAAAACTGAGCGCATCCGTGCAGAGTATCACGTGGTAGCGAAGTCGCTCCTGCAGTGAATTAATAAGATCGAGTTTTGAACACTACGAGAAGAAATTGTGAGACTTCTTCACTGTCCTACTCTCCACAAATGAAACTCTGATCGGATGAAGAGGGCATGGTCAATAACCGCATAGGATGCCAGAGTCCGTTCTTCCAAATCATTCCTGGAAAGTAGTTCAAAGGTTTTCCCGGCCTTGACCACAATACCGACTCCCGCCTCGCTCTGGAAGTACACGCGCCCGGCCGCATAAATCGGAGATGCCGAAAACTCGTCCCCGAGTCGTTCATCCCAATGAACCTTCCCCGTCCTGGCGTCCAAGCACTTGGCGATGCCGTTATCAGAAACAAAATAGAGCTCGTCCCCTACCGCCAGCAGCGACGAAGTGTGAGGCACTCCTTTGCGGAACCTCCACGCAACGTGCGACTCGGTGACGTTCCCTCGTGCGCCGTCCGGATTGATGTCGGTGGCAGTTGGGCCGAAGGCGGGCGGGGGAAGTTCTACCTCGCACTCGGGAGGATTTTCTAGACCAGAATTTCCTGTCACGGCAGGTGAGGTTGACGCTGAGCATGTCCCACGAGTTTGTGCTGCACACAGAGGGTAGGACAGCTCTACCGATGTCAGGAGTCTAGCGATCTCTGCGGTCACTGGAGGGGACCTATATCAATAGCCCTGGGTTGAGCGCAGCAGCGTGGAGCGAAGCCTACGGTCGCAACAGGTTTCGGATCCAACCCTGGAAGGCTTGAACCAGCCTTGGTAACGTTCAGGTTACCGTTCTTGCACGACCTTTCAGGGTCAGTCTCTTTGGTGACTTTTGCCCCGGTTGCCGCCGCGTGGCGCGCCACCCAGGGCTATTCATATTGGTTCTTTTCGCGGGCTGCCGAGGCCGAAGGCCTCGGCAGATCTCGCCTTCAACTGAACGGGAAGCGGGGCAGGAGGCTCTATGCGTGCTGGTGAAAACCAAGGAGCCGAAGATCGAGTGGCACCAGACTCAACGCCTGAGCAGCTGACGGAATACCTTGCCAAGACCGAGTATGTGGCCTGGGAAATCCAATCGCTTCTACAAGCTGTCCGGGAAGTGGTGCAGTTATTTATTGCGACTATTGCCGGTATGCGTCAATGACAAGAAGAAGGTGGATGAGACGTTGGTGCAGATCACGTGACTTTCCAAAGCCGGCAGAAGCTGGCTGCTGAGATCCCTCCAGGCGCCCAATCCCGCCACCCTCAAGGGTCTGCACGCTCCTCGACAGGGTCGTCTCCCGAATCATTGATGTGCCGACTAGACGACTATTTGTTGGTGAGACTGTCTGTGGTTTTGGGTAGAGATTTGAGTCGGATTTCCGACTTCAAACCTACCGCGTGTTCTTCACCAAGAAACTCTTTGATGTCGCCCTTGCCTTTGTCCTTCCAAACTCTCTCGTAGATGCTTGCCAAATTCTCCCTGGTCACCACTCTGAGCGCAACCTGGTTTGCCAAAAGCTCTGTCTGAAGATACGGATGATGCTCGAAAATCCAGACATGCCCTAGTTCGTGCGCGATGGACGCGCTGAGTTCAGCGTCATCTAAAGTGCTGAGAAAGTTTTCGTCGAAAGACAGCATAAACCCCCCACGGCGCTCCTTCGCTCGCTCAACTGACACCAACTTCTCGTTCCTGGCAACAATCGATATGTGAACCCTTTCCCTGATGGAGAGGTCCTGACGAAAGCGATCCACAATCGTTCGGATTCTCCTAGCTGTCCGCTTGCTTTCCACCCTGTCGTCTCCCAGAAGCTTTATCCCTGAAAAAAGTAGAAGGATCGGCACAGCAATCAATCCCACTGAAAGATACCTTCTCCTTTTGCTCTTGCTGGGCTTGATTGCGCACGGGGCGAATACGCGATCAGCTCGAACCGGTTGGGAGGAAGATTTCATGTTGGAAGAATCCTTACTAAGTCCACTAACCAACGTCGCCGGGGAACAACCAATACAAAGCCCCAATCGCACCAAGCATGATTGTGGCCACCGCCAAACCTAAGTTGAGGAGTACGTTTAGCCGGTCAGCTTTGTAATACATGCGGCCACAGTTGGGACACCAAAGATTGTTATGACGTGCTTTTTTGCAGGCTGGGCATTGCATCATTTACCACGTTACAACACAAGCTTCTTGTCAACAAGGAATATCCTTAGACACGGTTCAGTGGTTTTACTGACATGCTCACCGGCAGTCTTCAGGGACGGGATCTCCCAACAACTGTTGGATTATTTCAGCCTCGTAAACATCGAACTGCTTCGGCATGTTTTCGAACAAACTTGGCGGAGGGGACATTTGATAGACGTGCCCGTTCGGTTGCAGAGTTGCCAACCATGGTCCTATTCGGTGCCCAAAGGCATACAGGGCCTAACTACGGCGTTTTTCGCAAAACTCTAAGAATTAATCTAAGCGTAGAGGATGAGAGTTACAGCCAGATGGAATCCGGGGCGGCCGCCATCTTGGAGACGCCAGAGGAACCTCTCCTCATGGTCAGGATGGAAGGTGCCGAGCTATCCTATTCTCGAAATCGTGGGGGAACCTGAAGATCAAAGCCTTTTGCACTGCGGATACCAGAACAACAGGTGGGCCAGTGCTCAAGCGCTGACCCATCCTGATTGAGCTCTGCTACTGGCGTTGTCTGACCTCGATCTTGCCCGCCGTTCTGGTTAGGGTATCGAAGTGGATACTCACTGGGGCTCCGCTCTTCGTAGCAAGTCCTTCGACGCCTCCATCAGCGCCACTGATCAGCGTCTGGTCGCTGTATCGAAACTCAATTTCCTGTCCTGCAGAATTCTTGACCGACAAAGTCTTAGCCGTGGCATCCACTTTCAGCAGCTCTCCTTCAAAGATCTGTGGAGTTTCTTGTGTTTGTGCCATCGGCGCAGCTTTTTCCGCTTGCTCTGGTTGAGCTTTTTCAGCGGAGGTTTGTTTCTGAGTCTCACTGCATCCGGTCATGATGAGGATAAACAAGCTGACGACGCCAAGAATTGAGACTTGTTTGCGGGTCCTCATTGTCGCCTCCTTTCTCTAGTCAAGACTAAGCATTGAAACTTTGCGGGGACGCAAAGCAGTAAAGGGAAATGAAAACAAAAAGGGCCAGTCGCCCATGCGTCTGGCCCACACAACAACGGGTTCGGCTTCGAGCTGCTATTTGCGCTTTCCGACCTCGATTCTAGTGGCGGTCTTGCTTGCCGCGTCGAAGTGGACCTTCACCGGAGCTCCACTCTGCGTGGCGAGACCTTCGGCTCCACCTTCAGCGCCGCTAATCTGTGTTTGGTCATTGTATCGAAATTCCATTTCCCCTTCGGCAGTCTTTACCCATAAAGTCTTAGAGGCAGGGTCCACTTTCGACAATTCTCCCTGGACGATCGACGCTTTTTCCTGCCCCTGCGCCAGAACGGGCTGGGCCACAATCAATCCAGCAAATAGGACTAACACGGAGAGGACTGCTAAGGTGGGATAGTTGATTTTCATAGGACTAGCTCCTTTTTCTAATTAACACAAAGGAATAGGGTGGGTTATTTCCAATCTACTGAGAGCTTGCACCTCCTTCCGCTTCTCAACTATGCAAGGAGGGCTCCATTAGCGACAAATAGTGTCACTTTGGTCCTGCGGGCTTTCAGCGTCAACCGAAGAAATTTGAAACTGTCTGAACATGTGTACCCGGTGGTGGGTGTCCATGGGTGTTTGAAGTAAAGTTTTACTTGGTTAGGGTGAAACTTTTGCCAGTTCCCGTATGCTACCTTCTTCAGCAGCGGTGTTCGTGACGATGTGCGGAGAATCGCATCCGTGCTTCACTAGCCAGTGCCTTGATTGCCTTAATCCGTTGCACACATCTTGACGCTACACCCCGCCCGCCTGTGCCTGCCGCCAACACCTCTTCATACTCATCCTGCACAACTTTCAATTTCTCGAGTGCTGCCATGTATTCGCGGAGCAATTCATGTTTTAGGTCACATCTCTTGGTTAGCATGACCTTTTTCTGACAGAGATTCTTGAACCCGGTACTTTAGCGGAACCAATCTCTGAGTCTGTTCCCTTTTGCTCAGCGCATTGGCGAAATCAACACGAAGCTGGATCTAGTGGGGCACCATGAGCTACGACAGAGCCAATACGAAGCATAGAAGCCTTGGCGACTAGCGCTCACCTCACCATTCAACAACGTCTGGCAATCGCCTATACGTTTCACCTTAGATCCGTGGAGCCCGACGAACAGGAAAACGTGGCCGACCAATCTAAAATGAAGGAAGGAATATTCAATAGCGGAGGCTTTCAATGAAGTCTATGAAATCGTTGTGTCCGCTGTCTTTTGCTTTGCTCCTTACTGCGAATCTGGTTTTTGCTCAGTTTGGAGGCCAGCGCTTGCCAACGACACCACCAACCTTCCCACAACAAAAATCCTCTGACAGGCTGGAGCTGATCGACATCAACTCGGCAAGCAAAGAGCAGCTGCTGACGCTTCCGGGCATTGACGAGAGTCGGGCGGAAAAGATTATCGAAACCCGTCCCTACAAGAGCAAGAAGGAGTTGAAGAAGAAAAAGATCGTGCCGGAAGAGGTGTACAAACAGATTTCCGACAAGATAACCGCCACTCCCCCCAACAAGTGAGCTCTGCTCACGAGCCCATGGGCTCAGTTGCGCTTCAGGGGTAGGGACTCAGGCGTGGCCGTCAGAGACCGTCATCGACACCGATAATCGAGGCTACGCAGCACCTAAAACTGATCGCAACCTCAAAAGGCCAAGGGGCGATGGTGGAAAGCGCAGGCTTCAAAAAGGATGCTAACCGGAAGGCACTCCAGGCCTCCCAGTGTCAACCTAGTCGGGGCCTGCGTCGCCATCAAACGGCCACTGGAGGATGTTCATAGGCGACTCAGACTTGTAGTGAATACCGTAGTGGAATGAAGGGAGAAAGTCGGGAAAATTCGAGGAAATCAGAGGAAGGTCAGAAAAGGCAAAACCCGCATGGGTAGCGGGTTTGCAAGTCATTTCAAGGCTTTCAAAAATCCAGCTCTGACTGATTAGAAGGCAGGTGCTCTATCCACCTGAGCTACGGGCGCGGAGAGGGCTTCAGTGAAGTGCTAAAAGCCGTGGACGTCGCAAGCAAGCTGCGCTAGCATCCGTAACTTATCATCTCGCCAGACGGTTGTAAACGCAGTCTGGGTGCTGGTCGCCGCACCTCGTATCTGCGTTCTATTTCGATCCGTTTGGTCAGCCGACGAGGCGAAATCCCTCGCCCTTTTCTTCCCTGGCCGCTCCTTCACTTTCAATTCAAAGTTGAAGATCCAGGATCTCAGTTGCGGTCTCCAAGCGGATTGAAAGGAATCAAGACCCCGTAATATCGATCCGGAGAGAGCATGATGCAAGTTTGGCAATTGGTTGTTATGCTGATCTCGATTGTCCTTGGCTTTGTCTCCACAGCCCTCTCAGAACAGCCCCAAGCTATTGCCCCGGATGGGAAAACCGGCACGGCTCAAGCGGTCGTTGTTCAGGATGTTCCACTCGTACAAACCACGCAGCTGCTTCCCCTTGACTCTCAAGGAAAACTACCTGGGAATGCAGGCAAACAAACGAGTCAGTTGCTCAAGAACGTTGACACGCTCCTCGCAGAAGCAGGTTCCGGACTACAGCATTTGGTAAGGCTCAACCTTTACATCGCCCAGGAAGAAGATATCGAGGAGATTGGGAAACAGGTCGGCCGGTCCCTGAAAGGGCGAGCGTCTCCCGCGTTAACGCGCGTGATCACAGCGCTGCCCGTGGCTGGTGCCAAGGTGGCTGCCGATGCTTTGGCCGTCGCTCCTGCGCAACAAAGGCTGGCCGGCGTCTCATACCTCCGCGTGGCCTCTTCCGGGTCATTGTCGTTAGCAGGACTGTCTATTCTTCCAGCGGGACGCAAAGTCTATGTGTCCGGACAGGCAGGCCGGGGCCAGTTGCTGGAAGCCACTGCGAAGACCATGGAGGAACTGGAGGGAACTCTGAAGTTCTTAGGCCTGGGGTGGGAAGACGTGGTTCAACTGAAGGCGTTCCTACATCCCATGAGCCGGATGGAAGAAGTGCGTGGAGCCATGGCGGGCCACATCAAGAACGGAAAGGTCCCGCCGCTGGCCTTTGTTGAGTGGATTTCGAACTTGCCCATCGAGATTGAACTGGTGGCGTCAGGGAATCGGCTCTCAGATCAATGGAAATCCACCGAGCCAGTAACCTATGTTACACCGGCCGGACTGACTGCGTCGCCCGTCTACAGCCGGGTTGGAGTGATCCACACAGGACAGTCTGTCTACGTTTCCGGCATGTATGGAGACACCTCTGGCGACGCCGAGCAGGAAGTTCGAAGCCTGTTCGTTCAGCTGCGCGAACTTTTGAAGCTAGCCGGGACTGACTTCAATCATCTGGTCAAAGCGACTTACTATGTTGTGAGTGATGGATCAAGCAAACTTCTGAACGATCTCCGTCCAGACTTCTATGATCCCAAGCGGCCGCCAGCAGCCTCAAAAGCCATGGTAAAAGGGGCCGGCAAGAAGGGGCACAATTTGACGCTGGACATGATTGCGGCGGTTCCTGATTGAGAGTGATGCTCAAAACTAACCGCTGGAGTAGCCAGCCTGAAGCCAAATCATGCGTCAAGGGATGACCAGTGACGGGGAGTAAGTTGGCATTTCGATAGGCCGTTGTAAATTGTGTGCGATGCTTGTCCGGATGCTTCTGAAAGGGGTTCCTTCGGAAAAACGACACCTTCAGAACACCTCTGGTGTCGATGTCCAATGAGCAACGTGCGGGGAGAGGTCCCGGAGACCGTCATTGAAGTTTCCGTGCCTGCGGCAACTTCTGATCAGTCTCCGGCCCGCTGATCCTCTAGAACAGATACTTCAGCGCAAACTGCAGCAACCGAGGCGGTCCCGCTTGCAGGATTCGCCCGAAGTTGGGAGAAGCCACATCGTTTTCGGGAACGAAGAAATTTGCGTGGTTTGGAAAATTGAAACATTCTGCCCGGAACTGCAAGGAATGGCCTTCCCGAATCGCAAAGGTCTTCATCAAGGACAAATCCAACCCGCTGAAACCTGGCGCTCGCACAATATTGCGTCCGGCATTGCCGTATTTCCCTCCGCTGGTCAGCGGATCAAGCCTTTGGAACGGAGCGATGTTAAACCAACGCTCGACCGTTTTGGGTCCGTTGTTCGGATTGGATACCACGTTAGGCCGATTGGAAGGGAAGCCCTGGATTTCAGGCGCGCTTCCAGACTGCGAGTAGTCCACACTGTCATACACCGTAAACGGCGTGCCACTGCTGAAGTTGGCGATGCCATTTAGCTGCCAGCCGGAGAGGACCGCTTTGGCAAGACCGGAGCTATTCTTGAAGATGGGCAATTCCCAGGAAGCGCTCATCACCCAGCGATGGCGAGCATCAAAAATGGAAGGGCCATGCTCTGCTCGCAGGTTGAACGGATTCTGAGCCAGATCGGTTTCGCCCGATGCCCCGCTGGGCCCGGACCCGGTTTCATTTAGACTCGAGACGTAGTCGAGCGATTTTGAAAGCGTGTAGGACGTGGTGAAGTAGAGTCCCTGCGAAAAACGCCGGTTCATGGTCATCTGCATGGCGTGGTACGTGGAGTTCGCCAAGTTGGCAATAAGACCCATCGACTTGAAATCGCAAGGGCCCGTATCCCCGCGGCAACCGGCGTAGATTCGACGGCGATCAATATTCGGTTGCGCCGGGTTGTAAATTGGAGGGTTGCCTTCGATGAACCGTGGAAGCCGCGTGCCTTTGGTCCCCACGTATCGCGCTTCGACCAGGTACTTCCCGTCAAACTCGCGCTGCAGCGTCAGGTTCCAATTCTGGGCATAAGGCGGGCGCAGGTCGTTGGCCAGCGTCAGGTGGGTAATTCCGTACGGAAAACTTCCCGGCGCAAAAGGATTCGTCTCGCCCAGAAACGGATCCGCAAATGTGGGACCCGGAATACCGAAGGCCGAGAGGAAGATATTGTCAACCTGACGAGTCTGCAGGTAAGGAGGTGCGCTGATGGGCGCCTGGAGCATGCCGCCTTGCCCTGAAGCCAGGGACTCGTAGGTGATTCCATAGGCCGCGCGCACACTGGACTTGCCGCTACCGGTAGGATCCCAGCTTAACCCGATCCGCGGTGAAAATCCCTTCTTATAGGCTGGCACCAAGCCATCTGGAACACCGGCGTCGCCAGGATAAACCAACCCGACAGGCGCATTAGGCTGGACTTGAGACTTGACGCCTGGCCGGAAGCCGGCCAAGCGGTCATTGATTTCGGTGTACGGCGTGTTGATTTGATACCGCAGGCCCAAATTCAAGGTGAACCGAGGAGACAATTTGTACTCATCCTGACCGTAAACCGAGAAGTCATGACTGCGCAATCCCCGCGGCAACTCGCCGCCGGCCTGCAAAAACACCACAGGAGCTCCAATCAGCAGACCCGCGATCGCGTTGCTCATCGGGAATGGAACAAACACGTAGAACCCGTTGCTGGCAATTCCCTGTTGTGCGTCTACTAAGTTACGCCGGTATTCCGCTCCAATCTTGAACTGGTGACGTCCGTGAATCCAAGAGAGACTGTCATTGGCTTCGTAAGAGTTCTGGACCGTGAGGCGAGGTCCTGTGATGGGATTCCCGACACTGGCAATGCCGCTGACCTGAATGAACGGCGGTCCGATGGCTTGATCAAAGGTGGGTTTAATGTTGAATCCCAGCGACGACGGCAAGGTGTGGTTGAATCTCTGATCAAAATCGAACCGGTTACGAAAGTAGGCAAACCTGGAATAGTTCACCAGCGTCGGGCTGAAGGTGTGTGTATTCGATACCATCACGTTCTGACTGCGAATGTCGTCGGCAACCGGAAAACCTGGCACGTCAGCGCCATTGATGGAAAGAGGATTGAACACCTCCGCCTGCGAGAAGAGATAGCGCACAAAGATCTCGTCGCTGGCTGAAAGCCGATGATCGATTCTTCCCCCAAACTGGTTGGTGTTGTTTTCCTGAACCTCAGTGCTGGTAAACAAGTTCCTGCCCACATTGGGCCTGGGGTAGAAGTTAAGAATGTTCTTCGACACAGGGTTGATTTGTTCTGCCGGGATCCGGTTTCCTGGCACCGGTTGACCAAACAAGTAATTGATGAGCGGCGGGACTTGCCCGGTGGCATCCACCGACTGAGAAAAGTCTCCTTGGCGTTCCAGGTCGCTGGGAACAGCCGTTGTCCGGGTGTTCCCTTGACGGTTGCGGAAACCCTCGTAGTATCCAAAGAAGAACGTCTTGTCCTTCTTCAACGGCCCGCCCAACGTGGCTCCGAACTGGTTTTGTTTCAAGGGTTCAACATCCTTAGAGAAAAAGTTTCGAGCATCGAAGACATCGTTGCGGAAAAACTCATACACACTGCCATGAATGGCGTTGGTTCCCGACTTCATGACCAGGTTGGTATTAGAACCCAGACTTTCGCCAAACTCAGCAGACGCTCCGCTCGTGATGATGCGAAACTCGGCAATCGAGTCGATTGGAGGCTTCAGAGCAAAGCCCGTGTCGACGTTATTGATGTTGCGCGCTCCATCGATCAGGAAATTGTTGGACTCAGGCCGCATACCGTTGATTGAATACGCGTGCCCCTGTCGAAGGGATCCTCCCGCCTGCGCCAACCCCTGAGTTAAGGGCGCAGCTCCCGCCTGCAACAATCCGAGCTGGGTAAAATTCCGACCGTTCAGGGGCAAGTCTACTATTTCGCGGCCCGAAGTCACCTTTCCCAAAGAGTTGCTGACCACTTCAACCAGAGGCGCATCCGAGGTGATCTGAATGACCTCCTGGGTCGTTCCCAGCTTCAGATCAATCGCCAGTCGGAGAACATCGTTCACATTCAGGGTCAGAGGCTCACGAACATGACGGGCGAAGTTTGCGACATCGACCGCGAGGCGATACTGCCCAATCGGCAAAACCACGAAATTAAAGCTTCCCGTGCTGTCCGATTTGGCAGACTTCTCCGCACCAGTTCCCAAGTGAGTCAAAGTGATGCCAGCATTGGGAACCACGGCCCCCTGAGGGTCTCGCAGAGTCCCTTCGATTCTTCCCGTGGCATCCTGGGCCAAGCCCCAATCTGAAAATGTGAAGCAAACCAGTAAGAAGACAAGGCCGCACAGTCGGATCGACATGATCACTTCGCATCTCCTTAGTCATTCACAAGAGGGATCTCAAAACCCACAGGCACGAACCTTAAGGACTATGAAAATTCTCCACAGTTCTGCGACAGGGTCTCGTTCAAGACAAGCACTCGGACTCAATTCAGTGCGCGTATTAGAGAGGATGAGGAGGCGTTAAGTGTCACTGAAGTGTAAAAAGGAAACGATGTCGACAAAGTTTAGTTCGGCAAAGTATTGGTACTGTTCCATGATCGATGTTACTTTCATGGCCATAGTGAGTCTCATGGAAGGACTTTGTTTCTACCTAACTGAAAGACCAACTCGCGCCTCTTTGCCCTTACATGCCTCAGTCTTCTGCGGGGCCGCATATGTCGAGCGTGAGTGACTAGGCATCACCGATTTTCTTGCTGGGAGGCAAAGCCCATGGTTGCTTTTCTCAGAGTTCTCCTGGTTGCGCTATCGATAGTTCTTTCATCTCTCGCCATAGAGGGCGGACCCAACAAGATTGAGAGCACGTCGAACAATCCACCCCGCAAGGTCATCGTGGGTACCTCTATGGAAGCATTCTGGGTCGAGTATCCGGGACTCCCGCAGCGACTGAACCAGTTAGGAGCGATCGTCGACAGGATGGCTGCGGAGTCGCTGAAGAAATACGGCAGACGTCTCGACCTCGCGGTGTTGCCCGAAGTGGCGGTGAATGGCGAAGCGGGTGAAGATGCCTTCGGCCACTCGTTTCCTTTGGAAGGTCCGGTGAAAGAGACATTCTCGAGGAAGGCTCGGGAGCACCAATGCTACATCGTAGCTCCCATGTATTTGCTCGAAGAGCGACCGCAGAAGCAGGTTTCCAATGTCGGAGTGTTGTTTGACAGGAAGGGCGAGGTGGCCGGCATCTATCGGAAGCTCCACCCTGCTGTAAGCGACACCACTGGATCCATGGAAGGTGGCATCACAGCGGGGAAAGAAGCTCCGGTCTTCGAGTGTGATTTTGGGAAATTGGGGATGCAGATCTGCTTTGATATTTACTTCGATTATGGCTGGAGAGAGCTGGCACGCAAGGGCGCAGACCTCGTCGTCTGGCCAAGCCAGACGCCGCAAACCGCGCAGCCTGCGTTCAGGGCTTTGCAGCACCGGTATTACATCGTCTCCAGCACTTGGCGTAACAATGCCTCGATTTTCGAGCCCACGGGCAGGATCGTTTCGCAGCTAAAACCTCCGGGAAACGTCCTAGTTCAGGAACTGGACCTCAGCTACGCCATCCTGCCGTGGAGTTCGAAGCTCCAGAAGGGCGAGGCTCTCAGGAAGCAATACGGTGACAAGGTTGGCTTCCGTTATTACGAGGATGAGGACTGTGGCATCTTTTGGTCGAACGATCCAAACGTCACCATTCGTCAAATGATTCAGTCCCTTGGGCTCGTGGAGATGGAAGACTACATGACGCGGGTCCGAGGAGTTTTCCGCAAAGCCGGTTTGCCAAGCCGCTAGAGAGGACGTTGGAACAACCTTGATCAGCCGTCGAATCCTTTTGAAAGCTGTCGCGAGCAGCTTGCCGCTCGGGTTCTCCCGAACCAGGCTGGATCTTTCAGGCGTCACGACAACGACTGGCAAGCGTCTGATCTGGGATGTGCATTTCCATCTCTCAGGAGTATTCGGAGAAACACCAGAGCAACGCATGACCCAGCTCGTCCAGTACGCGGACCGGCTTGGAGTGCAGCGCTTCATCCTTTCTCTTGGTGTGCCTGTCGGTGAGGATCCATCTCCTGATCAAGTGCGCCACGCGAACGATCAGGTGCTCAAGGCGTTGCGCCCTTTTCCCGATCGGGCATTTGGCTTTGTCTACTTGAATCCCAACCATCTCGATTTCAGCCTGAACGAGTTCGCTCGCTGTGTGCGTGACGGACCGATGGTAGGTGTCAAGCTATGGATAGCAAAGAGATGCAACGCCTCGGAGCTTGACCCGATCGTGGAGCGGGCAACCAGCGTGCGGGCGCCGATTCTCCAGCATACCTGGCTGAAAGTGGGGGGCAACAATCCAGGCGAATCCTCACCGTTCGATTTTGTCGAACTGGCGAAACGGCATCCCAATGCAAGGTTGATATGTGGCCACACGGGCGGAGACTGGGAAAGAGGAATTCGCATTGTCCGTTCTACTCGGAACATTTCCATTGAGCTGGCAGGGTCTGATCCGACCTCGGGATTCGTGGAAATGGCGGTTCGCGAGCTCGGCGCCGAGCGCGTAATTTATGGTAGCGATGCCGGCGGCCGAAGTTTTGCCTCTCAACTGGCTAAAGTCATGGGTGCTGAAATCCCTGAGTCGGCCAGGCGGTTGATCCTGGGAGAGAACCTCCGCCGGTTACTCACGCCAATTCTTCAAGCGAAGGGATACAAGGTGTGATCGTTGATACGAATGTGAACCTTTCGCGATGGCCATTTCGCCGCCTGAGTGGAGACGATCCGGCCACGTTGGTCACGAGACTGAAGAAACATCATGTCTCACAGGCGTGGGCTGGCAGTTTCGACGGGATCTTCCACAAGGATATTGCTGGCGTGAATGCCCGGTTGGCGAGTGACTGCCGGACCTATGGCCAGGGCATACTGCTGCCGTTTGGATCCATCAATCCTAAGCTTCCTGACTGGCAGGAAGATCTGAGGCGGTGCCATGAAGAACACAAGATGCGCGGAATTCGCCTGCATCCGAACTATCACGGATACCAATTGCAGGACGCGGCCTTTGCGGAAGTGCTGAAGCTCGCGGCCTCCCGTGGGTTCATCGTTCAGCTCGCATTGTGCGTCGAGGACGAGCGCACCCAGCACCCGCTGATGCGAGTGGCTCCGGTCGATCTCACGCCCTTAGCTGATTTGGCTCAGGCGGAACCCAAGCTCAAACTCGTTGTATTGAACTCCTACCCTCAATTGACCCCGGCGCAGATCACTCCGCTTATCCCAATCCGGAACGTTTATTTTGAGTTGTCGATGGTGGAGAGAGTGGGCGCTGTGGCCCGCCTGATCGAAACATTTACGCTGGAAAGAGTGCTCTTTGGCTCGCACTCTCCCTTCTTTTACTTCGAGGCTGCCGAGCTCAAGGTGCAGGAGGCCGGCCTAAGTGACGCACAGAAGAAGGCGGTTCTGGAAGGAAACGCGAAACGGCTGATGTCTTAGGTCGAAAGCCATCTCTTAGTCTCCCTTTCATGCGTTTGGAGCTGCGAAAGAATCAATGGTGGGGACGTGCTGCTGCGCGTCCGCGACTGTAAACCCAACGCGGACGTGAGGCACCGCGTCCCTACCGATCATGCTGATACGCCCAACCGAATTCTTTCACAGCCCCCTTCGCAAGGGGAGAAACAGCAAGTCGCCGCCGCCCGCATGTCCACTCATACCTCCGAGATCTACGATGGAATTATTCTAGGTTCGGGGCATAACAGCCTGGTTCTTCAGGCCTACCTTGGAAAAGCAGGGCTCAAGGTCCTCTGCCTGGAATCAAGAGACGTCGCTGGAGGCGGGCTCGCAACGGTCGAAGATCCGCGTCATCCCGGCTTTCTCCACAACACTCACTCCTTCTTTCACCGCGCACTCACCCAGATGCCCTGGTACCGTGACCTGGAGCTTGAGCGCCACGGAGCTGTATATTTGGAGCCTGAGCTGAACGTGGCTCTGGTGCTCAAGAATGGAGAGGTCCTCGAGTGGTGGCGATCCTTCGAGAAGACCGAAGAATCGTTTGCCCGGTTTAGCCCGAAGGACGCGGCTACCCTGAGACAATGGCGCGAGAAGTTCCTTCCCATCGTTCAGAAAATCCTGATTCCCGAGAGTCAATCTCCGCCTCTGTCCAGCGATCGACGCCGCGCTTTGCTCGAAAAGAGCGCCGAGGGGAGGTTGCTGCTGGAAGTGAGCGCACTTTCGCCGCTGGAGTTCGTGTTGAGGGAATTCCAGCACCCGGTGATTCAAGCCGGTCTTTTGTTCTTTAACGGACTAAGGGAAGTAGACCTCCGATGCAAAGGCTTTGGCCATCACATCCCGTCGTTGCTTGCCAGCCCGGGCAAAGCCCAGATGTGCCGGGGCGGTTCGGCGGCCCTGGCTCGGGCCTTGGTCGCAGCGGTCACGGAGAGTGGCGGAGAAGTCAGAGTCCAGGCTAGGCCGCGAAAAATCATCGTCGAAAATGGCCGTGTTGTCGGTGTCCAGACGTATTCGGGAGACATTTGTCGAGCGCGGCATTTTGTCGCGTCTGGCCTGAATCCGCAGCAGACCTTCCTGGAACTGATCGATGAACGGTGGGTATCACCAGAGTGGCGGAGAAAGGCGCAGAACTTTCGTTACAATCTGGTGGCTCCGCTGTTCGCCTTGAACCTGAACCTGAGCGAGCGTCCTGCATATCGAGCTTCAGAGCAACATCCTCAACTGAGGAATGCCTTCATGGTGATCTTGGGGCTGGAACACTTCGAGCAGTTTCCCGAGATCGTCCGCCACCACGAGGCGGGAACAATTCCACCGACCGTCATGTGGGGAAGTTGCCCGACGTTGTTCGATCCCTCTCAAGCTCCCGCGGAAAAACACACAGCCTTCATGTGGGAGAAGTTGCCGTATGCCCTCCACGGCGACGCTGCTGGCTGGGATCGAGAAAGAGAAAGACACGGCCAGGCGATGCTGAATCTCTGGACTGACTACGCACCAAACCTGAAGCACGCGGTGCTGGATTGGTTTGTGCGCAGCCCTCTGGACACGGAGCGAACCCTAGCGAACATGGTTGGAGGGGACTTGCTGGTGGGCGCCTTCGAACACGGCCAGGTCGGCTTCAATCGCCCGTTTCCAGGTGCCGGAAATTATCGGGCCCACGTCCCGGGCCTGTATCTGTGTGGAGGTAGTTGTCATCCGGGTGGCAACATTACGGGACTCGTTGGGTACAACAGCGCGCAAGTGATTCTCTCTGATCTGGGACTCGCTGCACCTTGGGCACCCGCGTCCTTGGAGGAGCGCCTCCAGGAACTGTGAAGAGAACATCGCCTCAAAGGCTCGTGTCACTCCGTGGCAGGTTAGCGTGACACTGGCAGCAAGGCGCGACCGATGAGTTGTCCTCCTTCTGTGACCACGTCCAGCCGGATGGCTCGATGGGAAGTTAGATCGAACACCTGGCCCGTCCACAGACGAAATCCCTCCTTGCGTCCGCCGGTCACCTGATAGAACGGAGACCCAAAAGCTAGCCCGCCGTCGAGATACCATTGATGTGACACTTGCTCTCTCAGTCCCAAAGGAGCGTAAATCGAGGTAAGTCCCACGATTCGGACCGAGGAAGCCGGTTGCACATTGGATGTTGGGCCGGTAACTGTCAGGGAATTCCGATCGAAACCAGTGCCGAAGTCAGCGCTCAGCAGCCGCAGGGGCGCCGGCGGGATATAGGCACGACCGTTAAACACAAAAAGGATCAGCAACAGGCCGCCAACCGTGATCACGGCTCGGGCCTTCCAGAGTGGCAAGTGGGATAGACGAAAGCAGAAGGTGGCAAACCCCAGGAAGGAAGCCGCCAACGCCAGGTAGAATGCGTGGAGGTTAGACACCCCCCACAGCACAGGCAGCATCACGTTGATGCACGCAAACAGATTGAAGGAAAAAAAAAGAGCTGCCCAACTCCAGCGCGTGGAAAGATGCCGGTCGTAGACCACGTCCAGTGTAGAGAGGAGCGCCGAGGCCGCCAGGACGACGACGAACACAACATTTCGCGAACGCAGCGTGGAGCTCGCGTAGTAGATCGGAAGAATGAAGAAGAGAATCTGCTGATAGAAATTCCTGTTGAAGTAATGAATCACCCGATGAAGCCACCGCCCCCACCGTTGACCGAGTTTGGGCATCAGGCGGGGAAGCAACAGACTGCTGATCCAGATGAACAAAACATAAAACACGGTGACCCGAAGAAGCGTGAAGTTTCTGTGTCCGAGCCACATCACACCAATGCCAAACAGCAGAGCATAGACACTGTGCAACCACCACAGTCGTTCCTGGTGGCGAACCAAGGTGGCGGCAATAGGATGAATAGGGGCTTTCTCTAGTGGGGTCATTGTGGATCTAAAAAACGCGATAAGTAGCGTTAGATTGTTTAATTCAACCGCTGGCGTCAGCCAGTGGTTGACGAAAGTCATTGCAGGGATACCGACCGCATTTGCGGTCGGAGACTCAGTACATTGCTGCCGGTGTGAAGCTCCGACCGCTCATGCGGTCGGTATCTCAGGAGAAAGCCACAACGTCGCGTGCCACTGGCTTACGCCAAGTGGTTGGATTTAGTCCTCCAATCCGTCACATTCTTAAGTGCGTCCGTATTAGTTCGTTTGCCGCGAGGATACTTATCTGCTTCGTTATTACTGACCGCAAACATCACGTTGCGCTATATTGGCTCGGCTCTTGTCAGGAGCGGAGAGCCGCCTTCTCAGTTCCAACTTCCAGACGGAGCACATACCTTGAAGAAACCGAAAGTGCCTGTAGACAAGATTCTCAAAGGGTTGCAGGAAGAATACCCCGACGTCCAGTGTGCTTTGGACCATCGGGACCCGCTTCAACTGATGGTGTCTACGATCCTCTCCGCTCAATGCACCGATGCTCGGGTGAACATGGTGACGCCAGCGCTCTTCGCGAAGTACCCTGCAGCCGCCGACTATGCCAATGCGAAACTCCCTGATCTTGAGAAGCTCATCCATTCAACCGGCTTTTTTCGAAACAAAGCCAAGAGTATCAAGGCTGCCGGACAACGTCTCTTGACGGAGTTCAAAGGCAATGTCCCTCAAACGATGGAGGAACTCTTGACCTTGCCTGGCGTCGCCCGCAAAACTGCGAACGTCGTCTTAGGTACTGCCTATGGAATTGCTATTGGCATTGTGGTGGACACGCACGTTTTCCGGCTTTCTCACCGGCTGGGTTTGACGCGAGCCAAGACGCCCGAAAAAGTGGAAGAAGATCTCATGAAGATCATCCCACAAACGGACTGGATCCAGTTTTCACACCGGCTGATCCATCATGGCCGCAAGGTTTGCTCGGCGCGGAATCCCCAGTGCGATCGATGCTCGCTAAATGCGGTCTGCCCGAAGATAGGGGTTCCGAAGTAGGAAGTGCGAATGTCGAAGTACGAGTTTTTCGGGCATCCATCCTGGTGTTCTGGAGTCGTCCTTCAACTTTCGAACTCTGTTCTTCGAACTTCCTTCTCATCACTTCGAACGTCTCAGTCTTCGATCCAAAAGTGAGAGGCCAATGAGGGTTTTTGCGTCCTGGATCTTCCCGTCGTCGACCAGTCTAAGGGCGTCCTCGAGAGATACCCAGGACGCCTGAATTTCCTCTCCCTCCTCGATCAGCCCGTGAACGCCGAGGGGTTGTGTCGCATCCTCTACTTCCGCCAGATAGAGATACACCTGATCGGAGCAACCTCCTGGACCGATGAAGTAATGAGCGATGAGCTCGGCGTGTTTCAGCGTGAGTCCCGTTTCTTCGAAGAGCTCGCGACGGGCAACTTCAAGCGGTGTTTCATTCTCCTCCATCATGCCGGCAACACACTCGGTCAGCCAACCATCACCTGTTCGGGCATGAGCCGCGTAGCGAAACTGTTGCTGCAAGACCACTCGCTGAGTGACAGGATCGTAGACGAGGACGGCGACCGCATCGCCGCGAAAATAGCGATGGCGGGTCATTTCCTGGGTCATCCCGCCGCCGAAACGCTCAAAGCGCAACACCGCGCTCTCCACTTTCGCGAAGCCATCGAATTCAAGCTGGGTCTGTTTGATTTCAACTTTCATGAGGTTAGGTCCCGTTTCCCCAACTATACACAGCGTCGATTAGTTCCATCGCACCCTCACCCGACCTCCGCGATCGCGTGAAGTCTTCTCAAGACTTCACCTTCGGCCACCCTCTCCCATGGGGAGAGGGCTGGGGGTGAGGGGGGCAGCCGCAACGGAGCGATGCTCATGCGAATTTACTTATGTCGTCCTGTTTAGAAGAGATGGTCTCCAAATGGTTCTGGAAACAGTTGTGTAAGACGAAGGGTTTTGGATTTACCAGCCAGATTCGTCAGGACGATCTCGAGATCTCCACAGAAATCCCACAGGAGCTGGCGGCAGGCGCCGCACGGAGCCGTCAGTTCATCGGTGTCGGCGACAACCACAATCCGGATGAAGGTGTCTCCTCCCTCGGAAAGTGCCTTGAACAAAGCAACGCGTTCCGAGCAAATCGTCAGACCATAGCTGGAACTCTCAATGTTGCAGCCGGTAAACACTCGTCCGTCTTCGCAAAGCAATGCCGAACCGACCTTGAAGTTGGAGTACTTAGCCCTTGCCAGCCCTCGAGCCTGCCGGGCTGCGTTTATCAAGGTTTGATTCGTGTTTTCCATACGATTGCCATCCATAGACAATGGGATTCAGGGATGCTCAAGCCCGTCATTCCCGCGAAGGCGGGAATCTAGACTCTCCACTCCCGGCCTGGATTCCCGCTTTCGCGGGAATGACAAACAGGGCAAGCGCTAACTGAGCTGCAAGTTCTCTCGTTTCGCTCAGGTTTTTCCATCACGACAGGCTCTTCTCAGACATTCGGACCTTCGTTGCCAGCCAATGAACCAGCAACTCCATTGCTGCATCGTTCTTGCCACCTTCCGGGATGACGATGTCGGCGTGGCGTCGGCCCGGTTCGACAAACTGCTGATGCATGGGACGGACGGTTTCCAGGTACTGCTCGACAACCGAGTCGAGCGACCTCCCGCGCTCGCCGATGTCGCGCCGCAGCCGGCGAATGAAACGGACATCCGCGTCGGTATCCACATAGAGCCTCAGGTCGAAGAGCTCGCGCAATCTTGAATTCTGAAAGATCAGGATGCCCTCGACAATCACGACCGATCTGGGATCAACACGTTTAGTCTCCGGGCGCCGCACATGCGTCTGAGAAATCGTAAGACGGCTGCTGGACAGGTTGGTGGCTTCGCAGTGCATCCACGTGCTGAATCAAGAGATCGAAGTCCACGGCATCCGGATGATCGAAGTTCAGCCGCATTCTTGCTTCAAGAGGCAGATGACTACTATCTTTGTAGTATGAATCCTGCGCCAACAACAGGGCCTTGTCTGGGCCCAGGGCCTCGGCCAGTCTCGCTGCAATGGTCGTTTTTCCTGAGCCTGTTCCACCACAGATTCCAAGAATCATGGTTCAACCCAGTTCGGACATACGCTCGCACACCGAGCCAATGAGAGCCATGAGGCGTGGGCTTCACGCGTTCCCCAGCCTCCAGGACCTCGGCATGACTTAGCGGCCGTTTTGAGATACCTGCGGCGGCGTTCGTGATATTGGAGATGCCCAAACACTCGATGCCCATGTGCCGAGCTACAATCACTTCAGGAACTGTCGACATTCCGACGGCATCGGCTCCCAGGCGCTTCAACATCGCGATTTCCGCTGGCGACTCATAGCTGGGACCTGTGACGCTAACGTATACCCCTTCCTTGAGCGTGAACTTGAGTCGTCGTGCACACTTCCGGGCAAGCTTTCGCAAGGATTCGGAGTAAGCGGCACTCATGTCGGGAAACCGCGGGCCGAGGCTGGCCTCGTTCGGTCCGATCAAGGGATTCGGACAAAACAAGCTGATATGATCCCGGATTAGCATCAAGTCGCCGGGTCGAAATCGAGGATTGATGCCCCCCGCTGCGTTCGTGACGATTGCGCGCCTAATCCCCAATCTTCCCAGGACTCGCATCGGAAAGGTCACGGCCTTCATGTCATGTCCTTCGTAGTGGTGCACCCTCCCCTGCAAGCACAGTACCCAGGCAGCCCCAAGCTTGCCGAGCACCACGTTTCCGGAATGACCGGCCACGGAGGATAAGGGAAAGTGAGGCACTGCCGAAAACGGAAGCGCTTCCCGGTTCTTGAGTGTGTCGGCGAACTCCCCCAGTCCAGAACCCAGAATGACGGCGACGCGAGGCTGTTCGGAAGCTCTCGCCAGCAAACCCCTGCTTAGGAAGTCCGCGGCTCTGATTACGGTTTGGAAATAGGGATTGGGGCTCCTAGCGGGCATAATGTTGGATTCTCATGACGACCCAAGAACTCAGACTGGAGCGGGCCGTTCGAAAGACCAGGCCTATTCCACAACCCGCTTGATCAGCGGTGGCGGCTCAACGCGATTCGCGTCGATCACAAAAGCTTCCAGAAGTTGCTGCCGGACGGATTCCAGTCGTGCAGCTTGATTGTAAAACACGGTACAGAGCGGCTCACCTTTCTCGACGTGATCGCCAATCTTCTTATTCAAAAGAACGCCAACACTCGGATCAATGCTGGCATCTACTCTTTCTCGTCCCGCTCCCAAAGCCATGGAGGCCCGCCCAACTGTCCTCGCGTTCACGCCTAAAACAAACCCGTCTGACCTCGATTCAATCACTTCCTGAAACGCTGCCCGGGGCAGCAGGGCTGGGTTGTCAATCACCCTGGGATCGCCGCCCTGTGCCTCCACCATTTGGCCAAACTTTTCGAGGGCCCTTCCGGAACCCAGCGCTTCAGTAACGCTTGTTCTTGCACGGCTGAACCCTGTCGCTTCGACCATCGAGCGACAACATGCGCGAGCTCAACTTTTCGCAAAGCAAAGCCAAGTCCTGAGGACCGGAGCCTTTCAACGTCTGAATGGCTTCCTGGACTTCCAGGGAATTACCGATCGCTCTGCCTAGTGGTTGGTTCATGTCGGTTATCAGAGCCACCGTTCGGGTTCCCAAACCACTGCCAATATCCACGAGGCTTTGCGCCAGGTCGGAAGCCTGCTCGAGCGAGGGCATGAAAGCACCCGCGCCTGTCTTTACGTCTAGTACCAAGCCGTCCAGCCCCTCAGCCAGCTTCTTGCTCATGATGCTGGCGCAGATCAGTGGAATTGATTCCACCGTCGCGGTGACATCTCGAAGGGCGTACAGCTTTCGATCTGCTGGTGCAATTTCGTCGGTCTGCCCAATCATGGCGCAGCCTACCTGTTCGACCACGGCCCTGAACCGGGAAAGAGATAGCTGAACCTTAAAACCGGGAATCGTCTCGAGCTTGTCGAGCGTTCCTCCGGTAAAGCCCAGGCCGCGCCCGGAAATCATGGGCACATAAGCGCCCGCCGCAGCCACGAGTGGAGCAATGATGAGGGAAGTCTTGTCGCCAACGCCCCCTGTGCTGTGCTTGTCCAGTTTTAGTCCCGGCAATGAACTGAAGTCCAACACCGACCCAGACTCCAGCATCGCGCGGGTCAGAAAGAGCGTTTCCTCGGCGTTCATTCCTCGATGAAAAACAGCCATACAGAATGCCGCCATCTGGTAATCGGGAATGCGGCCCGCTGTATAGCCACTGACAAGGAAGGCGATCTCTGCTTCGACGAGCGCAAACCCGTCACGTTTCTTGAGGATGAGTTCGGCAACATTCATGAAGAGCGCTGAGAGGGAAAAGCCTGCGTAGAGTATCCACAAGGGCTTTCGCCGTCAAGGCGGCCAGCTTGCCTTTATCGGAGTGCTCTGTTATTTTCAGCGCCTATAGATTTGACCCCAATTTGTCGCGCGAAAGGTCTGCTGCTTTTGAGCGTCTCTCCGCCGTTCTGGGACTCTGAAGACGATGAAGACCCAGCGATCCTTGAGATCGTTGCCCAGGAGCGACAGAAGCTGCCGGGGGAGGCATTTCTCGACTTTGGTCCAGCTCTTCCGACCCATTACGATGTCGATCAGGTAGAGTTAATGGTGCAAAGCCCTGTACGGGTTTTTGCGTATTGGGAACTGAGGGATGCAACGATCCAAGCGGCTCTGCGTAGCATTCCGATTCGGGACCGCCAGAATTTCCAACTCCTCTTGAAATGGAAAGAGATAGACGCAGCCCGGGAACTGCGTCTCGACCCGGGTACCACCGACCACTGGTGGTTCGATACGTTACCCGAGAATCGTTATCAGTTGGAGCTTGGCCTGTATTGGAGCGAGTATGGTTGGGTTACTTTGCTTGCTTCCGACGAACTCATAACCCCCAGACTGGCCCTGGGCCCTGCATCGGAAGAAGAAACACACCATCCCCAGGCCTTTCTTGAGGACTTGGTTCGCCAAACAGGGATTGGATTGCCAGAAGACAAAAACCCTTGTCCGATGGATGCAGAGCAGCCTCCAAGGGGTGACACAAGTGCCGTCGAGAGAACACCGTCAAGCGTGCAGCCGCCAGCGGAACTCACTAGCCGGATCAGCCGAGCCGGGCCAAGCAGAGGCCGCCCAACGAGTGGCTGGTGACCTCGCCTAGCGGTCGCCACCTCTCCCAATGCCGCGTTGCGACGCCACGCGTTCGTGCTCGTTCTCGTCCTCGGTTTTTTTGGAAGGTGCGAGCCGAGCACGAGGACGAAGTACGACGACGAGGACGATTTTCAAGGGAGCAACCTTTCTGATGACTGCCGAACACCTTGAGAGCGAAATCGATCAGATCGTTCAAGCCAGCCACTCTGACCCGTTTCACATTCTAGGCGCACACCCCGTTTCCGGTGCCACAACCGGATTGGCCATTCGTGCTTTCTTGCCTGAGGCACTGCAGGCCTGGGTCGTTCCCGAAGGCCGGGCGGAGTCTGCGTTGCGAATGGAGAAGGTGCGCTCCGAAGGCTTCTTTGCACTCTTTCTTGAGGGCCAGACGCTGCCTTACCGGTACCAATTGCGCGTTGAGACCCATGGAGATCAATCCTTTCAGTTCATCGACCCCTACACCTTCCCTCCAGTCCTCTCTGACTTCGACCTGCACCTGATGGGTGAGGGTAATCACTACAAGAAGTATGAAAAGCTCGGAGCCCACCTGCGGGTGCTAGAAAACGTGAGTGGCGTGCAGTTCGCGGTCTGGGCTCCCAACGCCAGGCGAGTCAGTGTCATTGGAGACTTCAATCGCTGGGATGGCCGCCGACATCCCATGCGCGTTCGAGGCAGCACCGGGATCTGGGAGCTTTTCATTCCAGGGCTCGGAGAAGGCACAATTTACAAGTTCGAGGTCAAGGCGCGCCACAGCAATTACCTGGCTCAGAAGGCTGACCCCTATGGCTTCTACTTTGAACAGCCTCCAAAGACTGCGTCGGTTGTTCATGACCAGCATCGCTACGAATGGAATGACCAGGCGTGGATGCACGAGCGGCCAAAGCGAAATTGGCTGGAGTCACCGATTGCCGTCTATGAAGTCCACTTGGGCTCGTGGATGCGCGTGCCTGAGGAGAATGATCGCTACTTGACTTACGGCGAGTTGGCCGACCGGCTCATTCCCTATGTTAAGGAGATGGGATACACACACATTGAGCTGATGCCGCTGGCGGAGCATCCCTTTGACGGATCTTGGGGCTATCAGGTGGTGGGTTACTTCGCGCCTACGAGCCGCTTCGGGACCCCGGAAGAGTTCAGTGCCTTTGTGGATCGCTGTCATCAGGCGGGCGTGGGTGTTTTGCTTGATTGGGTGCCAGCCCACTTTCCGAAAGACGGACATGGGCTGGGATATTTTGATGGGACCAATCTCTATGAGCATTCAGACCCCAGACTCGGCGAACATCGAGATTGGGGAACGTTGATCTTCAACTATGGTCGCAACGAGGTGCGGAACTTCCTCCTGTCGAACGCGCTGTTCTGGCTCGATCGCTATCACATCGACGGCCTGCGCGTTGACGCCGTTGCATCCATGATCTACCTGGATTACTCCCGCAAGCCCGGAGATTGGATTCCCAACCAATATGGCGGCAACGAGAACCTGGAAGCCATTGACTTCATCAAGCGCTTCAACGAGCTGGCCCACCACTTCCATCCGGGTGTATTGACGATCGCGGAGGAATCAACCGCTTGGCCTGCCGTCTCACGGCCTGTTTACCTCGGCGGGCTTGGTTTCAGTTTGAAATGGAACATGGGCTGGATGAATGACATGCTGTTGTACTTTTCAAAAGACAGCATTCACCGAAAGTTTTATCACAACAATCTCACCTTCGGATTGATGTACGCCTTTACCGAGAATTTTACCCTGCCTCTCTCGCACGACGAGGTCGTTCATGGCAAGGGTTCGTTGTTAAGCAAGATGCCCGGCTACTTTCTGGAAGACAAGTTCAGCAACCTGCGTCTGCTTCATGGCTACATGTATGGGCATCCGGGGAAGAAGCTCTTGTTCATGGGCGGAGAATTCGGACAGGGCAACGAATGGAACCACGACCACAGCCTGGACTGGGACTTGCTGCGTTGGCCTCTGCACCAGCAGTTGCAGCGCTTCGTCAAGGACTTGAACCGGCTCTATCGTTCGCAACCGGCCCTCTACGAAGTGGACTTTCATTACATGGGATTCGAGTGGATCGACTTCCACGACTCAGACAACAGCATCGTCACCTTCCTGCGGCGAGCCAAGAACCCGGACGATTTCGTTGTCTTTCTTTTCAATTTCACGCCGGTAGTTCGTGAGGGCTATCGGATTGGCGTTCCTACAGCGGGTTTCTATGCCGAGCTGCTGAACAGTGACTCGGGCATTTATGGCGGTCAGAATATCGGAAACGCCGGGGGCCTTCCCTCTGAAGATTTCCCCTGGCAGGGGCGGCCGCATTCACTGCAGGTGACCGTCCCTCCCCTCGCGATGCTGGTGTTGAAGCCACAGTAAGACGTATCCCGAAAAAATTCAGAACCGCTGCAAGTTTCTGAGATTCTCGGTCGTCGCCATCGTACCTCTTCTCTCGTTCTGACGAATGTCCCAAGGTTTCCTCGCCATCGTCCTGCATGCTCACCTTCCCTTTGTCCGCCATCCCGAGCACCCAACTTTCTTGGAGGAAGACTGGCTCTTTGAAGCCATCACTGAGTGCTACCTTCCGCTGATCGATGTTCTCCGCGGACTGGCAGAGGACGAAGTGCCCTGCCGTCTTACGCATCTCCATCTCTCCGCCGCTGGCGGAAATGCTCGACGATACGGCTGCTGCAATCCCGTTACCGCCGCTACCTCAAGAGCCGGATGGAACTGGCAGATCAGGAAGTCGAGCGTACCCGTCACGACCTGGCGCTTCAACCTCTGGCGGTGATGTACCAACAGCTTTTTGGAGCTGCCAGCGAGCTCTTCGAGCGCTACAGCGGCAGTCTGCTGAGCGCATTCCGACAACTGCAAGACGAAGGCTCAATCGAAATCATCACCTGCCCGGCAACTCATCCGTTCCTGCCATTCGTGTCCAATAATGAAGCCAGGCGAGCGCAACTTGTCATCGCACGAGAGACGAGCGAGCATCACTTCGGGAAATCGCCGCGTGGACTCTGGCTCGCGGAATGTGGGTACGAACCAGATTTGGAACCCGTAATTCGGGAAAGCGGCTTTTCCTACCTGGTTCTCGATGCCCACGGGCTGCTGTTTGGAAAACCACGACCACCGGCAGGGATCTTTGCGCCTGCTAAGACTCCTGAAGGGCTCATGGTTTTCGGCAGGGATCTGGAATCAAGCCGGCAGGTGTGGAGTTCGCAGGGTGGCTACCCTGGAGATGCCGATTACCGGGAGTTCTACCGCGATCTGGGCTACGACGGACACTACGAGTCGCTCCGCCCCTACTTGCACGCGGACGGGGTGCGGCGGAATCTCGGCATCAAATACCACCGCGTTACCGGATCTGGAGATCTCGGACAGCGGGCGCTGTATCACCGTGAAAGGGCCCTTCTCAAGGCAGAAGAACATGCGAGGCATTTCGTTCAGAGCCGCCTGAATCAGATCGTCTCGTTACGGAGAACTCTGGGCCAGTCCCCAGTCGTCGTTTCGCCCTACGACGCAGAGCTATTCGGCCATTGGTGGTTTGAGGGTCCCCACTTTCTCGATCAGGTCGTTCGGCAGTCGCAGGCCAGTCAATCGGAATTCAAACTCGCTTCGCTCAGCGACGTTCTAGAAGACAAGCCCGATGCGGCATGCCTTCAGCCAGCTGCCTCCTCGTGGGGTGAGCAGGGCTACCAGCAGGTGTGGCTCAATGAGCGAACGCGCTGGCTGTACCGTCACCAGCATCAAGCCGAACGCTGCATGGTGGCTCTGGCAAGGGAATTCCCCAACACGGAAGGAACTCTGCGAAGGGCTCTTAACCAAGCTGCCCGGGAGCTCTTGTTGGCCCAAAGCAGCGACTGGCCATTCCTCATCAGCCAACAGACGGCGGTGCCTTATGCGATGAGCCGCTTCAGGGGGCACATCCATACGTTTCAGCGTTTGCGCCAGCAGATTTCATCCCAGACGATCGACGAAGACTGGTTGCAAACGATTGAGTCGCGGAACAGCATTTTCCCAAGATTGGATTACCGTGTATTTTGTCGACAGAACGAGACGCAGGAGAATCTGTCCAAACTCTAGCCCCAATCCAAGGTTGGCAGCTATAACCAGAGGACTCTGGTGCCCCTCGCCTTCAAACTCCCTTGACAAGACTGCAATAGCCCCTTAATAATACAACCCCGACCAAAATGGTCGGCATTTGGTTTGGCCTATGCTTAAGCTCTCCAAGAAAGTCGACTACGGGCTTATGTCGCTGATGCACTTGGCGCAAAGGACAGAACGATCCTCATGGAGCGCCCGGGAAATCTGCAGAGAATTACGATATCCCGTTGGAACTATTGGCCAAAGTACTTCAGAAACTGGTTCAAAAGGGTTTGCTGGTTTCCCATGCCGGGACACACGGAGGTTATTCGCTCAGCCGACCGGCTGGAAAAATCAGTGCTGCCGAGGTCATCGAAGCCATTGAAGGGCCTCTTTCCTTAACCAACTGTGTTTCTGACGAGGGTTTGTGTGGACAGTTTGAGAAGTGCAATGTGAAAAGCCCATTGCAGCGTCTGAACGAGATCGTGGCGCAAACCTTTCGAGACTTGACCATTGAAGAAATGAGTCGGCAGCAAAGCGTCGACTTCAGAACCAGCCATCTAGTGGAACCGAGGCTGGTCAGTATCTCGACCATCGAGTAGCACGTTTAGGAGAATCATGAGCACCTCAACAAGCACCATCCAGGAACTAGCCAATAAGGAATATCAGTACGGCTTTGTCACAGACATCGAGTCGGAGTCACTCCCTCGCGGTCTTAACGAAGACATCGTTCGGATGATTTCTGCCAAGAAGAACGAGCCGGAGTTCATGCTGGAATGGCGACTGAAAGCCTATCGGCACTGGCTAACGATGAAGGAGCCGGGCTGGGCGAACGTGAAGTACCCGGCCATCGACTATCAGAACATCATCTACTATTCCGCACCCAAGTCGAAGAAAGAAGGACCCAAGAGCTTGGACGAGGTCGACCCCGAGCTATTAGAGATGTACAAGAAGCTCGGGATTTCTCTCCAAGAGCAGGAGCGTCTGGCTGGCGTAGCCGTTGACGCTGTCTTTGACAGCGTCTCAGTAGCCACCACCTTCAGGGGCAAGCTGGCGGAAATGGGTGTCATTTTCTGCTCGTTCTCAGAGGCGGTGCAGGAGCATCCGGAACTGGTGAAGAAGTACCTGGGATCGGTCGTGCCCTACACGGACAACTTCTTTGCCACACTAAATTCAGCGGTCTTCAGCGATGGCTCTTTCTGTTACATCCCGAAGGGCGTTCGCTGTCCGATGGAGTTGTCGACTTATTTCCGCATCAACGCCAAAGACACAGGCCAGTTTGAACGGACGTTGATCGTCGCCGAAGAGGGCGCCTACGTCAGTTACCTGGAAGGCTGTACTGCGCCGATGCGGGATGAGAACCAACTTCACGCGGCCGTGGTCGAACTCGTAGCTCTCGACAATGCACAGATCAAATACTCTACCGTTCAGAACTGGTACCCTGGCGATAAGCAAGGCAAAGGCGGCATCTTCAACTTTGTCACCAAGCGCGGGAAATGCCTCGGTGTGAATTCCAAGATTTCCTGGACGCAGGTTGAAACAGGATCGGCGATCACCTGGAAGTATCCGAGCTGCATTCTGCAGGGCGAGAACTCTGTCGGAGAATTCTATTCTGTGGCGCTGACAAACAACTACCAGCAGGCCGATACCGGCACCAAGATGATCCACATCGGCAAGAACACGCGCAGCACGATCGTTTCGAAGGGAATTTCTGCGGGCCACGGTCAGAACACCTACCGGGGTGCAGTGAAGATCCTGAAGGGTGCCACCGGAGCGCGCAACTATTCGCAGTGCGATTCCCTGCTCCTGGGAGACAAGTGCGGGGCGCACACGTTCCCCTATATCGAGGTCAAAAACAGCACGGCCCAGATGGAGCACGAAGCCTCAACGTCGAAGATCGGCGAGGATCAGATCTTCTATTGCAAACAACGCGGGCTCTCCGCCGAGGATGCCGTCAGCATGATTGTGAACGGCTTCTGCAAGGAAGTGTTTCGAGAGCTACCGATGGAGTTTGCAGTTGAGGCGCAAAAGCTCTTGGGCGTGAGCCTGGAAGGCAGCGTAGGCTAAGGAAGCGGTCTCAAGGGCTCGCTCAGCCAGGACCACGAGAATCCATTACGGAGAAACGAACTAACTATGTTGGAGATTAAGAATCTGCATGCCGGAACCGGCGGCAAAAACATTCTGCAAGGCATTAACCTGAAGGTCAACGCAGGTGAAGTGCATGCCATCATGGGGCCGAACGGGTCGGGCAAGAGCACACTGTCGCAGGTGCTGGCCGGCCGCGAAACCTACCAGGTCACTGAAGGTGAGATTCTCTACCAAGGGCAAGATTTGCTCGAGATGGCACCGGAAGAGCGTGCCCGCGAAGGTATCTTCATGGCCTTCCAGTACCCAGTTGAGATTCCCGGCGTGAACAACACCTACTTCCTCAAGGCGGCCTTGAATGCCGTTCGCAAGCATCGAGGCGAGCCGGATCTCGACGCGATGGACTTTCTGAAACTCGTGCGCACAAAGTTGAAGCTCATGGAAATGGACGAGAGTCTCATCAACCGCTCCGTGAATGAGGGTTTTTCCGGCGGTGAGAAAAAGCGCAACGAGATCTTTCATATGGCAGTTCTGGATCCCAAGCTGGCCATCCTGGACGAAACCGATTCCGGACTGGACATCGATGCCTTGAAGAGCGTGGCGAAGGGGGTCAACAGCCTGCGTAGCCCCGAGCGAGCGATGATCGTCATCACACACTATCAGCGGCTGCTCAACTACATCGTCCCCGATTTTGTTCATGTGCTCTCTGGCGGCAAGATCGTGAGGTCTGGCGGCAAAGAACTGGCCTTGGATTTGGAAGCAAAAGGATACGCTTGGCTTGAGGAGCCCGTCTCGGCAGGTCGCTGATCGACCCTACTTGATCAGCGGTGTGTTCAGCGAGCCCAATTAACTACTCAATGATGATCGAAACGATTCAAGAAACTGAAAACTACATTTCCAACTTTGCAAACTTTGAAAAGAGTCGCGCCTCGAATGACCCAGCCTGGCTCAATCAACTGCGCCGTTCCGCCATGGACAGTTTTCTGCGGCTGGGCTTTCCGACAACCCACGATGAAGAATGGCGCTTCACGAGTGTTGCTCCGATCACGAAAGTCCCGTTCAAACTGGCGGCCGATGGCAAAGAGCCAAGCTCCGCCGAGCTGATGAGTTTCACTTTCGGCAATTGGCCCGGCATCCAGCTGGTGTTCGTGAACGGTATCTACTCGGGGACGCTTTCCTCGAATCCGGCACAACCCAACGGCGTTTTTGCGGGCAGTCTGGCGGAGGCTTTGGAGAAGCAAGCCGACAGAGTCGAGCCTCATTTGTCGAAGTATGCCAGCGTTTCAGAGGAACCCTTTGCTGCGCTGAACACGGCCTTCGTTTCCGATGGAGCTTTCATCTATCTGCCAACGGGGTGCGTGCTCAATGAACCCATTCATCTGCTGTTTTTGTCATCTGGCGAGAAATCAGAACCCAAGGTCTGTCACCCGCGCACACTTGTGTTGGCGGAAGCCAATTCACAGGTGCGCATCCTTGAAAGCTATGCCAGCCTTGGGGAAGGGGTTTCTTTCACCAACGCTGTGACTGAATTGATCGCGGAAGAGAATGCTTTTGTTGACCACTACAAGTTGCAAAAAGAAAGCCTGGAGACCTTCCACGTCGGCACTGTTCAGGTCCAGTTGGGTCGCAGCGCAAATGTCTCGACCCAAACCATCTCTCTGGGGGGATCTCTTGTGCGAAACAATGTGAACGCGGTGTTGGGCGGCGAAGGTGGAGAAGCGACGCTCAACGGCTTCTATCTGGTTAACGGACGTCAGCACGTGGACAATCACACCTCCATTGACCATGCCAAGCCCCATTGCAATAGTCACGAGCTGTATAAGGGCATTCTCGACGGCCAGGCACGTGGTGTTTTCAACGGCCGGATTATTGTGCGTCCCGACGCGCAAAAAACCGATTCGAAGCAGACCAACAAGAATTTGATTCTTTCCGAAGAGGCGCTCGTGAACACGAACCCTCAGCTGGAAATCTATGCTGATGACGTGAAATGCACCCACGGCGCTACCATCGGCCAGTTGGATGCCGATGCCATCTTCTATCTCAGGTCTCGAGGTATCGACTTGGAGTCAGCGCGGCATCTGCTCACCTATGCGTTTGCGGGCGACTTCATTCATCGCCTCAAGATCGACCCGTTGCGGTTGGCGCTGGAAACGAGCCTCTTCGCGCGATTGGCCGAGGACCAAGAAGAGCGGTAAGGAATGCCATGAAAGGCCTCTCTGAAGTGCTTGCACCTGAAACCCGGCGAGCGGCGGTTGCTTTGGACGTTGCCAGAATCCGCGAAGACTTCCCGATTCTCAAGCAACAGGTTAACGGCCGACCTTTGGTTTATCTCGACAACGCAGCTACGGCGCAGAAACCCCGCCAGGTGATCGAAGCGATCAGCCGGTTTTACTCCGAGGATTATTCCAACATTCACCGGGGCGTGCATACCTTGAGCCAGCGATCGACGCAGGCCTATGAAGCAGTGCGCACCAAAGTGCAGCGATTCATTCACGCTTCAGAGGATCGCGGGATCATTTTCGTTCGTGGGACCACAGAGGGAAACAATCTGGTGGCCTATGGCTATCTGCGCCCTCGCCTGCAAGCGGGGGATGAGATCTTGATTTCCGGCATGGAGCACCACTCCAACATCGTGCCTTGGCAGATACTGTGCGAGGAAAAGAATGCCCGCTTGCGCGTGATCCCCATCAACGATGATGGCGAAGTGATTCTCGATGAATATGAGAAGCTGCTGAATTCGCGGACTCGGTTGGTTGCGGTGACACATGTATCCAACGCTCTTGGGACAATCAACCCGGTTCGACACATGGTTGAGCTTGCGCATCGGCAGCAGATTCCAATCCTGATCGACGGTGCCCAGGCAATTCCACACCTTGCAGTCGATGTGCAAGCCCTGGACTGTGACTTCTACACATTCTCCGGCCACAAACTATACGGCCCGACAGGCATCGGCGTACTGTATGGAAAGCCCAGCTTGTTAGAATCCATGTCTCCGTTCCAGGGGGGTGGAGACATGATCGCTTCGGTAACCTTCGAAAAGACCACCTACAATAAAATCCCGCACAAGTTCGAAGCCGGCACACCGGACATCGCCGGTGTGATTGGACTGGGTGCCGCCATCGACTACGTTCAAGCCATCGGTATCGAAACAATCTGCGCTTACGAAGAGGAGTTGTTGGCGTATGCAACCCGGGAGATCTTAAGGGTTCCAGGAGTTCGCATCTTGGGCAACGCGAAGGAAAAGGCCAGCGTGTTGTCGTTTACTCTAGAGGGTGTGCATCCTCACGATGTTGGCACTATTCTCGACCAGCAGGGCATTGCAATTCGAGCCGGCCATCATTGCGCACAGCCAGTGATGGATCGTTTCCAAGTCCCGGCAACGGCCCGGGCTTCGTTTGCGTTCTATAATACGAAGGAAGAAGTCGATGCCTTGGTGAGCGGAATCCGCGCCGTGATGGAGGTTTTCAGCTGATGTCGGATTTGCGCGACCTTTACCAGGAACTGATTCTCGATCACACCAAACGCCCGCGAAACTTCGGCCGACTGGAGAATGCAAACTGCAGAGCCGACGGCCACAACCCCCTTTGCGGCGACAAGCTGACGCTGTTCCTGGACGTGGAAAACAACGTAGTCAAGGATGTCCGCTTTCATGGCTCAGGATGCGCCATTTCGACAGCCTCGGCTTCGATGATGACCGAAAGCATCAAAGGAAAGACCCGGGCAGAAACGGAAGCACTTTTTGAGCGATTTCATCAAATGCTGACCGGGCCAGAGGGTGTCAAGCTTGAAGACGATGACAAACTCGGCAAGCTAGTTGTTTTCTCGGGTGTGAAGGAGTTTCCAGTGCGGGTGAAGTGTGCAACATTGGCCTGGCATACGTTGAACGCCGCCTTGAAACACCAAGCTGAGCCGGCGTCAACAGAATGAATCGAATGGCGCCTTGGCTCCTGTAGCCGGACCCTGCTGTTTGCGGTCTAAGCTACAACTACGGCATCTTTTTTAAATGGGAGCATGACATGGAATCCAGTGCAAAGCCTGTTGAAAGCTCGGCAACTACGCAGAATCAGCCCGAGTCTGTCTCTCCGGATGTTGCCACAGCACCTGCGGCGGCGGACTCTGAAGCGCTGCGCGAGAAAATTGTTGGAGTGCTCCGCTCCATCTACGATCCCGAGATCCCGGTAAATATTTACGAGATCGGGTTGATCTACTCAGTGGACATCGATCCCGCCAAAGCAGTCAATATCCGCATGACCCTGACCTCGCCCGCTTGTCCCGCCGCCGGAACACTTCCTGGAGAAGTCGAAGACAAGACTCGGCTCGTCGAAGGCGTCACCGATGTCAAAGTTGATTTGGTCTGGGATCCCACTTGGACGCCAGCCATGATGTCGGAAACTGCCAAACTTCAACTCGGCATGCTGTAGCATCCGCGCCAGTTCCTTTCATTTTCTACGGAAAGGCGTAAGTTGATGGGTGTCCGCCCCCGACTGTTAGCGCTTTCCATCGGCGTTCTGCTTCTCCTCGGCACGGGATTGGGGTTGTTGCGCTTCAAACGTAGTGTCGACCGCACGCTCACTGCCTCTCGCCAAGCCGTCATCGATCAGCATTCGGTCTACCTCAAGTCAAGAGTAATTATTCCGCAGGCCAGACCTGGATTTTCTCTACTTCCGGCAATCCTGAGTGCCAAAGAGGGTGTCGTCTATCAGGATCACCTCTTCGTTACCTCTAATCAGGGACTCGTGCAGTTCGACCAGAACGGCCGGGAGGTGCGACGCTACACATCGCTGGACGGCCTTCCCAGTAATCACCTGACAGCGTTGGCGAAAGCTGCAGAGGCTCTCTGGATCGCCGTCGGGCCTCAGGGCCTACTGAAATTTACTGGCAGCCAGTTTGAGTTTTTCTATGCCGAAAGAGCCAGCGACTTTGAGGTTACGTCGTTGCTGGCCATGCCTTCTGGAGAACTCTGGGTTGGAACAAAACAACGCGGGCTGCTGGTTTTTCAGAACGACCGGGCTGTTGAGTTTAAACCCACGATCAGCGCCCGGTTCATCACGGCTCTACAGGGTGATCATCAGCAGGCAGTAATCGGAACATTCAACGAAGGTGCATGGATCTACCGGCAGGGAATTCTGTCCCAGTTCCGAAAAACGACAGGAGCGAACGGCAGCCTACTGGATGATCAAGTAACGTCTATCGCTCGCAGCCTCGAATCAACCTATGTGGGAACACCGCTGGGCGTGACGGAGATTCGAAATGGCAAGGTCTCGCGAAATCTTGCCGAAGGCCTGACAATCCGCTCGCTCACAGCAGCTTCCAAGCTTGTGGCCGCTACCGATCAAGGTCTCGTCATGCTGGACGTCAGCAGTCTGCCTCAACTAAGGCAGCCTCTCCCTACGGACTCTCCACGACTGCTCCACGCATCCGGTGCCGTTCCTGTTGGGATCAACACCCTGCTCTCTTTTTCGAATGGATGGTTGGCGCTGGCTGACAGTGGCATTTACTCAACGGATTCGCTCGAGCGGGGCGCGTGGCGCCCGTTTGGTGCGGATTCTGACGGGAAACGGGCCGACGCAGACCGGCCACAGCTATTTGAACTCACTGATACAAACATCTCGGCGCTCGCATTCGACGAGAACCAGAATCTCTGGGTAGGTTATTTTGAACGTGGACTGGATGTTTTTGACTCTCGAGGCAAGCGACTGCTGCATCACGAAGACGACCGGATCTTTTGTGTGAATCACCTGCTGGCCCTGCCTGAAGGCCGAATGGCTGTCTCAACGGCAAACGGCTTGGCGGTTTACCACGGAATGCAGCTTCGAAATTTCATCACAGAAAAGCAGGGGCTCATTCATAAGGCAGTGGCCATGGCCCACAACCTAGGTGGAGCAACCGGACGCTGGCTTGTGGCAACAGCGGAAGGGATCAGTATCTTCGAAGGAAACCGTCCAACGCAGAACTTGTTTGCGCTGCATGGCCTCGCAAGCAACCACATCTATTGCGCCACCTCACTCGGAAAGCGGGTCTATCTGGGAACGCTGGGCGGCATCAGTGTTTTGGAGAGAGACCGCATCACGTTCTCGTGGAACACGGCAAATTCAAGATTAGCAGCAAACTGGGTGAATGCTCTCGCTGTCCTTGACTCCAAGTTGTTCATTGGAACCTACGGTGGCGGCATTCAGAGTGTCGATGCCGATGGGCAGTGGATTGACTACAGCGAGGCGATAGGGCGGTTTGAAGTAAACGCCAATGCGATGGCAGTTGATGCAGGACGGCTTTACACCGGCACTCTAGACCGTGGCGTTCAGATTTACGACGATCGTCAAGGCCGCTGGCAGCGATTGCGAGAGGGCTTGCCTTCGCAGAACATCACTGCGCTTGCGTTTACATCTGACTGTGTCTTGGTTGGAACGGATCGAGGGTTGGTCGAAATTCGAAGGGATGCTTTTTGATTTCACAGCAGGGGTGGATTGTGAACGGCGGACACTCCCTGACGACCGGCGGTCAGGGAGTGCCAAACGCCAGAGGCGAGCTAGAACAGAATCTTCAAACCGAACTGAATCTGCCGATTGTTGGTTGAAGTGCTCGTAATCGTCCCAAAGTTTGTAGACCCCGGAACGAACGTGCTGTTGGGGTTTGAGAACGATGGGTGATTAAACGAATTGAAGAACTCGGTTCTGAATTGCAACCTCGCCCTTTCCGTAAGAACGATGTTCTTGAACAAGGACAGATCGAAGTTCACTAAGCCCGGCCCATTGAAGAGGTTCCGCCCCGTGTTGCCATACGTGTAGAGATCCGGCAATCCAAAGGACGAAATCGGAATACAGCTCACTCTCGGATCGCCACCGCAGTTCACGTTCGCTGCAGCCAGGATGTTGGCGCGCTGCGTGCCCTGACCGACGTTAGCCCGGTCCGCAGAGATCGTCACAGAGAACGGGAATCCCGATTGCAGCGTTGAAATTCCATTCAACTGCCATCCGCCCAGTACGTTCTTGACTACCTTCTGGGAGGCATTTGCAAAGAAGGGCAGCTCGTAGGTGAAGCTGCTGACAAAGCGATGCCGAACGTCCCAGTTGGCGCTCCCGTAATCAAGACGCCAGTTATAAGGGTTCATCACGTTTGATCCGCCGTTGGAGTCGGTGCTCACATCCGTCGTGTGCGACCAGGTGTAGCTCGAAAGCAGCGTCAATCCTTTGAAGCCCTGTTGGCGGAATACGATGCTCATGGCCTCGTAGTTGGCGATGAGGTCGTTTTGGATGGTGCGAATCGACCTGAACAGCTGGTTGGGTCGCCGTGCATCGATATCACCGGGACCCGGAGAAGGAGTATTGTTGAAGAAACTCCGATCCAGGTGATAGCTGTGCGAACCCAGGTATTCAAGCGCAATACCGGCCGTGCTCCAAAGTCCGCGTTCGAGACTCATGCTCCACTGATTCATCGTGGCGTTCGGAAGGTAGGGATTGACAGTAAACGCATTGGGCTTGGGTGCTGCTGCCGGGCCGCTGGCCCCGGTTGGATTGTCGAAGCTCAAGTTCGGCGCCGCCAGTACCGTGTTGTAAGTAAAGATAGTGCTGAACGGGGGATTTGTGGTTGCCAGAGTGAAGGTGTTCATCTGGTTCGGATTGTAATAGACACCGAATCCGCCGCGCAGAACGAACTCGTTGGTGAACCGATACGCGAATCCGAACCGGGGCGCGAAGTTGTTGTGGTCTCCGTCATGGTACGGAATCTTGCTGGGAACTTGCCCCGGAATGAAGGCTGTCTGTTCAGGATTTAAAATCGTACCGTTGCCGGTAGTCGACTGAGGCACAATGGGTAGTTCGTACCGCAATCCATAGTTCAAAGTCAGTTTCGAATTCACCTGCCATTTGTCTTGCAGGAACCATGAATAGCGCCACTGCTCACCACCGCCAGGGAAGAGTGGACCGGGCGATACAACCTGGTTTGGCAAGCCAAGGAGGAAGTCAGCCACCGGATGGTTACTAAGCTGACCGTTGAAGCTGAATTGTCCTCGAGGCGCATTATTCGCGGTGCGATTCGTGATGACCTTGCGACTGTCGAACCCGGCAGCCAAGTTGTGAGCCCCCTTGGTAAACGAAAAGCTGTCTGAAATCTGCCAGGTTGTATCGTTCTGGAACCAGTTGGTCGATGCCATGTTTTGGCCGCCGATCGCCATATAGTTCGCAATCGCGATCACAGGAAGACCCGGATTGGCTTCGTTCGTTGTGAAACCCGGAATGCCGAGTTGACTGCCAGCATCTGCAGGGAACCCGCCGTCGGTGAAGAAGTTCAGAGAGTCAATCGTGCTGCGATGGCGTCCAAAGCGAAAATCGTTGACCGCTGAGCCACTGAGAACACGGGTGTATCCGAAGACGAAATTCCGGTCACCCACAGGCTGGTTGTAGCCGTTGTAGGGGTTGGTGTTACCGTTCAACAATGCCGTGTCGCTATAGGAGTAGCGGAAGAAAAGCCGATTCGGCTCTCCAATCGACTGATCGATTCGGAAGGTGTATTGATCTGTGTCATTGTTGTTGGGAACGTTCGCGTTGAAATTGTTCAACACACCCGCGCCGTTGGCCTGTGGCATGTACTGCAATATCTTCAGCGCCTGCTGAGAGATTCGATTCATTGGAATGATGTTCCCAGCGAAAGCCGGCCTTCCCGGCGCCAATGGATCCACGATGCTCACGGTCGTCAACTCCGACAGATCGCCCTGTCGCATCTTGGGCGTCAGCACTGAGTCAATCCCTGGCACCGCAGACGAGAGCCGCAGCGATTCCCAGCCAAACATGAAAAAGGTCTTGTTCTTTCCGTCATACACCTTTGGAATCCACACTGGGCCACTGGCGTTGACACCGAATTGATTCTGACGGAAGGGCGCTTTGTTGGCGCCAGCCCGTGTGAAAAAGTTTTTTGCGTCGAGCTTGTCGTTGCGCAGGAACTCAAAAACGGAGCCATGGAAATCATTCGTGCCGCTCTTGGTGACCATGTTGATCTGAACGCCAAGATAGCCGCCGTATTGGGCCGGATAGGTGCCAGTTTGGACCTGCACTTCCTGGATCGCATCGACGCTCGGGCGCAATGTGGTCTGCGTGATGAGGTTGGTCATAATGCTGACGCCATCAAGCGAAATACTGTTTTGAATCTCCCGGGTTCCCGCGCCGATGAAACCCTGCCCGCCACCGGGGTTCCCGGTCGTCTTGAAGCCGTTCAGCACGCCCGGCGTAGTAATGGCCAGCCGCATCGCGTCGCGGCCATTCAAAGGCAGCTCCGCAGTCGTCTTGGTGCTGATAAGTTCGTTCATCACCGCTTCGTCGGTCTTGATCGGAGCGATGTCGGCGGTTACCTCAACTTTCGCGCTGACTTCGCCGACTTTCAGAACGAAGTCCGTTCTGACGGTTTGGTTGGCGCTCACAGCCACTCCGGTCTTGGCAAGAGTTTCGAAACCACTCTGCTGCGCCGTGATCGTATAAGTCCCGGCTTTTACAAACTGAAACTCGTAGAAGCCTTCAGCGTTAGTCGTCGTAGTATAGGTTTCCTGCGTGCCCTGATTGACGGCAACCATGTTCGCGCCACCAACCAATGCACCCGAAGGATCGGTCACGTTGCCGACCAGTGAGGTATTGCTGGCAAGCTGGCCAAAGGCGAGGCCCGCCAGAAGTAAAATCCAAACAGACATACCAATTAATTTCTTCAAGAGAAAAGCCTCCTCAGAAAATATTCCTGCTAGATTGAGTCAACCGCGTCTGCCTGCTGGCTGACATGTTTTGGTGTTAAACTGCTGCAATTCAACTGCGAGCGGATCGTTCCGAAAATGTCGCCTGTCATGCTTCAGCCGATGCAAACACAAATACGCACCGGCTACCGGCCTGTGCGGCTCCATGGCCTGCAGCATCAACGGTCCAACATTAAGTGTTTTTTGGAATGACTAGTCGTGAAGACAGAGCACGACGAGGATTCAGGGCGATGACGGGAACATAGTAGCATGGTTGCTTCGCATCAGCGGAAAAAAAACAGATGGACTTCCAGGTGAGTCCCTCCGATCAACATGGGCGTGAGCAAGAAAAACAAGGAATCATCCCGATCTCGGCTAAATTCTAGGCTATGAAACCGCTCAGATTCTTGCTCATTTTCTGCAGCTTGCTGACACCCGTCGTGAAAGCGTGGGGCGACGCGGGTGTTCTGATTCCTTCCTCAGACACCGACAAGCCCGACCCTTCGAAGCTTTCCCTTGAGGAGATGCATGTCTCGATTCTAGTCGACAATCAGAATGCGACGGTCAGCGTCAGGCAGATTTTTGCGAGTCACGTGGGCGCAGTGCTCGAGGGTCAGTATCTCTTTGGAATCAATCCCGAGGCCCTGGTCTCTGACTTTGCGGTCTGGGATGGCCCGGTGCGCGTACCCGGCGTTATCCTGGAGCGCAAGCGGGCAGAAGAAATCTACAACGCTCTGCGCTTGCAGGCGATTGATCCGGGGCTGCTCCAGCAAGGCGAACAGGGCGAGGAGGGCGGAAGTCGCGTGTCGTTTTTCTCGGCGCGGGTGTCACCCATTCCCGCCTATGGCACCAAACGATTGGAATTGGTGTACACGGAACGGCTGCCGTTGGAACGCCTGCAAAGCTACTTTTACTTTCCACTGAAGCCCAGGCAATTTCAGAATCAGGCAGCGGGCCGACTGCGTGTAGATCTTACTCTTCGCCATGCATTGCCGATGGCCAACTTCAAGCCGGCTAGCGCTGCATATCCACTCACGATAGACAGCCAAACACCGAATGAGATTCGAGGCCACTACGAAGGCAGCAATGTAGTCTTCTCTGACGACTTGGCATTTACCTACGAATTGAAATCTCCCAGCAGCCTTTCGGTCCTTTTCTACCGGTCGAAAGACGATCGCTACGTGAGGTCTGGACTTCCTGTTTCCGCCTTTGAACGCCCCCGCCAAAGCAGTGCAGATCCCGAACCTGGCTACTTTCAGGCTGCGGCGCTCTTCAACACAACATCGTCAGGGGCACCAAAGCGGGCCCGCTCCGAGTTCATTGTGATGTTCGATACGTCACTGTCTGTACGCTGGGACAAGCTGGAGCGTCAGTTTGAAGCTTTGGAGAAAATTCTTTACCACATGCAACCAGAGGATCGCTTTCAACTGCTGCTCTTTAACTCGAAAGTAAACTCGTTCCGCCCGGCTGCTGTCCCGGCAACCCGGGAGAACGTCACGGCAGCTCTGGATTTCTTGAAAACCAGCTTCCTGCTGGGCGGCACAGATCTCAAGCAGGCACTGCAGACTGCCTTGGACCGGTACCAACCACAGGCCAGCATAGCCGGAAGAGCCATCCTCATCAGCGACGGCAATGCGACCTTCGGAACTCTGGAGACAAAAAAACTGGCCCAGTGGTTCGCTTCGGTAAATACAACTGGGTCAGGACTCAAGCTCAAGCTCTATGCTTACGGCATCGGCAACGACTGTAACAAGGTATTGCTTCGCACACTCGCGCAGTCGAGTGGAGGGCTATTCGAGTTCGTGGGCGAAACCGAAGCCTCGGAATTCAAGCTGAGCAACTTTGTCGATCATCTAACTCTCGATCCTCTAACCGACCCCCAGCTTCAGATTTCGAATGGTCAGAATTTTGTCGATGTCTATCGCAGTCCCGAAGGTCCGGTATTTGACCAAAGCTCGGCCCACTGGGTGGGAAAGTACCGCCAACCCATGCGCTCTGTTACCTTCACTGCCACCGCTCGACCGATATCAGGGCCGGTTGAATTGAAGAGTTCCATCGATCTGCCCGCCCAGGCCTCGGAGCATCTGTTTATCCCGCGGAGCTGGGCGAAGGCGCGAGTCGATTTTCTGCTAAGGAAGATTGAGATGGAAGGCGAAGACGCGGCGAGCATCAACGAGATTATTGCACTTTCGAAAAAGTACAAGTTCGTTACGCCCTATACCTCGTTCTTGGCGGCACCACGATCCTTGCTTCGGCCACGACTCATCAAACCGGGCGATCCGGTGCTACGTGTGCGGACGGACCCGGACATCCGAAGCATCACGGCAATCTTTCCATTCGGCCTCACCAAGCCCCTGCGGTATCTGGCCGGTGAACAGGTCTGGCAGACGCGGTTTCTAGCACCCAAGGAAATGGTGGATGGTGTGTACCACTGCCGGCTGATTCTGCGGGACCGTGCTGGCCGAACCTATGAGGAAAAGAAGGGCTTTGTCATTGACAGCCACGCACCCACCATTCAGGCCAGTGTTGACCGGTCAATCTATAGGCCGGGTGATACGGTTCAAGTTAGGATCCAAAGCGATGCCGACACTCGTCGCATTCGTCTGCGCGTGGCCAACCTGGAGCCGACGGAAGCCCGTTGGGATGCCGCGGGGAAGGCAAACGTTGGGCACATCTCTTTGCCGGCCGAAATTGCAACCGGCCAACATGCCTTGGAGATTCTTGCCGAGGACTTCGCCCATAATGTCTCCAGCTCCCAGGTAATGATCGCGGTCGCCGCCCGGTAGTGAGGCCAATTCGTGCGAATGACCTACGCGAAGTCACTGCAGCCACGGAACGGCCGACGATCGACAGGCAAAAGCAAGGAGTTGGAGATGCTGAGAGATCTCGTGGCCGCCATCATCGCCTGTCTCCTGGTAGCCTCTTTGGGCTCCTGTCATCATGCCCGTTGCGATTCCTCCCGCGAAACGCCGCGCCGCCAAGTCTGCGTGACTTTCGATGATCTGCCCGTCGTTGGGACCCGCGACCTCGCAGCACAGCAGGACATCACGAAAAGGCTTCTCCACAGCATCACGTCAAACAAGGTGCCGGCCATCGGATTTGCGAATGAGAACAAGTTGCTCGAGGGAGGCGTCGAAGATGAACGCCGTGTCACTCTGCTGCAGGAATGGCTAAATGCGGGGCTGGATCTCGGGAATCATTCCTTCTCTCATCCAGACTTGCACAGTACGCCACTAGAAGCTTTTGAGGCCGACGTGATTCGCGGCGAAGCAACAACTCGACGATTGTTGAACCGACGAGGGAAAACTCTGCGCTACTTCCGCCATCCGTTCCTTCACGCGGGTCGAGATCTAAAAACCCAAGAACAACTGACCGCATTTCTCGCCAGCCGTGGGTGCCGAGTCGCACCGGTTACCATCGACAATTCTGATTGGATTTTTGCCAGTGCCTACATGAAGGCTCTCGAAAGGGCTGACAAAGAGATGATGGAACGCATCGCCTCGGCCTATTTACCCTACATGGAGAAGAAGTTTGACTACTACGAGACGCAGTCGAGGAGTCTACTGGGTTATGAAATGAAGCAGGTACTCCTGCTGCACGCGAATGCGCTAAACGCGGATTGGTTCGGTGAGTTGGCGAACATGATGAAACGACGAGGTTATAGCTTCATTTCACTCGAGCAGGCACTGGAGGACAAGGCATACAGCTTACCCGACACTTACACCGGGGCCGGCGGCATCTCGTGGCTGCACCGTTGGGCGCTGACGCAAGGCAAGGCACGTGAGTTCTTTCGAGGTGAGCCAGCCACTCCTGCCTGGGTGATGGAACAGGCCGGAGTGGCTGCGGAGTAAGAAGCTGGGGTGCACGAGATGCGGAGTTTCAGGCAAAAAAAGCCCGAAGGGCAGACATGCCGTCTACCCTTCGAGTCCAGCTCATCCTTAACGATTGACTTCAGCAAGCTCCTTGATCTCGATTTTCTTCGGCAAAGTAGCCTTAGGCAGCGGGACAGAAACCTCCAGCACACCATTCTTGAAGGCTGCACTCACGGCATCCGTATCGACTCCTCTCGGCAGCGACACCGCGTGCTCAAACTTTCCGTAAGAGAAGCTTTGAAAGTGCCAATCCCCTTCCTTTACGTCTGACGGAGCTTTTCTCTCCACCTTGACCGTCAGGCGATTGTTGGCAGTAGAGATATCAACGTCCTTCGCATCCACGCCGGGAATCGCGAATCGATAAACCAATTGGTCGTTCTTAGTGTAGGCCTCGACACCAGGAGCAAATTCAGGACTGTCCTGGCGCGCAGGCCAAACCCAGCTGCGGTGGAACAAGTTGTCAAACTCCTCAAGGACCTCATTGATCGGGTTACGTCGTACCAGTGCAAACATCTTTTCTACCCTCCAGTTGTTGATTATCAGGGCCCTTGGCAGCCCTCTCTCAGACGCCCCTACAAATAAGATTCGGGTTTAAGGTTGTCAAACAAGCTGAACAAAAAAACTTGAGAACCAAGACCAAAAGCCGGCGGCATGACAAACTCCTTCTAAAATCAATCCACTTGGGGTAAGAGAGCAGCATGTTCCTGGAAGTCGCTTTGCCCTTGCCTCTGCTGCAAACGTTCACCTACCGCTGTTCGCCCGACATATTTCATCGAGGGCAGCCCGGGCAACGCGTTCTTGTACCTTTTCGAAATCGGAAGGTTGTGGGATTTGTGGTCAAAAAGATCGAAGAGCCTCCCCAGGATCTGCCTGCCCGTACCACTCTCAAAGAAATCCTGGAGCTCATCGACCCTCTGAGCTTGATCTCGACCGAGCTCTTTCACCTCGCAGAATGGGTTAGCGACTACTATTTTGCCTCCAAGGGCGAAGTGCTGCGGTCCTGCATTCCACCGAAGAGCAACCCTAGAAGCCGTCAGACCGTTGTGCTGTTGCAGGGCGGCCTGGATGCGCTGGAGCGCGATGACTTGACGTCCGAGTTGTCTCTAAAGGAGCGCAACCTTCTTCGCGTTCTACGTGAGCATCAAGCGCTGGAAACAAAGGAACTCGGCCAACGCGCTGGCTTCGAGATTGGCGAACGCGATTTGCGTGGGCTGGTCTTCAACCAGTGCGTACAGATACGGCACGAGCTGGCACCACCTGCAGTAGCGCCGCGCGTCCAGAAGAGCGTTGCTTTGAGGCCAGAGGTCGACACGCAAAGCTTGAAACTAACCCCTCAGCAAAACAGAGTCGTTCAGGCGCTGAAAGCACGCGCGGAGTCGGTGTCCGTGTCCGTACTCTTGGAAGAGTTGTCGATTTCTCCGTCGGCATTGAACAGTCTCCACCGGCGAGATCTGGTAGTTTTTTCAAGTGAAGCAGTCCGCCGCGATCCCCTCAAACAAGTGTCGAGCCAGAGTGCTTCCCACCAGCGCTCGCATACTTCTGAACAAATTAATGTACTGAGGGAACTGCTCGATGCCTTGGCCAGTGCTGTGTTTGTTCCAGCTTTGTTGCACGGTGTGACAGGCAGCGGGAAGACCGAGGTGTATCTGTGCCTCATCGAAGCCACACTCCAGCGTGGCCGGACAGCGCTGATGTTGATGCCTGAAATTGGTCTTACGCCGCGCGTTGCGGAAGAGTTCCGGCGGCGTCTCGGCCGGGACATTGCCATTCTCCACAGCGGCTTGAGTGACGGAGAACGTTTCGATGAGTGGTGGAGAATCAAGCGGGGTGAGGCACGAGTCGTCATTGGCACTCGCTCAGCGCTTTTTGCTCCGCTCGAAAACCTTGGACTGATTGTCGTGGACGAGGAACACGACCCTTCGTACAAGCAGCAGGAGAGTCCTCGCTATCACGCCCGCGACACTGCGCTCGTAAGAGGCAAGCTGGCTGGGGCGCTGGTGGTTTTGGGTTCCGCAACTCCCGCCGTTGAGACGTTCCACAACGCGCGGACGGGCAAGTATCGGTATCTGCGTATGATGTCGCGCGTGCAATCGCGTCCCTTGCCGGAGGTGACCTTGGTTGACATGCGGGAGGAATTCAAGGTCACGGGCAAACCCGCCCTGCTGTCAGGTACCTTCCAGGAGCAGGTGGCTCAAAGGCTGGAGCGCAAAGAGCAAGTGCTGGTGCTGCTGAATCGCCGCGGCTTTTCAGCCAGCGTACTGTGCCGGAGCTGCGGTCAGAACATTCAGTGCCGCAACTGCAGCATCTCGTTGACGTTTCATCGGGCCGTTGGCAGGCTGGTTTGCCACTACTGCTCGTACGAACAACGAGTGCCCAAGCTGTGTCCAAAGTGTTCGAGTGAGCATCTTTATTTTCAAGGGGAAGGCACAGAGAAGGTCGAGGCGATGTTGGAGAAGCTCTTTCCAAGAGCAAAGATTGCCCGGCTCGATCGTGACGCGGCTAAAAGGAAAAACGCACACGCCACGATCCTGCGCCGTTTTCAAAACGGCGAAACTGATATTCTTGCTGGCACCCAGATGATCTCCAAAGGACATGATTTTCACAATGTGACGCTGGCGGCAATCCTATCCGCCGATAGCTCACTGTCTTTCCCCGATTTCCGATGTGCCGAAAGGACCTTCCACCTTCTGAGCCAAATGTCAGGACGTCCAGGTCGCGGCGAGTTGCCTGGCCAGGTTCTAATCCAAACCTTTCATCCAGAGCATTACTGTCTCAAGCTCGTCGCTCAGCACGACTACGATGGATTCTTTGAAAAGGAAATCCGATTTCGGAAGGTGATGCACTATCCGCCATTCACCAGCCTTGCAAACCTGCTGGTGCGCGACCGAAATCTCGAGAAAGCGGCCTCTCTCATTAATAGCATCGGAAGGATTGTTCAAACCCTGGCTGGTGGACAAGTCCGTCTGCTAGGACCGGCAATTTCCCCTTTGGCCAAGCTCAAGAGTGAGCATCGTTTCCAGTTGTTGATCAAAGCAAAGACCAGGCAGCAACTGAGAGAGGTCCTAAAGCAATCACTTATGCGCGCGGAAACGGAAGGGCTGGAAACCAGCAAGCTTCACGTCGACATTGACCCGCAGAACATTATGTAACGTCGGTTTTCGCGCTTGAAATGCAAAAAGGCGAGCCAAGAGACTCGCCTTCTTTTGAATCAATTGATTAGCAGCCACTCTCCCAGGCAGGTTGAGCGGAATCGGCTAGACCGATTGCAAATCTTTGCCCGGTTTGAAGCGAACCGCTTTGCCCGGAGGGATGGAGACTTCCTCGCCGGTGCGCGGATTTCGCCCGATTCCCGTCTTCCTTGGCTTGATGGTAAAGACGCCAAAGCCTCGAAGCTCAATCCGATCATCCTTTTTCAAGGCCGCCTTCATAGCTTCGAAAACAGAGTCGACTGCCGTCTCCGCTTTGGTTCTGGAAATTCCAGTCCGCTCGACAACTTGGTTGATGATATCTAGCTTGATCACGGTAAACCTTCCTTGCTCAGGCAAAAGTGGAGTCAGTCTAGAGAAATAAGTTCAATGCTGTCAAGAGATCTGTAGGATCGAATGGCCAAAAGGATGCGGTGTACGGGTTTCTTCTCCTGTCCCCCATCGATTGATTCTGCAGATCCCTGACCTTGAACTAATCGACTCATCGGCATTGGGTTACGTTTACTTAGAGAAAATTTTGGGTCACTAATTCAGAACCGTCTCTCAAAACTACGACCTGGGCTCCGAAGAGCAACTTTGGCTTGACGCCTTCTTTAACCCGATGCTACTTTCCTGCGTCGCCTCTAACAGATTCACACCACAACAGATCTCACCCAAGGGACTCGTTCAGAGTTCCATTCGCCGAGGATCCAATCATGCCCGAAGACCAAAAGAAGCATCAGCCATTCGTACCCGAAACGATGGAGATGACTGAGTTCACTCTGCGTGCGGTTCTCATCGGATTGGTGTTGACTGTGGTGCTGGGTGCTGCCAACGCCTACTTGGGATTGCGAGCTGGTATCACGATCGCGGCAACGTATCCCGCGGCAGTGATTGGCATGGCGGCGTTGCGAGCATTCAAAGGTTCTGTGCTTGAAGAGAATATCTGTCGGACCGCAGGCTCGATCGGAGAGTCGGTGGCTGCGGGCGCCATCTTCACCTTACCTGCCTTTGTCATTGCCGGAGCATGGTCATCATTCAGCGGCGAGGATGCTTATTGGAAATCCACCGCCCTGATGCTGGTAGGAAGTATCGTCGGCGTGTTGTTCGTTTCGTTGGTGCGGCGGGTGATGGTGGAAGATCCTGAATTGCCGTTCCCAGAATCGGTTGCAGCTTCGGAGATTCACAAAGCCGGTGCTCGGGGGGCGCAGGCAGTGAAGTTCCTGTTCTATAACATCATGATCGGCGCAGCCATCTACATTGCGGGGCGATTTCGCCTGTACGCCCCCGATCATCAATTCAGCGGAATCGGAGTTGGCTCACTCGGGCAAAGCCGTGTGCGCCTGAGTGCAACGGATGCGACCCAAGCCGCCAGCGCGGGCGGATTCACGTCGGTAGCTGCGCCCGATATCAGCCCATCGTTGCTGGGGGTCGGTTTCATCATTGGCACCAAACTCTCTGCGTTGCAGTTCGCGGGCAGCGTCTTTGCCTGGGGATTGATGGTCCCGTTGCTCGTCTTCTTCCTTGGTCCTCAATTAGCGCCAACCTACACAACCAATGGAATGACGAATTGGGATGGGATGGCTGCCGCATTGTGGCGATTCATCGTGCGACCTATTGCAGTAGGCGGGATGATTGTGGGCGCAGGTTACACGTTGTTCCGGATGCGCAAGAGCCTGTCCATCGGACTCGGCCGGGCATTTTCCGAACTACGAAGTTCTGCTCCTGCTCTGGAATCCCTCGGGCGCACCGAGCGCTACATGAGTTCCAAAACCGTGTTGTCGTTGATCGCACTCATGTTCTTGGTGATGATTGCGCTGTACCACTACATTGCTGGAAACATGGCGGCGGCCCTGGTCGCTGCAGTTGTCATGATTGTGATCGGGTTCTTCTTCGCAACTGTTTCAGGCAGCCTGGTTGGCGTTATTGGTTCTTCGAATAACCCCATCTCGGGCCTGACGCTTTCAACGCTGATTATTGCGGCGTTGCTGATGGTGGCGCTCGGCTTCACAGGGGCCACGGGCGTGGCAGTGGTACTGGGTGTGGCGGCCGTTGTATGCGTTTCTTCGGCGGTGGCTGGTGAACTTCTGCAGGACTTCAAGGTTGGCTATCTTCTGGGAGGGACGCCACGTAGCATTCAAATTGTCGAGTTGATTGCCGTGGTCGTGGCCAGCTTGGTGATGTACTTCCCACTCTGGCTTTTGCATGAGGGCGACCTTCGGCAAGGTGGCGTTGGATTCGGAGGAAAAGCCCTGCCCGCGCCGCAAGCCGGTTTGATGGCGATGCTGGCCGACGGCATCGTTGGCGGCGAAATGGCATGGCCTTTGGTGGCTGCCGGAATGTTTCTGGGCATCGCGATGATCATGGTTCAGGTGAAGAGCCCCATGCTGTTCGCGGTGGGAATGTATCTTCCGTTCGGAACCACGTTCACGATTTTCCTCGGCGGTGTCGTTCGCTGGATTGCCGACGGCGTTGCCCGACGGCGTGGATACAATGAGGCGCAATTGACCCGCGTCGAGAACGCAGGAATCCTCGCCGCGTCAGGTCTCATTGCAGGTGAAGCTCTGATCGGACTCGTATGGTCCGCGATGCAATTCCTGCCTCCAGGGAGCATTCCCGATTTCCACAGTGAATCCTATGGGTTAGGCCTGTTAGTGCTCCTGGGAATGGTTGTGCTGCTGGTTCGAATGCCCCTGACCAACGCTGGTTCGCCCGACGAGCCCGCACCGCCGCAGGCTTTGGTGTAAACTTGATAGTGAAGGTCCGCGGTTGGGTTGGAGCTATCGGGCACGCGAAGACCAGGTTCCTAATCCCAACATCGCGTTGGCAGGATCCTGAACGGTCCACAGAATTGACTCTGGGGCAACGAAATGGTGCCCAATGGAAGGAGGAAATCATGAAACGACTTTGGCAATACACATCCGTTCTTGCAGTTTGTTTGACGACGCTTCTGACGACCGCGTCGGTTCTGTACCCAGCCACAATGAAGGAGCCCAAAGAGGACAAACCCAAAGTCCAAACACGACGCGACTCCTCTCAGATTCAGCAAAGACTGGAACGTGAGGTTCGCCATGAATTGGTGACGCTTCCCTACTATGACGTATTTGACAACCTTGAGTATCGAGTGGACGGCGGCCATGTGACCTTGTCGGGCCAAGTCGTCCGACCAACACTCAAGAGCAGCGCAGAGAACGTAGTCAAGAATATTGAGGGGGTAGAGAAGGTAACCAACAGCATCGAGGTTCTACCACTGTCTCCAAACGACGACCGTCTTCGTGTTGCAGTTTATCGGTCCATATACGGGCACACGGCACTGCAACGTTACAGCATCCGGTCAGTGCCACCAATTCACATCATCGTGAAGAACGGCAACGTGACGCTTGAAGGGGTCGTTGCCAATGAAGGTGATAGGAACATTGCAAATATTCAAGCGAATGGCGTCTCTGGGGTCTTTTCCGTGAAGAATAATCTTAGAGTCGAAAAGTGATCAGGTTTGTCGACCAGAACGCTGTGTCCCGAGCTGTGCGAGACAAGACTCAACCATGGGCACCCCGACGCCTGGTTTGTCCGCAATGTTACTGAAGAACAGTCCTCTGATGCGCCCTCCTGTTTTGTTCGCAATGGGAGCTGTTGCTGTCGTCCTGCTCCTCTATAGGTTTGGCAACATCAGAGAGGAATGGCTGGTTCAAAAATTCCTGGACGAGCTGAAGGCAGGAAACTTCCAACAGGCGTATCAGACTTGGGGACCCTCGGAGGGTTATGCGTACAAGGACTTTATGGCCGACTGGGGGGGCTATGGCTATTACGGAAAGATTGGTGCCAGCCGGATTCTAGAGTCCAAGACCGAGGGGAGCGGTGTGATCGTCATGGTCGAATTCAGCCATTTGAAGCGACCTATTGCACTCTGGGTTGAACGGCGAACTCGGACGCTGGCGTTCTCGCCAATCGAAGCGTTGAACTAGAACCCAAAGCCCGTTGTGAGGTAGAGCATGAATCCTCATCACAGTCGCAGAAGTTTTCTCAAGCTGGCCACCTGCGCGCCGATCCTGAATGCAACTCTGAAAACTGCTCTTTCGTCCGACACTCCCAAGCCCGCCCGACCTGTAGTGTGTCTTTTCTCTAAGCATCTGGGCTGGATCAAAGACTATGACCGTCTGGCAGAGCGCACAGCCCAATTGGGATTCGAAGGTACCGACCTCACCGTTCGGCCCGGCGGTCATGTGCTTCCCGAAAGGGTGGAAGAAGACCTGCCCAAAGCGTTTGAGTCCCTGAAAAAAGCGGGCGTATCAACTGCGATGATTACCACTCGCATTCAGGATCCGCGCGATCCGACAACCCGAAAGATTCTCAAGACTGCTTCTTCCCTTGGTATTCGACGGTACCGCCGCGATGGCGAGAAGTGGGAAGGTTCGCGCGACCCTCTCAGGCGGATTGCGGAACTCCGAGGCCGCATTCATGAACTCGCTCTTCTAAATAAAGAGTACGGGCTATTTGCCGGAGTTCACAATCACTCGGGATTCGATTTGGGTGCGACACCTTGGGAAGTTTACGAACTCGTGAAGTCGGAGGACCCGCAGTGGATCGGATCGAATTTCGACGTGGCCCACGCTACTATCGAAGGCGGCTTGGGTGGTTGGAGGAGCGGATTTCACCTCCTGGCATCTGCTTCGCGTATTCAGATGCTGGCACTCAAGGATTTTGCCTGGACGAAACAAGGCAACAAATGGGAACCCGAGTTTTGCGCGCTCGGCCAAGGCATGGTGGATTTCAAGACCTTCTTTGGCTATCTGAAAGCAATCAACTTTACGGGCCCGATTTCAATGCATTTCGAGTACGGCAAGCATAATGGTCCCCAGCCCTCCGACGAGCCCGAACTACTCGCCGACATCAAACGCGATCTCGACCTTCTGCGTCGGTGGATGGAAGAGGCTCGACTATAACCACGAAGCGGCTTTGGCCGTCAGTCCCCAGAACGATGCGCTCTCCCGCGTTTCCCTGAAAAACCCCGTCTTTTCAATTGAGAGTCTCGAACTATCTCGAAAGTTCTGCTATTTCTAACCAGATTCTCTTCATAGACTTCTCCGTGATCCAAAAGTTACCTGTAAACTGAGAAACTTTCCTTAAACACGAAACCTAGTGTCGCAGATTTACAAGAAAACTTCTAATTTTTGATTGCGGGCAGCCGAAAACTAGCGTATCTTTGCGGTTCTTCTGGAAGCCAAGGAGGTTGAACCATGATCCTCAAGACGATGGACGGTGCCCAGGCTCTGGTCCGATGCCTTGAGAATGAGGGAGTTGAGTATATTTTCGGGCTGTCGGGTGGTGCGGCCATTCCGATCTTCGATGCGTTAGTTACAACGAAAACAAAAATTAAGTTGGTTCTTGTGCGCCATGAGCAGGGAGCCGCTCACATGGCAGACGGTTACGCCCGAGCGACGGGAAAGCCTGGCGTGGTTTTGGTAACTAGTGGTCCGGGAGCCACCAACACGCTCACCGGCATCATGACGGCGCACATGGATTCAGTTCCGATGATCGTGCTCACCGGGCAAACCATCACCTCCATGCTCGGGAAAGACGCCTTCCAGGAAGCCGATGTTTTTGGCATCTCGATGCCCATTGTCAAGCACAGCTATCTGGTCAAGAACGCCAACGACATTCCGCGGATCGTGCGCGAAGCATTCCACATTACGAATACGGGTCGCCCGGGTCCCGTCTTGATCGATCTTCCCAAAGACATTACCCAAGGGCCGTTCTCCGGCGAACTGCATGCCGAAATGGACCTTCCGGGATACAGGATCGACACCTTCTTCGATCAGGACAAAGTGCTGGCCATCGCTGAAGCGCTCAGCAAGTCTCGTAGGCCAGTCCTGCTGGCGGGCCATGGCGCGATTATCGCGGATGCATCGCAGGCACTGCGGAGCTTGGCCGAGAAGCTGAATGCTCCTGTCACGACAACGCTGTTGGGAAAAGGCGCCTTCCCTGAAACGCACCGGCTCTCCCTCGGAATGCTGGGAATGCATGGCACGGCTTACGCCAACAAAGCAATGATCGAGTGCGACTTGGTAATGTCCATTGGCTCTCGGTTTGACGACCGGATCGTCGGGCAACAAAGCCGTTTCTGCAAAGATGCCGTCCGCATTCATCTGGACGTCGACAATGCCGAGATCCACAAGATGATCCGCGTGCACCACTGGTGCGTTGGTGATGCACGGCTCATTCTCGATGAGCTGGTAAAGCACGTTGCGAAGCTTGACACCGCTGAGTGGATCAAACATCTGGACGGCTACAAGAAAAAATATCCGCTGAAGTACAAAAAGCAGGGCGGTCTCAAGATGCAGCATATTCTTGATGAGCTCAATACTATGACGGAGAGCCGCGCCGTGATCTCAACCGACGTGGGTCAGCACCAGATGTGGGCCGCGCAGTTCTGCAAGACTCTGAAGCCGAACGACTGGCTCACTTCCGGTGGCGCCGGAACCATGGGCTTCGGTTTTCCCGCGGCAATCGGAGCCCAGTTTGGGCGTCCGAAAGAAACGGTAATCGCCGTCGTGGGTGATGGTGGTTTTCAGATGACAATGAGCGAGTTGGCTACTGCCTGCGTCCACAAGTTGCCAATCAAGGTGGTGGTGCTGAACAACCACTATCTGGGCATGGTGAGGCAGTGGCAGGAGCTGTTTTACGAAGATCGCAAGAGCGGAGTTGACCTGGAAGGGAATCCCGACTTTGCCAAGCTGGCAGACTGCTATCCTGGAGCCAAGGGATTCACCCTCAAACGGCCGGCAGATGTGCGCAAGATTTTGACCCGCGCCATGGAGTACAACGACGGACCCTGCGTCATCAACGCCGAGTGTGAGAAAACTGACAACGTCTATCCCATGATTCCTGCCGGCAAAGCCCTGGAAGACATGCTCACTGAGGCGCCCAAGTACAAAATGGAAAAGCCCACGGGTTCGACCTAGGAACTTGCAGATGACCCGGCTGAAGAAAACACTGGCTCGCACACCATCCTCTTTGCCGCGGTTAGAGCAGGCGTTTGCGGGCGTCACGGGAGAGAGAGCCGTCTCGGCAGCAACGACGGCAGAGACCGAAAGGAGCAGGATGGAGCACCTTCTATTGAATCGTGAAGACACACACACCTTGAGCGTCTATGTCGCCAACCAACCCGGTGTGCTTGCGCGCATTGCCCAGGTTTTTGCACGCCGTGGCTATAACATCGACTCGCTCGTCGTCTCCTCCTCAATGGATGGCAAGTTCTCCCGAATGACCGTGACCGCAATCGGAAATCCCGAAGGACTCGATCAGATCATCGCCCAGGTCAACAAGCTCGTAGACGTGATTCACTGCATGGATCACACCGGAGAAAACGCGGTCGTTCGAGAGCTCGCGTTGATCAAGATCGCTGCGACCACCGAAGAGCGTACCGGCGTGCTGCAAATTGCCGAGCACTTCAAGTGCAAGACGGTAGACCTGACGGAAAGCTCCATCATCCTGATGGCCACGGGCGACACCGAAAAGGTGGATGCCCTCATCAAGATGATGAGCCGCTACAAGATCATTGAACTCGTCCGCACTGGCAAGGTCGTCATGGCTCGGGGCAACGAAGAAACTTAGGCCGCAGGGGCCGCCTTGTGAGCAAAAAGGCGAACCCCAACGAAGTTTGATCACCGCAGTGAGCAGATCCCCGTTTTGGTTGCAGCCGGCGTATTTCCTCTAGTAGAATCCCTTCCTCCAATTCCTAACTCAATTCGGAACAAAAGGAGAAGTGCGATGACCGTCTTTGGCAAGAGTGTCGCTCAGTACGTCCGCTTTCTGAAACCCATACTCGGGTTCATCCTGGTCGTTGGCATCGTCAGGTTGCTGCTTTCTCTGGCTGGCGTTTCAGTGGCGAGTGCGAAGTTCTTCAGCTTGACCGGAGCATGGCTTGTGGGATTGGTGCTTTGCTCCGTCACCGTGCATACCAAAAGCTTTGGCAGTTACAAAGAACTGCTGGGGCTGGTTGGGATTCAGACCTTGGTAGCTCAAGCCTTTACCGCCGCAGTGGTCGCGCTGGCGATTGTTACCGGCCACGACAACATCTACAGCCTTCCAGAGTTCAGTGGCGGGTCCGATGGCAAGACGTGGGTTCATGTGGGCGCCCATCTTTTTTTGGCCACCCCTATTCTGACTCTGGCGGGCTGGCTGGTCGGCTCCGCGATCCTCTTCGTTACCAAGAAGGCAGCACCTGCCGACGCAAAGAGGGGTGCCTCTCCCAAAGGAAAAGCCCGGGCGGCGAGGTCCTAGGCGACAACCTGCATTCCCTCATGAACGTGGGAGGCTCGCTCTGCGCGGCGACAGTCGCAGTTTCGGTGATATCCAGTCGCCGCGCGGAGCGCGCCTCCCACGTTCATCGGCGTACAGCTCATCATTTGGATCTCTCGTCATCGGCCAGTAGTCCTGCCGGCACCGCCAATTTCTTTGAAGTCCCCGCCAGTCACTTTTGGATATAGCCCTTCGCTCGAACCACATCGTCACCGCTGATTTCAAAGTGAATCCATCGGGCATGTCACGACCTTCACTTCCTCGAACAACGCGTCGAATTGCTTTGAAAACAACAGCCAATGTTGAGAGTATCGCAGCTTTCGCGCACATCACCAGGAGGTGAACGATATGTCCAAATCCCAGGATGCCAAGAAGGACAAGAAGAAGCAGCCGCAGAAATCAGCCAAGGAGAAAAGGCAGGCAAAACGGGAAAAGAGGAACAAGTGATCGACTACTATGTGTGGCGAGATCTTAGTTGACGAAACCGAAAACCACAACGGGGACTGACTTGGCATCTCGAGAAACTCCAAACCCGTTCCGTTGGAGTTAAGACCGATCACGGCAAGCACCTCTTTGGCACTCAAAGTGCCAAGTTACAAATGTCTCGCCGGCTAATCATCTCTTGTACTCATCAAAGAACTTCTCATCTATGTCGAACGTCCGCTTTGGTATCAGACCCAATTCAAGACGCTCAAACATGTCGACCAGAACGTCTCCATCCACAAGTTCTATTGGAAAAGCTCCGTCTCGACGTGCTTCCTTTTTCGCTTCAAGCGTGAATGTTCCAGTGGTGATGATTATTCCCTTGTCTGCCCTACCCATCATCGCTCCTCGAAAATCACGAACTTGGGAAGGAGTCACTGTCCCTTGATACCGCTTGCATTGAAATAGAACGTTGAAGCTTACGAAAGGATTAACCTGCAGGGTCCCGATCCCATCAATTCCGCCGTCACCACTCCTGCCGATAACCGTCACGTGTTGGAAACCAGACTCACGGAGGAGCCTCTGGCTGAGACGTTCGAATCCGTTCGGAGACAATGATTTGATCAGATTGAGAAGAGCTGTTCTGCGATCCTTGTATCTCAGTGTCACGAGGTATTGACTCACTCAGTGGCTGAATCTGTGGTCCACCGGCTTTCTTCGCTTTGGCAAATTCCCTCTGTACGCTCTTGAATACCTCCAGCGGATTGAGTCTCTTGAGGTTCACCAACTTTCCTTTATCGGTGAGACTCCAGACGCCTCTCTTGGAGGAATCCAAGTAGCCATGCCACACGAGGTATTGGCGTGCCCAATGGACCTGGTTCTTTACTCGTGACTGTCCGTTCTTGTTGAGCGCTTCCTGCTCTGATTCCGATACTTTCGTGAGCTCCAGCGTACGATCGACAATTTCCGAAGGAGTCCCCGAACTGCCAGATTCAGCCAAGACCTCAAGAATCGGTCGGAAGAACCGGATGAACTCGGGCCCTCTTTGTTGTTTCATGATGTCCTTTTGCTACCCAACGACCTGCGCTTCTCTCATCCGCTTTATATCTATGACTTGTCGCTGGGCCACGATTAGCGCCTGGAGAGAGCGGTGCGCTATGAGGCAGCGCACAGTAAATTTCCTGTCACTTCCACAAAAGAATGTCATCCCGGCGGATAGCCGGGGCGGGATCCGGGAAACGCGGTTGTTGCCGCTAAATTGAGCTAGATTCCGGCTCGCGCTGCGCTTGGCCGGAATGACGGTGAGTGGATCGTCATGCGAGTCCATTCCGGGGGAACCCGGCTACACCGCTCAGTGTACCGTCCGGACTTTCTTCTGCATGTAGTCCATCAGCAAGTATTGGCCAAGCGTGTAAGGCGTGGTGAAGTAGGCTTTGCCACGGCACATTTCAGTGACCTTCTTGACGAAGTTGACCAGGTCGGAATCGCGCGCCAGCATGAAGGTGTTGATCAGGATTCCGGACTTGCGGCAGTTGGCAACCTCCTTCAGCGTCTCTCCAACCACGTGCGGATCAAGCCCGAACGCGTTCTTGTAGATGCGGCCGTCCTCCTTGGTCAAGGCAGACGGCTTGCCGTCCGTGATCATGATGATCTGCTTCATGTCTTTGCGTTGCCGGTTCAAAACCCGTTGAGCCAGATCGCAGTCCCTCGCGCGTATTGGTGTAGTAAGGCCCCACTTGCACGCGCGCCAACTGGCTGAGAGGCACCTCTTCGGCAGAGTCGTGGAACAGCACCAGGTTCAGCGTATCGCCAGGGTATTGCGTGCGGATCAAGTGTGAAAGAGCCATCGCCACGCGCTTAGCGGGAGTAAAACGGTCTTCGCCATAGAGAATCATGCTGTGGCTGCAGTCCAGCATGAGAACCGTGGCGCAGGAGCTGAGATACTCTGTCTGGTGAATCATCAAATCCCGATAGTCCACCTTGAGCGGTGTGCCGAGTCCCTCGCGCTGCACAGCACTCAGTAGAGTGGCACTGACATCCAGGTTCAGCGTGTCGCCAAACTCGTAGGCCTTGGAAGCTCCGCTGGTTTCGATCCCGCTCGACAAGTCGCGCGTGTCGTGACGGCCCATGTGGCTCTTTCCCAGCGATCCAAGCAAGTCCTTGAGCGCTTTGAACCCAAGAAAATCGATCCCCTTATTGGTGAGCTCAAACCGCACCTGGCCTGGTTCCAAGTCTTCAAAGCCCTGCCCCGGGAATTGACCCTCTTGCTCGGACGAGGACTCGTCGGTGAACGAAACGTAACCCTCCTGAAGCAGCTTCTGGATTAGGGCGTCCACCAGTTCGGAGAGCTTTGCGTCCTGCTCTTCCGGCGGACATCTCCATCAGCTTCTCCATCATTTCCTTTGGCAATAAACCCTGATTCAGTAGTGCGTCCATGATGGCGTCGCGCAAATCCTGAAGATTGTGCTCCCGTCCCAATTCGGAGTACCCATAGCGATCGTTGGAGAAGCCACTCTGCAGCAAGTAGTCAGAGAGCTTGTTCAGCAGGTCTTCGAGGCTGAGCGAATCCCAGTCAAAGCCAGTGTATTTTGAGTATTTGATCGACTTCATAGGAGAGGTTACAGGTGACAAAACAAGTCCCCCTTAAAAAAAGGGGGACAGCGGTTTCGTAGAAACCGCGCGGGGGTTGTCGTAACTCCGGAGGAGTCTGCCAGGGACAACCCCCAAGGCCTGCGGCCTTTGCCCCCTTTGTTAAGGGGGATTCTGACTATAGGCTTGGTCCAGCAGTTCCACCGGATGCATCACTTTCACCTGGTCGAGCCCTGCCTGGCGGAGACCGTGAGCGATTTGCAGCATGCAGCCAGGGTTCCCGGTTGCCAAGACATCCGGGGTGGCTGTCTTGATGTCATTGACCTTCCGCTGCAGGATGCGCATGGAAAGCTCGTAGTTGGTAATGTTGTAGATTCCGGCGCTGCCGCAACATTGCTCAGGAGTGGACAGTTCCACGAGTTCCAAGCCTGGAATGCTTCGCAGAACCTTGCGTGGCGAATGGCTCACCTTCATGGCATGCAGCAAGTGGCAAGGATCATCGTAAGCGACACGCAGCTTCATCTCTCCAGGTTTTGCCAGGCTGGGAAGTCCATCCAGAAACGAAGCGATGTCTTTGACTTTCTGGCTGAAGCGGGCTGCCCGCTCAGCAAATTCCTTGTCGTCGGCAAGCAGCATGCCGTACTCCTTCAGCTTGGCGCCGCAACCTGAGGCATTGGAGATAACGGCATCCACCTCTGCCTGTTCAAAGGCGGCGATGTTCTTTCTGGCCAGGTCGCGCGCTGTATCCATGATGCCGGCATGACAGTGCAACGCGCCGCAACAGACCTGTTCTCCAGGCACCACAACGTCGCAGCCATTCCTCTGCAGCACCCGAATCGTCGCCTGATTGATATCTCCGAAAATTTCATTCATGACGCAGCCGGTCATGACAGCCACGCGGAACTTCTTTTCTCCCTCAGCCGGGAAAACGGAGCCCAGAGCAACGTGGTGCTTCTTGTTCCGAATGTCTGGCAGCAACTGTTCCAAGTCCGCCAAATGTCCCGGGAAAAGTTTGAGAATACCGAAGCCTCGCGCCACCTTCTGTAATCCGCTGCGCTGATACCACCGGAGCAGGTCGAAGTTCAGCCGCAGCAGGCGCCGCGATGGAAACATCGTCTTGAAAATGAAAGCGCGGAACCATTGCACCCAGAAGGGCCGGCGAAGGTTGTGCTCAATCACCTCGCGCGCTTTTTCCACTAGTTCTCCGTAGGGCACCCCAGAAGGACAGGCGGATTCGCACCCACGGCAATCGAGACAAGCAGAGATGTGCTGGACAAAACTTTCAGAAATCGGCATCGCGCCCCGTTGCTGAGCGCGCATCAGGTAAATGCGGCCCCGCGGCGAATCAGCTTCGCGACCCAATTCGATGTAAGTGGGACAAGACTGCAGACAAAGTCCGCAATGAATGCACTCAGGTGTGAGGTCAGCCCGGCTGGGGGCTTGCGCAACGGTTGGAGAAGAGAGGGACATGGTTTGGGTTGGGGTCTCTTAAGACAATGCCGGTCGTTTCGGGCCGGAGTCATTATTTCACATTGAGAAAATCCCCTCTCGGGTAGGGGTGGCGCGAAGCGCCGGGGTGGGGGCGTTCCAATGCTATACAACCCACCCCAGGGCCTGACGGCGTATCCCTCCCACAAAAGGGGAATTGGTTGCCAGCTTTCGTTCCGTTTCGTTGAGGCGCTACACCACAAAGCGCCCGGGATTCAGAATACCGCGCGCATCGTACTGCTGGCGGATTTGCTGCATCAACGCCTTGTCCTTGAAGTCATACCCCCAGACATCAATTCCCGTTTTCAAAGACGCAGGAGCCGACTCCACGATCACCGTACCCCGCGAGGGTTTAACCATTGTACGGAGGTTTTGAATCTGCTGGACGAGCTGGGAGGCTACTGACGGGGATTCCCCAACGGATATGAAGGTCCTAATCACACCGCTGCCCGCGTGGGCTTTCAGCCGCAGATCGGCATTCAGTTCTTTCCGCATCGTTTCCAGGCGTTCAGCAATTGCTGAAAGCTGATTGGGCAAACAATTGATCTTCAGCTTTATGTTCAGAGCGTCCGGCTGTTCGAGCCATGGACGGTCCTCCCGTAGTATCTGCCAGACGAGCGACTGCTCGCCAGCATCACCGACGATCACTCCATGCACCGTAAGCCCATCCCAAAGCTTCTCCAATTCTGCCACCTGCCACTCCACCGAATTCTCGACATCGCCAAAACGAAGAACCATGGCATATCCAGGCTCGCCTTCGAGTCAAACTCAGAGAACGATTGACGAACTCAAGTGCTGCGGGATTCAGCAATTCCACGGCAGCCGGCAACAGCGGGGAGCTTTGAAGTCTGCTGAGCGCCTGCGCCGCTTCTGCCAATCCTTTGAATTTCACTACCACGGTTTTCTCTGAGGGTGGAAGCGGCCTCAGCTTGAGATAGAAATCCAGCAGCACCCCCAGCGTGCCAAAGGCGCCGGTGTACAGCTTGCACATGTCATAGCCCGTGACGTTCTTCACCACCCGCGATCCGAACTTGGTCCACACTCCGTCGGGTTGAATGAGGCTAATGCCAATCAGATAATCGCGAATTGTCCCCTGGGAAAAACGAAGTGGCCCGGAGTCGTGGCTTGAAACGATACCTCCAACTGTCGCAGTGTCCAGCCATGGGGGGTCAATCGGTAGACACAGACCCTCTTGAGCCAGCCGTCCTTGAAGAGTGGCCAAAGGACAGCCTGCCTGCACTTTCACCACGAGATCCTGCGGTTCGAACTCAAGGATCTGATTGAAGTTCTCCAGCGACAGGGCCACATCGTACTTCTTCAGGGTATTCCCGATATGCTGCTTGCTGCCTGAACCGAAGGGAACTACCGCCCAGTTCTGGACGTTGGCTTCCTTCAGTAGTGCTCCGACGTCCTCGGCCGTCTGAGGTGCAACAACCTGCGCTGGCATCAAACCGTCGAGGGCATATCGCGACGCGCCAGTGCTCTTGGCTGCTGAGATGGTTTTGTTGGTTAGGGCTTGCACTCGGTTAGCTGATTTGGGTGTCAGGCTAGAATGCCTGAGTTACGTGTACAGTCAGCCTTTCAGACTGACCCTGGATCTCTACTTTGTCCACCCTTTTCCAAGGGAATCGAAGCTTTGAGAAGCTTCGCCGCGCTTTTTGTGGCAGGGGGTCTTCGTCAGTTCGTGGCGCACCCTAGTAAGGGGGATATCTCAATACCGCACCATTTCATCAACCTCTTTGTACTTCTGGTCCGCCGCGTCCAAGAGGTTCTTTGGCATCTCACCACAGCCGCGCCGCATTGGGAAAATCTTACTGGGGTTCGCCAGGTTCTGGGGATTGAACACGGTCTTCAGGCGCTGCATGACGTCAAGTTCGTGTTCCGAGAAAAACAACGCCATAAACTCCTGCTTTTCCAAGCCAATGCCATGTTCTCCGCTCAGCGCCCCGCCGACTTCCACGCAGCGACGCAGAATGTCGCCGGCCAGGCTCAGCACTTTGTCTTTGGCATCGGGCTGCTTGGCGTCGTAAAGAATGATGGGATGAAGATTGCCATCTCCCGCGTGAAAAACGTTCGCCATACCCAGTCCATATTTGCGGCCGAGAGCGTCGATGTCCTCCAGCACCTCAGGCAACTTGCTCCGCGGAATGACTCCATCCATCGTGTAATAGTTCGCGCTAATCCGCCCATACGCGCCAAAGGCATTCTTGCGTGCTGCCCAAAGCTTTTTTCGTTCAACATCATCCTTTGCAACTCGAATCTCCCGGGCATTGTTGCCACGGATCACCTCGACCACTCGCTCCATCTGCTGCTCGATGCCGGCTTCGAGACCATCCACTTCAATCAGCAGAACGGCTTCCGCATCCTTGGGAATTCCCGTCGCATAGACGCCGGCTTCGATGGCCTGGATGGTCTTGCTGTCAATCATCTCCAAAGCCGCCGGCACAATTCCGCGTGCGATGATGCCAGAGACGGTCCGCGTGGCATCTGCCACAGAGTCGTAAACCGCCAGCATGGTCTTCACCGCGGGTGGTGCGTAAAGCAGTCGCACCGTGGCTTTGGTCACGGTTCCGAAGGTGCCTTCCGACCCCACAAAGGCGCCGACCAAATCGTACCCCACGAAGTCGCCCGATGGCGTTCCCAGTTCGTAAACCTCCGAGTTGGGCAGCACGACTTCCAGAGCCATCACATGGTTGGTGGTCACACCATACTTCAAGGTGTGCGGACCTCCGGAGTTCTCGGCCACGTTCCCGCCGATCGTGGACACCATCTGGCTGGAGGGGTCGGGCGCATAGTAGAAATTCTTCTTCTTGGCAGCTTGGGTCAGATGAAGATTCACCACGCCTGGCTCGACCGTCGCCATCCGATTGTCGAAGTCGAGGCTGAGGATCTGTTTCATCCTCGAAAACTCCAGGATGATGCCTCCTTCCACGGCAATGGCTCCTCCGCTGAGGCAAGTTCCGGCACCGCGCGGCAGAAAGGGCATTTTGTGCCGCTGCGATACGGCCATGATCTTGACCACATCCTCCGTGCATGTAGGAAAGACAACGAAATCCGGTGGCCTGGGATGCAACGTCAATCCATCGCACTCGTAAACGATCAGCTCGTCCGGAGTATGGAGGACGAAGTCGGCGCCCACTATCGAAGCCAGTTCACGATGGACGGAGTCTCGCAATGAACCTGTGATCGTCGAAGGTGCATTCATAGAGCGGTCATTATAGCTCAGGCTTCCCGGAGGCTGCAGAGATTCTCAGTGATCTGGGTCATCGGATGTTGCCCGAGCCAGAGAGTGTTGTCACCATATTGATCGGCGCTGCCTATAGGTCCACTTGGTGGCAACGAAATTCAAGATTCGGTCAAATTTCCATTCGTTAAAACCGCCAAGGGCGCCAAGAACGCAAAGCTGGCTCCAAACCGCCATTTTGGATGTGAAGATCTGAATTTCTGATCCCAGATCAAAGGCCGACGAAGAATCTTCTGCGAAGGGGCTTCGCTAGGCGGGCTCTTTGCGTCCTTGGCGGTGCTGTTTTAGGTGTCAGCGATTCCTTGCTCGACCGCGACCGTGGGCTTTTGAGAGGCGATAGGAAAGAAGGTGGGGAGCCACTGTCCCCAGCGGGCGATTGCAATTGGCTTATCAATCAAGCATTCGCCGCCGGGGGCAGCGGCTCTCACGTTCAACATGTCTGTCTTTCAAGAGCCAGGCTGAGCTTCAATCACCCAGCTCAAACGTGAACATGCTGTTGCCTGCCGCGATCGCTATGACTTGCTTCCCCTGGCTCTGATAGCTGATCGGGTTCGTTCGAATAATACCTCCCAGGTTCTGCCTCCAGAGCTCCTTCCCATTGGTGGCATCCAGCGCAAAGAGATGGCCTTCGTCGCTGCCTCCAAACACCAATTGCCCGGCTGTTGAGAGAAGCCCCGCCCACGGTTTGGTGTGCAACTTGTACTCCCAGAGACGATCGCCCGTTTTCGGATTCAAGGCTCGGATGGCGCCGTGACCTGGATCATCCGGAAGATCGATCAACGGGGTGCTGCCAATGTAGCGGTTGCCTGGGCTGTACTCCTGGTCGCCCTTTCGATAGAGGCCCTGGTTTTCCCAAACGGCGACGTAAAGCAGCTTAGTCAACGGACTGTAGCTGGGCGAAAACCAGTTGGTCGCGCCCTGCACTCCTGGCCAGACGTAGGTCCCCTCCGGTGAAGGGTCGATGTTGGGCAGCCGGATGGGACGGCCCTTTTCATCCAGACCTTTGGCCCAGGTCTGCGTTGCGAAGGGCTTCCCCAGCAGAAACTCCCCAGTCTCGCGGTCCAGCACGTAGTAAAAGGCGTTGCGATGCGCCCAATAAATCAGCTTCCGACGGCGGCCCTGAAACTCGTCATCCACCAGCACAGGCACTTGAACCGAGTCCCAATCGTGCACGTCGTGTGGTACATGCTGGAAATACCATTTGAGTTTTCCGGTGTCAGCATCGAGTGCGATCGTACTGTCCGAGTAGAGGTTGTCTCCCTTGCGGCTGTCGCCGTTCCAATCAGGGGCGGGATTACCGGTTCCCCAGATAATAAGGTTCTGCTCCACATCAAACGAACCGGTAACCCAAGTGGGCGCCCCACCGGTCTTCCACGAATCACCGGGCCAGGTCTGGCTGCCAGGTTCGCCGGGAGCAGGAATGGTCCAGAATCTCCAACGCCGCTTGCCTGTCGCTGCGTCGTAGGCATCGAGAAATCCCCGGATGCCGTACTCGCCGCCGCTGATGCCGCAGATCACCATATCCTTCACGATCAGCGGAGCCACCGTAATGCTGTACCCGGTGCGATAGTCAGCAACTTCGACGTCCCACAGTACAGCTCCTGTTTTCGCGTCGAGAGCCAACAGGTGAGAGTCCACGGTTCCGACAAACACCCGATCGCCCAGGAGGGCAATGCCCCGGTTCACCTGGCCACAGCAAACGTTCACCTTCTTTGGCAACACGCGGCGATAGCGCCAGAACCGGCGGCCAGTAGCCGCGTCCACGGCGACAACATTGCTCGGAGGTTCGGTAAAGTACATCACTCCGTCGGCCACGAGTGGCGTGGTTTCCACCGTGTGCGTCGTCTGCATCTGGTAGACCCACTTCAGCTTCAGTTTGCGAGCGTTGTCGCGCGTAACCTGGTTCAACGGACTATGGCGCCAACCTCGGTAGTTTCCGGAATAGGTGAGCCAATTACCTGGGTCTTGTTCTGCCTTGAGCAGCCGCTCGTAGGTAAGCTGGGCGCGAAGCGGTGACGCCAACCAGGCCAAAACAAACATGGCTGATGCAATGCGGATCCGTTTCATTGAGCGCCTCCCTTCGGCCGCAATGACGACAAGTAGGTCACCAGCTGCTCGAGCTCGCTGGTAGTGAGCGAATCCTTTAGAGATGGCATCTTGGAAGTTTTCTCCACTTTGTAGCTCTTGATTCCAGACTTACTCACCGAGTGGAGACGCTCATTCATGTCCATGAACTGTACCGTGTAGCTGTCCTCATTCATCAGAAAGCCCTCGTGGTTTTTGCCGGAAGTATCCTCAAAGCTGACGACCCAGTAGCGCTGCCGTACATCCGCCTGTGGATCGATCAGGGCGGCACGCAGATGCTCCACCGAACGGGTCCTGCCGATGTCGCTCAGGTCCGGACCGAGCCGGCCGCCCTCGCCATTGACGCGATGGCATTGCTGACAGCCCTTGCTCTTGAAGAGCTCCGCGCCCCGTGCAACATCGGCCGTGGGTTTTGCTTGCTTTCCGGCGTTCAACGAACGGATGAAGGCCACAACTTGCCACACCCGGTCGGGTGAATAAAACAAGCCGGGCATTTCAGTACCCTGAATACCTTCCGAAATGTTGTTCAAGAGATCCATGTCCGAACTCCCATGGAAGAAAACTCCGCTGGCCAAGTTGGGTCCCCGTCCCCCTTCACCATTCACGCCGTGACAGGGCGCGCAATGCCCGCGAAACGTCTTCGCACCGGCAGCCACATCCGCCGGCGACGTGAGCGGATTGCGTGTTGTTGAGGCCTCCTCAGCCTGTGCAGCAGCCGCCAGAATGAGGGCGGCCCACGCCAACGCGGTGAAAATCAGGAGCCGTATCTGTTTTACCATGGACTCCTCCAGTAGCTATTTACCCGCCACAAAGTAGTAAACCAATCCCGCGATGATAATCACCGCCATCAGCCAGGGCAGGAACCCTTGGCGGGACGCGGCCTGAGCGCTGTTCATCTGCATTTGAAGCCCGGGATGCGCGGCCACGTGCTGTTCGACGATATCCTTGGCGCCTTTGAGATCCACACCTCGCTCTTCTCTGACAATCTTGATGGCTTCAATCTTGTTGCCTTTGAGCAGCGCCGCTTCCGCGGCTGAAGGAAACGGGGATGTCTTGTGTGGAACGTTCAATATTCTGTTTCTCGTTGAATAGCTGTGACCAATTCGAAATCGGTCTCAAACTCTGTGACGCGTCGACGGGGTTCTCGCCAGTCTTCAGGATGTACTCTCTTTCACATTCGCCGTCTTTGGAGCGAATCCAGATGGACGCATTTGCACCCTTGCGCAACACCCAAGTCGTCATGCAGCGCTGGTCCTGAACGATGGTTGTCTTGAGTGGGTCAAGGAACTCGCCTCCCAACTGCTCAGTTAACTCAAGCAGCAACGCCTCATCCACCAGGTAACGCTCGGAGCCATCAGGCAGCAGAAAACGGCGGCCTCCGCGCGGAACCATGCGATCCGCCATGCCGATGCTGGAAGCCAGCCTGCAAAAGAAGAGCCCTCCCGGCCTCAAGACGCGCCACATGCTGGCCAGCATCGCATGGAACTGCGAATCGTCGCGCGCGAAATGAAGCACTGCGATGCTCAATAGAACGTCAGCAAAGCTGTCGGGAAACGACATGGCCTCGATCGTTTCCACGCGAAAGTTGTCCGCGGGCAATGTTGGAGCCCATCCGCCCGCCAGACGCTTGATTTGAGCGATTGCGTCGGGATCTGAATCAACGGCGGCAACCTCAAATCCACTCTGAAGCAAGTAGGCAATGTTGCGTCCTGAACCACAACCAGCTTCCAGAATCCGCATGCCTTGTCGAATGCGGGCGCGCAAGAGTTGGTCGAACAGATAAATGTCGATCTGGCCGAACTGCGTTCTCAGGTCTGGCACAATTCCGCTATGGATACTTCCAAGAGACTTTTCACCGCGCTCAGGCATGATCAGATGAAGGCCTAGTATAGCCTTTGTGAATTGCCGATGGAACATCTCGACACCGTCTCAGCAGCCGGACTAGAATCGCCACGCGTCTACTCGTCGGAACACAACCATCAAGCTATGCAAACGACACATGATTTGCCCGCCCATGTGGATCGCGTCTTGGAAGACTTCATGGGAGCCGCACGACAAGCTTGCGGCGATGCGCTCCGTTCCGTGGTGCTGTATGGGAGCGGCGCCGAAGGCAGGCTCAGAGCGACTTCGGATGTCAACCTGATTCTGGTATTGACGGAATTCACGCCACAAATGGCCGACGCGCTCCGCGAACCCCTGCGTCTTGGGCAGGCCGCCGCTCGATTGGCGGTGATGTTTCTTCTCGATTCCGAAGTCTCCGCCGCCGTGAATGCCTATCCAGTGAAATATCTGGACATCATCCATCGGCATCGCATCTTGCATGGCAGCAATCCATTTGAGGGCCTGTCCTTCTCTCGAGACGCCTGCGTGTTTCGGCTGAAGCAAGTGCTGCTCAACCTGCGGCTGCGGCTTCGCAGTCTTTACGTCTTGCGAGGTTTGAACGAAGAACAGCTGGTCTTGGTTGTGGCCGATGCAGTCGGTCCTTTGCGCTCGTGCGCGGCCACGATTCTGGAATTGGAAGGTCACGCCGCACCATCACCCAGGGAAGCCTTGGAACAGATTCTGCCTGCAGAAGACTCTGTTTGGCAGGAGTGTCATGAACCATCTTTCTCAAGCTCGGCAAACTCGAACACTCGAGGCAGGAGTGGCTGGGAAAACTCTTTTTCGGGTCATGGAACTAACAGAACTCCTGCTTTCACGCGTCGGCAATCTGCCGAAAGAACCATGAATCCCTTTGACCTGGCGGGACCTCAGTTCCTGGTCTTTTATCTGGCCTTCGGCGGCTGTGTCCTCCTGGCGCTCAATTTTATTCGGCGGGCTCGCGAATCGAGCGATTCCTCAAAGGTTACTCTCACCGATCCCTATCTCATTGCCTATCTGCGCGGCGGCAAAGAACGAAGCCCTCCGGCTTGGGACGGTATCGCTGATCGATCGAGGTCTGCTTGTCGTCAAGGGTTCACGGCTTCGCTCGGATTGGCAACCGTCAGACATCGTCACCAACCCGATCGAAAGGGCGCTTCTCCAGAAATTCCTCACAGAGGACGAAGCTATTTCCATCTACAAGAACTCCGCGCTCGAAGCTGCGTGCCAGCCGTTTGTGGAGACACTCACCAGGCAGAACCTGCTGCCCAATGAGGAAGTAAGAACAGACCGGATGACTCGTTTCATTATTGGAGGAGCGGTTCTATTCTTTGTCGCATTCACGAAAATCATGATCGCTCTGGCACGCGGGCGCCACAATATCCTGTTTCTGGTGTTGATGACGCTCCTGGCATTATTTTTGGCGTACAAGGTTTCGAACCCGTTCCGCACCCTGAAAGGCAGTAACCTGCTGGCTGACTTGCGCACACTCTTTGGATCGCTCAAGGAGCGCGCCTCAGGGCTCACTCCAGGAGGCGCCACCGGAGAAATTGCGTTGCTGACGGCAGTCTTTGGCATGGGCGCACTCCCGACTACTGTCTTCCCCCATGCCAAGACGCTCTATCCGAAAGCTGCTTCGTCGAACTCCTCTTCGTTTGGATCTTCGTGCGGATCTTCTTGCGGTTCTTCCTGCGGTGGGGGCGGGTGTGGCGGAGGATGCGGCGGATGCGGGAGCTAACGATGACCGATCGCTTTGGAATTGGCTGGCGACCAGAGCTGGCAGCGGGAATCCTATCCAACCTTCACGACATTGATGTCGTGGAAGTGATCGCAGAAGACTATCTGTCTGTTCCGCGGGCCAAGATACGCGCCCTTCGTACGCTGTCCAATCAGGTTCCTGTCGTCCTTCACGGCGTCTCTCTAGGCATGGCGTCGGCTGTTCCGGTTGAGGCCAAACGGCTGGACGGTTTGGCCCGCCTAGTTGAAAGCGTAAGGCCTGAAGGCTGGTCGGAGCATCTCGCATTTGTGCGTGGCGGAGGTTACGAAATCGGGCACCTGGCCGCTCCGCCACGCACCGCTGCCACCATTGAAGGAGCGGCACGAAACTTTGCTTCGGCCCGGCAGATTGTTGGAGCTTTGCCGGCGGTCGAGAACATCGCCAGCCTGATCGACCCACCAGGGAGCCGTTACGATGAGCCGGCCTGGATTTCCGAGATTCTCTCCTTGTCGGGCACAGAGCTGCTCCTTGACCTTCACAACGTGTATACCAACGCCCTCAATTTTGGATTTGACCCGCTCGACCTACTATCGGATCCGCATCACCTCGACGGCCTCTGCTCCGCGATCGCGCCGTACGAATTCTTATCTCGTTAGCTGGCTCTCTCTACCGTGAGAGCAGTTCCTGTAAGGATTGGTAAATTGCTGCTTCCTGAGCTTCTAGAAGAAGAGGTTCTACGTCTCGTCGGGCTTCTTGGCGCACCGCCTCGCGAAGAGCTGTCGAGTCAGCCGCCTCGCGAATTGCAGCGATCAAAGCTTCAGAGGAACCAGCTTTCACCAACCATCCGTTCTTTCGGTGCTGGATTAGACTGGGGATACTGCCCACCTGAGTAGCTATTACCGGCGTGCCAAAAGCTATTGCCTCGATGATCACTTTGGGAATGCCCTCTGTCAGAGAAGGCAGCACGAACAAATGAGCGCGGCGGTAGTGCTCGGCAAGTTTGCCGCCAAGTGGGCAGTAGCCATGAAACGTCACGACGCTCTTGAGCCCCTGCATATTTACTAGCGCCTTAAGTTCATGCTCCTGCGCGCCTTCTCCGACTATGTTTAGATGCAGGCGTATGTGCGCACCGTGTAGGCTTGCTACTGCTCTGATGAGGTACGACAGCCCTTTCTCAGGCTCTAGTCTGCCAACATAGAGCAAGTTCAGCACCTCCTCTTCGCGAATCGGTACCACTGATTCAAGAGGGGCAAGTTCACACTTCGTCAGACAAGAGCAGGTGATGCATCGGACGATGCTACCAATCTTTCTATATTCGGCAACCGATTGATCTCCCACCATGAACACAATCGTGCGGCGGTTCCACAACCGAAGCTGTCCATGCATGAAAGCGCCCACGCTCAACGCAGCTAGTTTCCGAAGACCAGCATATCGCTGCCGAACGATGCTGTTGTAATTTCCGCGCACGAAAAGGCAGACTGCCTGCCGCTTGCCGTAGATCCTGAGCAGTATGAGGGCCAACAATGAAATGGGATGAGGCCAGGCGAGCCAAAGCACATCCCATTCCTGCAGTCTATTTCGAAGCAGATGCGCGATGCGCGGCGCGTAGTGCAGAAATCGGGCACACAGTATAGCTATGTTCTCGTAGAAGGGTAGCGGGCAGACTTTTACATTTGCCGGAATTGGATATGGCGCAGATTGCGGTCGGGGCGCGACACGTGCCAGGAACGTTACTCTGCCGAAGCGCCGGCCCGCTCCTAGTAAGAATAATGCGTGCGACTCATTGCTGCCAAACCTGGCTTCTTCGCGATACAGCACCTGATCGTCGAAGATAAGGAGCGACTTACTCGACCAGTCCATCTTTATCTTGCTATAACCACATGAGAGTCTGTCTTCAGTAGCTTCAGTATATGACGAGCCCAAAACTGGACGGCACCAATCAGGAATCCGGTGCCGTAACTGAAGTGCAGCAGAGCGAAAATGATGGGCAGCGCAAACGCAACCTTAAAGCGAGTTGTTCGCACCTCCCGCACCGCGAAGAACAGAGAAGTAACACCGTAGGTGGCCCCGAGCACTGCGAGCCACAGCACCGCCGCACTCGCAAAACAGGCGGCCACGCCTAACACCCCAAAGGCAAGCGCGAACATACCCGGAACAAAATGCCGGACCTTCGCCAGACTGTGTTTCCAGATCACAGGCGGCTTGAAAAAGCCGTAGCGGTAGAACTGTACCCATAGCTGTGTCAGTGATTTGCGGCAGTAGTAGTCGATTTCAACCTGTGCAGTCCGGTATATCCCGCCGCCTGCTTTCTGTATCCTGAAAAAGAACTCGTCGTCCTCATTCGGACCTACTGATTCATCAAACCCGCCAAGGGCCAGCACTTTAGCTTTCCAGAAGCCTCCCAGCCACCCAGCTTCATCCCACCCGTCCGTGGTGCTGCAGCGGTGCTTCGATCCTCCAACTCCGAATGGATTGGATATGCCGCGAGCGATGCACTCACCCCAGAAGCCCTCCCCTATGGCATGCTGCTTCACACCTACGTGATCCGCTCCTTTCTCAAGCATGTGCCGTACCACCGTAGAGAGGTAATGCATGGGCGCTTTCCCATGGGCGTCCATCCGAACTACGATATCCCCAACCGCCTCTCGCAGCCCGACGTTCAGCGCAGCAGATACTAGGACGTTGGGATTGTTGACGTAGCGCACGCGCCGTGTATGTGCTTCCAATTGGCGGACGAGGCGCTCTGTTCCGTCAGTAGACGCCCCGTCCAGAACAATGGATTTCATAGCGCTCTTGTGGATAGTCCTGTGCCAGTAACGACTCAATGCAACCTACGATGTACTGCTCCTCACGACGTACCGGCAGCAGCACCGCAATGGTCGGCAGGTCAGCGCTGCAACTAAGAGTGGCAACAGCTCTTCCAATCATGTTGAGCATATATCAGGTACCGATCCATTATAGTGTCATGTCCCTTAAATATCTAGATAGGCGAAGGCTCGATGGCAGCCTGAGCTTCTCGGGCGCGCTGGATTTTGCGAAGGATGTCTGCTCCCTTGGCCTTCCAAACGTATCGCTGCGGGTTGGCGTTTCGGTCGCTCAGATATCCCCAGATGTCCTCCACCAGTTCCTGCACACTGCCGAAACTGCCCTCGCGCACCACCTCCCGCGTCAGGTCGGGCTTGAAAGCACGGCGCGGCCTGCTGGGAGCAGTGACTGCAAAGAGATCTGAGAACTGTGCCGTCGACAAGGTGCTACCGAACAGACCTTTTATCGCGCTGTCAGAGATGCGGCACCTTTGATTGTTTCAGAAGCCCACGGGCTGCGGGCAGCTGGAAAAAGAGAACTTCCGTCTGAAGCGACTGCTGGCCAACCGCGATGTCGAAATCGACGGTCTGAAGGAGTTACTCAAAAATGGAACTGTGAAGTGAGCGGCTCCCCATAGAATCGGTTCAGCGCTTCATTGATGTAGTCCACTGCTTCCAACGTAGCCGCAAGTAGGAAGACATTGGAACCCACGAGTGGTTTCGCGAGATCCGGCCGACCTTAGAAACCTCTGTGAAATTACCGGATTTGCGGTATAAATCATCCAGAGTATTTTTTATCTCTGGTAAACCGTGCAGCAAAGCCATATGCCCTACCAGTGAACAGTGGAACCCCAACGTGACTGCATCCGGATAGGTACCTTGGCACAGTATCGGTCCGGAATCGATTCCCTCATCGACCTTCAGTAGTGTGTATCCCACGTATTCCTGCTGCCCTCGTAACAATGCCCACGCCGTTGTGTCAAGACCCCGGTACTCCGGTGTTATTCCTTCATGCAAGACGAAGCTTCCCAGCCTCGGAACCTTGAACAGCTGTGGCCTAAAGATGGTCCGGACGCAGACCGTGAACACAATGTCAGGATCGAGATCTCGTAGCGTTGAGAGCCAGTGCTCCGCATGAATGTCATCGCACGAGTGCGTCGGTTTCTTCGAGTCAGAGATCGACTTGAATCGTTCCGGCATTCGTGAAGCCCACATTCGGTGCTCCTGTCTGCCATAAACCAGATGGTAAAAAGCCCGGAATACGATCTCGTCGCAAGCGCGAAGCAGGCCGCCTTTCTTGATGCGTTGCCTGATCTGGTCAATCCGCCATTTTAGTGAAGAACTCTCCTCCTCAATGTAAAACACCCCGCACAAGGTATAGTTTTCGGCCAGCCACTGAACGATTCCCGTATTGAAGGACCACCTCCGTCCAATGAACACGACCTTCATCTGTTTCGGATCGCTGTTTTTCACTTTGCCTCCGGAGTGTTGAAGGGAAATCCGAACCGGTGAAAGATCTCCCCACACGCGAGAAGGAACAGAACGCCCAGCGGCAAAGTGATCACCACGGTAGCTGATCTGTTTTCAAGAATGCTCGACTCGACCGTTTGTGATCAGCCCTGGACCAAGAATTGTGGATTGTGACATGAGCCAGTCAAATCACGACACCAATTTTACAAGGGTTCGCACGATCAACGCCATGCCGAAACCGATCGATGAAGCAGTTCAATGACGAAAATCCGGGGATCCGGTGGGCCCAAGAACAGCCCTCCATCCAGAAGCACGCGACTGCTGGGTTTGCGGACTTCAGCGTCTGAGCGGCTCCTTTCAAAACCAGTCCGGCCGCACCCTCCACATCGATCTTTACAATGTGGGCAGAACGCGATTCATTTTCGTGAAGCTGTCAGGTGACCTGGAACGAGACGGTTTGTATCCTCCGATCCAAGAGCTGTTGGCTCAGTTACAAGCAGCGCGAAAAGCGCTGGCAGAGGGGCGCACCATGCAGCCTCGACGGCAAGGAGTCGCATGAGTACTGCGCTCTTCGAAGCTTTCCTGGCAAAAATCTATGTCGATGCCAAGGCGCGGAGGGAGTTCTTGTCTGATCCGTTGGGCGAAGCACAACGGGCTGGATTGAGCCTGGAGGAAGCGCAGGCACTTCAGAACATCGATTGGGTTGGGTTGAAGCTCGCGAGCAGGAGTTTTGAACGGAAACGGCTACGACATGCGAGAGGCAAGTTTCGATTTCCGCGGATTTTTGGGAAGTAGAAGGGCCGCGCACGTTGCGAGACTGACTTCCGCCTGTGCAGGCTGAGACCCATCACCTTACGCTTTGGCAGTCTTCTGTACGAATTCCAGATTCAAAGTCACTCCAAGTCCCGGACCGTTAGGTACGGCGACCATTCCGTCAGAATCGATGGTGATCCGTTCGTTCACCACTTCTTCGCGGAGTGAGTGCTCGGAACAGTCAAACTCCAAGAGAGGCTCAACCGGTACCAGAGCTGGAGGCGTCGGAGGCAAAACGGCAATCAAGTGCAGTGCTGCCGCAGTGGCAATGCGCGTTCCCCAGACATGAGGAATGCAGCGGATACCAAAAGTATTCGCCAGAACAGCAATTCGTTTCGCTTCAGTCAGGCCTCCGACGCCACAGCAGTCGGGCTGAACGATATCCAATATGCGCTCCTTGAGCAGGGTCTTCATTCCGAAGCGGGTAAATTCAGCTTCGCCACCAGCAATGGGGATGTCGAGAGCATCGTGCAGTCTTCGGTATCCTTCAATGTCTTCAGGCGTCACCGGCTCTTCAAACCATTCATAGCCGTTCTCTTCCAGGACTCGCCCCAGCCGCAAGGCGGTCGATGCGTCATAAGCGTGATTCGCGTCGGCCATCCAGCGCATGTCGTTGCCAACAGCCCGTCGCACAGCACGAGCACAGCGTTGGTCCTCCTCCAAGCCGAACCCCAGCTTGAGCTTCATGGCTCGAAAGCCGGACCGGGCGTGCGTTTCTGCCTCGCGGACCAGTGCGTCTTCCTGGCCTGCCAATCCAGCCCGGCGATAGAAACCCGTGGCATAGGGCTGAACTCGGCTGCGGAACGCCCCACCCATCAGCTTGTAGACAGGCATTCCTGCAGCTTTACCTTTGATGTCCCACAGCGCTATGTCGATGCCGCTGAGAGCTTCAATCACAATACCCTTCTGTCCGTGATCGCGGAGTTGGTTGTACAGCTCGTCCCAGATCACTTCGTTGTCGAGCGGATCACGTCCGATCAACATCGGAGCATAGGCCTTCTCAACGACCGCGGCCGTCAAGTCTGGCGGGCCGAAACATTCGCCAATGCCTTCGATGCCATCGCTGGTTAGCACACGAACGATCATTGCTGTTCGACTGCAGAACCAGCCTTGGGAATACGCGAATGGCTGACGCAACGGCGCCTTGAGAATGTAGGTTTCAATGCCAGCAATCTTCATTTCAACGGGAGCCTCTCATGCTTTGAGCGGTGCTCTGTACACTGCGGCACGTCACCGATCGACCGATGATTGCAAAATGCAGCGACGACACTCTTCCGGCACTCGCCCCGCTCGATAGACTTCGGTCCCCCTCGCCCCAGCGCGGGAGAGGGGTTAGGGGTGAGGGGTAAGCAAGTTAACAAACTTGACCGAGTTTTGAACTTCATCGCCGCTTGGTGACGCTAGAGCTTCAGCTCGCCCAAGTCTCTTCGGAATCCACGCGTTAGAATCAACAGGTACACAAAGCCCAGCGCCATCCAAGCCGCGCCCAGCTTGAGCGAGAAGCGTGACAGGTTCAGCCAAATGTAGAAACAAATCCCAAATCCCAAACCTGGGAACACCAGATTGAGAAGAAGCTGGATGCCACTCCGTTGTCGCAGGCGGAGAAAGTAGTGGCGAATCACGGCCACGTTCACCGCCATGAAGCCGACGAAGGCGCCAAAGTTAATGACTTCGGCTGCCTCTCCGAACTTGAGAAACGCGGCACCAAGAAGATGCACGGCACCCATCAGGAGAACACTGTAAATCGGAGTGCCCAGCTTGGGGTGAATATATCCAAAGAGGCGCTGCGGCAGCAGGCGGTCTCGGCCCATTCCATAGAGGAGACGAGAGGCACTAGCCTGCCCCGTAATGGAACTGCCCAGACCCGACACGACCAGCGCCAGGGATATGAAGTAAAAAAGGGACTCGCCCCCAACGCGGCGGCTCACATCCATGAACGCGGTCTCAACCTGAGAAAACGTCGTGTAGTCAGGCCACACCAGCTGTGCCAGATAAGTTTGGCCGATGAAGAGTCCGCCACAAATGAAGCAAACGAGAACTGTCGCCCGTGCGATGTCCCTGCTGCCATTGCGCGCATCTTCCGCCAGGGTCGAGATGCCGTCGAAGCCCAGGAACGACAGCACGGCAATGGAGGCTGCTCCCATCAGTGGGCTGAAGCTGAAGGATTCCGGGTTGTAGAACGGTTTGGAAGAAAGAAGCGCTGAGCCGCTACCTGCTCCGGACAAATACACCAGAGCAGTAATCGCAAACCAGATCAATGAAGCAATCATGATCATGTTCAGCACGAAATTGGCGCGCGCTGTCATTTCGATGCCTCGCAGATTGATCGCAGTGATTCCAACGGCAGTCGCAACTACCCAGACGACATAGGGCACTTGTGGCAGCAATCTCGCCCCCGTCAGCGCCACGTAAATGATGCTCAGCAGCGGGATGAGAATGTAGTCCAGAATCATTCCCCAGCCTGCGAAGAAGCCTAGATTCGGATGCAGAGCCTTGGAGGCAAAGGTGTACGTAGAGCCAGGCTCCGGGAACGCAGTGGCCATCCGGCCGTAACTGAGCGCCGTGAAGCTCATCGCCACCATCGCGACCAGGTAGACCAGGGGAACATGGCCATTCGACTTGTCGGCCACGATGCCAAAGAGCGCATAAGGCGCGGTAGGGCTGACGAACGCAATCCCGAACAGGACCAAATCCCAGAGCGAAAGGACTCGTTTGAAACTGCCACTCGCGGGAGCCTGGGACCCGGAGGACTGCACGGAACTGGTGGACATAGAATTCTCGATCACCAAGATTGGCACCCATCCGACAGCGCTTTAGTTCAATCGGGCGGATGGGTTTTACCGGCGCACAGCATTTTCAGGTTGTCCGCCCGACTGCTCCGGTACATCATTCAACCCATCGATGCGCTTCGGGCAGCGGGAAACCTTTTGAGAGCGTCATCCCGATGAAGGAACGTCACTCGACATGTAGTGAGCCGGCGCCGGAATCCCTAGTTCGTCATTCCGGCGAAAGATCGTCACCCCGGCGGATATTAAGCCGGGGCCGGAATCCAGCCTGTTCTAAGTCCTGGACCCCGGCTTGCGCCGGGGTGACGTGTCTACATTTTCAGTCTGTCCCGTCGAGGCTTAAGAAAGGAACTATACACGACCATGAGACAACCAGCTTGCACGACTTCCCTCCGCCTTATCCCAGGCGTGCTGCTCCTGCTTCTCTCCATCTCTCTCTCGGCAGACGATGTCCTTGATCAGAAACACGGGAGACTCGATCCTGACGAGAAGACACGCTGGTACGATATCGATCAACTCAATCTGGAAGGGCGAGGCTGGACCCAAACCGAAGCATTCTATGACCGCCTGCCCGCAAAGGCCAAGGGTGTCGTACGCGACCCGGTTTGGAAGCTGAGCCACGATTCCGCAGGGATGTGCGTTCGCTTCATCACCGACGCCACCAGCATCCAAGCGCGCTGGACTGTGAGATCGGAAACCCTTGCTCTAGTGCACATGCCCGCAACGGCAGTGAGTGGACTCGATCTGTATGTGAAGACAGAAAACGGCCGTTGGCGCTGGCTGTCGGTGGGTCGACCGACGAAGTATCCTGCCAATTCGGGGGAACTCGTGAAGGACCTTCCGGCAGGAAAGCGGGAGTATCTACTCTATCTGCCGTTGTACAACGGCGTTCGATCTGTGGAGCTGGGCCTTCCCAAGGACAGCACTCTCGCAAAAGCCGGAACGTGGAGCTCCGGGATCGCCAAGCCCATCGTTTTCTACGGCACCTCCATTACGCAGGGAGGGTGCGCCTCACGACCCGGCATGGTCCATACCGCGATTCTCGGCCGACAGCTCAACGCCCCAGTCATCAATCTGGGGTTCTCTGGAAACGGAAAGATGGAACCGGAGATGGCCAACCTGCTGGCGGAGCTCGATCCCGCGCTGTACTCGCTCGATTGCCTGCCCAACATGACAGCGGCTGAGGTGACTGAAAGAGTGGAACCCTTTGTCCGAACCCTGCGCAAAGCTCATCCCAATACGCCTATCCTGCTCGTTGAGGACCGCAGCTATACCGATTCCTTCCTGGTCAGTTCCAAGAAACAACGCAACCTGGACAGCCGCGCCGCGTTGCGCGCTGCCTACGAGCGACTACTAGCCGCGGGAACACAGGGTCTGCATTACCTTCCCGGAGAAGACTTGCTCGGCGATGATGGCGAAGGTACCGTGGACAGTTCCCATCCTACAGACCTGGGCTTCATGCGCCAGGCGGATGCGTTTCGGCCAGTGCTGGAAAAAATTCTTCGAACTGAGAAATAGAAATTCCCCCTTAGAAAAGGGGGCAGCGCCGAAGGCGCCGGGGGTTGTATGAGGCAATCCTAACCACTCACGTTTTTGAATCCACAGGGGCGGGCACGATGGGACCGCCGTCTCCAGCGCACCGGAAGGCGACGAGCGTCCACGCCCCTTGCCATCTCAACCCACCAGAATGATCTGGAATCCCAAATTGTAAGAACTGGCAAGACGGCCGCAAACAACGTAGAGAATCGACTTTTTCAAGAAAGTCTTTCATGCCGCGTTGCGGCGCCACGTTCGATGAAAATACCGTCCCTCGTCGGACCGCTGTCCGTGGACAAGGGGAACTTTCAGGGGGGGTTGGGAAGGGGATACCGACCCACCCCAGTGCTGCGCGATCGCTGTCGCTGCGGTGAAGGCTTCTCGAGCATTCACCCCCTCCGGCGGAGGGGATTTTCAGGGACGTGCAGCGGCAGGAGGCCGCCGCTTCATCTTGAGAGCCCTGTAAGGGCACGAGAATATCCCAAGGCAAGCGAGGGGCAGGAGCTACGGGACCGCCGTCCCCTTCGCGCCGCCCTGGGTCAGCGTTCCACGAATTTTCTCCTCTCCCCCGAATCGCCTGCCTTTGGGCAATTTGGGGGAGAGGTAAGGTCAGGGAGCGGTGAGTAGGCCTAACGTGTCTAGAACACCGACACGCGAGACCTGGAACGCCATCGTCGCGTCCAGGACCTCTCACACCAACGGCCGTCACACAGTGCAAACCCTCACGCCCAAAACCTGGCCCAGACGCCGTGTTATATTGATCGAGGATCAAATGACGGACGGTCGTGGACGATGCCAACAGTTCAAATTCTGCCGGATGAGGTCATCGTGCAGGTCAAACCAGGCACAAGCCTGCTGGCTGCCGCTGCAGCCGGCGGTGTGGAACTCATGCATTCCTGTGGCGGCATCGGCGCTTGTACTTCCTGCCGCGTCCAGATTCTCAGCGGCCGGGACCAGCTGTCGCCCATGGGCAGGGCAGAACGCGAGCAGTTGAAGGAATCCGGCATTCTGGAGACGCATCGGCTCGCCTGCCAGACGATGGTCTACGGCGACGTCGTGATGGAGCGGCCGCTCTGGCGGACGTCGCCCGATTCGCCGGTAACAGGAGACTGAATGGCGGAGCGCGAACGCGAAACTTTGGAAGTGGATGTCCTCTTCGTCGGCGCCGGGCCGGCCAGCCTCAGCGGAGCGCTGCACCTGCGGCAGCTCATTGAAAACCACAACCAGAGTGCAGCGTCAGGCGCCCGGAAGCTCGACGCCATTTCCATCGCCGTCATCGAGAAGGGCCGCGAGATTGGGGCACACACTTTGTCGGGGGCCATTCTCGATCCCGTCGCTCTCAAAGAGCTTTTGCCCAACTACCAGGATCTCGGCGCGCCCCTGGGCACTCCGGTAACGCACGACACCGTTTGTTTGCTGACCGCGACCGACAAGTTTGCATTCCCGTTCATTCCTCCGCCGCTGCGGAATCACGGCAACTCCATCATCTCTCTGAACCGGTTTGTGAAATGGATGGGCGGGCTCGCCGAGTCGCGCGGCATCGACCTGTTTCCCGGATTTGCAGGAACCGAGCTGCTGTTCGACGGGAATCGCCTCATCGGCGTTCGCACAGGGGATCGTGGGATCGGAAAAGATGGCCAACCGCTCCCTTCATTCGAGCCTGGAGTCGATATTCTGGCCAAGGCCGTCGTTTTCGGCGAGGGCGTGCGCGGCTCGCTCACCAAGCAACTGATAAGCCGGCTGCAGCTCGACGCCGGGAAAAGTCCTCAGGTTTATGCCATCGGCGTGAAGGAAGTATGGGAACTTCCCGAGGAAAGTGCGGAGAAGGGGCATGTGGTCCACACGCTGGGCTACCCGCTGAAACAGGAGAACTATGGCGGCGGGTTTATCTACAACATGGGGAGGATGCTCTCCATAGGACTGGTTGTGGGCCTGGACTATCGCGACCCCTACCTCGATCCGCATCAGGAGTTTCAGCGCTTCAAGATGCACCCGTTCATTTCAGCCATGCTCAAGAACGCCAAGATGGCGCACTATGGCGCCAAGGCCATTCCCGAGGGCGGCTACTACACGATGCCGCGAAGTTATTTCGACGGAGGCCTGCTGATTGGGGACAGCGCGAGCCTGCTGAATTCCCAGCGGCTGAAGGGCATCCATTTGGGTATGAAGTCAGGAATGCTGGCGGCAGAAACTTTGCTTGACGCTCTGCTCAAAGACGACTTCAGCGAGCAAACTCTGAGTGCCTATGAGGACAAACTCCTGGCCAGTTGGGCCGGGAAGGAACTGTACGGCGTCCGCAATTTTCACCAGGGATTTGAGCACGGCTCTGCTGGCCGGCATGTTGAACGCCGGGTTGCAACTCGTCACGGGCGGGCGCGGCTGGAAAGATCCGCTCCCGAACCGAGCAGGGCATGAGCGGATGCGAAAGGTTCGCGACGTCTACAGCTCGGAAGAGCCGCCATCGAGTCCCATGGAGGTGGATGGGAAGCTCACGTTCAACAAAGTGACCAACGTGTATTTCTCCGGCGCGAAACATGAAGAGAATCAGCCGTCCCATCTGCTCATTGGTGATCTCAATATCTGTCACACCCGTTGTGCCGAAGAATTCAGCAACCCCTGCCAGCGCTTTTGCCCTGCCAACGTCTACGAGATGGTGGACCGCGGCGACGGTCAAGGCAAGCAACTGATGCTCAACCCCTCCAACTGCGTCCACTGCAAGACCTGCGACATCATGGACCCCTACCAGATCATCACCTGGGTCCCGCCCGAAGGCGGAGGCGGACCGAACTACGTGAACCTGTAGACTAGCCGAATATTCGATCCTGGCGGCTACAAAGCAAACCCCCTTGCGGCGAAGCTTGCGATTTCCAGAGCTCCGATCGCGTTATGTCAAACCTCATCTCGCCGCCGTGCTTGGCAACCGCCCCACTTGGCAGACCGCCTCGTTGACTTTTGAGGCTCTCAAGCATAGCCTCTTGCTCCACAATCGAGCACGTTCCAGATTCGACAAAAGGACATGGGCAGGCTTCACGATGGTTAAGGCTTCGCTGAAACGCAGGTCCAGCTTCACGCGCGAATGTGGCGGGCTCGATGCATGGATGACGTTTATGGGCGAACTGGTTCTATTGCGTCTGCCCGACGAAATGGGAAAGGAGTGATGAGAACGACTGCTGAGAAGAACACCGCGGAGTACGCGGAACACGACACGTTCAGCGTCTAGAAGTGATCTAGGGAGGCGGGACTTGTTCAAGAAGCAGCAGCAGCTCTGATGACGGCCAGTTCAGCACCGGATGTGAGCCGAGAGACCATCGCACACTCAAAAGACCTCGCCCGGATCGTATTCTCAGATACCAACGCCATCGTGGAGATCGCTAGTGGGAAAATGCGCGGATACACTGAAGGCGGCATTCACACGTTCAAGGACATTCCTTACGGAGCCCCTCCCACTGGAAATGAGGTTTTGTCGCGGGGTGGATCTCGTTCTCAGGTTGATCGCTGACTCTTGGCATTGGCGGGCGAGCCAGGTTCTGGGTTACAGCGCGGTTAGAAGAGAAGACCTAGTTTGACCACGTGGGGAATGTGTGAAGGCGAGGCGACGATTCCCGAACGACGTCCTGTCGGCCATCCGCAAAGGCATGGTCATCGGCCTCCGGGCCGGCACGCAACCGCATCGGTTCATCGCCATTTGGGCGGTGGTGGTGGAAGGCCGGGTATTTGTGCGGTCGTGGAGCCTGAAGCCACGCAGCTGGTACCGAACGTTTCTGGAGGAGCCGCGTGGCATGATCCAGGTCGCCGGCGATGAATTTGCCGTCCGGGCCGTGCACACGAGGAGCGAGCGCTTGAAGGACGCGGTCGACCGTGCCTACCTGGAGAAGTACCATACTCCAGCGTCGATCAAGTTCGCCCGAGACCTCGGACGCGCAAAATCGAAGGCCACGACCACGGAGCTGGTGCCGCGGTAGAAACACGGATCGCCGGTTAACCTTAGGAGTCCCCTCATGAGCAGTCCGTACGTCTTCATTAGCTACTCGAGGCAGGACCGGTCGTTTGTTGAGCGCCTGTCGGGGGAACTCCGGCTTGCTGGCGTACATACCTGGATCGATACCGAGAATATCTCAGCGGGCTCGAATTGGCAGGAAGAAATCGAAAGAGGCCTGCTACAGGCCGAAGTGTTGCTCTATGTCGCAAGTCGGCAGGCCGCAACTTCGCAGTGGATAGAGCAAGAGCTTCAAGCGTTCCTTCGTGGCCCTGGTCGCGTCATCCCGATCGTCATCGACGATGATGGCCCTTCAGCAATGCCTCCGTCGTTGCAGCGGATTCAATGGGTGGACTTCAGAGGCGACTTTCATTCCGCACTCCGCCAGTTGCTCAATGGGATCAAGTCACTTCAAGGCAGCTCCCCGGTCGCACCCGCGAAGGCCCAGTCAAAGGGCTATGTCTTCATCAGTTACGCGTCAGAGGATGTAGACTTCGTCGTAGAGCTGAAGCACTTCCTGGAAAAGCGTGGTTACTCTTTCTGGGACTTCCAATCAAGTAAACGCAATTATCAGCAGGACTACACACTCGAACTGGAAGAGCGCATTACCAACGCAGAAGCAACGCTTAGTGTCGTTTCTCCACATTGGAAGAAATCGCCAACCGCCTTGCAGGAGTTGCATTTCTCAAAGGACGTTGAAACACCCGTTTTCCTCCTTCGCATCAAGAATCCCGGGCCTACGCTTGCTCTCGCTGGCCTTACGTTTATTGATTTCACCGGCTCTCGAGAGTCGGGGTTTGCAAAGCTCGCGGAAGAAATGGAAAGCGTTGGTCTGTGAGCAGGTGCTAACGCTTCCTTCAGTGTTAAACCTCAATTGGCACAATGAAGGAAGATTCGAACGATGAGCCGTCGGTCCTGGTTCCTATTTGCCTCACTCGGACTGCTGGCTTACGGCGTGCTGTGTCTCGTAAGATTTCCGATCGAACGACGACGTGCGATGGCGGTGCCGCGCATGACGTGTGGTCAACTGCTCCAGAAAGGGCCAGTCGAGGGTGAATATGTGACGCTGACCGATGTGCGGCTGTGTTGTGGCGGATTCGCGTTCTGGCGGGACGCCATGTCACCCGGCGATGTGGACGTGTTCGTCCCTGCTTATCCCGCGACTCTCCAATCGGAACCACCGCCCCGCGATCTCAAGTTGCTGCTGGAAGTTCAGGATGCGGATGACTGGCAGCGCATCCGCAATGCCGGAGTGTTCGAACTCACCTGCCAAGTTCACCTAGGATCCGCACGCGTCGCCGACTGGGCGCAAAAACATCTAGAGACCAAGTATCCAGGTATACAATTTGCGAATCTGGTGGTGTTGACGGTCGGGCTTCACGAGCCGACGATGGCAAAGGCCGACAGCCTGCGGAGACATGGTATGGTGGCAACCTCAGCCGGGGCTGCCGCGCTGGTCTGGCTCCTGTGGCGCCGGAAAGCAGCCGCGGGCGGCTCAGCACCGCTGCTTTAGGCCACGTGCTTGTGAACGGGGCGAGAGGCATGAACATTTTTCTATCCTATTCATCTGATCGCCGCGACATTGCTGAACAAGTCAGTCTGGCTCTCACCGGATCGGGGCATAAGGTATTCTTTGATCGCGACAGCCTTCCGGCTGGCGATGATTACCACGTGCGGATACGCAAAGGCGTCGAAAACAGCGACGCGTTCGTCTTCCTCATCAGTCCGAGAGCAGTGGCTCCAGGCAGCTACGCGCTGACAGAACTAAAGTATGCGCGACAAAAATGGCCTGATCCGCGGCGGAAAGTACTGCCGGTGATGATCGAACGGACCGAATACCAACATATCCCCAATTACCTGAAAGCAGTGACCGTCCTGGAGCCTGAAGGTAATGCTCCGGCAGAAGTCGTGGCTGAGCTTGAACGGTGGAATGCCGACGCACGGGAAGCATTTGACTCCAAGCGAGCCGGTGCTCCCCGGCAAGAAGAAGTCGGAAAGGGCAAGACGAGACCCGGTGCTCCAGGCGGTGGCCAAGTGGGCAGACGGGTTGCCGCCGGCATCGTGGGCGCATTTGGCGCGGTCATGCTATTCATGAGCGTTGTAGACGCGGGCGTTGGAGGTATCAGCGAAGGAGGAATCTTGATCGGAGCCATCGCTCTCGGTTCGGCGTATGGCCTTTGGCCTCGCGGTAAGTAGTCATGTCAAGGGAGTTTTTCGTGCCGCTCGGCGGCGCCACGTTCGATGAGAACAGCGTCCCCCCTTGGACAAGGGGGGACTTCAGGGGGGTTTTGGAGTCGTTGTCCGGTTGGCTTTCCCAAACCAGTCACGACAACCCCCTGAAGGCTTCACGACCGCGTGAAATCTTCTCAAGATTTCACTTTCGCCTTCTTTCCCCCTTTGGTAAGGGGGATTTCATGGAGGTGCGTGGGATGCAAATTCGACTTGTCTTATTTCTAGCCACGTTGGCTCTGCTACTGCTACCTAACGGAGCGTTTGCACAGAACTGGCCTCACTGGCGAGGGCCGAATGCCAACGGCGTTTCGTCTGAAACCAGTTTGCCTGTTGACTGGAGTCCATCGGACAACATTGCCTGGAAGGTAAAGCTCCCAGGCCGTGGCATGTCTACTCCCATCGTCTGGGGCGACCGCATCTTCGTGACCTCACAGATCGGTTTTGGAAAAGTGGAGTCGCGCTCAGCGCGCTACGAGGGCCCGGTGATGAGCGATGACGGGCCCGTGACGTTCGTGATCCAGTGCTTCCGCCGCGAAAGCGGGAAGCTTCTATGGGAACACCGCCTGCCGACGGAGAAGCCCTTCCCCGCCGTTCATGCTTTCCATAACCTCTCGACGCCGAGTCCGGTCACGGACGGCGAGCGTGTTTACTCTTGGTTCGGGACCGGCCAGATCATTGCGCTGACCCTGGATGGCCAAGCCGTTTGGAGTCGCAACCTGGGAAAAGAGTACTCGCCATTCCAATTGCAGTGGGGCCACGGCAGCTCGCCGGTCCTCCACAAGGAACACCTGTTTCTTCTTTGTGATCACGATCCCGCCGCCTACCTGCTCGCTCTGGATCGGCGCACAGGAAAAGAGGTGTGGAAAGTCGATCGGGGCAAGGAACTGCGGTCATACTCCACTCCGTTTCTCATGGCGGTCGGGAACCGCTTCGAACTGATCGTCAATTCCAATCCACGGCTCGATGCCTACGATCCTGAAACCGGCCAGCTCCTCTGGCATGCTGACGATCATTGCAGGGTCCCGGTCCCGATGCCGGTGAGCGCAAACGGATTCTCTATACGAGCCGTGGTTACAATAGCGGGCCATTCATGGCCATCCGTCCCGGCGGGAAAGGCGACGTGAGTCAGACCCACATGCTTTGGCGCGTGGCGACAGGAGCTCCGTACGTCTCGTCCGTCCTCTACTACCAGGACCTACTGTACATGGCGACTGAAGTAGGGGTCGTCCGCTGCATCGATCCGAAAACTGGAGAGACGGTGTGGGTCGAGAGAATCGGTGGGAACTTCTCGGCTTCCCCTGTGGGCGCGGACGGCAAGGTTTACCTCTTGAATGAGGAGGGCGAGACGGTTGTGCTCGAGGCCGGTCGAAAATGCAAGGTGCTGGCCCGGAACGATCTGAAGGAAGTCTGCCGCGCCTCGCCAGCGGTGGCGCGCGGCCAGATCTTGATCCGCTCTGATGAGCACCTGTACTCGATTGGCACACGAGCGGCGGCACACCTGTCTGGCTCGCGCATTGAAAGACAATCTCCCTGAAGCCTGAACGGCTGGGACCATGCTGGGAGTGGCGCGTGGCCCGTTTCCTGAAAATCCCCCTTGCCAAAGGGGGAAAGAAGGCGAAGGTGAAATCTTGAGAAGATTTCACGCAGTCGCGCAGCCTTCAGGGGGTTGTCGTGATGCTTTGCGAAAGTCGAACGGACAACCCCCTGGCGCTCCGCGCCGCCCCCTTTGTTAAGGGGGAATATTCTCATCGAACGTTGCTCCGCCAAAACCCCCCTGAAGTCCCCCCTTGTTCAAGGGGGACGCCGTTTTCATCGTGGCGGTGCAACGCACCATGAAAAATTCCTCTGCAAGCCTCGTGAGGGATGACACGTCGAAGCAAGTTCAGCGGGACAGAGGCACCTTAGCCGTCAGTTGTCAGGCCCATTATGGTCTCGTTGGCTAGTGGGGAGGAAAGAATGAAGCGTTGGTTAGTTTTGATGCTGCTGGGCGCGAGCTCGTCTGCGTTCGGAAATGATCTGGAGATAGCTAAGCGAATCCATAAGGAATCGATCGGGGTCGATAGCCACATCGACACACTTCAATGGGTGATGTACCAGGACGCCGACCTTTCGAAGCGGCATTCGGTGTATCACGTCGATTTCCCTCGCCTGCGTGAAGGCGGAATGCTTGCTCCCTATTTTGCGCTCTACGTGCCCACCTACTACGCAGGGTCCGAGTCCGTGCGGCGCATCCTGCAGCTCCGGGACGCGATGCAGCGTGTGCTGGACGCAAATCCGGACAAAATCGAACTGGCTTACAACGCTTCTGACATCCTCAGAATCCACAGGGCAGGCAGGATCGCGGCACTGCTGACGATCGAGAGCGGCCACGCCATTGCAGACGACCTGGGCGTGCTTCGCATGTTCTACCGGCTCGGGGTTCGCTCCATGACTCTGGTCCATTTCCGTAACAACAATTGGGCGGACTCTTCCACCGACGAACCTCGCCATAATGGCCTGACGGAGTTTGGCAAGGAGGTGGTGCGGGAGATGAACCGGCTCGGGATGATCGTCGATATTTCCCACGTTTCCGACAAGACGTTCTACGACGCGTTGGCGGTAACGACCAAGCCGGTGATTGCCTCGCATTCTTCCTGCCGCGCCTTGTCGGACTTTCCCCGCAACATGAACGACGACATGCTGCGCGCGCTGGCGCGAAACGGAGGAGTGATCGGAATCAACTTTGGCGGAGGTTTCCTGAGTGCGAAGGACGCCGAGGGCTACAAGAAGCGCATTGCCGATCGAGGGGCCTTGCAACCGCCGGGCACCGGTTCGCAGCTCGACAGCTTTGCCAAAGAGGAGTTCGTTTCAGGTTATCTCAAGATGACGCCGACGGCTGCCACGCTGGAGGATGCAGTGGCGCACATCGATCACGTGGTGAAGGTGGCCGGAGTCGATCACGTGGGGATCGGCAGCGACTTCGACGGCATCTCAAGCGTTCCGGCAGGGCTGGAGGACATGTCGAAGATGCCTCATTTGACCGCAGCACTGCTGAAGAAAGGCTATAGCGAGGCAGATCTCAAGAAGATTCTCGGGGGCAACCACATGCGGGTGTTGCGGGCAGTGACCGGGAAGTAGCGTCCTAGGCTGGCCTGGTGCCGTTCTCTGGCGCGAGAGGAGGTTTGAGAGTGGCGGGCAGAGGCAGGTTTGTGGCAGGCACACAAGTGAAGAAGAAGCCTGCTGTTGTGAGGAAGAAGAGAGTTGCGCTTGAGTTCAATCACGCAATGATCTACACGACAAAGCTCACGCTGGCGTCGAAGTTCTATCGAGATCTGCTCGGGTTTCAAGTCGTGGATCGCTATCCAGGTGCCTACCTGCGCATGAAAAGTCCCACGGGTTCGACAACCATTGCGCTCCATGCAGTCGACCGCGGCCAGGAAATGAATTCGAGAACCGAAGGTTTGCGCTTGTATTTCGAGGTGGAAGGTCTGGATGCGTTCTGCAAGACTCTTCACAAAAAGGGCGTAAGGTTCCGCCAGATGCCGAAGGACATGCCGTGGGGATGGAGACACGCATATCTGAACGATCCCGATGGTCACGAGATCAGCTTGTACTGGGCGGGAAAAGCACGGTTCCAGAAAGCCTCACAACAATGATCAGGCTCCTTGTCGGGCAATGAGACGCGTCCAACAACCGGGAGGAACAACCTTGAATGCTGGCTACCTCAGAATCGTTATCGCGGCGCTTATGAGTGCAATGGCTTCAGCGGCCCTCTTCGCGCAAGCGAAGCCCGAGTATGACATGGGCAAAATGCAGATGCTGTTTCTGAGTGACTCTCCGGAATGGAAAGCCTCTGGCCGCGGCGATGAGATTCGCAAGGAGCACCGTGCCTACATCGAAGGTCTGGTCATCAATGGCAAGCTGGCCCTTTGGGGAGAAGTAACCACCGAAGGCGGCCTGCGGGAGATTGGGGTCGTTAAGACTGAGTCCATCGAAGAAGCGCGAGCGATGACTCAGTTGTTCCCGGCCGTCAAGGCTGGGATGCTGCAGGCAGATGTGCTCTCCTGGTACGCAGCAAGGAACCTCCTCAAGCCAGCGCAAGTGCCTTTGACGCTGTCGAACTATGTCTTTGGCGTTCTGGTCCGAGGCTCGAAGTGGACGAAGGAGCAGACCGAGGAGACCAAGAAGATACAGGAAGGTCACATGGCAAATATCAACAGGCTGGCGGAAACAGGCAAGCTCGTATTGGCTGGGCCTTTCGTAGATGGTGGCGACCGCCGCGGTGTGTTCATCTTCAAGATCGACTCACTCAGCGAGGCACAGGCGTTGACCGACACGGACCCAGCCGTGATTGCAGGCAGGTTGAAAATTGAGCTTCATCGATGGTCTGTGCCGAAGGGGATGCTTCCGTAGCTCAGTTAGCACCTCGGGAGGAATTGCTCAAGACCCCTCAGGGACGACTCGTCAGAGCCAGTTTGTCTTGTCCGGCACAATTGACAAGTGTTACCCTGTACGGTAACGTATCACATGCCAAAGATTCGCCGGGGCGGTTACATCTTTTTCACTTGGAAAGGTGACCATTCTCCACGGCATGTGCATATCTACCGCGATGGGAGACTGGTTTTGAAATGGGATCTCGATAACAGAAAACCAATGCAGGGAAAAGCCCGACGACGGATTCTTAAGCTGATTGATGAGCTCGAATCGGAGGGTTTGATATGAAGATTCGGTCAGTCAAGACACAACAATAGGAAGAGGGCCTTTGAGATCAGGTCCTCAGCAAAAACTTACTGTTCCCCTACTCCAAAGTGGAGCCTGAACCAAGTGTCAAAGATCGGATCAGCCAGTTGTTCGTTGATCAAGAGCTGGGGAACGAAGGGTTCACCTACCATGCTGGAGTCCGGCAAACAGGGGACAGTTCACATCGAGCAGGTGCTCGGAGTACAACCAGGATCCGTGGTATCTACGCGACGCCCTTCTTTACAGACTGACGATCGAGGCCCAGAACCGCTTGACCAGGAGTTCCTTGTCTAAGCGGGAGATAGTTCGGCGGCTAGGGACATCTGCTACGCAGTTCTACCGTCTTTTGGATCAGAAGAACAACCGGAAATCAGTGGACCAGCTCTTGTCATTGCTTTCCGTGCTGGATTGCGATGTCGATCTGGTATTCCGAGCCAAGAAACCTTCACGAGGCCAAGCCGCCTGATCCCTGCGATCAAACCGCAACATCAACCCGACTACCGGAAAGGCACGGGGACATGCGGTTGTTTCTTCGGCTGTCAGCTCTACAGCACTGTCGTAAACTTCGATCAAGCGCGTAAATCCAGTGAGAAATCTCTGCCGGTTTTCTAGAATCATTGTTGCTGGCGTCGCGCTTGCGTTCAGCGGCGACGGCCAGACAAGAAACGTCATCGTCCCCCAAAGGAAATTCACGACGTTCTGGTGAATCCGTTCGGAGGGCATTCCAATTGAAGGGCTACCGTGAAAATTTGACGCGCCTGAACGTGACACTCAGAACCAGGCCCTTCCAGATCTGTCATACGTGCGGGGCACCAATCATGACATCAACTCCAAGAACACCCGAAGGCTTCCGTCGCGCATCCTCGGTTCCAGCGATCGCTGGAGTCGAGATCAAAGTGACGTTACGCCCGGACGAGGAACTCAAGGGCATCAGGGCGTTGGAACTCGACGAGGATTCAGCGGAGGTCCGTATCATCTATTTCTACGATACGCCCGCTCTGGATCTGTTCAATGCCGGTGTGTTGCTTCGCGCCCGCTTGGTGAAAGGGGAGAATGACGACTCGACAGTCAAGATACGTCCCGTCGATCCGGCCAAAGTGCCTCAAGGCTGGACCGAGTTGCCGGGATTCAAGCTGGAAGCGGATAGCACGGGAGATCGCATCATTTGCGCTGCGTCCCTGACAACTGTGCAAAAGCGGAATGAGATCGACGACGTTGCCAAGGGCTCGCGCCCGATCCACAAACTCTACTCACCGGATCAGGAGCGCTTTCTAGGTCAGTTCTACCCGCACCCTGTTGACTTCGGCAAGCTCAGGGTCCTAGGTCCGATCCGTGTGCTCCGCTGGAAAACAAAACACAAGAGGTTCGAGCACGAGTTGACCAGCGAAGAGTGGAGGCTTCCCGACGGCGAGGATTTGCTCGAGGTTTCGATCAAAGTGGAACCTACGGAGGCGCCAGCGGCGCGGAAGGCATTTGAAACCCATCTGCGCGAACTGGGTCTCGATCCGGCAGGCGCTCAGGAAACCAAGACCCGGAGAGCCCTTGAGCGCCTTGCTCAGACACTGAAACCATAGGGCCGTAGGCAGGCGCAGACTGAGGGCAACTCAGAACCAAAAGATGATGACAGGGGCAACCGCGCATCGTTGAAAAATAACATGGCCGTGCGTGTCGTGAGGCTCGGGAGCAAAAGAAGCAGAGGCGAAGGAATTCGGATCGGTACCGTGCGTCTTCCGCCACGGGGTGTTCCGAAAGCCGAGTTTTCGTCGCAGAATTGGTATGACGTTTGGTTCCCAACTCTGGCTCCAAGTTTGGAAACCATGAAGTCTGCGCAGAAAGCAACCACCGCACGAGAGTGGGCTGCTTTCGTCAGAAAGTACCGGGCAGAAATGTCGGCGCCTGAGAATCGTCATGCGCTGGCCTTGCTCGCTGCTCTCTCGCATCGTACCGATTTCTCGGTAGGTTGCTATTGCGAAGACGAATCGCACTGCCATCGTTCCGTGCTGCGGACGCTACTTCTTGAACAGGGTGCCAAGGTCGAGTAACAACTTGCCAAGCAGTCCCGAACCCCAGCGACCTCACTTAATCGACACCAAACGTGTCAAATCATCCAAAGTACCTCTTGTACGAGTCGAAGAAACAACCCGTGCTGGCGCGTGCAAAGTTTGTACGGCGCTTGCTCGTTCATGCGGCAGTGGCGGCCGGACTTCTGGCAGGGTCGCTTGGGTTTGGAATGGTTGGGTACATGAGGTTCGAAAGACTCTCGTGGATCGACGCATTCTTGAACTCAGCCATGCTCCTGGGCGGCATGGGCCCGGTGAATCTGCCACAGACTGCAGCAGGTAAGCTATTTGCGGGGATCTACGCGCTTTACGCAGGGCTTGTCTTCATCGTCATGGCTGCCCTTCTTCTTGGCCCGGTATTTCATCGTGTTTTGCACCGTTTCCACTGGGACGACAAGCTCTAAAGCGAGAGGAGTGCGCGCCGATTGGAATCTGCGGGCGCATGAGCACAGTCCATAGGTGAACCTCGAGAGCCTGCCAGATGGACGAGACGTCCGTGCTTACCCACACAAAGCCCGCCTGGGTTGCTTCTTCGGGGACAAAAGGCTTGACAAGTATGCCCGTCGCCCTATAAATTCCGCTCTACAATTGAATACGTAGTTCTTATCCAGAGTGGTTGAGGGACAGGCCCTTTGAAACCACGGCAACCCCCCTTCAGGGAAGGTGCCAACTCCGACAGAGCAGGTTTCTGGAAGATAAGAATGAGACGCTTGGACATCCCTCTTCTTATCGAAGAGGTTTTTTTTTGTTCCGAAAACTAAAGGCGTATTCAAGAAGAGTGGGTTCTGTGGGGATTCGGTGAGCGGCTACCTCCGAAAAGACCCCGAAGTTCCCTCCTTCTCCAGGGGATAGTGGTTTTTCAGACATTTCCGACGGTTCGCAAGTGAATTCCCACGGCGGCCGGCGCAGTTGAGGTGAATTCGATGACGTCCTATGTCACAGGCTTGCAGTGCAGGGAGTGCGGGAAGCCTTATCCCAAAGCTCCCCTTTCAGTTTGCGAGTATTGTTTCGGTCCGCTGGAAGTCAACTACGATTATGCAGGCGCCAAGACCGCGCTCAGCCAGGCAATCATCGAGCGACGCCCGCCCAACATGTGGCGCTACCGAGAGCTGCTGCCCGTCGATGGGGAAGCGAGCGTCGGAAGACAAGTGGGCTTTACGCCCTTGGTCAGAGCCAAGAACCTGGGAAAGCGGCTGGGGATTCGTGAGCTATACGTGAAGAATGACAGCGTTTGTTTCCCCACGCTTTCGTTCAAGGATCGTGTGGTTTCTGTGGCGCTATCGAAAGCGTTGGAATTTGGGTTTGATACCGTGGGCTGCGCTTCAACCGGCAATCTGGCGAACTCTGTCGCGGCCAACGCGGCGAGCGTGGGCCTGCGCAGCTACGTGTTCATTCCCGCAAACCTCGAATTGGGCAAGGTACTCGGCACGCTCATCTACCGGGGGAACGTGATCGGCGTTGACGGAAACTACGATGACGTAAACCGTCTTTGCAGCGAGATCGCCGGCAAATACCAGTGGGGATTCGTGAACATTAATTTGCGGCCGTTTTACGCCGAAGGATCGAAAAGCGTTGGCTATGAAATCGCAGAGCAGTTGAACTGGCGCGTCCCAGACTGTGTCGTAGTCCCAATGGCTGGCGGGTCGTTGATTACCAAGATTCGCAAAGCTTTTGGCGAGTTCGAAAAGCTGGGATTGGTGTCGGAGAACCGGTGCCGCATTTTTGGAGCGCAGGCGGCCGGCTGCTCGCCTATTACCTCAGCGGTAAAAGCCGGACGCGACTTCATCAAGCCAGTAAAACCTCAAACGATTGCAAAGTCGATCGCCATTGGAAACCCTGCCGACGGTTTTTATGCGATCAAGACGATGAACGAAACCGGGGGCTGGGGAGAAGACGTTTCCGATGACGAGGTGGTAGAGGGCATCCGCATGCTGGCCGAAGAGGAAGGGATCTTTACCGAAACCGCCGGTGGCGTTACGGTCTCGGTGACCCGGCGGCTTGTGGAGCAAGGCAGAATTAAGCCCGATGAACTGACTGTGATTGCCATCACAGGAAATGGCCTCAAGACTCAGGAGGCTGTTCAGGATCATCTGGCGCGGCCGGACGTCATCAGTGCAAAACTCAGCGAGTTCGAGAACAGGGTCCTTGGGACCTTGGCCGTCAGTTCGCCGGCTTGAAATTCTTCAGAAGGGGTTCCATGCCGGAGATTAATTCACGGTATTCCCGTCAGATTCTCTTTGGTGAAATTGGCGAAAGCGGGCAGCAACGCTTGGCAGAGAGCCTGGTCGTCATTTTGGGTTGCGGCGCGCTCGGGACCGTTCAGGCAGAGGCGCTGTGCCGGGCCGGTGCGGGCAGGCTGCGTATCATCGATCGGGATTTCGTTGAAGAAAGCAATTTGCAACGGCAGACGCTGTTCGCTGAAGCCGATGCCCAAGCCGCCTTGCCTAAGGCCGTGGCCGCACAACGGCGCTTGGGTCAGATCAACTCCGAAGTGAACGTGGAGGCGCCTTGTAGCCGACATCGGTCCAAAGAACATTGAGGGTCTGGTGGAAGGTGCGGACTGCATTTTGGACGCAACCGACAATTTCGAGACCCGGTTCCTGATTAACGACGCTGCCATCAAGCATCGGATTCCCTGGGTGTATGGCGCCGCAGTGGGAAGCTACGGGGTTTCGATGACAGTATTACCCGAAGAGACACCCTGCCTGCGGTGCGTCCTTGAAGCGCTGCCCGCACCGGGGAGTTCACCGACTTGCGACACTGCTGGCGTCCTGAGTCCGATTGTCAATGTCGTTGCGTCAGTGCAGGTCGCGGAGGCACTCAAGATCCTTACGGGAAATGCTCGGCGGATTAACCGTCGCATACTTTGCTTTGACGTTTGGGAGAATTCATACCGGCCGATTGAAATCGCTAACGCCAAGGAACAAGGAAATTGTCCTTGCTGCCAATTGCGCCGCTTCGAGTTTCTGGAGGAAGCGAGAAGCTCCGTGGCCACGACGCTGTGCGGGCGCGACTCCGTTCAGATCAGCGTACGCGAGGGAGGCAGGCCTCAATCTCAGGGAGCTGGCACAACGATTGAAAGCAGTTGGGAAAGTGCAGATCAACGAGTTTCTGTTGCGATTCACCATAGACCAATTTGAAATTGCCGTGTTTGCTGACGGCCGCGGAATCGTCCGAGGCACGAAGGATGCAAACGTGGCGCGCTCGCTGTACGCCAGGTATGTGGGCGTCTGAAAACTGAAAGTCGAGGAGGGAGGATCGAGGATAGCACCCTGCGACGGCGAACTGCCTTCGCGATCCTCTATCTTCAATCCTCAATTCCTTGGAATAGACCTTATGAAGCAAAAATGGAAAGTAGGAATCTTGGGCGCGACCGGAACCGTGGGACAGCGCTTTATCCAGTTGCTCGAGAAACATCCCTGGTTTGAAGTCGCCGACATCGCAGCGTCCGATAGCTCGGCCGGAAAGCCCTATCAGCAGGCCTGCCAGTGGAAGATCTCAGGCCATATCCCGGAGTATGTGCGGAACATGAAAGTCAAGGACTGTGTTCCCGGTCTTGACTGCGACCTGGTGTTCTCGGGCTTGCCATCCTCCATCGCCGGAGAAGTGGAGACTGCGTTTGCCAAGGCAGGATACGCGGTGCTCAGCAACTCGAAGAATCACCGGATGGACGAAGATGTTCCTCTGTTGGTGCCGGAAATCAACCACGAACACCTCGCGTTGATCGCGATTCAACAGAAGAATCAGAGCTACCAGAACGGGTACATCATTACGAATCCCAACTGTTCGACGATGGCGCTGGTCCTGGCTCTGGCACCGCTCGAGGCGGCTTTTGGGATTGAGAAGGTCCACGTCGTCACGATGCAAGCGCTCTCGGGGGCGGGATACCCGGGTGTTGCCAGCCTCGACATCATCGACAACGTCATTCCTTATATCGCAGACGAAGAAGAGAAAGTCGAAACCGAACCTTGCAAGATTCTCGGCGAATTCAAAAACGGGAAGATTGTGTTCGCCGACTTCAAGATCAGCGCTCAATGCCACCGCGTCAATGTGCTGGATGGACACCTTGAGGCCGTGTCGATTGCCCTGAAGCGTCGGCCTTCCCTGGATCAGTTCATCGATGCTTTGAAGAGCTACCGATCTCTGCCCCAGCAGCTGGAACTGCCCAGCGCGCCGCGTTTTCCGGTGGTGCACGTCGAAGGACCAGACAGGCCGCAACCGCGGTTCGACCGTGAAGTCGAAAACGGAATGGCCACAGTGGTGGGGCGCATCCGTCCGTGCAACGTTTTCGATTTCAAGTTGGATCTTTTGGGACACAACACGATTCGCGGTGCGGCAGGCGCGGCGATATTGAACGCGGAGCTGCTGGTTAAGCAAGGGCTCCTAAAGGCCAGAAGCTAACAAGGAGGCGGCATGCCGATCCAGGTGAGAATCCCAGTGCAATTGAGAGCTTTGACGGGCGGTCAGGAAGTTGTGAACGCGAGCGGGAACATCGGTACTTCAGCTGATCGAAGATATCAACCAGCAATTCCCGGGTGTGAAAGACCGTATCTGCGAAGCAGACGGAAAAGTCAGAAGGTTTGTGAACATCTTCGTTAACGAAGAAGACATCCGGTTCTTGGAGAATCTTCAAACCCCGATCTCAGAGAAGGATGAAGTGTCCATCATCCCTGCCATCGCCGGTGGCTGAACTCCAGAGCAGGAGGCTCAGCAGGAGTCTCTCCTTCCCGAATTCCTTCACAGCCCCGGGTGCTGGGGAATGAAGTCAATGTGCCTTGGGCGGGTCTAAGCTCAGCGGGATCGGCTGCTGGCTACTGCGAGATTCTTCAGCAGTTCTCGCGTGCAGGCTTCAGCAAAAGGCAGATCGTTGATGGCGTTGTCCAGTTCCGCTACTGGAATGTCGGTGCGCAAATTTGACCTGAGGGCGTCAAAGAGCGCCTGATCCGCTTCAGGGTCGTGGAACGGTTGGCCAGGAGTGCCGATCAGGCTGTTGCCTCGGAGGGGCAGCAAGAGCGTCACCGGTCCGGTTGAGAGATTCAGCTTGTGGGCGAGAACGCAACCTAGTTCACGATTCTCGGCGGGAGTCGTACGCATCAAGGTTACTTGTGGATTGTGCTGGTAGAATTTGCGCCCATGGAACTTTGCCGGAACAGACTCGGGCGAACCGAAGTTCACCATATCGAGGCAACCCGTGGAAACAATCGCCGGCACACCGTAAAGGGCGGCAGCTTCCAGGCGCTGGGGTCCGGCCGTGAGCACACCGCCGACCAGCTCGTCGGCCCACTCGGTGGTGGTAATGTCGAGCACGCCTGCCACCATGCCTGACGCGATCAGCGATTCCATCGTTCGCCCGCCAGTGCCGACGGCGGCAAAGACGACCACTTCATAGCCTGCCGCCTCCAGGATTTTGCGGGCGCGGTCGACGCAGGGCGTCGTGTTGCCGAATTGGCTGGCAACAATGACTGGCTTGTCGGCGTCAGCGGCAATCTGACCTCGACCATTCCGCAAATGGCCCCGGCAGCGCGGCTCAGCAGGACGCGCGAAATGCGATTGAGGCCGGCGATATCGACAATGCTCGGAAACATGACGATATCCTTCACGCCCACATAGGGCGCCGTGTTACCGCTGGCGAGGATTGACACCATCACTTTGGGAAAGCCGATGGGCAGTGCCCGCATCGCCGCTGTGGCAATGGCCGTTCCGCCGCTGCCACCAAGAGCAATGACACCATCTACCTGGCTTTCGGCCACCAACCCGACAACACAACCGCAGCGCCACGGGACATGGCTGTGACAGCCTCGCCTCGGTCATGTTTCGCAACCAACCCTGCAATGTCGGCACCTCCTGCGGAAGCGACCTCAATCCTTGAGATGTCAGGCTTGAGGCCCGGCTCTCCCAGAATCCCAGTATCTATCACCAGCGTGCGATGACCACGCCTCTGGATTTGCTCCGCCAGATAGGCGTATTCGCTGCCTTTGGTGTCCATCGTTCCGAGAAGAGCAATTGTCGCCATGGTGTCGAAAGGCGTTGAAGATTGAAGATGGATGATCGAGGATTGTGGATGAAGAGCGGCACTGCTCGCTCCTCCATCTTCTATCCTCTGTCCGCAAGGCGCAGCGACCGCCAAGGCTCTTCCGTGGAAACATCGACGATGGCGGGCTCGGGAGCTTTGGCCGGCGAAAGGATCGCGAGAAAGACGAGTTCTTCGGCAAACGAATTGTACGTGCCGTGAATCTCCCCCATTGGGACAAAGGCGACCTCGCCCGGGCCAAGCACCTTGTGTTCCCTGCCCACCCATTGCTCGGCACGGCCAGAGAGGACATAGATCAGCTCTTCCCGGGTTGGATGCTTGTGGAAAGCGTGCGCTCGTCCGGGCTCCATATTTACGCGGACCATCAGCAAGTGCTCGTTCTGGACCACATCGGAACGGCACAACCATTCTTCCACAGCCCAGGGGACTTGGCCCCTGGATGCCTCGGCCGACGTGACGAACCGACGAGTTGCGGCGTTCATGCTTACCGCCTCCTTCTTGAACCAACCTTCGTGGTCTTGTTGGAACCCAATAACAACTTCGCTGCAGGTGCCTGAATCTGCTTAAATCGACGAGTGAGGTTGAGGAGAGATTGCTCTACGGCCATACGCTCCAGGCTGGAAGCGCCAACAAATCCGACACAGCCGGTGTGCCGATTCACATAGGCGGCGTCTTCGGGCGTGCAGATCGGACCGCCGTGGGAGAGAAAGAAGATATCCTTTCGCACCTGCCGGGCGGCCTCAATGATGGCCTGCGTGCGCGTCACTGCTTCATCGAGGGTGCAAGCCGACTGGGTGACGCCGATGGAGCCGCCGATGGTCGTTCCAACGTGCGCGATGATGGCATCGGCGCCGGCTTTGGCCATTTCGGCGGCTTCGTCTGGAGCCGCCACATAGACGATGGTGAACAGCTCCATCTTCCGCGCCAGAGCGACCATCTCGAATTCTTTCTTACGCTCATCCCGGTTTCTTCGAGCACCTGGCGAAACTGGCCGTCGACAATCGTGTGCGTGGGAAAATTGTTCACCCCGCTGAAGCCCATTTCCTTCACCTGCTGCAGCCAGTGCCACATCCGCCGGCGCGGGTCGGTGGCATGAACGCCGCAGATCACGGGCATTTCCTCGACGACCGGAAGCACTTCATATTCGCCGATCTCCATGGCAATGGCGTTGGCATCGCCATAGGCCATGAGGCCGCAGGTCGAGCCGTGGCCGCTCATGCGGAACCGGCCGGAGTTGTAAATGATGATGAGATCGGCGCCGCCTTTCTCGATGAACTTCGCCGAGATGCCGGTGCCGGCGCCGGCCGCGATAATGGGCTCGCCCCGTTTGAGGGTGGCGCGGAGTCGCTCAATGACTTCTTTGCGCGTGTAAGGGTTACCTTTTCCAGTCCAGGGATTCGGCATGATTCGTTCAGCTAAGTACCAGTTATTCGTAATTGCGGTGACATATTTTTGATAGTCATCAACCAGCCGATTCTCATTTGTCATGCCCGCGCAGAGCCTGCCCTCGCGGAACGCTGCGAAATCCAGGGTCTAGGGAAGCTTCATCCGGCCACGAAGAAAAACGAAGGCTTCCCGTCCTCAAATCTCACCGTAGTAGACGAGGCGACTCCCGATCGCAGGGAACGCTCATGACGTGTCGAACTTTCGTTTCATTACCGGTTAAAGCCAATCCTGTCGACCAGCTCTTGAAACTTTCGCTCATCGCGCAGGCTGTTCCACGTGTGATCCACCCTAAGTGAATTGAGCCACGTGGAGCGCTCCTCGTATGCCTTCTCAAGCCAATCCAAGGCTTGGGCCTTTTCCCCCAACCCTGTATGGACCTCAGCTATGCTATCTGCGGGTACATACTGCTTATGTTTGAGCTCGATCAAGGTGCGGAGCACCTTCCTGGCTTCCTGTTCACGACCGGACGCTCCATAGGCAAGTCCTAGTCTGCCCAAATACATGTCATTGAGTTTCCCTTCTGAAAGCTTCTCTGCCTTTTCAAGCTCCTCGATCGCGGCCTCGAACATCCCTTTGTAGAAATAGGTTTGCCCAAGGAGGGCATGTGTCCAGCTGAAGTCTGGATCGATCTCAAGCGTGTTTCGTAACTGCTCTATGGCTTGCTCGTGTTTGCCCGCCCAAGCAAGGATCAGTCCCAGCTCTGAGTTGATGTTAATAGACAAAGGATCCAGCCGCTTTGCTTGCTCCAACTCCGCAATGGCCTTGTCATACTGGCTTGTCGGAGCTAGGTAAAAGTAAGCGTACCACTGGTGAGCTGGCGCGTAACCCGGATTGAGCTCAATGGCTCTGAGGAATTCTCTTTTGGCCCCATCCCAATCCCAGTCATACCGCGCCTTCACTTTAGCCAGTGCGGTGTGGGCTTCTGCGAGCTGGTCGTCTATTTTCAGAGCCTTAATCGCGGCTGCCCTCGCTTTTGGATAGGCATCCTTCGGCGCAAGCAGGGCGTAACCAGCTAGCAGGTCGTACACGTCAGCCAGCCCGGCATAAGCGGAAGCATAGTTCGGATCTTTTTCGATGGCGCGTTCGAAAAACCCAAGCGCATTTCGAAAGCCCTCTTTGTTTCTTTTCCTCAAATGATGGTGGGCTTTGAGGTAGGCGTCGTATGCCTCGGGATTGACGTGCCTCCCGCTGCCCGAGGAAAGGACTTGTTGGCCAGTCACGGCCATCCTGAGTTCCCGAGCAACGTCGGTGGCCACGTTGCTTTGCAAAACTAACACGTCTTGCAGCTCGCTTTCATAACTCTGAGCCCACAGGTGGCGGTCGGTGGCCGCTTCGATAAGGCGCACTGAAATTCGTACTCGATTGCCGGTGTGCAGCACAGAACCCTCGATTACGGCTTGTACATCCAATTCATTCCCGATCACGCGCAGGGGTTTTTGCGTTTCTTTGTAGTGCATGGCTGAGGTGCGCGAAATCACCCTCAAGGTAGGAATCTTGCTTAAATGCAAGATCAAAGCATCGGTCATCCCATCGACAAAATACGCCTGCTCAGGATCTGGTGACAGGTTCTCCAGGGGCAAAACCGCCAGCGATTCGATCGCAGGAAAGGAAGTTGGCTTCTGCTGGCGATTGCTTTGCCAAGAACCTCGAATCAGGACCAAGCGTGGTTGTGAAGGCCAAAACCAGTCCGGCCAGGAGAAGCAGCGATCTACTCGATAGGTTGCTCAGTATCGGAGCTGACTTGCGAGCAGCAAGTGGCAACCGAGCGCCACGAACAGCGGAAGCCTCATTGTTGATCTCAGTCACGGAAGCGACGAACCGATAGCCACGTCTGGGCACGGTCTCGATGTAGGTCCCTCCATTGTCACCGTCAGCTAATGCCCTTCTAAGCGTGAAGACGTGCTGCGAAAGGTTTGCTTCTTCCACAAAACTATCCGGCCAGAGCCGTTTCAATAGCTCCTCTTTTTCGAGGAGATGGCCAGGACTCTCCACCAAAACCAGCAGGAGATCCAGGCTCTTCGGGGGCAGAGCGACGGCTTCGCCGTTACGGAAGAGGAGACGTTCTTTGGCGTCCAGTTGGAATGGGCCGAACTCGAATAAATGGCCTGTTCCCCGGCTCATAAGGGAGCTCCAGAACTCGTCAAGAACTCATTAAGAATTCCTTAACAAAGAATTGAGATCTCCTCAAGGACTTGGCACTCAAGCCGAGTGCACCCTCTCCGCACGGTGAGCCAGCCTGAGCAGTTGATCCTGGGCAGGTAGCGAACTTGGCCACGGATTATAGCCGACTGGCTCCTCGCGAACAAGCAACGGTCTGGCCCGCGCGTCAGCACGCCGTTACGGAGATGCGCAGCTGTGGATTATGTCCGGATTGCTGGAGGGGATGGTATGAATATTGCGCGTCTTGCCAGACTCTTTGGTTGCCTTCCGGGCTTTCTGGCTTTCCTTTTGTTCGCTGTTCAAGCTGTTTCCTTTCCGCTCCTTCCCACGCCCGGCCTGTCTCAACCGCGATCAGATTCCTGGGAGGGCACCATCCGCTTGGGAAAAGAGTTGCGGGAACAGGGACGCTATCAGGAGGCTGAGCGGGTTTGTTTGGCGGCAGTTCAAGAGGCTGATCAGTTCGACGAAACAGATTCCCGGCGGGCCGATGCGCTATCCGACCTTGGCTTGGTTTATCGCGACCAAGGAAAACTTAGCGAGTCTGAGCGGGTGTTGACTCGTGCCGGGGCCATTCTCAAAGCGACAGGTGGGCAAGAGCATCTGGATCTAGCAGTGTGTTTTAGCAACCTCGCACTGGTTTACTTTCGCCAGGGACGCCTTAAGGAAGCTGAGGAACTTCTGAACCAGGCTCTCAACATCTTTAGAAAACAAGCGGGCGAGGACAATGCCAATTTCACGCTAACCCTTGGCAATCTAGCCGAGGTCTGGATCGCGCAGAACCGATATCTCGAGGCTGAGCCGCTTTGCCGAAAAGTGCTGGCCTTTTGCGAATCTCATCTTGGGTCAGAACATCCGCAAACAGCCGATGCTCTGAATAACCTGGGGAATCTCCTGCAGAGGCAAGCCCGCTATGGAGAGGCAGAGTCTCTCTACGTTCGTTCGACCGCCATCCTGGAAAAGACCTTGGGCGCTGAACATCCGCGTTTTTGTAACGTCCTCAGCAATCTCGCCTCCCTATACATCAGGCAGGGGCGCCACCAGGACGCGGAGGCTCTCTACCAGCGTCTCATGGCACTTCAAGAGAAGGCCGACGTGTTCACGCAGTTCAGCTTTTGGAACAACCTCGGGAGCATGCGGATCGTGCAAGGTAGATACTCCGCCGCAGAAGAATGCTTTCGCCGTGCATTGTCCTTGGGAAAACAAGTCTACGGCGAGGCGCATCCCCACCTCGGCAGTACGCTGAATAATCTGGCGCAAGCCTTGCGTTACCAGGGGAAGGTGGACGAGGAATTCCGTCTGCTGAAAAAAGCCTGCACGACCTTGGAACTCCGGCTTGGCACAGACCATATGGAAACTGCCACCTGCCTTGACAACCTGGCCGCTTCTCTGTTCGGTCGAGGCGAAGTGGCCGAGGCTGAACGCCTCTCCTGGAAGGCGTTGAGCATCCAAGAAAGGGTCTTGGGGAAGGATCATCCGAACGTGGCCACCCTCCTCAACAATCTAGCCTCTCGATTGCGAGCTAACAAGCAGTCCGTCAACGTCTTTCCGCTCTACCAACGGGCGCTGGCGATTTCAGAAAAGGCCCAAGGGCCCGATCATCGGGAGACAGCGCCCATCGTTCACAACATGGCCACACTCGCGCATAGCGAAGGAAGACGCAAAGAAGCCGAGGTCCTCTACCTTCGCACCTTGACGATTCTTGAGAAATCCCTAGGCACCCAGCACCCCGAAGTTGCTCATCCGCTCAACAATCTCGCCAGACTGTATCTGGACCAAGGGAAACGAGAGCGGGCCGAGCCACTGTTTCTGCGCGCGCTCCGGATTCGAGAAGAGGCCCTCGGGCCTGAACATCCATCCACCGTCGAACTTCTGCACAATGTGGCCAACTTGTACATTCTGCAAAAACGGTACTCGGAGGCGGAACCCTTGCTGTTGAGAACGCTGGCTATCTGCGAGAAATTGCCATTACCAGATCCTTCGGTCTTCAGAGAAAGCCTTTCCAGTTACGCCCAGTTCTTGAGAAAGACCGAACGGAAAGCAGAAGCGGAAAAGGTAGAGATTCGACTCCGCACCTTGATGAACAACGTAACGGCTTCGTCGCGACCCAACCGACCCCGAATGAACCAAATGAAGGGGAAGAGTTCGATCTAGGAAAGGAATTGCCAGTCAGGTTGCCAGAGATTGGCCCCGATCAAAGGCCGGAGGTCAGGAAGTCGTGAACGCAAGCGGAAGCTCGGTCCTGCAATTAATCGAGAACCCCAGAGATTTCCAAGTGTCAAAGACCGTATCTGCGAAGCAGACGGAAAAGTGAGAAGGTTCGTGAACATCTTCGTTAACGAAGAGGACATCCGGTGTCTGGAGAATCTGCAAACACCAATCTCAGAGAGGGATGAAGTGTCCATCATCCCTGCCATCGCCGGCGGTTGAGCACTCCTTCGGTCCCCTACCAAAAGGCGGGCACGCATCCATGTGCTCCACTTCTTACAAAATCGCACAAGATTGTTGTCGTGGGCCGGCAACCTCAGTGGGGTTTGTCCACTCAGGTATGGAATAGAGCTGCTTACAGTTAGGCCTGCATGACTTTTTCAGGCCAGTGTCATATGGCGGCTTTGCGTCATCTAGCGGTTCGAGTAAACAGGTCCAGTCGCATGAATAATTGAGGCGTGTTGTATTCCCTGAACAGCATCAGATATTCTTCAATTAAAGCTTCAGAGACTTGAGTCACAGTCCCCATATGGCCCTGACCTATGCCGCTGATCGCCAGGCGAACGATTTTGGCAAAGTTGCGTATGAAACTATCGACCAGCTCCACATTCTGATAGAGCGTGGCTGAAATCTCCTGCTGGGAGCGGCCCTCCAGGTACAGCTTTGCGGCGGCCACTGGGTAGGTGTAGCGCCGCTTTCGGTCGTTCAAAGATACGCGTTGGAATGGAACAAAGACTCCGGTCGCAGCGAAGTGCGCCACGTCTCGCTGCAAGGTCCGCAACCCGCAACCCAAAATGTCGAAGGAAACCAGGTCCTGGCTGAGGGGAAAGCCCTGCTGAAGAGCTTCCGAAGTAATTCTCAACAGTTTGTGACGCCGCAAACCAGCTACCCCATAGGTCTTTCGAATCTTCAAGTCTCCTTCCGGATCCCAAAAAGTCACGACACACCACGGCTCTGTGGTTGCTGGTGTTGTAGGGTCCGCCTTTCCGCTCTTGGCCCGGGGTGAGATTCTGAGCCTGCCGGTCGGAAGGGTTGTCTCGTTGTTCTTTTCCATGTGGGCGTTCCCCGTAGTGTTCAGGGGGGACTCCTTCTAGAATTGGGGCCTTGTGAGAAACGATTGAGAAAATCATTTCCCAAAACCTCGAGATTCTGGTGACTTCCAATAGAACATGAGCAGCTCAGGTGCCAAAAGGCGAATAGCTCGTCCGGCCCGTTCAAGGATGGCCCATCGGCGAGCATCCCAAACCAACATTCGTTCCCGAGCTAGCTGGCCCCGTCTGAGTGGTGAGCCCGCCGTCTCTTGGTTGATCTCCCTTCGGTGAATGTGCTACTTACTCGCTGCTACACGGAGATTGTTAGGCACTAAAGGAGGAACCGTTCTTTCATGAACTCTGGGAAATCGATTGCTGTAGTGTTGTTCCAACTCGGCGGGCCTGATTCTCTCGAGGCCATCGAGCCCTTCTTGTTGCGATTGTTTAGAGACCCCGACATTATTGATTTCCCCTTTGCCAAAATTGCCCGGGAACCATTGGCGAGAGTCATTTCTGCAACTCGCGCGAAAAAAGTTCGCAACCACTACGCGGAGATCGGAGGCAAGTCGCCGATTCTGGAATTTACTCAGCGCCAGGCGCGGGCGCTGGAAGTTGAGCTGAGACAATTCGTAGAAGCGCGCGTCTTCGTAGCGATGCGTTACTGGCACCCGTTAACGGAAGAGGCCGTTCGTGACGTGGAGGCCTTCGCGCCGCGTGAGCTAGTGTTGCTGCCTCTCTATCCGCAGTATTCCCGAACGACCACAGGCAGCAGCTTGAATGAGTGGACCCGCCAGATTGCGTCTTCGCCTCTGAAAGAGCTTCCGACTCGTGTCATCCGCGAGTTCTACTCTGATGCAGCCTATCTGGACTCACTTGCGGCAAGCATCCACAGAACCCTATCGAAGTTTCCGGACAGCGAGGAGGTGCACATCGTTTTCAGCGCGCATAGCGTTCCCGTCAGTGTGATCGAAAAGGGCGATCCCTATCAGATGCAGATCGAAAGCACCGTGGAGCGCGTTCTGGAATTGGGACGTTGGCATCATCCACATACCCTTTGCTACCAGAGCAAAGTCGGTGCCAGCAAGTGGCTGCAACCGTCACTTGCACTCGACCTTGAAAACGCTGGGCGAACGTCGCACTCGCAACGTGCTGGTGGTGCCGGTGGCGTTTGTATCGGACCACGTCGAAACTCTCAGCGAGATCAACATCGAAGCGCGCGAGGAAGCTGCCCATCACGGCATCGGCCAGTTCGAGCTGATGCCCGGGCTCAACGACGATCCGAGCTTCATCCGGGCGCTCGCCGGATTGGTTCTGGGAGAACCGGTGCCGGTGGGCGAGAAGATTGCGGGAATGATTAGCTCGTGAGTTTCGCTGAAAGCCTTCTGTTTGCTTCAATCAAACGACCTCCTGGCTCGCACAGGAACACGTGACGGAGCTGGCTCTAGTGAACCGATTCACTTGACTCGAATTTCGACGCGATGCTACAGTCTCCCCGCGTTTGAGCATTGCAGAAGTTCCTCCCTCCGCGTTGGATCCAGAGAGACTTCTCACACGTGTCACAGATCTTCCACCGCAGCACCAATACGTTTGCCAAGCTCAGTATCTTCGGCTCGATCTTTATCATTGGCGGTATCCTTACGGTGATCATTGCGGTGAACCGGTCCGGGTATGTTACACAGGCCGGCGTCACGCGCGAACAACCTGTCCCGTTCAGCCACCAACATCATGTGGCAGCCATCGGTGTAGACTGCCGTTACTGTCATACGACGGTCGAGGTCGCAGCCGTCGCAGGAATTCCTCCCACGAAGACCTGCATGAATTGTCATTCGCAGATCTGGTCCACCAGCCAGATGCTCGAGCCGGTCCGCGACAGTTATCGGACAGACAAATCGATTCGCTGGACGCGTGTCCACGATCTGCCTGACTTCGCCTATTTCGACCACAGCATTCACGTAAACAAGGGAGTGGGCTGCAGCACCTGTCACGGGCAGGTGGATCGAATGCCTTTGGTTTGGCAGCATGCCTCCCTGCAGATGGAGTGGTGCCTGGACTGCCATCGCCGACCCGAGAAGTATGTCCGTCCTCGGGATCAGGTCTTTAACATGGAGTACCAGCCCCCCGCCAACCAGATCGCTTTGGGAAAACAACTGGTTCAGGAATACAAGATTCAGAGTTTGACGAACTGTTCCACCTGTCACCGATGACAACACGAAACGGGCAATTTGATTTTGCCTCTCTGCGAGCCAGGATCGGCAGTGGTGACCGCCAGTCCTACTGGAGAAGTCTGGAGGAGCTGGCAGAGACGGAAGGGTTTCAGGAATTCCTCTATCGCGAATTCCCGCAGCAGGCGGACCAGTGGGTCGATCCTGTGGGGCGGCGCCGTTTCCTGCATTTGATGGGCGCATCGCTCGCGTTGGCGGGTCTGACAGGCTGCACGAAGCAACCCGACGAGCCCATTGTGCCCTACGTGAAAGCGCCCGAAGACTTCATCCCGGGCAAGCCGCTCTTCTTCGCCTCGGCGATGCCGTTGGGCGGAATTGCCGAGGGCGTGCTGGTCGAAAACCACATGGGACGGCCAACCAAGGTGGAAGGAAATCCGGACCATCCTGCCAGCCTGGGAGCCACCGATGTCTTCGCCCAAGCTTCGATTTTGGGGCTTTACGACCCTGACCGTTCACAGACGGTGACACAGTACGGTGAGATCCGTTCGTGGAGCGCGTTCCTCAGCGAGATGCGCGAAGCGTCCCAGCGATTCAAAGGTAACAAGGGCGCCGGTTTGCGCTTCCTCACCGAGACGGTGACTTCCCCGACACTGCATGAGCAGCTGCAGCGGCTGCTGGCGGAGTTCCCATCAGCGAAGTGGCACCAGTACGAGCCCGTGAATCGCGATTCCATCCGACAAGGTGCGCAGCTTGCTTTCGGGACGAACGTCGCATCTCGCTATGACTTCGAGAAAGCCAACGTCGTCGTCTCTCTCGACGCTGACTTCCTATCGACTGGCGCGGGCAGGTTGCGATATGCCCGGGACTTCACGGCACGTCGGAAAGTGCGTGGAAGCCAACACGAGATGAACCGGCTGTACGTGGTGGAGAGCACGCCCAGCAACACAGGCGCGATGGCTGATCACCGGCTGCCGATGCGCGCGGGGGAAATCGAGGGGTTTGCGCTGGCGCTCGCTGCGGAATTGGGCATTCCCTGGCCGCTGCCAGCGTCGGCAACCACAGCCGGCTCGGCGTGGGTTGCACCTGTGGCGCGTGACCTGAAGCAGCATCCGGGAGCGAGCCTGGTCATTGCCGGCGAGCAACAGCCTCCGCTGGTGCACGCGCTGGCCCACGCGATGAACCATGCGCTGGGCAACGTGGAAAAAACGGTGAGCTACAGCGAGCCTGTTGAAGCCAACGCCATTCAACAGATCGAGTCCCTGCGCGAACTCGTCAGGGATATGCAAGCAGGTTCCGTTGACACTCTGGTGATTCTGGGCGGCAATCCTGCATTTACGGCGCCCGCAGACCTTGGGTTTGGTGACGCTTTCGCAAAGGTCAAGCTGCGTATCCATCTCAGCCAGTATCAAGACGAAACGTCGGCACTCTGCCACTGGCACGTTCCTGAGGCGCACTTCCTGGAGTCCTGGAGCGACTGCCGTGCTTACGACGGGACTGTGACCATCCTGCAACCCCTGATCGCGCCGCTGTATGGCGGCAAGACCAGACATGAGATGCTGGCGTCGCTAACGAGCCAACCCGATCAATCGAGCTACGAGATTGTTCGAGGCTATTGGCAGCAACGCCACCGAGGAGCGCCACTCAGCGCTTCGACAAACTCTGCCCCACAAGCCTCACCGGCCTTCGAGCTGTTCTGGAGAAAGTCTTTGCATGACGGCGTCGTCGCCGGAACGGCCCTGCCTCCGAAGTCCGTTACTCTGACCGCGCGGCCAGTGCTTCCGACGCCGGGAGCCGGAAAGCCGGGACTGGACGTCGTCTTTCGCCCCGACCCGCATATTCATGACGGACAGTTCGCCAACAATGGCTGGCTACAGGAGCTGCCAAAGCCGCACACCCGCCTCACCTGGGACAATGCAGCTCTGATTAGCCCAGCCACGGCTGAACGTTTAGGGCTGAGTAATGAGGATGTGGTCGAGCTTCAGTATGAGGGACGTAAACTGGAGGCACCCGTTTGGATTCTGCCGGGACAGCCCAACGACTCCGTCACCTTACACCTCGGCTACGGCCGACTTCGCACTGGACGTGTGGGACGTGGAACAGGATTCAACACCTATGCGATTCGGACCGCAGGTGCTCCCTGGTTCGGTTTCGGGGTGCAAGTGAACAAGACGGGACGCCGGTATCAGCTCGCCTGTACCCAGCACCATCACAGCATGGAAGGACGCAATCCTGTTCGGGCTGGAACTCTGGAGGAATACCACAAGCATCCGGAGTTTATTCATGAGATGGGTGAAGAGGCTTCCCAGTCGCTCTCGATGTACCCTCCGCAAAAACATGAAGGCAATGCCTGGGGCATGGCGATTGATCTCAGTTCCTGCACCGGGTGCAACGCCTGCACGATTGCGTGCCAGTCTGAGAACAACATCGCAGTCGTTGGCAAAGAGCAAGTCATCATTGGGCGCGAAATGCACTGGATCCGCGTTGACCGGTACTACACCGGCGGTCTGGACAATCCGGCAACCTATCACCAGCCCGTGCCTTGCATGCAGTGCGAGAACGCGCCCTGCGAAGTGGTTTGCCCCGTCAATGCGACTTCTCACAGCGGACGAAGGACTCAACGACATGGTGTACAACCGTTGCGTGGGAACGCGCTACTGTCTGAACAATTGTCCCTACAAAGTTCGCCGGTTCAACTTTCTGCTCTACTCAGATTTCGAAACCCCAAGTCTCAAACTGGGGCGCAATCCCGACGTGACCGTGCGATCGCGCGGCGTGATGGAAAAGTGTACCTACTGCGTGCAACGAATCAACGCTGCGAAGATTGAGGCAGAAAAGGAAGATCGTCCGATACGCGACGGCGAGATTGTGACAGCGTGTGAAGCCGTTTGCCCGGCCAAGGCCATCACATTTGGAAATATCAACGACCCAGCGAGCCGCGTGTCGCAGCTGAAAGCAGACAAGTTGAACTACGCACTGCTCGGCGAGCTCAACACGCGGCCACGGACCACTTATTTGGGGGCCCTCCGAAACCCGAATCCGGAGATCAAAGGAACCTCGTGAAACGTGATACGTAAAGCGATGAGTGATTCCAATCTAAGAAACTAGACATCACGCTACACGAATCACGATTTCACGCATTAGCTTTCCATGGACCACCTCACCAATCCGAAAACGCTGCCCGTGGAGCCGGACAACCCTCCGATCATCGAGCCGGGCCATACGTTTGGATCGGTTTCCGACAAGATTGGTTCGTTTGTCCTCGCGCACCGCACTCCCAAAGGATGGTGGGTAGGTTTTGGTATCGGATTCATCGGGGTGATGCTGCTGGGACAGACCCTGGCCAACCTGTTGTTGCATGGAACCGGCATCTGGGGCGTCACCAATCCGGTGGGTTGGGGCTTTGACATCATCAATTTTGTATGGTGGATCGGTATCGGGCATGCCGGCACCTTGATTTCCGCAATCCTGCTTCTGTTGCGGCAGGAATGGCGTACGTCGATCAACCGTTTCGCTGAAGCTATGACGCTGTTCGCCGTGGCGTGCGCTGCCATGTATCCGCTGTTTCACACCGGCAGACCGTGGCTGGCGATTTATTGGTTGTTTCCGTATCCGAACACAATGGGCATCTGGCCGCAGTTTCGGAGCCCATTGATGTGGGATGTCTTTGCGGTTGCGACTTACGGAACCGTTTCCCTGCTGTTCTGGTTTGTCGGACTGATTCCCGACTTGGCGACGCTGCGAGACCGTAGTCTCAAGCGGATTCCACGTTTCATCTACGGCATGCTGGCCATGGGCTGGCGCGGGTCCGCGCGGCATTGGAGCCGATACGAGACCGCTTACCTTCTACTGGCCGGACTTTCCACGCCGCTCGTCCTCTCGGTGCACACGATCGTCAGCTTTGACTTCGCCGTGGGTGTGATTCCTGGATGGCACGCCACCATTTTCCCACCGTATTTTGTGGCCGGGGCCATTTTTGCGGGCTTCGCCATGGTGCTGATACTGGCCATTCCAATCCGCGCCTTCTACAGATTGGAAGACTTCATCACGATGCGCCACCTGGACAACATGGCGAAGATCATTCTCGTCACAGGGCTCATCGTTTCCTACGGCTATATGATGGAAGCGTTTTTCGGTTGGTACAGTGCCAACCCGTACGAGAGCTTCATGATCTTGAACCGGATGAAAGGTCCATACGCCACCATATACTGGTTGCTAATTGCCTGCAACGTCCTGGCACCCCAGGCATTTTGGTTCAAGAGCATGCGCGCCAGCATTCCTGCGTTGTTCATTGTGTCGGTGATTGTCAGTTTCGGCATGTGGTTTGAGAGGTTCATTATCGTTGTCACCAGCTTGCATCGCGATTTCCTGCCGTCGTCCTGGGGCATGTATTACCCGACGAAGTGGGATTTTGGAATGTTCTTTGGAACGATTGGCTTGTTCATCAGTTTGCTGTTCTTGTTCCTGCGCTTCCTGCCCGATGATTTCGATTTTTGAAATGCGCACGATATTGCCGCAGGCAGAAGTGAAGGAAGTGAAGTAGGAAAAATAACTCCCCTCCCCTCAGTGAGGAGGGGATCCTGAGTAACTCGATGAGACGCCGACCTCCAATTTACGGCTTGCTGGCTGAGTTCGACAACCCGACGGACTTGGTTGCCGCCGCTCAGCGCGTTCATGACTATGGCTACAAGAAGATGGATGCCTACTCGCCGTACCCGATAGAGGAACTGCACGAGGCGATGGGAATGCACGGAAACCAGTTACCTCTCCTGGTACTCTGCGGTGGCATTCTAGGTGGGCTGGGCGGTTACTTCATGCAGTACTGGATGTCGGTGATCGACTATCCAATCCACATCGGAGGACGGCCGCTCCACAGTTGGCCTTCGTTTATTCCAATTACCTTTGAGATGACGGTGCTGGGTGCTGCCCTGACGGCTGTTTTCGGGATGCTGGCTCTCAATGGGCTCCCGATGCCGTATCACCCAGTTTTCAACGTCCCGAGCTTTGCACTGGCAAGCCGGGATCGCTTCTTCATTTGTATTGAAGCGGCAGACGCGAAGTTTGACCAGGACGCTACCCGTCGTTTCCTGGAGACCTTGAAACCGCGGTCGATTGCAGAAGTTCCGCATTAGCTGTCTCGCATGAACAAACAGGACGATGTGAATGAATTCCCTGCCGTTGCAACTGCCCCCTCACCCCCAGCCCCTCTCCCCGTGGGAGAGGGTGGCCGTTAGGCCGGGTGAGGGTGCGATGGAATTATCGACCCGATTTATGGCGATGCCACGCAACTGGATGGCCGGCCTCCACTGCTGTCTCATTCTCTTAATGCTGGGCGCGACTGTTGGCTGCAGACAGGACATGCACGACCAGCCAAAGGTCGAATCCCTGGAGGCCAGCACGTTTTTCCCGGACGGCCGCGCGTCGCGACCACTGGTTCCTGGAACTGTGCCGCGGGGGCAGCTTCGGGAAGATACACATTTGTACGAAGGTAGCGTCGGCGGAAAGCCCGCTGAAACATTTCCCTTTCCGATCGACTTGAAAACACTGGAACGCGGACGCCAGCGGTACAACATCTATTGCACTCCGTGCCACGATCGCGTCGGCAACGGAGACGGGATGGTGGTGCGGCGAGGCTTCCGCCGTCCTCCGACGTACCACATCGAACGTCTGCGACAGGCGCCTCCAGGCTATCTTTACGACGTGATCACAAACGGGTTCGGCGCTATGCAGGACTATGCGGCGCAGATCCCTGTGCGCGATCGATGGGCGATTGTGGCCTATGTGCGTGCGTTACAGCTCAGTCAGAACGCCGCTTTAAGCGACGTGCCGGAAGCGGAGCGGCAAGGTTTGCGCGGCGGAGAGTCCAAGCAATGATCGAAGACGCCACTCTTCAATGGCCGGAAGCTAAGCAGCTTCGCAAACGCGCCGCCTTGGTTGGCGGCATTGCTCTGCTTGTTTGTGTGGTTGGCGGAGTCGCCAACCCCGAACACTTCTTTCGTTCCTATCTTTTTGCTTATGTCTACTGGGCTGGAATCGCGATTGGGTCCCTGGCGATTGTCCTGTTACATCATCTGTCAGGCGGCGGTTGGGGAATAATGATTCGTCGTCTGCTGGAAGCGGCTACGCGGACTTTGCCATTGGTCGCCGCCCTCTTCTTGCCGGTGGTCCTGGGAATGAAACCACTCTACGAGTGGGCACGCCCGGAAGTTGTCGAGGCGGACAAGATCCTGCAGTTCAAGGCTCCCTATTTGAACGTCCCATTCTTTCTTTTGAGGACTGTCTTCTATTTCTCGTGCTGGATCGCGTTAGCCCACTTCTTGAACCGCTGGTCCCGCCAGCAGGATGAAACCGGAGACCCAGCGCTGGCGGGAAAGATGGAAACGATGAGTGGCCCAGGCCTCGTTTTGTTTGGCGCTACAGTCACCTTCGCCTCATTTGATTGGGTGATGTCGCTCGAGCCGCACTGGTTTTCCACGATCTTCGGATTGTCTTTCATGGTTGGGCAGGTGTTGACGGCGTTCCCCTTCGCGATTGCGGTGACGGCGTATCTTTCCGGTCGAAGACCCATGTCGGAAGCAGTCACGCCAGCGCACTTTCACGATCTTGGAAAATTGACACTCGCTTTCGTCATGTTGTGGGCTTACCTGTCCTTTTCACAGTTTCTCATCATCTGGTCCGGCAACCTGCCCGAAGAGACACCCTACTACCTCAAGCGCCTAGTCGGCGGATGGCAGTACTTCCAGCTGGCGTTGATCCTTTTCCACTTCGCGCTGCCTTTCTTCTTGCTACTGTCGCGATCGCGCAAGCGCAGCGGCGCGCGGCTCGTAAGGGTAGCCTGCCTCATCCTCTTGATGCGCTTTGTGGATCTGTACATGCAAATTATTCCGGCAGGCCACCACTCGGAATTGCATGTCTCATGGATGGACCTGGCAGCGCCCATCGGCATCGGCGGGCTGTGGCTGGCGGCTTTTCTCAGGCAACTCGAAAGCCGACCTGTACTGCCGGTTCGCGACCCCCACTTTGCGGAGGCCTTGGAAAGTGGACACTAAACACGGCCCCGGGCACGAGCCTCCTGCCGGCATTCATCATGAAACCAGCGACGTCCACGTTCGCCCCTTGGCGTGGTTGGGTGTGGGACTGGCAGTCCTGATCGTGTTATCCATTCTGGCCATGAAAGGTGTGTTCGTGTTCCTGGATCGGCAGCAAGCCCAAAATGACGTTGTGCCTCCGCCGATGATGAGTCAAAGACCCCCACAACCGCCGGAACCGAGGTTACAGACCTTACCGGTGCCCAATCGAAAGGTGATCGTTGAACAGGAAACCCAACAGCTTTCGACGTATGGCTGGGTAGACCAGAAACGAGGCGTGGTGCGAATTCCAGTGGATCAAGCGATGAAGTTGCTCGCCGAACGAGGTTTGCCGGCGCGAGATGAGAGCAGTCAGCCATCAGCGATTAGCAGTCAGCGGACGGCGACCGAGAGTCCCGCAAATTCTTCCAAGAAGCCGGAGCGCTGAGGGATGCCAGGCAAATTGCCGATTGCCGAATGCCGATTGCCGAATGGATTGCCTTCCATCGTCATTCTGGCCAAGCGAAGCGCGAGCCAGAATCCAGAGAAAGGCGGTGCCGCAATTTGCGACAAAGTGGGAGCCGCTCTCCGAGCGGCGATAGTGACGTGCGGAGCGGCCCAATCGCCGCTGAGGACAGCGGCTCCCACTTTCAGGGTGTCCTCGTTGGGGCACTTAGGCCTCTTTCGTCTTACTATCCTTGTCCTCACTTTGGGAGTATTTTCAAGCACTGCCTTCTCGCAGTCGCAGCTTCCCGAGGCCGTGCGCAATGTAGGCATTGATCAGCGCTTGAATGAGCAGCTGCCGCTTGACCTCGAATTCCGCAATGAAGAGGGTCGTCTCGTTGCTCTGGGAGATTTTTTTCACGATAAACCCGTCATTCTGTCGTTGGTCTATCACGAATGTCCCATGCTGTGCAGCGAGGTGCTGGAGGGGATGCTCCGGGCTTTCCGAGTCCTTCGCTTTGATGTGGGGAAGGAATTTGAGGTGCTGACCGTCAGTTTCAATCCCAGAGAGGACGCCCCTCTGGCCAAGTCCGCCAAGGAATCGTACATCCGTCGCTACAAGCGGGAAGGAGCGGCCGAAGGCTGGCATTTCCTGACGGGAGATCAAACGTCCATTGACCGCCTCACGCAAGCCGTGGGATTTCGCTACCGCTACGACGCTCAGAAAAACCAATACGCGCACGCAGGTGGCATCATGGTGTTGACCCCACAAGGGCGATTGTCGCGCTATTTCTACGGGATCGAGTTCGCTCCGAAAGACCTGAGGCTTGGCCTGGTTGAGGCTTCCGAAAACAAGATCGGGTCGATTGTGGATCAGGTCCTGTTGTTCTGCTATCACTACGACCCGGTGACAGGGAAGTATGGTTTGGTGATTCTGACCACAATGCGCATCGTTGGCGTCGCCTTTGTACTTGGCCTCGGCGCCTACGTAGTCCTCATGCTGCGCCGCGAGAGGGCTGTCCCGGGTGGGGTGCACGAACTGAGGATCGAAGATCAAGGATAGAGGATGCAATTGAAAATTGCCGAATGTCGATTGTCGAATTGGGGCGTGGCACGCAGTTCCCCAGTCGTCATTCCGGCCAAGCGAAGCGCGAGCCGGAATCCACGCTTCTCTACGTCCGGAACGAGCTGGATTTCCGCGTCCGCGGGAATGACGGATGTAGTCAGCGTATTGCAACCTTCTATCATCCTTCGATCCTCGGGTTGTTGACTCAAACAAATGTTCTCTGGCTTTCCACTATTCCCCGAACAAGCCTCATCGGTCGCGGCCGACGTCGACAACCTGTACTTCTTTCTGTTGGCGATCACCGCATTCTTCTCCACCTTGATTGCGGGCTTGGTGATCTATTTCGCAATTCGTTACCGGCGTCGTTCAGAAGTAGAGCTGCCTGAACCCATCACGGGATCAACCAAGCTCGAAACACTTTGGACCGTGATCCCAGCCATCATTGTGATGGTGATTTTCGCCTGGGGTGCCAAAGTCTTCCTCAGCTTGCATCGTGCCCCTTCGGACGCGACGCCGATCTACGTCGTAGGCAAACAATGGATGTGGAAGCTGCAACACTTGGAGGGCCAGCGGGAGATCAACGAGTTGCACGTTCCGATTGGCCGTTCGGTGAAGCTGATCATGTCGTCGGAAGACGTCATCCACAGCTTCTACATTCCAGCCTTCCGGGTGAAGGCGGATGTCTTGCCGGGACGCTACACATCCATCTGGTTTAAGGCCACCAAGCCAGGCGAATACCACTTGTTCTGCGCGGAGTACTGTGGCACCAAGCATTCCGGCATGATTGGCAAGGTAGTAGCCATGGAGCCCGTCGCTTATGAAACCTGGCTGGCGGGAGGGCCGCGCGAGCAATCCATGACGGCTCGCGGACAGTTCCTCTTCCAGAACTTTTCCTGCGACACCTGCCATCGTCCCGATGGGCAGGGGCGCGGGCCGGCCCTGGAAGGCATCTTCGGGAAGACGATTACCCTGCAGAACGGACAGAAGGTCGTTGTGGACGACAACTATCTGCGTGAGTCGATCCTCACCCCTGCTTCCAAAGTACTGGCCGGTTACCAGCCAGTGATGCCAGTGTTTCAAGGACTGGTAAATGAGGAGGCACTGGCGCAGCTGGTCGCCTATATCAAGTCTCTGGCGCCGCAGGCGGCGACACTTCCCGCCAGCACGCCCGCGTCACCCGCGCCTGAAAGTGAAAGGCAGAATTCGAAACCATGAGTACGTTGACCGCCCCTTCAGTCCCGGTGGAAACCCGGGAACATTATTTGAATGCCGACTACGGCATCCGCTCCTGGCTACTGACCGTTGACCACAAACGGATCGCTCTGCTTTACCTCGCGTCCATCACCCTTTTCTTCTTCTTGGGAGGCTTCTTCGCCGTTCTGATTCGCCTGGAGTTGCTGACCCCCCAGGGCGACATGGTGCAGGCCGAGACCTACAACAAGCTGTTCACCATGCACGGGATCATCATGATCATCTTCTTCCTGATCCCGGCCATTCCCGCTGTTCTCGGGAATTTTTTGGTCCCCCTGATGGTCGGTGCAAAAGACCTGGCCTTTCCTCGCATAAACTTGCTGAGCTGGTACATTTACATCCTCGGAGGAGTGATCAGCCTCACATCGATTGTCGTCGGTGGCGTGGATACCGGCTGGACCTTCTACACCCCTTACAGCAGCACCTATTCGAATAGTTATGTCATCACCGCTGGGCTCGGCGTCTTCGTAGCAGGTTTTTCCTCAATTTTGACGGGACTCAATTTCATCGTCACCATTCATAAGATGCGCGCGCCTGGATTGACCTGGTTCCGCCTGCCGTTGTTCATCTGGGCTCACTATGCAACGGCCCTCATTCAGATGCTCGCCACACCGGTGCTGGCGATCACCATTGTGCTGCTCGCGTTAGAGCGAGGCTTTCACATCGGCATATTCGATCCCGCTTTGGGCGGAGATCCCGTCTTGTTCCAACATCTCTTCTGGTTTTACTCGCATCCCGCTGTGTACATCATGATCCTGCCGGGTATGGGGATAATCAGCGAGCTGATCTCCTGCTTTTCCCGGAAGTATGTTTTTGGGTATCACTTCATTGCATTTTCCAGCTTGGGTATTGCGGTGCTCGGTTTTCTGGTGTGGGGTCACCATCTGTTTGTCAGCGGACAGTCTGCGTATGCGGGCTTGATCTTTTCGGTGCTGAGTTTCCTGGTGGCCATTCCTTCGGCGATCAAGGTTTTTAACTGGACTGCCACGCTGTACAAGGGATCCATTTCCTATCAGGCACCGATGCTCTATGCGTTCGGCTTTATCGGCTTGTTCGCAATCGGCGGATTAACCGGGTTGTTCCTGGCAGCCCTTGGACTGGACGTGCACGTCCATGACACTTACTTTGTAGTGGCGCACTTTCACTACATCATGGTGGGTGGGACGGTAATGGCCTATCTGGGAGGCATGCACTTCTGGTGGCCCAAAATTACCGGGCGCATGTACCCGGAAGGTTGGGCAAGGTTTTCGGCTCTGGTCGTTTTCCTCGGATTCAACCTCACGTTCCTCCCGCAGTTTGTCCTGGGCTACCTCGGAATGCCGCGCCGTTATCATGCTTATCCACCGGAGTTTCAGGTGCTGAACGTGATGTCCACTGCCGGTGCTTCGATATTAGGTGTGGGTTACTTGATTCCGATGATCTATTTCCTCTGGTCGCTGAAGTATGGAGCATTGGCTGGACCCAATCCCTGGGGAGCGACAGGACTGGAGTGGCGAACGCCATCGCCGCCACCCACTGCGAATTTCAAGCAGACTCCGGTTGTAACGGAAGAACCCTACGAATACTCAATCCGGGAGATCAAAGTTGTCTGACACGCATTCTGCAGCTCATCCCGCGCATCTTGCGCATCATTTCGACACGGTCGAGCAGCAACGCGAGTCTTCGTCGCTGGGGATGTGGGTTTTTCTCGCTCAGGAAGTAATGTTCTTCGGTGGGTTGTTCCTAGCCTATCTCGTGTATCGATCGTCATACCCGGCAGCCTTTGCGGAGGCCAGTCACCACCTGGATGTGATGCTGGGGGGCATCAACACGGTCATTCTGATCGGCAGCAGCCTCACGATGGCCCTGGCAGTCTATTGTGCGCAAACCGGCAAGAAAAACTTGTTAGTCGTATTCTTGCTGGCGACCATGTTGCTAGGATTGGCCTTTCTGGGGATTAAGGCCGTTGAATACCACCACAAGTATGTGGATAAACTCATCCCAGGTGTGGCGTTCTCCTATCCCGGGCCAAACGCGCAGCATGCTCAGTTGTTCTTCAGTTTGTATTTCGCAATGACAGGAATGCACGCGCTGCATATGGTCATTGGTTTCGGGTTGCTGATCTGGCTGGTGAATGATGCGCGCAAAGGCCGATTCACGCCGGAGTACCATTCGCATATTGAGATCTTTGGTCTTTATTGGCACTTTGTCGACATCGTGTGGATTTTCCTTTTCCCGCTGCTGTATCTGATCGGGCTGCACGATGTCACTGGCGGAGGTCACTGAGCGTGTCTGTTCACATCGTTCCACTCAGAATCTATTTCGTGATCTTCATCTCTCTCATGGTTCTCACAGCACTGACGGTGGCAGTAGCCCGGTACGACCTGGGTCCACTGAATACCATTGTGGCTTTGACGATTGCAGTGACGAAAGCGGCTTTGGTCATTCTCTATTTCATGCATGTCCGATACAGTCCCAGTCTCACGAAGCTGGTGGTGGCGGGATCGTTTCTGTGGCTCTTTATCATGCTGTCGATCACGATGTCAGACTACGTGTCGCGAAGCTGGTGAAGAAGTAAGCCTCGGGTATCAGAATTCAGCGGTCAGCCGGTTCCGTCATTCCGGCCAAGCTTCTCGCGGCGTGCGGCTTCTGTGTCGGTATCTACGAAGCACTCCGGATCTTCCAAGAAACGGCAAGTCCGGGCTACAACGGAGACTCTCTAATGACTCACAAGCCCCTGAAGAACAAGCCGCTGGTGGAAGCCCATGTGGAGATTGAGTGGGCGCTTCAGGAGCAGTCGGCTCAGGGGATCAAGACCGATCCTTACTACAAGATGGCCTTAGGCCGCTTCTATGAGCGAGTGATGGGCGAGTATCCAGAGCATGAGACATTGGCGGCGGCGAAGTTTCCGGAGACGATGGTCTACCATGTAGCCCAGCACTTGTTTCGAGTAGGGCGGGGGCGGTGGCCGGCGATTCAAATGGGGCCGGGCATTCTTTCCGTCCACGAGCGCGACGAGTACGAATGGAACGATTTCGCACGCCGGTCACAGGACGCGCTTCGCAAGCTCTTCGATTCCTATCCCAAGGGAACCGACTTCAAAGTCGAAACGCTGCGTCTGCAGTACACCGACGCCGTCAACCTCGATTTCACTCGTGAGAATGCGCTTGAATTTTTGAAGGATAAGTTTAAGACCACAATTCAGCTCCCTCCTTCCCTTTTCCTTGATGGCCATGTCCAGGCACGCCCCAAAAGCTTCTCCTGGCAGGCGACTTTCGAGGAAGACCAGCCTGAAGGCTCAATTACCATTCGCTTTTCCACCGGAGAGCGCAGCTCCCGCCCTGCTCTGATTTGGGAAACCATCGTCGAATCCACAGGCAGAGAGCTGCCTCCTTTGCCGGATGGTTTCAGCGAATGGTTGGTCCAGGCTCACGCGCTTACCGACGATTGGTTCTTCAAGTTTATTGAAGGTGACCTGGAGAAGGACTTCGCGGGAGAGTAGACCTTAAGGCCAACTCAATCAGAAGTTCAGCTAACCTGAAACGGCAGTAAAAACCACCACAGAGACACGGAGACGTCTTCGCTGAAAGTGCCAACCTCAATGCTGGGGAAAAGAGCTTGTTTCCCCTTCTGTGTGTCTCAGCGTTTCTCTGGCGAGCAGAGGGAGCTTTTCCTGTTAGGACTCTGTTGGACATCCTTCAATCAGAGGCGGACAATCTCGATGCCTTCAGAGCCCGCCCCACCACCAGCAGCGTTGCCAGAGAGATGGCAGCTCCTGGAATCAGGAAACGTGGCCAGAATCGAAACTCAATCCGATGGGTCCCGGCCGAGACCCATAGCGCCCGGAAGATCCCGTTAGCACGCAGAACTTCCGCCGACTCACCATCCACCGTGGCTGTCCAGCCGGGATAGTGGATCTCGTTCAGAAACACGTAGCCGTCCTGGTTCAGCTTGGCTTCGAAACTGATACGGTTGGCGGAAACCTGAAGGTTCTCGAAAGAAGCTTGGCCACCCTTCATCGGTTCAGCTTCCGGAATGCGCACCAGCCAAAGTGAAAACAATGCGACTTCAGACTTGCTAGTCAGAGTCAGAGTCAGTTGGTGAGCGCCTGGACCCAGCTGAAACTCGCCGAGTTGTGCCGAGCGGGTGGCTTTGCAGTTCCAGTCCCATGTCCTGGGCAATGTCACAGGGCTAGATATCTGCTTAGTACTTCCCTTTGCGACTGCGACCTCCAGACTCGTGCCAGCCTCCGGAGTGGTGTACTGCATCAGTAATAAATGCCGGCCCGCGACCGTGGGTCCTTCAAGGTCGAAGCGTATCCAATTTCCTTTGCCAGTCCAGTAGGCGAACTTCAAGTCTAGCTCAGCGCAGTCATTGTTATTGACCGCGAGTGCAGCACGGCTTGAGAGCGCGCCAACCTGCTCCGCTCTCAGGGAAATCACCGGCAGTTCTTGAACGTGTTGCAGTTTGCTCCTTCCCAGATGTTCCCTGGCGATCAGGAGTGCCTCTACGGGCTTAAACCACGATGTGTTCATCAAAGCAAGTTCGGCAGACGTGTCGGGCAACGCGTAAGCGCCGGGAAGGAACCAAGGGCCCGGCATGTGATCCTTGTTCCGATAGACCTTCCACCAGTCCAAGTCGGAAAAAACCTTTTCGAACTGGTTCGATTTGGTGAGTTTTTGCTCTTCTTCGACTCTGCTCGTCACTACCAGGTACTTTACGCCCAGCAAGTCGAGCATGGGGGAGTCGAGGGAATGGTCGGGCTGGCCGGGTCCAGAGTAAGGTTGGGCATAACCGGCGGAATGAGTGAACTGGCGAATATACTCCTGGTACCGACGTAGCATGATGGGGTTCCAGCCATAGACCCCGGGGATGCGCCAGAGGTTCCAGCCATTGCTCAACTGAGACTCTCCAAAGCCGGCCACTCGAAAATGGCTTTCCTGGTCAGAGCGCAGGAACTGAAGAGTTTCCTTGCGGCCGGCCTCGTAATCGTAAGCCATGGTTTTCCAGGGATCCCCAGCGGTCGAATTGAAGACCTGGTTCATGCCGTGAAAACACAATTCAAAAACAACGATGCCCATCACTGCGCATTGAGACAAACGAGCCGGGAAGGGGCCGTGCAGTGTCCCAGCAACCAGGCCGACAAACACCGCCAGAACCAGAAGCATGTGATGCCAGCCGGGGATGCTTGTCGCAAACTGGAATGCAACTCCCAGCAGAATGGCCAGCACTAGAAGAATCATCAACCCCGGGGGAAAAAACCTTCTGTAGTACTGCTGCCTTGCTTGATCCCATAGCGTTCGCATCCCGACGGCTGCCATGAGGCAGAGGCCAAAGTTAGCCAAGTCGAAATACATGGGTGGGTGCCGGAAGAGGTTGAGAATCGGAACGTGGTAAAGGAACTCGATAAGATACCCACGCTTCCCCATCGCGAGGATCGAACAAAGCAAGATGAGCCCCAGCCAGAAAAAGTTCTTCCGACGAGCCATTTCGATGAGTCCAACCAAAGCAAGCAAACAACCCGGAACGGTCAGGAAGACGTAATAGAAGGTTGGGTCAACGGGGCGCAAATAGGGAACGCCGTTGATGCCTCCGAAATAGTTGGGGAGAAACAGCGTCCATAGATACGAGGGGTGATTACCCGTGGTCACGTCCCAGTGTGAGATTTGAGTACGGATGGAAAGCGGGCTGAGTTCGGCAGTCGGCAGGAGCTGGACCATCGCAAGCCCGGCTCCAATGGCGGCGATTAGTGCCAGTTGCCAAATCCAGCGCGGCCACAACCTGGCTCGGTCTGGTCCCGCGCAGGCTTCATAAGCGAAGTAGAGAAACAGCAACAAACCGAGCAGGACGGCATGCTGCACATGGCCTGTAAGAATCTCAATTCCAAAGAACACTCCGGCAGCCAGTGTGTAGAACCTGTGGTTCTCAAGCAATCCGCGACGCGCCAACAGGAAGACCAGTGGGAACCAGGCGTTCGCATTGATGATGGCCAGGTGCTGCGCGTGGGCCACCATCGCACCGCTGAACATGAACAGAATCCCCCCGAAGAGAGCAGAGACGGTGTCCCGCGTGAAGTCCCGAACCAGATAGAACATGAACAGACCCGCCAGGAAATAGTGGATGACGATCTGGATCTCAACCAGTCTGAACGGCAGCGGAGCAAAGGGATGCACGAGGACCATCAGCCAGTTCGGTGGATAGAAAATCTGGCCTTCGGGATCGGCGATGATGGGAAAGCCCGAGAAGGCATAGGGAAGCCAGAGCGGCAGGCGGAAGTGCCGCAGTTCTTCGTGCACATAGGCCAAGTATGGATAGAAGAAATCCCCCGCATCCCAAGGCAGCATCGCCTGTCGGGTGAAAATGATCTTCCAATAAAAGAAGACGGTGAGAGCCAACAGCACTGCCGCGACTCTCCCATTTGACCCGCGCAGAAAACTAAGCAGCCGCAATCCCTTTCTCAACGTTCCTCCAAAAGCTCTCCAATGCAGTGCTGGCCCGAACGGCTTTTACGTAAATCGTCGCGCAACGCCATCCACCGAGCCAGCCGGGATACAGCGTGCGGCGCAGCTCGCGAAGCATGGAAAGCCCACAGTGCGCGTTAGAGCACCTAAACGTGACTCTGGGGATCTCTTGCTGTCGATTCAAGATCTCGCTCGGCCCTGATAGGGCTGTTTTAGGAAGCTTCGCGCCTTGCGATGGGAGTCGTCCGTGTCACGCAGCTGCAGAACCGCTTGGTAGTCGGCTAGTGCTTGTTGGCGCTCGCCCTTCAAATCCCAGGCACAGCCTCGCAACAAGCGAGCCTTGACGGGAAGCGGATCGCCGGTAGGCAGATTGCCTTCAATGACACGAGTGAGGCTGGTCACGGCATCAGTCCCATTCTGTCTTTCCAACAGCGTTCTACCCTTTTCATAGTGAATCTGCGCCAGGGACAACTTCGAGCGCGCTGCTGCTTTGCCTTTGTCGAGCAAAAGCGTCAGTTTCTGATTGCCCTCGTCCAGTCTTCCCTGGCGGATATGAAAATCCGCTAGCCACATTACGAAGACGGGATTGGTTGGAAACTGCTCGATTAATCCTGAGACCAGGCGTTGGTAGTCTTCGAACCGCTTCTCGTTGTAGTAGACACCCAACAGGACCATTTTGGCGGCAATTTGGCCGTATTCACCCTTTTGCGCGGCCAGTTCCAGTTCCTGGATACCCTTTTCTTTGTCACCCCCTTGAGTGAACATCCAGGAAAAGAGCTTCATGAGTGTGGGGATCGACCCGGCAAAGTAGTTGTAAGCGCCTGTGCCAATCAAACAGTCCACATATTTGGGCCTCAGCGTTTGCGCCGGTCCTACGAAATCGTATCCTTTGATCCCGGCTCGCATCGCCCGGTAATAACTCTTCTTGATGTAGACGTTGTAGCGAGTTCGGTTGCCGTAAGAGCCGGCAACATAAAGGAGGGCATAGAAGTCCTTCGGGTTCTTTTTCAGCAAATGGTCGCCCTTATTGATGGCGAGGTCAGTGTACTGTTCGAAGTCGGCTTCAAGCTTTGGGTTCTTGTTATCGCGAAGGGCGTGCCACCAGACTACTTCGGCCTTGTGCATGTAACCGATGGGGTGCTCTGGAAAGCGGCGCACCAACTTGTCGAAGGACTCGTCGGCTTCCTTTAGGTCATAGCGGTACATCTGGTTCAAGCCGTCCCGCAACAGCCGGTCGACTTCGGGAGTGATTTCAAACTGGGTCTGGGCACGGGCCGCAGGAGAGAGAGAGAGGAGCAGGAGGAGCAAGGCCGATGACCAGGGCAGGAAGCCAAGTCGAAAACGGCACACGCCATCTACGGTCCTAACCATCTTGAGGATGAACGTCGTTCGTGCAGCCGCTAACTCCGGAATGGTGGTAGCGGCGACAGCCAAAGATCGTTCCAGTCGGCTCCGGGAACAGCATCTCTCTTCTTTGAGTAACTCCTCACGGGCACACTCTGCCCTTCTTTGATTACTCATCGCTCAATTCCCAGCTCGCGCAACTTTTGTTGCAGGCTCTGCCGGTGCAGTCCGATCTGGGCTGCGGTCCGGCTAACGTTGCCGTTATTCTCCTGCAAGCGAGCGGTGATGTAGTCCACTTCAAACTTGCGCTTGGCCTCTTTGTAGGGCAGCGCGAGAAGCGAGTCCCCTCCGACGGCCGCATTGAGATTCAGCGTTCCTGCCCGGGCAAGCGATCGCACCTCGACGGGCAGGTCACCCGCCTGAATAGTTCCGGTTCGGTTCAGGACCACACATCCCTCAATCACATTTCTCAACTCGCGAACGTTGCCGGGCCACTGGTATTCCGAGAGTCGCTCAAGCGCTTCGGGCGACAGGCTCAGATCAGGCTTCTTGTGGCGGGACGCAAACATGGAAACGAAAGACTGGATCAGCAGCGGAAGATCATCGCGATGCAGCCGTAGGGGAGGAATATCCAATGTCACCACTTTCAAGCGATAGAAGAGATCCTGCCTAAAACGTCCGGCTTCTACCTCTGCACTCAGGTCTTTGTGCGTCGCGCTGATCAGTCGGACGTCGCAGGCGATAGTGCCGGAGCCACCGAGGCGTTCAATGCGCCTTTCTTCGATGGCTCTCAGTACCTTGGCCTGAGTGAGCGGGTTCATGTCGCCGATTTCATCCAAGAAAAGCGTACCTCCATGAGCCAGCTCAAACTTTCCCTTGCGCTGCTCGCTCGCACCTGTGAAGGCGCCCTTCTCATGCCCGAAGAGCTCGCTTTCAATGAGCGTGTCAGGCAAAGCAGCACAATTCACCGCAATAAACGCTGCCTTCTTGCGCGGACTGCGGTCGTGCATTTCGCGCGCCAGCAGTTCTTTGCCCGTTCCACTCTCCCCGTGAATCAGCACTGTCACATCCGTCGCAGCCACTTGATCAGCCGTGCCAAATAGCTGCTGCATTCGGGCGCTCTTTCCCAGCAGGCGCCCGAATTGACCGTCGGTCGCAATCTGCTTGCGGAGATCGTGATTCTCGCGCTCCAGGTCTATCTTCTCCAAAGCACGATTCACCACCAGGCGGAGTTCGTCTATTTCAAAAGGCTTCGTCAGGTAGTCGTAAGCGCCGGCCTTCATTGCATCCACCGCGACCTTGGCCGTGGAGTAAGCGGTGATCATGATAGCGAGGGGCCGGAACGGCAGCTCAGCCAGGCTCTTCACCAGGCTGATGCCGTCCTCTTCGGGCATGTTGATGTCCACGAGCATGAGCTGCGGTTGCTCTTCCTGAATCAGGCTGCGGGCAGACTTGGCGCTGGTAGCCTCAAAGATTCGGGTTGTGCGGCCTTCCAACGCCCGGCGGATGCCGTACCGCGCCGCCTCTTCATCATCGACGATCAGGATCTTCTGCATGCATTCTCCTGGCAAGCCGTGGCTCAGCCTGTGTTGCCGCCGGTCTTCTGTCCCTCAAATCGCGGCAATGTTACCTCAAACCGTGTTCCACCTCTGGGAGAAATAGGGCTTGAACAAGTCACTTCACCCGCCACGTCCATGACCCGCCGTTGCACCACCGCCAGTCCCAGGCCTGTACCTTTCTGTTTGGTCGTGAAAAAAGGCATGAAGACTTTTCCCTGAATTGCCTCCGGAATTCCTGGTCCTTCATCCTCGACTTGAACCACAACCCGCCGTTGTCCGGCACCTTCACTTGTCGTGGCGCGTACCAGCACGGCGTCGTGTGGCTTGGAAACCTCCAACGCGTTGACGAGCAGATTCTGAAAAATCTCCAGGAAGATCTCCTCACTGCCCCGCACCATGAGAGCTTTCTCACTCATTTGCAGATCCATCCGGATGTTGCGTCGTTCAGCGTCGGGCCCAAAGATGTGAAGGATCTTCTCCAGGACTGCAGCTAGATCCACGGTAGCCGAGGAGGTCACGGTAGGCTTCGAAAATCTCAGCAGCTGAGAGACGCTCTCGGTCAACCGATCGATTTCGCTCTTGATCAAGGACAAATCCTGTTCGTATCTGGCGGCTAGTTCCGTGTCCTCCTGCATCAGTTGCACAATGGTCTTAATCGAACTAAGGGGGTTCTTAATGTTGTGAGCTACGGTGGCAGCCATCTGCCCGAGACTTGCCAGGCGGGTGCGTTCGGCCAACTCCCGCTCCAGTTGAATCTTGCCCTCAACCAGTCTGCAGGTTTCAATCGCCGCAACCATCTGGGGAATCACATAACGTAGAGCTGCATGCTGCTCGCTAGCCAACGGGCCGTTGTGTCCCTCGACAAACATGCTGCCCCGTGAGACCTCACCTTTGTGGAGCGGGATATGCTCAGCAGTCGGGCTGCAAGCCAACGCGCCCGCCACCTGGTCTGTCTCACCCTCAACCGTCAGACGGATCGCTTTCAGGCTGAGTTCCTTTTGAAGCCGCTCCTCGGTGCGCCGCAGCAGCTGATTCAAGTCCACAGTGGACCGCGAGATCTCATCCAGCCCTGCAGCCAGTTTTTCAAAGCGGTCGATCTCTCGGGAAAACAGGTTGTCGATGGAATGGTCGATCCACCGTCTCAATGGCTGCACCAGTGGGAGCAGAAAGAGCATGCCTGCCTGAATCACCTCAGTCGGAATATCGACAAGATAGTCGGGCAGATAGCGCACACTGACTAGATAGACAAGCAGAAGGATGACTATGGCAACAGGGTAGCCTAAGCTCCGCCGAATCGCGATTTCCAGGAAGTTGTGACGGAAAATGAAATACCCAAGCAGCGCACTCGGAACAACTGACCACAGCATCAACACCGTTTCGAGTGGCCGCCCCGGTTCCAGGGAATCCTGATCCTGAATGAAATAGGTGTACACGACCAGCCCCGAGACCGCCAGGAAGAGCGTCAACAGAGTTCCAAAGAGCGCGCGATCCTGGCGTTTCTGGCTCTGCTTGAGCATCCTCCACTCGATGAACCCGGAAACCAAAAGCGCGACGCAGAACCAGACTGCATAGGCTTTAGAGAACCGCGACACCACCAAGATCGATTTTGAGGTTTGATAACTTTCCAGGAAATCGGTCAGGGCCACCGGCAACACGAGCAGGGGAAGATAAAGTGTCCACTCCAAAGCACGAGAGACGGGAATAACCGGCTTGAGCAAGACTCGGGACTGAAAAACAAGGTGAAGATGAAGCAGCAGCGGCGGAAGAAATGCTAGAACTCCAAAAGCGGCCGGGGCCACCACAAGTGAAAGCAGCACGCGACTGAGCTCAGAGGTAGCTCTCTCAAAAAACAACAGCAGGAAGTTGGCAAAATTCCAGCAGAAAAGGCAGGCGATCAAACTGAGAAAGAGGATCTCGAGCTTCTCAAGCCTGCGGTTTCCGCGAATAAAGTTCAAAAGGGAAAACTGGAGTGCGGCGCTGATGGCGAAGCCAAAGAGCCTGAGCGCTGTGAATTCCATGATGGCGAGATCGGAAGGAACACGTAGAGAACAGCCGCCAACGATTCCCAACTTGGATACCACCGTCATTCCCGCGAAAGAACGTCACCCCGGCGGATAGTAAGCCGGGGCGGGAATCCAGTTACTCTACGGCGAGAGGCTGGATTCCGGCTTTCGCCGGAATGGCGATACGGCCAAGCCATCGGGATTGGTTTTACATCTCGGGGCAACCCGAAGATCGTCGTGCGATGCAGTTAGAACTCGTCTTAGAGCGTGAATCCTCCCGACGTCTCAAACGCGTGACCGATGCGCAGCAAGGTGGATTCGTCGAAGTGCTTCCCGAGAAGTTGCAGGCCGATGGGAAGACCACCCGGTGTCTTGCCGCAGGGAAGCGAGATGCCCGGAATTCCAGCCAGATTGGCCGTGATGGTGAAGATATCCGACAGATACATGGCAAGAGGATCGCTGCTTTTCTCCCCCAGTCGAAATGGAGGCGTCGGTGAAGTGGGTGAGGCAATGACGTCCACTTGGGACAGCGCTTTCTGGAAGTCTTGTTTGATGAGCGTGCGCACTTTTTGGGCCTTCAGGTAGTAGGCGTCATAGTAGCCGGAGCTCAAGACAAAAGTGCCGAGGATAATGCGGCGCTTCACTTCATTTCCAAAGCCGGCGTCGCGGGTCTCACGATACATTCCGCTGAGCGTTCCCTCTCCGTGCACACGGAGGCCGTAACGCACTCCATCGAACCGGGCAAGATTGGAACTCGCCTCGGCCATAGCCACCACGTAGTAGCAGGCAATGGCATATTCGGTATGCGGCAATTCCACTTCAACCAGCTCGCAGCCCAATTGTTCCAGCAGCTTCAGCCCCGCTTGAATCTTGACGTTCACTTCGCGAGTGATCCCGGCTTTGAAGTACTCTCTGGGCAATCCGACCTTGAGACCTTTGACTGGGCTATCGATCGCGGCAACATAGTCGGGCACTGGCACAGCCACTGAGGTGGCATCGTGCGTGTCTCCGCCGGCAATCACCCCCAATAGCCTGGCGGCATCCTTGACGGTCCGGGTCAGCGGGCCGATCTGGTCAAGTGATGATCCAAACGCGACCAATCCATATCGAGAAACACGCCCGTACGTGGGTTTCAGTCCTACAACACCACAGAACGACGCCGGCTGGCGAATCGAACCTCCGGTATCCGAGCCCAGCGATCCAACGCCCATCGCTCCGGCCACTGCGGCCGCTGAGCCTCCACTCGAACCGCCGGGAACGTAGTCGGTAGCATGTGGGTTGCGCGTCTGAAAAAACGCCGAGTTTTCCGTTGACGAGCCCATGGCGAACTCGTCCATGTTGGCCTTGCCGACGAACACGGTGCCCGCCGTCTTGAGCTTTTCGATGACGGTTGCATCGTAGAGCGCCGTGTAATTCTCCAGGATTTTTGAACCGCAGGTACACCGCAGGCCTTGAATCGAAATGTTGTCTTTGATAACGAGAGGCACTCCGGCTAGAAGCGGCAGCGGCTGCCCTTGCTTCTTCAATCGGTCGATTCGCGCGGCCTGCTCCAGTGAGTGCGAAGCATCCCAATGGATCAAAGCCTTGATCTGAGGGTTTCGTTGCTCGATGGAGTCAAGGTGAGCTTGGCAGATCTCGACGGCCGACGCCTCTCCGCGGTCCAGCAAGGATCTGACTTGATCGATGGTGAGTTGCTTAAGTTCCACAATGCTCCTTGGAGGTCCAGCCATGCAGCGAAGGCCTTCCGCCTGTCTGGAAGTCTGCCTCTTTGGGTTCCGCACAAAAGGATGCAGGCCGCAACAAACCGCTTACAAATTCGGATAATGGGCTTGAGGCAAAGTAAGTTGGCGGCTACCGATCAGCGATCACCTTCGGAACCTTGAAATGGCCGGACCCCGTTTCGGGCCCGTTCGCCAGAGATTGTTCCTGACTGAATGTCGTCAACGGTTCATCGCGCCTCAGATTCAGGCTCTGGTCCGCAGACTGCACCGCATGTGCGGTCGGTTCTACATTCGAGGTGTCGAGCTGATTGAGTTGCTCAACGAACTCTAGAATCGAGTTCAGCTGGCCAATGAACAACTTCTTCTCTTCTTCAGTTGTCGCAAGCTGGGCCAGCTTGCCGACGTACTCAACTTCCTTGACGCCAATTTTCATAGAAATCTACCTGACGTGAGAACCGACAGAACGACGATCTAGATAAATCGTGAAGGCCGTCACTCCGCCGGAATCCAGGATCTTCCGTCGCAGGCTGGATTCCGGCTTTCGCCGGAATGACGACTACTAGTACTTGAACCGCAGAGGTGCTTTCGAAATGCCACGGATTCCTTACTTGGCCTTCCTGCCAAAATAACTGGATACGGCGGCCGCTAGACTCCGGCTGAGCTCCGGGTCTGAAATCGAATCGAGCGGCAGTTCGGCTGGTTCCTCGACGCGTTGCTCGGGCACCACCGTAGCTGGAGTGCGAACCGAGTTCATCCAAGGATCGACACGCAGATCCAGACGAGAGACTCTCGAGGGTCCGAACAGCCTTTCCAGCCGTCTTAGAATCTCAAATCGCAGTGAAAATAATTCTTTCTTCCACGCTTCTGATGAGACCGTCAGAACCAGTGTGGTTCCTTGCATCCTCAATGGCCGGGCATTCTGCGCCAGCGTTTCTCCGACAGTCTTTTCCCAGAGTGCGACGACAAGCTCGCCAGTCAGTTCCTGGTTGAAGTGAAGCTGACGCAGAAATCCAGGCAGCAAAGAAGAAAGGTCGTTCACAGTGTCTTTCAGTGCTTGATCTTGGACCAGTAGGAGACAAACTCAAATTCGGGACTGTTAGACTTGGTGTGGCAGGTAAGACACGCATCAGCGGTCAACCGGGCCATTTTCGCTTCCGTGGGTCTCTCTGCATGCTGGATTCCCGATCCATGGCAAGCCTCGCACTGAACGTTGGCCAACTGAGGCGTCTGGTTCAGGTTGATAAATCCGCCTGGCTGGCCGTTCCCAGTCACATGGCAGCCCACGCAAGACGAATCGAATTCCTTCTTCTCTTTCTTCAGGATCTCAATCGCGTGAGCGTGCTGGCTTTTTTTCCACACATCGAACGCAGCAGCATGGCACGTGGCGCAACGGGCCGATGTGGCGAAGGACAGACTGCCAGTGCTGATAGGAGGCGAAACATTCTGGTTGACCAAGGCGCGTTGCTCTTGTGAAATCGCAGCTTTGGACTGGCTGATGAGCGCCGCCATCCCGGGTTCATCCTTGATGTTGCGTGTTAACGTGTGGTTGAAAGGTTGAACATCTACTTTCTGCCCTCGGGTCACTGAAAAACGTAACTCGCCCAGGATTTTTCCCTCGTCTTCGGCATACAGAATGGTTGACTGGTTGATGCGGGCGGGCGGGCCACTCATCTGGTGTTTAAATCCGGTCACGATAATATCGATGTTACTGTTATCCACCGCCAACTGGACCGCCTCCCTTGCGGGCAGGCAGGCCAGCACGATCAGAAAATCACATGCCTTTCGAAGCTCGGGCAGCCATTTTTTGGCGCTAGCTTGTGGATCCGTCCAAGTGTAGCCCGCTGCGTCCGTCTTTAGAAAACTCTCCCGGCCGGACAACCCAAGAAATCCCACCCGATATTTCTGGCTGCTCCCTTTGAGCGCGATCTGCTTTACAAGATAGGGCTTCAACAAAGGCTCGCCGGTCTTGGTCGAGATCAGATTTGCAGAGATAAACCGGTCGCTGCCTTGAACCTTGACGCCGAGAGCCTGAAGTTCTGCGATGTCATCCTCAGCAACGTTCAACACTTCAATACCCAGTCTCTGCATTCCCTGCCAGAGCCAGCGGTTCTTGATGCCGCGATCGTCGCCCATGCCTTGCATGTAGTTTCCGATCTCCGCATGAAAATGGGGCTTGTCAGAGAATTTGGCACGGTTCTCTGTCAGAACTTGAGCTCGGCGAGCCAGACCGCCCGCTGGGTTGCGCGGTCAGCCACAGGGTTCGAGGTTGCCTCGAACATTGCCGGTGTAGTAAATGCTGAAATCGAAATTGGGGTCGTCAGGATTCGGTGTTGCTGGAGCTTGTTGGGCCAAAGGGGCTGCAAGAAACAACCAGCAGGCCACCACCAGAGTCGTTGCCAACCCTGCAATCACATTTCGCGGACGCGGCATTCTTCCTCTCCGATACCTCGTTGAGCCAGCAAGCCTTTTTAGCATAGCGGTCTGAAGTTTGCAAACCACCAAGGCGTGATGCGTGATTCGAGAAACGTGAGATGAGACTGAATCAGTCGCATGCGACGAAACACGTTTCACGCTTCACGCCTCTTGACTTCCAGCATAAACTGCCGCCTGCAAATGAGGAATTGCCCCGACTAAAGGGTTCAGAAACGAGGAGCTTTCATGGCTAAGCACACAATTGCCTGGTTGCCGGGCGATGGTATCGGCATCGAGGTCCTGCAGGCAGCACGTATTGTCCTGGACGCAGCAGGTCTGGACGCGGAGTTCTTGCCAGGTGACATTGGTTGGGAGTTCTGGTGCCAGGAGGGCGACGCCTTTCCACAGCGCACGATCGATCTGCTGAAACGCGTCGATGCCGCCATGTTCGGCGCGATTACTTCCAAGCCGACTGAAAGCTGCCGAAGACTGAACTTTCGCCGGCACTTCAGGGACAAAGTGCTCATCTACCGCTCGCCCATTGTGCGAATGAGACAACTCTTCGATCTCTATGTCTGCCTCCGGCCCTGCAAAGCCTATGAGGGCAATCTTCTGAACTATAAGCCCGGCATCGATCTGGTGGTGTTCCGAGAAAATACGGAAGATCTCTATGCGGGAGTGGAGTTCAGTCCGGTGCCCAGTGAGCTGTCGGATATTTTGGCCCGAATCTCTAAGCCGTTCGGCGCCTTCAGCGCCTTAGCCGGGGACACGTATGCGCTCTCTTGCAAGATTAATACTCGGGCAGGCTCGGAGCGCATTGTTCGGGCGGCTTTCGAGTTTGCACGCAAGTTCGGTCGAAAAAAAGTGACTGTCGTGCACAAAGCCAATGTGGTGCGTGCTACCGACGGATTGTTTCTGGAGACGGCCAAGGAAGTTGCCCGCGACTTTCCGGGAATTGCGGTGGACGAAGCTAACATCGATGCGCTTGTCATGTGGCTGCTGAAGAACCCGTTCAACTATGACGTCCTGGTGGCACCGAATCTCTATGGGGACATCATTTCTGATTTATGCGCCCAGATGGTGGGTGGCCTCGGTTTTGGTTGTTCGGGAAACATCGGGGAGAAGCTGGCGGTGTTCGAGCCCACTCATGGCTCGGCGCCCAAGTACGCCGGTCAGTTCAAAGTGAATCCGCTCGCCACCATTCTGGCCTCAAAGATGATGCTCGACTGGCTGGGAGAACCCGAAAAGGCTGAACGCATTGAAAGCGCAGTGGCGCGGGTGATCAAGGAAGGCAAGGTGAAGACCTACGACATGGGAGGCACGGCTTCAACCCTGGACATGGCGAAGGCGGTTGCATCGTACGTGTAGGTTCAAGGGTGTTCGGCGATCCTTGCCAATTAGTATGGATTCAGCCAGGCGATCGCTAGAATCGTTCTCGTCGTCGCACTCGTCCTCGGGCGTGCTCGGCTTGTACCTTCTCCACCCCCAACGGCATTAAGCTCCCTTTGGCTTCAGGCTTACCACGGTAGCGCCCCACCCACCAGAATCCGGCGACGCGTCTTTGAATCCTGCCACGCATGGATGCTTGGCCAGCAGCGAACGGACGATGGTCCGCTGAGTGCCGGTTCCACGGCCATGAATGATGCGAACCTCGCGAAACTCCCGCAGCTGGCATTGGTGGAGATACTCTTCGACGAGAGGCGCGATCTCTTTCGGGGAGAAGGTGTGAAGATCGAGAGAGTCTTCGATGGGCAGCACCACCAGAGGCTCCTCTGCAATGGGTAAGGAAGTATCCTCTTCTCTGCCATCGTCAAGTGAATCACGTTTTCGGTCTTTGCTACTTCCGCCCATACTGATCTTCGATGCGCACGATGTCATTCTCGTCAAACTCTCCGAAAGAAATCTCCAGCCAGCGGCCGGGTTGACTGCCCGTGCCAGCCATGCGATGCCGTGTTCCGTGGGGAATGAAAATCTCTTCGTAGGGAGCTGGTTCCCAAGCCCGATCGTCTAACGTCACTCTTAGCCCTGGATCGAGCGCCACCCATAGCTCGTCACGGTGGTGATGGTACTGCAGTGAAAGCACCTCACCTGGGTTCACAGTGATCACTTTCACTGTGCTCAGCTCGTTGTGTGTGTAGCGGCGAAATCCTCCCCAAGGGCGCTTCTCTTCATAAATGCGGGAACGCGGGTCGTTGATGCCGTGGTCAGCCATAGGCTCCTTTCTTAGGAAGAAATGTCAGGCGAATGTTTTCGCATCCCACAAAACAGGGAATCCTGGCACGGCTGGATTCCGGCCCCGGCTTACAATCCGCCGGGGTGACGTTCTTTCGCCGGAATGACACAAACGAAGGATTCCAGCTAGTGCAATCCCTTGTGCGTGCGAAAATGCAATCGGATCTCACGCAGGAGATCGCCTGCCCGGCGAATCTCGCTCTCCTGAGCCGGCGGACGCGGGCAGAAACGCACCACTTGATAGATCCTGGTTAGTTCTTCTACCTGTCGCTGCAGATCTGATCTCCTGAATGTTGCCGCAAATTCGCCTGGTGTAGTGGCCGGAGGCTTGGGATTTCCGTAGTTCGCGGCCAGCGCTAGGAAGTCGCCATAGAACCGCACGGCCAAGGCCGCGGGATTGCCACGCATCGACCTCTTCACCCATCGCTTCCGTTGTGCTTGCCACGCAGCGACCAACAGAGAGGCTAGCACGAGTGTAGCCGCTGCATAGATCAAGACGGAAGCCGGCGATTCTCTGATCACGTGAACGATCCATGCCATCCCTGCCTGCAGTTTCTGTTGCAGGCCAACCATGCCTCCGATACAGCCTTCTCTGTCCCATCCCGCTGAGTTGTGCGGTCTTGTCTTGCAGATCACGAAACAGCGAAACCTGGATGACATCATCATAACCAACAACCCACTCCGCCCAAAAGAGTTCGAAGGCATCCAGGTAGTTGCCTAGCACGATCGAGAGTCGGCTTCGCGAAAGAGGCTCAGCGGAAGCTGGCGTAGGATCGAACGCCAGCCAACCTTTTCCTTGTATCCAAACTTCGACCCAGCTATGTGCATCCCGACCGCGGACAACGAAGTTTTCTCCAATTTCATTGTATTCACCGGCCTGAAATCCATTGACGATGCGAGCTGGAATTCTCAGCGCTCGCAGCAACACGACCATTGAGGATGCAAAATATTCGCAATGCCCGCGACGCGTTTGCATCAGGAACGCCGCGAGTGGTTGGGGATTTTCCAGTTGGCCCTGATCGAGTGCATACGAGTAGTTGGTCTGGAGATATCGTTCGACTCGACTCGCTTTGTCTTGGTTGCTGCCGGCTCCGGCGGCGTTCACGGGCAAGATCAAACATCTGCGGGTCGAGCGCAGGGAGTTGAAGATAGGAGAGGCGTTCAGCGGGCAGCAGGCTTGCCTCCTGCTCAGGTTCTCCAGGCAAGGGCAGACGCGACACGGCGTCGTAGCTCAGCCGTCGTGACGGATGCGCTCGCGCTGTGAATGAATCGTCGGCCGGATCGCGGAACAGTGGAGTCAATTGTCCCTTGAGATGAAGGATCTGAGCAGTCGTAAAAAGGTAAGTCGTCGCGCTGGGCTCCAGCCACACCTGATAGTCGACGGTGCTTCCCAGACCGGCGGACTCCTGGACTCGAAAATCCCTTCCAGACGGATAGTTGACCGGCGCTCCCCGGGCCCGTTTTGACCAGGTACGTCCGTCGAAATAGTCCAGGGTTACGCCACGCCACTTTGCTTTTTTCAGCAAGGCTGGGTCGCCCTTGACACGGACGCGCATGACGACGGCTGGGTCGAGCTGGATAGTTCCAATGCCTCCCAACCGGATACTGTCCGAAAAACCACTGAGGCTCGAGGAACGTGCAGCGCGATGAAAGTAACCGGATCCGAAGCGCGGAATTGAAAAGAAAAGACCTGCTCCAAGAACAGCGATCGCTACCAGGCTTCCGAGCGAAATCAGCGCCAAGCTGCGGGCCGCTTGACGCTTCTCGATCATTGACATCGCAAGATCACCAGTTTGGAGCCGGAGTGGCTTTGGCTGGGGCCTCTGCAGGTCTTGAGCGCCGGTCCGAACCGCAGCCCGCTTCATTTCGAAGACCATGAGCGTGGCCAGGCAGACCAGAAGATAGATTCCGAACAGGATGAGAAAGGAAGCGTCGATTGTGAGGGAGGAAGCCGCCAGTACCTGTAACAAACTCAGGATCAGCAGATAGACATGATCCCGATCCTGCTTCAAGGGTTGGTAGCTCTTCACGAGCTGTACAAACAGAATCAGATGAAGCGTGGCTGGCACGAAGGAGCCAGAAAACAGAAAAATATCGAGCACAAAGACAGGGACATAGATCCAGGTCAACAGGTTCCCAAGCCGGTGCTCAAGTTGAAATCGAGTTCGGAAATGCGGGTGGAAGAGGGGAACAAAGAGGATCAGAAACAATAAACCAAGGGGTGCGGGGAGCTGTCCTGCAGCGGCCAGCATCGCGAAACCGATGACCGTCAGCGAATTGATCAGGATTTGAAATCGCTGTGCCAGTGGGTTCTCCGTGGCACCGCTAAGAGCGGACGGGGTGTTTGAGGAGATCTTCTTCATCGGACGAGTGTCGTTTGCGTTAGGCTCGCAGTTCGCGCCAGAAGACGACATGCGCGGAATTCCAGACCACTGTGGGGACGTCACCACGACGGCTGGCAGTAAAAACGATCTTGAAGGAGGCCTCTGAAGCTAGAGCCAGCAAGTCGGCAGTTGCGCTCGGTTGCGGCTGAATCACAGCGAGAATCTTAAGATTCTCAATCAATGCAGCTTCACTCTGGCCGTAACGAGTGGCTCGAAGCGGCGTCACCAGGCGGGTTTCGCAATCCATCTCCTGAAAGTGACGCAACGCACTGGCACAAAGCTTGACAGCTTTCTCAAAAGCGGGCCGGTCGCGATCCTCGAAATCGGATACGGTGTTGTCGAAAACAAAGCAGCACTTCCGGTCGTCCTCTTTGGTGAACTCGCGAACCATCAGCTGTCCGGTCTTGGCGGAGGCCTTCCAATCGAGAAAGCGTCCGCTATCCTGCGTGCGGTAGTCTCGAATGGAATGCAGATCGGAACCGGAGCCTTTGTAGTAGCTCTCGAAAGCGCCGCTTAGCAATGGCAGCATTTCAAAGAACTCGTTTGGCGGTTCGACCTCAGGCAGGACGGTCAATTCATCACTGCGAGGCAGTCCCCGCTTTTTATTCACGAATCCAAAGGGAAACTGAGTGCTCGTTTCCAAACGATTCAGCCGGTAGAGGCCCCTTTGTGACAATTGCAGCCAGAGGTTGTGCCGGGAACGGCCATTCCGCGGCAGGAACGGGAAATAAGAGGATTGCGAGAGCACCTCTGCAGTCTGGCTCTTCGATTCAGAACTCGTGTCTGGTTCAAGAACCCGATCGAGTAGACAGGTCAGGGAGCAAGAGAACGCCGGGATCCAGGCCCTCTGATTGTGCAAGCTAAACACTGACACGAATGGCTGAGCTGCCGGCACGCAGTCGGGCAGCTTGACTTCAGCGCTAAGCCGACGCAAGTTCCAATGCGACAGGCACTCCGACACCGCCAGGAGCGCCAGCGCAGCGGAAAGGATGATAAAGATGAGGTTATTCCCGGTGTTAAATGCCGCAAGGGCAATTACCGCCAGGGCGAAAAGAAAGACCCACCCCTCGCGCGCAATCTGGAACGAAAACCGCAACCATTCGCGCCGTGCCCGCTGAAAGAGCCGGGGCACGACGGTCAGCGACACCACGGTCGCCAACAGCAAGGAAAAAATGGCCAGAGAGATGGCAGCGGCCGTATTGCCCTCGACGGCCGCCAAAGACGAGGCAAGCGCGGAACCCAATGCCAAACCCAACGCTAGCGTTGCAGCCAGGCTGGCGCGAAGCTGACGCCAATTCGAATGGCTCGGCCGTGAGTCGTGGGTTACCATCGGGGAAATCTCTCGTGTGGTATCGGGTTCGACGATTTACAGCGGGACTTCGACGGAATCCAGAATCTCCTGCAGAACTCTTTCAGCCTCTTCATTTCGGCGAAGGGTAGAAGCAGCGCGCTGGTTCGCTACAACGCGGTGTGCCAGAACGGGCGCCGCGAGCCTCTTCACATCGTCCGGCAAGCAGTAGTCGCGGCCTTGAACGTAGGCACGGGACTGGCATGCCCGCAACAACGCCAACGACCCCCTCGGACTCACTCCGAGACTCAGGAATTCCGAGTGTCTGGTCCGCTCGACAATCTGGAGTGCGTAGTCGATGATCGATTCATCAAGATGGATCCTTCTTACGGCTTCCTGAATTTGAAGTACTTCGCCAGAACTGATCACTGCTTGCAATCTTGAGAGGGGGTTTGATTGGCTTTGATTACGAAAGATCTCCTTCTCGTCCTCCCGTGACGGATAACCCATCTTGATGCGCATGAGAAATCGGTCCAACTGGGACTCGGGCAGCGGATACGTTCCGTGGTGCTCGACCGGATTCTGCGTTGCAAGAACGAGGAAAGGCTTGGGGAGTTCGATCGTCTGATTATCGGCAGTCACCTGGCCCTCACTCATGGCCTCTAAGAGTGCACTTTGGGTCTTGGGTGTCGTGCGATTGATTTCATCCGCCAGAATGATGTTGGCGAAGATGGGACCAGGCTTGAACTCAAATGCCTGGCGAGGCTGATTGTAAATGGAGATCCCGATGATGTCGGATGGCAACAGGTCGCTGGTGAACTGAATTCGATGGAATCGACATTCGAAAATGAGAGCCAATGTGTGCGCGAGTGTGGTCTTTCCAACACCCGGCACATCCTCAACAAGCAAGTGTCCGCCGGCGAAGAGAGCCACCAACGCCTGTTCGATCACCTCGCGCTTGCCTTTGATGACGGTCTCAATGGCTTCAATCAGGAGACCGATCTTTTCCTGTGTCTGAACCTGTGGCAAAGGGATCCTTGCGGTTATTTGGAGGTCACTGCCAGGGCCTTCGGGGCAGGCTGATAGGGGCAGTGCGGTTGAGTTTTTCGTCTTGTCAAACAGGGTGCTGCATGCTACAAAAGGCAGCCTGATTCTACCATGCCGGGCGCTTAACTCAGCGGTAGAGTGCCACCTTCACACGGTGGAAGTCACAGGTTCAAATCCTGTAGCGCCCACCATTCCGCTTCGAGTTCCTTCCTGAACAAGCATCCGATCACATTGAAGTTTCGGCGCGGGCCACGTTTGAGCAGCAAGGTTTCCAATCCGGCTTGAGGCATAGCGGCAGGCACGTGGTGTATCGCATCTCGGAAGCGTCACCCTCTCTTTGAAACGCAAGAGTCCAAACGGCGAAGTGAGCCAGGGGAGAGATATCGAGAAACTGTTCCCGCCCATGATTCCCTAATTTCCATTGCAGTGCTGTGAAGTGCCAGTCGATTCCCGTTGCATCAGAGATCTCACCGTAAACGGCATGCAGGATCTCGGCCAAGTCGAGGACGGAGGTGCATCCGACAAGGGATTCCAGCTCATCCATCGTCTGCGCCGGAATTCTCATCGACCAAAGCCCGCAACCTGGAGACGGTTAATTTGAAGACATCTGGGAGCATGGCGCTGTACCTAATCCATGCTCCGCTTATCGTTCGCGTCAGGGCAGAACCTTAGCCTGATGTTCCTGGCAGGAAATGAACGGCCAACCACCACACGCTCAGGACTGTCCAAGATGTTCGGCAGTCGAGGTAGTAGGCCTACAGAGATTTTCCAGGTTTTTGAGTGCTGAATCGCTGGATCAAGCCACTGAGGTACTGCGCCGAGGAATGCAAAGATTCGCTGGAGAGCACCGCTTTGAGCTGCTCTTCAGCTTTTTCGTAGGCTTGGGTAAAGAAGTAGTTGTAACCAAGGAGGAACCGAGCGTTCAAGTTGGAAGGATGAGTGTTCACATAGTTTTCGAGATTTCGGAGCTGGCGGTCAAACTCCGAAGGATTGTTGTAGAACTCTCGCCGGTTGATGGGGTTTTCGGCGTACTTCGGGTAAATCTCAAGACCGGTAAGGATCGCTTGGGTCGCTTCGTCGAATCGACCCAGGGCAAATAAAGAGTCTCCATAGGCGATGTGCACGACGGGCAACTTCTGATCGAGATCGATCGCTTTCTTGAACAGCTTGGCCGCCGTCTGATAGTCGGCATTCTTGAAGAAGGATGACCCGTAATCGATCAATGCATCCGGCTCCAGTTTGTCGGCGTCGAGATCCTTGAACTGCTGCAACTTGGCAGATTCTGTTTTCCGCTGCGCGATAGGGATCTGACCTGAAAAGTAGCCTGCCATGAAGCTACCCTTGTTGGCACTGAGCGCTTGTGAAAATGAGCGCGATGCCTGACGGAAGTTCTCGCTGAAGAACTGAATGTAACCGTGAACCAGCCAGTGAACCGGATCAGACGACGCCTTCATGCGTTCTTCAAGATCGCTCACCACAGGGCCGGTGAAAAGAGGGTCCTGAAAGAAAAGCAGTGACGGGTGACTGCTCGCCCAGTCGGGATAAGTCTTCAGGCCTCTTTCCAGGGCTTCAAGCGCTTCAGGATAGCGATGAAGATAGATCAAGCTATGGCCCAGCCCAAAGGGTGCCAGTATTAGTTCCTCTTCAATCTCAATTTGTTCCAGCTTGTCATTGGCAGGCAATTTGGACAGATGCAGAACCAGCCTGCGATCCAACTCACGGTAGTACTTCTCGGCTGCCAGGAAATTTCGCGTCCGAAAGGCCCGCTCCGCCCGTGCGAGCAACTCTTCGTGGTCGTATGCGGACAAGTTCGGTCGGTCGTTGCCAAGGCACAATCCACTCAGCAGCAGACTCGATCCAAGCCCAAAAAATACAAATGCTTTCAAACGCTTCAAGAACATGACGGGTCTGAACTCCATTTGCCTACTTTTTCTTTGCCACTTCCACCGGAATCGTCAAGGCTTCGACCGAGCGGCTGCAGTATTTGTCAATGTCGGAGCAATAAAAGTACGTCAACTTTCCTTCCAGAGAATGCTTTCCCGCCGGGATCGTCTTCGCAGGCACAATCATCAACTGCAGCGGTTTGAAACCTCCAAAATAATCAGCGTCCTTGCCGGCAACGCTCTCGCTGAATCCACCCACCACCACGTCAAACTGAGCATGTAGGGTTGATCTGAAGCTTCGGCGCGGGACGCTTCGCCACCTTGAACCCTTCCTTGACCAGCAGCTCGATGTGCACTTTTCCTTCCGCACCACAGGTAACTGTTTGCTGAGAATAGCGCGGCTGAAGAATCCCCGCTGGGCCTGATTGACCACTCAGCAGAAGCGGCATGCCTATGAACAGACCCAAGCGGAAAACTCGGTTTCTGAAGCATGAATTGGACAATTTGAACATCAATGGCAATCCAATCTGGATGCGGACACTCCACTTGGCAGCTTCCCAGATTTTTGGGTCAAAGTCAACGGATGCATCGTCTTCGGGAAAACTGCTTGACCCTGTTTTCGGCTTTGTGATAATTTTCGCGTTCTCTTTTTGAGGGGATGTTTCCTGCCCTTCAACCATCCTGCGAACTTTCACGGAAGAGAACACTTGCCGCCATGGCTGCGATGAGCTTAGACCTTTCTGTGGTTTTGATTGTGTTGATGGTCTGGGCTCTCTATTTTGTTCTAAAGAAGTCTTTTTTCGACCCCATCAATCAAATCCTGACCACCCGGGAAGAGGCCAGCCAGGGCGCGCTCGATGAAGCGCGAGCCCAGATGGCAGTGGTGGAGAAGAAGTCAGCCGCCTATGCCGACGCATTGAAGGAAGCACGTCTCGAGAGTTACCGGCAGCAGGAGGCGTTTCGCGCTGAAGCCGTTCAGCAGCGGTCTCAGATTGTCGCCCAGGGGCGGCAGGGTGGCGAGCAGCTGATTGGCGCCGCCCGCAGTGAGATTCAGTCGCAGGTGGCTTCGGCAAAGCAGTCTTTGGAATCGGAAGTCGCTGGAATCGCAGATGGAATCGTCAAAGGTATTTTGCGGTAAAGGCCAAACCGTGCTGAAAGCAAGCCGCCAATCTTCTCATGACCGACGAAGGAACACTGGCGTGGTGCGAATGTTTGCAGGCTTGCTGTCTCTTGACGGTGACGTGTTGTCTCGCGCCGAGATGTTTCCTTCGCCGCCGAAGAAGCGCAACACGGCGTTCCAGCGCCGAACACGGTGGCGGCCATGCCGAGAGTCCGCTGGACGGCTGTCTGGAAGTGGGGGAATTTTCTAATCCTCTTTGGCGGTTTGGGTTGGTATCTGCGGGTACCCTTGCGCGAATTCCTGGAGACCCGCTCGCGATCGATTGAGGAGGGCTTGGCGAGCGGCCGGCTCGCCCGGGAATCAGCCCTCAAGCAGATGAGCGAGATTGAGAATCGAATGGCGCGCCTTGACGATGAAGTGCGCGCTCTTCGGGCGCAGGCAGTCAAAGAAGCCGAAGAGGAAAGAGCTCGAATTCTGGAGAGCGCCAAGATCGAGGCTCAGAAGATTTTGGAAATGGCCCATCGGGAAATCGAAGGGCTCAAGAAATCCGCCCGGCTTGAGTTGAAAGCGCACGTCGCCGACCTTGCTGTCAAGCTGGCAGAGGAGCGGCTGCAGAAATCGGTTGGATCAGAAGAGAACAGGCGGTTGGTGCTGAGATTTCTGGACTCACTCGAAACCGCAAAGAACTAGCCAGCGCGGGATGCGCTGCATCCAGATTCCTTCACTTGAGGTTTAGCATTGCCTGCGATTGCAAATCGATATGCGAAAGCTCTGGTAGACGTTAGCTTCAAGCTCAACCATCACGAGCAAGTCGCCCAGGAACTTCTTCAGTTCGAAGACCTGCTTGCCCGCCAGAAGGAACTGGTCCACTTTTACTCCAACCCCGCAATTGCGGTAGCCAAGAAGAAGGCAGCTACCAAGGAAATTTTGGCGAAGCTAGCCTTCAGCCCGACTACCTCCAACTTCCTCTTGGTCTTGATTGACAACCACCGGATGGGCGGGTTCGCCGAAATCCGGAAAGCCTTTCAGCATGAGTTGAATAACCGTCTGGGAGTGACGCAGGCGGAGGTGACAACTGCAGCCGAGCTGGACCCGGAGACTCACCAGAAGTTGGAAGCCAAGCTTGCGGCGCTGACTGGCAAGAAGGTGGCCTTGAAGTTCGCAAATGATCCTGGCCTGATTGGCGGCGTGGTAACGCGCATTGGGGACACGATTTACGACGGTTCCATCCGCCAGCAGCTCAATTCGATGAGATCCCGTCTGAGCTCAGACTAAAGCGCTCCCAATTCCCGGAGAAAATGAATGGACATCAGAGCAGAAGAAATTAGCAAGATCATCCGCGCACAGATCGCAGACTACGACTCGAGCGTGGAAGTGACCGAAGTGGGAACCGTCATTTCCGTTGGCGACGGCATTGCTCGCGTGCACGGACTGGAAAAGGTGATGTCCGGCGAACTGCTCGAGTTCCCGCATGGCATCGCAGGCATGGCGCTCAATCTGGAAGAGGATCAGGTCGGGTGCGTTCTGCTGGGCGAAGCCTCCGAGATCAAGGAAGGCGATTTGGTCAAGCGGACGAAAAAGATCATGGCCGTTCCAGCCGGCGACGCGATGGTGGGACGCGTGGTCAACGCACTGGGCCAGCCAATCGACGGCAAAGGCTCCATCGCCACTGACACGCTTCAATCCGGTCGAGCGCATCGCGCCTGGCATTGTGGATCGCGAGCCAGTGAAGCAACCGATGCAAACCGGCCTGAAGGCCATCGATTCCATGATCCCGATCGGGCGCGGCCAGCGCGAACTGATCATTGGCGACCGCCAAACGGGCAAGACCGCCGTGGCGATCGACACCATCATCAATCAGAAGGGCGGCGACGTCATTTGCATCTACGTTGCGATCGGCCAGAAGCGCTCCACCGTCGCGCAGGTGGTCAAGACACTCGTTGATGCCGACGCGATGTCTTACACGATTGTGGTTTCTGCATCGGCTTCCGATCCTGCCCCACTTCAGTACCTTGCGCCTTATTCGGGCTGCGCTATTGGTGAATATTTCCGCGACCGCGGCAAGCACACGTTGTGTATCTACGATGATCTCTCCAAACATGCCGCCGCGTATCGCGAGATATCGCTGTTGCTGCGACGCCCGCCCGGGCGCGAAGCGTTCCCCGGAGATGTCTTCTTCTTGCACTCGCGGTTGTTGGAGCGGGCGGCCAAGATGAGCGAACAGCGGGGCGGCGGCTCTCTTACTGCATTGCCTATCATTGAGACGCAGGCTGGCGACGTTTCGGCTTACATTCCGACGAACGTCATTTCCATCACGGACGGCCAGATTTATCTTGAATCAGACTTGTTCCACTCTGGCATCCGTCCCGCCATTAACGTTGGCATCTCGGTTTCGCGCGTCGGCGGCAACGCCCAGATCAAAGCGATGCGGCAGATTGCCGGCTCGTTGCGGCTGGACCTCGCGCAGTACCGCTCATTGGCCGCGTTTGCCCAGTTTGGCAGCGATTTGGACAAGGTTTCTCAAGCGCAGTTGTCGCGCGGCCAGCGGCTGGTCGAGATCCTGAAGCAGGGGCAGTATGCTCCTCTGACGGTCGAAAAGCAGGTGATCGTGATCTATGCGGCAACGAGCGGCTACCTCGATTCACTGGAGGTTCCCGATTGTCTTCCCTTCGAGCAGGGCCTGTTGCGTTTCATCGAAAATAGCCATCCGTCGCTCGGCAAGAAGATCGCGGAGAAGAAGCAGCTTGATGACGCTTTGAAGTCGGAGCTCAACAAGGTGCTCGACGAATTCAAGGAAAGGTTCGCCGCCGAACGGAAGGACAAGTGATGGGTCTGAGTGATGGGTGCTGAGCCGAGAAGATACTCAGTACTCAGTCACTCGTCACTCGTCACTCGCCACTGATCTATGCCCAACATTCTCGACATTCGCCGCCGTATCCGCTCGGTGAAAAACACGCAGCAGATCACGAAGGCCATGAAGATGGTTTCGGCGGCCAAGCTGCGTCGCGCCCAGGAACGCGTGATGAGCGCGCGCCCGTACGCTCAGAAGATTCTCTCCGTTTTGAACAGTCTGGTGACCCGTTCCGAAGGCCAAACCCATCCGCTGCTGGAGGACCGGGGCCGCGAGCGGATTCAGGTCGTTGTCATTACGGCTGACAAGGGTCTTTGTGGTGCCTTCAATTCCAACATCATCAAAGCGGCGCAGAACTTCATCGGCGAGAACAGACATCGGCAGCTCACACTCAATTGCGTGGGCCGGAAAGGCCGCGACTTTTTCCGCAAGGGTTCTCTTCCCCTTGTGCACGAATCAGTGAACATCTTTGCCCGGCTGGACTATACCCACGCCAAACAAATCTCAAGCACGCTGATGGAAGAGTTCTCGAATAAGGAAGTGGACGCTGTCTATCTGGTTTACAACGAATTCAAGTCGGTCATTCAGCAAAGGATTGTGGTCGAGCAACTGTTGCCCATCCAGAAACTGGCCGCTTCAGAGGAAGCCAGCCTGATTGGCTACATCTACGAGCAACCGCCGGGTGAGATTTTCAGCAGCTTGATCCCAAAGCATGTCGAGGTTCAAGTCTACAGGGCATTGCTGGAGTCGGCTGCCGCTGAGCATGGCGCCCGCATGACCGCAATGGACGCAGCCACAAACAACGCCGTCGATTTGATCGACTCGCTGACCCTGACGATGAACCGGGCTCGCCAGGCTGGAATCACCAGAGAGATTATCGAGATTGTGGGTGGCGCCGCCGCGCTGGAATAAGCAACCAGCATTCAGCAGAGTGTTGTGGTGCGCTGCCTTTCAAGCACCACGTTTGGCAGTTGAGATTTTGCTACAAGAGACTGACGGTCTCGGACAGCAGAGGAAAGAACATGAATATTGGCAAAGTAGTTCAGGTGATTGGCCCGGTTGTGGACGTGGCCTTTGACGAGAAGAATCTGCCTTCGATTTACACCGCAGTCCGGATTACCAGCGAAGGGTTTGAAGTCCCGGCACCCATTGACATCGTGACGGAAGTTCAGCAGCACCTGGGCGAGGGCCGCGTTCGCGCGGTTGCCATGCAGCCTACCGACGGACTTGTCCGCGGCATGAAGGCCATAGACACCGGCGCTCCGATTTCGATTCCCGTGGGCCGCGGGACACTGGGCCGCATCATGAACGTCATCGGCAATCCGGTCGACGAGCAAGGCCCGATCAAGTTCACGACAACGTACCCAATTCATCGTCATGCTCCCACCTTCGAGCAGCAGAATACAAGCCTCGAGATGTTCGAGACCGGCATCAAGGTCATCGATCTGCTGGAGCCGTATTTGCGCGGCGGCAAGATCGGCCTGTTCGGTGGCGCCGGTGTCGGCAAGACTGTCATCATCATGGAACTGATCAACAACATTGCCACCAAGCACGGCGGCTTCTCCGTGTTTGCTGGCGTTGGCGAGCGAACCCGCGAAGGCAACGATCTCTGGCTGGAAATGAAGGAGTCGGGCGTTATCAACAAGACCGCCCTCGTCTATGGACAGATGACCGAGCCGCCCGGGGCTCGCTTGCGAGTCGGGCTGACAGGTTTGACCGTGGCCGAGTTCTTTCGCGACGAGGAAGGCCAGGACGTGCTGCTCTTCATCGACAACATTTTCCGTTTCACCCAGGCAGGATCGGAAGTCTCGGCTCTGCTGGGGCGCATGCCTTCGGCGGTGGGATATCAACCCAACCTCGCGTCCGAAATGGGAGAACTGCAAGAGCGCATTACTTCGACAAAGAAGGGCTCCATCACCTCGGTTCAAGCCATCTACGTTCCGGCTGACGACTACACCGACCCGGCCCCAGCAACAGCGTTTGCTCACCTGGATGCCACCACCAACCTCTCACGGCAGATTTCAGAGATGGGGATTTATCCCGCTGTCGATCCACTTGCCTCCACGTCGCGCATTCTGGATGCCCGCATTATCGGCGACGAGCACTACAACACAGCGCGTGCCGTGAAGCAGATTCTGCAGAAGTACAAAGATCTTCAAGATATCATCGCGATTCTCGGTATTGACGAGCTCTCGGAAGAAGACAAGCTGGTGGTCGCGCGCGCACGCAAGATTCAGCGTTTCCTGTCGCAACCGTTTTTCGTGGCAGCGCAGTTCACGGGACGTGAAGGAAAGTATGTCCCGCTCAGTGAGACGGTACGCGGTTTCAAGGAAATCGTGGAAGGGAAGCATGACGACCTTCCCGAGCAGGCGTTCTACATGGTGGGTAACATCGACGAGGTTATCCAGCAGGCAGAGAAGATGAGGAAGTAAGGAGAATTGGAGTTCAGCAGCTAGCCGCCATGGACAAACTTCAGCTCGAAATTGTCACTCCCGATCGGTTGCTCTTGAGAGAGTCCGTGGACGAAGTTCAGGTTCCGGCCAAGGGCGGCTACATCGGCATCCTCCCAGGACACGCCCCGCTGATAACCGAGATGCAGATTGGGGAGATTTCCTATCACCAGGGAAAGGCGGTCCACTCGTTGGCGGTGGCTTGGGGCTATTGTGAGGTATTGCCGGACCGGGTGATCATTCTGGCGGAAAAGGCGGAGAAAGCAGAGGAGATTGACTTGAAGCGAGCCCAATCAGCCAAGGAACGCGCGGAAAAGCGTTTGAGTGATTTGCAGAATTCGGAGGTCGATTTCGACCGCGCCGTGGTGAGCCTGCAGCGCGCCATCTCGCGCATTCAGGTGAGCAGCAAACGGAGCTAGGAATACCAACAGATCCAGCCAGCCAGTTCGATCCGCCGAAGTCCACCACAGCCTCAAGATCTACTCCACAACTGCGAGAAACGGTGTACGGGTTCGCTGACTCAAGGCCTAGCGAACCTGAATCAGACTCTTGAAGTCGATGTCAGACTTGCCAGCGGTCCCGCCGAGCGGGACGGAAATCGCCAGGTCAATGTTCTTACAAGTCGTGTCAGAGCATGCCTGGCCGCGAACTGCAACGTTCGCCGGTCCTGCGCCCACGCGTCGAACCTTGGCCGCAAACAAGACCTGCCCATCGAATCCCCAGCTGTACCAGCGCAGTTCAGGCTTGGAGAATTCCTTTGGCACGGATTGGTGCCAGGGTCCCGCCAACTCCAGTCCTTGAGTCACTGCGATTTCTGTTGGACCATCGATACCCAGAGATCGTTTTCCGGCGAGCTTTTCCTGTGCGCGTAGTTTATTGTCCATCGCGAAGGTGTGCCAGCCTGCTTCGTGTGTTGCTTGGATGACCAGAACATCTCCGGTGAGTCTGGCGCGGTAGGAAACACACTTCTGGACATCGTGGCGCACTTCGACAGGGCTGGTCCAGTCCCCGCCGAGAATCACCGCGGCCAGGAAGCTGAAAGCGAACAGAAAAGCAACGCATGGTTTGGTTTATGAATCGGGTCATTTGCGAAAACTCATCTTGTAGGTTTTGAGTTTCATCTGCATTCGCTTGCCGTCACGAATCACATCGAGTGTCACGGTCTCGCCAGCGGTCTTCCGCAGCTTGATGAAGAGCTCTGCCGTATTGGCCACTTCATCGCGTTGAACACCATCGACACCAAAGATAATGTCGCCGATTCGCAGGTCATGGCTCTTGGTCATCTCGGCGAACATATCGACTCGCTTCACCTTGCTCCCGAATCCACCGCGATCAACAAGGCCAAGATCACGCTTCTCCTGATCGGTCAGGGGCATCGAATCAAAGTAGACGCGCGGTTCGATGGTCCATTGGCGGAAAGTCAGGTCCGTCCACCACCAGCGCTCCGGCAGCGCAATCGCGAGGTCGACCAATGTCCCACCTCGGACAACACTCATCTGGATTTGCTGCGCGCTGCGGTTCACCTTGTCATAGTGATATTGCAGATCACCGAAGGTCCACACTGAAGTTCCGTTGATTGCGGCAATGCGATCCCCCGGACTCATTCCAGCAGCGGCTGCGGTATCTCGGACCTCCTTGACCACAAGTCCCTTCGGCACGTCGAGTTCGATGCCTAACGTTCTAATATCCGGCGAACGGTACATGTGAGTCAGCTTGTCGAGCTTACCGTCCTGCTCCCGGTGAACGTTGAGATAGTCTCCAATCAGATGACACTCAACGCAGGCGTTGCGCGAAATCGTTCGCTCCACCAGCAGGGGAATTTCACGTGGAAACAGCGGCTTGGGACGATCGTCTTTCTTGAGTTCTCCGCGCTGGTATTGGCCGTGTAGTTCGAGTCCTTTCGCAAGAGCCAACTCCAAGCTGTTCAGGTTGAGATAGGAATCCGCTGATCTCGCATCGCGCCCACCGTATCTCAGGTAAATCTGCTCATCCGCATTCATCATGAAGTAGTAGAGCGTGTTATTCCAGTCCCGCTCGAACAAACCCACATCGATATTGTCCATGCGCGTGATCCGCGCACACACATACTGACTCAGGAGTTTGCCGCGTGGAGAATCGGTCGGTGACAGCACAACCTGTGCGTCAAAAGCGCGCCCAGCCATTCAAGGCTCGCAACGAAACTCGAGAAAAATCGGTTTCTGAGTCCGCTTAGCCTCCTGAATGGTTTCCTGATAGTTGTCGAGCCAGTGAATTTCGCCGTCCTGCGCCAGCAACGAGCTGGCACCCTTCAAGCAAAAGAAACGTTAGGACGATAGAAAAAAGCGTTTTTGGTTTTCGCATGAACCTCATTTTCGTTCTCGATATGAAATCCCGAAGTCCCTCGTTGGACGCGGGTTTGAGGAATTATAGCATGGCTTCAAATGCAGCCTCTGCCTTCGGTCAAAGTCAGCCACAGTTGAGTGTGTGCGTCCGGCCCCCAGATCAGATCTTCTTGGGTATGACGAAGAGCAAGCAGCTGGTGTTTCAGAAAAAGGGTCGCGGACGATTGCCCTCTCCTGCTGTTGTCCTGGCAATCTACGGCATTTTCGTTTATAGTTCGGTTGTTTTTTGGATAGAGGCGCGATTCGCCAGGAGTCCTTCGAGGGAGGTTGCCTGAACCGGTGATCTCGAAGAAAAGGGGCTGTCGCCGAAATCTTGCCGACCTAAGGCGGTGGCAAGGTTGGTTGATGGGAAAACATCTCTTCAACTGTCACCTGGCTGAAAGTCAGGTGGAGCGCTATCTGACCGATCTGAAGTCATTGTCCATTTCTTCAAAAAATCGGTGAGAGCGTGCTCTCACCGATTTTTTTTGCTTGGACAACGGGTTATGACCCAGCGCGCGTTACCCTCTAGTGAGCAGCCTCAAGCCACCCTGGGGGTGGCACCTTCGTTGGCCGCCGACCCCTCACCCGGCCTTCGGCCATTCTTTCCCCACAAACAGGAGAGGAGTCTCAAATTTGACCGAAGTTTGAACTTTGTTGACAGCAAGAAACGTTTAGAGGCGAATAACTACAACTAAACCAAGGATCGAACATGTCCATTCGAGAGTTTGCCATTATTGATTCCACTCTTCGTGAAGGCGAGCAGTTTGCCAAGGCGCACTACACTACCGAGCAGAAGGTTCGCATTGCTCGGGCGCTTGATGAATTTGGCGTGGAGTACATTGAGCTGACTTCGCCGGTAGCCTCACCACAGTCGTTCGAAGACTGCAAGACGATCGCAGATCTTGGGCTGAGGACGAAGATTCTCACCCACACACGCTGTCATATGGACGACGCAGCGAAAGCCGTAGAAACGGGCGTGGACGGTGTGGATATTCTCTTTGGCACGTCGTCATACCTGCGCGAGTTCAGCCATGGCAAGAACATCGACCAGATCATTGAGAGTGCGCGGGAAGTAATCAAGTTCATTCAAGCGGCGGGTTGCGAAGTGCGTTTCTCCAGTGAAGACACCTTCCGCAGCGAAGAGACCGATCTGTTACGCGTTTACCAGGCTGTGGACGCCATGGGTGTGAACCGCGTGGGCTTGGCAGACACCGTGGGAGTGGCCACTCCAAGACAGCTCTTCGCCCTTGTTTCGGAACTCCGGCATCACATCAAGGCTGGCATCGAGTTCCACGGACATAACGACAGCGGCTGCGCCATCGCCAACAGCTTTACGGCCCTGGAGGCAGGCGCCACGCATATTGACACCAGCGTTCTTGGGATTGGTGAGCGCAATGGCATTACGCCACTGGGAGGCTTTATCGCGCGCCTCTATTCCTACAACCGCGATCTGGTAAAGAAGTATAAACTTGAGATGCTTTACGATCTCGACCGCATGGTTGCCGATATCGTGGGCATTCAGATCCCCTTCAACAATTACATTACCGGTGAAACCAGCTTCACCCACAAAGCGGGCATGCACACCAAAGCGGTCATGCTGAATCCTGGCGCGTACGAAATCATTGACCCGGCGGACTTCGGCCTGCAACGTACGATCGCCATCGCGCATCGCCTCACCGGCAAGAATGCCATTCAGAGCCGTGCCAAGGAACTGGGTCTCCATTTTGGCGATACCCAGCTTCGAGAGATCACTCAGGAGATTAAGCGCCTGGCTGACAGTGGTCCTCTTTCCACCGAGCAGCTCGACGACATTCTTAGAGGCTTTGTGGTCGCCTGAATTCCACTAACGAGCGACCTGAAAACCGCCGAAAACAAAACCACAGAGACACAGAGGCACCAAGAGTTCATCGGGAATCCGAGGACACGGCCTGTCTATAGTGGTCGCTAAATCATGGTCACCAACTCAGACGACCAGCTCAAACAATTGGCTTCGCGTCTCGATCAGATCGAGCGAATCTTACAATCGCAAATCCAACGCATCCACGCCGTCGAATCGCATTTGGGAGTGAGCGTTCCCTCTGTTGCCCCACCAGTTACGGCCGGAGCTCCAGAACCTCCGGCACCCCCAGTCAACGATGTTCATCCCTTTTCGTCGACGCCTGACGAAGGTCCTGCCGGTATCAGCCAGGTAGCGGCTTCCGAGTCTATTAGTGGCTCGATTCCCGAAGCCTATCGGGAGAGCCTTGAGTCAAAAATTGGCGGCAACCTTCTGAACAAGGTCGGCATGGCTGCCATCATTCTGGGGATGGCTTACTTTCTGAAGTACGCCATCGACAACGAGTGGATTGGCGAAGCCGGGCGCGTGATGGTGGGGGTACTGACCGGGTTGGGATTTGTTGCCTGGGGCGAGTCGTTGCACCGCAAAGAAATGCGTGGATATGCGGTGACGATTCTTGGAGGCGGCGTTGCAATTTTGTATTTCTCTATTTTTGCGGCCTTCAGCTTCTACCACCTGCTTGACCAGATACCCGCCTTGCTCCTGATGGTTCTCATCACAGTGGCTACGGTGGTCATGTCAGTTCGCTATGACTCGAAGACCATCGCGATCTTCGCAACCGTCGGCGGGTTCATGACACCGGCCTTGCTCGGGACCGGGAAAGACAATCAGCACGGGCTCTTTACTTACATTTTGTTCCTGGACCTCGGTGTCCTGGCGCTGGCCTATTTCAAGAATTGGCGTGTGTTGAATCTGCTGGCGTTTTTCTTCACACAATTGATTTTCGTTGGCTGGAATCTGAGCTTCTACAACTCCACGAAACTGTGGCGAACCGAGTTCTGGCTGACGGTCTTCTTCCTCTTGTTTGCGGTGATGTCTTTTCTCTACAACATCACCCATCAGCAGAAGACCACGTTCCGCGACTTATCGTTGATCACGCTCAACGGCGGATGCTACTTCCTGTGGACCTATGGGCTGCTCGAATCTCGATACTCCGACTATCTGGGATTCTATGCTGTCTTGATGGCGGCTGCTTACGTGGTCCTGGGGTCGGTTGCCTATCGGCGAGCTCAAGAAGATTCCTATCTGTTTCTGGTGTTTCTGGGATTGGGATTAACTTGCTTGACCGTCGCCATTCCGATTCAACTCAAACAGAATTGGATCACTGTTGGGTGGTCGGTAGAAGCAGCCGTGCTTACCTGGGTGGGCTTTCACCTGGACAGTAGCAAAACGCGTCGTGCCGCTCTGTTGATTGTGGCAATGGTCGTGTTTCGACTCTTGTTTCTAGACAGCTCGTTCAGTGGGGCCTTCGGGGAAGGTTTCACCTTTCTGTTCAACAAAAGAGGAATGGCCTTCTCGGCGGCGATCTTGTCTCTCTTTGCGATGGCTTATCTCTATCATCGTAACCGCGAGAACCTGGCAGATATTGAACGCTGGCTGATCGGCGGGTTGTTCATCGGTGCTAACCTGCTGGTGCTTTTCTTCTTGACGACGGAGATTTCGAGCTCTTTCGAAGCAGCCTACTATCAGGCAAGCGATTACCAACTGAAGCGCGACATTCGCAGCCGCATGCAACTGTCGATCTCTGCCCTTTGGGGTTTCTACTCGATTGTGCTGGTGACCGTGGGCATTCTGCGCCGGCTTCAGCCCCTTCGAGTGCTTGCGATTCTCCTTTTCGCGGCGACTATTTTGAAAGTCTTTCTTGTCGATCTCGGTGAGATGGAGAAGATTTACCGCATCATCGCGTCAATCGGGCTGGGAGTAATCCTACTGGCGGTGTCGATGATGTATCAACGGTATCGAACACAGATCAATGAGTTCGTCTTGAAATAGTTACCTACCGGGACGCAGATGGCGCAGATGAACACAGATCGTCGAGACCTGCGAAGCAGAGGATCAGTTCCGGCTCTTTCGCCACCGCCAACATACTTCCTACCCGACGCTTCGCGGTAACATCCGAATTATGAGACCTCCAAGAATCCAGAAAGGTCTGGTCGACAGACTTTCGCAAAACAGACCTTTCTCGCGCAGATCCCGATTCGTCGTCTCCGTGTCTCTGTGTCTCGGAGGTCTGCTTTCCATGGTGTTAGTCGCCTTGGCAGATTTCACTAAGTCCGAATGGGAGTTCTTCAAGTCTCTTGAATCAACACCTTCGGCCGATGGTTATCTGCGGATCTCCGTTGACGGCGAAGTCTATCGCAGTTCGCAGCGATCTTTGGCCGACCTTAGACTAGTGGACGATCTCGGGAAAGAAACACCCTATTCCATCTATGCCCAGCGTGAGTCCACAACACAAGAGTCCTACCAGCCGAAGATCTTCAATCGCGCAATTCTTCCGGGAGCCTATTCCACGTTGACCCTTGACCTTGAACAAGAAGCGGAAAGCAATACGCTGGTTCTGAAAACCTCCAGCCGGAACTTCAAGCGCCGTGTGGAGATTGCCGGCAGCAACGATCGGAAGCAATGGTTGGTTGTGAAGTCGGACGGGTACATATTCGACTTCAGCGGTGACCAGAAGATTCATCTCACCACTATCAGGTACCCTGATAGCAAGTACCGCTACCTGCAGATCAAGGTTTGGAATGGAAAAGAAGAACCGCTGACGATTGAAGGTGCCAGCCTCTCGCGCGTGAAGACCACTCCGGCGCGCAGGGCCGTTCGCAGCGTCCGCATCCATTCTCGTGAAGAAGATGCCAAGCTGAAAGCCACTGTTTGTGTTTTGGATTTGACTTACGAGAACCTGCCGGCAGACTTCTTAACGATCGATACGCCGGAGGAGAATTTTTCTCGGATGATCGAGATTCAATCCGGGAATGACCTCAAAACCTGGGAGATCTCTCAACAAGGTGACCTGTACCGCTTTCGAACCGACAAATACTCCGTCGAAAAGAAGACGCTGCATTTCCCGGAGATGCGATGTCGCTACCTTAAACTCCTCATTTACAACCACGACGATCCTCCGTTAAAGTTGGCCGCGTTTGAGGCTCAGGGTGTCGAGGAAGATCTGGTATGCCGCACCCAGCCAGGCCGCAGCTACTCGTTGTATTACGGCAACGCACAGGCTCACGCTCCGCGTTATGACTTTGAACGCCTGAAAAACTATCTCAGCCTCGAGACAATTTCGAGGGTTCGTCTTGGTAGCCAAAGTAAGAATGATTCTTTCCGATCCTCCGGCCCTAAACGGCCTTGGACGGAAAGACAGCCGGTTCTCTTTTGGGGTGTTCTTGTCTTGATGGTAGTCGGCCTTGGCGCCTATATTGTTCGCTTGATGATGAAGGTGAAGACGGCATGACCCAGTCGGATGGTTGCTGTTGGTGCAGCCACGTGTAGCGGTGGCGGGACAAGGAGTTCATGACGGGCGAATCGGGGAAAATTGACCGGGTGCAGGTGGAAGGTCTGGACCAGATCCTGGGTGTTCCGTTTAAGGTTCTGGATGACGGATTCGTCCGTGTCATCGACTACATGGGGTCGGACGAATCGATCGTGCAAGCGGCACGGGTGTCCTACGGAAAAGGCACGAAGCGGGTACACGAAGATCGCGGGCTGATTCGCTACCTGATGCGGCATCGGCATACGACACCCTTCGAGATGTGTGACATCAAACTTCACGTGCGCGTCCCCATGGACTGCTGGAGGCAGTGGATCCGGCATCGCACAGCCAGTGTCAACGAGTATTCCACTCGCTATTCAGAAGCCATCGATGCCGCCCAGGCCACCCCTGAGAGCGAATGGCGCGAGCAAGCCGCGGGAAACCGGCAAGGCAGCCAGGGATTTATTGATTCAGAAAAAGGCTCGGAGTTGTCACGCCGCGAAGCTGAATTGCAGACGATGAGCCGCCAGCTTTACGAGGCTCGGTTGCAGGCAGGTGTTGCTCGAGAGCAAGCCCGCAAGGACCTGCCGCTGTCCACCTACACGGAAGCCTATTGGAAGACCAACCTTCACAATCTGCTTCATTTTCTCGCTCTTCGCATGGACGCGCACGCCCAGTTGGAAATTCGCAGTTATGCCCGTGTGATTGGAGAACAGATTCTCAGCCGCTGGTGTCCCATTGCCTGGGAAGCGTTTCTGGACTATCAATTCAAAGCCCTTCAATTATCGAGAATTGAACAAGCCGTGTTGCAGGCGTTGGCGGGTGGAAATCCGGATCAAGCCACAAGGCTCGCCACCGAATTCGGACTTGTCGCGTACGGACCAGACGGCCTGAAGCGGAACCGCGAACGTGGTGAGCTTGAGGAGAAGTTGAAGCAGTTTAACCTGCCGATCCCCTGGCTAAGCAAGTAGACCTTCCTTCGGGGCTGAAGCCTGACCGTCGCGCTGTTCGCTCAAACCAGCGCTCATTGACCTTCAGTAAGCATGTCGAGATACATCGTTTTTGGTGCAGGCGCCATTGGTAGCATTCTGGGTGCCGCTCTCCATCGTTCCGGGCAAGATTCTGTTCTGGTGGGTCGAGGCCCGCACGTGCAGGCCATTCGAAAAAAAGGCCTGCAATTGATGTCTGAAGGAGTGCTGAGGCACATCAAGGTGAGAGCGGTCGAAAACCTTCGTGATCTCAAGCCCCGCCAGGATGATGTCCTTTTGTTGACGGTGAAATCTCAGGACACGGAAGCTGCTGCCAAGCAGTTGAGCGGTCTTTACTCGCCACAAACCTCGATCGTTTCACTCCAAAACGCTGTATCTAACGAGGAGACCTTGGCCCGGCAGTTTCAGCAGGTCTATGGCGGACTGGTGGAGTTCAGCGGAAACTATCTCCGCCCTGGCCTCGTAGAACACACGCGCAACAATCTGGTAGCCGTCGGCAGATACCCGGAGGGGGTCGATCCTGTCGCGGAAAGGATCACGGTTGATTTGACTGCGGCTGGGTTTCGCGTGGAATGCCAACCCCAGGTGATGAATCTGAAGTGGTGGAAACTCCTGCTTAACGTCAACAACGCTTTGTTGGCGTTACTTGGGTGTTGGCTACAGAAAGCTCACAGTGATTCCAATATCTATCCGTTGATGGCAGAGGTGATGCTCGAGAGCTTGAGTGTTCTCCGAAAAGCCAACATTCACCCGCAGGCGCCCCAGGGTCTTCCGCCGATCGAGCGAACCATTGAAAAACTGCGGAATGGCGGCTTCGCCTGCGACGACGATCTGCCTGCGGAACAACGCACGTATCCTTCGACGTGGCAGGATCTGATGCTGCGACGGCAAACAACTGAAGTTGATTTTCTAAATGGAGAAATCGTGCGGTTGGGTAAAACCTTCGGTGTTCCAACTCCACTGAATGTGACTCTAGTCAACCTCATTCAGTCAGCGGTGGAGAAGAATGACCCGCCCGGGAGATACAGCGCCGAAGAGATTCGTGCCCGGTTTCAGACAGCGAGAGCAAATTGAGCTTCAGCTGCAGCAACGATGCAGTCGAAGGCTAGCAGGGCTACTGGAAACGAACAGCGATTGGAAGCTCATCGCTTCCTCAACAAAAAAGGCGTGGAGCGATCCACGCCTTTCGTTGAAACAGAACTTGAAATGGAACTACTCAGCAACAAACTTGCGCACTACGTCTGTAATAAGAGCTTTGATCTCCTCGGGCTTTAGTTGCTTTTCGAACGCCGGCATCGGAGCCTTGCCTTTAGTTGTGGTTTCGATCAACTGTTCATCGGTCCGACTGGCCTGCCATTCTTTGCTCGTGAAATCGGGGGTCTTCATGGCAGCATAGCCTTTGCCATCAGCCTTGTGACACATGGCGCACTTCTTTTTGAAAATATCCTGAATATCGGTCTCTTCCGCCATTAAGCTCCCAGCCGTCAACAGGCTGAATCCCATCGCCATTGCAAACATCATCCCGCGCTGTTTCATACGTTTATTACCTCAATCGATTTAAGATTTGAAAAGCTCCCCAGTAACTGTCTCAGATGCAGGTTTCCCACAACACGTTGCGGCTCAAAACGGAAGAAAGTATAACGCAAACTACCTGAGCTGTAACACCAATTTAGCGGCTAAGGAAACCGGGGAACGCAGTCGGCACTTGGACGAAGGCCCCAGTTCATTCAAGGGTGCGAGAGAGGAGGGCGTTAGAACACCACTTTGGCGCTGTACTGCAACTGCCTCGGATCAAATGCCCCCACGGGACGCCCTGCCTGAGTGAAGGAATTGTCGGCTTCGCGGATATTGACGCGGTTGAAAAGGTTGAACACATCAAGACTCAATTCGAGCCTGCGCTTCTCCCCTAACGGTAACCGGCGAGTGAGGCGAAAATCGACTGAAGCGAAATTGCTTGTCCGGTAAACGTTTCTACCCAGATTGCCAACCGATCCCAGGGGTGGCTGGATCAGCCCGACTTTACCGTCTGGAGAGGCAAACGATCCTGCGGTACCGATCTGGACAACGCTGGGCCGCGCGGTCGAGCCACTATTGATTAGCGTGCTGTCGTTCAGCGTTAGCAGGTTGTAGGGCCTTCCAGATGAAACCTCAACGGTCGGAGAAAATGTCCAGTTCTTCAGCACGGCGCTGGATTTCCAGGGACTATCGAACACGCCGCTGACGACGAGCCGGTGCCGCTGGTCGAAATTCGAATTGCTGCGATCCAGGCGCGGGTTCTTGTTGTCCTGTGGCTCTTGCAGCGTCTGTAGATCCGTCGAGTCGTCGATGGAATGCGACCAAGTCCAGGACGCCAGAAGTTGATAACTCTGAGTAAAACGCTTGCGCAAGAGTCAGAGTCATGGCGTGATAGACCGAAGCGCCAGAGGATTCATATTGCTTGACGCTGAAGAAAGGGATGACTGCATTGCCTGGAGCGCTGGGAAGATTGAAGGCTCGCACCAAACCGTCCATGACCGGCTTGGAGAGCGCACCTCTCGACACCGTGTTCGCCCAAGTGTAGTTCGGGCCGGTGGCACGAAACTGATTGAATAGCAGCTGCCCCAGAGGGGCCAGAGAAGTGGCCGAGACTCCTCCAAGAGCGTCCCAAAGCCCAGCCAGACTTCCCCCGGCGCCTCCGTATGCGGATTGGAACAGCCATTGGTGGCGACGCCCGGCAAGTTAGGACAGACAGCGGTTGCGCGGGCGTAGGCGACGATGCGATCGAAGTCTCCTTGATTGATGTTTCTGGGTCGCAGCAAGTGCGAGCCGTGAGTGTATGTGTAGTCGGCTCCCAGTGAAACGCTCGTTCCGATCTGGTGTTCGATTCCGAAGGTCCCTTGCTGCGTGTAGTCATACTCAAGGTTCCCCGCTACGGGCAGCGTCTGGCTGAGAATCGGACTCAAAGCGAGGGCCGTACTCTGGTTCTGGAATGCGGGAGCCAGAACATCATAGCGCTGCTGACTGCCAATGTAACCGATAGCCGGATTGGCTACCGCACCACCCAACGGAGTAAACGCGCGTCCGTGAAACAAGTCATCGGCTCCGACTCCTCCAGGCGCGACCAGATAAGGAGACTGCGTTCCATCCACAACATCGGATAGGAAAATGATCCCAGTCAGTGGATGGCCGTAAAAAAGTCCATATGAGCCCCTCACCACACTGCGCCCACTCTTGAAGGGATCCCATGCAAAACCCAGGCGGGGAGCCCAATTGTTCGTGTCACGCGGGATGCCTTGAACCACGCCAAGCAAGTTCTCGCCGGCTTCCGAAAGTGGAGAGCTGGCAGACAACACTGGCGTAAACTCCGTGTCGTGACGCACGCCGTAGTTCAGCGTGAGATTCTGCTTCACCTTCCAGGAATCCTGCACAAACCAACCTAAGGTCGTGTTCTTGTAACGACTGGTGGTGCGTTCCAATCCTCCAAACTGTTGGACGAACGACTCGGGAAAGCCGAAGCCATAAGCCTGAGCCGCATTGAATGGCGGAGCCCCACTCGATCGCCATGCAGCCGCCACGGCGGGCGTCACAGCTACCGCAATTAAAGGATTGTCGACAGGCCAAGGCCGCTGGGAAGTAGTACACCGCTCCCTGGTTCAATGGAAACGAAGCCTTCACTGGTAGATGGTTGAAGTCAACTCCCATCTTGTAAGTGTGACTGCCTCGAATGTGCGTCAGATTCTCTGTGAACTGCCACCGTTTCTCGTAGCGATAGACCGGTGCAAACGGTTCAAGGCCGATCGAAGCAATCCCTGGAATCTCAACTGCTGCGCGGGTCGAGTTCGTCGTCAAACCCACGCCGCGCCGTGCAAACTGAAATCGAAATTCACTCAAAAGGTTGGGGCTCAGGTTGCTTGCCAACTGGCTGACGATGGCAAGGTCTCGGGTAGAATTGTTGGTCGTGCGGGAAAACCCGTTGAGAGCTGTCAACTGGTTCTGCCCATTGCTGGGCACCCCGGTAACATCTGCCGGTGTGGCACTGAACCGAACGAAAGCGCTATGGCTCTGCGAAATCTGATGATCAAATCGAGCAGAATAGAAATACGTTTCTTCGGTAGTCTTGTAGTTTCCGGCCTCTGCCCTCAGCCCGGAAAATGAAGCCGGCAGAGGATTGGGAATCAGTCCGAAGGTGGTTGGTCCCCCGGGTGTATTTCCAAAGATCGCGACCTGGGCAGCCTGGTTTGCGATGGTGGCATAGGGAGCAGCCAACGCGGCTGGTGCACTGCGCACATAGGCTTCTTGTTGTGGCGTGAGCAAAAGAGCTCCCGTGCCAAAAGGATTGGCGACGCTTTTGAACCCATAGTTGTTCCGCCCAATCTGGGAGAAGTAAATCGAGTTTCTCAGGTTCGTTTCAAACGAGAGGAAAACAAATGTCTTGTCCTTTCGTATGGGACCACCCAGTGTCAATCCAGCCTGAGTCCGCGTGTCGCCAGGGTTGGGTTCCCCGGCAAAGGCGTTCGTGGCTGATCCGTGTCGACTCCGCAGATATCCAAACAGGTTGCCCTTCCATAGGTTGGTCCCCTGCTTAGATACGATGTTGATGGTTGCGGCTGAGGCCCTGCCATACTCCGGCGAGTAGCCGCTCTTGATAATTTGGAACTCCTGGACGGCCTCTTGCGAGAGCGTTGCGCGAACACCGTTGATCGTGTTGTCGATGGCGTCAGCACCATCGATGCTCACCATATTGGCTCGGGCCCGCTGCCCTCCGATATTGAGTCCGCTGGTAGGGGCCGGTCCAAGCACAGGCTGATTGTCTCGTGTGGTTGCGGAATCGAGCAGAGTGAAATTGATGTAGCTGCGTCCGTTGGTTGCAAGGTTTTCGATGGCACGCTGGTCGACCGTGGTTGCAACCGAAGTCCGCGTGGTTTCCACCACAGCCGCGTCTGCGGAGATCACCAGCGCTTCAACCACTGTGCTTATTTCGAGTTTGAATGGGAGCCGAGCCTGCTGTCCAATCGTCAGAATGACATCCTCAACAACCGCCGCACGAAAACCAGCCGCATCGACACTCACCTTGTAGTGGCCTGGCGGCAACGCCAGAAACAAATAGTCGCCGTTCTCTCGGGTCTTCGTTTCGCGGGTCAGCCCGGTTTCTCGATTCTCTACACGTACCGTCGCGTCGCCAACGCTCGCGTTTGCGGGGTCGGTAATGACCCCTTGCAGATCCGCAGTGTTGATCTGGGACAACATCATCGCGGGAAACGCACAAAGGATCAGACCCCAATGGAGCAGGGTCTGAAGTGTGCGGGGACTCGGCAAGTTGTTCATGCCAGTTCTCCTCATTCAGGTAAGGGCTCTCTCGAATTTAGAAATTTCAGTCAAGGAGATAAAGCAGCATGGATAGTATCGGCATCTGTTGAAAACTCATTAAGAGTGTCGGACACGAGAGTTGATCTCCGGAAGTATCTCGCAGCCATTGCTACAGAACATCCACCGCAGACGGAGCGTCAGAACTGCATAGGAGTTTCGGGGAAGCCGTCTTGGCCACTCAAATAGGAGAAAGTGAGTAACGGAAGATGGGTGGTCAGACGTCGACTAGCTGGTCCTAGTTCAAAGCAGGAACCGACTAAGGCAATTGCAAGTTGCCTATTTGAGCTCAGCGCTGGATTTCTGTCCCATTTCGTTCTTCGGTTGCCCAGAAAAAAGCTAATTTTGGTGCGATAGGTTGCCGACATTCAGCTCATCACCTGTCCGTAGGTTTTTTGTCCCGTTGAAACAGCACCACGAGGTGTTTCATGAAACCCGCAGTCTTGATTGTCGACGACGACTCCAGTGTGGTTCGAATGCTCGAAATGGGCTTGGCGGATGAGTATGAGATCATACCTGTTTTCGACCCCACCCAGACCATAAATGTCTTCAGCGAGACGGCAGTAGACATTGTGATTAGTGACATCAAAATGCCCGGGCTCTCTGGCTTTGACATTTTGCGCTCGGTCAAAGCCGCCAATCCGCTGGTGGAAGTGATCCTGCTCACGGGCGAGCTTCCAGACAAGTCGCGACCTGCAGTGAACGCGCTTCAGAGCGGCGCTCACGACTACCTTGTGAAACCCGTCAGCATGCGGGTGTTGAAGTCAGCCATCCAGCAGGCTTTGGCCAAGCAGCGACAACAGCTGGAGGACAAGCGGAAACTTCAAGAGCTGCTTCGGCGAGCCAACACTGATTTTCTGACCGGGCTAAGTAACCGGCATCACTTCCAGACGCAGGTCAAGTTGGAATTTGAACGTAGCGACCGATATGAACGAAGCTTGAGTTGCCTGCTCCTGGATATCGACGACTTCAAGAAGATTAACGATGAGTTCGGGCATTGCGCGGGTGACCAGGTTTTGCAGAGACTCGGTCAATTGTTCAGCAAGCATTTGAGGTCGAGTGATCTCAAATGCAGATACGGGGGAGAAGAGTTCGTTGTGATTCTGCCCGAGGCGGATTCGGAAGTGGTGTCGACCGTTGCCGAAAAGATGCGTCGGCTGATTGCGAAGGAGTCTTTCGACTTTACAAACCCTCCACTACAAGTTACCGCCAGTATCGGCATGGCAACCAGCCAACGAAGGAATTTTGCATCGGCGGAAGAATTGATTCGAGCCGCGGATCTGGCCATGCTGCGGGCCAAGCGTGAGGGAAGAAACTGCGTGCGGGCCCACTATCCTGGCATTCAGGCCGCTGAGCTCCGCGACCCGGCCATGGCGCTACGGCGCTGAGTGCTCTGCACCTGCGGGCACAAGCCTGCCGACCCTGACCTTCGCAGGCCGGACCAACACTTGGTCAAGAACATAACCTTTGCCCACAACTTCGATGATTTGTTGATCCTGCTCCGAGTGGGAGACATCAACCGTTCCAACTGCTTCGGCAATCTCCGGGTCGAATTGCTTGCCCTGGACTTCCAGCTCCGACACACCCAATTCAGCCAGCGTTAACAGAAACTGGTTCCTTATCAACTGGACACCCTCCAGCAAGGTCTCGAAGGCAGGCTTGCTTTCCGCCGCTACTAGAGCTCGATCGAAGTTCTCGAGGACATCGATGAATCTGTTCACTACATCCGTCCTCGCCTGTAAGAAACGCCGATTGTATTCATTCTGAATCCGCTCGCGGATACGCTGGGTTTCCACAGCGGTCTCGGCTTTGTGCTCACGATAGGAAGCCATAACTTCGTCAAGATTCCGCTTCGAATCAGCCAGTTTCTTCTCTAGTTCCTCAACATAGGCCGGCTTGAAGGAATAGCTTTCCTCTACAGCCCTCCTTTGCTGCACTCTGATCCTGAGCCCAAAACCTCCGGTCGGTCACTCGAATGCGTTCCTCATTCTTTACAACTCTTACGGGAATCGACATCCCTTCATCGGCTCTCTGGTCTGCTTTTTGCTCGGGTGTTGCATCCGTCATCAATAAAGTCCTTTCGCAACCGGGCAGAGCGAAGCGCACCGCCCGCATCAATTTACCGCCTGTTTTGAGCTGGCTGCCTTGTCGAACACGAGCTCTCCGCGATCCAAGTCGGCATCAGCAATGATATGGTCGCCCGGCAGAATCTCGCCATCCAGCATTTTCAATGCGAGCCTGTCCTGGATCAATTGCTGCATGGCGCGTCTCAGCGGGCGGGCGCCATACGCGGGGTCGTAACCTTCCTTGAACAAGAGTTCGCGTGCCTGACCAGTGAGTTCCAACGAAACCTTCTTGTCGGCCAGCAGCTTTTGCAAACGCATGAGCTGAATATCAACGATGCGACTGATCTCAGCACGACCCAAGGAGTTGAAAACAATGATGTCGTCGATCCGATTAAGGAACTCGGGTTTGAAGGTTGCGCGCAGTGCCTCAGCCACCCGATTATCCATCTCAGACTTATCCTTTGCGCCCAGCTCCTGAATCCAAGAACTACCAACGTTGGAGGTCATGATGACCACCGTGTTCTTGAAATCCACGGTGCGCCCCTTGCCATCCGTCAACCGGCCATCTTCCAGAATTTGCAGCAAGACATTAAAAACATCCGAGTGTGCTTTCTCGATCTCGTCAAACAGAATCACGCAATAGGGTCGCCGTTTGACCGCCTCGGTAAGGTAACCCCCTTCCTCGTAACCCACGTAGCCGGGAGGGGCCCCGATCAGCCTGGCAACGGAGTGCCGTTCCATGAACTCCGACATGTCGAGCCGCACCATGGCCTTCTCATTATCAAAGAGAAACTCTGCCAACGCCCTTGCCAACTCAGTCTTGCCAACTCCTGTTGGCCCAAGAAAGATAAATGAGCCCACAGGTCGTGCGTGCTCCTGAAGTCCTGCGCGACTGCGGCGAATTGCATTCGCCACGGCAGCTAAAGCAGTTTCCTGCCCGACCACGCGAGTGCGCAATCGTTCCTCCATGTGCACAAGCTTCCCGATCTCGCCCTCCAGCATTTTTGCCATTGGAATGCCGGTCCACTTGGAAACAATCTGAGCGATGTCTTCTTCATCAACTTCTTCCTTCAGCATTCGCGAGGTCTGTTGAAGTTCGGCCAATCGCCCATTCGCTGCATCCATCTGCTTCTGCAACTCGACTCTGGCTCCGTACCGGATCTCGGCAACCTTGCCCAGATTTCCTTCGCGTTCGTATTTTTGCTCTTCGAGCTTGGTTTGTTCGATCTTCTCCTTCAGTTCGCGAATGCGCGCGATGACTTCCTTCTCGTTCTGCCAGCGCACTTTCATTTCGCCGGACTTCTCCTTCAAGTTCGCAAGTTCGCGCTCAAGAACGGACAAGCGTTCGAGCGAAGCTGCATCATCCTCTTTCTTGAGGGCCTGGCGCTCAATCTCCAACTGTGTGATTCGTCGCTCCACTTCGTCAATCTCCACCGGCAGCGAATCAATCTCCATGCGGAGGGACGCTGCGGCCTCGTCCACCAGATCAATAGCCTTGTCTGGAAGAAAGCGATCCGAAATGTAGCGATGCGAAAGTGTGGCTGCAGCCACGATAGCTGAGTCCTTGATCCTGACACCGTGATGCACCTCGTAGCGTTCCTTGAGGCCACGCAAGATTGCGATCGTATCTTCCACAGTCGGTTCGCCGACATAGACCTGCTGGAAACGCCGTTCGAGTGCGGCGTCCTTTTCAATATGTTTCTTGTACTCGTTGAGAGTCGTCGCTCCAATGCATCGCAACTCGCCGCGTGCCAGCGCCGGCTTGAGCATGTTGGAGGCATCCATCGATCCTTCGGCAGCTCCTGCTCCAACCAAGGTGTGCAGTTCATCAATAAACAGAACCACCTGTCCCTCGGCTTCTGAAACGTCGCGCAGGACGGCCTTCAAACGGTCTTCGAACTCTCCGCGATACTTGGCGCCTGCGACCATCGCTCCAAGATCCAGCGCCACTAATCGCTTTTGCTTCAAGCTTTCTGGAACATCGCCCGCAACAATGCGCTGCGCCAGACCTTCTACGATTGCGGTTTTCCCAACACCGGGTTCCCCAATCAGTACCGGGTTGTTCTTGGTTCTTCGTGAAAGAACCTGAACCACTCGCCGCACTTCCTCGTCTCGTCCAATGACTGGGTCCAGCTTTCCACGTCGAGCCAGTTCGGTCAGATCGCGGGCGTATCGTTGCAAAGCCTGATACTTGTCCTCGGGATTCTGGTCGGTGACGCGCTGATTGCCACGGATAGAAACCAAGACTTGGAGAATCCTGTCCGGTGTGACTTCGTTTGATATGAGAATCCGCTGAGCATCCGTTCCCTTCGTTTCAGCCAGGCCAAGCAGCAGATGCTCTGTGCTGACATATTCATCCTTCAGGCGGTCAGCTTCGCGAAAGGAGGCTTCGAAGACCCGATTCAAGTTGGGTGAAATTGGGCGCCCGGCCAAACCCTGAACCTTGGGTAGTTTAGCCAGAGCTTTCTCCACTTCGCCAAAGAGCGTTCCCTGCGCCACACCAAGCTTGCTGAGAATCGGCGGAATAATGCCTTCTTCCTGGACAAGGAGAATTTTAAGGAGGTGTTCGGGTTCGATCTGGGGATTCGACTGTTCTCCGGAGAGGCGTTCAGCCTCAACCAAAGCCTCTTGTCCCTTAATGGTAAGTTTGTCGTAACGCATAGTGCGTCATGTTCCTTTGTCAGCAATTCTCAGGAATCGCTTGGACGGCAATTCCCTCGACGTCTCCTCTTCGAACCGCGCGATCCTCTTTTAGGTTACTGATACCTTGATCTGTTTGGGTTTGATCTCCTCACGCTTCGGCATCACAACCTTAAGGATTCCATCCTTGTAATCAGCCCGAATTCTTTCCTGATCGATTGTGGCGGGCAACGTGAAAGACCGTGCAAATGCGCCATAGGCTCTTTCAATGCGATGGAAATTCTCTCGCTTGGCTTCTTTTTCAAATTTCCTTTCCCCACGCAATACCAAGGTGTTGTTCTCCACTTGGATATCAATATCCTTCTGGTTAATCTCGGGAAGCTCCGCTTTTAGAATCACTTCATTGTCCGTCTCATAGATGTCAACCGCAGGGCTCCAGAGGGCTGAATTCAGCGCTTCTTCGCCTGGTCGAATCCCGCGCATGGAGTCGTCAAAGAGGCGATTCATACGATCTTGCAGTGTGAGCAAATCCTTGAGGGGTTCCCATTTAGCGATAGTCATGAGTCATTTCCTCCGCAAGAAGATTTAGCACAGCGATAGCATAAAATCTGCGTGCATCGCTGTCAAAGCGCCACCTGGAACAAATTAATTCCAGCACTCTAAGAAATAGACACTTCAGGTAAAAGGTCTCAGGCATCGAGAGCAAGAAGGGGTGGTCCTGCCCTTGGGTCCGCTTCTGGAGCACCTGGACTTTCTTCTGGGCGTCGGCGGCCGCCTGGGTTAGAAGATTCAAGAACATTGTTTCATCGATCAACTGGGAGCAACTGGCCGTCACTAACACCCCCCCAGGTCGGAGCAGCCGCAAAGCGCGCAGATTGATTTCGCGGTAGCCACGCAGGGCCGACTCGACGTGCGAGCGGTTCTTTGCAAAGGCCGGCGGGTCCAGAACAATGGTGTCAAAGCGTTTCTTCAAATGGTCATACAGCTTCAGGCGGTCGAAAACATTCTCGGTTTCGAACCGCACATTGCTCAGCTTGTTCAATTCGGCATTGCGCCGACCCAGGACGACCGCAGGCTCGGACATGTCGATGGCTTCCACCTCATCACAAACTGACGACAAGTGAACTGCAAACGATCCTGAATAGCAGAAGCAATCCAATGCCGAGCCATGGGCCAAAGATGCCGCCCATACCCTGTTCTCTCTCTGGTCGAGAAATGCGCCGGTTTTCTGACCACTCATCAGCTGATAGTAGAATGGCATTCCGTTTTCGCGGCAGATCATCTCTCCTGGGTCTGAGCCGTGTAGGATCGAGATGGTTTGAGGCAGTCCTTCCAGCGTCCGCACCTTGCTGTCGTTTCGCTCGACAATGGCTCTCGGTTGAAAGACTTCGACCAACACGTCCGTCAAGATCGGTTTGATTAGTTCAGATCCCTGACTCAAGGTTTGGATCGAGAGCACATCTCCGTAGCGATCAACAATGATGGAAGGCATCCAATCGCCTTCGCCATGAACCAATCGAAACACGTCCGAATTCTGCACGACTACTTGGCGCAACTGGCTGGCCTGCTCAACCCTCTGTCTCCAGAACTTCTTATCAATCTCCCTGTCTTCCTGGGTGATCAGGCGCAGCGTGATCAGCGATTTGGAGCTGTAGAACGCTCGACCATAGATTCGACCTTTCTTGTCTTTGACGATGACAATGCTGCCCGGGCTTGCTGCGCACTCCAGCACATCACTTCTGTAGATCCACAAGTGCCCTGCCTGCAGGCGGTCTACGGCTTTTGGTGAGATTAGGGCGTATCCGGCGCTCATGGCCGCGACTCTAGCACACAAGAGTTGCCCGGTGCATGCGGTTGTGGTTTCATCTCTGCATGCGTCTTTCAGATTTTGACTACACACTTCCGAAAGAGCTGATTGCTTCGCATCCGATGCAGCCCCGCGATCAATCCCGGCTGCTGCTTGTCCGGCGGGCAAGCGGTGAAATCTCACACCACATTTTTGCAGAGTTGCCGACGCTGCTCCGCCCCACTGACTTGATGGTTTTCAACAATACAAAGGTGTTTCCGGCACGTCTGCTGGGGCACCGTCGCGGCTTGGCCTCGCAGAGTTATTCGTCCGAGAAGACTCCAAGCGCCACGATTGAGGTTCTTTTACTAAAAGCGCTCGGCGATGATGTCTGGGAAGTTCTGGTCAAGCCCGGGCGCAAGATGCGTGTTGGCGAACGTGTGAGATTTGGCAGCCGACTCGAATGTGAGGTTGTGGATCGGGGCGAGCTTGGATCGCGCCGCGTCAAGTTCTATTACCAAGGCAACTTTGACGATTTGATCGACACGTTGGGCCACGTCCCCTTGCCACCTTACATTGACCGGCCGGACCAGGCTGAAGACAGGGCTCAGTATCAAACCATCTTCGCTAGGAAAAGAGGTGCTGTAGCTGCACCTACAGCTGGGTTACACTTTACGCCCGCAGTTCTCAGAAAGCTGCGTGACCGCGGCGTAGAAACCTGTGAAATCACTCTGCATGTGGGACTGGGAACCTTCCAGCCGGTGCATGCAGATCAGGTCGCCGATCACCAGATGGAAGCTGAGTGCTTTGAAATCTCCGCGGATGTCGCCCAAGTCATTCAAGCTGCAAAAGCGAAGAGTCGGCGGGTGGTCGGTGTGGGGACAACAGCTGCGCGAGCGCTTGAGACTTCAGCGGATCGTCATGGTGGAACGGTCCAACCAGAAACGGGCGAGACTTGTCTGTTTATCTATCCCGGATTCAAGTTTTCCTGTCTGGATGGCCTGTTGACGAATTTTCACTTACCAAGATCGACACTCCTGATGCTGGTTTGCGCTTTCGCAGGTCGTGAGGTAATCTTCGCCGCTTACCAGCAGGCAATCGAAGCCAAGTATCGCTTCTACAGCTATGGCGATTGCATGCTGATTATCTAGATGTCGTCCTCAACCTGAAGTCAGTTCTTACAGACCAAGGTCCACGGTGTGCCAGAGGACAAAGCCCTGCAGGGCCTCATTCTCCGCGCGAGCTAAAGTCAGAAGGGTTCAAAGGCCGAATAGAGGGGCTGCGTCGCCTGGCGCTCCAGACAGACGTTGACTGGCGGTTGCATTTCCGCCACAATCACAGAAAGATCGTCGGCAACGACGAATCATCGAGATTTCAAGACCATGAGAACAGGCGCATTTCAGGAAATTCGGCCCGCAGAGCCATTGACCAGGCGTTTGCGACGCCAGTGGTGGGTTTTCTTAGTGCCCCTCTACCCAGTGGTTTGGATTTGGGTTGGCGCTTTTGTCCTGGCACTTTGCATCAGCCAGCCGCTCCAGTGGAAGCAGTTGAATGCGGCCGACCATTCCTACCTGATTGTGCAAGTTCATCCTTACAGCGCGTGGCCAGCCAAAGCACCCTTTGGAAGCTTCACAGGCGCTGCATTAACACGCAATCTTTCTGGATTAATAGAAGCAGCGGATTTGACGAGAGTTTTGGTTCGTACCGGTGCATTTACAGATTGCCCGTCGACTTGCTGATCAGTCCTCAGGGGTTCCTCCATCGGCATTTGTCCGTGCTTCTCGGGGAACTGACTGATCGCGGTTGGCGACTTACCCAACTCAACCAACCAAAAACCTTTGTTTGTCGAGGCAGCTTGGCACTGTTGCTGCAACATCTACAGTGTCGACTGCTTCCTTCTAGGCCTTGCTCGCATGGCTTCACTTGGGATTGTATCTAAAGTTGCCAACCGGTTGCGTCGAGTAACAAGTGCGTTGATGATGAGGGGGTTGCCAAGTAATGTCCTATGTTCGATTTAGTCCAAGTCAGAGACTCCAACTTCAGTTGAGATGTCCCGCGTTTCTAATTGTGTCGCTTGTTTTCTGCCTTGTTAGCGTTGGGGAGACTTGGGCAAAAACTAGCAAAAACATACCTCGTTCTGGTAGCCCTGACACCCTCACATCAGTTTCTAGCTCTCGGAAACAGAAGAGTTCTGCGAGAAAGAGCAGGCGTCATCGCCGCCTGAAAATCAGTCGTTCGCTCAAACCAATGCCTGCACTGAGCGAGGCCCCTTTCAGCGCTGATGTGCCCTTGCTCAAGCTGATTGAGGACGCCAAGTCGCAACTCGAAAAGGAAACGGTGCGGTACATCGCCGTTGGCGGAAAATCCACGGCGCGGCGGGATGTTAAATTTGCGCTGGCTCACTTTAAGACTGGTGAACTTCAGATCGTCTCGGGTGTGGAGGAGAATCGAAAACTCACTTTGAACGACCCGAATGTGCGGTTCGAAGTCGATTGGTGGAACGGTTTCAATTCTTCAATCACCATCATAGATCCTCCCTATACGGGTGTGGTTGCCATGTTGTATGCACTCGAACCGGAACGGCAAAGATTCCTCAATCAAGACGCCATCATCTATACCCCGTACTCCAGTGCATTGCTGCAGACCGAGCTAGTACAAGCAGGGAGAACCTACCTTATAGAAAAGATTCGACAGGCGCGGCAAGAGCTGGGGCACGTTTCATCTCGTGCGTTTCCAGGAATGTCTCTGGCTAACGCTCCCGGTTTTAGTGATGAAGACTACTTCAACCTAATTCTGACGGAACAGATGGATCCCGGCCGGTTTCGCTCGATAGCAGCGGGCTCTTCGGAGTTCAACGAGCAACAGGAGTCCGAACTCAAACGTCTTGCGGAGCGGATCCTGGTAATCGTTGGCGCAAATCAGGAAGATGCGTATAGCTTTACCGGCAACTACGCCAGCGCCCGTGGCCTGACGCAGTTTACTCCCATGGGCATGAGCGTCGTCTGGAACAGCTATTCCGAAGCCGGAATTCCAAGGGATTTCCGTGAAGCGACCAGCCAACATCTGAGCGCAATCAAAGCGGAGATCTGCTTGCTAGACCACGATTTGGCAGGACTGGCAACAAGCCATTCGGCTCTTATAGGCTCAGGCATGGAAATGTATGCCGCTGGGGCTGCCTATAATGGAGGTCCGAAGCGCGTCCGTCATGGACTAGAAAACTTCGGTCTGGCTTGGCTTCATCCGGTGTCAAGACTCACCGAACTTGATGGCCGCGCGACTCTGAACAGCTCAGAAAAGAAGGAACTGCTCTGGCTGAGGCGCAACCGCGGGCACGAGACGTTTGTCTACCTTAATAAGATTCACGCCATTCAGCGTTCTCAAGAGAAGTTGTCGGCAACTCGGGCTGCAGCGGCTCCCCGAAACGACTTGCTGGTTGAGGGAAAAACTCCGCCAGACGTTCCCGCTTCAACCAGTCCCGTACCTTTGAATCCTTAAGGCCGACAACGGATAAGTTGTTTTCGTCCCACACGATCCTCATAACTTTTCAGTGGATTGGCTTAATTCGATTAGATAGGATCTTGCCTTTCATTTTGCTGCCATTGCCGATCTTTTGAGTCGCTCCAAGAGGCTTGCGCGGGTTCGTGATGAATATTGATTTTGCTACCTTTTACCTGATTTCGGTCCCTGGCTTCCTGATTGGACTGACGTGCGGAAGATTCCTCGCAAGCCGCCGCTGGCACACCATCAAGAACTCGCTGGGAGTGGTTGGCAGGTTGTTGAATGTCGCTCGGCATGTTGGCATTTGTCATAGTGTCGTTGGTCGTCTTAGGGATCATGGTAATTTATCTGCGCAACCTGCCTGAGACAGCAAGTCGCACAAACTACTGGGTTACGGTTGCAGTTGGCTTTTGGATCATGATCAGCCTCTTTTTCGAGATTCGTGACTTGGGCAAGCGCCGTGATTTCGAGGCGTGAGTTACTCGACAAACCCAGTTTTGTTTTTCGCGCCTTCCTCAGCGTCAGCCTGCTTCAAACCCCCATCGGCGTCGCATGCCTCTTTCCAGCCTTGTGAACACCAAATAGTCCGTGCAAAGACCTATGAGAATGATGATCAACATCACCGCAAGAACCTGGCTCATGTCGTTCAACTCCCTCCCAACAGTGAGCAAATTCCCCAGACCGACACTGCCGTAGAGTAGCTCGCCTGCCATCAACGATCTCCAGGCGAAGGACCAGCCTTGTTTCATTCCGGTGATGATCGAGGGCAGGGCCGCAGGGATGATGACCTCAAAAAGCAGTCGTGGACCCCTGGCTCCCATGTTCTGTCCAGCCTTGATCAAGAGCGGTGGAGCGTTCTTGATCCCACTCTCGGTTGCGGTGGTAATCGACAAAAGTGCACCCATCACGACGACGAAGATGATTGCCGATTCGTTGAGGCCGAACCAAAGCAGCGCCAGTGGAAGCCAGCAAATACTTGGAAGCGTCTGGAGTCCCAGTATCAGAGAGCCGATCGTTTCTGCGATGAACTTGTTCCGACTGATACCCAAGCCGAGCAAGACACCGGCGACCAGTGAAATAGAGTAGCCAAGCAGGATGCGACGCATGCTTGCGAGAATGCCAAAGAGGAATGTCCTATCGGCGAAGCCCTGAAAGAGGGTTTGGAGAACCTCGCTGGGAGCAGGAAACAAGAATTTGGGCCAGAATCCGACGCTAGATGCCACTTCCCAAGTCATGATCACCAGAACGTAGAACGAGCTTTTTCTTGCCAGTCCTCCAATCATAGTCCAACTCCTCTTGGGCCACTTTTTCCACTTCTGCTTTCAATTCGGCAAGGATGTTCTTGGCGAACGTAATCAAGTTTGGATCTTCCAGATGGCGGGGTCGCGCATAGTCAATCTTGAACTCTCGCTTGATCCGTCCAGGATGCGTGGAGAAAACCAGAACGCGGTCGCCAAGGCAGGCTGCCTCGCGGACATTGTGCGTGACAAAAATGATCGTCTTTCGAGTTGCGCCCCAAATCTCCTGCAATTCTTCATGCAGAATGTCGCGTGTTTGGGCGTCCAGCGCCGCGAAGGGTTCGTCCATCAAGAGGATTTCGGGATTAATGGCCAGTGCGCGCGCCAACGCGACGCGTTGCTTCATTCCTCCGGAGAGTTCATGGACATAAGAATGTGAAAAGCGAGTGAGGTGAACCATTTTTAGAAAATGGAGCGCTCGCTCTTCGCGTTCTTTCCGGATGACACCGGCCATCCTCAACCCAAACTCAACGTTCTTCAGAACGGTCAGCCAAGGAAAAAGTGCCAGCTCTTGGAAGATGACGACTCGGTCCGTCCCTGGCCCCTGGATGGGTTTCCCATTCACCAGCGCCTGCCCCCCATCGGGTTTCTCTAAGCCGGCAATAATGTTTAGGACGGTACTCTTACCGCATCCAGAAGGACCGACGATGCAAAGAAACTCCCCTTCGTTCACTTCAAGAGTGATGTCCTGAACTGCGTTAAACTTTCCTGTCTTCGTGTGGAAGTTCTTGGAGACGTTTCGTAGAGACAGCTTTGGAATGGGCGCAGAGGCGCGAATTGAAAGGTCAATCATGAAGGTAGAGTCGCCGCCCGCCAGTCATTGCGGGTCACAAAGCCAGACCTTGTGGAGAGTTCAAGTCGGCAAAGAGCGCAGTACTCAAGTATCGCTCGCCGGTGCTCGGCAGCACAGTCACTATGAGCTTACCCTTGTTTTCTGCGCGGTTGGCAACCTGCAGAGCGGCCCAGACAGCGGCTCCGGAAGAAATCCCCACCAGCAGTCCTTCTTCACGAATCAACCGGCGGGCTGTGTGGATGGCTTGTTCGTTGGTCACCTGGATGATTTCATCGATCACTGTGGCGTTGAGGATTTCAGGTATAAAGCCTGCGCCGATACCTTGAATCTTGTGCGGGCCTGGCGCACCACCTGAAAGTACCGGAGAATCCACCGGCTCTACAGCCACAATCTTGAAACCGGGCTTTCGCGCCTTGATCACTTCCCCAACGCCGGTAATCGTACCTCCTGTGCCGACACCGCCGACGAAGATGTCGATCTTTCCATCGGTGTCATCCCAGATTTCTTCGGCTGTCGTCGCTCGATGGATTTTTGGGTTTGCGGGATTCTTGAATTGTTGTGGGATCCATGAATTTGGTGTTTTTGCGGCTAGCTCTTCAGCCGCAGTGATCGCCCCTCGCATTCCCTCTGCGCCCGGTGTCAGCACAAGTTCCGCACCAAAAGCTCTTAGGAGTGTCCGTCTCTCCAGGCTCATGGTATCGGGCATCGTGAGGATGAGGCGATATCCCTTCACTGCGCACACGAACGCCAAAGCAATTCCAGTGTTCCCACTAGTCGGTTCGATGATCACGGTGTCCCGGTTGATGACACCAGAGTTTTCAGCTTCGTTGATCATGCTGATGCCGATTCGGTCTTTCACGCTTCCAGCGGGGTTGTGCGACTCGAGCTTTGCGACGACCGTCGCGCCAGCTCCGTCAGTAACTCGGTTCAGACGAACCAAGGGTGTCTTGCCCATGAGCTCTAGGACGTTGTTTGCGATATTAGCCATTCGCGAACTCCTAAATGTAATACATGAACTGCTCCTGAATTTCTCGGTGGCGGTCGCAGAATTCTTCCAGTGTCTTTTCTTTGAGAGTCTCAACCGTGTGCGAAACTAGCTTCGTCCAGATGTCCTTCAGAATCTTCTGAGATGGGTTTCCAAGCTTGGACTTGCCTACAAAATTCACATTCTCAATCGGTCCCTCAAGAGCTGTGACGATATCAAACAACGTGATTTCAGGTGCGGGTCGCGCCAGTTGGTAGCCACCCTGACGACCTCTCGAGCTCTCGATTAGCCCTGCCTTCTTGAGCATGAGTAGCAACTGATCAAGGTATTGCTTGGGGATCTCCTGCCTTTCAGCAATCTGCACACTTTGGACAGGGCCACGCCCTGAATGCAGTGCCAAATCGATGGCAGCTAGCAAACCATATTCGCCTTTGGTTGAGAGCTTCATGTCCTCATTAACATGATTAACAAAATCAAGATACTCAATATACCGTTCGACGCTGCAGCTAGTCAACAGGAAACTCCTCTTTGTAAAGCAGATACGTTCGACTTCGTTCTTGACTCTTAATTGAGAACTCAATATATTGATTAAGCCTATTTGTTTAGTCAGGTTTAACCTTGAAGCGTTTTCTTTCGCAATGAACATATCAGAAGTTTCCAAGAGCAACCCAGATAACAACAGAGCTTCCGTACCCAGCTGGCAAGAACTTGTCGGAGGAATGAGGGCAGAGGAAGTGATCCGCTGGGCTTCAGGGGTCTTTGGAAGTCGGCTCTGCTTTGCAACATCGCTTGGGTGCGGAAGACCAGGTGATTACCCATCTCATAGCCGAAGTTGCGCCGGACATCCGATCGTTCACCTTGGATACTGGGAGGCTGTTTCCAGAATCGTACGAGCTAATTGAGAAAACAGAGGCTAGATACGCGCGCAAAGTTGAGGTGTTTGCGCCCCAAACCGAAGAAGTGGAAGCAATGGTAACTGAGCACGGTATCAATTTGTTTTACCAGAGCGTCGAGAATCGCAAGCTCTGTTGCTCTATTCGCAAGATCCACCCGTTGACGAGAGCCTTGCGCGGAGTCGACGCTTGGATTTGTGGCCTTAGACGGGACCAAGCTCTAACACGTCAACAGGTTCATGTTGTCGAGTGGGACGTACAGTTTGGAATCGTTAAGATCAATCCTCTTTGGAATTGGTCGGAACAGGAGGTTTGGGACTGCATCAGGAAGAACCAGATCCCCTACAATCCACTTCACGACAAGGGGTTCCTCAGCATCGGGTGCTCATGCTGCACGCGCGCGGTGGCTCCCGGCGAAGATGTTCGTGCCGGACGTTGGTGGTGGGAACAGCCAGAGCACAAGGAATGTGGATTGCACCGCAAGGGTGTCAATCAAGTGAGCTCAGAATGAATATTTCGCTAGGCCCACTGGATCTGGCTGTTGAGGATTCAAAGATGGGCTCGGTAGGGCTTGAGGCAGGAATGGAACATTACTTTTTGTCGCATTTAGACGTGCTGGAGGCTGAAGCAATACACATCATGCGAGAAGTGGCAGCTGAGTTTCGCCGGCCTGTCATGATGTTTTCTGGTGGCAAAGACTCGATCTGTATGCTGCGCTTGGCTGAAAAGGCCTTTCGCCCCGCGCGGTTCCCTTTTCCGTTGCTTCACATCGACACCGGGCACAACTTTCCTGAGGTGATTGAGTTTCGTGATCGTCGCGCAGCCCAGCTTGGGGAACGACTCGTCGTCCGAACGGTCCAGGACGCGATTGAAGCAGGTATCGCGGCAGAACCGACGGGCGGTGATCGAAGTCGCAACTGGTTGCAGATTCCAACTCTGCTTAGCGCAATTGAAGAGTTCAAGTTCGATGCTGCTTTTGGCGGTGCAAGACGAGACGAGGAAAAGGCAAGGGCTAAGGAGAGAGTCTTTTCCTTTCGCGATGAGTTCGGTCAGTGGGATCCACGCAATCAACGACCCGAATTGTGGTATCTCTACAACACAAGGATATCTCCCGGCCAGCATATACGCGTCTTTCCGCTGTCCAACTGGACTGAGCTTGACATCTGGCAATACATCGATCGCGAGGGTCTGGAGATCCCCAGCATCTATTTTGCCCATGAGAGGGAGATGTTCCAACGTGAAGGACTTTGGATGAGTCGCTCCGAACTGCTCCCGCTACGCCGGGGTGAGACAGTTGTGAGGAAAACAGTGCGCTTTCGAACTGTCGGAGACATTGTTTCGACGGCTGCCATTGAATCTGCAGCCTCAACGGTGAGTGAGATAATCGACGAGATTGCTGCGACGCGGATCACAGAACGTGGTGCCCGAGCCGATGACCGTCGTTCCGAAACAGCGATGGAAGACCGCAAGCGAGAGGGCTACTTCTGATGCTGGGAATGGCGAGCGTGAGCAAATCGGTTGAGCTGCTCCGGTTTTCAACCTGCGGTAGTGTCGACGACGGAAAGAGCACGCTGATTGGGCGATTGCTGCATGATTCGAAGTCAGTTTTTGAGGATCAGCTTCAGGCCTTGGAAAGAGTACGCCAGCAGCGTGGTGAGGCCTCGGTCAATCTGGCCAACCTTACCGACGGTCTCCGAGCCGAACGAGAGCAGGGCATTACGATTGACGTTGCCTATCGCTATTTTGCAACGCCGAAACGACGTTTCATCGTTGCTGATACTCCGGGACACATACAGTACACTCGGAACATGGTGACCGGAGCCTCGACTGCAAGCTTGGCGTTGGTTCTTGTCGATGCACGCAAGGGCGTCATTGAACAAACTCGACGACACAGCTATATCGCCTCGCTATTGGGAATCCCTCATCTTGTCCTCTGCGTTAACAAGATGGACTTGGTGGACTTTTCTCAGGAGGTCTACGAGACGATTCGCCAGGAGTTTACAATCTTCTCAACCCGGCTTCGCATCAAGCACATTAGTTTCATTCCAATGAGTGGGCTCCTTGGAGACAACGTGGTTGAGCGGTCCACGCGGATGCCATGGTATCAAGGAGAGCCGCTGCTTTCGTTTCTTGAGGACGTCCACATCGCTAGCGACTGGAACCTACAGGACTCAAGATTTCCAGTGCAGTGGGTCGTCCGTCCACAGGATGGCGCTTATCGAGACTTTCGCGCGTATGCGGGACAGATTGCGAGTGGCGTCTTTCGAGTTGGAGATCGAGTCTTGGTGCTGCCTTCCGGCAGATCATCCAAGATCAAGGACATTGTGCTGATGGATCAATCGATGAAGATTGCTCATGCCCCCATGTCGGTCTCTTTGCTTCTTGAAGACGAGATCGACGTGAGTCGTGGCGATTTGATCGTTCCGGTTGACAATCTGCCTTACATCAGCAAGGAGGCCGAGGCAATGCTTTGCTGGATGCACGAAACGCCAATGCAACCGGGAAGAAGATACTTGGTCAAACACACGACGAACTCTACCAAAGGTGTGATCACATCCATTCACTGCCGGATGAATGTTGAGACGTTGGAGGAGGAAGAGGCCACGGTTCTCGGGTTGAATGAGATCGGAAAGGTTTCGATTCGATCAGCGACCCCGTTGGTGTATGACGAATACCACCGCAATCGACGCCTTGGGGGGTTCATCGTTGTCGATGAAGCCACCAGCGCCACAGTCGGCGCTGGAATGTTAGTTGAACCTACCAAGGCCCTGCCGCTACCTGAATATACAGACTACGCAATTTAGAGTGCTATTGCTTTTTTTCTTCGGTCCAAGCAGAGGCCGCTATTTGCCATCTTTCCCCCTGCTTAGACATTAACCACGACACCTGCCCGGTGAGTCCCGCAAATCCCTGCTGCTCGTATTGGTCTGAAGTCTTCGAGTAGGTACCACGAACGAAGGCGGCGTTCTGCATCAAGCTGATATCAAGATTTCCAAACAGGACGTTTACGGTCTTGCCAGGACGAAAAAGCTCATGATAACGGATGATTGCCGCTTGCAGGTTCAGCGTTTCGCCTGTTGTGGCATTGACCTCGACATAACCGGCTGCACAGTCGCGAAACAGTAAGAACTCATCATGCGCGGCGAAGGCATCCTTTTGGCGATCTAGTAAGGTCCGAATCGCGGAGCGGTCATCGGATGGAAATTTCTTCGAAGCGGTAAACGGCGGGCCCGGGTCAACCGCACGGTGTCCAAGGAAATAACCAATGCTCCCACCTACTAAAAGGACAGCAACTATGTACAAGTAAGGCTTCATATCTCAAGTCGCCCTTCATTTGGTCTATGGGACTGCAGTCTAAGCTTTGGTGCCGAGCTGCCAAAACGTGGTTGGCATTTCTGTTCCATTTCAGCACCCCTCATTGGGAAAAAGAATACCGTTTTCTTATGCTTGCTCACTTGCGTGGTCTGGAAAAGTGTCTCCTTGCCGAGGTAAATGTTTGAAATTGATCACATTGCCTGAAGATACTTCTCATGAGATAGATGGAAAGAAAACTGCACCTTATCAAATCCATGTCGGACTACCTAGATGCTTGATTTGCTGCCCTCCGAATCTAACTGCTGAGACGCACAGAGATGTCTGCTTCAGAGCGAAGAGAGTACTACCGACTTCCTATTCGAGTTCCCATCTTCATAAAAGGCATCGATAAGAATGGTAGTGAATTTGTCGAACTCACGCATACCATCAATGTTAGTGCGAGCGGAGCTTGCCTCGTTACTAGACGGGATCTTGCTGATTCGGCTGATCTCCTCGTATCCATCCCAGCTCCCATAACCTCACCGCAGGATCAGGATTTTCGATTTCCCGCAAAAATCATTCGACTGGAAAGGATTCTCACGAACCCAAATCGGAAAGTCTCTGTTCGCTTCACTAAGGTAATACACGAGACTCCCTAGATCTATCCAAATTCCTAATCTCCATTCCTCCTGAATAATTTGCGAAGAGTGGTATGGCTATGCCAATCTACACCCACGACTTTCCACATTGTGATATATGGAAAATTTTTTCTCTTCAAGAAGAATTCCCAACGGATGGCCATGGTCCTCTAAGGGATCATCCTTTTCAACGGCTTGCCTTGGTCCGAGCGGCTGGACACTGTATGGAGGCTTTTTTGCATAGATCTCAGAGCACGACGAGCGAAGATCTTTAGCGCTCTACGGAAAACTTCTGATCGACTCAGTGAGATGCTATGGAAACCACAATTGCCTTGCCCAGACCGAGCCACTCAACTCCCAGTCTTTCTTCTGCCGAAGAGCGGACTCCAATCATCTTGGGGAGTAGTGAGAAGATGCAAGAGGTCCAAAGGATCATGGATCAAGTGGCAGCTACAGATATTACCGTTCTGGTACGCGGTGAAAGTGGCACCGGAAAAGAACTCGTGGCGCGTGAGATCTGTGCTCGATCAAAGAGGCACGATAGACCGTTTGTGAAAGTGAACTGTGCAGCCATTCCCTCTGGTCTGTTGGAAAGTGAGTTGTTTGGATATGAAAAGGGGTCGTTCACCGGGGCCGTGACGAGGAAACCTGGGAAATTTGAGTTCGCCAACCACGGAACGATCTTCCTTGACGAGATAAGCGAAATGCATCCCTCTCTTCAGGCTAAGCTGCTCCATGTCCTCCAAGATAGTGAGTTCAGCAGGCTTGGCGGTGATGAGGATGTTTCGGTAGACGTTCGCGTGATCACGGCAACTAACAGACAGATTGAGAAGGAGTTACAGAATGGAAACTTTCGAGAGGACCTCTACTATCGAATCAATGTTGTAAGTATTCATCTGCCTCCTCTCAGAGAGCGAATGGATGATCTCATCGAATTGGCAGATTTCTTCTCACGCAAGTATGCAGATATTTTTGACAAGAAGTATGTGCCTCTAGCCAAGAGTACGCTCAGCGTATTTCATTCCTACCATTGGCCAGGAAACGTTCGAGAACTTGAGAACATCATTAAGAAAATTGTAGTTCTTGAAAATCAGGAATCAGCTCTTCGAGATATCGGGATGGTTTCTGCCTCGAATCCCATTGAAGATGGTAGTACAGGTGGCCAGGCTCAGAGATTCTCTCTTAAGAAGGTCGGTAAGCTGGCGGCACAGGAGGCGGAAAAGCAGTTGATTCTAGATACTTTGCTACAGACACGGTGGAACCGAAAAAAGGCAGCCGATCTCCTGGATATTAGCTACAAGGCGCTTCTTTACAAGATAAAGCAAAGTGGAATTAGCAAGAGGCGGATTTCCGCGTGAAGGAGTAGCGGCGGGGAGTTACTCGTTTGATGATGCTGAATCGAAACTTCATTCAAGATCGAGACTCTTTCTTGAATCTGCTGGAGTTGGAGCTAAAGCGGAGCCTTCGATATCAAAGCTTCACGTCGGTGTTGCTGGTTGAGATTCCGGCAAATAGGAAACTCGATCCAACCAAGACGACTTCGCTTGAAAGGGTTGTCAATTCTCTTAGCTCACAGATACGCGAGACGGACATCATCGGAACCACTAATGACCTTATGATCGCGATCATCTTGCTTAATTGTGACAAACGGAGTACGAGCGAAGTTGCCGACAGGGTGAGTAGCTGGACTTCGCAGTATTTCGGCGCCGACAATGGCCGTAGTGACTCCAGGGTTGGTGTAGGCACAGCCTGCTTTCCAACTCATGCAACTGATTCAGAACATCTGCTAGGCGCAGCAGCTGAAATGCTCGAGACGTCCAAACTGCAACCTGAAGCTCAGTCTAGGTTTCAACCCTAGTCGAGCAAATCAAATCGAGCCAAGCTCGTTCTACCCATGAGAATGACTGATATCGAGTTTTCAAATTACTTGCCGTCGCTGAAGGAGAACTCCAGATTGATCCTGATCGTCTTATTGGTTTCTTGCGTGGCAAGTTTTCTGGCCGCGGAAGTCTTGATGGATGATCATTACTGGTCCGAAGCCGAGATTCAGGTTTTGTACGGAGCAGGTAGCCCAATTGGAAGCCAAAACTCAGATCGGGCGGCGATTCTGGTCCGGGAGAGAATGACAACAAACCTTCTGGAAGGAATAATTGTCGACAATGGCTTGTATCCGCAAGAACGGCGAGGCGGGTTGCTTGCCAAAGCCGTAGAAGCGATGCAAAAGGATATCTCCACGTTAGTGGTCCGAGATAATGTTGTTCGCTTGGCCTTTCGGGCAAGCGATCCTGGGCTCACTCAAAGAATAACCGGCCAACTAGCTGCTGAGACTGCAAACACTGCGAGTCAGGGGTCCCTTCAGGAAGATCGTGTTCTGTCGAGCTTGTCAAATGCAATCAAGAACGCAGAGGCAGATCTGGCGAAACAAGAAGAAAAGGTTAAGGATTTCAACCTTCGCTTCTTGGGAGGTCATCTGGAAAAACAGACGACAACTCTGGCCACGCTCAATCGACTCATCGTGCAACTGCAGTCGAACGCCGACTTGCTCAATGCGCTGCAAGAGCAGAAATCTTCTCAGGAGAGGCTTCTCGTTCAGCAATCGTCACCTGAACCAAGCGGTGGGCCTCCAGACTCCAAACTTCAAGGTGCCTCGCCAGCTGCAGATTCTTTAGCGCAATCGAATCTCTCAAACCTCAGTCTTGTTGAGAGGAAGATCAGAATTGACGAGTTCAACAAGGAAATTGACCAGCGGAAGAGACAGCAAGCGGAGATTCGCAAGGAGATGGCAGTCTATCAAGCCAAGATCGACTCTGCGCCAAAGGTTAGGGCGCTCCAAAGCGGGATTGCTCGCGACTATGATAAGGCAAGAACGCGCTACCAGGAACTTCTTGCCAAGAAGAATGAGGCCGAGATGGCCAAGGCTGCAAGAACCCGAAGCGAGCCCAACTTCAAGGTATTGTCACCTGCTTCCTTTCCTGAGACAGCATCAGAAACTCGTAATCAATTCATCGCGAAGCTCTCTGGACTATTGTGGGGGCCCCTCGTCGCAATCGGGTTAATTCGTTTACGGAGTAGAGCGGGGGAGCAGAGGGTAAGCCTTGAAGAAGTCATAAGTCAATCTGGAGTACCCGTATTGGCGTCAATCCCGTGGATTCCTTTGGATAGTATTCAGCAAGCTCCAGACCAAGATTCGCAACGATCTTTATCCCAAACCACCTAGGTGAGAGCTCTTTATGTACGAGCAGTTCTACAACCTCCGAGAAAGACCTTTCAACTTAACGCCGGATCCCCGGTTCATCTACTTTACCGAAAAGCACTGTGAAGCCTTGGCGAACCTTGTGTACGGTATTCGAGAGCGAAAGGGCTTCATTGTGCTATCTGGTGAGGTTGGAACTGGAAAAACGACCCTTATCAGTGCATTGCTGGACACGCTGGAACGAACTGGCATTCTTTCGGCTTTTGTTTTCAACCCAATCCTTTCGACTACTGAGTTCTTCGAGTACCTCCTCGCAGATCTTAACTTGAAGTGCGACACCAAATCCAAGAGCCAAGTTTTGATCAAGTTGAATTCACTCTTGCTGGAAAGATACAGAACTGGGCAGGCCACGGTGCTTATAGTGGATGAAGCACAGAATCTGAGCACCGAACTTCTTGAGGAAATCAGACTGCTCACGAACCTTGAAACCGCATCCGAAAAACTACTCCAGATTGTTCTGGTGGGCCAGCCGGAGTTGAGTCTCAAGCTGAACTCTCCCGAGTTGAGACAACTCAAGCAGCGGGTCAGTCTGCGTTGCAACCTGGATCCGTTGACCCTTTTTGAGACAAAAGAATACATCAGGACACGCCTTGAAATTGCTGGTCAACCTAATCAACAAATTTTTCCAGACTCTTCAATCACGGAGATTTATCGCTTTTCTGGCGGAATACCACGATTAATTAATTCCATCTGTGACAATGCTCTGCTGGCTGGATATGCCTGTGATTCAAAGGTTGTTGGTCTCAACATGATCTATGAGGTTGCTGACGATCTGGAACTGGGAGACGGAAAAAGAATCATTGCTCGTAGGACACAAACTCCGCTGGCGGTGAGCACGATCTCGGCGAAGGAGAAACCAGAAGGTTTGGATTCAAATCGACCCGATCCGAGGTCGAAGAGCGACTCGGAGTCATTCGATCTATTTGTTCAGTTCGTTGATAAGTTGAAGGATCACGGCCAACAATAGGTACTTCATGAGCAAGATTCACCAAGCAATGCGGCGTGCCGAACAAGAGGGTCGAATCAATTCCTCTTCTCAAGAGCCAAAAACTCCAGAAGTCGGCCACCACAAGCTCACCGCACCTGGAGCGCTTCACGTGGCTGGTCAAGATAGAGTCGATAGTGCGCGCATCGCAGCTGCCCCTAGCTTGGTTGCTGGGGTTGAGAAAAAGACTACGCTGCACTCACGGCTGATCGCGGTGAATGGTGGTTCTTACGATGCGTTGGCAGAGAATCTTCGTCAAATCAAGACCGTTGCAACGGCTGAGGGAGACGATCTGAGGAGTATCCTGGTGACGAGTACAGGAGTTGGCGAAGGGAAATCTCTGACAGTTACAAATCTGTCAATTGCGATTTCGCGAATGTTTGACCAGCGAGTTTTGCTGCTCGATGGAAATCTCCGACATCCGTCCATTCACGAGCTGTTGGGGCTGAAGCGAGACCGTGGGTTGTCTGAGTTCTTGAAGGGTAGTACAACGGCAGCACAAGTCGTCACTAAGTTGGATCTCCCAAATCTGTTTGTCGTGACCGCAGGAGCTCCTGCAGAAAGTCCAACAGAATTGCTTAACACTCGTCGAATGAGTGATTTCGTAGCTTTAGTTCGGCAGCAATTTGACTGGGTGTTTCTGGATAGCTCCGCGATGACTCGAGAGCCAGATGCAGAGCTGTTGTCCTCCTTTGTTGACGGTGTTGTCTTGATAACCGGCAAACAAACTCACCCGTCTTCAGTCAGAGAGGCTGTACGATTGTTACGGAGCACAAAAGTTCTCGGGATAGTTCAGAATGCAGAGACAGATCGACTCGTGGTCAGGAGTCAGTAGGTCTTCGCGAAAAATGGTCGAGCCAGTTCCACTGAAATTGCTTCAAATTCATCAAATCTAAAGGAACTTTTTGCATGCATGTCACGGTGGTTGGCACTGGGTACGTCGGACTGGTTTCCGGCGCCGGATTCGCAGATTTCGGGCTCAACGTCACATGTGTTGATTGCGACGAACGAAAGATCCGGACGTTACGTGAGGGCCGACTCCCGATCTACGAGATCGGGCTGGAAGAAATCCTACGCAGAAATGTCAAAAATGATCGCCTTGCCTTCTCAACAGACCTGAGATCTGCAGTCCAGCAGTCTCTGGTGGTTTTCATTGCGGTTGGAACTCCAGAAGGTCGTGATGGAGAGCCCGATTTATCACAGATAGATTCAGTAGCCGTCTCGCTCGCTGAATGCATCGATGACTATAAGGTTATAGTAACGAAGAGCACTGTGCCTGTGGGAACTTCCCGTCGGATACGCCAGTTGATCGGACAACATCAAAAACACAGCGTCAAGTTCGATGTGGTTTCAAATCCTGAATTCTTGCGTGAGGGGTCAGCGATCGAAGATTTCATGCGACCCAACCGGGTCGTCATCGGAGCTGATAGCGAACAGGCTGCAGCCATCGTGAAGGACATCTATCGCCCGCTATACCTGATTGAAACACCGTTTGTCGTGACCAATTTGGAAACCGCCGAGTTGATCAAGTACGCGTCAAATGCCTTCTTAGCAACGAAAATTTCATTTATCAATGAGGTAGCTAATCTCTGCGAAAAGGTGGGGGCAAACATTCACCATGTTGCTCGGGGCATGGGGCTTGACAATCGCATAGGACCAAAGTTCCTGCATGCCGGTCCGGGATACGGTGGATCTTGCTTCCCCAAGGATGTTCTCGCCATGGCTGCGATGGGGCAACGCTTTGGTGCTAAGCAGAGGATTGTGGAAACCGTCGCTGAAGTCAATAGAATGCAGTGCGACTTGGTCGTGAAAAAGGTTGAGACAGCTCTTGGAGGGCTCAGCGGCAAGCAAATAGGAGTCTGGGGGCTGTCATTCAAGCCCAACACAGACGATGTCCGAGAGTCACCTGCCATATCGATATGCCGCAAGCTCTTGGCTCACGACGCCTCGGTGCAGGCATTCGACCCAATTGCGATCACCAATGCTCGAAAGGTTCTTGATGGAGTCGTTTATCGCGAGAATGCCTACGGTGCTGCAGAAGGGGCAGATGCTCTGTTAATTACGACGGAGTGGAATGAATTCCGTAATGTCGATCTTGAGAAAATCCGATCTTTGTTGAAGCAACCCGTGGTTTTCGACCTAAGAAATATTCTTGATCCTGAAAAGATGAGGAGTTCCGGGTTTGAGTACTTTGGTACCGGTAGGTGAAGTTCGCACATTCGAAAAACAAACACTCCTGATCGATGCAATGGGTGAGCAGACCTCTGTTCCGTGGCATGCGTGGTACGCGGTTTATACGCGCAGTCGCTTTGAACAAGTTGTTAAGAATCAATTAGATTTCAAGGGAATCAACAGTTTTCTACCTTTGTATTCGAAGATTAGTCAATGGAAGGACCGGAGGAAAGTAGTTTCGTGGCCTTTGTTCCCCGGCTACCTTTTTGTACAGATTGCTGCAAATGACCGTCTGAACGTACAGAAAAGCGTCGGTGTCGTGAACATTGTTGGCAACCAACAAGGACCGCTGGAGGTTTCAGAACAACAGATTACGGCCATTAGGACTTTCCTTGAAACGGGGTTGAAGTGCGATCCTCATCCCTATTTGAAGGTGGGCAAGCAGGTTCGAATTACAGAGGGGCCTTTGGCAGGGGTTGAAGGGATTCTAGTTCGAAAGAAGAATCGCTCGCTGTTCGTCATCTCAGTCGAGATGATTCAACGTTCCGTGTCGGTTGAACTTGAAAGCTGGAAGATTGAGTCCAGCTGACTAAGCTTGTCATAAGTAGTTGAAGAAAAACTATTTATTGAGTTTTCTGGTTGTAACTGGGAGGGCGGAGCTGTGTGCAGTCCGTTGCATAGACAATGAAAAAGACGATCGCTGTGACATTCCTGATTCTGTTGATGGCCACGCCGGCGTTGTCCAATGACGCAACAGCCGCTGGAGCACCACGGGATCCGTCAGCCTATGTTTTGGGATCCTCTGATGTCATCACAATTCAGGCCCTGGACGTTGAAGAGATCTCAAACAAACCGATTTGGATTGACACCAATGGCTTCATCAATCTGCCGTTGGTAGGAAGGCTGAAGGCAGCAGGTCTGAGCGTGCAGGAACTTGAAGCTCAGCTGAATACAGAGCTCAAGGCCTTCGTCAAGGAACCTCATGCGGTAGTTTCGATCACGGAGTTCCGGAGCCAACCGGTTTCTGTCCTGGGTTTGGTCAACACTCCCGGAGTCCATCAGGTGCAGGGCCGAAAGAATGTGCTGGAAGTTCTATCGATGGCTGGAGGAGTTCGTCCTGAAGCTGGTAGAGTGGCCAAAATCACGCGGCGGATTGAATACGGTGAGATTCCTCTGCCGGGTGCGACCACCGATGCCTCTGGCCAGTTTAGTGTCGCTGATCTCCAACTCAAAGCTCTGGTGGAAGGAACAAGCCCCGAGCAGAATATTCAAGTTCGGCCGCATGATGTGATCTCAATTTCCAAAGCCGACATCCTGTATATTGTAGGAGAGGTCAAGAAGCCAGGCGGATTTGTCATGGGCGATCGACGGCCGACGGTTGTTGAGGCCCTTGCGATGGCTGAAGGTTTGCTTCCCGATGCAAACCGAAGCAAGATCGAACTGCTTCGTTTGATCCCAGGGCGAGAGGGACGCACTCGGACTGAACTGAAGCTGGATAAGATTCTGTCAGGTAAAGAGACAGACGTCGCTCTGCAAGCGGAGGACATTCTGATTTTCCCCAACAGCATGAGGAGGGTCATCAAGCGAAGAGTCGCAGAAACAGCTCTTCAAACGATCACAAGTGTTGCAATTTGGGGCGGTTTCTAAGTTCAACTTTGCTTTCGCCCGAAAATCTCGAGGAGCCCACGGGAGATATGGATAAAGAACAGGAACAATACCTGTCCACAATCAAGCAAGACCTAACCCGATACCCTGCTGACGATTTTCCACGTCGTTATCCGCTGCCTGCGGTGACTCGGGCCGACTACGACTTGGGCGAGGATGCTGGATCAGTCGATGTTCAAAAGTACCTCGCACTGGCTTCCCGACACTGGAAACTAATAACGGCATGCACTTTGCTCGGTGTGATACTGGCAATTTTGGTTACCAGGAGCCAGACTCCTATTTATCGAGGGCAAACTTCAGTTGAGATTCAGGGAACTGGCGATACTCTCGGTGGCCGCGAGAAGGATGTCACCAACAGTGGCGACATCGCAACCCAGGCGAAACTGATTCAGAGCGGATCCATGAGAGCACGGGTCATTCGCAAACTCGAGTCGCCAGAGACGAAGCCGGCACCCGTTGGTGCACCGGTCAGCATTGCTCCGCCAGAACCCAAGAAGCCTGCCAAGGCTAATCCGCCTGCCAAAGTTGCGATCTGGCCAACGGTGAAATCGCTGTTTTTGCCTGAGGGGCCGTTATCTCCCTTGGCCATGGCTGCCGGAACACTCAAGGTAGCTCCGGTTAAAGAGACGCGGTTCATCGAAATCACCTGCGACTCCACAGACCCTGACGTCGCTGCGGATTTCGTCAATACGCTGGTCTCTGAGTTTGTAGAGCAAAGAATGGAAGATCGGTGGGAAGCCTACAACACGACTGGGCAATGGCTAACGCGGGCCCAAGAAGAACTCAAGGTGAAACTGGAGGCTTCCGAGCAAAGATTGCAGGAATATGCCAGATCATCTGGACTACTATTTACAAGCGAAGACCACAGCGTCGCTGAGGAGAAGCTAAGTCAACTACAGAATGAGCTTTCCAAGGCTCAAGCCGATCGTATAGAGAAAGAAGCTAAGTACAGTCTGACGGTCTCAAGCTCTCCGGAGTCTTTGCCTGAAGTATTAGATAACGGACCACTGGCTCAATACCAGGTAAAGCTTGCCGATCTGCGTCGCGAGCTGGCACTGCTGACTTCTTCGCTCACCCCGGCCCACCCCAAAGTAGTGCGCCTACAGGCCCAGATAGCTGAACTTGAATCGACATTGTTGAGCGAGCGGCAGAACGTAGTCAAGCGCCTGAAGAATGAGTATCAGTCGGCTCAGGAGCGTGAGAGGCTGTTATCGAGGAATTACGGTGGGCAGACCCAAGTTGTTTCACAACAAGGGGAGAAAACCATTCAGTACAATCTGCTTAAGAAAGACGTCGAAGCCAATCGTCAGCTCTACCAGACTGCCTTGCAACGGGGTAAGGAAGCTAGCATTGATTCGGCCCTTCGTTCGGCAAATGTCCGCGTAGTAGACCCCGCAAGGCCGGGAAGGTCCCCCTATAAACCACGAGTTCTTGTGAATCTTATTTTGGGTCTCTTGGGAGGGTGTTTCGCTGGCGTTGGGCTTGTGCTAGCCCGGGACTACCTGAATCGCAGCATTCGAGTTCCCGGAGAATCTGCATCCTATCTAAACGTTCCCGAGTTGGGCGTCATACCAAGTTCGAGTATTGAGTCTAATCTGCCACTGTCTGGTCGGATTCAGCAATTGATTCCTTCATCTTCGGGATCGGACTCCAAGAACGGTGGCTCAAGCCGGAACGGCTTATCACACGGGGTGGAACTGGTCACGTGGAATCGGAGACCATCCCTGCTCGCCGAATCGTTTAGAGCGGCTCTCACTTCCATCCTATTTTCAGCTGACCAGGGAAGCAACTGTCGGATTTTCGCGGTTACCAGTTCTCTGCCCTCGGAAGGCAAAACAACCATCATCAGCAATCTCGGCATTGCTCTTGCCGAAATGAGTCGGCGAGTAATCATCGTCGATGCGGACATGAGAAGGCCCAGACAGCACGAGATTTTTGATGTGGCAAACGCATGGGGACTGAGTGATCTACTTCGGGAGGAAACTCAAGTTGAAGACTATCCCAAGGAAACCTTAGCTCGGAGGACAGATATACCGAATCTGAACCTGCTCGTTAGCGGACCCGTTACGACGGGTATTCCGAGCATACTTCATTCCACCCGGATGACTCGACTGCTGGAGAGGCTCAAGCGGGAATTCGACTTCGTTTTGATCGACTGTCCCCCCATGATTCACCTCGCTGACGCTCGCGTCGTGGGGCGCATGGCGGATGGAGTTATTCTAGTAATCCGGGCCGGTAAAACCTCCCAAGAGGCTGCGATCTCGGCAGTACAACGTTTCAATGAAGATGGAACTAGAATTCTGGGGACGATCTTGAATGACTGGAATCCTAAAGACACAGTCGATCGCAGCTCTTACCGCTACAATCACACCTACTACTACACTTCAAAGTAAGCGCGCAGAAAACTGATCAGGTATCGTAGCCGACTAAGTAGAACACTTGGATACAAAGCACGGTTTGGAGGCCTGACAAAGGAGAGTTTCGTTGAAAGCGGTTATTCTCGCGGGTGGCTTGGGGTCTCGTCTTTCTGAAGAAACCACACTCCGTCCAAAGCCAATGGTAGAAATTGGCGGTCGTCCCATTCTGTGGCACATCATGAACATCTGTGCCACTTACGGCGTTGACGAGTTTGTTATTGCGCTTGGATACAAGGGGGAAGTCATCAAGGAGTATTTCATCAACTACTACGCCATCAACAATGACATTACTATCGACTTGGCGAGCGGCCAGACCACCGTCCATGATGGCAACCAGCCCAACTGGAAGATTCATCTAGTGGACACGGGTTTCCAGACGCAGACCGGAGGCCGTCTCCGGCGTCTGAAGAAGTGGCTGTCGCCTGACGAACCTTTCTTGTTTACCTACGGAGACGGCGTCACAGACCTGGACATCAGCTCGTTATTTCGGTTTCACGAGTCACATGGGAAGCTGGCTACGGTGACCACCGTCCATTCCCCGGAGCGATTTGGCAGAATCTCGCTCAATGGAAATCACGTGCTCGATTTCTATGAGAAGCCGGACAAAACGGAAGGTTGGATTAACGGCGGGTATTTCGTGCTCCATCCGAAGGCCATTGACTACATTGAGCGTGATGACACCGTTTGGGAACGAGGTCCGGTGGAAGGACTTGCGAGAGATGGTCAGCTGATGGGGTTTCGGCACCCGGGATTTTGGTCGTGCATGGACACGCTGAAGGAGAAGAACCAACTAGAGGCGCTGTGGGCCACTAACGAAGCTCCTTGGAGAGTGTGGGACCAACCACAGACTCAGCTTGGCAGAAAGAAAGGGATCTAAATCCATGAAAGTGCTGGTCACCGGAACTGACGGTTACATTGGAAGCTTGCTGGGTCCCGCCTTGCTAAAGCGAAGATTCGACGTGGTGGGTCTCGACAGCGGATTCTACCGGGAAGGCTGGCTTTACAACAACGGCGTCGTGAAATTCCCCGCATGTATCAGTAAGGATATTCGTCATATTTCGGAGTCCGATCTCGAAGGGTTTGATGCTGTCGTTCACTTGGCCGAGTTGTCAAACGACCCTCTCGGTCAGCTTAGCCCCGGTATTACACATCAGATTAATCATCTTGGTTCGGTGGAACTAGCCCGGAAATGCAAGAAGGTCGGCATCCGCCGCTTTGTCTACACATCGTCTTGTAGTGTGTATGGTGTTGGGTCCGATGAATACAAGACGGAAGAGTCGGAACCCAATCCTCAGACAGCCTATGCCGAATGCAAAGTGAAAGTCGAACGTGATGTCTCCAGCATTGCTGACGACGACTTCTCTCCGATTTTTCTCCGGAACGCCACAGCTTTCGGCCCTTCTCCGAGAATGCGTTTCGATGTCGTCCTCAACAACCTGGCGGGTTTGGCGTGGACGACGCGCGAAATCAAGCTGACCAGTAATGGAACTCCCTGGAGACCACTCGTGCACGTGCTGGACATTTGTGACGCGATCGCCAGCGTGCTCGAGGCGCCGCACGATGTCATTCACAACCAAGTTCTCAATGTGGGCGACACCGCTCAGAACTATCGTGTCCGAGAAATTGCCGAAATTGTTTCCGAAGCATTTCCTGGATGTCGGCTGACGATGGGCACGGATGATAAGGACAATCGCAGTTACCGCGTCTCTTTTGAAAAAATCAAATCGATTCTGCCCACGTTCAAATGCCGGCGAGACGCGAACACTGGGGCGTTGCAATTTCGAGAGCTGTTTCAAAGAATCCAGCTGTCGCCTGAGTTGTTTCAGTTTCGGACCTTCACTCGGCTAAAGCAGATTCAACACCTCATTCAAACGGGCCAAATCAATCAAGAACTTTTTTGGTCCTGAGGACGCGAATCCTTGGACCAGAATTCGTGAAATGGCCTATATTCCTCCGGTAGTGTGAAGGAGCAGAATTCATTGCGAATCCGCTCCAAGCTGGCTTGAAGCCGTCGTGGTCAATTTTGCACAGTGTTGAATAGGTAGAACCTGATAGGAATCCCCGGGTACAGTGTCTCTTGACGAGCAGGTATCAGACGCAAGAGGGGGGAAACCGTGAATTCAGCTTTCTGGAGTGGGAAACGAGTTCTCATAACTGGCCATACCGGCTTTAAGGGAAGTTGGATGTCTCTCTGGCTTCGGTCCCTGGGGGCCGACGTTGTAGGCTATGCATTGGAACCGGCAACGGATCCAAGCATGTTCAAGTTGGCCTCAGTGGCCGACGGCTTGGCCTTTGTCGTAGGTGATGTTCGTGATGCGGAAAGTTTGCGGAAAGTCGTCGCCAGGTCGATGCCAGAGATTGTGTTCCATATGGCCGCTCAGCCTCTGGTCCGCGAGTCATATAGAGATCCGGTTACAACCTATGCTACCAACGTCATGGGCACGGTTCATCTCTTGGAGAGCGTCCGGCAGGTTGGCAGCGCGCGAGCAGTTGTATGCATAACATCAGACAAATGCTACGAGAATCGAGAGTGGGTTTGGGGTTATCGTGAGAACGAAGCGATGGGTGGTTACGACCCGTATAGTAGCAGCAAAGGATGTGCTGAAATAGTGGCCGCCGCCTATCGGAGTTCGTTCTTTAATCCGAACCAGTATGCCGATCACGGCACTGCGATTGCGACCGTCCGTGCGGGGAACGTCGTCGGTGGGGGAGACTGGGCAAAAGACCGATTGGTTCCTGATATTTTACACTCTCTGGTAAAGGGCAAACGCGTCGTTCTGCGCAATCCGCAAGCCATTCGTCCTTGGCAACACGTCCTGGAGCCGCTCAGCGGCTATCTGACGTTGGCTGAGCGTTTGTATGAGGAGGGGCCAAGTTACGGCGAAGGCTGGAATTTTGGGCCCTTCGACTCGGGGATCAAACCGGTGTCCTGGGTGGTTGACCAGCTGATTTCGCTTTGGGGCAGCAACATCACCTGGAAGCAGGATGAGGCGTATCAACCGCACGAAGACAGATACCTGATGCTGGATTGCGCCAAGGCACGCCACCAGTTGAAGTGGAAACCTGCTTTAGACATAACAACTGCGCTGCGCTGGACTGTGGAGTGGATGAAAGCACTTGAGGCAGGATCCGACATGCGGCGTGTCAGCGAGTGTCAGATCGGCAGATTCACGGAGTTGGCACAGAATCAAGAAGAGAGCAACGCTGAGGGTAGACGACATTTGCCACTGGAGCAGGCGCATGTATTCGACCTTGTAGACGACACGGTAATCGCGCGCGGCAGAGATGGGTTGATAGGTTTCTGGAATCAGGGCGCTGAGAAAATGTACGGCTGGACGAAGGATGAAGCCCTAGGGCAAGTATCACATGCTCTGTTGCAAACACAGTTTCCGCAGCCGCTTGATTCCATTGAAGAGGATTTGATGGAGCGCGGCTCATGGGAAGGCAAACTGGTCCACGCACGACGAGACGGAACGCAGATTGAAGTGCATAGCCGATGGGTTCTGCAGAGTCAGGAACGAGGTCCTGACGAAACGGTATTTGAGATCAACAAGCTGTACTTAGTTCTGCTCACCCTCTTTTCTCTCACGGGTGTCGATCTGCTTGCAGAATTTGAGTTGCATCAGTTCTTCCTCAATTTTGAATCGCTTTTTTTCAAGGCCCAACCTGAACTGTGACCACCCCACGCTCTTCCGCTCGTTGTCGTTTCTGCGAGCTCCCATTGCAAAAGGTGTTTGTTGATTTGGGGATGACTCCCCTTTCAAATTCCTACTTAAAACCCACCCAGCTGAACCAGATGGAGCCCTTTTACCCACTTCGGTGCTTCGTCTGCGAGGGCTGTTTCTTGGTTCAGTTGGAGGAATTTGAAAGTCCGGAACAGATTTTCGCGGACTATGCTTATTTGTCTTCCTACTCGGATACATGGTTACAACACGCAAAGTCCTACTGTGAAATGATGATCTCTCGGTTTGGGTTGTCGGAGCACAGCCAAGTGATCGAGATTGCCAGCAATGACGGCTATCTCCTGCGCAACTTTGTAGACAGAAGGATTCGTGTCTTGGGCATCGAGCCCGCGGCCAACATTGCTGCGATCGCAGTTCAAAAAGGAATTCCAAGCATGGCCCGGTTCTTCAACGAACAGACCGCCCACGATCTTGTGAGCGATGGCATCAAGGCAGATCTTCTCGTCGGAAACAATGTCCTGGCCCACGTTCCAGACCTCAATGGTTTCATCAAGGCAATGAGAGTTGTGCTGAAGCCCCAAGGGATTATCACCATGGAGTTTCCACATTTGATGCGCCTGATGGAGGAAAACCAGTTCGATACGATCTATCATGAGCACTTCTCCTATTTTTCGTTCGTCACCGTGGAGAGGGTTTTCGCTCATCATGGTTTGAGGCTCTTCGATGTTGAGGAACTGCCGACCCATGGCGGATCGTTGAGGATTTTCGCTTGCCATGCCGAAGACGGCTCGAACGCTCAGACTTCCCGAGTGGGAAGTCTCCGGGATCGAGAAGAAGCAGCAGGGTTGAACCGTATCCAGACCTATCTTTCATTTGCAGAAAGGGCCAAAGGAACCAAGCGGCAACTGTTGGAGTTCATGATTGGAGTCAAACGAGAGGGCAAGACCCTCGCTGGGTATGGCGCACCTGCGAAAGGCAACACACTTTTGAACTATTGTGGGATTCGTTCCGACTTCCTCGACTACACTGTCGACCGCAGTCCGCATAAGCAGGGGTGCTTCCTACCGGGAACTCACATTCCCATTCATCATCCTGATCGCCTCAAAGAGACCCGGCCAGATTTTCTTCTGGTCTTGCCTTGGAACCTCATCAACGAGATCATGGATCAAATGTCCCACATCCGCGATTGGGGCGGGCGCTTTGTGGTACCGATTCCTGAGGTCAGGATCTTTTCGTGATCTTCACTGAAACGGATCTGAAGGGGGCCTTTGTCATCGAACCCGAAGCCAAGGAGGACGGTCGCGGATTTTTTGCCCGCACTTGGTGTCGCCGAGAGTTCCAGAGGCACGGACTGAACCCGCAGCTGGTACAGTGCAGTATTTCCTTCAACAAGAGGAAAGGTACTTTGCGGGGCATGCATTTCCAGGCTGCACCCCATCAGGAGGCAAAACTGGTCCGATGCAGCCAAGGCGCTATTCATGACGTCATCATCGATCTGAGACCTGAATCTCAGACCTTTAGACGCCATTTCGCGATCTCTTTGACTTCTCTGAATCGACTGATGCTTTACGTGCCTGAGGACTTTGCTCATGGGTTTCTGACCCTGGAAGACAGCACTGAGGTGTTTTATCAGATGTCGGAGTTTTTTTCCCCCGAATCGGCTCAAGGAATCCGATGGAATGATCCCGCATTCGGCATTCCCTGGCCAACTCCGATTTCAGCGATTTCCGAACGGGATGAAAGCTATCCGAACTTTGCCTGTTGAGTGAGAAACTGCCTTGGAAGCCCTGCGGCAGACTTGAGTCATAACAGTGAACCTGATCGATCTGCCTGCTACACCCACGAGAGAGGCGCTCGGCGAAGCCATGATGCAACTGATCGCCGAGCTGTATCCTTTGTGCCGAAGCATCACTGGAAATGGCGTTCGAGAGACCTTGAATCGGATTCGCCATCACATTCCGCTAACTTTGCACGAAGTTCCCAGCGGGACGCAGGTCTTCGATTGGACCGTGCCCAAAGAGTGGAACATTCGCGACGCTTACATCAAGGATTCGACGGGACGAAAGATTGTCGACTTCCAAGCCAACAATCTGCATGTCGTCAGTTACAGTATTCCGATAAGAGAAACGGTGCCGCTTGAGCAGCTGAGGCAACATCTGTTTACGCTGCCTGAGCACCCAGATTGGATTCCCTACCGCACGTCATATTACAAGGAGACTTGGGGGTTCTGCTTGAGCGAAAGGCAGCTTTCGGAGTTGAAGGATGAGAGCTACGAGATCTGTATTGATTCGACGTTGGCTCCAGGCCACCTGACCTATGGCGAGTGTTTCTTGCAAGGCGAGACCTCTGATGAAATATTGATCACCTGCCACACATGCCACCCGTCTCTTTGCAATGATAACCTGTCTGGAATCGCTGTCGCAGCCTGTCTGGCCCGGTATTTCGGATCTGTCCAGAGGAGATACAGCTACCGTTTTCTCTTTGCACCTGGAACCATTGGCGCCATCACCTGGCTTGCACTGAACGAAGCCAGGATCAGGGATATCAAGCATGGCTTTGTGCTGGCGGGTGTTGGTGATAAAGGCAGCATGACCTATAAGAAGAGCCGCCACGGTAATGCGGAGATCGACAGAGCCTTTCGTTGTGTGCTGACGCACTCAGGCAGCGAGCACAAGATCATCGCTTTCTTCCCGTATGGATACGACGAGCGACAATACTGTTCTCCCGGTTTTGATCTTCCCATGGGTTCTGTCATGCGCACACAATGGGGCCAGTATCCCGAGTATCATACCTCCGCAGACAATCTGGAGTTTGTCGAGCCCAATTGTCTGTGGGATTCGTTCGCCAAGTGTCTTTCCGTTTTGGAACTGATAGAGAAGAACCGGACCTATTTGAATCAGAACCCCAAATGTGAGCCTCAACTAGGGAAGCGGGGACTCTATCGGAGCCTCGGTGGTAATGCTCGAGACGAAACCCAAGAAATGGCCATGCTCTGGGTCTTGAATCTTTCTGACGGCCACCATTCGTTGCTGGACATCGCCGAAACAGCTTGTCTCGATTTTAGGACGGTTTCCGCCGCAGCAAACACGTTGCAAGGGCATGGCTTGTTGAAAGCGGAGGGTTTCAGGGAGTCAACCTCGCAAGATGCAAGGTTTGGCAGGTAAAGTCGCCTTGGTAACCGGGGCTAGTAGCGGGATTGGAAGGGCAATCGCCTTTGGCTTGGCCGCTCAAGGTGCAGCCTTGGGTCTCGTCGGTCGCGATTCAGGACGCCTCAAGGCCATCGCAGATCAAATAGGTTGCAAGGCTGCTCCGGTCGTGAATTACTCGTTGGACCTCACTTCGGTCGGAGCTGCAAGTGGGCTACTGGAGAAAGTCAACTTGGACTTTGGCCGCCTCCACATATTGGTTCACAGCGCCGGCGTCTTTGCCAGAGGATCGGTGGGGTCTGCGTCTGTCGCAGATCTGGACTGGCAGTATCAGGTCAACGTAAGACTGCCGTACACATTGACTCAGACTTTTCTGCCCTTGCTCAAAACGAACCAGGGAGACATTATCTTTATCAATTCGAGCGCGGGGCTGGCAGGACGGAGCGAAGTCGGCCAATATGCAGCCACTAAACACGCCTTAAAAGCCATTTCCGACAGCCTCAGGGAAGAGGTGAACCCCGATGGCGTGCGTGTAACGAGCCTGTTTGTCGGCCGGACTGCAACGCCCATGCAGGCGCAAGTTCATCACATGGAAGGACGGCAGTACAAGCCGGAGCGTCTGATTCAGCCTGAAGATATCGCCGCGCTCGTGGTCAACGCGCTCAACCTGCCGAGAAGCGCCGAGGTCACAGAGATCTCCATCCGGCCCCACCTGAAGCTGTCTTGAGGAAACCATATTGAGCACTGTTAATGCAATTCCAACTTTGGCAACAGAGAAAGTTCAGTCACATCCCACTTCCTGTATCGAACCTTCTAAGGGCTGGGCCGCCCCGAAGCTTGGCGAGCTTTGGCACTACCGCGAACTCCTCTATTTTCTGGCTTGGCGGGATATCAAAGTTCGCTATAAGCAGACTATTCTGGGCGCAGGCTGGGCTGTAGTTCAACCCCTGGCCACGATGGCGATATTCACCCTGATTTTCGGCAGGCTGGCCAAGATGCCCTCAGACGGGCTACCCTACTCGGTGTTTGCCTTCACGGCTCTTCTCCCCTGGAACTATTTTTCTCAAGCCCTCACCCGGAGCAGCACCAGTCTGGTGGGCAATTCGGGTCTTATCAGCAAGGTGTATTTCCCGCGCCTCATCGTGCCACTGTCTGCAGTTATAGCGCCCCTGGTTGACTTTGCGGTCGCTTTTCTAGCTTTGGTGTGCCTCATGATTTGGTTTTCAATCGCGCCCACCTGGCATTGGCTACTTCTTCCTTTGTTTCTCTCTTTTGCCGCGATGAGCGCCCTAGCTGTCGGCCTCTGGCTGGCTGCCCTCAATGTGCGCTATCGGGATGTCGGCCATACGATTCCATTCCTGATTCAATTCTGGATGTTTGCTTCACCGGTTGCCTATCCTGTGAGTCTGGTGCCGGAACGATGGCAATTACTGTACAGTCTCAATCCTATGGCAGGTGTAATCGAAGGGTTTCGCTGGTGCCTTCTCGGGAACGGGACGCTGGACCTTAAGGTACTTGCCGTAAGTGCGATCACGGTCGCAACGTTGGGATGGGGTGGCGTGCTTTTCTTCAAGCATATGGAAAAAACCTTTGCGGATGTTGTCTAATGGCTGATATCGCGATTCGAGTCGAACAACTTTCCAAGCAGTACGAAATCGGGGTGGAAGCGAGGCGGCATGACACTATCCGCGATACCCTCGTTGACTATGGAGGGCGCCTCGCGAAGTGGTGGCGCGCCCCGAGCATGGAGCCCCCGAACAGGGATATAAATCACTTTTGGGCCCTCAAAGACGTGTCGTTTGAAGTGAAACGAGGACAGGTCGTTGGGATCATCGGGCGGAACGGCGCCGGCAAAAGCACCTTGCTAAAGATACTGTCCCGAATTACCGAGCCCACCTCCGGAAGGGCCGAGATCCACGGGCGCGTTGGTTCTTTGTTGGAGGTAGGAACAGGTTTCGACCGGGAGTTGACGGGTAGGGATAACGTCTATTTGAACGGCGCCATCCTTGGCATGCGAAAAACCGAGATCGAAAGGAAGTTCGATGAAATCGTAGAGTTTGCGGGAGTCGGCAAATTCATCGACACCCCGGTCAAGCGCTACTCCAGCGGCATGTACGTTCGGCTAGCTTTCGCCGTCGCGGCCCACCTGGAGCCAGAAGTCCTCATCGTTGACGAGGTGCTAGCCGTTGGTGACGCCGAGTTCCGACGGAAATGTTTGGGCAAGATGGGAAACATCGCCCAAGAGGGACGTACTATCCTTTTTGTAAGCCACAATCTGGCAGCCGTTCAGAACCTCTGTGCGAAGGCTTGCTGGCTAGAGAACGGGCAACTCGTCCTGGATGCCGAAGTGAATCAGGCGGTTGCGTCGTATCTACGGCAGCAGGACAGCTTGAGTTCCACAGATCTGTCGGAGCGCGCTGATCGCCAGGGTGATGGCAGTCTGCGCTTGATGGACGTTGCCTTGCTGAACGGTGATGGTGAGCGACAAAGCAGCGCTATGGCCGGAGAGGAACTCGTGATTGCGCTGGGGTTTGAGAAGTTCACTCCGTCGGATGCCCCCGCAATAATCCGGCTTGGCTTCAAGAACCTCTACGGTGAGCGCTTGTTCATGTGCTTGTCGCGCATTTCGTACCCAGGGGTGTTGCGATTGCCTGTCAAAGGACAAATCCGCTGTAGGATTCCGCGGCTGCCTTTGGTGCCGGGCCGATACACCGTCTCAGTAAGCCTGAAGCTTGCCGAAGAGATCGCGGATAGCATCGAAGATGCTTTTGCAGTAGATGTGTCGGGTGGAGACTTTTTCGGTACCGGGAAACTCAACCTCGAAGATGGCGGAAACATGTTGGTCCAGCATCAATGGGAAATCCTGTGAATTCATCCAATTCCCTACGCTGAAGTGGCTCAGGCCCATGAACATTGCCGCCGCTGTTCAGGAGGGTATTTCGCCATGAATAGCGAGGAGCGCTTCGCGGTTTTTACGTGGGTTTCCGAGCGCGGAGCCCACACACCTTTCTAAGTAAGTTCCGCGATATTCCGGCGCGAGGTCGCACTAGCGGTCTTTTTTCGGCGAGTCCACTGGCAGCGGAATCTCGGGCGGGATAGCGGCAGCTTTTATCTGGCAAACCTGTTGGCCATGAAGAACGGAATACCTGAGAGTAGGAATTGCCTGATCATTGGAGAGGTGGCCCAGGCCCACGACGGCAGCTTGGGCATGGCACATGCCTTTGTTGATGCCATAGCAAACGCTGGAGCAGACGCGGTCAAGTTCCAGACCCATATCGCATCTGCTGAGTCTACGAGGGAGGAGCCTTGGCGCGTGAAGTTTAGCCCGCAAGACGCCAGCCGATACGACTATTGGAAGAGAATGGAATTCACTGAGGAACAGTGGCACGGCTTGAGGAGACACGCAAATGAAAAGGGATTGCTCTTCTTAAGCTCTCCCTTCTCCATGGAGGCCGTAGAACTGCTTTTGCGAGTTGGAGTGGCAGCGTGGAAAGTTGCTTCCGGCGAAGCGAGCAACGTGCCGATGCTCGAGCGCATGGCGGAAACGGGGTTGCCGGTTTATCTTTCGACTGGAATGAGCTCGCTTGAAGAGATCGACCGCGTTGTAGAACTCGTCCGAAAGCGTCAACTGCCGCTGACAGTCTTACAGTGCACTTCGGCATACCCTTGCCCTCCCGAAAAGGTAGGCCTCAACCTGATCCCCTTCTATCGCGAGCGATACGGCTGCGATGTCGGGCTCTCCGATCACTCCGGTACCATCTATCCAGGGCTGGCTGCCGTCATTCTGGGTATTGAGGTTCTGGAAGTCCATGTCACGCTGAGCCGGGAAATGTTCGGGCCGGATGTGCAAGCCTCCGTTACCACCTTGGAACTCGCCGAATTGGTCAGGGGCATAAGGTTTATAGAACAGATGAAGGCAAACCCGGTCGATAAGGACGCCGCCGCCGCCGAAACAGATCCCATACGGCAGTTATTCACAAAGAGCGTCGTAACCCGTATGGATTTGCCCGCCGACACGGTTCTCAAGAAGGATCACCTGACGATCAAAAAGCCAGGAACAGGTATTCCGGCCGAACAGATTGGTCAAGTCGCCGGGCGACGACTTCGACGAGATGTCAAAGCGGATCAGCTTCTCGGCAAGGATGATTTAGACCCACTGCCGGATCGGAGTTAAAGCGCGGTCCTTTCAGCTCATGCAGTACCGGACTAATCACGGCTCGCAAAAACTCGAAGCGGCTTCCTGGTAAGAACCTCAAGCTCCTTTGCGGCAAGCCGCTTATCGCTTATACCATCGAAGCCCCTCTTGCCTCGTCCCGCCTGGATCGGGTCGTCGTCTCCACCGACGGTGAAGAAATCGCTTCGGTGGCACGGCAGTGGGGAGCGGAGGTTCCGCTTCTACGTTCGAGGGAAATTGGCCACCGATGAAGCCCGAAGCGTCGATGTCATGATTGACGCGCTCTCCTGGTTTGAGCAGCACGAGAATGCGATTCCCGATGCGCTGGTCTTCTGCAGCCAACTTGTTCCCTGAGGACAGGAGCACATATTGATGAAGCAATCGCTCTGTACGAAAGACGGAACGCTGACTGCGTTGTCGCCGTGTCCGAACCCGAGCGCCATCCCTATGGGATGAAAATCATGGATTCGCACGGACAGCTGACACCGTTTCTGCAAGTCGACTTGTCCCACTACCATCAGAAGCAGACCTTGCCCCAAGTTTGGTCATCCAATAGCTCGATTTTCGTCCTGGGTCGAGTCTTGTCTTGCGAGGAAACAGATTTACAGGGGGCGAACCTTGGCTATGTTATGCCGCGTTCCGAAGCTCTCGATATCGACACGCCCTGGGACTTCCGTTTGGCCGAATTAACCATCGCCGACCTTAGACTATCGGCAAGCACAGTCTAGTTCGTTACAGGCCCTTCGAGTATCGGCTCGCACAGATTTGCGGTCTTTCATATTTGACCAGGAGAGCTTCGTGAAGACAATCGCAGTGATTCAGTGTAACTACGTTGGTTGGGAGGGTACGACCGATATCTCCCTGCGTAAAGACCCGGAGGATGCTGTAGATCTGGCCATGAGCATCGCAACGACGATGACGCCGCATTCATCAGAGAATTGAGGAGGACGTCCGGGTGGGCGACTGATTTTATATAGCCCACGGAACAGGATGGGGGCGAATTCCCATTTGGCCATGGCGTGTAGGTGAATACAGTGCCTCATGGCTTAAAACCATAGAAGGAGTTCTGTTATGCGTTGGCTGCTCAGATCAAAGATCCATAATGCCACGGTTACTGCAGCAGATCTCAGTTATATCGGTAGCATTACAATAGATGAAGAACTGATCGAGAAGGCCGGACTATGGGCGGGTGAAAAGGTATTGGTAGTGAGCAATACCTCAGGGGCAAGATTGGAAACCTACGTTATCGTCGGCAAGCGGGGGTCAGGCGTGATCTGTATGAACGGGGCGGCGGCACATCTGATCAAGGCACAGGAGCAAATTATCATCATGGGTTTTGAATTGACGGATAAGCCCCTTGGGCCGAAGATCCTGTTAGTTAACGCGCACAATAGATTTGTTCGCTTTTTGTAAAGGTTGCGTAATCTCGTATAAGAGAAATAAATAAACTTCCAGTTTCTACGCACTTTATTTTGAGATCGACAGTAAATTTCCCTGCAGTTGCCTCCAGGAGCTTTCAAATCCAAGACCGATCCATCTAAAGCAGCAGATCCGTCTTACCACTCGCAGTAGATGATCACCAGATTAAATGAGCTTGGCATCGGTCTTCACCAGTCCCATGCACTATCCGGACTTAGGTCCCCGACGTACTTATTAGAAAACTCCGGGCGCATCGTGCATCTCCGGTGGCCTCGACTCACGCGTCATACTGGCCTGCAGTCACCCTGAGCCGGGAAATGTTTGGGCCTGACGCAGCAGCCTCGATCATCAGTTCTGAGTTGCGGAAACTCGTCGACGGCATTCGATTCATTGAAAGGATGAAGGCCAATCCTTTGGATAAGGATGTCTTGTCGATGAGTTGGCCCCGCTGAGGACTCTTTTCACTAAATGCATCGTTGTGTTGGAGGATCTGTCTAAGGGGACTCAACTCAAGGAATCGCATCTCGCCTTCAAGAAGCCGGGCACTGGCATCCCCGCCGCACGAATGAAGGAAGTAGTGAATCGAGTCTTAAGGCGGGACGTGCGGGCGAACAGGCTGCTTTCGGAGGAGGATCTTGATTAGTATGCAACGCCGGAAGGTTTGTGTTGTTCTTGTGGACAGGGCTAACTATGGCCGGCTGAAGCCAGTGATGACAGCCATCGCCGCGCAACCCGAGCTGCAGCTTCAAGTGCTCGCGGCCGGAACCATGGTGCTGGAACGCTTTCATCAGCCGGTGAATGTGGTGAGAAAAGATGGTTTCCAGGTCGACGGAGAGATCTACATCGAGCTGGAAGGCTCCACGCCTGCAACCATGGCGAAGTCGGTCGGCTTCGGCATAGTGGAGTTCGCCAGTGAGTTTCAGCGTCTCAAACCCGATATTGCCCTGATTATTGGAGATCGCTACGAAGCGTTGGCCGCCACCATTGCGGCAGCCTATATGAACATCTGTATCGCACACATTCAGGGTGGAGAAGTGTCGGGCTCCATTGATGAGAGCGCCCGTCACGCTATCACGAAGTTTGCACATTTTCACTTCCCGAGTACCCAGCGGTCCGCCGAGTACCTGGTCCGCATGGGAGAAAGGCCAGATTCTATTCTCGCGGTGGGATGTCCCAGCAGCGACATCGCAAAAGGTCTTGATCTGACGCTCCCGCCCCAAGTGGTCAATTCAGGCGGGGGTGGTTCTCCCATCGATGTCACAAAGCCGTTCTTGCTCGTACTTTTTCATCCGACGACCACGGAGTACGGTGGTGAGAAACGGGAAATGGAGCAAATACTCGATGCTCTGGATGATCTGAGAACCCAGACGGTTCTGCTCTGGCCGAACATCGATGCCGGGGCGGATCACATCAGCAAGGCTATTCGAATCTTTCGAGACCAGCAGAGGATCACATGGCTCAGAACCCTGACAAACTTGAGCCCGGAAGATTATTTGAAGGTGTTGTCCAATGCAGCTTGCGCCATTGGAAACTCCAGCAGTTTTGTGCGTGATGCCAGTTTTTTTGGGACCCCGGTCGTCTTGGTGGGCAATCGGCAAGAAGGACGGGAAACGGATCAACATGTGACACGAGTGGCGCCCAATGCTGCCGAGATCATTGCGGCCGTGCGGAAGCAACTGCAGAATGGTCACTACGCTTCGAGTTCACTCTATGGGAACGGATGGGTCTCTGAGCGGATAGCAGCGGCCTTAGTTCACCTCGTTCCTTACTCCCAGAAACGCCTCCATTATCTCCACGACCCAGTTTCTGCCGAAACCGTGCTTCTTTAGTGCTTTAGGCAGTGGGAGCTTTTGCTAGCGACGGCATCGGTTCGGTGCAAGAGGGCGATCATGCGTGTTCTTGGTGTTGTTACTGCTCGCGGAGGTTCGAAAGGTATCCCGAAGAAGAACACGGTTCGGTTAATGGGCAAGCCTCTTCTCTGTCACACGGCCGATGCAGCTCTTGCGGCAAGACGACTGCAGCGAGTTGTCCTGTCTACTGACGATGCAGAAATTGCGGCGATCGGAAAGAACTGTGGACTTGAAGTCCCTTTCCTACGCCCTCTTGAACTGGCCCGGGACGACACCCCGACGATTCCGGTGGTACAAGACGTAGTGAGAAGGTTGGAGGCTACAGGCGAAGTCTACGACGCGGTATTTGTTCTCCAACCTACGAACCCCCTTCGTCGTTCCGACGACGTCGACGGCGCTATTCAGCTTCTGGAGAAAAGTGGGGCGGACTCGGTGATTTCCTTTGTTGAGGTTGGCGAAAACCACCCTGCACGCATGAAATACATCAGCCAGGACGGCTGTGTCTTTGATCCCCCTTTCGGTGAGCAGTTCGAAGGTCAGCGTCGGCAGGATCTTCCGAAGTTGTATTCGCGAGAGGGATCGGTGTATGTGACACTGCGGGACGTCGTGATGGAGCAGAACTCGCTAAAGGGCCGCGATTGCCGAGCCTGGATCATCCCTCCTGAGCGTGCCTGTAACATTAATACACCATTCGACCTCTTCTTGGCCGAACAAATGCTGAGGTACCAACTTGCAAAGAAAGACTAAGATCCTAATTTCCGAGTGCAGTGGTTTTTCTCTTGCTGCAATTCGTCAGCTTGAGAGGGTGGGGGAAGTAACTCTCGCCGACCTTAACAGGGATAGTCTCTTGTCTGCCGTTCGTCACGCAGACGTCCTTTGGGTGCGCTTGAGAAATTACATCGATGCTCGGGTTCTGGATGCAGCGCCCCGCCTGAAGGTGATCGTGACACCGACAACTGGGCTTACGCACATTGACCTTGATGAAGCTGAAAAGCGGGGCATCCTTGTCCTTTCTCTCCGTGGTGAAACTGAGTTCCTGAAAGGAATGAGAGCTACAGCGGAGCATACGATTGGTCTCATGCTTTGTCTCTTAAGGCGTATTCCCGCAGCATTCTGGCACGTCAAAGCCGGCAAATGGGAACGCGACCTTTTCAAGGGACATGATATGTTCGAGAAAAAGGTAGGGGTTGTTGGTTACGGGCGCTTGGGGCGGCTAGTGTCTCGATATTTGATGGCTCTTGATGTACAGGTCTTCGCAAGCGGTCCACAGATCGAGTCGAGTTCTGTCGAGCCTGGTGTCATCGTCGTCCCGGTCAAGGAGCTTTTGCGAGACGCTGATCTGGTCACGTTGCATATCAACCTCACAGATGAAAACCACGGATGCTTCGGTGCCCGAGAGTTTGCCCAGATGAAGCAAGGAGCGTGGTTCCTCAATACCTCAAGGGGCGAGTTAGTCGACGAGCAGGCTTTACTGCAAAATCTGATTTCAGGAAAGCTGGCCGGCGCCGCCCTTGACGTTCTCTCCGGAGAGTATTCTCCAAGTCTGGCTCTGCATCCCCTGATTGCCTATGCCCGCACACACGATAACCTCCTCATTACTCCCCATATTGGGGGATGCACCGCCGAGTCTATGGAAAGAGCTGAGAATTTCCTGGCAGAACGGCTATCAAAGCTTATCTGTGAGCCGAGGGTTGCATAGCGCGAAATGCTCAATAGAAACGCGGCCAAACTCATGTCGATACTACCGTTCTTGAAAGCGGTTAAGAGAAGCATTATTGTTTCCGCTGGCGCAGGAAGAGCGGTAGACAGGGAGTAGCGAAACGATCGGGGGCTTGTCTCACTCCGCAGTCAGGCAAATACATCGCAGGTGTATGGAGGATATTCGAGGTGAAATTAAATGTCTTAGGTGTCATTCCTGCACGTGGAGGGTCGAAGAGCATCCACCGAAAGAACTTGGTTCAGCTCGCAGGGAGGCCCTTGATCGACTATGCCATTAAAGCGGCGATCGAGAGCCGTTGCCTTACGCGAACGATTCTCTCCACAGAGGATGAGGAGATCAGAAAGGTAGCCAAACTCTGCGGCGCGGATGTGCCGTTCATTCGTCCGTTCGATCTCGCCACGGATGAGGCACCGTCTGTGGCGGTTGCACAGCACGCACTTGAATACATGGAAAAGGAAGACGGTCGAACTTATGATTTGATGTGTCTTCTTCAGCCCACCGCACCCCTTCGCACTTCGGAAGATATCGATTCGGCGATTACGATGCTCATCAACTCAGACGCGGATTCTGTGATTTCCTTAACACAAGTAATCGAGCCCCACCCTGCAAAGATGATTTGCTTGTCCGATGGCCTCGCGACCCCATTTCTGCCCCAGGCGTGGAGCGAGCACAATCGCAGACAAGACCTGGAGCCGGTCTACTGTCTCAATGGCTCAGTTTACTGTGTTCGCAGAAACGTGTTGATGAGTGGCTCGCTCTGGGGCCAAGCCACCCTCGGATATGTGATGCCACAAGAGAGATCGGTCAACATTGATGATTCTGCTGACCTACTGCGAGCGGAGTGTATGTTAAGAGCAGAATCGATCAACCGAGTTCCACTCGAAGCTAGCAAACCAGCCACTGGTCGGCGCTGCTACTACCCCATTCCGATGCTGATTGAGGGATCTGAATGGACATTTGAATGGCTGGGCCAGCTCGTCGCTTTGGCGATCTGAGCTTCCCGTTGGCTGTAGACGTACCGCCTCGGTCGGTAGGTCTTGGCTTGGAGTGCTTGCCTGCTAAGGGCAGAGCCTCATTACAAACGAGGGAACTCATGCTTATTGTACCGATGCTGAAGAACGCGGTTCGGAAAGTGCCGCTAGTTCACCGTGCGATTATCCGGGTGCGGCGCTCATTTGATCCACTGCCGGACTGGGCTGGAACCATCAGGGCGGAGTCCCGCTGGTGGAAAGCTGCCTACCCCGATTGGGCGACCATCTTGGGAAAAGAGTCTCGGAGGTGGAAAAACGCGGTGGCAGAGGCACGGGGAGGACCCCGTGTCCTGATCGCGAGCCCGTCTGCCTTTCCCTCGGGTAGCATCATCGACAGTCTGTTGGCCGTGGCCCTCACCATGCGCGGCGCGGAGGTCCATGTGCTGCTTTGCGACAAATTCCTTTCGGCGTGCGAGCTGTCTGTCCGCGGATTCTTCCCGCTGCCCGATGAGTTCGTGAAACACGGTCCCTCGACGAGTCTGTGCCTCGTTTGTTCTTCTCTGTCTCGTCAACTCTACCGTCCCGTGGGCCTGCGGACGCACCGACTGAATGATTTCGCCACTGCTAAGGAACTGTTGGCATCCCGTACATTGTCTTCCAGCATCGATCCAGCCGAGATTCGAAGCTACCAGCTAGAGGGTTTCCCGGTTGGGGAACATGCCTTCTCAGGAGCTTTGCGATACTTTGTTCGTGGTGACCTCAAAAGGGAGGGCTACGAAGAAGCTGTCTTGAGGCGGTACTTTGAGGCGGCTCTCCAAACGGCCTACGCGACGCGGCGGCTCCTGGACTCTCACGAGTTTAGCGCGATTTGTGGAATCCACGGCATCTATGTCCCGCACGGGGTGATGACTGCGGTAGCCCGTAAGAAGAACGTTCGAAGCATCTCTTGGAGTCACAGCTACCGGAAACACACCTTCATTTTCAGTTCGGGAGACACCTACCATCAAACCATGATGACGGAGAAAGCGGCCAGCTGGGAGGGAATGCCGTGGACCGATGAAATGGAAGGCCAGATCGTCGATTATCTCAAAAGTCGATGGTGCGGATCGCGCGATTGGATTTCCTATGCCGACAATATCAGTGGGGGGAGCAACCTAGTTGGTGATCTGGGTGTCGACTCGTCAAAACCTTGCGTCGGGCTCCTAACCAATATTGTTTGGGACGCCCAGGTGAATTATCGAAGTAATGCCTTCCCATGCATGATCGACTGGGTATTGCAGACCATCGAATACTTCGCAAAGCGTCCCAATCTCCAGCTTCTGATTCGAGTGCACCCCGCCGAGGTTCGACACGGCATGAAGTCGCAACAGCCTATCATTGACGAAATACGGAAAGTCTTCCCGGAATTGCCTCAGAACGTTCTTATTATCCCACCGGAGAGTTCGATTTCGACCTACGCCGTCATGATGCAGTGCGACAGCGTTCTCATCTGGGCAACAAAGACAGGTCTCGAATTAGCGGCAATGGGCCTACCTATAGTTGTGGCGGGCGAAGCGTGGGCACGGAACAAAGGGTTCACGATGGACGCCAGTTCTGTTGAGGACTACCTGAAGATCCTGGACAGCCTGCCAGTCGGTCAGCGGCTGAGCCCGGAAATGACGCAGAGAGCGCGAAAATACGCTTATCACTTCTTCTTCCGTCGCATGATTCCGCTGGGTTTCCTGCAGCCGTCGAAGCAGCATATCTTCTACGACCTGAAGATCGACGGCCTGAACGACCTCATGCCAGGGCGCAGTGTCGGTCTTGATGTGATCTGCAATGGAATCATGAACGGCGACGAATTCATTTACCCGGCCGAATCGGTTCGTGAAGACTTCGATGAGCGTTAAGGGATTGGCTAACACATTCGTCTTGGGACATTCATTGCGGCAGATCGGTCTGGCTGGGTTTCTAGTTTCATCCGCATTCAGCTTGGGAGACGCGGGGAAACGCTTGAAGCGATGGTTACCCGCCCCTTTGAAAGGAATCCTTGGGCGACGCCTTCAGTGGACAAATCGAGGTTTCGCTAGCGCCTCTTCGTTTTTGAGCACCCATGGCTTCGGCCTGGGCGATTCTGATTTGGTCAGATTTGCCGCTTCCAACGGCTTGAGTATCTCTCAGGTCTCTGACTTCTATTCGCCTCTCCCTGTTGTTGAGAAATTGAAGACAACGGTCGAGATGGCACAAGGCCAGCAATCTTTCGGGCGTTCGATATGACCTTGGGACCTTGAAACAGAAGCTGCTTCACCTGGTTTCGAGTTATTCGCACGAATACGCAAGCCTGCCGAGTTACCACACCAATAAAATGGAAGGAGTCGGACCGGGGTTCACTGAAATGGATGCCATGCTGGCGTACTTCATGATCCGCGAGCTAAAGCCAAAGCGAATTATCGAAATCGGGTCGGGTATTTCGACCCTCTACTGCTGGATGGCCCTGAAGGAAAATACCCATCGAACGGAGCCTGTCGAGATCGCTTGCATCGACCCACACATCGTGAAGATTGATGGCGATGTCCCCTACCTCTATTTGGAGGTTATCCCGAAGCTCAAGCCTGGATACTTTATCCACGTTCACGACGTTCATTTTCCTTACAACGTGCCCTTCCCCTCCGAACCGTACGTTCTTAGACTCCAAGTGGCCCGTCTTCTGGAATGAAGCCATGCTGCTGCAGGCATTCTTGAGCTACAACGAGTCTTACGAGATCGTAATGTCCATGCCGTTGCTCCGGTTCTTTTGTGAAGACTTCCTGAAAGCCCATGTACCTGGCTACAGGCCCGTGGATATCAGCGACTACCATACTCACTTCGGTTCGATTTGGATCCAGAAAATCAAGTGATGACCGCTGCCTAGGACCTCCGGCTTTCATGACACGGCGACAATGCATTTGGCTGCGGATAGCCTTCTGGGCACTTGGCACTCTTTCTCGGTTTCTTGCAGGCCTGGAACAGTCGCTATGTCATGAATTCTGATGGCGTGGCTTACCTCGACCTCGGAGACAGGCTTTTCGGCCAGGACCTATGGAGAGCTGTGGATGCATATTGGAGCCCTTTCTATGCTGCGCTCCTGGGCGCGGCGAATTCTCTTTTCACAACCTTCCTATCATTGGGAGTTTCCTTTGGCCCACGCAGTGAACTTCCTGATCTATCTGGGTTCACTTGCCTGTTTTGATTTCCTTCTTTGGGAGCTCCTCCATGACCACCGGCGACGCAGAACCAGTCTGGCAGAACAGGGGTTGACGACGTTTCCTGAGTGGTGCTGGTTGTGTCTCGGCTACCCCCTGTTTATCTGGACTTCCTTGGATCTGATCGGCCTTCACCGGGTGACTCCCGACCTGTGTGTCGCGAGCTGTTTGTACCTGGCTTCGGCATTGGTGCTGCGGGTTCGTCAGAATCCCGGATCGAGACTGAGAACGGACACTGCTGGGGATAGTGCTTGGCCTGGGCTTTCTCGCCAAGGCACCGATGCTGCCGATTGCGTTTGTTCTTCCTGGGAACCGCGTTTTGGACTTCACGAACGCTAAAGGTGGATCACGCGGCGTTCTGATTGCTTTCGCTGGTTTCGTGCTGGTCAGCGGGCCGTTCATTTTTGCTTTGTCCTGGTCGCCTGCAGCGTTTTTCGGTTGGCGAAAGCGGAAGGCTAAATTACGCGTGGTACGTGAACGGCGCTGTAACCCGACACTGGCAAGGGAGGCAAGGACGGAGAGGGCATGCCACTTCACCCAACCCATAAGATTCGACAGTCGCCGCCGGTCTACGAATTCGGCAGTCCCGTTGAAGGCACATATCCAGTTTGGGCTGATCCTGCCTATTGGAACGAAGGGCTGAGGGTCCATTTTGATCTAAGACGCCAGTTGTCTGTCCTTCAGCGGCATGTTTCTCTGCTTGCAGGCATGTTCTTCGCGCTGCACGGTTTTCTCGTGACCAGTGTGCTACTGCTCTTTTATGTGGGTGGTCGAAAGCAGCTAATCTTGCATGACTTTCATGAACAGGCAGGATTATGGGTTCCGGCCGTGTTTGCCATAGGGCTGTTTGCTCTTGTTCATCTGGAAGACCGATTCGTCGGTCCCCTTATCGCACTGCTGTTCCTTGGCATTTTCTCATCCGTGAAGCTCAAGCAGTCGGTTGATTCTCATCGCTTACTCAGCGGAGTGACCATTGTCTTTTTAGCCATGTTCGTCTTGCATACAGGTCCGATGACGACATGGCGAAATTTAAGATCGATGCTGAGGGAAGTCGCGAGTAGGAACCCTCGTCAGGACGTGAACTGCCGCGTGGTCGAGGACCTGAAGAAGCTGGGAATTGGACCCGGTTCGAAGGTCGCGTCGGTTGAATACTCCAACTTGTTTCAGGTGGCTTGGGCAAGACTGGCCAGAGTTCAAATCGTGGCTGAGATTTGCCCGAAAATGTCGATCCGACCATCTGCCGAGCTTCTGATTGACGGTGTCCCTTTCAGATCGAGTGATGGCTCCAAGTCACCTGGAGAGGATCTCTTTTGGATCCAGGAACCCGAAGTTCAAACGCAGGTGATTGAGGATTTCAGAAAAGCAGGCGCAGACGCCATCGTTGCCAGACGTGCTCCTGCAGAGGGTCAGTCGCTGGGTTGGTACCCGGTCGGCGACCGCTTCGCGTATATTCTGGGAGGCAGAGGAGCCCTAAACGGGCAAGTCGAGTCTGAAGCATCCCGTGGCGATTCGTCATCGACTCGCCTCTCTTCCCCTGCCGTTCCGCCTCGCTTGGCCGGTCTCGGCCGATGAGTGCTCTTGCTCAGCGCGTCTGGTCGCGCTTCCGCTCCGCCATCGATTCCCAGGGCATGGAAGGCGTCGTCAAGCTTTGCCGCCACTCTTGGGCGACGGCCCTTGGACTGCTTGGGAATGTCTGGGCCCGCCTGTGGATGCACTTTTCAGGCTTGGGTTTCTTTGGAAGGATGGCTACTCGACTGGCGGGTTTGTTTTCGCCTCCTTTCTTCGGACGTGTCCACCTGGCGGGTTTGAATCCCCGAGGATATGTGGCTCCGACAGCAACCATTCGCCATTCGAGATTCCAGTCCGGTCTGAAGGTCTTTATCGGCGACCGGGTTTTGATCTTTCAGGACGAAGGTGGAGGGCCCGTAAAGCTCGACGACGGAGTCCATATGTACGCCGACATTTCGATTCTGACTGGACGGGGTGGCAGTATCGAGATCGGTGCCCATACCCACATTCAGCCCCGGTGCCAATTCACAGCTTACGTTTCCCGGATACGAATTGGAGAACACGTGGAGATCGCTCCTAATTGCGCGTTTTATCCCTATGATCACGGCATTGAGCCGGGGAAGCCGATTCGTGAACAGCCACCCAGGACAAAGGGAGGTATCTTGATCGAAGACGGTGCCTGGCTGGGGTTTGGAGTCATTGTACTCGACGGGGTAAGGATCGGGAAGGGCGCTGTGGTGGGGGCGGGATCGGTGGTCATGCATGACGTACCCGATGGCGCAGTTGCTTTCGGAGTACCTGCTCGCGTGATCAAGATGCGAGCTTGAACCTCGATCTATTCCCTCTGCCAATTCGAAGAAAAATGAAAACGATCCGGACGAACCAACTGTCAGGAGGAGAATGAGGCGACGAACTTTGCTGTGTGCCTTGAGTCTTGGATTGGCTTGGAGTTATTTTCTGACCAGCTTCCTTTTGGAGAAATCTTTCTTTGGAATTTCCTTTCGGCTCGCTTACTTCTTCCCGGCCCTCCTGGCCAGTATCGCTGTCATTTATTCCGGCATTCACCAAACGGTCGCCAGCCAATTTATCTCGTTGCGCAGGCTGACGGAGTTGGCTTCCATAGTCCTGGTTTCCGTACTGAGCCTTTTGACCTGTGATGTTGCCTATAGCGTATATCTCAATAAAGCCAGCCCGAAGCCCAAAGAGAACCCACAATACGCCCTGGCGTCCACAAGTCGATACACCGTCGGTGAGCTCTATCCACGACTCTACTATCCGACCGAAAAGAGCTTTTATATCCACAAACCGAGGTTTTCTGCGAGCGGCGAGCATTACGGAGAATTGTACTCTCTCGATCTGACGAGGTCCCAGACCTTGGCCAAGTCAGTTTTTGAGCTCCATCCAGTTTCGATTTCAATCGATGAATCTGGGTTCCGTGAAACGACCCCTCTAGCTGCAGCTAAAATCTTTGCCCTGGGAGATTCGTTTACTCTTGGATGGGGTGTCAGACAGAATGAGGTTTGGGTTGAGCTGCTCGAAAAAGAGATCCAGCAGCCTATCTACAATCTTGGGGTGAGCGGCCTCTCGCCGAAACAGGAACTCCTGTTATTGGAATACATGCTGCAGACGGGCAACAAGGCACCTCGAATCAAACATCTTCTTTGGATGATCTACGAAGGCAATGACCTGGAGGAAAATTATGAAACCCTGAGAGCCGCTGAGCAGCGTCCCCTCAGAGATCTTTTGGCGGGCACGATCTTAGACAGCTTCTTGACCATCCCTCTGAACATGAGGGACGAATCCATCATTAGCAAATTTCAGAATGGTCAAATCAGATTCAAGTCATTAGGGGACGATAGCACCGCAAACCCCTATAAGGTAGACGGTGTGACACTGGCTCATCCACTCTTTCGTTCTCCTGTCCATGGACATCGATTGTTCCATGGCCTCTACTTAAGGAGGGCATCGGAACCTCGATCCTATGTCATGGATCATCCCAATCGAGTGGCCTTAGAGCATGTCTTCAAAGGCATGGCGTCGTTAGGGAAGCAATATCAGTTCGATGTGACAGTCTTGATTGCTCCGACCGATTCCAGGCTCTATGCTTCGCACTTTGAAGATTTTCCTCCGATTAGTGAACAGCCTTATTTCATCAATCTCGTGGCTGACTTATCGCGAGAGATGGGGTTTCAAACCGTCAACCTACTCCCCTTGCTACAGCCCTATGCTGAGAAGGAACTGCTTTATTTCCGGGACGACGATCATTGGAATGCCCGAGGTAACGAAGTGGTAGCTGAGATCCTGGCGCGTAACCTCTCTATGAAAGACGCGCGGCCCTGAGTGGCGAGTTGAAGCCATGCCCGGTGGTTCTTGCTGTGCGTTGTGCCGTGTGCCCGACGAGCGAATTCGTCCAAAACGGAGCGATGCTTCAGATGAGCCAGAAACGATGAAACAGTTGGGAAAGAGTCACTCCTGTGCAACCCCGCTGAGAGTGGTTCCGCACCTGAAAGGCAGTAACGGTTCCTTCTTCCGCACGGCCCTAATTTCGATGAATTCAATGGAACATAAACCAAGCTGGATTTTGGGGGTTTCCGCCTTCTACCACGACAGTGCAGCCTGTCTTCTGAAGGACGGCTACATCGTGGCTGCAGCACAGGAGGAGCGCTTTACCCGCAAGAAACATGACGCCCGCTTCCCGTTGAATGCGGTGGGTTATTGCCTCAAGGAAGGACAGATCTCCGTCCCAGATCTCGCGAGTCTCGTGTTCTACGACAAGCCCTTGGTAAAGTTCGAACGTTTGCTGGAAACATACCTGGCCTTTGCCCCGCGAGGTGTTCGCTCCTTTCTGGCGGCGATGCCTGTGTGGCTGAAAGACAAACTGCTGCTGAAAGATCTCATCAAGCGAGAGCTGACCCGGATCTCGCCCGTCAAGGACCGATCGTCCCTTCCACCGATTCTCTTTACTGAACACCATGAATCCCATGCTGCCTCCGCGTTCTACCCGTCCCCCTTTGAAAGAGCCGCTATTCTGTGTGTCGACGGTGTCGGCGAGTGGGCCACAACGTCGGCATGGATCGGAGAAGCAGAGAATCTGACACCGCTCTGGGAGATTGTGTTTCCTCACTCTCTCGGGTTGCTCTACTCGGCCTTCACCTATTTCACCGGCTTCAAGGTCAATTCCGGCGAGTACAAGGTGATGGGGCTGGCTCCCTACGGTAGACCAAAATACGTCAAAGCCATTTACGATCATCTGATCGAGCTAAAGCCGGATGGCACGTTTCGATTGAACATGGAATACTTCAATTACTGCACCGGCTTGACGATGACCAACGGCAAGTTCGATGCGCTCTTCGATGGGCCGAGAAGAAAACCGGAATCGCCGTTGACGCAGCGTGAGATGGACTTGCGCGCTCCATTCAGGAGATCACCGAAGAAGCAATGCTGCGGCTGGCCAACACTCTCCATCGGGAAACCGGATGTGAGAATCTGTGCCTGGCAGGCGGAGTGGCCCTGAACTGTGTCGCCAACGGCCGAATTCTCAGGGAAGGACCATTCAAGAAGCTTTGGATTCAACCCGCGGCTGGCGATGCCGGAGGAGCTCTGGGGGCTGCCCTGGCTGCCTGGCACGGCTACGAACAGAAACCGAGGGCCGCCCGGCCAGATGGCGACGAGATGCGAGGCAGCTATCTCGGGCCCAGTTTTTCGAACGAGGAGATTGAGGTGTTTCTCAAGGCAGCGAAAGCTCCCTTCCTCCGCCTGGACGACGAGAAGCTGTTCCCACTGGTAGCGCACGAAATCGCAGGGGAAAAGGTCGTAGGTTGGTTTCAAGGCCGGATGGAATTCGGTCCTCGCGCTTTGGGCTGCCGCAGCATCATTGGTGATGCGCGGAGCGCCAAGATGCAGTCAGTCATGAACCTTAAGATCAAATATCGGGAATCCTTCCGGCCGTTTGCCCCATCTGTTTTGACAGAACAGGTCTCAAAGTATTTCTCGATGGATGGAAGCAGCCCTTACATGTTGCTGGTGGCACCGGTCGTCGAAGACCGGCAAACTCCTGTCAGCCAGGAACAAGCCGAAACTCTTTGGGGTATCGACCTATTAAACATTCCCAAGTCGGATATTCCTGCCGTAACGCATGTAGATTATTCCGCCAGAATTCAGACGGTCCATGAGGAGACGAATCCGAGGTACTACCGTTTGATCAAGGCATTTGAGGCAGAGACAGGGTACGGCGTGATTGTCAATACTTCGTTTAATGTCCGGGGAGAGCCAATTGTCTGCTCGCCCGCAGATGCCTATCGCTGCTTCATGCGCACCGAGATGGACATGCTGGTTCTCGAGAACTGTGTTCTTTACAAGTCGGAGCAGCCAGAGCTAAAGGAAGACTCTGACTGGCGCAAGGAATTCGATCTCGACTAAGAGAAAACTGAGATGCAAGAAGATATCACCGTCACCCCCTCACAGCTGCGTTCCTTTTCATTCCTGGTCGGCACGGTCTTTGTGGCACTCGGCCTTTGGCCCCTCATCGTCCGCGGTCAATCCCTCCGGCTGTGGGCGCTGATCCTTGCAGGGTTGCTGATCACTCCCGGGATCGTCTGGCCCACCGCCCTAAAGCCAGTCTATCGCGTCTGGATGACTATCGGACAAGCGCTGGGTTGGGTGAACACCCGGATCATTCTAGCAGTCATCTTCTTCGTCGTATTCGCGCCCGTCGCGATTCTGATGCAAATGCTTCGCAAGGACCCAATGCGCCGGAAGTTCGAGCCCACAGCAGAAACCTATCGGATCCGTCGTTTACCCCGCGCAGCTTCTCACATGGATCGGCAGTTTTGAGTTCAGGAGGTTACCTTATGCAGGAATTCGTGATAGAGCTTTGGGCTTTTCTCAGGGAGCGCAAGAAATTCTGGTTGTTGCCCATCATTGCCATTCTTGTCCTGTTCAGCAGTCTGCTGGTGCTGACGCAGGGATCAGCAGTGGCACCGTTCATCTACACGCTGTTCTGAAGCGCCAGCCCAGGTCGAAGCGTTATCTCCGCCTTCCCGGCCTCAGCTCCAGCGGTGAAGGAGGTAGGCTCCATTCGTCATCCCGCCCCTGCGTGGAACTCCTAAAGATGCCGGAACTCATCAAAGAGAGCGTGTCGATGGACCTTCTTGAGAAGGCGCTACCCCATCCGAGAGGTTGACCAGGGCCTTCTCAAGTAGTATGTGGAAGGCAAGCTCTTCGGCCCGTTCAGGCCAGACGGGGTCGTGGCATTCGGTTGGACCTTGAGTCCCGCCATTTATGGTTCAAGCTTGTCTCCAATTGGAAATGGTAAGGGAGAGTCTTAGATATGTGGCCGGAAGTCATATGTCCTGAGGACGGTCACCCTCTGGCTAACACGCAGGACGGGACGGTGTGCCCGCGTGGTCATCACTGGAGAAATCACTTAGGCATTCCCCGGATGATTTCTCAGGCAAATAATTACACTGAGGCTTTTGGCTTGCAGTGGAAAGTTTACCGAAAAACGCAATTGGATTCGTACACGAAATCCGCAATCTCATTCAATCGAGCGCGCCACTGCGTAGGGGAAGAGTGCTGGCAAGTGCTGCACGGCCCCCAAAGGTCAGATGTTCTCGAAGTGGGCTGCGGTGCAGGGAGATTCACGGAAGTGTTGCTTGATGTAGGAGCTTTTGTCACGTCGGTTGACTTGAGTGCCGCCGTTGAGGCAAACCAAGAGAACTTTCCGCAAGGGCAGCGTCACCGGATTCTGCAAGCAGATGCGGTTCGTCTTCCCTTTGCGCCCGGGCAATACGACCTCGTGTTCTGTCTCGGCGTTATCCAGCATACGCCACGCCCAGAGGAAACGATGAGGCAGCTATACGCGCAAGTCAAGCCAGGCGGTTGGCTAGTGATAGACCATTATACTTACAACCTCTCATACTTCACGAAGTCTGCGCCTTTGTTCCGGTTGATTCTGCGTCGTATGCCACCAGCGGAGGGGTTGAAGTGGACAGAGCACCTCGTCAAGATCTTCTTCCCGCTTCATCGAGCTGTGCGGAAAAACCGCCTTGCGCAAGCGTTGTTAAGCCGGGTTTCGCCCGTCTTATCGTATTGCCATGCGCTTCCGCTCCCTGACGATCTTCAGCGCCAGTGGGCACTCTTGGATACGCACGATTCACTGACTGATTGGTACAAGCACTTCCGTACGAAGGGGCAACTAAGACGAGCGCTTGAAAGCTTCGGTGCCGGAGACATTTGGTGCGAGTATGGAGGCAACGGTGTTGAAGCTCGTTGTCGTCGACCGCCGCGTTCATAGTCCACTCCTGCCTTTCGTTTTGAAGAGCAGGCAACGAAGCGCTACAGCCGACGCCCTACAGCGTACGCTCGCGCCTCGCCCACGCGTCAGGGTGTGGCTGAGCGCCAGCGTTAGATGTTTTGTAATGGGTTAGCGAGTTGTGGTAGCCCCCGGCGAATTCAACTTGGCATAACCCGTCACGTTACCCAATGAGTGAAGCTCTGAAAGAAACCGTATCCCTTTCGCTTTGCGCCAAGGCTGTTCTTATCCGAGCGGTCGAGCAGCGCTTGCTGAAGCTGTTTTCTGAAGGCAAACTCTTCGGCACCGTTCACACTTGCATCGGGCAGGAGTGGAGTGCCATCGCGATAGCGGATTGTCTGCGAGAGGGGGATCTGATTTTCAGCAACCACCGATGCCACGGACACTATCTGGCACGAACCGATGATGTCGAGGGGCTGGTCGCTGAGGTCATGGGTAAGAAGTCCGGGATGTGTGGAGGCCGGGGCGGGAGCCAACACATCTGTTCCAAGGGGTTCTTCAGCAATGGCATCCAGGGCGGGATCGCGCCCGTCGCCAGTGGGTTGGCATTTGCCCAGAAGCTAAAAGGGAGCGCGAATCTGACGGTGGTCTTCGTCGGCGATGGAACACTCGGCGAAGGCGTTTTGTACGAGTCGCTAAACATCGCGGCCAAGTGGGAACTTCCCTTGTTGGTTGTGCTCGAAAACAATTCGTATGCGCAAAGCACACCTTCGACACAAACGCTGGCAGGGAACATCTGCGCGCGGGCGGCGGCTTTCGGAATCGAGACTGGACGTGCCACTACCTGGAATCCGGCGGAGTTGCTTTCCAAAGCAGCGGAAAGTGCAGAATATGTGCGACAAGGGCAGAAGCCTTTCTTCTTGCAGATCGACACCTATCGTTTAATGGCCCATTCGAAAGGGGACGACGATCGGGATACTGCCGAAGTTGCGAACTATTGGGCAATAGACCCGATCCAAAAATCCCTTAAGGAAGACCCAGCCGAGACGGCAAAGATTCAGGCAGTGATCGACAAACGGATAGAAGTTGCAGTGTCTTCCGCAGTGGCCGCGCCGTTTGCCGAGATCAACCCAGCCGATCACGATCCACGTCTATTTCAGATTCCTTCGTGGGTTCCAAGCCGGATTGAGTCGAAAGAACGGGTCGTCACACCAGATTCACGATGCATTGAGAAGAAATATGTCCAAGGACGAGAGGATTGTTCTTCTCGGCGAGGACATTGAAGGACCCTACGGAGGCGCTTTCAAAGTCACGAAGAATCTCAGTCAGGAGTTCCCTGAAAGAGTTCGGAACATGCCTATCGGAGAGGCCGCCATAGTGGGGATCGGAAATGGACTCGCCTTGAGCGGTCTCAGGCCCGTCTGTGAAATCATGTTCGGGGATTTTCTCGCTCTCGCAGGTGACCAGCTCTTGAATCACGCCTCGAAGTTTCGCTTTATGTACAACGACCAAGTTCGCGTCCCGCTGGTGGTCCGCACGCCCATGGGCGGGAAGCGGGGTTACGGGCCCACGCATAGTCAGAGCATTGAGAAGCATTTCATGGGTCTGCCCGGCACAAGGATGCTGGCCATTCACCACCGTTATGATCCCGGCCTCGTCTACGATCAGGTCTTTGAATCGATTGACCGTCCCACCATCATCATCGAAAACAAATTGCTTTATGGGACCCGAATGGGCGACGACGTGCCAGATGGTTGGATTCTTGAGCACAGTGAGGAGCAGTTTCCAACCACTCGGATTCGACCGTTCCAAGATCCCGACGTGACACTCCTGTGTTATGGCGGAATGCTGCCGGATGTTGAAAGGGCGATGGAGGTTCTCTTCGACGACCATGAAGTCATCTGCGAAGTGATTTGCCCGGTGCAGCTCTATCCCCTGAATCTTGGGCCTGTGGTTGAATCTGTTCGCCGAACAAAGAAACTCGTGGTCGTAGAGGAAGGGTTGAGTTTTGCGGCCTTCGGCGCGGAGGTGGCTGCGGAGATTCTCGAGCACCAGCCAGGCACCCTGAGGGTGTTTCGGCGGCTTAAGCTCGCCCCGACTTCCGATCCCGGCTTGCGCACCACTGGAAAAGGCCCTTCTTCCAGGCCTAGAGCAAATCGTGGCGACAGTCTTAGAGGTCTCTGAACTTTGAGCGAGATAGTCTCTGTGATGATCCCTCATGAGACAGTCAATGACGACTCCGTCACCCTGATCGCATGGCTTGTTGCCAATGGCGAGCCGGTGACGGAGGGTCAGGCTGTTGCGTCTGTCGAGACCAGCAAGGCCGTTATGGATATTCATGCACCGTCAGTCGGCTTGCTACAAACATTGTACAACCCCGGCGACGAGGTGCCAGTTGGGAGCATGCTGGGCCGCATCTACCAGGATGCTTCGCATCCGCCGGATCCAGCGAAAGATTCGGCGCCGGGCCTAGCGAGCTCATTTCCGGCTGCCCAGGCAAAGACACCCGTTCACTCAAATGAGAACCGAAGCCGGGTTCCAGCCGGAGAACGCACGACAGAACCGAAGGCAGGTTTCAAGGCAAAGCCAGAGGAAGAGGAAGTCGTTTCGTCGCCGAGCAACTATTCGGGAGCGAAACGGTTCTCTAAAAAGGCACTGGAACTCCTCGATCGGCACAAGATTTCCCCTGCCCTGTTTGACGGCTACGCCTTGATCCGTTCTGCCGACGTTCTGCAGCGGATCTCGCAGGATCCACGATCGGCTGAGCCCGACGAGTCGCCTCAGAGCGCGAGCTCACCCAGTCAGGTTCCCGTGCGGCGGGTGAAACTAAGCAAGAGAAAGCAAGCGGAGGTCAATAACCTCTCGTGGGGGCGGGATAATGCACTACCTAGTGCCGTGTCCGTGCAGGTTCCTACCCGCGGACTGAAAGCCGCCGCCAGTCGGCACGAGAAATTGGCAGGAAACACGGCTGCCATAGTGGTTTACGAGGTTGGACGGCTTCTCCGGAAATATCCTGAGCTCAATGCGTTCTCCTCGGACGGCGCTGTCTATTTCTATGAAGAAGTGAATGTGGGGTTCGCCATTGATGCGGGTCGAGGGCTAAAGGTTCCTATCATTCGCAACGCGGATACGAAGTCGATTCTCGAGATCGAGGAAGAAATGCAGGAACTCCTTGTGAGTTACCTGAACGATCAGATAAACACCACCTCGCTAGTGGGTGGAACATTCACCATTACGGACCTGTCTGGCCAAAACGTACTGACATTTCACCCGCTGCTCAACATGCGACAGTCCGCCATATTAGGGATCGGTGGGGAGTATCCGAATGGCGGCATTGAGCTCTTTTTCAACTTGATTCTCTCGTTTGATCACCAAATTTCTGAGGGCCGCCAAGCTGCCGAATTCCTGGTGGAACTGAGTCGGCGTTTGAGAAGTTATGAGCAAGCCTTGCGGAGCCCTGAAGACGACGTGGACGATGCTTGCTGTTCCCGGTGCCTGGCGCCCTTGGCCGAGCTGCGTCATCGAAGCCACTATCTTGTGTTGACGATGGGCCCTGATCGGTCGACTCAGCCCATCTGCACGGTGTGCTTGCAAGGGATGTAAACGGATGGAAAAACGTGATTCTCTGGTCCAGATTGTCTCCGAGCTCATGGAGATCGACTCCGCAAGAATCACCTCGGACCTGCCACTGGCGGGAAGAGGGATGCAAGGGTCGCTAGCAAGAACACGGCTGGACGCGGCTATTCGGAAACGAATCGGGGTCCGTTGTCCAGCGGTCTATACTGCCAGGGTTTTTGGCGAGTTGGAGACTGCGATCTTTTCTGATTCTCCGTCTCGAGAGCTTCCGGCTGCGGTGACGCCCAGCCGGGTCAACGCAGAGCAGCTCGATGTGGGCTCGACTCCGATATCTTGCGGCATTGACATCGAAAACGTGGAAGACTTGCCGGCGGCAAAGGACTACAGAGAAGATGAGTTCTATAAGTTGTCCTTCACGCCGACGGAAATTGCCTACTGCCTCTTGCAGGAAAATCCCCGCATGCACTTCGCCGCCCGCTGGTGTGCAAAGGAAGCCTTGAAGAAGTGTGATGCAGGTTACTTGCACAGCGAAATGTCAGCCATAGAGCTGGTGACGTCGGATGGGCGGGCCCCCTACCTAGCCCTCCTCCGGGACGGCGTTGTCACAAGGCTACCCGTCGGCGTCAGCATCTCTCATACCTCCCACACGGCCGTGGCAGTGGTAATGCGTGAATCGGCGAGAGTGAGCCAACCCTTGCCAGAGGAAACGAAGTCAAGTTCCAGCGGGCCAGCCAGTCGCCTCCCGAGATCATCGAGGCCGCACAAGTCGGGTAGGCGTGCTGGCCTTCTTCGCTTTGGCGCTGTCACTGTGGGCGCTGTTGCGAACCCTCCTTTAACAATCACCTGCTCTTCGCGCTTATGCGTCAGACCAGCAAGCCAATCGACAGAGGATGGAAAGCGGTTCCTTTCTGGCTGATTCACCTGTTCATCGGTCGCAATGCTGCAGGAAGCCCATGTGCTCCGAGACCACAACTCTGGAAAGGCAGCAAAAACCGGCGAATCTCATGCTTCCGCAGAGACGGGTGGAAATCCCTCAACGCCGTGTTAACGATTTCTGTGGTAGCGCTCGCGCTGGACTCTGGAGTTTCAAGGGCTAGTCTGTTTCAGACTGGTTCGCCAGCCATGACTCCGGCGAGTGGCCCCCTTCGGAGGCATCCTGCAAATCCACGCTATTTCGCCGATGCTAGCGGCAAGGCAGTCTATCTGACCGGTTCGCATACCTGGGCGAATTTCCAGGACTACCCTGGGGGAAGATGAGCTGTTTAACTTCGGGCATTATCTCGATTACCTCGTGCAGCTCAACCACAACCTCACCCGGCTTTGGGTGTCTGAAACTGCTCTGGGGGATGGCGTCGTCCCAAGATCCCCGATGCCCTATCAGCGTACGGGCCCCGGAACGGCTGAAGATCGGCAGCCGAAGTTCGATGTGACTCAGTTCGATCAGCTCTATTTCGATCGACTACGCGAGAGAGTGAGCGTCGCGGGAGAGCGGGGCATCTATGTGATGGTGATGCTCTTCCAGGGCTTCAGCATTGAACCCAAAGGTACCTACATCGCCAATTCATGGACAGGCCACCCGCTGAACGCAAGGAATAACGTGAACGGGATTGACGGTGACGACAACCGAAACGGAAGCGGCGAAGAGGTCCACACACTGGCCAATCCCACCATCACGGCTCAGCAGGAGAGCTATGTTCGCAAAGTGATCGATACCCTCAATGACCTCGACAATGTGCTTTACGAGATCTCTAACGAGAGCAGTTCGGCCTCAACTGAATGGCAGTATCATTTCATCAACTTCATTCAAAACTTTGAGCAGGGGAAACCTAAACAGCATCCGGTTGCAATGACTTTCCTTTGGGATCAGAATTTGCCTGCGAACAAGAGTGATGCGGAGCTGTTTGCAAGCCCGGCTGACGCAATCAGTCCAGGAGCGGGTAAGAACTATGAGTACAAAAGTGATCCTCCGCCGGCGGACGGCGCCAAAGTCCTTATCAGCGACACGGACCATCTGTGGGGAGTTGGCGGCGATCAGGCTTGGGTCTGGAAAAGCTATCTGCGCGGTCATAACCCCATTTTCATGGACCCGTACACGGGGCCTGATTCGAAGTGGGACAGTGTGCGCGAGAACATTGGACATACCTTGCGCTATGCGCGACGGGTGGACATGGCGGCAATGGTTCCGCTGGGGAATCTCGCTTCCACTGGCTACTGCCTGGCGAGCGAAGGTTCGAATTACCTGGTGTACCTGCCGCAGGGAGGGAGTGTCACTCTGGATCTTTCGGCGGCTTCGGGTCTGCTCAATGTGGAATGGTTCCATCCGACCACGGGCTACACGGTTCGAGCTGGATCGGTTCCCGGCGGTGGGGTGCAGACTTTCGAAAGCCCGTTCTATTCGCGTCTTTTCCGAATCCGCCTGCACCGCTGGTTTGCCGAAAGGGCTCAGGACCCGGAACCAGGCGAAGGCCGGGATGCTGTTCTGTTTGTTTCAGTGTCTAACCCTTGAGTCTCCGCATAACTCACCTTCCATTCGGAGGAGTTGGCTCCCGCGAGACCTACCCCCAGAAACCGCACGGAACACCCGCCTAGTGGGCCCACCCGAGCAAGGGATGATCTGACGGCTCGATCCCTGCGTTGGGCCAATCTTGCTTGACCCCCACCCTTTGTGAGGCTCTGCAGACACTATGACTACGAGTGGAAACCACGAACCGCTAGTCAGCGTTGTGACGCCGGTTTACAACGGTGACAAGTACTTGGCCGACTGTGTCGAGAGTGTGCTTAAGCAGACTTATCAGAACTGGGAATATGTCATCGTTAACAACTGCAGCACGGATCGAACGCTAGAAATCGCCGAGGATTATGCGCGCCGGAATCGCCGGATCCGCGTCTACGACAATGCGATGTTTGTAAGCATGATGGAGAACCACAACATTGCTCTGCAGCAAATGTCGGCTGCCAGCAAATACTGCAAAATCGTTCACGCCGACGACTGGCTCTATCCCGAGTGTCTTGCTCGAATGGTTGAGCTGGCCCAAGCCAACCCTTCAGTTGGAATTGTTGGGGCAAATGGCTTCGATGGTTCGAAAGTCCTTTGGGACCAATTGCAGCCTCCGAGCACAGTGGTTTCTGGAAAGGAAATTTGTCGGCGCACGCTCCTCGGAGGGTTCTACGTTTTCGGTTCTCCGACTACGTTGCTCTTTCGCTCCGATCTGCTGCGTCAGCAGAAAGACTTCTTTGACGTGTCGTTCTTCACCCAGTTTGCAGACAATGAAGCCTGCTTCCGCGTCTTGCAGGATTCAGATTTTGGTTTTGTGCATCAGGTTCTTACCTTCACCCGCTTGCACGAAGAATCAATGACTAAATCCATCGCTCAAACTGCGTTCGATGGCATCCTGCCTGGCCGCTGCGAATTCTGGCTCGATACGGCCCTGTCTATCTTACCGAAGCGGAATACGTTCAACGATTGAAAACGATCTATGCTCGCTATCATCAGTTTCTAGGAAGAAACATCCTGCGGCTAAGAAACCCGAAGTTCCGAGCTGTTCATCTGGGTGCTCTTAGAAGCGCTGGTCAGCGATTGAGCCTCTTTCTCCTGACAAAGGCCGTGATTGCAGAGATGGCGCGGCCATTTCTCAGTCCCAGGCTGGCAGCAAGGAAGATCCTTCAGGTTGGTCACGAGATAGCGGGCGAAAAGCCGATTCAAAGAGAGATGGGCCAAAATCGCAGAATAAAAGGAATTGGCACATGACTGATAAAACAGCCTCACGGTTGCACTCGTCGGGTGCGGCGCCGTTTCGGAGCACAGCCACTTGCCAGCGCTTCGGAAGAACCCTGGGTATCACCTGATTGCGGTTGTTGACTCGAACCGATCGCGTGTCGAACAGTTAGCCGCCCGTTACCAAGTTGGTCATGCGCTCACCGACTATAAACAACTTGATGATCTGCAGGTGGACGCAGCCATTGTGGCTCTGCCCAATTACTTGCACGCCCCTGTAACCATCGATCTTCTGAAGCGTGGCATCCACGTGTTGGTCGAAAAGCCCATGGCGCTCACCGTGGCCGAGTGTGATGCCATGATGGAAACCGCGGCACGGACCCAGACAACTTTGGCTGTTGGACTCATGCGCCGTTTTTTCCGCTCTGGCCAGCTTGCCAGTGCCCTTGTCCAGAAGGGAGTGCTTGGCAAGATTCTGTCGTTTGATGTCCGCGAAGGACGCGTATTCAACTGGCCCCTGGCGTCGGACTTTTTCTTTCGGAAGGAGGCAGCTGGAGGAGGAGTGCTGATCGACACGGGAGTCCACACGCTCGATCAGTTGCTCTGGTGGCTGGGCGATTGCAGCTCCTTCGAATACTTCGATGATAACTGCGGGGGCGTCGAAGCAAACTGCGAGATGCACTTGAAGCTCGAGTCTGGAGTGCAAGGAATGGTGGAGCTGAGCCGGACTCGGAATCTTAGGAACACCGCTATCATTCGCGGTGAGCAGGGAGAGTTGGAGGTCTCGCTCACCAACGAGCGCGTTTCCCTCCGTCTTGAGGGCGCGCCCGCACAGGTTATGGGCCAAGCAACTTCGCGGAATCAACCCTTCGGTTCCGAGCAGGTTCGAATCGATCCGATTGTGGCGGAGCATGAGGATTTTCTAGAGTCCGTGTGTAACCAGCGTGCTCCTATTGTGTCCGGGTTCGAAGGAAGAAAGTCAGTGGCACTCATCGAAGCTTGTTATCACCGTCGCAAGCCTCTCACTATTCCCTGGATGGACTGGACGCCATCCACGGCCGAGGAGGTCGTGTAATGCTCGAAGGGAAGCTGGTGCTCGTTACGGGTGGGACTGGCGCCATCGGAGGACGTTTGGTGGAGAAGCTGGTCTTGGAACACCGAGCTCGCGTGCGAGTTTTGGTCAGGAATTTCATGCGGGCTTCCCGGCTGGCGCGATTCCCTCTCGAAATGGTGGCGGGAGACCTCGCAGATCGGGAAGCCGTCAACAAAGCGGTTCGTGGCTGCGAGGTTGTCTTTCACTGCGCCTACGATTTTGAGGGAAACCCGGAGCGACAAAAAAAATCCGGCATCGACGGGACGCGCTACCTTTGCGAGGCTGCTCTTGAAAGCCAGGTTGCCCGGTTAGTGCATGTGAGTTCTGTCGCCGTGTATGGTCCCACTCTGGACGGAGACCTGGACGAAAAGTCTCCCTGGCGAAAAGCTCCGAACACCTACTGGCAGGTCAAGGCAGCGACGGAGCGCCTCGTCTTGGAGATGTGCCGTGGACGACAACTGCCTGGAATCGTGCTACAGCCCACTTTGGTTTACGGCCCATACTCCGGTTGGACCATGAACCCGGTACAGGAGTTGAAGACCGGTATTGTTCCACTCGTGGATGGAGGCGGTGGCTATTGCAATGCCGTCTATCTCGACGACGTGGTTGACGCTCTAATCCTCGCCGCCACCCGAGCTGGCGTAACGGGCGAGTCGTTTCTCATCTCTGGCGAGCAGCCGATCACGTGGAAAGAATTCTACGCAGCCCACGAAGCAGTTTTGGGAGTTCAGGCCACGGCTTCCTTTACTGAAGATGAGCTCAGGAGGGCAATGACGGAAAAGAAGAAGGAAGGCAAGAGCCTGGCCCAGTTGGTCAAACTTCTGCGCCAGCCTGAAGTCAAAGCACAGTTGTTGGGGTTGCCCGTCATGCGGCCTCCCCTCGGGGGACTCAAGAGTCTTTTGAGCCAAAGCCGTTGGGATTCTCTTAAAACCGCGACGTTCGGTGACGAGCTCAACAACGGCAACGGAGACGGTGAGGTTCGCCGAGCCCTCTGTGTACCCCACGAGACTCAGCTCGCCCTTTACCGTTCAAAGACCCGGGTGTGCATCGACAAGGCTCGCAGTCGGCTTGGCTATGCGCCTAGATTTGATTTCAGAAGCGGGATGGAGATGACGAGTCGCTTCATTCGGTGGGCCAACTTAGCGTGAAAGGGATTCTAGGATGCTTAGTCCGGTGCTTTGAAGGTTGGGCTGGGAAGTGTTTATCGGCTTTGTCCGACAGGTGGGATCGAACCCTTGAAACACGACATCAGTGAAATAAAGAGTTTAGTCGAGACACTGCGACCACGCGAAAGAATAGACCCAACCGTTCTGTTGCCAGAGAGCCTTGAACGAATGGCAGCAACAACGTCTCTAATACCTAAGGCCGCACATCGAGGTGCTCGGCTGATTGATATTGGAGGGAGAGTCTATTGGATTCCTATTTATGCAAAATTGCTTGGCTACGATCATGTTACGGTGCTGGAGCGCCCAGGGGGCGGGTTCATGGAGGGCTTTCAGATTTCCGGTCAAGGCACGGAGTTTGTCGCGGATTCCATTGAGGCAGATGCGGAATTAGACGTTTATCCGATGGCATCCGAAAGCGTTGAATGCGTCGCATGTTTCCATGTACTTGAGCATCTAGCTGGGGATCCCATGCACTTAGTGGCGGAAAGCAATCGGATACTCAAGAAGGGGGGCTATTTGTTGCTGACGACACCGAATGTGCTCCATTATCGAAATCTCGCAAATTTCTTACTTGGCAGTCATCCCTTTGGATGGTCAGTTTACACGGATTCCTATGGCGATCGGCATAATCGTGAATACACGCCCTCGGAAATACGAAGACTGTTTGAGGCGGGAGGTTTCTCGGTCGAGTTACTTCAAACACGAACCTCCAAAACGATGAACGACTTGAAATCAAAAGTCTTGGGTTATCCCCTGTGTTGCTTGGCTGCTTTGACAGGAAAGGTGAGCCTCAAACTGCGTGGTTCTGAGATTCAAACACGGGCTCGCAAAAACACCGATGTGCTGGAGCGCTACCCTAAATTCTTGTATGACCTGTTCGGTGCGAGCGGTGTGACGGTTAAAATTGGAAATATCGCGCGCGGATAGAAGCGTTGCCGACTGTGCAAAGATGCGGGTGTTGTTTGTTTCATCAACTTTCCCGAGTGAGGCGAAGACAAAGGTTGGTGGTGTGTACCAGCGGATGCGCTTGTTCGTCGATGCGATCAAACAGATCGCGTCACTCGACATGCTTTTCTACGTATCGGGCGATGTGGATACTGCTCCCTCCGCCGTCTCCAAGTTGCAGGTGATGCTGTCACGATATTGGGATGCCCCTATTCGACTCTTTCTGTGCCCGAGTTCTGGACCGAGCGGAAGCACGTCGAAATGGCAACTTTACGCCGCGCCGGGCATAAATTTTTTTCGACACCCAGATTATCTCCTTACCAGTGGCCCGGAGCAGGTACAGGCTTTTGAGCGCTGTCTCGGGAACAGCCCTGACCTTATCTTCGCCCACAAGCTCTCCTCCATGTGTCCGTTGATCCTGACGAAGATGTCTCTGCCACCGGTCTTCTTCGACATGGACGACATCGAGCACATCGTTCGCTGGCGATGTCTACGGCGACAGCGGGAATGGCGTGCGCGATTGGTTGATCTGGCACGTTTTCCTGCCCTCTGTTGGGGAGAGCGGCGCGGCGTTCGCTTGTCTTCGCGAACTTTTGTTTGTTCCGAATCAGATCGTGAGTATCTGGCTGATCGATGGAATTCACCCCGGATAGTTGCTGTCCCAAATGCAGTACAGATGCCCAATCCGCAGCCTCTTACCCAGGACCTCAGCCTGCTTTTTATCGGCTCTTATCTGTACCAACCCAACATTGACGCGGCCGATTTCCTGATTCAGCAGGTGTGGCCTCGAGTGCAGAACGAAATGCCTGGCGCTCGTCTGACTATTGCTGGAACTCCTCCCGAAAGGATAAGCGGTTATGCGCAAGCTCCTCCGGGCGTCACCTTTACAGGTTTTGTCGATGATGTTGCCGATCTCTATCTGCGATCTCGGATAGTCTGCGCACCGATACTCTCGGGTGGAGGCACTCGAGTCAAGATTATCGAAGCGGCTTCGTATGGTAAGCCCATTGTTTCAACTCGAATAGGTGCGGAGGGACTAGGAATGCGCGATGAACAGCAAATCCTGTTGCGAGATGATGCAGCTTCAATTGCTCAAGCCTGCCTAAGGCTGTTGCGGGACTCAGCGCTTTGTCAGCGACTCGGATCTGCCGCCCGCGAAATAGCCGTTCAGAGTTACGACCGCAACAACATCATTGCCTTGATTCAGAGCCAGCTTAGGCTTGAATGCCACGCCTAGGCTTCACCTGGACTTGCACCGACTTTCACTGCCTATTGGTACCGATTCGGCCAGATGATTCTTGTCTGTGAGTTGAGTTTTCTTGACGGAGCGCATGTCCCGTTCAACGCCGGATTTCTGGCAATGATCCGGGCAGCGTTCCCTGAACAGGAGCTCTACTTTTTTGGAGCTGCGCGACACATAGAAGATCTCAAAGCTCAGCTTGGTCAGTCCCTGGCCGCGACCATCTTCTGGCAGGAGATTTTTCCTCCGAGTTCAGGAACTAGTTACATCCGGCGCTTTCACCGGGAGCTGAAGATCATCAGACGGCTCCTTCGTTCCTTGGCCAATGAGTCAGGGCGACTCGTCTGCACGTCTGCCTATCCATCCACTCTGCTGGCATTGAAAACCGCTAAGTACTTCTTATCTTCACACACAAACATTCAGGTAGTCTTGCATGGTCATCTGAGCGGAGTGGTTGGCCGGAGGCATAGACACCCTGTTCGCAGATTTCAGGATATGAAGACGTCCCTGACGATGCTTGACAACCACGGCATCCAGTACATTGTCCTGGAGGAATCCATCCGCGACACGGTCCTGAAGAACGTCCCACGTTGTCCGGCAAAGTGGAAGCGCTCGACCATCCCTTGTCTCCAAATGAATTCAGCTCCTCGGTAAATAGTCTTCGTGCACCAATCCGCCTAGGCTTCCTGGGACTCGCCTCGGACTCGAAGGGGTTTCCGCTTTTTGTCGATTTAGCGAACGAAATGACCTCTAAATACAAGGATCAAGTTGAATTCCATGCTATCGGCAGGCTCCCTGAGAATGGTTCTCATGTGAGGGGACTGGAAGCCTTGACAACAAAGCCGGGGCTCACACGCATCAGTCGTGCAGACTTCGTCCAGCGTGTGATCCCGCTTCACTTTGTCATCCTGCCTCATGCAGAGGAATACTATGGGCTCTCTGCCAGTGGAGTCTTGCTCGACGCCATCGCATGGGAAAAGCCGCTAGTCGCGAGAAGCATACCCATCTTTGAGAGCCTTTTTGAGAAGCACGGTGACATCGGTTACCTGTTCCACAGCGACAGGGAACTAAGGGAAATCGTCTCGCACCTCGTCCAAACCGTCGACGATTCCCACTATCAGAGACAAGTATGCAACATCAAGAAAGCCCAGAGCGCCCGAACACCCGCGGCACTCGCGGCCTCTTACCGGGAAATCTGCAGAAAACAGGAAGCCGCCGCTGGACCGCACGCCAATTCCCTGAGAAGGGTTGCAAGGATCCAGTTGAAGGAACGAGCACTGGGAAGCTCGCAGTAACTCTCAATGAAATCAGCCATACTAGATTGCCTATTATTTTCCACCTGAAGGGAATGCTGCCGCATATCGGCCGCTGCGCTTTGCCCGCCATTTGCCAAGACTCAGATGGCAGGTAAGCGTCGTGTCGTGTCTTCCGCCCAGCTATGACAGATATGATCCAGATCTTTTATCACAGCTCCCGCCCGATGTTGAGGTCACACACGTGCCATTCGCGATCCCTGGCTGGCGCTGCAGGCAAAACGAGGAACGCGCATCCAGGAAAAAGTCTCTCGCTCTTCCGCTGATGAATTGCGGGTACCTTCGAACTGCTCATGAGGCTCCGGGGCGGGCCTTCGTCAGAGGGCTGGTCCGTTCAGCTGAGGCTTGGTGCTATCACCCTGATTTGGCGATGGCATGGATTCGCCCAGCGACTCAGGCAGTGGTGCAAGCTGCCAACCGCGCCCGTCCCCGAGTGATTTGGGCAACTGCTGGACCAGTTTCTGGCTTGCGTGTTGCTTTCCTTGCTTCCAAGCAAACAGGTGTGCCCTATGTCCTCGACTTTCGAGATGGCTGGACGATAACGCACAACGATTTCGAAGCACAACGTCCAGCATGGGCTCGAAGGGCGGACAGGCGCAGCATGTATCGAATGCTGAAAGGCGCCCAAGCAGTGGTGTTCCTATACGAATCCGTGGCGGAGTGCTTCATGGGAGTTTACGGTGACGCGCTGCCTTCATCGAAAATCCACATCATCCCCAACGGCTTTGATGGTCCAATCGAAGAATTCACTGCCCCTGCCGCAAGCGATAGGTGTGTCATCGCCTACACCGGAACACTTTCGTCCTACGAATATGGAGCCTTCTTCAAAGCCCTGCAGCAGTTCAAGGACGCCGACCGTGCCGCTGCCATGAAACTTCGCGTCCTTTTCGTCGGTGAGGGAATGGAAATAGTGGACAAAGAGGTTAGCCAACTACAGCTCTCAGACATCGTGGAGACGACGGGCCACAAGACCCAACATGAAGTTCTACGGCTTCAGCAGGAAGCCCATGCGATGTTGATTTTCGGAAGACCCAGGAGCATGAAGGGGCACGAGCTTTTCGCCGGAGCCAAACTCTTTGGTTATCTGCGA
>CAWBTP010000024.1:0-140969 GCA_963791795.1 uncultured Acidimicrobiia bacterium
TTCCGGTTTGCCCGTCAACCGCCCACAATCATGACCTGGGCCGAACTGCACTCCTACGACTTGCCCTTAGATCCGTTCAAGTGGTTTCGTAAACTGTGCGGCGCTTATGGGGGAGCTAGAGGTTCAGTGACACAACGTCCGGGTTCTTGCCAGCGATTTGGAAGGCGCCTGTCAGTTTCCGGGTTCGCCGTACGGGCAGGACAACGTTCAGAAGAATCTCGACGAGCCGGCCAGAGTGAAGCAGACCTGACTTCACAGCGCTACCGGCCCAACCGCGCCGCCCAATTTTCAACTGAACCACCATCGGCCGGTAAGCGGCGCGCCTTCCGGCTCATACACCAGAAACCGCCGCCCATCGCGGCCCGGTTGAAAAAACAAATGCTCATCCGGCAGCCGGAACAGTGCCTCAGTTTGCCCTGGCCGCACACCCGCCGCCTGCAACTCCACCCTCGCCGCCATCAGCGTGCCATCCGGCCCAGCCCAGTACAACTCCTTCCCGTCGGCACGCCATTGGGGAGCGCGGCCTCCCGCGGTCGAAATCGGCCACTCCCCCCAACGCTCCGGGAACCCTTGCACCCAAATCTCACTCCGCCCAGATTTGTCCGAATCGTAGGCCACCCAGCGCCCGTCCGGCGAGAAAGTTGCGTTGCTCTCGAAGGACTTTGTTTGCAGATAAGCTTCCGGCTTATCCTCCCCGGTCAACGGCAGTGTCCTAATGTCATCAATTCCATACAGCAGAACCTTGCCGTCGGGCGACACGCTTTGCACGAAATCGGTTCGGCTCCCCTTCATCAACAACACCTCCTCGCCAGACCCATCCGCCGCTTTCCGGTGGATTCCGACTGGGTTGACGTAATAGAGTTGCTTCCCGTCCGGCGACCATCGCGGCCAAGCGGCTTGGCTGAGTGTAACTCGTCTGCTCAGGCCGCGCGTCAGCTCCAGCACCCAAACATCGGTCTGATCAAGGCCAGACCCGGCAGTGTAGGCAACCCGGCTGCCGTCCGGTGATAGGCTGAACCTTAGTATTGCCTCCACCGGCTGGCCGATCGTTTCCAATAGTTTGCCCGCCCGGTCCCGCCATCCGAACCGCACCTTTTCTCCCCCGCTCCCCTGCCCGTAAAACAACGTGCCGTTCCGAGAAACCGAAAACTCCGCGTAGGCGTCGCTGAAAACGTTGCGAACCCCCTCCGCCACCGTCGCCGGATCGCCCGTCAGCCTCGGCGGATCCAGTTCCAGCCCCTGCGCCATCAGCACTCCCGCGCCCTCTAGGTACAGCAGCCGCCCCGAGCCTGCATCGTAGGCCGCCTTAAACTGCGTCTGCACGATCCGGGGAGCTGGCGTGCCGGGCTTGCCATCGAGCGACCCGAGGTAAATGCCCATCTTCTCCGCTTCACCGTGCCGGACCAGGTAGAGAAACTGCTTGCCGCCGGGCAGAAACTGCGGGTAGTAATGATACGTCTCCCCGGCTTCTTTGTTAACCCGCGTCACCGGCGACGGAGTCCCGCCCGACGCAGGAATGCGTTGCAGTCCCGGCCCCCGATCCCCGAACACAATCACTCCCTCCTCATTCCACGTCCCGCCTCGGGCGAAACGCGCATCGCACAAGTTGATCGGAGAACCTCCGGCCAGCTCAATCCGCTTCAGCTTGCCTCCGGCCACAAATGCCAGTGACTTGCTGTCTGGCGACCAGAATGGCCGCCCCGCCACTTGCGTCCCCGGCAGCGCTCGCGCCTCCAGCGATTCCAGCGGCCGCACATAGAGCAACGTCTCTCCCTTCGCCTTGTGGCCACGAAGGCCAGCGTCCGCCCGTCCGGCGAAATGGCCGACCCTCCCGCGTTGACGATTGAGCCGAACCGGCCTCCCTCCGGCGGACTGACATCGAGCTTAACCGGCAAGGGCGGCTCGCTCGACTTCCGGATCCAGGTGCCCCATCCCACAGCCAGCGCCGCCGCCACCACACACACCGCCGCCACCGCCCAGGGCCACCGGCTCGTCCGGGCCGGCATCGCTGCTGGTTCCTGCGGTGCCATCCGCAAGTCGAGCACGACGTCCCGCATCGACTGCCACCGGTCCTCGGGCTCCTTGGCGAGACATCGTCTCACCAGCCGTTCCAGCGCTGGCGGCGTGAACGGCTTCACCAACATCGGCCGTGGGTCCGCCGACAGGATCGCGCCCACCAGGCTCGAATAACTCTTGCCCTGAAATGCCTTCTCGCCCGTCACCATCTCATACAACACCGCGCCGAAAGCCCAGATGTCGCTGCGCGTGTCGGCCTCCTTGCCCTCGAACTGCTCCGGGGCCATGTACTGCGGCGTGCCCAGCACCGAGCCTTCCGTGGTCAGCGCCGCCGTGAGAGTCTGCTCCGTCGGCGCCGGCTTGGACACCGACTTGGCCAACCCGAAGTCGAGCACCTTCACTCCATCCCGGGTCAGCATCAGGTTGGCCGGCTTCACGTCGCGGTGGGTCACCCCGGCCCGATGCGCGCGGTCCAGCGCGTCGGCGATTTGGGTGGCCAACTGGAGCGCTTGATCGAACGGGAGCGCGCCGCGTGCGATCCGCGCCGCCAGCGTCTCGCCCTCCAGGTGCTCCATCACCATGTAGCCGGTGCCATTCTGGTTGCCGATGTCGTGGAGCACGCAGATGTGCGGGTGATTGAGCGAAGCCACGGCGCGGGCTTCGCGCTCGAATCGCTGCCGGAGGTCCTCGCGCTTGGCGATGTGTTCGGGCAGAACCTTGATGGCGACGAAGCGATCGAGGCGCGTGTCACGCGCTTTGTACACTTCGCCCATGCCTCCGGCTCCGAGTGGCGAGAGGATCTCGTAGGGACCAAGCTTTTCGCCTGCTAAGAGCGGCATAGAGTTGGAATCAGCCTATCGCAACAACAGGCTATCTGGGAATCTCAATCATTGGAGTTGTGTCGGTCGTCAGAGGCCCGTTCTCCTCGCCAAGTGTTTACCGATCTAGCACTGAGTCTGAGACACCTTGAGTCACTGCTAGACGGGCCCCGCACTTCAACAACCACAGAGAATTTCGAGAGCGGCGTAGACCGTCGTGATTCGGAGCAATGGCGGAGATCATCCATCCAGCACCTTTACTCCTACGCCTGATCAAATACTGGTGCCGCAATGAGAAGTGCGCGCACACTAGAAGGCTTGCCAAAGTCTCGAAAATCCCTCTAAAAGGAAGTCGGCCAAAAGCCATTTGTTAGAATTCTGTTAGAACAGGAGCCGGAAATTGCAGTTCCGGAGAGGGTAAATTGACAGCTAAGAGGCTGAAACTATTGGCAGGAAGATGGTGGGCCCACTAGGACTCGAACCTAGGACTGTCCGGTTATGAGCCGGAGGCTCTAACCAACTGAGCTATGGGCCCGAGCAAAACGGCACGACTATAGCACGCAGCTTTTGCCTTTGTCGAGGCAGGCAGAAGGATGTCGATGGCGACAACTTGGTCAAAGTCAGAGAAGTCCGTGGGAGGCAAAAAAAATAACCACGGAGACACGGAGACACACAGATTTCATCGGAATCCAAAAGTACCGCCAACCTCCTGGCTCGCTTTGAACAGCCAGGTATCCGACGACCTCTCCGTGCCTCTGTGTCTCTGTGGTTCAGACACCGTCGGCTGGCAACACACTCTCAACCGAATTGTGAACTTTGAGGGTAGCAGGTGAATCCGAATCCCTAGCTTTCGCCGGGCCAGGCCCTTCGCGGTCTGGCGCGCGCCTGCTTGCGCCAGCCGATGCGCCGAGAAATCCGCGCTCTTGAAACAGCTATGAGCTGACAAAGGAAAGAGGCCTGCCAGGGTAAACTCCCTGGCAGACCCGTTGGAGATTTAGTCGCGGCTGGAGCCATCCAGGAACGGACGCAACTTGCGACTGCGAGAGGGATGCCGCAGCTTGCGGAGCGCCTTGGCTTCAATTTGGCGAATGCGTTCGCGGGTGACTGCAAAATTCTGACCGACCTCTTCCAGAGTATGGTCGCTGCCATTGTCCAGACCGAAACGCATCTTGATGACCTTTTCTTCGCGGGGCGTGAGCGTCTTCAATACCGACTCTGTCATCTCTTTCAGGTTGATATTGATGACTGCCTCGGCCGGTGAGACTACCTGCCGGTCTTCGATGAAATCGCCGAGATGCGAATCTTCCTCTTCACCAATAGGGGTTTCCAACGAAATTGGCTCCTGCGCAATCTTGAAGACTTTCCGCACTTTCTGAACCGGGATGTCCATGCGCACCGCGATCTCTTCGGACGTGGGTTCGCGACCGTACTCCTGCACCAGGCTGCGCGAGGTACGGATCAGCTTGTTGATGGTCTCGATCATGTGAACCGGGATACGGATCGTGCGGGCCTGATCGGCAATCGCGCGTGTGATTGCCTGCCGGATCCACCATGTCGCGTAAGTTGAAAACTTGTAACCGCGCCGGTACTCAAACTTGTCCACCGCCTTCATCAAGCCGATGTTTCCTTCCTGAATCAAATCCAGGAACTGCAGTCCGCGGTTCGTGTATTTCTTGGCGATCGATACCACTAGCCGAAGGTTCGCTTCCACAAGTTCGCGCTTGGCGTAGTTGGCCGAGTGGTCGCCGCGGTCAATCGTCTGCAGCGTCCGCTTCAAGTCGACTCCCTTGGTCTGGGTGTCGTCCTCGATAGTCGCAATCTTCTCTTTGATGCTACGCAGATCTTTCCTGAGTTGATTGATGTTTTTCCCCTTCGAGTGCTCCACCTTCTTTTCCAGCCGGCCCTGCTCTTTCTCAAGCGGACGGTAGGCTTCGTACTGGCGGCGGATCTGGTCGATGAGTCGATTGCGCTCAGAAAAAGTGAAGTCGATGTTTCGAATGGCCTGCGAGACAGAGACCCGATGCCGCGCCAAAGCAAACCGCAGCTTACGATGCGCCTTCGGATGCTTCGTCTTTGGCGTATTCAGGAACTTTTGGAGCAACTGATTCTGCTTCTTAAAGTTCTTCTGGATGTCCTCAATCCTCTGGACGGTCTCCTTAAGACGGTCTTCCACCTTTTCCTCAGTCATCATGTCTTCGTTGAAGACGATGACGTCATTGATGGATCGCTCGCCACGTTCCAGTTGATCGCCAAGATTGATCACCTCTTTGATGACAATCGGCGACCGTGACATCGCCTTCAGCACGTTCAACTGGCCACGCTCAATACGCTTGGCGATTTCAACTTCGCCCTCGCGCGTCAGCAAGGGCACAGTTCCCATCTCGCGAAGATAGAGCCTCACCGGATCGTTGGTCTTGTCCAGCGCCCCCGGCGTCAAGTCCAACTCAACATCGTCGCCCGCTTCCTTCTCGATGCCCAGCTTCTCGGCGCCGGCCGCCTTGGGCTCACCGTCGATGACCTCAATTCCCTGCGCGCGGAACAGGGAAAACATGTCGTCCATTTCTTCGGACGAGGTGACATCGCCGGGCAACAGGTCGTTGACCTCATCGTAAAGCAGGTAGCCCTTCTCCTTGCCCATGTCCATGAGCTGCTTGACTTCGTCGTACTTGTCGTCCAAGCCGAGAGTCAAGCTGCGCTCCAAATTTTCCAGTCCCTCGTTGTCCTCAATATTTGCCATTTCTTGGTAATCCTTGTTGGTGATTTATGATTTAGAACATCTCAATTCCGCAATGGTGCGAAGCCAGAGTCGGCGGCGACTAGACTGCTACTGACCGTTTTAACGCCACTTTGCGGGAATGCAAACTGGCAAGCAATTCGAAATCTTGAGAGAGCTCAGCTTGGCGGATTTCCTTTTGAAGCTGGTCGATTTCCAGCTTGGCTTTTTGCCGCCGCAGCCCTTCAAGACATCGCAAGGCCTGATCCATATCCGATTCCGAAAAAAGGGCTTGATTGACGAAATCCTTATCCCGGTCGTTGTCGAGCCTCTCTAAGAGGCGGCCCGGGTCGATTCGGCCCTCTTGTTTAAAGATTGCAATTGCCTGGCGAAAGATGCTTTCCGAATCCAGCCCCAGATAGTCTTCCGATGCCGACAGTTGTTCAATGACCTCCCGCGCCGTTTTGGGATTGTCCAAAATGGCTTTCAATAGTGATTTTTCGGAGGGCGTCAGCTTCGAGCGAATCTGCGACCGGTTGATTGCCGGCTTCTCCTGCGTTGGTCTTGCTGCCTTTTTTAGTTCCTCCCTGATGATGGATTCTTCAAATCCAAAAAACTCTGCTACCCGCTTAGTCTGTTCTACTCTCTCCATGCGATTCGAAATTTTGGTCAGATAGGGCAAAACCTCGTTTACGGCTTGAATCTTGCCCTCAACCGACCTCAGGTCATTGTCCTGGCGAGACTTCTGCAGGAGATAGTCAAAATAGGACGGCGCCTTGTCCAAAAGCGCGGAATACGGTGCGGCCCCATGCCGCTTGACGAAGGCATCCGGATCGTCCCCTCCAGGCAAAGCCAACACACGAATCTTGAAACTCTGTTCGAGGAGGATGTCGAGCGATCTCAACGTTGCAGCCGAGCCGGCCGCATCCGGATCGAAATTCACCACGATCCGGTCCGAAAAGCGCGCCAGGAGCTTGGCTTGCAGCCCGGTAAGACTGGTCCCACAGGATGCGATTGTGTTGTCGATGCCCGCCTGGTGCAAACCAATACAGTCCATGTAGCCTTCGACCAGTATCGCGAAGTTCTTACGCCGCACACTGTCGCGAGCGGCATCGAGAGCATAGAGCGTCCGACTCTTTGAGTAGATAGGCGTTTCCGGAGAATTCAGATACTTTGGCTGTCCTTCGCCAAAAATTCTTCCACCGAAAGCGACAATCTTTCCCGATTCGCTGCGAATTGGGAACATGACACGCCGGCGAAAGCGATCGTAGGGCCTGCCAGATTCGCCGGTTTGAACCAATCCACTTTTGATGAGAGAGTTCCGTCGAGAAGGTTCCGTTGAGTCGGCGAAACAGATTGTCTGAAAATCCGGGCGCGTAGCCAAGCCCAAATTTTTCGATGGTCTGATCCGAAAGCCCACGCTCTTTCAGATAAGATGAGCGCCTGATTGCCCTCGCTGCTGCTCTGTCAACTGCGACTTGAAGATTTCAGCGGCTTTTTCATGAATCTCCAGCAACGCCAGCCGCTCCTTGGCCGTCTGGTCTGCTTCCGGAGTCGATTCGATCTTGGGGAGCGGTATTCCATATCGTTCAGCCAGCAGCTTAACCGTCTCTGGAAAGGAAATGCGTTCCATGTTCTGAACGAAACTGATGGCGTCGCCCTTGGCACCGCAGCCAAAGCAGTAGTAGTAAGCCGGACTTTGCCGAACGTGAAACGAAGGTGTCTTTTCCTGGTGAAACGGGCAAAGTCCAGTGAAGCTGGAGCCGGACTTTCGGAGGCGCACATATCCCTGAACGACATGAACAATGTCGATGCTGCTCTTCAGTTGCTCAACGAAGCTCTCGCCAAACTTCATGCTTTGCCCCATCAAAACATCCCTCCGGGTTCAGGAGGGCGAATCATCCTTCAAGCCTTCAAAGAAACCACCGTGACCCCGTTTCCACCTTGCCCCGATTCTGCGGGATGAAACTTGTCGACATAGGGCTGGTTGGACAGCCACTCGGAAAGAGCCCTGCGAAGCACTCCCATCCCGGTTCCATGAATCAAGCGAACTTGCGAAACGGCTGCCAGAAAAGCCGAGTCCAGGAATTTGTCAACACGGTGAATCGCCTCATCAACCGTGCAGCCTACGAGATTGATCTCGTTGGAATGCAACTCCGGACTGTTCATCTGAACCGTGACGCGGGCGGCAGATTGAGCGGGACGGTCCTGAACCGCTATCGGTGCCCCAGTGGGACTCAATTCCTTGGCATCGACGACGCATTTGAAGTTCCCCACAACCACTTCCCACTGTCCTTCGCCATGAGCAGCGATCACCGTGCCTTCCTGGCCGAAACGCTTCACCTGTACTCTTGAACCCACGAGCACGGGAACAATTTTCGGCGCCAGGCCATTTTTTGAGTCGGAAGGCTCTACCTCCGCGACGGCAGCAAGCTCGCGGTTGACCCCCTCACGCAACTGGGCGCCTTTCTTTTCCAGTTCGCGGCGGGCTCTCACCGAGAGGTACTTGTCACGGACTTCGTTCAGCAACTTTCGCGACTCCTTCTCGAAGCCTTCGAAGGCCTGCTGACGGGCCAGTTCGAGCGCTCGCTGGCGCTGCGTTTCCGCCCGCGCCGCTTTACTCTCCAGCTCCGCAGTCCGAGTTCTCAGGCTTAGCAATTCCTTCTGTAACTCCTCGCGAAGCTTGGTGTTTTGGTCCATTTGTTCGCGCAGGTGCCGCGAAAACTGCTGCACATGCTGGTGTTCCTGCGAAACGAGCTGTCGGGCATGAGAAACAAGAGCCTCGTCCAGTCCGAGGCGCCTGGCAATGTCAATCCCGCTGCTGTTGCCCGGCACTCCATGGATGAGACGAAACGTTGGCTGTAGTGTGGCGTTGTCAAACTCGACACTGGCGTTGGCCACTCCGGGCGTAGTGGTCGCGTACATTTTCAACCCATTGTGGTGCGTCGTTACCACTGCCAGGACGCCCTTGCTTCTCAATCGCTCCACAATCGCAACTCCAAGGGCAGAACCTTCTTCTGGATCGGTGCCGGTCCCCAATTCATCCATGAGCACCAGCGCTGGCGCAGAAACACTTTCAAGAATCTCCCGGATGTTGACCAGGTGTGAAGAGAAGGTGCTCAGATTCTCCGCAATCGACTGACGGTCTCCGATGTCTGTGAATACCTCCTTGAGAACGCAAACGTTGGCAGAAGCTGCCGGTACGGGTAGGCCAGAAAGGGCCATCAGTGTTAACAACCCGACGGTCTTCAGCGCAACGGTCTTGCCTCCGGTGTTCGGTCCGCTGATAACCAGAATATGCCTTTGGCTGTTGAGTTCCACAGAAACAGGAACAACTCTTTTCTGCTGCGCCGACAGCGTCCGCTCCAGCGTCGGGTGCCTTCCCTCTACGATGCCCAGCAGTCCCTCATCATTGACCTCAGGAATGACGCAGCGGAATTCCTTCGAAAAGCGCGCCTTGGCAAAGCTGAAATCCAGATAGCCCAAGGTCTCAACAGCCAACCGAAGATCTTCCAATCGTTCTCGGATACTCGCTGTAAGACTTCGCAGGATGTTCTGGATCTCCTCCTCTGCCCGTTCTTTAAGACGAACCAATTCGTTGTTCAGTTCCAAAGTTTCCAAAGGCTCCAGGAAGAGCGTCGCACCGCTGGAACTCGTCCCATGAACCACGCCTGGTAGCTCCTTACGATTCTCGACCCGGACCGGAATCACAAACCGTTCATTCCGAAGCGTAATAACTTCGTCCTGAATTGCCTGAGAAGACGAATGTCGCTCCAGAATCTTCCCTAAGCTCTGGTATAGTCGGTTCCGCAAAATATTGATTTCGTTTCGGATACGCTTAAGCAACGGACTGGCATGGTCCTCGACTTCACCGTTTGGGGCGATCTTGCCTTTGAGGGCCGAAAGCAATACTCCAACCTCTGGCAGCCTTCGTCCTACTTCTGCGGCGGCAGGGGCCTCTTGAACCAATGCCCCGAAGGACTTTCGAGTCGCAGCTGTGCACTCCAGAAGTCGTTCAATGTCTAGTATTTCCTGCGGATCCAAGGGCAGTTCTGCGACCGTCAGCTTGTCGAAAACCGCGACGTAGTCCGCCAAGTCCTGAAACTGTGGAACGGGCCCTGATTCAAGAAGCTGGTGACACTCTGCCGTAATCTCCAATTCCCTTGTTATGAGAGCTTTTGACGAGAGCGGAGCCAGACTATCAACGGCTCGGCGCCCGGCCGGACTTTGAGCAAAGCGACCGACAATCTGTTTCAGCGTCCCAAAATCCAGTGCAGCAAGGCTATCAATACTCATTTAAAGGGAGTTAATGCTCGGCGAGGGTCCATCAGGCGTCAATGAAAACTCATCATTATAGTGGTGCCTCAAAAGACTGGTCAAGTTTATGTTAGACGTTCTACAAGCTGACGGTCAGAAGGGGTGTGAGTTTTCGAGGAGGTTCAAGCTTTGCGAATAAAATTGATGGTGGGGCTACGGGCCAAGTATCTGTTCCCAAGCAAGTGCGCCGGCACCGAGGACTCCGGCATGATCCTGCATTCGGGATACGACGATTGGAACTGGTTGTCTCGGCGGATAACGGAAGATGTGCTTGTTCACCTGCGCGCGTAAGGGCTTGAGAAAGTGCCTCGCGCCGTTGGCAGCTCCACCGCTGAGAATGATGACTTCGGGAGAATAGACGTGAACAGCGCTCACCAACAGCCATCCCAGGTTCGAAGTCCAATGCCTGAGCTCATCCAGGCAAAGCCGATCTTTCCGAGCCACGCCTTCGAAGACCGCTTCGCAGTCGATGGAGGCTGGGTCCGAAAAATATCGCTCGCGGAGCATCGAGGGAATGCCGCGCTGCAGCCCGTCGCGCACGGCCATCGCCAGCGCTGTCGCAGAACAAAGCATGGTTGCCGTGCCCCGAGCTCCGGTCAAACAGAGGCGGCCACCGGCGGCCTGAATCACAATGTGGCCCATCTGAGTCCCAAACTGAAGATGGGGGTCGCGGAGAATCAGCCCGTCAAGCATCACGCCCGAGCCTACACCTGTACCAAGAGTCAAGGAGACAGCCCATTTCTTGTTTCGGGCTAATCCATAGTGTTTCTCGGCCAGAATAGAAACACGTCCATCATGTTCAGCAATAACCGGAATCCCTACAGCCTTCTGCAGTTTCGGAACCAACGGGTAACCTTCCAACCCATCCAGCTTTCCAGGCAATGCCACAATTCCTCGCTTGGGATGAACACCACCCGGCAATGCCAGACCAATGGAATGCGGTTTCGCGTTTGCCTTTCGCGATATTCTCTCTACTTCAGCGATCAACGACTTTAGAAGTGCCTCTGGCCCCAGGTTGGCACCCGAGGATGCAACACCTTGCGCCAAGAGCTTCCCCAGTCGCGTCACGCCTCCACTCTTCAGACGAGTGCCGCCGACGTCAAATCCAATAGTGTAAGAAGTCATTACCGGGTGTGGGCCTCTTCGGCAGAATGAACCTTTATTCGAAGCATCACCAGATCAGCTCAAATTCGTAGTCGTCTGCTCCGCCCTTCTTGTCGCGAATCTCGACCACTACCGTGAAATCGTTGCTTCGTGAAGGCTGTTGGACGATTTCGATATCTCCTCTGCCATGCTTCTTCTCCAGCCGAACATCCATCGCTCTTCGCGGCAGGGGTGAGGTGAAATTGAAGGTAGTGGCGCTGGCGGGCAAACCAGACAGTGCTCGCGATTCCACATCGGAACGACGCACCAAAAGCTGGGTTTCTCCGTCGATTCTTCCGCGCCAGCGCAGCCGTCCGGAGGTGCGGCTGTCGGAATCGTAAGGCGGGCGACCGTCCTCAGGATCCCTCTGACGGACGTTCAATTCCCGGGACAGGTCTTCGCTGGTGCGCTGGATATCGCTCCAGTAGCGCCGGTCAAACCCATAACGTCCTGAATTTCTGAATAGGTCTTGAAGCACAGCAAACGCGTCACGCAATTCGCCATCGCTCCGACGATCCCGGACCATGCGTTGGAACAGCTCAGCGCTGGCATTCAAGGATCGTGACTGATAGAGCGCTTCAATGTCGTAGCGGCTGGGATTGCGGCGACTGCTGAGGCTGTCGTAAGTACGTTGAGCCAGTGTGTCCGTTTGCCGTACCAGCCTCTGAACCAGGTCCTCGAGATTTTGGGCGTGCGTGATTTGAGCCGAAAGCGCCAAGAGCGCGAGTCCCCAAGATAGTGATCATTCTGATTCTCATCACTTTCCTCCGTTGAAAATCGTCCTCGTCGTCGAAATTTCATCGAGTTTGGCGCCGCACGCGGTGAAAAACCCCCTTTGAAAATCGTGTGATCCTCTCCTTCTTGTACAAGGTGATAGTCAGAGGAGGTAGCCACCCCCTGAAGGCTCCTGATCCAAGGGGGGGACGCTGCTTTCATTAAACCTTGTCCCAAGGCGGACGCTGTTTTCATTCGCCACGGCCCACCCGAAGCTACTCCTCATCGTCTTCCCCGAAATACCGCATCCAGTGTTTGATGTTTTCGACCGGAACGTCGCGCTTCTCTGGCTCGGCGTCAGTTACGATCTCTTCCTTCAGCAGGCGGTTAAACTCATGGCACTTGAGCGCCTCCACACCACAGCTTCTCGCATAGCCATACACGCCATTGTCAGAGGACACGACGCACAAACCCTTTCGAGATCGCGCAGTCTCCACTTGCTTGCGGATCAAGTCATCCGCAGTGCGGCCTGGACCGGAGAACACGAGACGCATCCAGCGCGTCTTTCGGAGGGGTTCTGCCGAACCGTCGAACACCACAGTGGCATTGCGATGCCTCGATTCCAGGAACGTTGAGATTCTGTCGAGCACCTGCTGCCGGGCTTGAGGATCCTTGTAAGAAATGGACTTCGTATGACCAATGAGATTGTTGCCATCGATGAGGTACATGGCCCGCACCCTTCCGCTGTTCACGATTCACGCATCTCGTTTCACGCAGGACATGAAACGTGATGCGTGGAGGTCAAACAGCCGCCGTGCTTTGCACCTCGCCAATCACTTGCCGGTAGAACGCCTCATACCGCGTAATGATTTTCTGAGAGCTGAAGCTATCGTGCGCCTGCTTGCGGGCGTCGGCGCCCATCGCCGCGCGCTTCTTGTCATCCGAAAGCATCTCGATAGCACGAGCAGCCATCCCGGCCACATCCCCGACTGGGGCGAGAAATCCATCCTTACCGTGACGAACTACTTCGGGAACACCACCCACGCTGGATGCAACCACCGGCACCTCACACGCCATCGCCTCCAGGGCAACAAGCCCAAATGACTCCGTTTCGCTCGGCAGCAACATCAGGTCCGAAATCGACAGAATCTCGGCGATAGAGTCTTGTTTGCCCAGGAAAACTACCTGGCAACCTAACCGCTTGCTACGCACCAACCACTCCGCATTAGAACGGTCTGGTCCATCGCCCACCATCAACAGCCGCGAAGGCACCTTTCGTTGAACGCGATCGAAAATCTCAACCACATCCATCACACGTTTCACCGGGCGGAAGTTGGATACGTGCACAAGGATTCGCTCTCCTTGAGGTGCGTACTTGCGCTTTAGCTCGCCGTTCTCAGACCGCCGAAGTACATCGCAGTTGACGAAGTTGGGAATCATCTCAATGGGGCGCGACAACTCGAACTCACGGTATGTGAGGTCGCGAAGGTAAACGGAAACGGCGGTTACTCCGTCACTCTTCTCAATCGAGAACTTGGTAATGGGCAGGTAGGAGCGGTCGTTGCCCACGAGCGTGATGTCCGTGCCATGCAGCGTGGTAATGACCGGAAGCCGGTGCGGCCTCAACATCTCCTTGGCGAGATAGGCGCTGACGGAATGCGGGATGGCGTAGTGAACATGCAGCAAATCCAGATTCTGATTCAACGCCACATCAGCCATCTTCGTGGCTAGCGCCAGGGTATAAGGCGGATGCTCAAACAGAGGGTAGTTCAGCATCTCGACTTCGTGAAAATGGATGCGGTCGCTCGTATGATTCAGCTTGATCGGAACCGCATAGCTGATGAAATGAATCTCGTGGCCACGCTCGGCAAGCTCCTTTCCAATTTCTGTCGCCACGACGCCGCTGCCGCCATAGGTTGGGTAGCAGGTGATGCCAATCTTCATAAGAGATGTCCTTTGCCTGTGAAGAAACTTACCGGGTCGTCGACCGCGAGCGCCTCCTTGCCATAAAACGCTTCCGCGTACTGGGTCTGGATCAAAGTGCCATAGTAGCGATTCAGGCTTTCCAGAGCAGGCAGGAACTCAGGAACGCTCAAATAGGTTTGCGGTTCCGACGACTTCGGGTCGAACATCTGGGATTGGAAAGCTCTAACGGCCAGCATTTTCTTTTTAAACTGGCGGCTGATGTCGACATAGAAACTCGCCTGCAGCGTATGGGGTAGCATGAAGTAGAAAATCTTGCCCGGGCGGAAGCGCTCCTGACCTGTTTTGATCTTCGCCAATCCGGAAAGGTAGCAAGCCTGCGCCACAATCCGGCTGGTGTAAATGTGGTCGGGGTGGCGGTCATCCCAATAGTGAGTAAAAACCAGTTGGGGCCGGTACTTGCGCAAGACCCTCACCACTCGGAGCCTTGCTTCGGGTGTGTCGAAAATCGCGCCGTCCCTCAGTTTCAGGTTCTCCCGAAGACTCAACCCCATGATCTTGCTCGCCGCTTTCGCTTCCCGAGCCCGAATCGCCGGAGTGCCACGGCTGCCCAATTCGCCGCGCACCATATCCACCACGCCAACGCGATAGCCCAGTTCAGCCAGCTTGATCAGCGTTCCACTCACGGAAAGCTCAATGTCATCGGGATGTGCGCCAATCGCCAGCGCGTCGAGTTTCATATGGGCTGTGCCGGTCCAATCTCAACGCGGCGTTCGTCGTTGCCAAGATCCTCAATTCTCACTTTGACAGCACCCGGCAGATCCGCGTCGCCGAGTTTCTCCGCCCACTCGATCAGAATCACCGCTGGCTGCGCAAAGATTTCTTCCAGATCCAGTGACCGCAAATCTTCTCGTGTCTCCAACCGGTAAAGATCGATATGAAAAACCTTCAAGCGAAGCTCGTACTCATTAATCAACGTGAATGATGGGCTGGGTACATCGTCGGGGTCAGGCTGTCCAAGCCCGCAAATCAGCCCCTTGGCAAAAACCGTTTTCCCTGCACCAAGATTCCCTTCCAGAAAGAAGATCGCCGGCTGGGTCAACGATTCGCCGAGCGACTTCGCAAGATCAAAAGTCTCCTGGACCGAACGCGAGATGGTCGTTCCGAACCGTATCATTGCCCGGTGGGGTTCACTGTTTCAAGCTTTCGGAATGCTGCCGGCAGGGACGCCATGATGTCCGAGGCAACGAGCGATTTCTCCCCTTGCGCCTCCGCAGCGAGGTCGCCGGCCAAGCCGTGCAGATAGACACCGAGCGCAATGGTTTCTTCCAATCGAGGAGCTGCGTCAGAACCCCCACTCCCGTTTGGCGTCGGAGTGGAATCGTTGGATGGGGACAGCAAACGCGCCTGGCCCAAAAGACCCGCTAGAATACCGGCCAAGACGTCACCCGAACCGCCTGTCGCCATGCCTGGGTTGCCAGTGCAATTGACGAAAACCTGCCCCGAAGGCGAGGCGTAGACCGTGCGGTGTCCTTTGAGCACGAGATGCAGCCCGTGCTGTTGCGCAAAGTCGCGCGCCAACGACACTCGATCCGCTTGAACGTCTGCGCTGGAACGAGCCAGCAAGCGCGCAAATTCCCCCGGATGAGGCGTTAGAACGAGAAGTTTTTTCTGACCTTTCAAACGGTCGGTTTGACCTACAAAGGCATTGATCCCATCGGCGTCCAGCACGACAGGCACCGTTGTATCTTCCACCAGACGCCGCACAAACTCGACGGTCTCCGCATGTCCGCCCAGGCCAGGTCCAATCACCAACACGTCCTTCTTCTCGAGAAGGGCCTTCACTCGGCCATAGTCGAACGCCTTAATGGACACACCGCCTGAGTCGGTTGCTTCGAGAGACTCAGTCATCACCTCCAGCATCTGTCCCGCAGCAACCGGGAGGCAAGGAGCCGGCGTTGCTAGCGTCACCAAACCTGCTCCCGCCAGCAGTGCCGACCTTGCCGTCAGACAGGCGGCGCCCGTCTTTCCCACTGAACCGGCGACGGCGAGAACATGCCCATAGTCTCCTTTATGCGAGTCTTCCTTTCTCTCAAACTGGCGAAGAACCGACTCCGCTTCATCCTCAGTCAGATGGTTCAGCCAATGGCGGGAATCGTTAACCAATTCTGCGGGGGATCCAATGGGAACGAGTACCCAGCGTGGGATGACACCCTCGCGCGCTCCAAACACATGGGCCGGCTTGGGTGCGGTGAACGTGACGGTGAGTTCGGCGCGAGCGGCAATACCACCGTCGATCTGACCGCCCATGGCATCGCAGTTCACGCCTGAAGGAATGTCAATGGCAACCACTCGGGGAAAGCGCCGAATCTGCTGGATGATCGCAGCCATGAACCCACTGACGGGAAGCCGGACACCCGTGCCCAACAGCGCGTCCACAACCACATCAGCATCCAGACCGAGAAACAGGTGCTGAATGGACTCCTCAGAAAATTCCCGTTCCGGCACAACTTGAACGGCAACACCTATTTTCTGGAGTATGGCCAGGTTTGCGGCGGCGTCTCCGCGAACTTCTTCTGGAGCAGCGAACAGCAATACGCGGGGCTGCATGCGCCTCAGAATCAAATGACGGGCTACCACAAAGCCGTCACCACCGTTGTTGCCCTTTCCACAGCAAATTGCGACTTTGAGTTTAGTCAGGTCGGGAAAATGCGATTCAAGAGCGCGAACCACTCCGCTTCCAGCGTTCTCCATGAGGAGGAGACTCGGAATGCCATAGCGCTCGGTGGTCAACCGATCGACCTCGCGCATCTGCGAAGCGGTTAGGATTTTCATCTGTTTGGTTCGCCGCGATCGGCTGAAACTGCCGTGCAGTGCCTGAATTCCAGCGGTTGCAATCTTAGCGGAGGAGGGTGCAGAGTCAAGACAAATTGCCCTCCGAACCTCACTCGCTCTTTGGCTGTCGTGGCCTGTGGTAAGATCCGGTTTCCGTTCGCCTTCTCATACGCCTCTTGGAGAACCTCCTTTGCATCTTTTCGCACAGCATGTCCTTGTTCTGATGGCCGTGTTGTCTGTCACTGGTTGCAATCGAAGCCAGCAGAAGACGATTGCAGTTGTCCCCAAAGGCCAGGCTCACATCTTTTGGCAGACGGTGAAAGCCGGCGCTGAGGCTGCCGGGGCCAAGTGTGGCGTCCAGATCCTCTGGAACGGACCTGCCTCAGAGATTGAAATCAGCCGGCAGATCAATATCGCCGAGGACTTCATCAACCGCAGAGTCGATGGGCTTGTGCTCGCACCTTCAGATGAGAGAGCTTTGGTACCTGTGATTGAGAGCGCCGCCAAGCGTGGCATTCCTGTGGCGATTATCGATTCTGGCGCGCAAACCGAGTCCTATGTCTCCTTCGTTTCCACCGACAACTACCTGGGTGGAGTGACGGCAGCGCACCGCATGGCCGAGATCCTGAACAAGGCGGGCAACGTTGCCATTGTCGGCGTCATGCCCGGTGGAGCCTCAACCAGCCGCCGGGAAGAGGGGTTCAAGGATACGGTTGCTAAAGAGTTTCCCGGCATTAAGATCGTGGCTTTCCAGTACGGCATGTCCGATCGCGCCAAATCGCTCGCGGTGACGGAAGACATTCTGACGGCGAATCCGAATCTCAACGGAATCTTTGCTCCCAATGAGTCCAGCTCGATCGGGGCGTCGCAAGCCGTGAAGATGCGCGGGCTCGCTGGCAAAGTTAAAATCGTTGCCTTCGATTCTTCGTCCAGCCTCATTGCTGATCTTCAGGGAGGCGTTATCGATTCGCTGGTGGTTCAGAACCCTTACGCGATGGGTTTCGAAGGGGTGCACGCTCTGTGCGAAAAGCTGGCAGGGAAAACACCCGAGCGGCGGGTCGACACCGGCGTGACGCTGGTGACTAAAGACAATTTCACTGACCCAAAGATCCAGAAGCTGCTCAACGCCAAATGACGAATTCCTAAGCACGAATGACTAACGAATGACGAATGTCGAAGCTCAAGCGCTCTGCCGAGAAGCTTTCGTCATTCGGGCTTCGGATTTCCTTCGTCATTAGAGCTTCGTCATTCTTCGTCATTAGTCATTTCCAGAAAGCATCTCTGGTTCCAGGCTCAAGATATTTCCCGCGCCCTCATGAAGGATCTTCTCAAGAAGCTGCTTCCCTTTTTGACTTTCTTGGTTCTCTTCCTCCTCCTTTCGATTCTCTCCCCATACTTTCTCACCGTTGATAATCTCTCTACGGTCGCGCGCCAGACCGCCGTCATCAACATCATTGCGATTGGAATGACACTAGTCATCATCTCTGGCGGGGTCGATCTATCGGTCGGCGCAGTGCTTGCCCTTTGCGGCATCTGCGGGACCTTGCTCATGGAAAAGGGTATGGGCGTTGTGCCCGCAACAGTTCTTGGCATTTTGACCGGAGCAGGATGGGGGGTGATGACCGGATTAACCATCACCACCCTGCGCGTGCCCGCATTCATCGCTACGCTGGGCGGCCTCGGTATGGCGCGAGGCCTGACGTTGCTGATAACCGACGGGCGGCCGGTCACCGATGTGCCGAAGAGTTTCGCGCGCCTCGGAGACGGTAATTTGCTGGACTTCATTCCGGTGCCCGTAGTCTTGCTCATCATTGTCGCTGTGATTATGTCTTGTGTGCTGCGCTACACCCGTTTGGGACGCTATGCTTACGCCATCGGCGGAAACGCCCAGGCTGCCTACCTCTCAGGCATCAATTTGAGATCCTACGGACTCGCTTTCTATTCAATATTGGGCGGCTTGACCGGCCTAGCGGGTATGATCGAGGCTTCGCGACTGGTCACTGGCCAGCCGACTGCCGGCGAAGGATATGAGTTGCGAGCCATTGCGGCTGTCGTCATCGGTGGAGGTTCCTTGAGCGGCGGTGCCGGCACGGTGCTTGGGACCACAGTGGCAGCGTTTATCATGAGCCTCTTGAACAACGGCTGCAACCTGTTGGGAATCTCGCCGTTCATTCAGCAAATCCTGATCGGCGGGATTATCGTTCTGGCAGTTGCCGCCGATGAGTATCGGAGAAGACATACAGGAGTCAGTGGCGAGTGATGAGTGACGAGTGGCGAGTTGGAAGATCCAGAGAGGTAGGTATGCGAATGTCATTCTTTAGCATTGTGGCGGCGATAAGTTCGTCTCAGCGTCTCTGCGGTTTGCATTTCTCTTTTGGCCTTATCGCCTTGTGTGTTTTGCTTGCCGCACAACCCGCGCGCTTCGCGGCTCAGAATATCCCTCCTATGATCGGAGACCATGTTGGCAAGCCAAAGATCCGAATCCCCAATCCGCTCGAAAGCACTCAGACGAAGGGTAGCCAAACTTCGCAAGGTTCTCAGTCGGGGCAAACCGCCGGCTCCGCCGCAGGCGAGCGAGAGGTCAATGGCTTCCTCGAAAACTGGCGCTCTACTCTAGCAAAGAAAGACGTGGAGGCACTGAGCGCTTGCTATCTGCAAACTGAAGCGTTGCGCGTTTATTGGGAATCTCAAGAATTCTCCGGTTGGGAGCCTTTCAAAGCCGAAATGCAACGCCGTTTCTCCTCGCCCGAAGGCTTCCAGATAGAATTGAAGGAACCTCAAACGAGCGTCTTTGGCCGCTTTGCCTGGGTGACAGCCCGTTATATGCAGCAAACCTGGACAGAGGGAACCCCACGCAGTCAGGAAGGTCACGTCACGCTCGTGCTGGAAAAGCGTCGCTCGGCTTGGGTGATTCTTCACCAGCATGCGTCGATCACAACGGCTGCTTCGCCTGTGAGCTTGTCAACCAAGTAGCCTGTCTGCACAGCCTGACGGCCCGAAATTACAGGCCTCTTGACGTCCAAGCTCCCGCCACGGCCCATCCAGCAGGGTTTGCCGCCCGTCAACGTCACGACACACTATATTTTGTGCCCTCTCTAGCACGACACCCCACTATTTTGTGGAAAAATACAAATTTGCGCTTGACAATTAGTTCGCGAGGACTACAATCCAACGCCAACAATCATTGTGCGTTCATAGCGCGCTGAAACCGTTCCAATCGTTCGAGTTGGGAGACTTGCCGTGTCTCGGGCTGGACGAGCACCGCAGGGCGGTTTTGATCAAGAACTGTTGTCCGTGAGCCTGGTAAGGAGGCGTTACAATGCTAGTGAAAGAGAGATCCGGCGAAGCGACTGCGATGGCCCCGATCAAAGTACAACAAGAAGAAAGGCTTTTGCACTTCAGCAGGGTCTTTACCAAACCGGGCGTTCATCCCTTTGATCAGATCAAGTGGGAAAAACGCAAAGCGTCCATCTCGAACGAGAAAGGCGAAGTGATCTTCGAGCACCCAGACGTCGAGGTACCGGTGTCGTGGTCGATGATGGCAACCAACGTGGTCGTGTCGAAGTATTTCCGGCGCTCTTCAGATGGCACTGGACGCGAAACCAGCGTACGGCAATTGGTGGGGCGCGTCGTGGAAACGATTTCGCGTTGGGGCCGGGAAGGCGGCTATTTTGCCAACGCCGAAGAAGCCGACACGTTCGAGGCCGAGCTATGCCACCTCCTGGTGGAGCAGAAGGCTGCGTTCAACAGTCCGGTCTGGTTCAATTGCGGCATCGAGCCCAAGCCCCAGTGCTCGGCGTGCTTTATCAATTCGGTGCAAGACCGCATGGAGTCGATCCTCGACCTCGCCAAAACCGAAGGCATGCTGTTCAAGTGGGGCAGCGGCACAGGAACAAATCTCTCTGTCATTCGGTCCTCGAAGGAATTGCTTTCCAGTGGGGGCCAGGCTTCGGGACCGGTTTCTTTCATGAAGGGCTATGACGCATTCGCCGGCGTCATCAAGTCCGGCGGAAAGACACGACGTGCAGCCAAGATGGTTATCCTGAATGTCGACCATCCGGATGTCGTCGATTTCATCACCTGCAAAGAACAAGAGGAAAAGAAAGCCTGGGCTCTGATCGAAGCTGGCTACGACAGTTCCTTCAACGGCACCGCCTATAGTTCGGTGTTCTTCCAGAACTCGAACAACAGTGTGCGCGTGACCGACGACTTCATGAAGGCCGTGATTGAGGACAAGCAGTGGACTACGCGGGCCGTGACCTCCGGGCAGCCCATGGAGACTTTCCGCGCGCGTGACTTGATGAGCATGATGGCCCGTTCGGCCCACGTCTGCGGCGATCCAGGCGTTCAGTTCGATACAACGGTCAACGAGTGGCACACCTGCTCGAACACGGCCCGCATCAACGCCTCGAACCCCTGCAGCGAATACATGTTCCTGGACGACACAGCCTGCAACCTCTCATCGCTGAACCTCATGAAGTTTCGGAAACCCAACGGTGACCTGGACGTGGAAACCTTCAAGCACGGCGTTCAAGTCATGATCACTGCGCAGGAAATCATCGTCGGAAACGCCAGTTATCCGACTCCCGCCATTGGACGGAACAGCGATCTGTTCCGTCCCTTAGGGTTGGGATACGCCAACCTGGGAGCTTTGCTCATGGCGCTGGGCATGCCGTACGACAGCGAAGGCGGTCGCGCCTATTCGGCGGCGATTACTGCTTTGATGTGCGGTGAGGCGTACCACACCTCGGCGCTGGTAGCCGGGGATCTAGGCCCATTTGCCGAATTTCCGCTGAATCGCGAACCAATGCTGCGTGTCATTCGCAAACATCGCCAAGCTGCTGGCAAGATCAATCCGGCTTACGTGCCGCCCGATCTGTATAACGCGGCCCAGAAGTCGTGGAGTGATGCCCTGGTCGAGGGCGAAAGACATGGTTACAAGAATTCCCAGGTGACGGTGCTGGCACCCACGGGCACCATTGGTTTCATGATGGATTGCGACACCACCGGCGTTGAGCCCGACATCGCGCTCATCAAGTACAAGAAGCTGGTCGGCGGCGGCTTACTCAAGATCGTCAACCAGACAGTTCCCGAAGCGCTCCGACGGCTGAAGTACAGCGAAGCTCAAATCAATGACATCATCAAGTACATCGACGAAAACGAGACCATTGAAGATGCACCTCACTTGAAGGAAGAACACCTCCCTGTGTTCGATTGCGCCTTCAAGCCGCTGAACGGAGTTCGATCCATCCACTACATGGGTCACCTGCGGATGATGGGCGCGGTGCAGCCGTTTCTTTCCGGCGCTATCTCGAAAACGGTGAACATGCCGGAGGATGCCACCGTTGAACAGGTCGAGGAAGCCTACCTCGAAGCCTGGAAGTTGGGGCTGAAAGCATTGGCCATTTACCGCGATGGCTCTAAGCGCTCACAGCCACTCAACACCAGCTTGAAGGAAGCCAAGCAGGCGGAGGCTTCCAAGCCGGTGCGCCGACGGCTGCCGGATGAACGCCAATCCATCACCCACAAATTCAGCGTAGCCGGACATGATGGCTACTTGACGGTGGGTATGTATGACGATGGCACGCCCGGCGAGATCTTCGTCCGCATGGCCAAGCAGGGCTCAGTCGTATCCGGATTGATGGACACCGTAGCCACCGCTATTTCGGTGTCGCTGCAATACGGTGTACCGCTCAAAGTGTTGGTTGACAAGTTCAGCCACAGCCGTTTCGAGCCCTCTGGCTTCACCAACAATCCGCAGATCCCGATCGCGAAATCGATTGTTGATTACATCTTCCGTTGGCTGGGCCACAAGTTCATGAAGAGCGAAGGGGTGGCTCAAACCGAAGCACCCGCAGCCGATGTGGGTCATGTGGCGGCTATTGAGGCTCACGAGCGGCAAGTCTTCCAGACCCAAGCCGATGCTCCACCCTGCCCCGAGTGCGGCACCATCATGGTTCGCAACGCGGCCTGCTATAAGTGCCTGAACTGCGGCACGACCAATGGATGTAGCTAGCATTTCGTTGAACAAGGAACAAGAGCGCAACACTGCGACAGCACCTCACCCCGGAATCCTCTCGACAGAGACTGAAGTCGGGGTGAGGGGAGCAATAGTAGTTGAAATCCTCAGACCATTTCGACCCAACCACCATTCATTGATCAGGAGCCGCTATGAGCCCTTCTCTGTCCTCCTATCTGGATTCCGTTCGTCCGAAAGCCACTCTTCACTGGACACAAGAGAAGCCCAAGACCAACGGTTACTACTGGCAGTGTGCGAGTGGGGATCGAAAACGTGCCGTAATGGTTTTGATTGACAGAGGTCAAATTCTTCGTCCAGGTACAGACGACAGTTGGAGTCTCGACACGTTTGGTGCGTCCGAGTATTACGGCCCCTTGTCTCCGCCGGAGTAGAACCGCACAGTCCGCCAGCTTCGGCCAACTGAGGCCCGAAGGACGCGATTCGATAGCCCAGGGAGAGCGAAAGGGCCTGCCCCGTAGCGAGGCCCTAGGACCACGTTGTCCCAATTCCCGCCTGAGGCCTGAAGGCCGCGATCCTCCCCCCTCTTAGCTCGCGAGCCGGAGGACTTGCATGTCACAATCTTAGCCAACATTCTTGTCCATTTGATTTTCAGACCAAGCACGGGAGCCTTGGATCCAAGATGAAATCCGCCCACACCTTGATGACGACGTCGTGGGCATCCGAATCAAGATGGCAGTCATCGACGGCGACCCTAAGAAAGAGGGCTCACCCTTTACCATCCGAGTTCGCGGGACCGATGCCCGCGTGCCCCCACACTGGCACCCCGCCGATGAACACCTCACCGTTATCCAGGGAACGTTTATGCTCGGAACTGGAGAGAAGTTCGACAAAGCTGCTCTCCAGGCCTTGACGCCCGGGTCCTATGCAGTCATGCCCAAAGAGATGCGGCACTTCGGTCAGCTCAAAGGCGATACCATCGTTCAAGTCCACGGTATCGGGCCTTTCAAGGTCATTTATGTCAACCCCGCTGACGATCCAATGGCCAAGACCTCCGCGAAGTAGGTCAACTCGCTGGTGTGTTTCAACCCAAACGGAACACACCAGCCGTTCAGGATCTAAGGTTGGCGGCCTTTCAGATGCACCTCCTTCCGCCGTCGCGAAGCGTTCTTGGCCTTGCAACAACCCTATACCTCAACCCGTCGTTCTGCTATCGTTGCCTCTCGCTTGACTGACCTTCACATCGCTCGCCTAACGTGCCCGTCCAGAATCTTCGACAGTTTCTTCAGATCCTGCGCCAGGAGGGTGACCTCTTCACAATTGAGGCAGAGGTTGATCCCTATCTCGAAGTCGCCGAAATTCATCGGCGCGTCATCGAGTCTCATGGACCGGCTCTCTTGTTCAACCGGGTGAAGGGCAGCTCGTTTCCGGTGGTCACTAACCTGTTCGGGACTCCCAAACGCATTGAGCTCGCCTTTGGCTCGAAGCCGCAGCAACTCGTCAAGCAGATAGTCCATTTCGCCGAGACGCTGTTGCCGCCGAAATTCTCCAGGCTTTGGGAGAACCGCAACCTGGCGTTTGAAGCTCTGAAGCTGGGGACAAGTAACGTCAAGCACGGACCGGTGTTGGAGGTCGTTGATCAGCCCTCCGACTTGAATCGCCTGCCGATTCTCACGACGTGGCAGCAAGACGGCGGCCCCTTCATCACGTTGCCGTTAGTGTATACGGAACATCCCAAGGACAAGCGCCACAACCTGGGCATGTATCGGCTGCAGCGGCACGACGCCGGAACCACGGGCATGCATTGGCAAATTGGCAAAGGCGGCGGATTTCACTACGCCGTTGCCGAGCAACTCGACGAAGCACTTCCTGTTTCAGTTTTTCTGGGAGGTCCGCCCGCCTTGATTCTCGCGGCGATCACGCCGCTGCCTGAAAACGTGGGGGAACTCATGGTCGCGTCCTTGCTGGCAGGCGAGCGTATCCCGATGCTGCGACAGCCTCTCAGCCCGCATCCCATGCCTGCCGAAGCGGAGTTCGTGTTGCAAGGACACGTGCCTGCCTCGCGAGCGCCGGCCGGAAGGGCCTTTTGGGGATCATTACGGTTACTACTCGCTGCGGCATGACTATCCTGTCTTTCACGTGGACAGGATTCTTCATCGACGGGATGCCATCTACCCGGCCACGGTGGTGGGCAAACCACGCCAGGAAGACTTTTTCATTGGCGACTATTTGCAGGAACTACTCAGTCCGCTTTTCCCGATGGTGATGCCGGGGGTGCGCGATCTGTGGAGCTATGGCGAGACGGGGTTTCACTCCCTGGCGGCCGCAGTCGTGAAGGAACGCTACGGGCGCGAGGCGATGGCCTCGGCGTTTCGCATTCTGGGAGAAGGACAACTCTCTTTGACGAAGTTCCTGATCGCCACCGACACTGCCGTAGACCTGAAAAGCTTCCCCACTCTGCTCACCCATGTCCTGGAGCGCGTGCGCTGGGAAACCGATCTATTCGTCTTCGCAAATCTGGCGATGGACACTCTGGACTACTGCGGCCCCGAGGTGAACAGAGGCAGCAAGGCAGTCTTACTGGGCTTGGGACGACCGGTGCGATCGCTTCCACAGAGCTTCACCGGCTCCATTCCCGCGGACATTCGCGAAGCTCGACCGTTCTGTCCGGGTTGCCTCGTGGTGAGTGGTCAACGCTACGCCGCGGATCCCAAGCAAGGTGAACATCTAGCACAGTGGAAGGACTTTGGTGAATGGCAACTGATCATTCTGACTGACGATGCCTCCATCGCTGGCAGACCGCCCGATTTTCTGTGGGCCGTCTTCACGCGGTTCGAACCGGCGGCGGACATCTACGCGGCGCGCACCGACGTTCGCCGTCACCACCTCTGCTACAGCGGTCCCATCGTCATCGATGCCCGCATGAAACCGTCTTATCCGAAAGAACTCGTTTGCGACCCGGAGACGGCGCGGACCGTGGACATGCGCTGGAAGGAATACTTTCCTGGAAGGTCTTAAGATTTCGCAGAATCACGCGTTGACCGTTCTTCGTGATCCGTTGTCTGCCGATACTCATTCCTCCTCGTCATTCGGGCGAACGCCGGAATCCAGGTCGGAGCCAGCCCGGGACCCCGGCTTACTAGCCGCCGGGGTGACGGTCATTCGCTTGGTGTCAGCGATCACGCCTGCAACTGGTTTGCACTCGTCGTCCCTGCAAGACCTAGAGTACCAAGCCTGGAAACCACAATCGCCTCGCGGTCTCTCCCAGGATCTGGGCCCGCGCTGAATCCTTCAGCGGCAAGGCCTCCGTGAAGATTTTCAGGTGCTCCGCATAGCTCACCTTGGGCGTCCAAAGGTCGGATGGGAAATCGCTCCCCCACACACAGCGTTCCGGCCCAAAGGCGTCGATGATCTTCAGACAGGCTGCATGCATGTCGGCACATGGGTAACCGGTTGTGCTGCCGGTCGGCAAAAAGGTGAGCTTGGCATGCAGGTTTTTGTGCCGCGAAAGTCGCAGCACGTCGGCCAAGATCACTTGGAACTCAGGCCCTGCCTTCAAGTTCAGGCAGTGGTCCAGGACAACCCTCAAACCGGAAAACTCCTTCAACAAGACTTCAGCTTCCGGCGCCTTGTCGCGATCGATCAGCACGTTGATCACGATGCCCTGCTCCAAACCTGTCTTCCACAATGCTCGGACTCCCTGGTGATTGAGCTGTCCATTCCTGGCCGGAATGCTCCGCATGCCGCGAATGCGGTAATCACGAACAAATTGCTGTAGCAAACCCGGACTGTGCGGGTCGTCCGGATCGAGCGTACACACGCCCGCAATCCAATCCGGATGGGCGCGTGCGCTGTCGCAGATATAACGATTGTCAAAGCGATAGAAGGTACTGGTCTGGATCGCGCAGACGGCTTTGACCCCGTTCGCGCGACTCTGCCGCTGCAGGTCTTCCACCGAGGCTTTACCCCCGGGCGGTCTCAGTGGCTTTTCGATGGGTGGATAGCGCTTCTCGTCCAGCGAGTAGATGTGAGCGTGCGTATCGATGATGAGCATTGGCGTAGTCTCTCAAGATTGGTTCACGGTCATAAAAGTCCCCCTTGGCAAAGTGGGCAGCGCCGAAGGTGAAGTCTTGAGAAGACTCCACGTGGTCGCATAGGCGCGGAGGTTGTCTCGAGAGTCAGGAAGGCCAAGGAAAGAACGTCGCGCCATTTCAGATACGATGCGCTGACGTGAGGCTTCCCCAATTTCCAAGACAACCCCCGGGCGGCTGCGCGACCGCCGTCGCTGCGTGACCGCAGTCACTGCGCCGCCTCGCCCCCTTTGACGAAGGGGGAATTCTCGTTACGCGCCAAGAGCACCTAGAAGCGCCGCCTCACTGTGGCAGCAAGGTGCGTGGATCGTTGGTGACGTTGTCGATCACCGAGGCATAGGCCGCGAAAGAACCACCGTTGGTCGGTGTGGAAAGATCCAGCCGGGCTCCGTTGAGATCTCCCGTAGCCCCTAGCTCACGTGCCACCCGGCTCACCTGGATCATGCCGAAGGGTGGCAACCGGTAGCGCCGCGTCCCAAGCGTGGCGCCGTCTGCTGAAATCAGAGCTCACATCCACATCCACCGACACAAACTCCGTGGTGCCGCACAGAATGAGGTTTGTGCGGAAGCTGGCATCGTCCCGAATGGCCACAATGGAACGCGGTTTTCCGAAGCTGATCAGATCCTGCGACTCCATGGCGGGAACGCTTTGGCCAAAGGTGCCGCCGAATCCCGGTGTCGAGGTCTGGCCCAGTACTACCAGGTTCTCAGATGCGCCCACCTGAATCGCGCCATAGTCAGAGTCGATATTGAAGACCGATTTCAGAACATCGGCATAGGTCGCAGAGCGGCCCGCCGGCAATGAATAGTTCCGCTGTGGCCCAACACTCCCATCCCGGTTGTTGCCCAGGAATTTCAAGAAGTAGTTGGCGGTGGTGGTTCCCACATTGGCTACCGTGACGTCTGTCGTATAGAAAGCGCCGCCCGCCCCTCCGGCACGCGCGCTGGAAGGCAGATACCAGCGGAAGGGCCTGCTATACGGGATCGGCGCCGCCTTGGGTAGCAACGTGCGCGGATCGTTGGTGACGTTGTCGATCACTGAGGCGTAAGCCGAGAAGGCCCCTCCAGTCGTTGCTGTTGAAAGCACCAGCCGGGCGCCGGTCACATCGGCCGCGACTCCCAAGCTTCGAACCACGCGAGTCACCTGGGTCATCCCCAACGCTGGTAAGCTGACCCGGTCGCTGCCCAGGACGCCGCCATTTTCGGCCACGAGACTCAAGTCCACATCCAGTGGTGCGCTCGTGGCATTGCTTAGGATCAGGTTCGTGCGAAAGGCCGCATCCTCGCGAATGGCCACAATCGAGCGGGGCGCACCCTTCGAGATCAGCTCTGTCGCGACTGCGACCGGAACACTTTGGCCAAAGGTCCCACCGAAGCCTGGGGTTGAGGTCTGGCCCAACCCGGCAAGGCTGAAGGAAGTAGAACTGATTGAGATGGCGCCATAGTCTGAAGTGCGCCCGAAGACTGATCCCAGGACGTCGGAAAAGGTCTGAGTTCTTCCAGCCGCCAAAGTGTAAGTTCTCACGTCTCCTCCCGTCCCATCCTGGTTATTGCCGAGAAACTTGAAAGTCAGGCTCGCGCTGGAAGTGGTCACATTGCTCGCCGTCACATCCGTGGTGTAGAACGCCCCATTCAGGCCCTCGGCGCGGGCACTCGATGGAAGAGTGGCCGTGACCCCCAGTGAGCTTCCAGCAAGGACTTCAATCGTAAACTCTCTTGAATCAGCCTGACCCGTGCTGTCGGCAACTCTGACGGTGAAAGTGAACTTGCCCTGAGCCGCTGGAGTGCCAGAAACGATCCCGGTAGAAGCATTCAGAGCCAGACCCGGGGGAGGGTCCCTGCGGAGATCGACCAGCTATAAGGTAGTGTCCCCCCGGCCGCCGCCGGCTTTTTAGAAAAGAAAGCCTCTCGAAATGCGATGTCGGAGGCTGTGAGCCCGATAAAGACGGCCACAGCAACGGGTCTTTGACCGACTGGGAAGGGAGACCCCGGAATGGGTGTCAGCACGCCTGTGACCGGCTGAAATGAGAAACCTGCGGTACTGTTAGCCAACAGATTCGCGACGTAAACCCATTGCCCTCCCGGGTCAATGCCAACGGCCGAAGGGCTTACACCTTGCCCGAGAGCCACCGGCGAGCCAACCGGGGTTAGAGAGCCATTGAGCTGACTCGGTACGACGCCACCGTATCGTTCTGACCAATGAACCTCGTCCTCTGAGTCACCAAAAGGAATTGACCCGAGGGATCCGTAGCAATGGCGGAGGGTGGTGGGTTCAAGGCCAGCGGAGAGCTGGCAGCCGGAGCCAAGGCGCCCGCGGCTCCGATGGTAAGGACAAAGACTCCTTGGCCATCCATCGCATAGAGAAACCGTCCTAAGGGGTCTGCTGCTACCCGGGACAGAAAGTTCCCCATTGAAAAGGGAGAGCCAGCGACCGGCGTGAGCGATCCATTGCTTTGGTTGATCGAAAACGCCGAGATGCTGTTCGAGAGATTGTTCGCCACGTACAGGAATCGTCCAAATCCATCGGTGGCCACGTCGAGAGGCTGGGATCCTGCGGCGAACGGAGAGCCCGGAACAGGAGTCAGATTGCCGGTGTCGAGATTCAACGAAAACACGGTGACGTTGTTCGACCCAGAATTCGCGACGAAGACGAATTCTCCGGACGGGTCCATAGCAATGCCCTGGGAGAAGTTCCACCCGTGGGAAATGGTGAGCCCGGTACTGGAGTTAGGGCACCCGTCTCAGGATCGTTGCCCTGGACGCAGACGAAGTTGCGCGCGCTGTCGGTAGCAAGAACAAAACGGGCGCGCGGATCAATGACTACCCCCTCCCGCCGCAGGGCATGAACTGGAAGGGCACCGGGAATAGGATGAACCAAGGCCCCCGGCGTGGCTATTCGAAACCCGGTATCCGAGTTGTTCACCACGAAGTACTGCTGGTATTAGGAAAAGGATCAGCAACCCTAGTTCTGTCAGGAATGATTATCTCGTACATTTTCCCCAGAGTAGGTTGCACGGGGCCAGACCAGAAAGGCCAAGCCTAGGAGTACGACAGGAAAAAATCCGAAGTGCATAGCGACGCATGCTCGATACCTCCGTTCAGTTCACTCAGCCGGCGCCGGTCTGGTGGAGTAGCTCTTCAATCACTGCAAAGTTCAATGACAACACTCGTTCGCGACAGCACCAGATGATTCTCTTTTCGATTGGAGCGGTTTTCATGCAGCCTCGACTGCACACGAGCGATGAAAATGTGGGAGGCGCGCATGCGCTGAGACCGCGCGGCGATCTTCTTAAGTGGCCAACGCTTCCGGGTCGCCGCCGGGACAGCGCCTCCCACCTTCAGCAAGAAATTTTCATCGGACAGCTTTGGAAAAGAAGCTCTTTATCTTAGACCAAATCCGCAAGCCGAAAAAGCACGAATCAAACCGCCCCACAGAATTGGCCTCCCCTCTTGCGTCACATGGCGGGAAGCTAGATCAAGGGGCTTCCATCGGAAGACTCCGGTATCTTCAAAGTGGGAGTCGGCCTCCGGACGACGATGGTTGCAAGGGCCGCAGATCGCCGCCCGGAGGTCGGCTCCCACGTTCTATTTTTTCCCGTAGCCTGCGCTATCTACCTAGCCGGAAAGATCTCCAGGAGTTCTTCTGGCCTGTGGGCCAAAACATCCGGCTTTTCGAGCTCCAAGTTCCCTTCGCGGCACCGGGCCCCAGAGAGCGGCGACCATGCGCAGGCCTGCAGCCCGCCCAGCCTGCATGTCGTGACGGCTGTCGCCGACGTAAACGGCGTGCTGAGGAGCAACCTGCAACTTCTCCAGAGCCAAGAGAAGCGGCTCTGGATGCGGTTTGTGACGTGACGCGTCGCACCCACCGCTAGCCGCCTCGTGTGGCCGCGATCCAAGGGCTAGTCTCAAGAGGAGCACACCAACACCTCCATACAATTAGCGAAGCAACCGGGTGACTAGTCTTCGGCTCCTGCGGACACCGAGGAATCAAGGAACCTGTTGCAGAGCCTTCTCAGTTTCGTCGTTATGCGCTAGCGTACTGGGGTGTTCTGCCGGCAATCGAAAGAGAATTGTTCTTTCCGTTTGATTCCGTTGCCCGGCAAACCGCAGATTGGGGATGTGAAATGCTTTCTTTGATCCTTCTTTCGGCGCTGCTCGGCAGTGCTCAGGGTGAGGTTGAAACCAGACCTCTCGACTATGTCTGCCCTATGGACCCTGATGTCCGGGCAACGGTTCCCGGAAGCTGCAGCCGGTGCGGGATGAAACTGGTCGCTGGAGCGATTGACTCCATCGAGTATGGGGTCGATCTGAAACTGCAGCCCAGCGCCCCCCGTGCGGATCGGCCCGTTGAATTGATCTTTACGGTCAGCGAAGCCAGCACCGGGAAACAAGTCCGCGATTTTGAGGTGCTGCACGAAAGGTTGTTTCACCTGTTTGTGGTCAGCGAAAGCCTGGATTTCTTTCTTCATGAACACCCGCTGCTGGGTCCGGACCACCGGTTCCGTTTCAGGACGCGGCTTCCCAAAGCTGGAATGTATCGCTTGCTGTGCGATTTCTACCCGAAGGGAGGCTCTCCTCAATTCCTGGAGCGTACGGTACTGATCCCTGGAGCACAGGGCGTGCCCCGGACGCCTCGCAGTCTAGGTTCTGATCTCTCTGAAAAGAGCGGTGTGAACATGGCAGTGGAACTCGCGATGCAGCCGGGCCATCCGATCGCTGGAATGAAAACCCTCGTGTTTTTCCGCCTCAAGCCAGCCGACGGGCTTGAGCAGTACCTGGGAAGCTGGAGCCATCTACTGGCGGTGAGCGACGACCTTGTCGACGCGATGCATGCCCACCCTTTTCTTGCAGACGGGGGCCCACAGATTCAGTTCAATTTGATCTTTCCGAGAGCTCGCACTTACCGGATGTGGGCGCAGTTTCAACGCAAAGGAGTCGTGAATACCGTTGTTTTCGACGTGGCGGTTTCGGAGCTGAAATGAGAGAGCTCGCGCAGGCGCTTTGGGGCGAAGGAACTGGATCAGGGAAGAGTTCTTCATTCCCGCGGAAACCAAGCCGGCGTGCGAAGTCTGTTGGATCGGTTCACGCGTCACTGGCTTCGATGTCTCCTTGTTGTGGTGTGGTGGTGCCCGGCTACTGATGCTCATGAGGTCATTACAACCAAAATCACCTGGGGTCGGGAGATTTCTCGAGTGTTCAAACGGCGCTGTCTTGGCTGTCACCACGATGGCGGACCGGCGTTTGGCCTCAGCAGCTACGAGCAAGTCCGGCCTTGGGCGGAGGCCATCAAACAGGAAGTCCTGGAACGGCGCATGCCTCCTTGGGGCGCGGTCAAAGGGTTCGGCGATTTCCGCGACGAGGGTGGTTTGACCGAGATGGAGATTGCCGTCATTTCGAGCTGGGTCGAAGGTGGGGCGCCACGCGGGGATCTGAATCTGTTGCCCAAAGACCTGAAGGCTAAGAAAGAACGCTCTTTGCCTCCGCGAACCGGAGAAACCCTGCGTGCGAGCGGAAGCCTTACCCTGGGGCGCGCCGTCAAGATCGTTGCCCTGCGCCCCGAAGTGGTACCGGAAGGAGCGTCGCTTCGTCTCATCGCCGAACGACCCGACGGAGCCGTTGAGCCGCTGATCTGGCTTTACAGTTACGCATCACGCTTCAGGCGGACCTATTACTTCAAAGTGCCGGTGAGTCTGGGCGCAGGAACGAGAATTCGCCTCCAACCACCCGTTGGCACCATCGCCCTTCTTCTTCCTGGAGATTGAAGCAGAGAGCTCTCTCGCTGCTGAAGCCCAAGCGGGACAGTACCCAAACGCATTTCGGAGGAGTTTCTCATGCTGCGTTGCGGCGTCACGTTCGATGAAAACAGCGTCCCCCTTGCACAAGGGGGGACTTCAGGGGGTTTTAGGAATGGATTGTCCGGCCGGCCTTGCCAAACCGGTCACGACAACCCCCTGAAGGCTTCACGACCGCCGTCGTGTTCACGACCGCTGTCGTTTTGCCTTCTTTCCCCCTTTGGTAAGGGGGATTTTCAGGGGAGGCAGGACCTTGTCCAGTACTTGAGATCAGTGGCGAAAAAGGCGCCGCGGCCCAGCATCGAAGAGTAATGGCAATGAGGATTGAGATTGGAATAGAATGTTAGTTTGACTTTAGTTCTTTCAGCCGTGTGAGAAGCCATGACGAGGGAGTAAGTATGCGAACATTCCACATAGTTCTCTCCTTTGGGATGACTCTGTTCATTGGAACGCCACTCTTCCCGGCGGAGCCTGTTGGGCCGACCTTTACGAAGGACATCGCACCCATCCTGTACAAGAACTGCGCCGGCTGTCACCGTCCCGGCGAGATCGCTCCGATGTCCCTTCTAGACTACGAATCGGCTCGGCCGTGGGCCAAGGCGATTCGGAAGGCGGTCGTGTCGCGCAAGATGCCGCCGTGGTTTGCCGATCCGACCCACGGTTCCTTCGCCAATGACCCTCGACTCTCGGAGCAAGAGATTTCCAGAATCAAGGCGTGGGTGGACGGCGGTTCCCCTCAGGGAGACGCGCGGGATCTTCCGCCGAAGCCGACGTTCGTGGAGGGTTGGAAACTGGGCAAGCCGGACATCGTCATCGATATCGGACAGGACTTCGCAGTGGCGCCTGGCAATGATGCCTACGAATACTTTACGGTTCCCACGAACTTCACGGAAGGCAAGTGGATTCGGGCAGCCCAGATCCTGCCGGGAAACCGTCAGGTGGTGCATCACGTGCACGTCAGTCTTGTCATGGATGACAGCCGCGCTGATGGGACGAATTCAACCGCTGCTGCTTTCCGGCCGCAGGTAGGACGGTTCTGGGAAGTCAAAGACGGGCTGTCGCGCATCCGGCTGGATGCGCCCGTAGTCAATGATGCCTGCGCCGAGGCGCCACCCGATCTGCAAGCCTTGAGCGGGTTTGAGGAAGGTTCTTTCACGGCGATGTTGCCAGGAAAGCCCCCGGATGTCTTCGGCGATAGCACGCCGAAATGGATACCGGCGGGAGCGAAGCTCCGGTTCCAAGTACACTATGCGAAGGTGGAGAAACCCCAGACTGATCGAACTCGCGTGGGGTTTTACCTGGCCTCCAGGGCTCCAGAGAGGCCCATGCGGAGGCTGGACCTGCGCAACCGATATCTCCTGATTCCCCCTAATGCGCCGAACCACGAGGTCAAGCGTTGCTATGACTTCGAAAGCGACAAGCTCCTGGTCTCCATCACGCCCCATATGCACTATCGCGGCAAGGACGCTCGTTATGAGTTGGTGCGACCGGACGGACGGCGTGAGACGCTCCTGTTTGTCTCGCCTTACGACTTCAACTGGCAACTGTTGTACCGCTTCCGCGAACCCGTCCATGTGGAAAAAGGCAGCCGGATGATCGTGACATTCCACTACGACAACAGCCCAAACCTCCCGGCCAATCCAGATCCGAAGGAGGTTGTCCGTTGGGGCGACCGGAGTGAAGATGAGATGATGACGAGCTGGATTGAGTACTTGGATCCGGCTCCCTCGTCATTGTCGGGAAATGCGGTGACTCAGGCAGTTGGGCGCTAGAGGTCGGGAGTTCTCAAAGACGACTCGCCCTCGGGTGGCAGGTAACAAATCCCAGAGACGCTTGGACGAGCTAAGCATTCCGCTCCGCTGGAGCGGAATGCTTCCTCTGCGGAGTTCTACAAACATCTGGCTCCTAGCGGAGCCTACGTCGCATCCAACTACTGCATCTGAAATATCTCCAAGAGTTCTTCCGGCCTGTGAGCCAAGACATCCGGATTCTCAAGCTCCAGTTCAGCACGTGGGACGGGTCCCCAGAGAGCAGCGACGGTGCGCAGGCCTGCAGCTCGTCCAGCCTGCATGTCGTGACGGCTGTCGCCGACGTAGACGGCCTGCTGAGGAGCAATTTGCAACCTCTCCAGTGCCAAGAGAAGTGGTTCTGGATGGGGCTTGTGGCGTGACGTGTCGTCCATCGACACGAATGCGTCCATGAATTCCCACAAGACGCACAGGCGCAGTCCCCGCTGCGCAAACTCCCGGCTCTTCGAAGTCACCACGCCCAAGACATAGCCTCGTTCTCGCAGTGTCGCCATCACCGCCTTCATTGGCGGAAAGGGACGAGCCAAACGATCGTGATTGGCGGCGTTGCAAGACCGGTATTCACGAACCAGACTCTCAACGAAGCCCGCTGTTCGAAGCTCGCCGATCTTTTCAAGCTGCATTCCGTCGGTGGCTCCAAGCAGCTTGTGCATCGCGTTTTTCAGCGGTATGCCCATGGTCGCAATGAAAACTTCAGGTGGATGTGTGTGGCCACAGATCGTTTCCCACGCATGATTGAAGCAGTAGAGAATCAGTTCGGTGGTATCGATGAGCGTGCCATCCAGATCGAAGAGGATCGCTTTGCAATCGGTCATGCCTTTGGAATCTCCCTTCAAAATCGTCCTGGTCGTCGTCCTCGGCCTCGTCCTCGGTTGTACGTTCCCGAGTTGGACGATGAAGAAGCCACAGGAGGTCGTAGGTTACGGCCCCCTAAAACCCCCCTGAAGTCACCCCTTGTCCAAGGGGGGACGCTGCTTTCGTCGGACATCGCGTCACACAACAACGTGCCGTCGCAGCGAGGCACGCGGCTCCCTTGAACATCAGCTCCCCTCCTCCGTCGTAGGGTGCGTTGCTTTTTGAACGCACCAAAAGCGGCAAGTATTCACGATGCTAAAACGGATGGTGCGTCCGAAAGCGCGACGCACCCTACATTTCTTCCCCATATCACACCGCGTCCCCATCCGGGGACAACTCGCGGGTGCCGGTGCCGCATTTATTGCGCACCCGAGACGTGCACAAATCGCGAGGAATCACCCTGCTACGCAGACCAAGAAAGATTATAATCATCAAAACGGTTCACAATGACCAGCGTCCGACACCTGTGATCGAAGGAGAGGACCATCATGGCACACGTCACTTTCATTCATGGCATAGCCAATAAGCCGGCTCCCGACGTCCTGCTCAAGACCTGGCGACAGGCTCTGGCTCACGACGACGGCCTTGCGTTGGGCACCAAAGGCATCTCCTCCACAATGGTGTACTGGGCCGATGTTCTCTACGAGAATCCTGACAAGGATCAGGCCTCGACAGAGAGTCTGGAAGCTGCCGCCACCAACCGTTCGCTGCCTCCGCCAGTCCCGACAGAATGGAAGGGAGAGCTTTCGGGGAAGGAGAAGTGGTGGGTGGAGAAGTTCAATGCCAAGTTAAAGCTTGAAGAATTGGACAACCCCGAGCTGTCTGTGTCTGAGGCCGCGGCTGGCCGGGATCTTGAACGAATCCTGTTGCCCTGGTGGATCAAGCGGCCGATGATGGAGATCTTCCTTCGTGACGTCCATCACTACCTTTTCAATGTGGAGCATTCCCCGAGAGCAGGTGCGAAATATCGCGTTCAGGATGAGATCCGAAGCCGGCTGCTAAAGGCGTTGAAGGAAGGGTCCCAGAATCCGGGACCCCACATCCTGGTCAGTCACAGCATGGGCACGGTGATCGCCTACGACTGCCTGAAACGGGTTCCCGACTGTCCAAAAATCGATGCACTAGTCACGATTGGCAGTCCTCTTGGGCTGGATGAGATTCAAGAGAAGATGGTACCGGAATGGTCGCGTAACGAGGGTTTCCCAAGCGATCGGCTTCAGGGAGTGTGGGTGAATGTGTATGACAAGCTCGACCCGGTAGCCGGACTTGATCCCAACATATCCAATGACTATCAGCACCAGTCAAAGGCAGTGATCGAAGATCTTCACGAGCCGAACTACGGTCCCTGGCGCCACGACATCAACAAGTACCTGGGTGGGGCCGAGCTTCGAAAACGCTTAAAGGTGATGCTGGGGTTGCAAGCAAGGGCACTCCCAACGTCTTCATAGATCAACTCGGCGGCACAAGTTCGCTCGAGGCTCACAGCCGCTTCGCTGACAAAGAGAACATCATGAAACCAGCCAAGGAGAGTGACGTCACTCAAAAGCTCGCAACGGCGGTGCGAGCTTTTGACAAGGCGGCCGCGACAGCAATCTGCAAGGATCTGACGGCAGCTTTGTGGCTGAAGGACTCCGTCTTCCCGAAGGCGGACGCCGAACGCTGTCTTGAAGAGCTCCGCGGCCAACGATTCTTTGCGCTGATGCAACAGCTCGCTGACGCTTTCATCCAGACTGGCCAGGACAGCTTCAAAATCCGCCGGCTGTATGTCCAATCCCTTCTGGAGCAGAACAACTTCACGGCAGCACTCGCGTTATTGCAGGACCTCGAGGGAAGGACCGTGGCTAACGTGGCTGAAAACTCCGAGGCCCGCGGTCTCATTGGACGCGCGTACAAACAGCTCTACATCAACTCGACAAACAAATCGGAGGCTCGGAGCCGCAAACTTTTGAACCAGGCATTGAGCTGCTACTTTTCTGTCTATGTGACGCAGCCGCTCACTTACTACTGGCATGGAATCAACGTCGTTGCTCTTCTGTGCCGCGCCCAGCGCGATGGAATTTCCCTCGCTGGCTTTCCCGACCCAAAGACTCTGGCTCAAGAGATTCGAACTGCCCTTCCCATGCAACTGGTGGACGCGGAACGTCCGGCACACCAGTGGGGCTATGCGGCAAAAATGGAAGCGTGTATCGCTTTGGGACTGCCAGAGGAAGCGACGGGTTGGATGAGTCGCTATGTTAAGGGCGAGGGAGTGAATGGGTTCGAGTTGGGAAGCACGCTGAGGCAATTGACCGAAGTCTGGCAGCTCGACTTGGGGACAGACATGGGCAGCATGCTCCTGCCAGTTCTTCAGTCGAACCTCTTGCGTTGCAGCGGCAGCCGGGTGGAGGTAAATGCCGTTGATCTCGCTTCTTCGCCACCCGCAGATCAGCCGGGACAGAAGCAACTGCAGAAGGTCCTGGGCACCACTCAGTTTGTAACTCTGAACTGGTACCGACGGGGGCTGGAGCGTTGCCGTTCGGTGGTCCGGATCGAACACGAAATGGAACCGGAGCGGGGCCAGGGAACCGGGTTTCTTTTGCGGGGAGGAGATCTCAAGGAATCCTGGGGAGACCATTTGCTGCTGCTGACAAACGCCCACGTGGTGAGCGACGCCCCTCAAGTGAGACCGGCGCTGCGGCCCGAAAAGGCGCGGGTGAGTTTCAAAGCGCTCGCCGAGGATCAGGGCTCAGTTCGATATAAAGTGAAGCAAGTCCTATGGACGTCTCCTCCTGAAGAACTCGACGCCACGCTAATCGCATTGGATTCAACTCCCCCAGGGCTGGAGGGTTACCCCATCGCCGAACACCGGCCCTCGCTGGACGAAGCAGAAAGAGCGTACATCATTGGTCATCCAGAGGGCGGGACACTTTCGCTTTCAATCAACGACAATGTCCTGCTTGGTTACGACGGACGCTGGGTGCATTACCGTTCTCCAACCAAGGGAGGCAGCTCAGGTAGTCCCGTCTTCAACCAAGATTGGGAATTGATCGCTCTGCACCATGCCAGCGTCCGAATCCCCGCTTCCAGCAGCACGCCTGGCGACCATGAGGCAAATGAGGGGATCTGGATTCAGTCGATTCGTCAGGCGCTGGCGTCGACTTGAGGTTCCCTCAAGCCCACATCGATGCGCCGTTCCCACGAGCAATACCCCTTGCTCGAACCTACCCCACCTGATTTGGAAGTTGAATAAAGCCCCTCACTGGCCCACAATCATTTCGGCGTGAAAATTGCTTGGCTGAGGATTCCAGACTCCCATGATTTGGAAGATTGCCAGTCCCGATCCAGCCACCGTGAGGGGACTCGCTCACGCGCTGAACATCTCCGGCACCATCGCTAGGTTATTGGTGAATCGTGGGATCGCTGACGCCCCAAGTGCCCAAGGGTTCCTGCACCCTAGATTTGATGGCCTTGTAGATCCCTTCCTCATGAGCGATTTGAAAAAGGCAGTTGAACGGATACGTCTGGCGATCGAGCGTCAGGAAAGGATTCTGATTTACGGGGATTATGACGTTGACGGAACAACGGCTGTGGTCATTTTGCGAAAGGCGTTGGACATGCTGGGCGCCCGCACGACGTACCACATTCCACGCCGTTTTGTGGACGGCTATGGGATGAAAGCGGATGTGGTCAAGGAGGCTGCGAGTAATGGCGTCAAACTCATCATCAGTGTCGACACTGGCATCAAAGCTTTTGACGTCGTAGAAACAGCCAATCTTCTCGGATTGGACTGCATTATCACTGATCACCATCTGCCTGACGGCAGGCTTCCTGCCGCTTTCGCCATTTTGAATCCGAAGCGGTCCGACTGCCGGTATCCCGACAAGAACCTTTGCGGCGTCGGTGTAGCCTTTAAGTTGATCCAGGCATTGTTCAAACACACGGACAAGGAACGATTTCTTCTCTCCTTCCTCAAGATTGTAGCGATTGGAACGGTGGCTGACGTCGTCCCGTTGATGGGAGAGAACCGCGTTTTCGTCAAGATCGGATTGGAGGGGTTACAGGTTCCGGCAAACTTCGGTTTGAAGTCGCTGATCGAGATCTGCGGCCTGAACAGCCGGGTGATCACGAGCTCGGACATCGGATTTCGCCTGGCACCCAGAATCAATGCCGTGGGCAGGATGGGAGGGGGTGGACAAGTCGTCGAGCTCTTCGCTTCAGCTGACGAAGAGCAATCGAGAGGCTTGGCACAGGAGATGGATCGGCTGAATCGGGAACGGCAGTTGATTGAGGAGCAGATTTTTCGGCTGGCACAGGATCGATTCAGCGCCGAACCCGCACTGGCGCGCCAGTGGGTTATCGTTCTCGAAGGCGAAGGATGGCACCGCGGTGTCATCGGAATCGTTGCGACCAAGGTCTCGGAAAAATACCACCGTCCTGTCCTGGTAGTGTCGACGGAAAACGGCGTTGGCTACGGATCCGGACGGTCACCCAAGGGGTTCAATTTGCTGACGGCTCTCGACTCTTGCGCCGACCTGTTTGATCGATTCGGGGGGCATCCCCAAGCCGCCGGTTTTCAGATTCCCACCAGGCATGTCGAGGAACTACGACGGCGGCTCAACGAACACGCGACCAAGATGGTCACCGAGGAAGACCTGGAACCGACCCTGGAGGTCGATTCAGAGTTGCGTTTGTCCGACATCGACGAAGGACTCTTCCGGGAAGTAGAGAAGCTGGCTCCATTTGGGCCAGCTAATCCGCAGCCTGTGTTCGTCGCCCGAGATCTCGCGGTTATTGCCGAGCCACGAATTCTCAAGGGAAAGCATCTCAAGTTCCGGGTTGAACAGGACGGCAGAGCGCTGGATGTGATCGGTTGGAACATGGCTCAACGCCAACCCGCGAGTTTGGCCGGGGCACGAAGGGTCTCTCTGGCATTTACGATAGCGTCCAACGCTTATCAGGGGATCCGTTCCTTACAGCTCGTGGCCAAAGACATCAAGCTCCAATGAAGCTCCGCTTGAATACTCAAATCATTCGCCTCGGACGCATTGTTCCCGCCCTTATAGTTCTCGCTGTGGCTGGGGCAGTGTTTTTCAGCTACTACAGGCGATCCCTGTCATTTCACGACCCCTCTGGACACGAAAACAAACTTCTTCCGGAGAATGTGACCGGCGTGACGGAGGGATTTTCATTCCTGCAGTCGGAGCATGGGCAAGCCCGGTTCGAAATCAAAGCCAAGGTCCACCTGGGCTACAAGGACAAGAAAAATCTGTTGGAATCCGTCACCGTCAAGGTTTTTGGAAAGGACGGCAGTCGCCATGACACAATCACCAGTGACCATTGTGAGTACGATGAGGAGAAAGAGGACATCGTCTTCTCGGGAAATGTCGTGATCCATCTGAGCCACGGTGGAGGAGAGCGAGAGCCCGCTAAAGTTGCTCCGGCTCCGAACGATACGTTGACTACAATTCAGATGGAGAAAATCACCTATCTGAAGGCTTCGGGGAAGGCTCAAACAGACGACTTCGTTCGATTTGCTCGAGGAAATATGCAAGGAACAAGCCGCGGGTTGACCTATGACTCAAGCCAAGGCTCAGTTCACCTTCATTCGGATGTCCAAATTGTTGTACAGCCCACGGACGTGCGTAGAGCGCCTGTTCAGCTCCGGTGCGATACCCTGGACTATCTGAAGGCTTCGGGGAAGATCGACATGCGTTCCAACGTGTCTCTGCTAGAAGGAGACCGTTCTCTGAATGCCAAGCAACTCGTCGCGTGGCTGAGGGAGACCGACTCCAGCATTTCACGCATTGACGCCTTGGGTCAGGTTCGCACAGTTTCGCGCGACCCAAGTCTCCTGCTTAAAGTCGATGCTGAGGAAGTGACCTACTTTTTTGATGGAACCGGACGATGGCTTGATAAAGTCTGGGCCAGACGAGATGTAAAGATGGCGTCACTCGATCCAGCAGAAAAGCGGGAACTTGTGGCCGAGGCTGTAGACATCATCTTGAAACCGTTAACCAATCTCATGAGCTCTCTGCAGGCTCGCGGAAACGTGATTTTGGTGATGGCCGACCGCACGACCACGCGCATCCTTCGGCAAGAGAATCCATTTCCCGACTTCGCGCGGGATCCCAGGTTCGACAAGTCCAGCGCGCCTGGTGACAAGAGGGTGAAAGCGCCTGAAATGCTAGTTTCGCTCCAGGACGATGGGAAGCAAATCTCACAAGTACAAACGACACGCCAGAGCCTCCTGGAAGAATTTCCCCTGCGGCCGGAGCGAGACAAAACGAATTTGACAGCTAAGACGTTCAACCTGTTTTTCGCGCCAAATTCGGATCGCATCGAAAAGTTTATGGCTGATGACCAGGTGCGGGTGGACGTTATCGCGCGGGTAGCTCCAGTGAAAACTTCGACCAGCGACCACCTTGAGGCGTTTTTCGATGCGGATACACGCCAGCTCTCGCAGATGCGGCAGTTTGGGAATTTCCAATATCGTGAGGGGGATCAAGATGCACGTGCCAGCGAAGCCCGGTACTTTGCCGAAACACGGCGCACGGTGCTGAAGGGCAGTCCGGTTGTCAAAGATACGACTTCGCGCACCTCGGCCGATGTTTTTGAGTTTGAACCCGCTCAGAACCTGGTGAAAGCTCGTGGCAATGTCCGGTCGGTGTTTGAGACCCGCGACAAGAATGTGCAACCGGGAATGTTTCAATCTGACAAGCCTGTCTATGCTTCTGCCGATTTCCTTGAGGTTCAGAATAAGAAAGGCGTAGCCACCTATCGTCAGAAAGCCAAACTGTGGCAGGAAGATCAGGTGATCCGAGCGAGCACGCTGGTAATGGAGCGTAACGAAAGGCGTCTGGTGGCCGAAACACAGGTTGTTAGTTTGTTTTATCTCGAGGAGGAATTTGCCGAAAAGAAGGTGGAGAAGAAGGAGCGGAAGCCGGCAACGATTCAAGCAGAACGGCTGGTATTTGAGGACCGCCTACAGAAGGCAACGTATTTTCGCAACGTCAGGATGACCAGCGTCACGGGTCGAATGAATTCCGAGCAGTTGGAAATTTTCCTGAAGGAGGAGAATAACCGAAAATCGGTCGAGCGAATGCTGGCCACTGGCAACGTGAAAATTGAACAGCCTGGGAAACTGGCAAGCTCCGAATCGGCTGAGTTTTTTCAGTTCGAAAAGAAGGTCGTTCTCACAGGTGGAATGCCCAGAGTCCTAGACTCTGAGCGGGGTTCCACGGTCGGGCCTCGGTTGACAATGTTTTTTGATGATGGTAGCATCACCGTCGCTGGCAACCCCGAAACGCGTGTGATTACCCGGCAGCGAGTGACCCAATAAGCAACGATGCAGGTCTTGAAAACGGAAAAGCTGATCAAGGCCTACAGAGGACGCCGGGTCGTAAATGAAGTCAGTCTCGGGATTGGGCAGGGCGAGGTTGTCGGGCTTTTAGGACCCAATGGTGCCGGAAAGACGACGACATTTTATGTCATCGTTGGATTGACGCCTCCGGATAGTGGCCACGTTTTTCTGGACGGAGACGACATCACCCGGCTCCCGATGTTTCTTCGGGCCCGCAGCGGAATCAGTTATCTTCCGCAGGAGCCTTCGGTCTTTCGCAAGCTGACGGTTGAAGAGAACATCCTGGCGATTCTTCAAACGCTCCCCTTGACCAGCAAGCAAAGGAGAGCCCGTCTGGAAGAGTTGATAGAAGAATTGGGGTTGAGCCATGTCTGCAAGAGTCATGGTTTCGCGTTGTCAGGAGGTGAACGGCGAAGAGTAGAGATTGCGCGCTCTCTCGTTATTTCTCCTTCCTTCATTCTTCTCGACGAGCCGTTCGCTGGCATCGACCCCATTGCAGTCTTCGATATTCAGAGAATCATCAATCATCTTAGGGCTAAACAAATTGGCATATTGATCACCGACCACAATGTCCGGGAAACATTGAAAGTGACCGACAGGGCGTACATCATCAACGAAGGCCGAATTTTTCGCTCGGGAACACCCTCGGAACTGGCAACCGATCACGAAGTGAAGCAGCTCTATCTCGGAGAGGGCTTTCGATTGGAATAGGGAACCATGGCTTTTCTGGAACAACGACTCAACGTCAAGCTCGCGCAGAAGCAGATTCTGACCCCCGGCCTGGTCCAAATGGTCAGCGTGCTGGCGTTGAACAAGCTTGAGCTCTCCGAAATGATCTCTCAGGAGTTGATGGAGAATCCCGTCCTCGAGGAGGTAGCGGAAACCGCAGCCTCGCTGGAGGAGGCGCGCGCCAAAGAGGAACGCAGCGCTGAACCGGCGGACAAAGAGATCATCGCAATGGACAAGCCCGTCGATGGGAAGCCAGCCGATCCTTTCGAACAGATCGACTATGGCAGCTACTTCAACGACTATCTCGATCCTGGATACCGCACGCAGATGCCCAGCGAGGACATCGAACGACCAGGGTTCGAAAGCTTTCTGGCAAAGACAACGTCGTTGTGTGACCACCTGCAGTGGCAGTTGAACCTCTCCGTCATCGAACACAAGATCGAGGACGCTGCAGTCTCGATCATTGGCAATCTCAACGAAGACGGCTACCTTACGGCCACCCTTGAAGAGATCGCCACCAGCGGCAACCACACCCTTGAGGACGTCTGCAAAGCTCTTGAGGTAGTGCAATCTTTTGACCCGGCGGGTGTTGCGGCGAAGGACTTGGGAGAATGCCTCTTCATTCAGCTGCGGCTGTTGGGCGAAGAGAACTCGGTTGCAGCCCAAATGGTTCAGCATCATTTGAAGCAGCTTCAGAACAAACAGTATCAGGAAATCGCCCGTGCCTTGGGCCGCCCGTTGAATCTGGTTCTGGCCCAACTGGAAGTCATCAAACGGCTCGATCCCCGGCCTGGGCAGCGCTACAACAAGATGGAAACACGCGTTGTAGAGCCCGACATTCACATCGTCAAGACCGAGGACGGTTACACCGTGGTGATGAATGAAGACGACATCCCGCAGTTGCGGCTCAATGGCACCTACAAGAAGATGATCGACAAGGATGGCTCATCGAAAGAGGTCCGTGAGTACGTGAAGGAGCGCTATTCGTCAGCGATTCAGTTCATCAAAAACATCGAGCAACGGAAACAAACAATCCTGCGGGTTTGCGAATCCATTGTCCGGCGGCAGCTCGAGTTTCTCGATCATGGGATCGACTACCTGCGTCCCATGATGATCAAGGACGTCGCCGAGGAGGTTGGGGTCCACCCTTCCACGGTCAGCCGTGCCGTAGCCAACAAATACACTTTCACACCGCAGGGAGTATTCGAATTGCGTTACTTCTTCTCCGAAGCGGTCCAAGGCCCGGCCGGAACAGAAATCCCACTGTTGACCGCCAAGCGCAAGGTAAGGAAGTTCATTGACGACGAAAATCCCGCCAAACCCCTCACGGACGAACAAATCACCAAGCTCTTGAATGACGAGGGTATCATGGTCACGCGCCGCACTGTTGCCAAGTATCGCGAAGACTTGAAGATTCCCAGCACCCACCAAAGACGAGTCAAGATAAAGAACTCGGAACAGCTCAATAGTCCCCCCGCGACCTGCTAAAAACCGAAACCTGTCTGCACGACTGGTCTGTGCCGCCTATGTTTGCCACACACCTGAGCTTGATTTCTACCAGTCTTCCATGGTCCCATTCTCCTAGGAGGGTTCGCTATGAAAGTCGAGTACACCGGCAGACAGATCGAAGTCACCCCCGCCATCCAGGAGTTCACCGAGGAGCACCTGAAGAAAATTCGTAAGATCCTGGGAGAAATGATTGAGGTCCATGTCATCCTGACTGTTGAGAAATATCGTCATAGTGCTGAGATTAACCTGAAGTCCAGAACGTTCAAGATCAACGGCATCGAAGAAACGCATGACATGTACGCGTCCATCAATGCTGTGTTGGAAAAGATCGAGCGGCAGGCTTTGAAGCATAAAGGGAAGAAAATCGACAAGAAGAGAAAATCAACCACGACGGCGCAGGCCGCGCGCGCCGAGGCTGCAGCCGGCAATTCCGAAGCACGTCAGGTCATCCGCTCCACCTCATTCGAAGCAAAACCGATGACCGTTGAGGAGGCCGTCCAGGAAGTCGACACCTCGAACAGTGAGTTCATTGTCTTCCGAAACGCTGAATCTGAGCGGGTCAGCGTCGTTTACCGTCGCAGAGACGGGAATTTCGGTCTTATTGAGCCCTAGACCTCTCCTCTCCGGCGGTGGTTCTTGAACCTGGACCCCGCGTGCGTTTCGGAATTAATGAAACCTTTCGCACAATCGAACAAAATACCTTTCGTCATCATTACAGGATTGAGCGGCTCCGGAAAGGGGACTGTCCTCAAGGCGTTTGAGGACATGGGTTACTTCTGCGTCGACAACCTTCCAGTCGAACTCGTGATGAAGTTTGCCGAGTTGAGCAGCAATGCAGGATCACACAGTAAGAAGTCCGCCATTGTCATTGACGTTAGGGAGGGCGCCGAACTTTCCAAGTTTCCAGCCGTCTTTGGCAAGCTGAAGAAATCCGGGTTAGCCACTACCCTGATCTACCTGGAAGCTTCCGAGGATTCCCTTATCCGCCGGTATAGCGAAACCCGGAGGCCCCATCCCCTCACCCACGATCGACCCATTTCGGTTGCGCTCGATGAGGAGCGGAGGCGCCTTGAACCCATTCAGAAACTCGCCGACACAATCATTGATACAACACAGTTCAATGTTCACGAACTCAGGCGCTACATCGCGGACAAGTTTCATGAACAGCAATCGCCCGCGCCGCTACTCATCTCCTTGATCAGCTTCGGATTCAAGAATGGAGTACCTTTGGAATCGGACCTGGTCTTCGACGTCAGGTTTCTGCCGAATCCGAATTTCGTCAAGTCGCTGAAGGACAAGACGGGCTTGGACCAGGAGGTTGCCGACTATGTCCGGTCGTTTTCACAAACTTCAGAATTGTTGAAGCGGCTGTCTGATTTGCTGCTCTTTCTGGTCCCCAACTATATGATTGAAGGAAAGAGTTACCTGACGATCTCCGTTGGTTGCACCGGTGGACAACATCGATCCGTCATGATCACCCAGGAACTCAACACACTACTGTCTTCGCGCGGGTATAAAACCAAAGTCAATCATCGGGATATCAAACGACGAAGTTCTGATTCTGATTCCAGCCATGGCCATGACTCGACGTGATTTTCTGAAGTTCAACCTCCTTGTTGCTCCGCTCGCCAAGCAGGTTTCGACCTCATCCAGCGAACGGCGATCCAACGCGTTTGCGGTGCCGCCCACCAATCCCGGCGCCATCCGCATTCTCGATGTCCGCTACAGTTTTGAGGACCACAAATATCGTGCACCTTACCAATTCGGCGGCAGAACCGTCGATCACGTCACTCTGCTAAACGTCGACGTTCGTGTCGCTACCGCCTCAGGCAAGGAGGCGAAAGGCTTTGGTTCGATGCCGCTAGGCAACGCCTGGTCGTTTCTTTCCCAACAGGTCACCTACGATCAGTCGTTGGAAGCGATGAAGCAGTTGGCAGGAAAAATCCGCAGTATTACGGCGGGCTACGATCTGGCGGCGCACCCCATCGAAATCAACCACGAACTTGAACCCCAGTACCTTAAGGCGGCCACCGAAGTATCCCGCGCTCTGAAGCTGGCAGAGCCGATTCCCAAGCTTTGCACGCAGGTCACGGCCAGTGCATTCGACGCAGCACTCCACGACGCCTTCGGCAAAGCCAACGGCATCAGCTGCTACCTCGGCTACGGAAAGCAGTACATGGCCCGTGATTTGTCCCACTATCTAGGGCCGGAATTCCGAGGCGAGTATTTGGATCGCTACGTTCTGAAGCGTCCCACTCCGTCAATCTTTCTCTACCATTCCGTAGGCGCCTCAGATCCCATTACGTCGCAGGACATCAAGCAACGCATTGGCGACGGACTACCGGAAACCCTTCCTGAATGGATTGAACGTGACCAGATTACTCATCTCAAGATCAAGCTGAACGGCGCCGACCTGAAAGCCGACGTCGAGCGCGTGGTGAGCATCGAGCATGCTGCGGCCGAAACGCAGCGCCGACTGGGTGTCAAGCAATGGAAGTATTGCTGCGACTTCAACGAACGGTGCCAGGATGTTGGGTATTTGATGTCTTTTCTGGACCAGATCAAACAGCGGACGCCAGAGGTGCTTTCCCGTCTTCAGTACATCGAGCAGCCTACGGCCAGAGATCTGAAAGCCAACTTGAACAACCGAATGCATGACGCCGCCAAGATCGTGCCAGTCGTCATCGACGAGTCACTGGTGGATCTGGAAAGCTTTCATCTCTCCAGAAAATTGGGCTACAGCGGCGTTGCTCTGAAGGTTTGCAAGGGCCAAAGCCACGCGGTGCTGATGGCGGCAGCCGCTCAGAAATACAAGTCCTTCCTCTGCGTGCAGGACCTCACCTGCCCCGGCGCTTCGCTGGTGCATTCCGCCAGCCTTGCCTCACACGTCCCCGGCGTCTTCACCATCGAAGCCAACAGCCGCCAGTATGTGCCTTCGGCAAATCAGAAGTGGAAGGCAGCGTTTCCTTCCATCTTCAACATTAAGGGTGGAAAACTGGGAACTGCGGGTCTGACAGGGCCAGGACTTGGCGTCGTGTGAAGTAGGTCGGAAAAGGCTAACTCAGACTTTCAGACTGCTGAGTGCCCGTTCGTTGGAGAGTGAGCTTGTTGTGCCGCCAAAGTAGCGGTTCGATGACATGTAAGGTCTGCCTTGCGCATCGCGGGGATTTAGCGATCATTTTTTCGCGGCTGGACTCAACCTGTCCTGCTCCAGCTCCGCTTCCGAAATAGGCCTCATCAACCTTCACCCCACTTCGGTCCTTCATCTCCTGGTACAGCTTCTCGTACTTTTGCTGACGGATGGCGTTATCCACTTCCTGACGCACCTCTTCAAGCTTCGGCGACTTCAGCTCTTCCAGTTTAAAAAGTTCAAATCCAAAGGGGGTCTGAATGACCTGACTGGTTTCGCCCGCTTTCAAGGCAAACATTGCGTCAAGCATGGGAGGTGTCAACAGGACTCGGGGATCCTGATTCACCCGGCGCACGAACCCAAGGTCGCCGCCTTTCCCTGACGTCATCGGATCGTCGGAGAATTTGGCCGCCATTTCTTCGAAATCGGCGCCTTCCGCAATCTTCTTGCGGATGTCTTCAACCTTGGCCTTGGCTTGTTCGTCCGTGGGCAACTGGTCCGCAGGTTTGCCGTCCGAATAGAACTGGCTGGTCGACGCGGTGCGCACCACAATTCGGCGCACTTTGGCCTGTTCAAACGACTTCGCATTTGCTTCCAAAAATTGTTTCGCTTCCTGGTCGGTTACCTTGATCTCCTGCACCAGTTCCTTTTCGACCTCTCTGGACAACAAACTCTCCCGGAATATCGCCATGCTGCGCTTTACCTCTTCCCGATCCTCTAAACCGCGCTTCTCGGCCTCTCGAACATACAACTTGGTTCTGACCAAAAAGTCAGCAAACTGGGGCCGCCCTGACGGGCTGCTAAAAAACTGCCTGTTCTGCGGCGGCAGGCTCGCCATGATCTTTTCCACATCTCCCGCCGTGAGCTTCAAATCACCGATGGTGATGACGACAGCATCTGAGGAAACCTTTGCCTGGCCCAACGATTCCACTTTGAGAGCCAAGCAGAGGAACAAACAGCTCCAAACAGCACAGCTAACGCGATGATGACTTGAACGGAACAAGAGATTCCTCCCTCTGTTGTTAGAAAGTCTTGCTACATCGTGATCTACTATAATCGTTCAGCTCGAAAATTGAAACCGGCTTGGATGCATGAACCGATCGGTTCGATGTCCTTGGGGACTCAGCAGGAGGCACCGTCATGGAAGGCAACCTGGCCAGCCCGCCGCATTGGGCCATCGCGCCTTATTTCATCGTGGACGACGTGGTAACTACCGCAAACTACTACCGGGACAAGCTCGGCTTCCATTACGAGCGCTTCTGGGGTGAGCCACCTTGCTTCTGCATGGTTAGCCGCGGCGGCATCGTCATCATGTTGAGCCAGCTCGCCAAGGCAGGGCTGGTGCGGCCGAACTGCATCGCCGACCCGAACAGCGAAGCATGGGACGCCTACATTTGGGTGGAGAATGCCGATGCGCTGAGCCTGGAATTCAAGTCTCAGGGGGTCACGATCACTCGCGATATTTGCGACCAGCCCTACGGGTGCCGCGACTTCGATGTAGAAGACTGCAACGGCTACCGGCTGTGCTTTGGACACAACATCGAAGGATAGTACCAGGCGCTCAGCCTATCCGCACCTATGGCGGTGCATGGTCTGGAAAATGAGGTGGCACCGCCCGCCCGGCCCGCGGGTCCGGGAGGGTGCTGATCGAAGAAACTGGCTCGCAAGCCGGAAGGATCGGCGCAGACGCCACCCAGGGTGTTGCACTGCGCCGACATTGAGGGCAAAGATTAGAAACGGTACTTCAGCGCAAACTGAATGATGCGTGCCTCCGTGGCCGTGTTCACGATTTGTCCGAAACCGCCGCCCAGTTGGATTCCCGGGACAGAAAAGTTAGCACGGTTGAACGCATTGAAGAATTCCGCTCTGAATTGCAGCGAGTGGCGTTCATTGATGGCAAACGTCTTGTTCAGGTTGAAGTCCAGGTTGATCAAGTTCGGGCCACGAAGGATTCCAACGCCGGAATTCCCAAAGGCCTGGTTCGGGATAAAACCCGCCCGTGTAGGATCGTTGTGCAGAACTTGAAAGGCCGCGGCGTCCAAGTAGACATCGACCGTTCGCTGGCCTTCGGGCAATGCCCCGCTCCCGATGCGGTTGGGCCGACTGCGTCTCTCGCCCCCAATATTGAAAGCCTGAGCCTGGGCGATCGTTAAACCGATCCCTTCTTGGATGGTGAGGATCGGTGAGAACTCCCAACCACCAAACACCGAGTTAAAGCCCCGGCCAAGACCCGACCCGAAAGGACGTCCCTCGCCAAAGGGCAGCTGCCAAACCGCAGACGCAACAAATCGCTGCTTCACATCAAACTCCGCCAAACCATACTCCGGCTTGCGGTCGAATCCATTCTGCGGTTCACGAAAGACGCCTACGTCCACGCCGTTACCCGCGCCGCTGGTGGAGAGATGGTCCACGGAATTGGTGAGGGCTTTGCCCCACGTGTAGGAAGCTAGCCCAGAGAGTCCGCTTGAGAAGCGCTTCTCCAGACGCACTTGCATTGAATGATAGTTGGAGACGCCCAGGTTTTCTAGGAACTGAATATCGCCGTCCAATCCTACTCCAGCCAATGGACGAGTACCCGGGAGGGCTTGGCCCACACTACTGAAACTCACGGCCCGCTGGTTCAGATTGCGGAAAGCGGCAAGCTTGGTTCCTTTGTTTCCTACATAAGCGACGTCGAGAAGCAAGTTGGGAACCAGTTCCTGCTGAATGCCGAAGTTCCATTGCTGAACGTAAGTTGAACGTTGGTCCGCGTCCTGACCCCTGCGAGCTGTGGTGGCCGGGTTGACTCTCGATGGATCCATGAACCCTGCCGGAATGCCGTCTTGTAGTCGGAAGATGGCGTCGCTTATCTTCAAGGTCCCAGTCCCTGCAATCTGCTGGTCGCGCAAAATGATGAAGGGGTAGTTAAATCCCAACAATCCTTCGCGGCCCTGGCGGTTTGTGTGGTTATAGAAAACACCATAAGCGCCTCGCACCACCGTTCGGGAAGTCGGAGCATAAGCAAATCCGAAGCGTGGCGCGAAGTTGTTGTAGTCAGGATGAATCAGTGACTCGCTAAAAAGACTGCCTTCCTTCGCCTGTATGTAAGCGCGAGTGTTGGGATCGAAATTAGCCCATTGGAAGTCACGCTCGCGCGGGGGCGTGCTGAATTCATATCGCAGACCATAGTTCAGAGTCAGGTGCGTACTGACCTTCCAATCGTCCTGGGCGTAGAGCGAATAGATCTTCTGAAACAAGTTGAAGACGGTGTTGGAGTCCTGTTGATAGCGACTGGGAAAGCCGAGCAACAGATCGGCCACGCAGCCCTGAAAAGACACGTTATTTCCAGTGCCACTGAAGCGGCCGGTGAAATCGAAGTTGCCCAGAAGAGAGCTGACATCGCGAACACCTGTCTGGACATGCAGGACCTCGCCTCCGAACTTGGTTGAGTGATCGCCGTGAGTCCAGGCAAAAGAGTCGCGGAAGTTGTAAGAGCGCGGAGTTTGAAACTGCGGCACCGAAGTGGTCCGGCCGATGCGGCGTTCGATCACGTCCGGCGAGGTTCATCACGGGAATGCCTCCGCAGATGCTTTCATCCGTCGGCCCTCCCTTCAGGCCAATGAGCTGTTCCGGGCACCCGGAGCCGAAATTCGGAGGTGTCTGGAAGAAGTTCCCTCGCGCGAACCCGAAGCGCATTTCCGAGACCAGCGTCGACGACAACACCCATGTGCCACCCACGGCCACTGCCTGCGAGCGCCAGAGGGCGGAGCCAAACGTGTCGTTGCGCGAACCTTCTGAAAGGCCAGGGCGGAACGAAGGCTGAAATAAGTTCGTGTCCGAAAACGAATAGCGGCCAAACAGATTGAACTGGCTCGACAGGTTGTGATCGACGCGGACGTCAAACTGATCGGTGCGGTTGCGGGTGATGGGAACACTGACGAAGTTGTTATCGATCTGTCCAGGCGTACCAGTGTTGGGATCGGGACTGACATCCACAACCTTCTTACCCACGGGATCTATCTGCGCGGAAGGAATAATCCAGCAGTTACCCTGGCCATCGTTGCACTCCGCCGTGGCGGGCTGGCGAAAATCCTGGCCCGTGTCGCTCGCGTTGTATGGATTAAAGATGGGAATCGTGAACATGCCCTTGCGCCAGATGGGTTGCGGGACGGAAGAAGTCCGCACCGTTCCCAAGCGGTCGCGCAGGCCTTCGTAGTCGGTGAAGAAGAAGGTCTTGTTTTTCACGATCGGTCCGCCAATCGTAGCGCCAAACTGATTGCGCAGCCGGAACGGCTTGGAGACCCTGTTTTTGTTCGAGAAGAAGTTTGAGGCGTCAAGGTCGTCGTTGCGGTGAAACTCGTAGGCCGAACCGTGCATCCCGTTAGTCCCCGATTTGATGACGGCATTAATGAGCGCGCCGGAGCTTCGGCCGAACTCCGCAGCGTAGGCGTTGGTCTGAATCTTGAACTCCTGCAGCGCGTCTACAGAAGGCTGAATCACCTGCATGTTGCTTCCACGAAACGAATTGGAGTACGAGGTGTTGTCCACTCCGTCCAGAAGGAAGGCATTTTGAAACGCCCGATTGCCATTGACGTTAAAAGCTCCTTTGAACCCGATCGATTGCAGCCGTGGGGTGGCTGTCAAGACTCCGGGAGAAAGCGTGGCAAGCTGGTTGTAGTCGCGGCCGTTGAGAGGCAGCTCCACAATCTTCCGCTCATCAATCACTGCCCCGCGGCCGGAGGTATCAACTTCCAGAAGAGGAGCCTCAGCTGAAACGGTTACTTCCTGGGTAACCTCCCCAATCGTCAGTTCAATATCAAGTCGAGCCGTCTGATTGACCTGAAGAGTTAAGGCATTGTTGACATATTTCTTAAAACCGGGAGCGGAAACTGCCAGCGTATAAAGACCTGGCTTCAAGCTGGGAACAACATAGCGGCCATTTTCATTGCTTTTTCCAGTGGACGAAATATTTGTGCCCTGGTTGGTAACCGTGACATCGGCATTCGCAATGACACCGCCGGACGAGTCCGCGACGGAACCCGTGAGCGTCGCTAGTTCCGATTGGGCTAGCAGCCACACGCTGGACCCAACCGTGCTCGCCAAACTCAGCCACAAGACAGCAGGAAAACAGGAGCTGAGGGCAACAATCAGCAGAGAGTTGCCATGAGAATCGGACGGTGTTGGTGTTCATGGACTATCTCCTTGTGAAAAAGCTAATACGGTTGATTCGAAATCTGGGGGCTAAATGGTCGAGGCCGATCGAAGTCATCTTGGCTCAAATGCAGGGCAAATGGTTGAGAGCATTGTGAAGCCAGTTCTCAGTTGAGTCAAGTTGGCCGAGTCCAGCCTTGGGACTAGAGGATACGATCGGCCGTTTTAAGGGCGTGTGAACGGCATATTAAGAGTGCATTAACGATCTCAACGCTCAGATGGAAATCGGTCGGTTCGATTCAGCCTCAGCCACTCACCAGCACCACCACGCTGTGCGGGCGCTGCGTCATACGACAATGGCTTTTTCAGACGCGCAAACTTGCCATTGGCCCGAATGTCCTGAGGCGGGCTTAGCGAAGTATCCACGAAACGATACCATTGCTTGTGGTGCGACGGAGGAGCCAGCTCCACGGTCAGCTGGCCTTCATAGGAATTCGCCAGGATCAAGATATCACTTTCGGTCTTGCCACCTACGAGTTGCAGGCCAAGAAATCGGGAGTGCCATCCCCAGTCAGGTCGGCCCGGTTTTACTCCGTGCCAGATGAAATCCGGGACCTCATCCGGGTCCTGGTAGGTTCTGCGCCTCAGAATGGCATGCTGCTTCCGAAACGCGATCAGCTGCTTGAAGAAGCGGAAGAGATCGCGGTTCTGGCGCAGCAGTCGCCAGTCTCATCCAACTGATCTCGTTGTCCTGGCAGTAAGGGTTGTTGTTCCCCTGCTGCGTCCGACCCATTTCGTCGCCGGCCAGAATCATGGGAACGCCTTGTGACAAGAGCAGAATCGACACCAGGTTTTTCATCTGCTGCTTGCGGAGCCGGTTGACAGCAGGATTCGACGACGGGCCCTCCTCGCCGCAGTTCCAGCTGTGGTTCTCGTTGGATCCGTCGGCATTGTTTTCGCCATTGGCCTCATTGTGCTTTTCGTTGTAGGAAACGAGGTCCATCAGAGTAAAGCCGTCGTGACTGGTTACGAAATTGATGCTGTGAAAAGGCGCTCGTCCGTCTTCCTGGTAGAGATCCGCACTGCCGGCCATACGGGTCGCGACCAGCGGAACCATGTTGGCGTCGCCCTTCACGAAACGCCGCACGTCGTCCCGAAACTTGCCGTTCCATTCCGCCCAGCGGCCCCAATTCGGAAAGGTTCCCACCTGGTAAAGTCCGGCGGCGTCCCAGGCTTCAGCAATGAGCTTCGTATTGGCCAGGACCGGATCACCAGCAATGGCTTCGAGAAGCGGCGGATTGGCCAGCACCGAGCCGTCGGTTCCGCGACCCAAGAATGGATGCCAAGTCGAAGCGAAATCCATCGACGTGCATCTCAGTCACCCAATAGCGCAAGCTTTGAAGAATGAGCCAGCGGACTACCGGGTGGTTGCAGTTCAGGGTATTGCCGCAGCCTGAGTAGTTCGCATACTTCCCGGTTTGAGGATCGAGCAATGTAGTAGATCTTGATTGTCTAAGCCACGGAAGCAAAGCGTCGGGCCTCGCTCGTCGCCTTCGGCGGTGTGGTTGAAAACCATGTCGAGGATGACTTCGATCCCGGCCTCGTGCAATGCCTTCACCATCTGTTTGAACTCCACGAGCGGATTGCTCCCTCTGGCCGCGTAAGCAGCCTTCAGAGCAAAGAAACTGATGGGGTGATATCCCCAGAAGTTCTTCAAGAGTCTCTCCGGTCAGTGGATTCATCCGCGGATTGTCATTTTCCTCAAATTCTGTAACTGGGCATCAGTTCAACGGCCGTGATGCCCAGGTCCTTCAGATAAGGAATCTTCTCAACGACAGCAGAGAAGGTTCCGGGCGTAACCACACCTGAGGAGGCGTGCTGGGTAAATCCGCGGACGTGCATTTCGTAGATGATCGAATCCGCCAGGTGCGTATTAAGAGGTTGATCGTTTCCCCAGTCGAAGGTGTCGTCAACCACAAGCGAGTAGCGATGCTTAGCCTGGCCCGGAGCCCGTGAGGTTTCCAGATGGAGACTCTCACCCCAGGTTTCTCCGCCTGAGACGGCTGTGGCATAGGGATCAATCAAAATGTGCGCAGGGTCAAAGCGATGAAAGGGATTGCCAGTTATCAGGTCAACCGTTCAGCCCGAAATCCATAGCGAACACCGGCATCCAGGCCTCGAACGAACGCATGCCAGACGTCTCCAGTACGATTGAAGCGAGGGTCAAGCAGGAACTCAATCGTCTCTTCTGATTCGTTCGAGGGGAAAATGACCAGGGTTACCCCGGTGGCATGGCGGGAAAAGACAGAAAAGCTTACACCATCGCGTTTCAGGCTCGATCCAAGAGGCAGCGAGTGACCACGGCTGATCTGTAGCTTGGGATGGTTGGTTCCGGCCCTAGATTTCCTGGTTGCCAAAGGCTCTCCTGGGTGAGAGGCAGTTGTCCTCGCTAGATGTGTCCCGAAGCACTGCAGCGAGAGCCGACATTGTAATCGATCCTGACTCCAATGGAGGGCAGCTTATACCGATTTGGCAAAGCCATCGACGAATCAATGGTTGACCGCCCAAGAGACTAAGCTAAACTGTGCAGGTTTGTCCCTTGCCGAGCTGATTCCTCTAATTTTTTCGCGTTTAGGTTTAGGTAGGGGAGCAACTTCGTTGACTCCCCGGTTCCATACTCTCAAGGAGGGAGATTCGGTCCGTATGTGGAAGAGACTCTTGGGCTTTGGGGTGTTGGCAGTGGTCGTTGTCTTCGGTCTTGGATTCGCGTATTTGTATTTTGGGAGTCCGGCAACGGCTCCGCCATCTTCGGTGAAGATCGAGCGCAGCGTGGCACGCCTGGCGCGCGGCGAATATCTGTATCATCGCGTGGCTGTTTGTGGTGATTGCCATTCCCAGCGCGACTACACGCGCTTTGGCGGGCCTGTCGTCGAGGGAGGAGAAGGGGTTGGATTCTCTTTTCCGCAGGAACTGGGACTTCCTGGGACTGTTGTTGCGCCTAATATCACCTCCGACAAAGAATCCGGCCTTGGGAATTGGACAGATGGAGAAGTGATCCGCGCTATTCGTGAAGGTGTGAGCCGCGATGGCAAGGCCCTCTTTCCGATGATGCCGTACTGCTGAATTCCGCCACATGAGCGACGAAGACGTGTATGCGATAGTCGCTTATCTGCGCACGCTCCCCCCGGTGAGAAATGTGCTTCCTCGCTCCCAGATCAATTTTCCGGTGTCAATGTTCATCAAGAGCGTGCCAAAGCCAGCCGGCCATGTTCCACCGGTGGACCGCAGCAATCAATTGAAGTATGGCGAATACTTGACCAAACTGGGCGGCTGTGGCGGTTGCCATACACCGATGGAGAAGGGTGAGCCTTTGCCCGGCAAGTGGATGGCTGGCGGAGAAATCTTCCACACGCCGATGGGGACGGTTGTGAGCGCGAACATTACACCTGACAAGGACACCGGAATCGGGAAATGGAGCGAACAGGACTTCCTGAACAAGTTCTATCAGTACAGGAAGTATGTCGAGATGGGGTCTCCCAAAATCGGCCCGGAAAGTTTCACTCTGATGCCCTGGTTGCCATTCTGCCAGATGCCGGAGGAGGATCTTAAAGCGATCCTCGCTTTCTTGAAAACGCAGCCTCCGGTGTACAACGCTGTGGAGACTCATCCAGCGCATCTTCAGCCGTCAAACCGGTTTCGTAGATGGTGAAGCCGTTACGCGCTGCGGAGCTGCGAGCGTCCCCGCGAGGCGGTTTTCAGAACACCGAACCCGGAGTCAGGCTCGCGGGGCACCGCTCGCCCTCCCGAATCTTTTCACAGCCTCCGCTTTTGAAGTTCTCCTGGCTACCCCAACGCCTGATTCAGATCCTCAATCAAATCATCCACATGTTCGAGCCCGATCGAGACGCGCAACAGGTCGTCGGGTGTGCGCGTGCCAGGATGTTCAACGGAAGCTCGATGTTCAATGAGGCTTTCTACTCCGCCCAGACTGGTGGCGCGTGTAAAGATCTTCACTTTGGCAGCGACTGCCATGGCTGCGTCCCGGCCCCCTTTTACTTGAAAGGCCAGCATGCCGCCAAAGAGCATCATCTGACGTTTGGCAACCTCGTGTCCTGGATGATTCTTCAAACCTGGATAGTGGACGGCCGCCACCCTCGGATGTTCGTCCAGAAACCTCGCCACCTGGAAAGCCTGTTCCGATTGCGCGCGAACCCTCCAGGCGAGCGTGCTCACCCCTCGCTGGATCAGCCAACAATCGAACGGAGAGGGTACGGCGCCGCCAGACGTTTGAATGAGCACGGATTCTCCGGAAGAAATCATCCTCTTCCTTCGAAATCAGAGCTCCACCGATGACGTCGCTGTGGCCGCCCAGATACTTGGTCGTCGAATGCATCACGACATCGACTCCCAACTCCAGGGGGCGCTGCAATACCGGTGTGCCCCAGGTATTGTCGCAAGCGACTATTGCGCCGACTCGATGACCGATCGCTACCATCCGTTCAATATCCACGATCTTCAGAAGTGGATTCGATGGCGTTTCCACCCATAGCAGACGCGTTTGCGGCGTCATCGCCTCTTCCACCTCGCGGGGGTCACTCATATCCACCGCGCTGACCTTCAGTCCCCAGCGCTGCAGAATCTCGCGCAGTTGGACCGTCGTTCCCCAGTAAATGTCCAGAGGGGCGATGATATGGTCTCCAGGAGAGAGCGCTTGAAACACGGCCATCGAAGCTGCCGATCCTGAAGAAAACGCTGCCGCACACGCTCCACCCTCCAAAGCTGCCAGGCAAGTCTCAAGAGCTTTGCGGTTCGGATTGTTACTGCGCGCATAGATGTAACCCTGTGGGAAGGTTCCGTCGGCAGCCCGCTCAAAGGTGGTGGCCAGTTGGATGGAAGAGGTAATTGCTCGGGAGCCCTCTTCGGGCTTTTTGCCGGCGTGAACAGCGATGGTTTCGAGCTTCATCAGTGGCTCCTTTGTGCCTTCAAGCCAGCATTCTTGTGATGCATCATAGCAGGATCGGACGATCTGAGGCAGGGTCAGTGGAAGACGAGAAGATAGAGGGGCGCACCCGGGCAAGCGACGCCAACTCAACCCGGGTGAATGGCAGGAAGTAAGAGGAGTGCTTTTCGAGGCAACTACTTGAACTGTGGAGAGCCTTTGCTTCCGTTTGGCGTCAGAAGCATCTGAATCTTGGCCCGACGAGATAACAAACAGATGGACGGCAGCTTTTTCGAGCATCGAGATGAACTTTCAGAGGGCTGATGTATTGATGCCGGAGCATTTTCAATCTGCTAATCTCGCCCAGCAAAGTTCATAGCCCTTCTGACATCATCCGTAGTCTGAAGCAACGATCAGGCGGCAATCTTTGAAGCTCATCAACGAAGCTGGGACAGGTCTCCCTCGGTTGGAGCTTTTGGTTTCCTAAGGAATGATCGCAAAAGCTGGACAAAATGCTCAGAGCTGGGACAGCGGTGACACTGTTCCTCTTGAAAAGAGAGAGCGCTCCTGGCCGGAGTGTCACTTGCAGCAGTTCAGCCTTCCCTGTGCCAAGACCCACTTCTCAAGCACATAGTTCAAAGTGTTTGCATCCGCTTCGTCTGCCTCTTCCATTTCCAGCGTGCCTGTCAGGTCGGCGAGTTCCTTCAGGATTGGATTTTCTCGAATCTTACCCGTGGCCTCTTCGAAAATCTGTCCGTTCTCCAGATTCGAAAAATCTGCTTTGTAGGGGCCGTGCCACTTTGTCGAGTCCTTTTGAAGCTCCGTAAACATGAGTGGAGCCGTCGCCGTCATCAGATTGTTTGGTGACAATCCCAAGAGCGCTTCGATGGTGCTCAGGGCGCTGACGGTAGTCAAGAAACGAGAATCAACATTGGGTTTCTGCGTGTTGCCCGGATTGTACTTCGAGACAAAAAAGCCGATGCTGCGCTGAGAGTTCACGTGGTCGCAACCGGCCTGTGCGTCGTCCTCCAGAATGATGATGGCGGTGTTGCCCCAGTAAAAGGGATTGCTGGACACCGCCTCGACGAGCATTCCGACGGCAAGATCGTTATCGGCAACACTGGCGTCGGGTGTGGGTCCGCCGGGGGCCACACCCCGCGTGTGGTCGTTGCCCAGGCGCACGATGCTAAGCGCCGGAAGCGTATCCTTACCGGTTTCCTTTTGCACTTTCGCTATCGCATCAAAATCACGTTTCCAAACCTCAAAGCGAAAGATGTCCGGATGCAGCAGATCGTAGCCCGGCATAAAGCGGCTGAAACGATCCGCGAAACACGGTCTTGGTCGGGATGCTTCCACCCTGGACTTTCCCACTGGCATCGAGATCGGCATACACCGGAATCTTCCATGGAAATGGACTGCTTTGAACCCACCCGAGGATTTGCCAGAAATCCCGGTAGGGGATCGCCCTTCCCCAGTTCTCTAAGAGCCTTGGGCGGGTTGTCGCAGTATTCGCCATACATGCCAATCGTCTTGCCCGCCGCTGCAACGCTGTCCCAAATGTAGCCTCCTTGCGGCGTATCCACATCCGACTGGTTGTGTTCGATGGGGTAGATCTCGTTGTTTCTTCCCTCAGAATCGTAAGTGAAGTTTTTGGTGGAGTAGTTGATCTGCCACTGCTGCTCATTCCAGCCGCTGTTGATTCCAGCAGTGCTCCAAGTATGGCCATTGAAACTGACTTCGGCACTGTCGAAAAAGTTATCGAGGATACCGAACTCTCTGGCCAGTTTGTGCTGATTCGGCGTGAAGCGTTCACCGAAGTAGAGACAGCTTTTGTCGGCGCGGGTATTTTCCAGATCGCCGAAGACCTGGTCATAGGTGCGGTTTTCTTTGATCACGTAGATCACATGCCGAATGGGGTTGAAGTCAATGGCGCGGCGGGCCGCGCGCATGGATTCTGGATCGAGCTGGTTGTTTCGCTTCACCGCAGCCGTATACCGGGGCAGGTTTGCCAGGGCATCTTTCACAGGCAAGGCATGGAGCGAGCCCTTGAGAAGGAGCGGCCCGTAAACACCGGGGCGTTGTCCTGGAGGAAAGGGGCGATTGGGTTTGTTCGGCCCGGACCCCTTTCCCTTGCCACTGGTGAGAAACAGCGTCTGGCCGTCCTGGCTGATCTCTGTCGTGTGGGGATACCACAGCGTTGGCAGATAACCTTCAATTTCCGCCTTCATGCTGCTGGCGCTGTCGCCCGTCAAGCGAACCACGGCTACAGCATTCAGAAGTCCGACGGTGACGAACAGGCGCTTGCCATCTGGAGCAAAGGTGAGGTGATTGGGGCCGGCTCCCCACAGCTTGCGATCTCTCATCTCGGGCGTGCGCACGTCAAAATTCCCGGTCACCTTGCGATAGGTTTTGGAAGAAGGATCGTCGTCAATGATGCTGATCAGATCGGTGTTCTCCACCGCCACGAACACGGCCTTCCCGGAAGGGTGCACGGCCATATGGCTGGGGTGGCTGCTGGGCAAGGAAGGACCCGTCTGCTGCAACCCGACGGGAAGATGCGACGCCTTGCCGGTTGCCAGATCGACCACTGAGACGGCCGATCCGTTGTAAAGGCTGACGTAAAGCGTCTTGCCGTCGGCGGAAAGAGCGGTGGCATAAGGGTACTCGGCGGGCAACGCCGGGTGTGCCGGATTCGTATGGAGATCGAACACCCGGTTCACGCGCTTGAAAGCGCTGCTGAGTTCCACAGCGGCATCACTCAACGTGAGTGCCGCGTAAATCAGGTCTTCGCCGGGATTGTCTGGATCAGGCTTTACGGAGAGGCCCGACGGGGTGGGTGATGGATTGTTTTGTCGCACTCCCTCCGGCAGGGGAACATCGGAGGGACGGATTTGGATAAACCCAACCGGATGCAGACCTCGCTCGGCGACCGAAAAGATCCGGATGCCGTTTTGGGTGCGATCCCCAAGCTTCGGATCCTTTCGTGTGGACGCCAGCGAAAGATATAAGCGCTTTCCATTCGAACTGAAAGCAAGGCCGTAAAACGGAGTACAGATGTCGGCAGGCCCGTCAAAATTCAACCCCGTTCCAGGCTCAGTAAAATCCGAGACAAGTCCTGTCACCCGGTCATGGACGGCAATGGATTTTCGGAACCCCGAAGTCGAATGGCCGTAGCCGTTGTTCAAGAACGCGACAAAGCGGCCATCCGGACTGATGGCTGAGTTGATGGGAAACGCATTCAGGTCGGACACGAAAACTCCCGCAGGCGGCTCGACCAGCACTTTTCCGGTGGGCAGGTAAACCGGCTGCCAACGCTCTTGAGGGCTCGACGATGACACCACCAGTAAAAAGAAAAGTGCAGAGACAACGATCCGCTTCGACTGAAGCTTTTTCGGCATCCGACATACCCTCCTTATCTCTCATTGGTAGCCGGGATTATCTCAAAGTCCTGTGAATTGTGCGTGAAATTGCTGCGTGTTCCATTTAGCCGCCGAAGTTTGAGCGAGGCTGTTGTCGAGGTGTGCAGCGGTGAGCTCGATCTTCTTCAGAGCGGCTTTAGCGGCCGCGCGGCTTCGCACTTGTCCTGACGATGGCTTTTAGGGGGCAATCTCGTTCCTGAGTGGTACAATCCCAACTCGCTTCAGCACGTCTAATTCTCTTTGTGAGTCTCCCAATGACATCAACTCTGCGAAATCCTGGTCCAAGCCTATCGGCACTCGTGGTCGGTGGCGGGATGATTACCGAAGAAGTCGTGTTGCCGACCGTGCTACAACAGAAGCGGCTCGGCAAGATCGGTGACGTCATCGTCGTGTCGCGCCGTGCCTCGACCATCCGGCATCTTCAGAAGATATTCCCCAATCAACTTCAGGGATTCCCTGACCCCGCGACAAATGATGCCGAGGCTTCGCAACCCGAGGGTTTTCGCGAGGCCATCCGGCAATTACCCAAACCTGGCATCGTGATTGTCGCGACACCTGACCATCTGCACACACCGGTGATTCTGGCCGCCGTAGAGGCTGGTCATCATGTCATCGTTGAAAAGCCGCTTTGCCTGAAGGTGGCCGAGGCCCATCAGATCGCACAGGCAGCCAAGGCCAAAGCAGTCTACGTGTTGACCGACTACCACAAGCGGCACGACCCAGCGATTCGCGGCGCCAAATACAAATTCGGACAGGGCGATCTGGGAGAAATGCTTCATGGCCACGCCTGGATTGAAGAGCGGCGTGAAATCCCTCTGAAATATTTTGCCAGCTGGTGCGACAAGAGTTCTCCGTTTGAGTACATCGGCGTGCACTACGTGGATGCCTACTTCTTCATCACGGGGCTGAAGCCGCGACGCGTCGCAGCCTTTGGCCAGAAGAAGCTATTGCCCAAACATGGCAAGGATGCGTTCGACGCAGTACAGGCGGTGATCGAATGGGACGATGGTTCTGTGCTGTGGGTGCAGACTGCCTGGGTGTGCTCCGAGCACAACAGCGCGCTAACGAACCAGGGGTTACAACTATTGGGTACTGAAGGAGAATATTGGGCCGACCACAAAGCGCGCAATTGTCACTTTGTGACACAACGATCGGGCTATGAAGATTACAACCCAAACTTTTTCAAGACGTTCGATAGCTGGGACCCGGCCGAGACGATTGATGTCGCCGGCTACGGCTACTTGAGCATCGTCCAGGGAATCGACGACGTCCTTCATCTCTGTCGCGAAACGGTTGGCCTGGCTGAACCCGAGGCGCTACAGAGAAGGCAGGCTTTGCTTGAATGGTTTGAGCCGAAGAGGGCGCTGCCTGGACAGGCACTGATCGGAACGGCAGTGAACGAGGCAGTGCGGCTGAGCCTCGCGAACAACAATAAGTACGTCGGGTTTGATGCCAAGATGTTTCCCCAGGTGTTGTAGGACTGCCAATTGCCGGTGAGATCCCACGATGCAGGAAAAACATCAAGCACACGGCTTGGAGCTTGGATTTCTAGACAGGGTTGTGGTTGCAGCCCCGTTTCGCCAGGAAAGTTGAAGGCGGGGCGTACTCGTCCTCGTTCTCGTCCTCATTCTCGTCGTCGTACTCGGCTTTTCTTTCGAGGACGAGCACGAGGACGACAACGAGAACGATTCTTAGAGAGACTTCATGACAACCCGAGAAAATGGCATTCGACTGATGATCCTGGATCCGGGCCATTTCCACGCAGCCCTGGTTCAGAAAAAGATGAGCCCGAGCATCGACCCGCAGGTGCATGTTTTCGCACCTGACGGGCCCGAACTGCAGGACTACCTGAGCCGTATTCAGGGTTTCAACAGCCGAGAGCAGGAGCCCACGCGGTGGGAATCCATCGTTCATGCCAGCCCCGACTATCTGAATGCAATGCTCCGAGAGCGGCCGGGCAATGTCATCGTAACCGCTGGAAACAACCGGCGGAAGACCGAATACCTCAAAGCCTCTGTGGACGCGGGCATTCACGTCCTGGCTGACAAGCCGATGTGTATCGACGTCGAAGGGTGGAAGGTCTTGAAGGCTGGCTTTGACTCAGCCCGGCAGAATGGTGTCCTATTGTACGACATCATGACCGAACGCTTTGAGATCACCTCGATCTTGCAGCGTGAGTTGATGCAACTGCCCGGAGTCTTTGGCGAGCTTCAGGCTGGAACCCTTCAACAGCCTGCTGTCACCAAAGAAAGCGTCCACTACTTGAGCAAAAAGGTGGCTGGAAAACCCTTGCGACGGCCACCCTGGTACTTCGATGTCGCTCAGCAAGGGGAAGGGATCGTCGATGTCACGACACACCTGGTCGATCTGGTGATGTGGATCTGCTTCCCAGAACAAACAATCTCCTATTCTTCTGATGTGGAGACATTGCAAGCACGACGCTGGCCGACACCCGTGACGCGAGCTGAGTTTGAAAAGGTGACAGGTATCGACGAGTTTCCACCCTACCTCAAGAAATATGTGCAGGCAGATGGCACGATGCACTGTTACTGCAATGGAGAAATGTCGTACCGCCTGAACGGCGTTCACGTGAAGGTTTCGGTGATCTGGAACTACGAGGCCCGCGAGGGTGGTGGGGATACACACGAGTCCAGAATTCGCGGCTCTTTGGCGGATATCGTGATCCACCAGGGAAAGGCACAAAACTACCAACCAGAGCTTTATGTCGAGCCAGCGGAAGTTGGCCCGCAGGGCTCAGGCTGGGCCAGTAATCTAGTCAGCTCGTTTGCGAAGCTTCAGAAAAAGTATCCGGGGGTGGAACTGGTGAACGAGATCTCACACTTCCGCGTTCAGATTCCAGCAAGCTATCGGACTGGTCACGAAGCGCATTTTTCACAGGTCGCGGAGCGCTATCTTGATTTTCTCAGGCAAGGACACCTGCCTGAATGGGAAGTGCCCAATATGCTTGCCAAGTACTACATCACAACTCAGGCGCTGGAGCTGGCCAAAAGCGCGTCGTGACAAGGTGAAGGCTAGAAACCGTGAATCACAGCACTTCATCTGACAGGAAGAATTCCCACCGAGGCACGAACGTCTCCGCCGCAAGGTTGGGAGCGGTGTATGCCGATTGTGTTTGAGTTGGGAGAAGTGAGAAAGCTGCTAGGACTCAGTCCGATACTGTTTGGTGTTGGCAGCGCGAAAGCGAACCGCGATGTTGAAGCCGTGGTCTTGCGCATGCTCCACGCGAGTGACCAACCCCATCGCTTCGTAGACAGCTTTGGGAGAAATTCCCTTCTGCATCTGTTTTGGCAGCGGCAAGGCGAGCTCCAGCACTGTCCCCATCTTTAGCTGTTGCTTCAACTGAAAGATGGCTCCGTCTGGGCTGACATTGATTGACCGAGTTACTTCTTCGACCCGGTTCCCTTGGGGATCAGTCCACTTGACCCGAATTGGGATGTTGACGTCAACCCGCTTTTGACGTCTTCTCTCGTCGAACATTGCTTCCTCTATTCGAATTGGTGCCTTTGGCTTTCGTCGTACGCCACAGCATTTTTCAGCTGGCGGACCATGGCTTCAAAGCCGTCTTCAGCAGCGAGATTCATGACGTCGCCTTCAAACCGCCCTGCCACCAGGAAGCCACCACCGCCATTCTCATCGCGACAAACCCGCAGGACTCGCACCTGCGTTTGAAACTTTGGAAGGCAATCGGCTTCAACCCCGTGTCCCGAACAGATGCTAAGGTCTACGATGGCTCCCGGTTCAATGTCTGTGTGCAGAGTAAATGCAATGCCCCCGGGACTCACATCCTTGACCGAGGAAATCTCTTGAAACACTTGGCCCTTCCGACAGACCCCGCTCACAACAAGCCGCGAATCATCCTTCACCCGATCAGCAGACCTTCTCTCCATTCTGCGTTTACTCCCAGGCCTTTGGCCCCCAAGAATTCTGGAACGTCTTCCGAGTCTACGGCTTACTCTCTTACTCATCGCACTTTTTCGGAATTTGATTACCTAAACTTTCGGAAGCTTGAAACACTTTACACTGTTCCTGGGTTCCTGGCGAATTTCGCCGGTTATAAGTCCTTTGCGCAAGTGATTTGCCAGTCCGAAAGCCGTATCCAGGGATCGAGACCGGAGCAATTCAGGGCTTTTGACTCAGGCTCTCCAGAGTGCGCACCACGATGTCTCCAACAATCTTGAGGCTGCGTGGGCTGATCTTGTCCAGCGTGTCGTTGGACGTATGCCAGAAACTGTTGTTAAACCCATAGTCATAGTCGATCAAGTCAACAGCAGCAATTCCGGCTCGTATAAAGGGAAGGTGGTCATCCACCATCCCCTTTTGGGACGCAGCCATGTATTTGCTGTAACCCAGCCCGGTTGCCGAGCTTCTAACTAGGTCCATCAAACTGGGAGTTGAGGACGTGTCGTTTTCAAGCTTCAGGTCCCGGTCACCGATCATATCCATCAAGATGAGGGCCTTGATAGCCCCAGTCTGGCCGTCTGTCTTCAATTTCTCGACGAAGTAGCGGCTTCCGTAAAGGCTGTCTGCCTCGGACCATTCCCGCTGTGCTTCCTCGCCATCGAAGAACACAAACCAAATTGCAAACGCATTTTGGCGCTTCGATAGAACTCGAGCCAGCTCCAGCAGAAGCCCTGTGCTCGAACCGCCGTCATTCGCGCCGACGAAAGCCGCGTTCATCGTCAATTTCGTGTCATAGTGCGAACCCAGTATAACGACCGGTTTCCCGGAGCGGCCCGTCTTGCCCACGATATTCTTCATGCTCACGGGACCGTTCGGCGTATTTGCGAGAAAGTCTTGGTGCTCGACCTGAAGCCCCAGTTCCTTCAAGACACCGGCGATGTAGGCTTGAGATCTGGCAATGCCGGGAGATCCCGGCGGCCTGGGCCCAAAGCCGACCAGCTTCTCAACGTGAGAATAGGCCAGGCTGCCATCAACACTAACGGTCTTGGCCGAGGGAGACGACGCCTCGACAGAAGTCATCAAGCCCACGGCGGCAAGCCCGGCGAGGCAGGCCAATTTTCTTGACAAGAATTACTCCCGAACCACCTCTACGCCAGACTTTGGAACACCGAGTTTTCGCAAGTTGTGCCCATCGTCAAGCCAGAGGCTGATTTGCAGTTCCCCGGTGTCTACCAGGAGATGCTGCAACTTGAGTTGCTGATTCAAAACCTGAACGGCTTCCATCCCTTTGTCATTGATGCTGACTCCGCCTGCAATAAACTGTTGAGGTACGAAAGCGGAGAATTCCTGGACTCCGCCTTTTGCAAAATCGTATCGCTTGGCCAAGATAATGTATTGGTGGAATACGTTGTCGTCCAAGACCAGAACGTCCTTTTTAAGATCAATCTGACGGGCATCGGTCTCCTTGCCGCTTTCATAAATCGCGTCACTCATCGCACCTTTGAAGGTCACACGCGCCTTGGTCTTGTTCGGCCCAGACTCCTGTCCAATTTCGTAGCTCACGGGCTCAAAAAAGCGATTGAACTCCAGCGCTGGTCGGATCACGAACGAAACTTTTTCTTTGTCACGCTCAATCGTTAAACGGGTCTCAGCGGTGGCTTTGACGGTCCCGCCTGACACGATGATCTGGAACTTCTCCTGACCGATCTCTGCACCGCCGAAATAGATTCGAAAGGTGCCACTCTCATTGCCTGAGTAGAGAAGCGGAGCCGCGGAGCCAGATTTCTTGTCCTGAGCTGCCGCCGGCAAACTTGCACAAAACCACAAAGCCATGCCAACGATAATGGACAACCCGGCTCTGCGTCTGAATCGAGCCCTTACGGCACTTGTCAAGTCGCAACTAGAACTCTGCGGTTCAACAGCGGTTTCTGCTTTCCAGGGCCCTACTCGAATGCGAGCCAAAGCTAAAGATGGTGCTCTCATGTTAGGTCACCTTCCGGAAAATTAGGTCGGCTGCTTGCGTTGGATCAATGTCTGACACATCGATCGAGATATCACTCTTTTGGTAGATTGGGTAGCGAGAGGCGTAGAGGTCGTTGATGGCTTCTGGCCTCTCAAATAATGGACGGGTCCCGTCGGCTGGACATCGAGCTTGAATCACTTCCAGACGGCAATCGAGGAATACTGAAACACCCTGTTCCGTGACGATTGGACGATTCACTTCCTGCACGAAGGCCCCACCGCCCAATGCGACCACACAAGAAGCCCGATTCTTGAGCGAGCGCAAATGCTTTGTTTCGATTCTTCGAAACTCAGACTCGCCCTGATGATCGAAAATCTCGCGAATTGGTCTGCCCTGTTCTCGCTCAATCTCCTGATCAAGGTCGACAAATTCCCATCCGAGCTTTGCGGCCACCAGCGGGCCCACGGTCGATTTTCCGGAACCCATGAACCCGACTAGGAAGATCTTGCTATTGACCATGTCCTCAACACCAGCTCGGCAGTCCATCAGAACTTCATTCTGCCTCAGAAACAAAAAAAGCCCAAGAAGACTTGGGCTTGGTTTGAAGAGCTGGCTGAAGTAAATGGTCAGCGGCGGTTGATATTGATCTCGCCACTGAAGGTTGAGAGGTTTACGTTGGCATCGCCTTGGTTCAACGTTCCGAGAAGTGACTGTCTTCCCCTGACACCGGTGCTGAGAATTGCATGATTCTTGGACTTGATGGGCAGGTTCGTTTTGATCTTGCCATTTACAGTCTTGGTAACAAACTCGGCAGACGCCTGGTCCGGGCATTGAACGAGGATGATGCCCTCGTTTGTGGAGAAGCGGTAGTTTCCCAGCCTCACGAAATCACCTTCGTATGAAATATTTCCCAGCGTTGAGTTTGCAGTTACGCTGTTGCTGTCGAGCTTGCTAAAGACAATGTCACCGCTGACTGTCGTGGTTTGGATGGGGCCTCCAGAATTTGAGACTGTTACCTTGCTCCCAAGGGAAGTCGCCTGAACGCCACCCTGCACCCCGGTGATCTTGACCGCTGCTTCGAAGACGTCGACCTTCACAGCTCCCTTTATGTTCTCCACTTCGACTGTTCCCATATTGTTGAGAATCTCTAACGTCGCTTCCTCTGGAACAAACACTTGGTAGTCAACTCTGGCCTTGTCGGCCGTAGCCAGCTTGTCAAGCACATGAGTCGTTACTTTAACTCTGCTGGGCGTGGATTCGGTGTCGATCTCAACATTCTGGGAGTACTTGGTGGAAATCAACTTGATTTCTGAGTTCGGCCAGCCCTTGACACTGACGGATCCTGTGTAATTGGTAAGGATCAAACTGGCGTTCTTCGAGACAGGGAAAATTTTCTCGACCCGGTCGGCAGCTTGGAGACCAGCCGGAAGAAGAAAAATAACTGACACAAGCCTGAGAGAAAGTTTGCTAGCCATGAGAGTTGTCCCAAATCCTTCCTTCAAATCCTTACAAAACATCGGAATTGACGATCGACTGCATAATCTCAATCTTTTTCTGATAAGCCGTTAGCAGATATCGGTGTACTAACGGGTTGTCTGGGCTGTTCTTGACGGCCTCCTGACATTCCTTGACGTAATAGTCCATCGTCGCAAGGTTGTCGTTTAGAATTTGTGCCATCGCAGGATCCAAGGTATCGATCTTGCGTTTGGAGACTTCGCTTAGCGCCTCGATTGCTTTCTGATAGTGCAATTCGGCTTGCTGCAGCTCCTGGAAAACTTGAGCTTCCGAAGAAACCTTTGCTTCCTGGGTTCCACGCTGGGTGTAAAAGTAGAAAAAAGTCGTCGAAAGAAGGAGCGCCAATATAGCACCGCCGAATGCCGGTTTCAAGCCAGGCATCAACGCAGCGGGAAACAGTTTCTGCCAGAAGCTAGGCTTTGCCTCTTGGGCCCTGATTAGCCCTTCAGAAACAAGCTGCGTCTGAAGATTCGCCCAGAGTCGCCTCGGGGGTTCCGCAAAACCCAGAGCGCTAGAGCTTTCCTTGAGGGCCAGGATGTCTCCATGAAAAGCTGAACAAGCCCGACACACCTTAAGATGAGATTCCAGATCGGCTCCGGCCGGGCCACCGTCTACCCAATCCGAGATCCTAGATTGCATTTCTATGCATTTCATAAGCTACTGCCTTTTGCGGATTTGAGTTGGTTAGTCGGAATACCCTAGATTCAAAAGCACTTAAACGGCGTTGACTTTCAATGCTAATGGTTAGATATGAAAACGAGCTGGAACGATGCCTCAGTTTACTTTTTTTTCGAGTCGCTTTCCTTTGCTTTCCAAATAAGTGCGGAGCTTGAGCCGCGCTTTGAAGAGTTGCGACTTTGAGTTACCTATGGAACACCCAACGATATCCGCAATCTCATTATGTTCATACCCTTCTACATCGTGCAGCAGGAAGATGGTGCGATATCCCTTGGGCAGATCGGCAATTGCCTGCTCAAGCGTCACTCGGTCAACCGCACCGATCAGGTTCAGATCAGCCCCCCCATACTCCTTCTTGGGCAGATCCTCTTCGTCGTTGGGCTCTTCGTCCAGAGAGATTTCGTCGAGCCCCTTTTTCCGCAGGTGCATCAGAACGATGTTAACTGTGAGGCGGTGCAACCATGTCGAAAAAGCCGACTCTCCGCGAAAAGTCCCAATTTTGCGAAATAGTTGCATGAAAGCTTCCTGAGCCAAGTCCTCCGCCTCTGCGGCGTTGTTGACCATGCGCAGGCAAAGCGAGTACACCCTCCTCTTGTGCAGGCTGTAAATCGTCTCAAAAGCCCGCGGATCCCCAGCAATGCATCCGCGGATCGCTTCTTCCTCAATAGCTTTTGCAGATGGTATTTTTTCGCTTTCCAATCGTGTTTTCAGGGGGTTGGCAAGAAAACCTGAGGTACCTGTAACCTCATACAAAGATTACATGAAGCTTGAGAATAAGGAATGAAAATAGCCGATGGCCAAGGAAGCTGTCAACTGGAGATTCCGCTGTTGTGCGCGGACAGAACCGCCTCGAAGGCAACGTCGATTTCAAGCCAACCGTTTGATGAGCAGAACGTTTGAGTTGTGGAAGATTCAGGAAGGATTGAGGCTGATGGTTCGGTAGGAGGTTTGAATCGTGATAGCGGGCCCACCAGTTCCATTTGAACCGCGTACCCTCAAACTCTTGCCTGCGGTTGATTCGGTGAGATGAACCGACTCGAATCCTGACACGAACTTGCCATATTTCGAACTGGCGTCCAACTCGAAACGACTCTCCTTGGGCAACGTAATCGCCACGCTACTGTACTCCGCATTTATCACAATGGGTTTGATCTGCGGTTGGGGGTTCTTGATGGTGATATCGCCATGTTGACCCTTCACGTTGATACTGCCGAGCACATTCTCTAGTTCGATACTCTGGTAGGCAGTCGCCACTTGAACATCACCACCGATGTTTTGCCCGCGAACTTCCGAATGCTTTCCATCGATGGCCAATCCCCCTTCCACATCGGTGCAGACAATGTGCCCATAGCGATTGGAGAGGTCGGCACCGCCTTTCAGTTTTCGCAGATCGACTGGACCGTGGGCATTTTCAATCTCCGTCTTACCTCCGACGGCTTCTACTTCGATGCTGCCATACCTGTTCTTGATTTTACAATCACCGGTGATCGCTGAGACATTTACAGGCCCATGCCGGTTCTCGACGCGCAAGCTACCGTCGACGTTTCTTATGGTCACTGACCCGTGGGCATTCTTGATGAAGTGGTTTCCAGAAATTCCCTCCAGTGAAACCTGCCCATGTTCGTTCGAAACGGTAACAGTCATCGATTTGGGTACCCAGACCGAGAGATGAGTCTCCAACCCTCGGCGCCATTCATCTGGCAAACTTTCCCTATTCGTGAAAAGGCTGAAACCTCTGTCTTTCCCGTCAATCACTATTTTCAATTGATTCGAGATTTCCCGGCCCCGCACTTCGTCCTCTGCCCTTACCTTCTCCTGTAGTTTCACCTTGATGGTGGGCAAACTGTGCACGAACAGATCGACATTACCGAACAAATTTTCGACCTCTAATGTAGTGTTTTCGCCGCTGACGGGCTGACTCACTTCTTCGGTAAACTCAAATTTCGGACGCGAATCTGGGAAATCCCAATCTTCGATGTCGAACCGAAATCGATCCTTATCGGATTTCCAACCGAATCCCCCACCACTAAAAGCCTTTGTGAGGCTCGTCGCCGTGGTACCCGCAATCAATAGAAAAACAAGCAATACGACGTCACCGCCACTAAGGAGGCTTTTGCGACCAGCCGCTGGATCCTGGTCGCTACGCAGGTAACTGACCAATTTTGAGGCTCCCCACGCAATGATGATTACGGGCCAGAAGCGCGCGAACAAAAGCCAAGGCGCGGACCAATAGCGGGCGATCAATCGCCAAGGGCGAAGTTCCGGGAAGAAGTTACCTAGGAGAAATAGACTGCCCAGTACAATCAGGATCGACGACCCCACAATAGTGCCAATGCCTCTTTTCATTTCTCAACCGCCTCCGAAGGCCTTCCCCTGCTAAAGTGTTGCCGAACCTTGTAGGCACCAAATCCGACCAAGACGACTGGCCAGAATTTCAATGCACCCTCAAGGAAGCCGTCCACCCACTCATTCACAAACAACAGGAATCCCATGAACGTCAGGATGATTCCGGTCCAAAGATCCTCTTCCTGCTTGTTGGCTGGTCTATCCTTCACCTGAAAACCAGCAGCTTGCAGGGTGTTTCGCTTCGCAGTGTGATAGGCCTGCAATGGCATGTAAAAGAAGAAAGCAGCCGTCATGATTCCGAACAGAGGCTCAAAACTGCCTACCTTCGAACTCCCAGCCAGCGACACAAGAAACCCAAAAATCAGCACGTGAACAAAAGCCTTGAGGTATTCGCCATTGCAAATGGCCCCAACTCCAGGAATCAGCCCCAATGCAAACGCGGTTCCCGGAGAGCACATCGACTCCGTGGATGAGGCTGGCGGATTGAGAGGGCGCGGAGCCGGGTTCGGGCTCTGAGAAAAGCAGGCTATGCAGAATTGCCTTTCGCCCACGCGAACAAGGCACTGCGAACAAAACGGCTGCAGGCAATTTGCACAAACCGTCGAGGCAGCAACTTCAAAGTGCTTTGTACAGTTCATAGGATTCCGTGCCCAAGCGAGAAAGCCCTGTTGTCAGAGCTTCGCCGCCGTACTTACGAGTGCTCGAAAAGCGATCCGATGCTCGGTCGCCGAGTTCTCTTGAAGGCGCTCCTTTTTGGCTGGCTCGGCTTCTGATGGTTTCTCCGGCTCGCCATCGTCCGTGCGAAGTTCATCGATTTTTGATTGCAGTTGATAAAGAATCTTCAGGTCGTTCAGCCGGCGCATTCCGTTGTCATAGGCAACGTTGGCGGTTCGGTTCAAGCCGTCAACAACGGTGCGTGGAGTAATCTGACTCCATCGGACTTCACCCAGATTGACCCCCAGAGCATTCATGACAATCGAGAACGAGACGGCCGCAAGGCAGGCCCCTGTGGCGAACCGGGGCGAGGCATAGAGAGGGCGAAACAGCTCTCGCAGGTATTCTTTCCAGGATAGCGACTGCTGCAGTCCAATGGTCTCTTGCAAGACCCTCTCGATAAGGTGCGGCGGGGGTTCCAGCTCTGGGAATTCCCTGCATAAAGAAATCGTGAATTCCATTTCTAAAGCAAGCTGCGCACAGGCTTCACAAGTGCTGAGATGGCCGCGCACCTTTGCCGACTGGGCTTCACCCAGCTCCCGTTCGGCGTAAAGACCCAAAACATTCTCGACCTCATGACATTCCACTTTCATTGCTACTCTCCAGGATACAAACCGAACAAAGACTACGAAGTGCGTCAACCCGCGAAACAATTTCCTTAGTCAAATAACCTGGCCTTTCTCTCAAGCCGAAAATCCCCGGGAGCGCGACTTCAGTTTCTGAAAACTCTTTGCCAATTCCACACGGCCCCGGTTTATTCTCGACTTCACCGTGCCCTCAGGAACCTTCAGGATCTCCTCGATTTCCTCATAACTCAGCTCTTCCAAGTCTCTCAAGATCACTGCTTCTTTGAGTTGAGGGGGCAAACGGTCCAGCGCCCGTCGCAAGAGAACGGCCCTTTCCTCACGCTCCATTTCCGCGTGGGCACTCGGCTGGTTCGCCGGCAAGGTGTCCAGAATACTCAGTTCGTCATCGTCCTCGGCCGTAACGGAAACAGTTACCCGGTCGTCCTTAGTCTGCCGGTAGTGATCAATCAATAGATTGCGCCCGACACTCATCATCCACGTCACAAATTGGCCACTTTCTGAATTGTAGCTGCTTAAGTGTCTGAACACTTTGATGAACACATCCTGAGTGAGATCCTCTGCTTGGTCGGCTCTTCCCACGAACCGAAAGCACAGGTTATAAATTCGTTTCGTGTGGCGGACGACCAATTTCTCCCAGGCTAGCGGGTCACCCTTCCGGGCTTGCTCAACGATTTCCGCATCCGCTTCCGTCAAGATTCGGCTCCCGGCTATCCTCAAGGGGAATAACGCAATGAGTCCTCTGAAGGTTCAAACTAACTGTCAGAACCGCGAAGCTAATGTTGATTGGGCAGTCCGCGGGCGATGGCACGAAGCAACCAGGAGGTCCTTACTGATTGAAAAAGATAAGCTTAACAGATAGTCTCGGCTTGACTGATATTCCCGTTTCAAGTACAACCAGACAAGGTTACCGAATGCTTGTCGCAGGGGCCAGGGGTCCAAACTCAAGTGTCAATCGTTGAAACCTGCTGCATAGAATGGCAGTTATTATTTCTCTCGACTCTGATACAGGCAACTTGATTCTTCCGCCATTCTGTATGTTCTTTCCCGGCTAGCATGAAAACCCCGAGGCAGTTCCAACACTCCTCCTTATGAAATGTCCCTTCTGCGGACACTTGGAAGACAAAGTTGTCGACTCCCGTGAGAGTCGCGAGGGCGATGTCATCCGTCGAAGGCGGGAATGCCTGGAGTGCGGCCGTCGTTTCACGAGCTATGAGCGCATCGACGAAATTCCTTACATGGTGGTCAAGAAGGATGGGACCCGGGAGAAATTTGATCGGCAGAAGCTAATGAACGGTCTTCTCAAGGCCTGCGAGAAGCGTCCGGTTAGCCTGAACCAGCTGGAAAGTCTGGTCAACGAAGTGGAATATTTCGTACAAGAAGCCAGTGATCGGGAGCGAAGCACCAACGAAATCGGCGAGATGCTGATGGAGCGGTTGCGAACACTGGACAAGGTCGCCTATGTCCGTTTTGCTTCCGTGTACCTGGACTTCAAGGATATTAAGGAATTCATGGCAGAGTTACGGGACCTATTGAAGGCTAAGTAGAGCATTCTTGAAATGGTTGAAATGGTAAAACGAAACCCGGCAATCACCGAACTACTGCAACTGCAGGAGGACCTCAATCATCTTCTTTGTGATCTCACGGTCCGAGTCTCCGGAGAGTTCTTAGGCCCGGCAAACCATTGGGTTCCCAACATTGACCTCAGCGAAGACACGAATGAAATTGTAGTGAAGGCAGAGGTTCCGGGTGTTGCTCAAAGCGATTTGGAGATTGTGTTTCAGGAAGGTTACTTGCAGATCCGTGGAGAGAAGCGACAACCTTCACACGGCGACAAAGTTCGCTACCTCTGTTTGGAAAGAGGTTATGGCAAGTTCTACCGCACGATCTACCTCACAATCGCCGTTGACATAGGCTCCGCCAAGGCCAAGCTAGCCAGCGGTGTCCTGACGATTACGCTTCCAAAGTTATCCAATCGTCGGAAGCAGGAGAAAGTCATCCCGATTGAAATTTCATAATCACGCGGAGCGTTATGCCCGACGAAGAAAAATCTGAAGAGTCCCAACTCAAGATTCCCGACGTTTTGCCCGTGCTCGCGCTGCGCGACATCGTCGTCTTCCCTTTCATGATTGTCCCGCTATTTGTGAGTCGCGATCGCTCGATCAAGGCCGTGGACCAATCGTTATCAGAAAACCGGCTTATCCTGCTCGTCTCGCAGAAAGAAATGGAGCAGGAAGAACCTGCCGCCAAGGATCTTTACCGCATGGGCACTGTGGCCATCATCATGCGCATGTTAAAGCTGCCTGATGGCCGTATTCGTATTCTCTCGCAGGGACTCTCTCGGGCCAAGGTCGAATCTTTTGACGAGGAGTCGAAGCCGTATTTACAGGCAAAGATTTCGGTCGTTTCTGAACCCTTGCTGGAAAATCTCCCGGTTGAAATGACGGCCTTGGTTCGCAATGTACGTGCTTCGTTGGAGAAAGCCGTTAGCTTGGGTAAGAACATATCGCCTGAAGTTATGGTCCTGATGGCCAACCTGGAGGACCCGGGTCGATTGGCTGACCTTGTCGCTTCGAACTTGGATCTCAAGTCTCCGGATGCGCAAGGAGTTCTCGATCTCGTAGATCCCGCCGCTCGTTTGAAACGAATTCACGAGCTCCTGGCCAAGGAGCTCGAATTGCTAACCGTTCAGCAGGAGATCAACACCCAGGCTCGTGGAGAAATCGACAAGTCACAACGCGAATTCTATCTGCGGCAGCAGTTAAAAGCCATTCAACAAGAGCTGGGCGAGAGCAGTGAACTCTCAGAGGAAATTCAGCAGCTGAGGGAGAAGGTTACCAAGTCTAAGATGCCCAAAGAGGTCACCGAAGAGTGCGAACGCCAACTGAAGAAGCTGGAGCGGATGCACCCGGATTCGGCTGAGACCGCAACCATTCGTAATTATCTGGACTGGATGGTTGCTCTTCCTTGGGCGGTTTCTACCAAGGACAATCTGGACTTGCGCCGCGCCAAGCAAACACTTGACGAAGACCACACGGGCTTGGACAAGATCAAAGAAAGAATTCTGGAGTACCTGGCCGTGCGTAAGATTAAAGGCGATACGAAAGGACCGATTCTCTGCTTCGTAGGGCCGCCGGGTGTGGGCAAAACCTCTCTGGGCAAATCGATTGCTCGAGCCTTGGAACGAAAGTTTGTTCGACTCAGCCTGGGTGGCGTCCATGATGAAGCCGAGATCCGTGGACACCGACGCACTTACGTTGGCGCCATGCCTGGACGCATCATGCAGGGGATCCACCAGGCAGGCTCGAACAATCCGGTTTTCATGATGGATGAGGTCGACAAGATTGGCGCCGACTACCGGGGAGACCCTTCCTCAGCGCTTCTGGAAGTCCTCGATCCGGAGCAAAACTCAACGTTTCGCGATAACTACCTGGGAGTTTCTTTCGACCTATCAAGGGTTCTGTTTATCACAACGGCGAACCTGCTAGACCCCATCCAGCCTGCCTTTCGCGACCGAATGGAGGTAATAGAGCTTTCGGGTTACACCGAGGAAGAGAAGCTGGCGATCGCAAAGAAACACCTGATCCCGAAGCAACTGGGCGAGCATGGTTTGAAAGACCGCCACGTTCAGTTTACCAACACGGGAATCCGCTCCATCATCACCCAGTACACCCGAGAAGCTGGCTTGAGGAATCTCGAACGGGAAATCGGTTCGGTTTGCCGGAAGGTGGCACGAAGGATTGCTGAAGGGAAGCGGGGAGTGGTTCGCCTGACGCCTGAGAACGTGCACGAATACCTCGGCTCCCCCAAGATACTGCCCGATGAAATGTCCAAGAAGGATCAGATCGGTGTGGCTACGGGTTTGGCATGGACTCCAACTGGCGGCGAAATCATGTTCATCGAGTCAACGGCAATGAGGGGCAAAGGCGGGCTGATGCTAACCGGTAAGCTTGGCGACGTGATGAAAGAATCCGCACAGGCAGCGCTCAGTTATGCGCGCAGTCATGCCACAGATCTGGGTATCGACGAAGGCTTCTTCCAGGACCGGGACATCCACGTTCATGTACCCGAAGGTGCCATCCCCAAGGATGGCCCATCAGCAGGCATCACGATGGCCACGGCAATGGTCTCGCTCTTTACCAGACGCCCAGTCAAGAAAGGGCTTGCCATGACTGGTGAGATTACTCTCACCGGCAACGTCTTGCCTATCGGCGGACTCAAGGAGAAGATCCTGGCTGCACGCCGAGCGAAGATCAAGACAGTCATCATTCCTCATCTAAATCGGAAGGACTTGGATGAGATTCCCAAGAGTGTTCGTGCATCAATGCAGATCATTCCCGTTGAGGAGGTCAAGCAGGTTCTCAGCATCGCCTTGGGTAGAAGCTCCCCTTTGCCTCGCCCTTCCAAGAAAAGCAGCCGATCCTGATGCGCTCCGGTTTCTCATCGGAAGCCCAAATCATCCGGGCGATCCGCCGAATCGCTGGCCACCCGAAGGATCGTCGGCTTGCGCTTCCAATAGGCGACGATGCCGCGGCTTTTCGGATCCGCCCCGGCCAGTTGGTGGTTGTTTCCACCGACGCACTCGTTGAAGGCATTCATTTCGACTTCAGGTACTGCTCGCCGGAGGATCTAGGCTGGAAGGCCCTGGCCGTGAACCTGAGTGACATTGCGGCGATGGGTGGTATTCCCCTCTATGTCACTACCTCGATCGCCCTTCCCCGAGGATGTGTGCCCGACTTCGTACCTCGGTTCTATCGCGGCCTGGCGGCCATTGCGCGCAAGCACTCCGTGGGCTTGATCGGCGGAGACACCTGCCGATCGCCGAAGGGAGTCTTTCTCGATGTGACGATTATGGGCGAGGTCAAACCCACACACATGCTGACGCGGCAGGGAGCGAAACCCGGGGACTTGCTATACGTCACAGGAGAACTGGGTGGTTCCAGTGTAGGGTTCGAGTTGCTTTCACGTTCAAGGAAGTCGGTTCCAAGGTCTGCCCCTGTCCGTCGCCATCTGCGGCCGCAGCCACGGTGCGCCGCCGGTCGTTTCCTCGCAAAACGGAAGCTGGCATCGGCGATGATCGATCTAAGCGATGGCCTTTCTACCGATCTCTCCCACCTTTGCAATCAAAGCGGCGTTGGAGCAGTGGTTGAGGCTTCCCGACTTCCGCTGGTAAGAATACCTCTCCGCCAACGAGAAGTCCTATCGCACAAAGCGCAGCACTATGGCCTGCATGGCGGTGAGGACTACGAACTCCTCTTTTCCGTTCCCTCCCGCTTGAGCCAGAGTGTCCCCAGTCAGATTGATGGATTGCCTGTTCGGCGAATCGGCTGCATTACCCAGTCAACCGGAGTTTGGCTCTTGGACGGCGACACGAAGCACCGTTTGCAGCCGAGCGGCTTTGACCACTTTGCGTGATGAAAGATGAGTCGTGAGGCATCAGACTGCGCCGCCGCTAGTCAAGGGACTAGTTTTTAAAAGCCCGCACTCGGGCAGCAGCTTTCAGTTTCTTCAACACTTCGGCAGCGTCAGGGGCAGTTGGACGCAGTTCTAGATAGCGAGACCAATCGTTGATGGCAGCAGAAAGTTGGTTGAGCTGATAGTGGACGAATCCGCGGTCGCGGATCTCGCCAGCGGCTGTCGGGTTGAGGAGCAGCACTTTCTCGATGACGTCGAGAGCCTTGGTGTAATTTCGTTGATTCCAATAGATCGCCTTCAGATTATGAAGCATCCGGGTGAGGATTTGATTGTGGTTCACTGCATCAAGGTACGATCGGTTGAACTGAAAGCCCTCTCCATGCAGTTGGTTTAGTTTCTGTTCGCAACCCTCCTCCAAAAGAATCTCACCCTGCGCAAACGCATCGACAAAGATCTCCACACCATCGTGCCTGCATTTGACAAGGAAATGTCCAGGCATGCCTACGCCTTCTATCCTTAGTCCGATGCGTCGGCCCACCTCCATATAGAGAATCGACAACGTGATGGGAATCCCTGTCTTGCGGTCCAGCACCTCGTTGAGAAAGCTGTTGCGCGGGTCGTAATAATGATCCTGATTTCCCCGAAATCCCTCGATTTCGAACAATTCATGATTGATTGACTCAATCGCCTCCATCGGTCGTTCCGAGGCATCCACCTGCAGCCGCGACAAGGCTCGTTCCGCAAGCGCATCAATTCGCTCAAGGTAAGTCGAAAAATCTAATCCAGGGTACTCATCCAGTGCGATCAGCAAGGCTGCGAGCGCCAAGTCTACCTGGTGGGGTGTACGAGACACCAGGTCTGCGAACAGGTGGTAGCCAAGCGTACGTAACATTCTTCTAGATTGATTGAGAGGGTCGGAGGCAGGAAACAAATGGCGAGAGAGTCCGAACCTTCGAACTCTCTCTTTCAGCAGGTAGACTTTGAAAGGCAAACGGCCACTACGCCATGCTAACCGAAGCCATCAGCTTCCCTCGGCGTGGGCGCCGAATTCCATGCTTTGTCATCTTGTTATAAAGAGTGCGCCGGGGAACGTCCATCGCCTGTGAGGTGCGGGTCACGTTCCAGTTGTTTTTTGCCAAGAGCGCGCTCAACTGTTGCCGCTCAATCTCGTCGATGCTGCGTTCGGCCAAATAGTCGTTAACGGACACGGCAGCCACTTTGATGTCGATGTCGGGAAGCTTTTGCTCGCGAATCATTGCGTTGGTAATCAGCTTGGCATATCGCCCAATACGTTCCAGATCCAGAGAAGAAAACAACCTGGCTGACACAGTGCTGTCCAAATAGAGAATACCGTAGAGCGCACCTTCGAGCTTGAGTGGTACGCAGGCAAAGGACAGAATGTCACTGGTCTTCAGAACCGAAGTCTTTCGAAACTTTTCATCCTTCCGAGTGTCGGATACATAGGTTGACACCACTGCTTTGCTGAGTTCATTCAGATAGCTGTTACAAACGTCTTTCACTGGGTTCAGATCACTGGTATTGCTGCCAGATGACGCCTTTATCTCCAGACTGTTGCCATCGCTCATTACTAAGACAACTCCGCGCTCAGCGTTCGACAGGTTAACAACAACAGAAAGTACTTTATGTACCAATTTCCCCGGTACCAAGATACTTTCCACCATGTCAGACACTTGGTCAATTATTTCCGACCGTGTTCCTTTCATAAGCTTTTCCCCTTCTGTGTGGTTTTAGATTTTATTTTGCTGGAGGATGCGCTATATTCAGCGCAGGTCACTAATTAGCACAGTATTCAGATTCAAATCAAGATTTATTTAATAGACTTTCTAATCTTTTCTTCTTGCTTCCTGTTGAATTTTGTACTGTTCCTCGCTTCCACAGGCACATTCAAAACTAAAAGGAGGTGGTTGTTGAACTCCGTAAGACATGCTTCCTCGCTGGCGGATAGCCAGAATCTCATTCTCACCCTGTTCTAAATCAAACTTGAAAGGAAAACCTAATGAAACGAAAGACCCTGAGGTTTATGGCCCTAGCTGTCTCGCTGATCGCACTCCTTGGAGTCAACGCAAGCCTTCAATGGAGTTTAGACTTCGTAGGGCTCAAACCTATCACCCGCCCTGCCACCCTGGTAGCCGATGGTCCGGAAGAGATTCCGCCAGCTGCCGTCCTCGTCGCGGATGGTCCAGAGGAAATCCCTCCCGCTGCTGTGCTGGTTGCTGATGGTCCCGAAGAGATCCCGCCATCTGCCCTACTCGTCGCAGATGGTCCAGAGGAAATCCCTCCCGCTGCTGTGCTGGTTGCTGATGGTCCCGAAGAGATCCCGCCATCTGCCCTACTCGTCGCAGATGGTCCAGAGGAAATCCCTCCCGCTGCTGTGCTGGTTGCTGATGGTCCGGAAGAGATCCCACCTGCTGCCAGGGTCGCGTAGTATCGAACACTTTGGCCAACGAGTCTGTTGGTCAAGATCTCGGGCGACCATGTTTCAGTCAGAAACGGCACGCGCCATAGAGACACCGGGCAAGGAAGCTCAAGCTTCTCTTGCCCGGCCTCTTTCGAGCTTCCTGGAGTTTGGGCTTCTCGGCGAGGGCTTAGAAGTCTATACTGCGATTCCCCTAGGTCGAAGGAAACCCTCTCAAACCGCTCATGATGGACACTCTCAGGGAAGGGTTGCTGCTGGCTGGCTTGGCGACACAGTTCTTTCTCGTTTTGTTGGGCTTTCGAAGTCGGAACCGGCAACTCAGTTACTCCTTTTTCATTTACCTTGTAGTGTCACTTGTTTCGTCACTCACTAGTTCGTACCTCATTAAGGATGCGGCCATAGTCCGGTCGTTTTATGTGGTTAAGGAATTTGCCTTGGACGCCCTGAAAACGGCTGTTCTGATAGAATTTAATCACCGCGTGTTTCGCTTTTATCCCCAAGTGAGACGTTCCAATTATGGATTTATGGTGCTGGCCGTTTTTGGCTTATTTGTATATCTTTGGCTGATTCCGGCCGAAAAGGGGTCTTGGTGGGGGGCCGTGCCATTTGATGTTCACGCGAAGATCATGCAAGCGAATTGCTTCCTGTTCTTTGTTTTCACGGGCTCCATTCTGTTTTATCGGCTTCACATTGATGAGCGGCACAAGCTCCTTCTCATAGGGTTTCTGTTTTCGCAGTTCCCGTTGGCTCTTGGATTCGCCGCTGCCGTAACATTTGGCGAACCAGCCAGAGAATTGGTAAGCCGCTTCAATTCCTTGTTCTTTGTGATTGCGCTGCTGATTTGGGCCAAGGTATATTTGAAGAATGATTCCGTTGATCATACCCGTCTTATTGCTGATTCTAGGGTGGGCCGCTCTCTTGATTCTGGCCCGGCGCAATGAGAGAAAGGTCCGTTCCGACTGGGAGGACCTGGTGAAGGGGGAAAAGGCAGAGTGGTATGAGGATACGAAGTCGGGTATTGAGAGCAACACAATGCTGATCCGGATGACGATGAACGAAGCCAGAGACATTAAGCAGCTGGGCGACACTGAGGAAGCGCTGAGGTTTCTTCGAATCGGCGGGGACGTGATTCAAGAATTCACCCCGGGTCTGCTCTGCCTTTTGAAGGAGATGATGAAGTTTTCCCGTATGGTGAGCGCAATGGCGCCTGTCAGCCCTTTGCTACCGTCCCAGTTTCACATCGCAGAAATGAACAATCTGGCAGTGCTCAACCAGATGCTGCATCAGATAGTCGTTTCTGCTAAACAGCGATTCCGCCTGAAACTGCGCATCATCGCGACCGGGGTGAAAATCACCAGCGGCTATCTGCTTACCCGAATTCACCGGGTTCTGGAACGACGTTCCACTAGCGAGCTTGAATGGGCCGAGATTGTGAATGCGGGGCAAGACTTCCAGCAGTTGACCACTGAGTCCGTTGAGAGTTTTAAAAATCTCATGGGCGCTTTGCCCAGCGGGCTTGCCAATCAGCTTGCCGAGAATCTTCGGATGCGACCGCCGACGCCCTCCCTGCCAACAACTTCTGGCGGCCCGGCCTGATGTCGTCGCTTCGCTATGCGTAGCTTTGTCCTCAGGCGCCTGTTGCTGACCCTTCCTGTCCTGCTAGGTGTTATCACCCTCGTCTTCTCATTCATCCATCTGGTTCCTGGAGATCCCGTTCAAATCATGTTGGGGGAAGGAGCTCAGGCAGCCGATGTCGAGCAACTCCGTCACAAGCTGGGACTCGACGAGCCGGTTCTGACCCAATATGGACGTTATCTGACGGACCTCTTGTCCGGCAATCTTGGCATTTCGTTTCGCTTTGGCGAACCTGTCGCTCAAATCATCCTCAACCGCTTCCCTGCGACGCTGCAGCTGGCCATGCTCAGTCTGGCTTTTGGAGCCTTGCTGGCAATGCCAATGGGCATCCTGGCAGCCAGAAAACCTGGCGGGTGGGTGGACCGAATATTGACGTCAGTAACGTTGCTGGGAATTTCGCTGCCGAACTTCGTAGCCGGGCCGATCGCCATCATCCTATTCTCTATCATGCTGGGCTGGCTGCCGGTCTCAGGCCGTGCCGGACCGGCACATTTTGTTCTACCTGCGGTCACACTGGGTGCCTCTCTGTCGGCAATCCTGACGCGCATGGTCAGGGCAGGCATGATCGAAGAGCTGCAGGAAGAGTACATCAAAACAGCGCGGGCCAAAGGGCTTCCAGAGACCAAGGTCTTGCTCAAGCATGCTCTCAAGAACTGCCTCATCCCGGTGGTGACTGTGTTGGGCCTCCAGTTCGGCACACTGCTGGCCGGTGCAATCATCACTGAGACCATTTTCGCCTGGCCCGGCATTGGACGACTAACGGTTCAAGCCATCAACTCGCGTGACTATCCGCTGGTCCAAGGCTGCCTCCTGGTGATCGCCTGTACTTATGTAATCGTGAACCTTCTGACTGATTTGGCCTACGGTCTGCTTGATCCCAGGATCAAATATCAATGAACTCGCTCACCTTGCTGCAGGAGATCGGGACCAACCGCTTGGCGTTGTGTGGGGCCTTGGTTGGAAGCCTACTCGTTCTCATCGCAGTGCTCGCTCCCGTTGTGGCTCCGTTCGCCTTTGAAAGCCAGAACCTGCCCCTTCGCTTGCAGCCACCGTCGGACGCTCATTGGTTTGGCACGGACGAGTTCGGTCGCGACATCTTCTCGCGTGTTGCCCACGGAACGCGTATCTCCATGCTGGTAGGATTCTCCGTCGTCTTGGTTTCGTCGTTCCTGGGCCTTCTCGCCGGTTCGCTGGCAGGTTATTACGGTGGTTGGTTTGACGAAGTGCTGATGCGAGTGGTTGACGTTCTGCTCGCGTTCCCGGGAATCTTACTGGCTATTGCGCTGGTTGCGTTCTGGGGACCAGGCCTGGAAAAGCTAATTCTCGCTCTGGTTACCGTTGGCTGGGTGGGATATGCACGGCTGGTTCGAGGTCAGATTCTGAAAGTCAGAGAGTTGGATTTCGTCAAAGCGGCTCGTTCGCTGGGAGCTTCCGATGCCCACATCATCCTGCGGCATTTGGTTCCAAACATCATCCAGCCGGTCCTCGTTCAAGCCAGTATAGGCATGGCCGGCGCAATCCTGGCGGAAGCATCACTGAGCTTTCTGGGACTTGGTGTACCGCCACCACTGCCGAGTTGGGGCGCAATGCTTAACGATGGGCGCAGCCATCTGTTCGACGCCCCTCACTTGATCTTGTTTCCGGGCGCGGCCACAATGCTCGCCGTACTGGCTTTCAACTTCCTCGGCGATGGCTTGAGGGAAATCCTGAACCCCCGGTTGCAGGGCCAAACGCTACGCCGTTAGCCGGAAAAAGCACTCCTCAAGACTTAGTCTTACATCGCCTGCCAACGTCTTGATCTCCTGCACCGTGCCAATGGCTTTCATCCGACCTTGGTGGATGATGCCCACCCGATCGCTCAACTCCTCGACAAAACTCAGAATGTGCGAGGCCATCAGGATGGTCTTGCCTTGTTCCCGCAACTCCCGTAGACGATGCCGCAGCAGTCGGATGTTCTCGACATCCAGGCCATTCAGGGGTTCATCCAGGACAATCAGCCGCTGCGGACCCAGTAACGCTCCCATCAGACCAACTCGTTTCAGCATCCCCAGGGAGCATTCCCGAATAAGCATATGGCTTCGATCCCAGAGTCCAAAGTATTGCAGAAGCTCCCGAATCTCGGCCTCAGAACTACCGGCCCTTCGGCTTTCCATGTTACGAACACCCGCGAGGAACAACAAAAACTCGTGAATGGTCAAACGGGGATACAAATTCAGATTCTCGGGTAAATATCCAACTTCTTGTTTGGCAGCCAACGCGTCGCGGCGTATGTCGTGGCCGAACACCGTGACGTGGCCCTTATCTGGAGGGAAAATTCCGACGAGTATTTTGAACAAAGTGGACTTGCCCGCCCCGTTGCGACCCAGCAACGCGAAGATCTCGCCGCCAAGCTCAAGCGAGACATCATCCACAGCGACAAGGTCCCCGTAGCGCTTTTCGACATGGCTAATTTGTATCATGCGTGGATAACAAGAAATGGATGCGACCCTCGCCGCGCTGTTCGAACTGCCGCATGAGGTAGGGAAAAATCACAAAGAAAGCAGCCCAGTGCAACAGGACCATGATCAAGGCAAAGGCTGTCGCCGCCAACCCTGAGAACAGCGCCCCCAGCCAAGGTTGCTGGTGAGTCTCAAAGACCAAGGCTCCTCCGAATGAGGCCACCAGGATGCCGGTCAAGACTTGCTCGACTAGCGTCAGACCCGCCTGTGCCGGGGACGTTGGAAGCATGGAAATCCGAACCAAAACGACGACTAACGGGAATATCAACGAAATCACATTGGCGTGCCAGATCTTGGCGCGCCAGATGAAATCGGCCGGCATTGAGGTCGACCGTTCCAACCACCAGTACGGAAGCTGAAACTTCAAGAGCCGCGGAGTCAGCAAGGCCAGACAAGCCACGCCAAATGCTGTGGTCATCCCTGTCACCACTTGCACGGCTCTGGCGTCGTCTCGCACTTCGGGTAACAGGTTCATCATGACTGCCAGACACAACAAGGCTCCCATGAAGTGCAATACAACACCGAACGAGAAGAAGCGCAGAGTCAACAAGACATCCCGCACTACGAGCGCCTGAAGGCCTTCCGGCAGAAGGCGCCGCAGGGCCAGCCGCATCAGGTTGCCGGCGGCAGAGATGACGCCCCGCCGGCGGGTTGGCAAGGAATGGAGCCTCAACGACAGGGCGTGCGCAATCCTTGGCAGCAGTTCTACTCTCAAAAGGCCAAGGCCTACCTCGACACTGCTCGCGACCAGGACGACGAGCAACATCCACGGAAAACCGAGCCCATCACTTTGAGCCAGATTGAGGAACACGCTGAGGCCGAGAAGGAAAACTAAATTGCTCACGCAGCGAAGCAGGAAAACGCTGACATATCTTTCAACGCGTCGAATCGGTAGCGATACCAGATAGGCATCGGGCGAGGTTTGTGGTGCAAGGGCCTCAACAAGCCTGCGCCATGAAAGCAGTAATTTGGCAGCCACCAAAACAAGGCTGATCTGTCGGGGGCCGAGGAAATTCCAGAACGGATGGCCAGCTAGAGCTCCCAGGAGGTGCTGAACCTGAGGACCCACAGCAAGAAAAGCCCCATAGAGGATGATGGGAGCCAGCACGAAAGCGTCGAACAAATTGTCCCGGAGCAGCCGGATGGCCGACCGCCACTTCACTCTAAGAATGAGGCCGATATTTCGCAAGAACTTGCCTTATTTCTGAACGCTCATCCCAAGAGAAAGAATCCCAAGCTTCATTTGGCCTGAGCTCCCTTGCGACCCTGAATCCGATTGTTGGCTGGCGGCTCTTCTGCCATCCAGACGGCAGTCAAATTCAGCGGATTGACTCGAGCTTCATTCAAGCGACACGCCCAGTGCAGGTGAGGACCTGTCACGCGTCCGGTAGCGCCCACCTTGGCAATCACCTGGCCCCTTGTCACCGCATCACCTGGATTCACAGTCATCACAGAGCAATGGGCGTAGAACGTATAAAGTCCGAGACCATGATCAAGCACAACGGTGTTGCCACTGAAATAAAGATCCTCAGCCAGAACAACCTGGCCGGCGTTGGCTGCCTTGATGGGTGTGCCCACTGTCGCTTTCAAGTCCACACCTGAGTGTGGACTGCGAGGCTGGTTGTTCACGATGCGCCGCCTTCCAAAACCACTCGTCAGTTGAGTCGCCACGGGCGAGAGAAAGCTGCCTTGCCAAAGCTTCTGAGGCGTCGACGTTTCCCAAATGGCTTTCAGTTTCTTTGCTTCCTCTTCGTGCACGCTTTTCTGCTTTCGGGTCCAACGTCACATACTTCTCTTCAACCTGAATGCGCTGGACAGGGAAATGTCTTTGGCAAGACCTGAAACTCCTCCTCCAATTCAATGGTTTGGCCGTCGACGAATCTCACCGTCGCTTTCAAAGAGTAGCGGCCGGGTTTTACCTCGAGGTCAATTCCAGCAAGGCCCGACCACTGACCTCCACCAACCGGGGATCGAAAGGTAACTTTCTGGCTGCCCAAGAGAGCGTTCACGGTTTGAACCGGTTTTTCGACCTGGAGTTTGGCGCGGAGCACATCGCCTGGGAAAATCCTTGCGGGTTGTAAAGCAAGGCGGGCAGGTAAGGCAGGTGTCGAACCAGTCTGAGGGAGGAATGCCTTCGGCAAGGTGAGCGAAATGAGAATCAGAAGCAGGGGAAACAGACACACCCCCTAGTAGAACGAAACCAAACTAGCTTGGTTTTGGCATGCAGGCTGATGGCAGGACTAGAGCCGACGCTTCAATTCATCTCACGACACATGCCTGGACGAGGTGCACCGCAGGTTCCGCATCCGCCAGAGGGTGCTTCAAAGGATTCGGAACCCCCAGCTTGTACCGCAAAGGCAGAAAACAACTTCTCGACTCGTGAACTGCTGCACTTCTCGCAATTCATCGAATGAGTATTCAACGAGACAATTTTTTCGAATTGGGCGCCGCATTCCAAACAACGGTATTCGTAGATTGGCATCATTCACTCCTGTTGGGCCAAAAGGACTCAACAACGCCCCAAAATTCTCGGGGCATCAAGAATTTCTCCATTACTTGCCAGTCTTGCGCAGAACTGCAACTGCCGAGTCGTGCATCGCCTTCGCCACATCGGAGAGCGCATACAGGATCTGGCGGCGTTTCTCCTGGCCGCTGTCCGCCGCACCGCCTCCGCGTTTGGCTTCCTCTTCTGCTTTTACAAGCTGCGCCTCAGAAACAGAAATGTAGTCGTCGAGTTCATACGAAGCTGAGATCAAGACTTCCTTGCACTCCATTTTCTTGGGTTGTCCGACGACATCGCATTTGCGCAAAGTTCTTTGGTGAGCTGGCAGCGAGATTCGCGACCCAGATAGAGGATCCTTGCGGTCTGAACCCATCAGCGACTGCAATTGCCGGGCTTCGGTAAGGTTAGCCCGAATCTGCTCTTGAAGTTGCTTGTAGACCTCACTTGGGGCCGAAGTGGAACTTGTCGTCTGGTGCTTCTGGGCCTCTTCGTAGGCTGCCAGCATTACCATGCGGATCAATGGCGTTATGTTGGTTTCCTTGATCTGTGGCGTTCTCGCACGAGCCTGCCGGATCAGATCACTCCATTTTGCCAAAAACTCTGTGGTCCCAGGCTTTTCCACGAGAATCCCAGACCACTGTCGCAGTTGCCCCAACTCGGTTTCCGAAAGCTTCCAGGTGCCGAGCGTGGCCCGAATATCTACCGAGGGGATGTCTTTGACGATCATCCGGGCGTCATCCACACTCAAATCGGGCTTAGGGTTCGGCGCGCTGAGTTTCTCTTGAGCGACAACCGTCTGCAATCCAGCCAAAGCTGCCAGCAAGATAAGGGCAGGTGTCAGCGTTATTGTGCGAATCATCAGGACCTCCGAGACATTTGGAATCATTTCAGTTTTCGACCCTGGTGGCAAATCACTTTAAGACTCGCAAAGAAGTCACCTACCGCGGATCTAAAGGACTCGACAGACCAAGCCTCCAACTTGCAACAGGCATTGAAGGATTCCAACTGCAGGATCCAGCCGGGGATAGCGATCCAGTTTGAGTTCCGGCAGATGTTACAAGCTGGCGGGAGAAGTCGAATCGGAATGGTTCGCGTCAGCCGGCCCCTGCTCAAGACTTGCCAGCAGGGGGCCTAGGACGATCGAACCGCGCTCAGGTACGCCCGAACTGCGGGACCTGTGATGTTGTCGAGGGTAATGGTGATAAAGCGTGCGCCACGCTGCTTCCAATGTTTGGCTGCGTCCAAATTGCTAACCATGATACCCAAGGATCTCTTTGAACCAAGAATGAGGTCGACCGCTCGATCCAAAACCGGTTTTACCTTCGGGTGATCCAACTGGCCCGCATAACCCAGCGAGTTTGAAAGGTCGTTGGGCCCGATAAAAACAACATCCACGTCTTCCACTTCCAGGATCCTCGGCAACTGCTCCACGGCGTCAGCCGATTCTACCTGCAGCACCACGAGCGTTTCCGCATTTGCCTTCACGATGTAGTCACTCAAAGGGCCTGCTTGAGCAAAGTCTGAAGCCCGCACTCCAGCGAGCCCGCGAGTCCCACGTGGAAAATACTTCACGGCTCGTACGGCGCGCTCAGCCTCATCCGCTGAGTTGATCCACGGGACCAACGCTCCTTGAGCTCCGGTATCCAGATACCTCAAAATGACTGGGGCGAGATTCGTCGTGACGCGCACAATCGAGGTCACGCCGCGCAGCTCAGCGGCGCGGCACAGGTTTTCGCAGTCGCGCGGTTCCAACGTTCCGTGTTCCCCATCAAAGACTAAAAAGTCCCAGCCCAAATACCCCAAGACCTCGATCAAACTGGCATCGGGGTAGCGGACAAAGCAACCCAGCACCATCTCGCCGGCTTTCAGCTTGGCTTTGGTTGTGTTCGTTTGCAATGGGCACCTTCTGCAGTGGAATGATTGGCACGAAATGGAGCGGTAGTATCTCTTGGAAGATTCTCGCTGTCAAACCGAAGGGCTCCGCCGCGTGCACAGTGGGACGTCGCGTTCAGTTTACGCGGAGGTGAGCTGGGACTCTGCAGCCTGGGGTGTTCAGAATCTGCGGACTAGCTAATAGGGAATTTTGATCATTCTTAAGGCTGGCCGGCTTGCCCCCGGGTTGACGACCCTCACACTCCCCTCACTCCGCTTGACTCTTTTCGACGCCACGCTAGGGAGAGCCGTAAACCTGGAGGCCAGTGAGATGGCGATTCGGGAATCGATGTATCAGGTTTGATTGGTAATCTCAAATCAAGAAACCTGGCCCACTTTTCTTCCATTCTTTGACGGTTTGCTCGGTTGTCGCCGGCGGCCCGCTTGGGGGAGATTCTCCCAAGTTGGTGACATCTGGACAATAGCATCAGCAGCCGTACTTGGATGAATCGCTCCAAGTGCACTCGCCGTTCTTAATGCGGTTGTAGTCCTCGGCACTCCCGCCCCAATAGGCGCGACTCTCTGCGGCTCTTTGCTCGTAGTCCGCTCTTGCGGCGCTTCCGTCGTCATAGGGCCGGTCAGACCCTGAACTTGGGTAGCCGCTATCACCCCCGATGGTTGGAGAACCGTTGCTCGACGCTCCCCTCTGTCCACTCCGCATCAGCGCCCGCAAGCCCTTTGCAGCGTGCTCCCACTGCTTGTTGTAGGCCGCAACGTAACCTGTGACGTCGTACTCGATGATTTCGCCGGTTGCGCCGTTGACTGTTCTCCCGCAGCCGGTGGCCGTAGGGTGCACCATCCACGCGAGCACGGGCGGCACACCCTTGGGGGCATAGACTCGCAGACTGGCTTTCCCGATAGGACCTTTCATGCCGCGGTCGCGCGCAATGCGCGCGACCGCGGGCAAGTCAACGAACACTGGGGGCAAGGAGACCTCACCCCAGTTCACCGCCTGATTGAACTCGAATTTGCGTACGGCATTCGTACTCACTGTTATTTGGTAGCCGATGCCCGTCGATCGTGAAGTGAACCGGAAGCGGACTTCGGGTCCCCTTAAGATTCGGTGCATCGTATTGATTGATTTCGATTCCTACCGGCGTGGCGTCTTGACGCCAAAGAGCACGTTTCGTCGCCGCGTGCATGAGTTCGGGAAGATCCTTGGGCAAGAGGTGCGAACCGTCAGTTTGCGTTGACATCATGAGGGCAGATGGAGCCGGGAGTGCAGAGGCGTCCTGTCTGGGCTGAACGTTTGCACCTGTGCCCACTCTCTTCGCAGTCACAAATTGTTGAGTTGGGTCTGCACTTGATAAGCCTTTTCCGTCCGCAGTCAGAGCTAATCGGTTGACATACCCTCCTTGTCGCCACCTGAGCGTGAACCTTCCCTGGGCAGCGTCGGTACACTCCCAACTTCCCGCGTTGCCAGACTGCTGCACAAAAGTTCCATCAGGATTAATTGTCACCTCACCACCGATAAACCAAGCCCACTTGCCGACGATCGCGTCGCATGAGGCACTGCTGGCCGAGTATAGGAAGGAAAGTCCAACCAGTGCCGAGACGAAAAAGAAAACGAACGTTAATATTCTTGCTTTAGCCATGATCGGCCTCCCTTCGGACTTGCTAGAAACCCCCTAACTCGAAGATCGATTATGCCGTTTTCTACGCCCACGCTGCAATGCCCCACCCCCGATGGCAAACCAGGGTGCCCGGCAGGCTCATCTCCCCCTACTTAAGGGTCTATTCACTTGAACGAAGCAACACCGAAGGGTTTGCCGTGACAGCCACCTCCCCTCCGTCCAAGGGATGTAAGCGGACCAGCTATAAGCGGTGTCGCGGCCTTTAGCTTGCGCGTCCCGAGGCATTCCCATTATCATGCCGCCGAAGTCTCCACTGGCTGGTTTCCGGGCTCGATCCCACGAAAGCAAACAATGAAAGATCTCTTCGTTGCCGACCTCCAGGCAAATCAATCCATCACTACCACGTTCCTCGTGAAATCCAAGGAGGTCAAGTCAAAGAAGACGGGAGACCTTTCCTGGCGCTGACGCTGGGAGACCGCAGCGGCGAACTTGACGCTAAGATGTGGGACAACGTCGAGGAGGTCGAATCAACCTTTGACCGCGACGATTTCATCAAGGTCAAAGGGTTGGTTCAGATCTATCGAAATCGGCCACAGCTCACAATCCACAAGCTGCGTCCCTGCCAGGACGGAGAAGTGGATTTTGCCGACTACTTTCCCAAGACGACCAAAGATGTGGAGGTGATGTTTGAAGAATTGCTCGGCATTGTGGATGGAATCGAAACTCAGCCGCTGCGGGAGTTGTTGATGGGCCTGCTGATGGATGAGGAACTCGCGGCCCAGTTCAAACAAGCGCCTGCGGCCAAATCACTGCATCATGCCTGGCTGGGAGGCCTGCTCGAGCACACGTTGTCTCTTTGCAAACTCTGCAAGCTGGTGGTACAGAACTATCAAGGAATCAATCTGGATCTGCTGCTGACGGGCGCGGTGGTTCACGACATTGGCAAGACCCGCGAGCTCGCCTATAGCCGCAGCTTCAGTTATACGCATGAAGGGCAACTTTTGGGGCACATGATTCTCGAGCTGGAAATTGTGAACGAGAAGATCGCTCAAATCGAAGACTTCCCGCGGGAACTCAAGACCTTGATCCAACACCTCATCATCTCGCATCATGGTGAGTATGAATTTGGCAGCCCGAAGCTGCCGATGTTTCCGGAAGCACTGATCCTGCACTGCCTCGACAATCTCGACAGCAAAGTTGAGGCGATGCAAATGATCCTGCGCACCGATCCAAATGTCGAAGGGAACTGGACCAGCTATAACACGATGTTTGGACGGCCGCTCTTCAAGGGGTTCAAATGACAGCCAAGACATTCCGAAAGGCGATTGAGGTTTTGCCCCACCCTGCTCCGGCCAGACAATGCCGAGGACCGCAGGAACTGAGCCGGTTGGAGCTGGAGTGCATGAAAGCCATTTGGCTGCGCCGCGCCCAAACCGTCTCCGAAGTGCAGGAGAGTTTGCTGCGACCCGCTTGCCTACACCACAGTCCTCACCATCCTTGACCGTCTGTCCAGGAAGGGAGCTGTGACTCGAGTCAAGCAAGGAAAGGCCTATGTCTACACACCTTCACTTTCATTGGAATTTTCACGCCAGGAAGCTTTAGCCGAATTGCTTCAATCTTATTTTGAAGGCTCTCGAGAGCTCCTGATGGAATATCTGGAAAACAGCTCCGCCAGCATCCACCCGAGCAGTCGCAGCGACTCGACTACCGCCGTCTCGAAAACTCGCCTGACCTTCAGGAATGCCTGTTGTAAGAGGATTCGTGCCTCACCGACGGTCCGAGGGCTACCGGTTTTTCTGGCGGAGCCGCTTGCGAAAGCGGACGTCCAGACCAAATGAACCTTCCGCGTCGCGCGACGCAATGACTGAAGTCGAGTCGTTCACCCGGTACTCGATCAGGATCACCTGCTGCTCGTTCGAAGACACGCTCGTCGAATAGGTAATCGAAAAGTCCTTGGTGATTTGTTGTCCAAAAGTAACCCGAGCCGATGGATCGCGCTCGTTGCCCACCAGGAAGGGATCGACGCGAAATCGATCAATCCCAAAAAGCCTCTTCACGCCCGAGCCCATCTTCATCGATAGCCCCTCTGAAAGTAGAGCCGAGGCTGCGGCTGCGCTGTCTTGTTGACGTCCGGACGGGGAAGTGGCGCGATAGTAAGAACTCCCGCGACCGCCTGCCGTTCCACCTGAGGACACCAAACTGAACAAATCCATGGTTGGCAGCGGCGGATCGGAGCGCAGGTCGGCTCGAAACTTGCCCGCCGTGCCGCTGATCGTCAGGACAATTCGGTAGTCGCGCAAATCGCTTTCTGCTTCAAGGTCAATGCGTGGGTCGATGCGCAACGGATTCACAAACTCCAGCCGACCGCGCGTGATTTGATAACGCGCGCCCTGAAAGTACAACTCACCGCCGTTGGCCTCGATACTTCCCGTAACCAGGGGGCTGGTTGCTGTCCCCTTGACGCGCAGGTCCGCACGCGAGGTCATCTTGACAAGCTGTGTATCCAGCCTGATGTTGCGATCACCCGTAATATTCAGATCCAGACTCAAGCCTCCGCCCAGTTCCTGCGCGGCAGGCCAGGAAACCTGACTACCGCTGCGATTCTCGAGATACTGAGTGATCGGGTCGTAGCCTTTCTGGAAGGAGGCGCTGACAATCCGAATGTTGCCGGAAAGCTGTTGAGCCTGTTGCGAGCCCCGCAGAGTCAAATCTGCATCCACGACGTTGCGCATGCCTTCGGGATAGCGTATGCGAACTTCGCGGCCCTGAATGCGAAGATTCATCAGCTTGATTTGCTCTCCGCCGAAAATAATGTCGCCACCCGCCTCGACCTTTCCACCGCCGCTCACAGCACTGAAGTTGTCGATTCTGACCTGATTCTCGTCGAAGAAGAAATTCCCACTGGCTTGTGAAAAGGAATTCGGGAAATCAGCGTAGGCAAACTGACCGTTGGTTATGCGCGCCTGCCCTTGAACATGCGGATCGGACAAGGTCCCGCGCACCGAGGCGTTCACCGTTCCGTTTCCACCGGCCGACAGCTTGCTCACGAATTCGTTCAACAGGGCGAGATCCAAATCACCTTGCAGGGAGAGCTGCAATCTTTTTTGAGCAGACATATCCACCAGACCATCGAGGTTCAGAACCGTGCCTTTCCCGGTGAACACCGCTGTCTTGATATTCACCCGTTCGTCGCGGACTTCGATATCAAAGGGTTTTGCGGCTTCTAGCCGCGCGTCGCGAAAGTCAATCTGCATGGATTGCAAGCGTCCGCTGACGACCAGCTTCGCCGGGTACCGCAAAGGTCCGGATAGAACCAGCTGTCCCTCAGCACGGCTCGAAAGTTTTTCTGGGGCTACTGGTAGCAACTTCTTTACGTAGGGGGTCAGAACAAAGTTGCGAAAAGTAAGCTGAGTAATACAGTCGAGATTCTCGTTCAAATCAATGGTTCCGGCTGCGTTCAGGTCAACTTCGGGCGTCAGAGAGCTGGTTTGAAACCGCAGGATCTCATTCTCCGTCTTGACCCGTGTTTGAAAGTCACCGACCGTCTCTCCGGCAACGGCCAGGTCTGCCACGTCGATCTGGCCTTCCAGCGCCGGCCTTCGATAGGGACCCTCGGCACTGAGAGTGATTCGGCGAATCGATCCGGAAATCGGATTGTTCCCAGATCGCAACCACTGAAGTTGGTCCAGAGCAATGGTTGTTCCTTCGATCTTTGATCTTAGCGTCTCGGCTGCGAGGTCTAGGGTTGCCGAGCCCACGATTTTGCCGCTTCCAAGCCGAACGTCCAGACTCGACACCTCCAGGACAGGCTCCTGGTAGCGAATCTCGAAGCGTCCGCTGTCGTAAGGTTGATCGAGAACGCTTCCGTTGAGAACATCGGCGGTACCTTGAAGTTCGACTTTTGGGTACTTGCCAGTTGCCATGAAGTCCCCAGTGATATTGCCGGAAAGCGGATAACTCTGACCGGCTGCTGCCAGTAGATCTTCGGCTTTTGCATCCTTCATTCTGGCAAGCAGATGAACATCTCCCGTGGGCATGAGGTTGGATGGGTCAAGGAAAATCTTGCCTCGAACCTTGACCTGAGATCTCTGCCGAACGAGATCGAGATTCAGTAAGTCAATCGCTCTTCGGTCCGCTGCGAACTGACCTTGAGCATGGTCAACCGAATATGTCTGGTACGACAAGCTATCGACCACAAAGTTGCCTCGCGCGATGGGCTGCGCCTGAGTTCCTTCGACGACGCCCAAGAGGCTGCCCTTCCCTTTCAACCCCGGCGCCAGAAAAGCGAAGTCGCTTAGGTCTTCCGACTTCCCCTCAATGCGGAGATTCGATGCTTCTCGCGCAGAAACCGTCCCGACAAACTGCAGTGTGCTCTGTCCAAATACGACAAAACTGCGATCGAACCGGGAACTCCATTGCGAAAGCTCAAAGTTCAGTTCTCCGTGAATTGGCAAGAGTCGACCTTGGACTGCATGCGCTGCTGCCTCCTGTGGCGCCTCCGAGATGGTCAGATGTCCGTTGCCCGCCAACTGTCGTCCTTCGTCGAGAAATGAAGCTTTGAGCGTTCCACTCAGTTCGCCTCCAAACCGGGCCCTTTCCAAACCGGCCAATAGCGAGACATCCAGCAAACCGATTCTGGCCAATCGAAAATCGGCGCTGTAGCGCCGAACAGCAAACGGAGACTCGACAGTGAATTGACCTTCCGCCTTTCCATGCAGTCCGGCTATCTGAATGCCCGTCAGCTGCAGACGTTCCGGGCTCAGCTCAAAGTGACTGCTGAACCGCTGTACCCTTGCGGTATTCATTGAGAGATCGGACCCACGCAAGGTTCCCACCGTTTTCCACTGGCCGCCGGAAAAACTGAAGGTGCCTGCAACCTGGGTGATGCCTTGCAAACCCCGGAGCTCGCGGTGAAACGGACGCGCCTCTGCCAGACTGACGTTTCCCTGGTAAGTGAATTCTCCAGAAGGATCTTTGAAGTTTCTGACAACGCCCTTCGCCTCAACCCTGGACTGGGCTGTTGCTAGCAGCAGTCGTTCGAAATCGAGCCGATCCTCCCGAAGGCTCAAAGAGGCGTCCAGCCCGTAAGTCCACCTGTTCTGCCCGAACCGGACGTAACCTTTCTCATGGCGAAAACTTCCCAGGTACCGGCCTTCCAGTGGCAGGTAGCGGGCGGATAGCCTGACGCCTTCAAGCTGCGTGCTGAACGTCGATCGTTGTTGGTTGTACTCGACGACACCATTCTCAACGTCGAGCTTTTCGACCAGGAGGCGGAACAAATCCGAATCACCTGAGGATTTGGGCTGAGGAATATTGCTAGATCCATCGGGGCCCACTTCGACGCGTAACTGGGGATCTCTGAGTGTTAGCGATCCCAAGCTTGGCACTCCCAAGAAACTCGCCAGATGGGGGTAGGCTTCCGCAGTGCGAATCGTGAGAAAGGGTGGCTCGGCAGGAGGTTCCTTCCGGATGCGGAGATCAGAGATGAGCACCCTGGGAGGAAAGAATTGGAGCTCGAGAGAACGAATGGAAACCTTTCCACCCGTAGCCTTCTCCAGACGCAACACCAATTCCTGCTGAACGTAGGTCCGAAAAGCTTCGCCGGTCAGGACAAACCAAACAGCGACAACCGTCAACAACCCGATGGCGGCTAACCCGAGGAAGGTTTTTCTTGCAAGGGTCATAGGTCTTCAACAGCTTGCTGATTCTTAACAAGCATCAGTGAAAGATCTCAACCGCCGCATCCTTGCGCAGGGATGCCAGCCATTCGTCAACTTGGATGTTCAGCTTCTCTTCGGTCAGGATCTTTCGGATTCCTTCCTCCACCGCTGGCAGCTCAGGAGCAGGCAAGGCATTGCGTTTTTGCAGTTCCGGCAAGAACTGATTCTGATAGTAGGCCTCGATCTCCTTCGCATCGACAACCACAAATTGCCGGAACCGATAGTCGATGAATTTCATGACCTGGAGTTGCCACCGCAACCGGTTTCTGAGATCCTGAATGTCAATCCTCATGCCGGCCAGCTTTTCGGCGCCACCTATTTTCTTTTCGATGGCAGCAAGTTGAGATTCAACCTGTTCGTCATCGATTTCAAGCCCGGGAAACTGCTGAATTTGCTCGCGAATGAGCGTTTGCTCGATCAGCCGCTGCAGCACAAGCTCCTGAGTCACCTTTTGTCGTTGCGATGAACCCACGCCGGGGAAGTCTCCGGTAAGCGGGTCGAGTTCCTGGAGTTTCAGCTCTTGCTCAATGTCTCCAAGTGTAATGATCTGTCGGTTCACCACCGCCGCCAGCCGGTCAATGACTTCGGCCCTATGGGTGAACACACTGGGAAGATACAGCAATCCCAGCAATACCATACCTGCTATCTCCAGAAAGAGGTGTACCTTTCTGACCTCTCCGGATGATTGCCAGTGAGTCGCTCGCCTCGCTCTGTTTTCGAAATCTGCGTGCATTAGAATGGGTTGCCGATCGTGAAGAAAATCTGTGATGTGGGAAAGCCCGAGGGTGGAGACAGGTTGAATCCAAAATCCACACGCAGCGGTCCAAACGGTGTCTTGTAGCGCACGCCGAAACCAATGGTGTTGGTGAAGCGTGACAAGCCAATGTCCTTGATTCGTGCGAAGACGTTGCCGGTGTCATAGAATGGCGCCACGGCAAAGTTTCCAGTCACTGGAACCCGCAGTTCGGCGTTGGCAATCACAAGGGCGTTGCCACCCAGGGGCTTGTTCGTTTCAGGATCAAGCGGCCCTGCCAGATCCAAGTCGAAACCACGTAGTGTGGTCGATCCACCAGCGAAAAAGCGCTCGCTGATTGGAACCTCGGGCGTGCTGCCGTAAGGTCCAATCAGCCCCAATCTGAGAGACGTCGCCAGAACTGCGCTTCGGCCCACACGCCGATGGTTCTGGTATTGTCCGAAAAAAGAAACCAGGTTCACTTCCGACCCATAGAGTCTGGAAGCCACTGAAAAGTTGAGGGTACTGAAAAAACCGCGTGTTGGTTCAATGGGGTCATCCCGAGTGTCTCGTAGCCATGCTGTGGAGAATGTGGATAACTTCAGCGTTCCAAGGTCCTGTCCGGTTGCCTGCGGGTTTACTTGAACGTCAGAAAGATCGACCGTTTCAAAGTTATATCGCACGAAGAAATTATCGATCTTGCCGAAACGCTTCAGGACTTGAACCGCAGCATTGACGGTGGTTGTACTGAAGCTCACTTGATCTGTATTCTCCGCATACAACGTGATGTACGAATCAAGATCACGATTGAAAAGGCGTGGCTCTTTATAAGTGACCTGGCCGCGCTGTTCCCGAAAACTGGCCCGGGTACGAAAACTGATGGAGCGCGCCAAGCCAAAGAGGTTATTGTGTGAAATTTCAATCGTGCCACGCGCGCCTTCGTTAGTCTGGTATCCACCGCCATAGCCGAGAATGATGGGACTGCCATCCTCGAGACGAATGATGACTGGCCGGTAGTCATCACTCTGATTGACGTTGACTGGAACAATGTCCACGCGGTTAAACAAACCAAGGCCGTAAAGCTGCTGCTGGCTCGTGAGCAGTTGCTCCTGACTCAGTGGGTAACCTTCATGGAAGGTGATGTTCCGGCTCACTATCTTGTTTCGCGTCTGCTGGCTGCCGATGATGTGGATATCATCAACACGGATGGCTTGCCCCTCTGACAGAGTGTGGACGATCTTGACCCGATTGCCCTCAACCCTCTCGGTTGTGTAGTCAGCCTTGACGTCAGTAAAGCCGCGATCTGAATACTTTGACTCAATCAACCTTCGGTCTTCCTGGAGCAGGGCCTGGGAAAACGGCCCTCCTGGCGTGAGATTGAGACCCTGAACCAGCTCCTGCCTTTCAATGCTGTCGTTACCTTGAATCTCAACCTCCGACACAATAGTGCGCGGCCCTTCCTGAATGGTGAAACTGGCCGCGATATTGATACCTTCGTCGTCCTTCTTGAAACTGGGCTCGACCGATACCTGCTCGAAGCCGTCACGCAAGTACAGGTTCTTGATACTCTCAGCATCCTGTTTGAGCAGATCTGCGCTGAATGTGCCCCGGCTGGTCAGTCCTCCAATGCGTGTGGCCAGCGCCTGCAAAAGTTGATTGCGGCTAAAGTGTCTAGCGCCAGCAAAGTCAATGGACACCACCTTTTGCTTCTTGCCCCGGTCGATGGTGTAGTTCACCTGATAAGCGTTCTCGGTAGGGACCTCGATCAATTCCTTGCTGATCGTGACGTCAAAGTATCCCTTGCGCTGAAAATAGTCCTCGACATTCCGGCGGCCTTCTTCAATCAGATCCGCATCAATACTGCCCTCTTCGTAGATGGGAACGAGCTCGCGTAACTGCTTCCTCGGAATCTTGCCACCGGTCAGCTCAATGTAGACGAATGACCCAGAGTCAATCTGAATTTGGATCTGGACAGAATTTGAGCTCTGCGAATAGGTCAGATTTTCCAACCGCAGCGTTGCGTTCAGGAATCCGCGATTGGAGTAAAGCTTGCGGAGGCGTTCAAGATCCCTCTTGAGCGCCTCGCTGTCAAAGTAGCTGCCCGGGTGGAGTTTGATTGTTTGAAGAACTTCACTGCGTTCGAGCAATGGAGAGCCGGTGATGTCGATGCCACTGATGGTGGCGCGCTGCCCGGCATTCACTACGTAGCTAACCGTGACCAGCCTCGCCTTGGAGAGGAACTGCACGTCAGGAAATACTTCAGCCTGATAGTAGCCAGAGTTCCGCAACGCTTCCTCGGCCTTTTGCTGCAACTGCTCAACGATCTTGGGGCTGTAGGCTTCACCCAGCGGCAGAGGAACCAGGCCGGATATGGACGAGCGAAGCACGGGATCGCCGCGCAGCCGGAAGTCGGCAAAGAAGAAGTTGGGACGCAGCTTGAAAGCAATCACCAGCCCCGCATCACCAAGACTCGCATCCACTTCAATCTGAGAAAACTCGCGCGTTTGATGCAACGTGGAAATGCTCTGCCGTACATCTGCTGCGTCGAGCGGTTTGCCGACGGCCACAGCCACCGCCTTCTCCAGCGCAGTCACGTCAATGAAATCTTCGGAGGTAAACTGTACCTTGGCAACCGGCACTCCTAGGTATTTGTCAATTGATGCTCCTAAAGTCCTCGTCGCGAGCCCAGTCACGAGGGCCGTGGCCATCGCGGCCGCCCACAAGACTTGCGCCAGCCGTTTCCTGTTGTGACGTGAACCGCTGTTAGCAACTAGCAAGTTGGCGAATGAGACGACTTCAGGTCGACGGGCTTCCTGACAGTACGGCCTTCGCCGTCTCAGCACCATACACAGAAGCATAGAGTGAACCCAAGTGCTGCGGATTTGACAGGCGACATGACACAGTACCTGGAAGTAGTGAAGACGGCGCATGCAGCAACTTGGATCGGGGAGCGCCTAGCCACCGGAGAGGTTTGATTGGCTTGCCTGCAATTCAGGTTGCACCGAGGCTCATCCATGGGCAGTTTCCCGAATTTCCACAATTATCTCAAGGTTTTGGTAGCCATGTGTTCCAAATTAGACGGCCCTGCAAATGGGCAGTTGACTCGAACTCGCAGCTGGCACCTGCAGGATCTGCTATGCTGGTGCCATCATGATCGAGTTCAGTCAGCCAGCCCAATGCCTGTTTTGCCCGCAGCGCCGCAAAATTGCTCTGCTGCTGAAGTTGGTGATGGCTGCGAGTGCAGCGATCATCACTGCAATTATTGTTTTTCAGCCGAGTAGTCGGCGACCGAGCGCAGCACCCTCGCCCCATAATGTTGGTGGAAGCCCCCGCAGCGTCCAAGTCATGGCTGAGGGCCGCACCGCGGAACGCGCTGGTGCAAGCGACGCCGTTTCGAAAAGAAGTGCTCAGATTCGCGCTGAAGCGCAGGAACGTTTCCAGGCAGTTCAGTCCCAAATACGTCCGCTTTTGAGTGAAAAGACTGGCCCGGTGGCAAGAGCACAGGACCTTCTGGACGAACGGCGTAGGGAGGTACTGAAGATGAAGGTATTAACCTTGGGTGAAGGGTTGTTCTCGGAGTCGGGGGCAGCCGAAGCAGAGAGGAAACTGGTTCTCGAAGCCCTGGATAAGGAGCTCAGTGTGCTGGCAGAACAGAAAGAACTGCTGGCTGAGCTCAAAGAATCAAATTCTGCACCGCGTCATTAATTCGACCACACTCCTTTAGCTTTCATCCCTCGTTGCAAGAGGAGGGATGAAGGGCAGCCGCAAATTCAACGCGCCCAACAGCGGAAGAATTCGCTGCACCATGCTCCGCTGAATGCCCAACGAAGCAGTCCCACGTTCTCTCGCCTCCAACTTACGGCTATCGCTGCCCACTCAACGTTTCCCCAGGTTTCTCTTTCTGTGGCAGTTCCACCACCGGCAACAGGATGTGGCTGGGCTTGTCGACGGAATGAAATATGGTTTGGCGCGCAATCCTCACTTTGTCAGAAGCGCCCAGATCCTCACCCGTGTTGGGATTCCGGTCAAACTGGGGAAAGTGACTGCTGGTAATGTCAACTCGGATACGATGTCCGGGCAGGAACACATTGGCTGTGCCCGCCATGTCGATCACGAATTCATAGGGTTGTCCAGCTTTGAGCAACTCCATCTGGTCAAGACCCTTTCGGAACCGCGCTCGCAGAATCCCTTCCGCCACGTTCATCGCAAAACCGTTGGGATGTACATCAACCAGCTTGGCCACGAAGTCCGTATCCGGGCCATCCGTGGCGGCATGCAGCTTCATCTCCACTGGCCCGGCTATCGCCAGGGGCTGGTTGAGGATGTTGCTCGTGTAAACGAGAACATCATGGCGTGATTCCACAGGCCGCTGATCTCGGGGTCCCGCCAGCGTCGGTGTGCCACAGCAGTTGTTTCCACCCACTGTGGGAACAGGTTGATCTGGGTCGTACAGGTACTGATCTGAGGGGGCCCCGTTCGCCTTGTCTTGCCCCAGCCGGCCATCGCCGCGGGCCGTATTCGCCTTGCCGCCGCTCGAAAGATAGAACTCCGTATATTTTGTTCCCGGAATAGGCCAGTCCTTCTCATGACGCCACTGATTGATCCCCATGTAGAAGATCTCAACCGGGGGTTCTTGTTCAATGCCGTTCGCCTCTCCTTTCAAATAGTGGTTGTACCACCGGGCCTCGCGGTCAGACAGAGATCGCATCGCCGTAGGTCCGAAGTCCACATCACCAAACTTCTGGCTGGGGCCGTGCCCCCAGGCTCCCACGGTCATCTTGCTTTCCCGCCGGGCCAGTTCCGAACCACCTTGAGTTCGCATTCCCGTAAAGCCGTTCAACGTGCCCGCCAGAAAAATGTCAAACCAGCCGCCGTGCGTGTGAACAGGAACCTTGATGCTTGAGAATTTTTCCTCGTCACTGATAGCCTTCCAATACGAATCGTAGCTTTGATGCTTCACCCAATCGCGATAGTGCTGCACCGTTTGGTTTGCAGACACTCGATCTCCGGTTCCCAAGGGTAGGTGCCACAGAATGTTCTGGTAGCGCCACTCTTCAGGAGCGAAAGCTGCGTCGTGCCAGAATTGGGGGAGCATGATGCGTTGTGGCATCCGGACAACCCCCCAGCCATAGTTGAACGACAGGCGGAAGGCTCCTCCAAAGTAAGCCCAGTTGTGGTAGATGCTGGTTGACGCCACGGCGGGGAACGCGGTAACCAGGTTGGGAGGCGCCTGGCTGGCAGCTCGCCACTGCACGTGCCCCAAATACGATCCGCCCTGGGTGCCGACCTTACCGTTCGACCAAGGTTGCTGGGCAGCCCACTGGATGGTGTCGTAGCCATCCTCGCCTTCGCTACGAAAAGGGTCCCATTTCCCTTCCGATTCATAGCGTCCCCGTGTGTCCTGAATCAAAACCGCGTAGCCTCGCTGCGCAAAACGAATCCTCGGTTCCTGCATTCCGTCACGCTGGACGCCATACGGGGTGCGAATGACCAGCACTGGGAACTTTCCTTCACGCCGCGGCCTATAGATGTCGGCGTACAGTTTCACACCATCGCGCATCGGGACCGGAACTCGACCCTCCACGCGAATCAGTTCTGACACCACCTCGTTGCCTGTCAGATGAGATACCGCCAGGACAGGAAATCCAAGGAGACCAGTAACCAAGAGCACTCGTTTCAGTTTGTTCATGAGCATGTTCCTAAGGATGGGCAGGTTCGCCTGCCGGCGGTTTGTGAATTGAGTCGTGGGCTAGGCTTGCAAAGAGAATACCACTGTTGGCAGCATCACTTGCAACAAAGGAGACGAGTCGCGGGAGGACTGGCAGGTTGCCCGGAAGTCTTCCTGCTGTCCACGATCCGAAGCCACGTGGGTAACCCACTTGTTATTGAAACACTTTCAAACTCCCAATATCCCGACAGGCACCGTTCCTTTCAGTAGATGATTTCTGCCGGCAGTGTTAGAATCATGTGGTTTCATTGCATGGACTTCTTTCGCAGCGCACGGGGGCAGTCTTATGGACAAGAGAAAAGTGAAGTTTCTAGCTGGCAGCCTGATCATCGTAGCTTCAATTGCTTGGCTTGGATTCAGTGGCTTTGACGAGAGTCTGGCTTATTACAAGACGGTGGACGAGCTCAAGTTGATGAAGGACGATGCGTACGACAAACGGCTTCGAGTCGCCGGCAATGTCGTGGCTGGCAGTAGGGAAGATTCGCCGGGTATCGTGAGATTTAAGCTTGAACAGAAGGGCGACGTCATTTCTGTCAAGTACGTTGGCAAGGATTTGCTGCCCGACACTTTCAAAGATGGAGCCCAAGCCATGGCGGAGGGCCATCTGTCACGCTCCGGCGAGTTCGAAGCTTCAAAGATTCAAGCCAAGTGTGCTTCAAAGTATGAAGCCACATACAACGTGAAACAGGGAAAGAGCTAGGTTCGTTGTTAGTTGTCGGTTGATCGCTGCAGCGGAAAACTGACAGCCACAAATCGGCATCACACCCACCGCGGTTTGCCCTCATTCAATCCTTAGCAAGGATCTAAAGCTATGTTAGCCCTTGTCAGCGACTTCGGTCAGTTTTGCATGTTGTTTGCCTTTTGCCTTTCCTGCTATGCCATCGTTTCGTCGTTTCTGGGCGGAAGGTTAGGCAACCGCAGGCTGGTGGAGACGGCAGAACGGGCGGTAATGGCCGTCTGCGGGCTGGTGACTTTGACTGTTTTCAGCCTTTGGTATCAATTGCTGAACGACAACTTCAACTTGCAGTACGTGGCCGCCAACAGCAACCGCGCCATGCCTTGGTTCTACAAGTTCGGTGCCCTGTGGGGCGGCCAGGAAGGCTCGCTGGTTTTCTGGTGCTGGATTCTCAGCCTGTTTTCGGTGACCGCTGTTGTCTTGAATCTGAAGAAGAATCGGAACCTGATGCCCTATGTCGTGGGCGTCATCTCCATGGTTACGACGTTCTTCTTGCTGGTGAATAACTTCGTGGCCAACCCGTTCGACATGATTGGCGTAATTCGTCCTGGTAGCCCGGTCGCCACACCGTTCACACCCATGGACGGCAACGGGCTGAGTGCTTTGTTGCAGTACTGGGCCATGGTGATTCACCCGCCGATTCTCTACACAGGCTACGTTGGTTTCACCATTCCATTTGCCTTTGCGATCGCGGCTCTGATCACACGCGACCTCGACGAGGAGTGGATTCGAACTACCCGTCGCTGGATGATGGTGCCGTGGCTGTTCCAAGGCATTGGAGTCCTGCTCGGCGCCAAGTGGGCCTATGTAGTGCTGGGTTGGGGCGGATACTGGGGTTGGGATCCGGTCGAGAACGCTTCGCTCATGCCGTGGCTGGCCGCGACAGCGTTCCTCCACTCAGTCATCATGCAGGAACGCAAGGGCATGATGAAGGTGTGGAACATGATCCTGATTCTTTCGACGTTCCTGCTCTGCATCTTTGGAACGTTTCTAACGCGCAGCGGCATCGTCTCTTCGGTTCATACGTTTGCCGTGTCGCCTATCGGGCCTTTTTTCTCCAGTTTTCTGTTCCTGATGATTTCACTCTCAGCTTACCTCCTGTTGACGCGGCTTGATTCGCTCAAGAGCGAGAACCGGTTGGATTCGGTGGTCTCCCGGGAAAGCAGTTTCCTGTTCAACAACCTCATCCTGCTGGCTTCAATGTTTGCCATCCTGTGGGGCACCATCTTTCCCATCATCACGGAGTATCTGCAGAACGAGAAGCGAACCGTCAGTGCTCCGTTCTACAACAAAGTAAACATTCCCATTGGACTCTTTCTCCTGTTCCTGACCGGCGTCGGGCCGCTCCTAGCCTGGCGAAAAACCTCCACCCAGAGCTTGAAGCGAAACTTCACCATGCCGACGTTCGCTGCAATGATTACCGGCGCGATCTTTTTCGCTTTTGGCATGCGGCATTTCTATTCGATGGTCTGTCTGATTCTTTGCGTTTTCGTCATGGCGACCATTCTGGCCGAATTCCATCGCGGAGCAAACGCTCGCCGACGGCAGGGCGAAAGTTATCTGGAAGCTTTGTGGATTCTAACGTTCCGAAACACACGGCGTTACGGCGGCTATATCGTTCACATTGCGATGGTGTTTCTCTTTGTAGGTTTCGCCGGAGCGGGGTTTAACCAGGAAGTTCAAAAGGAGTTGTCACCAGGCGAAAGCGTCGAGATTGGCCAGCTACTCCTTGACGCTCGAGCAGGTTAAGAACAACGACAATCCAAACTACCGTTCGGCCGTTGGCATCATTACGGTTTATCAAAACGGCAAGCTCATCGACACGCTCCTGCCGGAACGGCGGTTCTATAAGGCAAAGGAGGAGGCCACAACGGAAGTGGCACTGCGATCCGGGCTCAAGGAAGACCTCTATGTCGTCCTTGCTGGGTTTACACCCTCAACCACGAAAGCCGTCATCCATGTTTACTTGAATCCACTCGTGTCTTGGATTTGGATTGGTGGTCTGGTCTTCATGCTCGGAACGGTGGTGTGCTTGATACCGGACAAGCACGAGAAAGCAATGCAGAAGGTTGCAGCGCCGCTAGAAGTAGAAGAACTAACGAAAGCATAGGCACGCATTCTCATGAACAAGCATGGTTTGGTTACAATCTGTTCACTAAGAACTCAGTTCATGTTGATCGCAGTTGTGTTTTTTTCCCCCTCCAGGCAGTTCGCTCAGGTTTTTCCTCCTGAAGTCAAAAAAGCCTCGGAGGCATTTGTTTGCCAGTGTAGTTGCAATCACCAACTATCAGCCTGCGGGATGTTGAATTGCGGTTCGGCAACGCCGTTACGCACGGAGATTCAGGAACACCTCAAACAGGGCAAGAGCCAGAAAGAAATCGTCGACGCCTTCGTCGCGAAGTACAGCAAAGTGATTCTCGCTGCGCCAACGACGGAGGGGCTTGATCTGGCCGCCTGGTTGACTCCCTTTGCAGCTCTCAGCTTTGGGCTGATGGTGGTTTACTTCGTCATCAAGGCTTGGACCCAACGCAAGCCACTAGTGGCAGGTAATGCATCGACACGGGTAATCCCTGATGCCTACCGAGACAGGATGGAGAAGGAACTGAAAGATCTCGGGTGAAAGCTGGAGGTAGCGACGCGCACTCCGATCACTCTTAGGGCACCGATATGACTTCACTGATCATCGTTTGCGCATTGTTGACCGCGGGAACGCTGTTCTTCATCTTTCGCCCGCTCCTGGCAGGAGGCACTCCGTTCTTTGGAGATCTGGAGGGCTCACAGACTTCATTGAAACGCCTGCTCCGTAAGAAAGAGACGGTCTACGAAAACATCAAGGATCTCGATTTCGAATACAAAATGGGCAAGCTCTCTGACGAGGACTATCAGGGTTTGCGGAATGGCTATGAGCAGGAAGCCTTCGCGCTGATGCGCGAAATTGAGCAGATCAAGCCAGAGGTTCTGCAGAAGACCGGTGAACCCCAAGTGGTGGCTGTCCTCAAGAGCGAGAAGAAACCAAGAAAGTAGGTGGCGAATGTTTTCGGTTTGCCGACCCCTGTGAATGAATTTAACTAATCGGTCCCACCCGTTTCGATTCCCTCAATCCGTGAAAACTCATTGTTGCGTAGGCTGGAAGACCCAGCCAAGTGTTCTCAATCGCTCGTCCGGACGGCCCAGCTGGATTTGACGTTACCCACTCTCCGAATGTGGGAGGCACTGTCCCGGCGGCGACCGAGGAAGCACCAGGCAATGCCGCGCGGAGCGCGCCTCGCACATTGTCCGTGGCGCCGCACCGAACCATGAAAAGCATTCTCGGAGGTCCCTCCAGGAAAACCCAGATCTTCCTGGCAGCCGCCCTGCTTCAGTTTCTATGGTTCACACCCTCGAACGCGCTGGCTCAGCGCACTTTGCAAGGGCGCGTCGTGAACGGCACAACAAATCGACCGGTTGCACAGCAGAAAGTTGAACTGTTGACGCTCGGAGAGGGCATGAACAAGAACGCGGAGGTTGTTTCCGCAGCCGATGGGTCGTTTCGTTTCACGATCACCGCAAGTACCTCATCGCCACACTGGTTGTTGCGAGCCATCCACCAGGGAGTGAACTACAATCTCTCGGTAACGCCCGATCAGGACTTGAGCCAGCCCGTGACCGTCACGATCTATGAGACGACTTCATCGTTGGCAGGCGTTGAAGTCTCGTTGCCACTGATGCTTGCCCAGGCCAGCGGCAACCTCCTTTACGTCCAGCAGCAATACCTGCTTGACAATACTTCATCACCCAAGAAGACGCTGGCCAGAACGGATGGTACGTTTTCCTTTGATACGCCCGCACGCGAGCTGCTGAGTGAGCTGTCTGTTTCGGTTGTGGGCCTGGCAGGCATTCCGCTGCCACAAGAGCCCGCGCCGCGACCCGAAGGAGGCTATCAAATCAGCTATCCGATGAAGCCTGGCCTGAACGAGATTCGGGTCTCGTACAAAGTAAACTACCCTTCGAACCAGCGCGAGTTCAGCCACCGCTTGTTCTATCCCACCGGACCGACCAAGGTGCTGATTCTGCCGGCTGCCTTGCAGGTGTCCGGGCAGGCCATCCAGCCAGCCGGCTCTGATTCGCGCACGCAGGCAGCCATTTACCAGGTAACCCCGGCTGCAAAGGCCCCTGCATTTCAGTTCAAAGTGGCCGGCGATGCGCCGCTGGTGTCTGAGGAAGGAGAGCACGGGCCCGGCGACGGCCACGACCATGATCAACCTCAACCGAAGGTTGTGCGCTTGTCAAATCGCGTGATCGAAAACAAGATCGTCATCCTGACCGGCTTCGGAATCGTGTTCGCAGCGGCGATTCTGTTTGCCATTCGCCAGAAATCGGCCTCGCGACAGACCGCTGCATCCAAGATGCAACCTGCTGCAGCGCGGAAACGCCGAGGGTGAAGAACCTCGCCCGGGCGCGGGAGATGAGCTCGGAACATCTCCGAGAAGATTCAACCTTGCGCTTGCCCCCTCACGCCTAACCCCTCTCCCACGTTGGGCGAGGGGAACTGAAGTGTAGTAGGTTCCTCGATGAACGAATTGTATCGTCACTATACTCTCAACCTCTCCGTGTGCTTCCGTGGCTGATGCCCCCGTGGTTCGTCTCGATAAGGTTGAGAAATGGTTTGGCCGCACGAGCGCCCTCCAGGGAGTCGATCTGACGGTCCAGCCTGGCCAGTTCTTGGTGTTTCTTGGGCGCAACGGAGCTGGCAAGTCAACGCTGCTGCGTGTTGTGGCGCGCTTGATCAGGCCTAATTCAGGCCGGGTGGAGGTCTGCGGCATCGATGTCTTGCGGCATCCCGAAGCGGGAAGAGAAAAACTGGGCTTCGTGGCACACAGCAGCTATCTTTACCGGAATCTCACCGCTTTCGAAAACCTCCAGTTCTTCGCGCGGCTTTATGCTCTTAGCGATGCCCAGGATCGAATTCACAAAGCGCTCCGTTGGGTTGGGTTGGAATCGAGCGCGCTAAGACCCATTCATGGATTCTCGCGTGGCATGCAGCAGCGCCTTTCAATTGCTCGCGCCACGCTGCATGATCCCGAGGTCCTGTTACTGGATGAACCCTTCACAGGCCTGGACCTCGAGGCGTCGGAGCTTCTGGGAGAATGGTTGGAATCTTTCGTAGCCAATGGGAAGACCGTGCTCATGGCCACGCACGATCTGGAGCAAGGACTGCAGGGCGCCCGGCGCTGGGCGTTCGTTGACCGAGGGAAGATTGCTGAAGACCTCACCGGTACGGATGCAGACATTCGGGACCAGTACAAACAATTCTTGAAAGAGCGACGTCGTGACGTTTCTTAAGCAAGCCGGTGCGATCTTCTGGAAGGACGTTCTTACCGAGTTCCGAACCAAGGACGCTCTGACGTCCATGCTGCTCTTCGGGTTGCTGGTCATCCTGATGTTTCATTTTGCGTTCGAACCCGACAGCATGGAGACGGAACGGTTCGGCCCCGGGCTGCTCTGGATGACATTCCTCTTCGCCGGGTTGCTGGGCATGAATCGTGCTTTTGCCGGCGAGCGTGAAAACGACGGGCTACAGGGCCTTAAGCTGGCGCCCATCAGTTGGGGAGCAATCTATCTGGGGAAGATGCTCGCCAACCTGTGCTTCATGCTGATGGTGGAGGCGGTGATTCTGTTTTGCTTTGCGCTGTTCTTCAATTTCAACCTGCTGCCCCGGTTGGGTTGGATGTGCGGGATCACTCTTCTGGGTACGCTCGGCTTTGCTTCGATCGGCACCATCCTGGCTGCGATTTCGATGAACACTCGCATGAGCGACGTGATGCTGCCCATTCTCCTCTTGCCCATCGCCTTGCCCGTCGTTATCGGAGCCGTGGAATCAACCGCCGCGATCTTCACGGATCCTCCGGGCGAAGCGCTTGGCTTTTGGGTGAAATTTTTGGTCGCGTTTAATATCATCTTTATCACGCTGCCGTTGATGATGTTTGAGTATGTCCTAGAGGAATAAGCCACAACGCGATCAGCTGTTGCAAGAGCATCGGGATCAATACGAAATCCGCGAATAGTCGGTCGAAGCAACCACCCGTTGATTTTTTGCTGGAGGATTTTTGTGAATCGGAATCTGCTCGCAGCGGCAACCTGCCTAGCAATGCTGTTGTCGATCTACCTCATATTCATGTACGCCCCCACTGAACTCACAATGGGGGACGTGCAACGCATCTTCTATTTTCACTTTGCGTCTCACTGGGTGAACTTCCTGGCAATCTTCTGTGTCTTCATCTATAGCGTGCGATTCCTGATACAGAGGCAGAAAGAGCTAGACGTCAAAGCGTCGTCTGCCGCCGAAGTCGGTTTGGTCTTCGCCACCATCGGGCTCCTGACAGGCATGCTGTGGGCCAAGCCGGTCTGGGGCATCTGGTGGACCTGGGATGCACGACTGACTTCGTTCTTCGTGTTGTGGCTGATTTACTGGGGATACCTGATGCTGCGCCGCCTCGTGGACTCCCCTGAGCAGCGCGCCCGGCTATCCGCGGTGTTTGGCATCTTGGGCGCGGTCGATGTTCCTGTTATCTACATATCCAATCGAGTGTGGCGTACTCAGCACCCGCAGCCTGTTATTGCGGGAGGCGAAGGCTCCGGACTGGACCCAAGGATGGCGTGGACCTTGGTGGTCTCGTTCCTGGCTTTTACCTTTCTTTTTTTCTATCTATGGAAGTTGCGCCAAGACCTGGAAAGCGCACAGGAGTCAGTGGAGTCGCTGCAACGCCAGGCTCAGCTCAAGGGGGCTGCATGAACTATCTCTTTGCTTCATACACGCTTATCTGGCTTCTGTTGTTCGCTTACGTCATGAGCATCGCGCGTCGGCAGAAGAAAGTTCTGGACGATCTGGCTCAAATTCAGGAATGGATGGATCGGCAGAAGAAATAGCGCTCTCGGAAACGCAGATTCAGCTTGCGCCTTCAATGGCTGCTTTCGTGAGGCTCCTCTATGACATGCCAAATGCGATTCAAAATCGCCATGGTTATTGGCTTCCTCGTGATGTCGTTGGCCCGTTGCGCGAACAAGGCACCTCAGCCAGTCCGGAGTCCTGCGCCGCAGGAAATCAAAGTGACGGTCAAAGGCGAGTATTCGCCCGATCGAATCGTTCTGAAGAAAGGCCGGCCCGTTCGACTCTTATTTTTTCGCGAGGACGATTCTGAGTGTACCGCCCAGGTGGTAATCCCGGATTTGAAAGTGAAACAAGACCTGGCGGTGAAAAAGGAAACGGCTGTGGAGTTTGTTCCCGAGAAGGAAGGCGAGTTCACCTTTGCTTGCGGCATGGATATGATGAAGGGGAAGCTGGTGGTGGAGAAATAGACGTATTGCATGCCGCTAGGCGACGGTGCGACGCTGGTCGAACGGGCACACCAGCATCCCCCGTTCGGAGTGGCAAGGGCCGCCAGGACTTCAGGGGGGTTTGGGAACGAAAACGAACCCACCCCGGCGCTCCGCGACCGCTGTCGCTGCGCGCCACCCCTCCACGGAGGGGATTCTCATAGGAGTTTTTCATGACTGGACCAACCGAAATCCAAATCGATGTTCAGGAGCATGGTGCAAACCAGCAGACGCTGAACCAGCGTCTTTACATGCAACTCCAGGTTTTCGGGGATTGCCATGACGCGCACGTGCTCGCACATGCGCTGAAAGCGTCTGGCGATTGAAGGAGTCCTATACCGAGACCTCAACGATCCGATGGGTGTCGGCATCCTGGCGATGCATCAAGATCCGACTTTCTTCGTCACAACCCTGCGGGACCTGCTCAGCTCAGAACCCTTCCGACAGTTACGCCAGAAGCATGATCTGGCCATGATTGGACGCACCTACGCATCCGGTTTCGAGGGTGACTTGCAGGACTGGCTCCTCCACAAGCCGCGACGCACAGCCTGTAACCCAGATTGGCCTTGGGCGATTTGGTATCCCTTGCGCCGGTCGGGCGCTTTTTCAAAGCTTCCGCAACAAGAGCAGGCCGCCATCCTCCGGGAACACGGCACCATCGGCCGCGCCTACGGAGACGCCGACCTGGCCCACGACGTTCGCCTCGCCTGTCATGGTCTGGATCTCAACGACAACGATTTTCTCATCGGACTGATTGGGCGGGAATTGCATCCGCTGTCGCACATCGTTCAGACGATGCGCAAGACGAAGCAGACGTCCGAGTTTATTCAGTCACTGGGTCCATTCTTTGTGGGGCACGCGCTCTGGCAGCATTGCGAGCCGAAAGCGTAAACGATTGACCTTGACCGGCTTCACAAGAGGACCTGTGAAGGATCCGGGAAGGCGAGGCTCCGGCCCGCGACCACTTCAAGCTCTGTCCTCAATTCGCCGGGTCCGCCAGGATCTCCTGAACTTCCCCATCTTCGATCGAAATCCGAAACTCGATGGGCTGGCAACAGATCTGGCAGTCTTCGATGTATTGTTGGTCGCCCGCACTGGTGTCGATGAACAGGTAGAATCGCTGTCCGCAGTAGGGGCACTCAACCCGTCGGGATGCTTCCATATGCCTCCCCTGTATCTCCAGCCTGCTACGTTGAAGTTTGCGCTGATACTGGCCGCAGTATTCCATCTATCCGCCGCGCCAAGAGCCACACTTCAACAGTCAACGCCACCTGTGACCGAATGGTCACGCTGGATTGAGGCAGTGCGACAAAGGGCACTGGAGTATTCTGACACGCTACCGGATTTCATCTGTTCCCAGAAGACTCGTCGCTACACCGGCAGTCCTGAGAGCAGTACCTGGCAGGCGCAGGATGTATGGGAAGCGGAGCTATCCTATAACCAGAAGACCGAACGCTATTCACATATTCGACTCAACGGCAAAGCCAGCCGTCGACCGCTGGAATCGCTCGGAGGCGCGCTATCGATTGGAGAATTCGGCAGCCTGCTGCGCACGCTGTTCCTGCCTGAAACGCAGGCAGAATTCTGGAAAGACGGCGAAGAGCAAGTCCAGGGCACTACCGCAATCATCGTAGGCTTCAGAGTCTCGCAGGAGCACTCTGGCTGGACATTGTCTTTCAAGAAATCTCACTCGCTGCGGGTGGCCTACCAGGGAAAAGCGTGGGTCGATGCCGCTAACTGTCAGGTTCTCAGAATCACCCAGGAGAGTCTGAAATTACCATCCACTTTTCCGATTGCCTACTCTGAAGCCACCACCGTGTATAGCTATCTCTCTGTTCCGGGTTTGGACGGGAAAACCTATCTACTTCCACAAACCGCGCACCTGACGCTGCACGAACGGCAACCACCGATACGCTCCCTCAACGTGATTGACTTCCGAAACTACCGCAAGTTCACGGCTGATGTTCGACTGGTGCCGGAATGAAAATCTCAGCCGCTGGAATTAGCCTTCTGCGGAAGAGTCGTTTTCGATCCTCGGTTAGCGGCCCAGTTTTTCTACGCTAGTATCGTGGAAATCCTTCAGTAGTTCTCGCGCCGGCAGAACGGTAGCCTGCATGGGACCGTTCCGCATATAGAAGCCCGTCATTGATGTTCGGCGCAAGTTACCATGAGTCGACCGCATGGTGACCAGCCAGTCAAAAAACGGACTGCCGTAGTGATACCCATCCTTAAGACTCACCAGCACATTGGCGCGGTTGATGACGTGGTTGGTCACCCCCTGATAGATGCTGTTGACCGCGTCCGCATACTCGTGCGTAGCAGTGGCCGCGAACCAGTTGTCCGTGGAACCAAATCCTTCCGCATTGAGCTGCTTCTGTTCAAGCATGCGCTGCATCACAGGCTTCAACTGGAGAGGGTCGCCATCCAATGTGGCATACCTAAGAAATGCTCCAGAGTCTCTGGCCTCAATTACGGCAGAGCCGCGGGAGGAGCAAATCTGAATCCTCTCGCTTTCGAAATAAACGGTGAAATCGGTGGCTTCATGACTCCCCAGCAGACGAGCCAGCTTCGCGGTGTTCTGTGGTTGGGAATACACCGGCAACGCCCCCACCAAACCGAAGGCGGGAACGACCACGCTGTTTTCATTGTGAATCGCAGATTCCACGCGAAAGCCGTGCTGGGCGAGGAATCCGTCCAGATCGATTCGTCGGTTTTGCACATGGCTGTTGCCATGGTCTGAGAAGACGACCAAGTCCACTTGCCCTCGCTGCTGAATGTAGATCTCGCGCAGCAACTGGTCCACTTCAAGCATGAGCTTCAGAAATTGCTCCCGATTCAGCACGTGGCAAACCGAATCCGTGGAGCAGATGTGGGCAACATACGCGGACAGCCGGCTCGCGGCGTATCGTTTCCGAAACCGCCCGAGATCTGCGTGATAAATGCGGATGGGAATCAGGTAAGCCAGGCCTTTGAAGATGCCCGGTTCGTCATAGTCAAGAGCATCCAGGTAAGGCATCCTCACTTTCGACACAGTGCTCGTGGCTCCTCCTGCGATCTGATTGTGCTGTGTGTCGAAGTAAAGATTCTCGTACCCGGGAACCTTGCCGGTGTGCAACAACTCCGTCAGCGCAACATCACTCAGCGAAGGAAAACTGCAAATCAGCCTCCCAGGCCGTGCAAACTCGCGAAAATACCCTTGATCCCAAAGGGCCGCCACATCCTCAAAGGGCACGCCATCCAGGCAGACAGCCAGCTTTCGTCGACGGGCTCGGGGATCGCGGCCGGAGACATCTATCACCTCCAGGTTCGGATGGCTCACCTGCAGGCGGTCGATCCGTCCATCGCCATCCGTGTCGAGTTCCACAATGTCTGGTTGACCATCCCGTGATGAATCGAGCCGCCAGGTATCGATGACACCGTCGCCGGTACTGTCGATTCGCTCCAGCGTTTGAACCTGGAACGGAACCGGTCTGCCCCAAAAGACAAAGGTGTGGATTGTCCAAACCGAAAACAGAACAACGGGAACGACAGAAAGGAACCTGGTTCGCATGAGCAGCTAGCTAGAGGTCGGTGGAGCGCGCGCGGGGCACGATCAAAGAAAGTGCGTTGTCCTGAATGCAGATGGTCTGTGGCAGACTGCCCAAAAGCTCACCATCAATCTGTACTTGAATGTTCGTGCTGCCCGCGACTTCAATGGTTCTCCCCTTCAGCATGACGACATCCCGAAGGCTCGCATGCTTTCCGCGAGCCACTTGGCTCAGGTAGTAGAGATAACGCCAGCGCGTTGCACTCTGGAAAAGGCAAATCGCAAACTGGTTCGAAAACAAATTGGCTTGCGGCGTTAGTTGAAACGGTCCTCCGTAGCTTTTGACTCTGCTGATCAGGGCAAAGGTGCTCTGATAGGGCCTTCCCGTCCACAACCACATCGAACGGTAGGAAGTGATACCGAGCCAGTTGCTGGAAACCAGCCAGCCAGAACGCGCCCTCACCCAAATAGCGTTTCAGCCGGGAATTGGAGGCCGCCACAATGCCGGCATCCACGCCGACTCCAGCCATGAGAACAAATCGGCGGTCGCCGGCGCGGCCCAACGAAATGCGGCGAATGGCCCCCTTGCGCGAGAGGGCAGCGGCAGTCGCTAGATCGCGGGGCACGCCAATTTCGCGAGCAAGGACATTCGAGGTGCCTCCCGGGATGACGAGCAGCGGCACATCAGATCCGGCAGCACCACCAACTACTTCGTTCACGGTTCCGTCTCCACCGCAAGCAATTAGCAGGTCGGACTGAGCTGCCACGGCCTCGCGCGCAAGACGTGTGGCATCACCCGGACCGGCTGTGGGGGTTACTTGAGCGTTCAATCCCTCGGCTGCCAGACATGCTAGGACTCGCTGTAACAATCGTCCTTGCTGAGCCTGCATGCGGCGGGCGGCAGGATTGAAGATGAGCACCGCCCGCGTAAAGCGCGGCATCTCCGCAGGTCTTCTCGCAGGAAGCGTCATCATACCGATATGCCTAGAGGTTCAAGGTAAACGGCAACATAGGAATCGTGTGAAACGGATATTGTGTCCTAAAGTCCATCTCGGCGAGCTGATTTGCTCCAACAGCGTATTCAATTAAGTGTATGGTTGCCGTTACTGGCATCAGAATTCCATGAGTCTTCTGATAGCAGGTGATGGTCCGACGCACTGTCTAAACAGTGATTTTCCTATTGATATCAAACTGGTGTTTGACTAGCTTATAAGGCCTCAACCGTCAAGCCGCGCACTGCCATTGGATTCTGCGAAGAGGCGATGAAAAAAACCATCCTGGTGATCGATAACGAGCGCCCGATGTTGGAACTGGCACGAATGATCCTGGAAAGGGCGGGTTATCGGGTGCTGGATGCCGTGAACGGAGAAGACGGCCTCCAGAAGGCCATGGCGCTGCGTCCCGATCTGATTCTGATTGACTTCATGATGCCTGTACTGAACGGCATCGATACGTTCCAGCAGCTCGCACAGAATCCCGCCTACCGCGAGATTCGAGACACGCCGGTCATCATGCTCACTGCGCGGTCCGTTGATGAGCCCCACCGCAAAGAACTGCTGGCGATGGGACTCGCCGCATACCTCGTAAAACCCTTCGGCCACCGCGAACTGGTCAACGTCATTGACAACGTATTCTTGAGCCATGAGCTGAAGATCGAGAACCGGCGCCTTCAGGAAGAACTGCACGATTCGTTCCATGAGACAGTGAACTTGTTGATCAATCTGCTTGCGATGCGCGACCCGGTCACCCAAGCCCACTCATTGATGGTTCTTTCGCTTGCGGAGCAGGTGTGCGGCAAGCTGCAGATCAATGGGGACGATCTGTTTCACATCAAACTCGCAGCCCTGCTGCACGACATCGGGAAGATCGGTATTCCGGAGGAAATCCTGTCCAAGACCGAAAGCTTGAGCCCTGATGAATATGTGCGCATGCACCAGCATGTTCACTACGGCTACAACGCCCTAAGCGGCATCAAGCGCCTGTCCACGGCTCGCGAGTTGATGTTTCATCACCACGAAAACTATGATGGAACCGGATACCCACGTGGACTGAAGGGAGATGAGATCCCCATGGGATCAAGAATCGTTGCGGTGGTGGACGCCTACGACGCAATGACTTCTGACCGGCCTTACCGAAAGAATCTCGGAATCGAGGAAGCGCTGAGGCGCCTGAGCGAAGCCAAAAACAAGCAGTTTGATCCGATCGTAGTGGATGCGCTGATCGAGTGCCTTCACAACGACCCATCTCTGGTTAGAACAGCCCTAACTTGATCTGCAGAAATCGCTTGGGATTCTGTCGAAAATCGTAGAGAAGCTTGACCAGTTCGCCCGTCGCTTGGTTCATGTTGGAGTAGAGCGACGAATCCACCATCAGCTTACCGATTGTCCCCTCGCCTTGGTTGATCCTGTCAGCAAGCGCTGAGAATTTTCCCATACTGTCCCGAAACTGAATATACAACGAATCGTCCTTGGAAAGTCTTCCCAGAAAGCCTTCTCCCTTCTCCATACGCTCAGCCACAACATTAAACTTCACCAACAGGTTCTCTGCTCGATTGAAAACCGCAGGATCATGAATAAACTTCCCCAAGGTTCCCTCTCCCTTCTCAACCTTGGCGGTGACGTTATCCACGCGGGTCAACGTTCCCTTCAGAGCGTCGTAAAACTCACGGTCGGAAATCAGCCGTCCAATCGATCCTTCACCAGACTTGACCGTGGCCAACAGGGAATGGGCTTCTTCAACAGTCTGGTTCAGCTTGTTGAACATGCTGGGGTCGTTGATGAACTTTCCGATCGTTCCCTGGCCCTGATCGATCTTGCGAGTAATGTCGTTAATCTTGGTGACCAGATCACCCAAGTTGGCGACCAGATCGTTGCTGTTCTGCATGATCTTCTTGATGTCGGCTTCCGCTGATCCTTTCACTTCCCCACCGGCAGGGGTGGGTTTGGCGGCAGGCGACCCTCGCGTAATGTCGATGTATTTATCACCAAGCAACCCAATGGAGCCGAGCGTCGCGACTGAATCCCCACGGATGATTTCTGAGTAGCGCTCCTCAACCTGCATCACAACTTCAACCGCCCGATTTGGATCGGGAGAGGTGGTGATGTTCACTTTAGAGACATTGCCTCCCTCAATGCCTGCCACCCAGACAAGAGAGCCTTTACGCAGACCGGAAGCGCTCGCCACGTAGGTTTTCAACTCATACTTTTCCGTGAAGAACCCAGCGCCACCGCTAATCAGAACGATCGCCACAGCCAGAATCGTGAAACTAAAAATGACCAAGATCCCAACTCGGAGCTCAGCCCAGGCAAGTCGCTTGCGTGCCATAGTTCCTCCTAGTCTGCTTACGCGAGAAACTTCTGAATGTACTCATCCTGGCTTTGACGAATTTCCTCATCGAAACCGTCAAAGATTATTGCCCCGTCTCGCAACATGAGGAGACGTGTATTGACGAGGCAAAGATTGCCCTCCTCCTCGCTCATGTAGCGGAGCACGCCGTCTTTGTGGCCCAGATACTGGTTCGACATGCTGAATACATCTTTGAGCCGGTGTGTCACAAAAACCGAGCTAACCCCCTCCAGATCGCGAAGCTTGATGACCAGCTCATTGATTGTTCTGGCCGTCAACGGGTCGAGTCCTGCGGTGGGCTCGTCATACAGCATGATCTTGGGGCTTCCCACCAATGCCCTGGCAATCGCCGCCCGCCGACGCATACCCCCCGAGAGCTCGGAAGGCATCTTCCCAATCGCATCCTCCAGGTCTACAAAACCCAGAGTCCTGGCTACAATATCGAGAATTTCCTCTTCTTCCAGATCGCCCTGCTCGTGCAGACGATAGGCCACGTTGTCCGCTACCGACAGAGAATCGAACAATGCACCCTCCTGGAATACCATGCCTATCTTCTGCCGGATTCGCGTCAACTCGCTTTCCCTGAGCCGCGAAATCTCTTCGCCATCAATCCAAATTTCGCCATCATCCGGTTTCTCAAGTCCTATGATCAATTTCAGGATGGTCGATTTGCCTGAACCGCTGCCACCCAAAATGATTTTGGTTTCGCCCCGCCTGACAGTGAACGACACCTTGTTCAAGATGAGGGCGTCATCGTAATACTTCACGACGTTCTTCAGTTCGATGGCGGGCTTCAGGGAGTTCGAGTTCAAATCGCCCATGTTAGTCACAGCGGCAGTTACTGGCGTGAGTCTACATGAACATCAGCAGCAATCGGGTGATGAAGAAGTCAGAAACAAAAACCAGGATCATTGAGGTAACGACAGACTGAGTCGTCGAGCGGCCAACACCCTGTGTGCCGCCGTAAGTTCGCAAGCCGCAATAGCAACCCACCACAGCGATAATGAACCCGAAGATCGGGGGCTTGACCAACCCCTGAACAAGGTCGGAATAGGTGAGGCGGTCATAGGCAGAAGTTAGATACAACGTGGGACTGATTCCCAACAGAAAGTAGGCAACGAAAAAGCCTCCCAGCACACCAACCAGATCGCAGATGATTGTCAGAACCGGCACCATGGCGATTGAAGCGAACACACGCGGCGTTACGAGCTTCTTGCTGGGATCCGTTCCCAAGGCGCGCATCGCATTGATCTGCTCGCTGACCAGCATCGAGCCCAGTTCTGAGGCAATTCCCGACCCCACGCGGCCAGCCACCACAATCGCGGTCAGCACGGGTCCGAGTTCGCGCACTAGTGATACAGAGACCAGTTGTCCGGTGTAACCGACGGCGCCGAACGAAGATAGCGTGTTTGAAGTTTGCAACGCCAGCACCGCACCGGTGAAAAATCCGGTGAGCATGGTGATGACCAGCGACCCGACGCCGATGATGTCCATCTGTTCGAAGGTCTCGCGCAAATAGAGCGGACGCCGGAAACCGTTCAACAACGAACGCAAACCCAGAATCGTCAGATTCTGAACTTCGAGGGCTGTTTCTTGGAGGAAAGAGGCCTGTCTGCCAGAGAGAATTTCCATATTGCCAGCAGGTGCAGCAGATCAGTCGAGGGACAGGAAGCAAATCCTGGAAGCCGAGCGCCTTGGGGTGGAAGACGATGAATCATGCGAAGCCGGCAGCCCGAGAGGAATTCTGAGGCTTGCACTAGACTGAAATTCAGAACGTTGCCGTTTCACGCCCAACAGGGATGGTAATCGAATCACAAAAATAGTGTCAAGGCACGGAGGCCTACTGAGCACGTCTGTTGGAGTCTAGCTACTCAGAGGCCACTGACGTATGGGCCATCGTCTATTAGTGGAAAAGAGTCAGTCTATCACCAATAGCAGATTGCTCCTGTGGGATGATCATTGACTTTGACGGAGTTTTGAGCGCAGAGCCAGACGTTCGCCGCTGTGAGCGCTCACAACCGCTCAGCCTTGAATCGGCCTGCGTTCTCGCCTACACTCGTCGATGTGTTACGGAGGGCGGATGAGAGAAGAACGGCTGGTTAAGCAGAATGAGACACTGGTGCGGCTGGCCCGCAGCGAGAAGCTCGCCGCAGGCCAGTGGATGGAAATGCTCGGTGAGGTGACCGAGGCCGCAGCTCGGGCGCTGGAAACCGAGCGCACCAGTGTGTGGCTCTATGATGGGCAACGCTCTCGGCTTCGCTGTGCCAACCTTTTCGAACTCGGTGCCGAACGGCACTCCAGCGGTGCCGAGCTGGCCGCAGAGAACTATCCTGCCTACTTCGCGGCCCTGCGTGAGGAGCATACGATCGCGGCTCATGACGCCCGAAACGACCCGCGGACCCAGGAGTTTGCGTCGAGCTATCTGACGCCTCTCGGGATCACTTCCATGCTCGACGCACCCATCCGGGCTGGCGGCGTCATCGCTGGCGTAATCTGTCACGAGCACGTTGGTCCCGCCCGGCAATGGCAGGTTGACGAACAAAATTTTGCCGCATCGGTGGCAGACCTCCTTTCACTTGCCCTGGAAACAGGCGAACGCAAGAAGGCCGAAGCCGAACTCCGGCGCAGCGAGGAGTACTATCGCTCATTGATCGAGAATGCGCTCGACGTCGTGACCCTGATCGATGCCGGAGGGATTGTCCGGTACGAGAGCCCCGCTGTAGAGCGGGTTCTGGGCTACAAGACGGACGAGCTGGTTGGACAACGTGGACGCACGATTCTCCATCCCGACGAACTGGAACTCGCCGACCACGTTCTCGGTCAGTTCCTCCAGAATCCTAACAAGCCCGTTTCGGCCGAGTTTCGCATGCGCCACAAGAATGGTTCCTGGAGAACCATGCAGATGACTGGCAGGAACCTGGTGGACAACCCAGCCGTGGGCGGCATTGTCATCAGCTTGCGCGATGTGACCGAGAACCGGAATGCCGAGCGATTGTTGGAAGAGTATCGCTACAACCTGGAAAACAAGGTGCTGGACCGAACCCGCGCTTTGAACGAGAAAAACCAAGCTCTGCAAGAAGCGTTGCAGCAACTTCAGGCCACGCAGCATGAGCTGATTCTGCAAAGCAAGATGGCCTCGCTGGGAAGCCTGGTCGCCGGCGTCGCCCACGAAGTCAACAATCCCATCGGAGCGGTCAACAGCGCTGCTGATGTTTCTACACGGTGCATCGACCGTTTGCTGAAGTTGGTGGAGAGCAGTCACAACCTGGACGAACTCAGAGGTAACGAAACTTTCCGGCAGCTCGTCGAGATGCTCAAAGAAAACCACCGAATCACCGTTACGGCTGGAAATCGAATCGCCAAGATTGTTCGAAGCCTCAAGAATTTCGCCCGTCTCGACGAAGCTGAGTTCCAGAAAGCCGATCTTCACGAAGGGCTGGACAGCACATTGACTCTAGTGCATCACGAACTCAAGAATCGCGCTCTCGTACTTAAGGACTACGGGAACCTGCCTCTGGTCTACTGTTCTCCCAACCAGCTCAACCAGGTGTTCATGAATCTGTTTATCAACGCATCTCAGGCGATAGACGGCAAAGGCGAGATTCGAATCCGCACGGGCGCCGATGAAGGCAACGTCTGGATTCGGATCGCAGATAATGGAAAAGGCATATTGCCCGAACACTTGCCTAAGATTTTCGATCCCGGCTTCACAACCAAAGGATCTGGCGTCGGGACAGGTTTGGGACTGTCCATCTGCTACAACATCATTCAGAAACACAAGGGCAGCATCACGGTTGAAAGTGAGCCGGGCAAGGGAGCGGAGTTCACTATCACCCTGCCCGTGAACCCGGAACGCGGCTAGTACGGAGGCTAGCTGGCTGTCGTGCTTCGAGCGACTGACTTTCGTCGGGCCGGTCTACTTCCCTGCGGTGAGAGCCGTAAGCTTTGCCAGAATCTCCTGGACCTTCTGCCGGCTTTCATCCTTGTTTTTTGTCAGATTGGGTTGGAAACGGTAGGTCTTATTCTTCAACTGAAGCTTCAGCTTGTCACCAGGTTCAATTTCCACGATATCTGTCAGCTTCTGTGAAAACCCGTCTTTGGAATCCCCTGAAGGAACGTAGGCAATCACATAGGAATTCATCCTCAAGCGGCCGCTGCAGCTCCCCAGCGCGTGGTCGTGAATCACAGGATAGGCACTGAATTCCAGCTTCTCGATCTGTGCGCGCATTTCCTGGGCCGTGGTCGTCTTACCTTCGCTCAGTGCGACCGTCAGCAACGCGGAGAAAATACTGCGCGCTTCATCGAACTTCTCATTGCTCACAAGATCCTTTGCCTGCGCGGAGGCTCGGTTCGAGATGTCGCGCCTCAGCGCGAGCAGTTTGGCGTTCTGGCCATCCGACGCCAGCAGCCTATTGCAATAGGCCAAGGCGCTATCATTGGCGGGTGTCACGTAATTTCCATGAGCCATGGCCGAGTCCAATTTCTGCATCAAAGCATTTCGAGCTTCAAGCTGACCGGCATCCTCAGTCTTGATGGATTCTCGTAAACTCCGCAGCTCGGCACTGGCCGGGAAGTACTCCTGAAGCTGCCGACCGAATGCTTTCGCACCTTCCGAATCCTTGCTCTGGATCCGGCGCTGTAGCTGGCTGATTGCCTCTCGATGAATCTTGTCCATTCCCTCCTTGAAAACTGGGTCTGATGGCGACATCGCACCGAGCCGCTGAATCAACGCAAATGCGTTGCCCGAACTGGGCGGGAAGTAGTTTCCGGCACTCATGGCCGCGCCGATCTGGTTCCTCAGTTCTTCAGCCTTGCTTGGCAACGAGGTCTGGCTTTGCACTTGAGGCAGTTTGTCTTTGGGAGTGGCTTGCAGCCCCTTCAGAGCGTGGAGGGCCGCCGCGTCTTCAGGCGAGACACGCAGCAAATTCTGTAACGCGATGCGAGCTTCAGCGGTCCTGTCGCGTCGTTGCGCCAGCTGACTCTGCTGCCAATAGTGGTCCCGAATTTTGATTTTCAGATTGGCTGCAACTTCGTTGTAGGGATCCTTGGCCAAAAGCAGATCGCAACGATGGCTGGCCTCCAGGAGCATTCCACGGCCAAAGAGAGCGACCGCTTCCTGCTGCAGGGGGTCCTTGCCGGCAGGCGCCGAAGTCAACGGCTGAAGCTGCACTGAGAGTGACGTCCATTGGCCGGATGACACGGTGAAAGCCTGTGAAGCCGGAGCATAGCCGTCTTTCTCCAAAGTCAACGTGTGTTGGCCAGCCTCCAGTGACTCCACCCGCAGCGGTGCTTCCCCGCGCGGCTGCCCATCGATCAGAACAGCAACTCCTGAAGGCTCAGTCTTCAAATTCAGGTTTCCCACAGAGCTCGCCTTGTACCCTCGCAGAAAGAGCGCCCCCGAAAGAATCAGGGTGAGGATCGCCAACACGCCAAATACAAGCGCCAGAGAAGGGGAAGGCCGGGTATTTTGAACTTCTTCCTGAGGGTCTTCGTTCCTAAGGGTTCTCGGTGGGGATAGCCGCTGAGCACCAGTATCAACGAACTCTCCCCGAGTCTGTGCAGAACGCTCATCCGGAATTGTGCCGGTCTCCCGTGCGCTGGGATCTGTTGTCGGTTGAGCGTTCTGTGGCTGCTGGCTCTGCCGGGCGGACGCCTCTGCCTCTTCTATCTCCCTAACTTTTTCCTGACTGAGCTCCAAGTAGTCTTGGAGCATTCGATTCTTGGGTTCCAGTTCGCAAAGGAACTTGAAGAGCCCTGCACATTCGCGGTATTTCTCCTGATCGAAGAGATCGGTGGCCTCTTTCTTCAAGTTGTCGAGGTGAATCACCAGCTCTTCTTCGAGACGCTGATCTTCCAGCTTCCTCTGCGCCTCTTCCAAACACGAGACCGCCTCGGGATTCTCCGGAGCCACGTGCAGGACCTCGCTCATCATCGCCATGCAGGCCTCGTAGTCCCTTTTCGCCAGCGATTGTCTGCCCTGGCTCAGCAAGTCGTTCAGTTGTGACATGTGTGATGTGTTCTGGCTTTCATTGGACAGCCGCGGCAATCGTTGCTGAAGAGTCTCAATGAACTCGGCGAGTTGAGTGACGTTGTGCTCACAGGCGGCTTCCATTCTCTCAATCGAGGCTTCCACGCGGTGGCGCACCTGCTCCATGTCGAGGTGAAGTTGCTCAATTTCGGCCTCGCGCTGCAATCTCTCTTCATGATGCAGGTTTGTCGGGATCCTTTCGATAACCCTCAGCAGTTCGTCAATGCAGCTTTGCAGATTCTGCCGGCCGGCAGTTTGCTGCCCATGAACCACTTCATCCAGGGAACGGGCCCGCTGCAGCAGGCTATCCAGATCCTGCAGACTCGCCCTTGCTTCGGCCAGCAGCGTTTTTAGTTCAGACATGACAAGTACACCTTTGGTAGTTGCTGTACGCAAATTGTGACAAGAGACTCTGCGTGAAGGCCTGTCGCCTCATCAGTCGAGGTCTCATCCAACTCGCTGAGTCTATGGCTGCAAAGCAGTGAAGACCATCCTGCCCGTACCCAGTTCTCAAGGTGCAATTTGTCCACCAGCAAATCCCGCGTTCACGTTCTAACAAGGTGTGAAAGCCGCCATGTTGGGCTCACTTATTCATCGTCGATTCCGCGACTGGGCTTCATTACTTCTTTCCTGTAGCAGGGGTTACGGCGAAGATCCCACTGTCCGGCATACTCGTCACGAATCTATGGATGCTGATAGACTGGTCGCAAAGAGTTGAGCGGCGATCCGGAATTCGTTGTGGGAGAGTATCTGCGTAACTGGCTCAAATCGTGGGGGGCTCAAACGGGCGTGCATCGTCTAGCTAGGAACACACTAGGAATGGCTTCAACCCTCCTCATCCCCACCACGCTCGCCGTGTTGGCTCTTGGTATCGTTCCTCTCGCCATCGCCGACTCAGCCCCAGCGCTGTTTCTTGCTCATTGCTCTCCCTGCCACGGCGCCACCGGAGAGGGTGGCAGAGGCCCGCGATTGAATGTCCCGCGATTGCTCAAGGCGCCGGACGATGCGGCACTCTCCGCCGTGATCACCAACGGCGTGGCTGGGGGTGCGATGCCCGGAACGCGGATGACGCCGGATGAGAACCGGCAGCTCGTTGCATTTGTAAAAAGCCTGGGGCGCACGGAGACCGTCGATGTCCTCCGGCAACTCGGAAAGAGGCGAGAGTCTGTTTTGGGGGAAGGGCAATTGCGGAGCATGTCACACGGTAGGTCCGCGTGGCCAGCGTCTGGGGCCTGACCTTACGGAGATCGGTGTTCGGCGCGGTCCTGCGCACTTGCGGACGGCGCTCCTCGACCCGGAGGCGGAAATTCCGGACAACTTTTCGGTGTACCGTCGTCTCATCCTCATGCCCGACAACTTTCTTCAGGTCCGCGTGGTTACCATGGATGGAAAGCGGCTAACGGGTGTTCGTTTGAATGAAGACCTGCTCTCGATCCAACTTCGCGATCACTCCGGCGGCCTTCACTCTTTTCTGAAGAGTGAACTGCGTGAGTTGCACAAGGATTGGGGAAAGTCGCCCATGCCTTCCTACCGCAATATCTTCACTGAAGCGGAGATTGAGCACCTGCTGGCCTACCTGATCTCCTTGCGAGGCGCCTGATGGGAACAGCTGCCTCCAACAGCGCAGACGTTCTTTCGTACTTAAGGCCGCGAGAGTGAGAGTCCTTTTCAATCTTCGTCCAGTCAATTCTCCTGCTTTTCCCTCTGACTCCTGGGAGTGCCGCTCAAGTCAGTTCCGCCCGGCTTCGCTTGGCGGCCGGCGAGCCAGCCAACTGGCTCACCTACTCCGGAAACACACAGGGACATCGCTTCTCGCCGCTGGCTCAGATCACGACAGAGAACGTTCAGCGCCTGAAACCGGCCTGGCTCTACCAGATTCAGGATCTGAATGCGTTTCAAACCTCTCCAATTGTGGTCGATGGCGTCATGTACATTTCCGAGCCGCCGAGTCATGCCACGGCACTCGACACGCGCACAGGACGCCCGCTTTGGGTCTATCGCCGCCCCATCCCCAGTGACGTCGGGGTCTGTTGCGGCCAGGTAAACAAGGGGCTTGCACTCCTCGGCGACACGGTATTTCTGGGCACCGTAGATGCTCATTTGGTGGCACTCGACGCCAGGAGCGGACACGTGCGATGGGACGTGAAAGTTGCAGACTACACAACGGGTCACTCCATCACAGTGGCACCGTTGATCGTGAAGGACCAGGTTGTCGTCGGCATCTCGGGTGGTGAGTACGGCATTCGCGGGTTTCTCGATGCGTACGATCCCAAATCAGGCGCGCGGCGCTGGCGCTTCTGGACCGTTCCTGCGCCGGGCGAGCCGGGGCATCACACATGGGCCGGCGATAGCTGGAAGACTGGATCGGCCGGGACCTGGGTCACTGGCTCCTACGACCCGGAACTCGATCTGCTCTATTGGGGCACAGGCAATCCGGGCCCTGACTACAATGGCACGGTTCGCGAAGGAGACAATCTCTACTCCAACTGCCTTCTGGCGCTCAACCCCGACACGGGCAAGTTGAAATGGCACTTTCAGTTCACGCCCCATGACGTTCACGATTGGGATGCAAACCATGTTCCTGTGCTGATCGACGCTGCAATCCACGGAGTCGCGCGGAAGCTTGTCGTGGTAGCCAATCGCAATGCGTTCTTTTATGTGCTGGACCGCCAGACCGGCGAATTCCTCCTCGGGAAGCCCTATGCAAAACAGACGTGGGCGAAAGGTCTTGACCCGAAAGGCCGGCCCATCGTGCTTCCTGGAACGGAGCCCACAGCGCAAGGGACGGCCGTCTATCCCGGACTTCATGGCGCCACCAACTGGGCCAGTCCAGCTTATGATCCCAAAACAAGGCTGCTGTATGTCGCCACGCGAGAGGAAGGAACCATCACCTACCGCGCAACCGCAGCCTACAAACCAGGAGCCTACTTCAGTGCTGGAGGCATGAAAGGAATTCCGGGCGTGGAGCCTTCCGGCTCTATCAAAGCGATCGAGGCGACAACAGGGCAGATTCGCTGGGAGTTCCCGTTGCATTCGCCCCCGTGGGCCGGCCTGCTGTCAACTGCAGGCGGTCTTGTTTTTGGTGGCACGAACGAGGGGATCTTTTTCGCCCTGCATGCGGAGTCTGGAAAGTTGCTCTGGAGTTTTCAAACCGGGGGACCTGTGCTGGCTAATCCTGTCAGTTACTCCAGCGGCGGCAAACAGCATGTGGCCATTGCTGCTGGGCGGACATTGCTTACGTTTGCGATTGAGTGACGGAGCCGGCTCTGCTCCGAGTTCGTCTAATGATGATCGGGAAAGGTGACGGTTCAGTTGCCTCGCGCGCAGCCGACCTGAGTCGCTGTATCAACCGTTGTTTTTCAGGAGCGCCTTCGGTGCCGTCTTTGAGCCGCCGGAGAATGCAACGTTGAAGACGGCCAAGCCTGCCAGAGCAGCGCATCCGAACGCCAGGGCGCCTTTGAACCACCCCGACTGATGTCCAAGGCGATAAGCCTCCTGCTCCGGAACCGTTGCTTCCTTCCCCAGCACATCGGTGACTTCCTGGTCGGCCGGATTGAGCGCGATCACGTTCTGGAGGCTTTCCAGTTGACTGCCTATCTCCGCGAATACCTTGGGTCCCACCGCCTCTATCATTTTGTCTGTCACTCGCTCCAGGGGTTCTTGCATTTTTCAAATCCTCCTTTTGACCGGCAGGATGACAGATGACGGCAGAGCAACTGTGCATGCTTCGCTCGCATGGATGCAGAGTCTAAGATCGGCTCTGCTCGCCACCTCGCCCCTAACCCCTCGCCCGCGCTGGGGAGAGGGGGACCGAGATCCATCGAGTCTCCTGTTCTGAAGTGCTGCCTACAATGGACCTTGGCCCATCTTAGCTGCCTGCGTCTTTGGCAAACTCAGCGCTGCGGCGCCGTTTGTCGTCCTCCCGGTATCAACGCGTCCTTTGAAGGTAGCGCCATCCACGAGCAAAAGATGCGGGCATTCAACACTACCCTGCGCGGACCCTGACGGCCTGATTTCCACCATTTCTCTGGCAACAATGCTGCCTGTAAAGTTTCCTGCAATCATCACGCTTCGCGCATGAACCTCAGCATGGACTTCCGCACCTGGACCAATCGAGAGATTGTGATCCTCCAGTTCAATCTTCCCTTCCACACGCCCTTCGACGGTAAGATCTTCCTCAACCGACAGCTCCCCTTTGATGAAGATCGATTGTTTAATGTTTGTGCTCATCGGTTAGTGCATCCAGGTAGCAATCTGTGAGTGCCATCTCAGTACCTTTGGTCAATATCTGAAGCCAGAGTCTATTTCTGCTCTGTCCAGGATGACCGCTTAGGCGACAAGGAGAGGACAATGGAGGAGTTAGCTTTGAATGTTCCACCTGCAAAACTCCCAAACCAGTCAAGCCTTCCCTAAGGCCCTATTGTAGATTGCATCAATCGAGACGAAATTTCACCGTCTAAAATAGCGTAACCACCGTCTAAATAGCAGAGGTTCTCTTTTACTGTACCAGCAAAGGAGGTACAACGTGACAAAGGTGGTTGCCGCAGTCCTACTCTCCCTGGGTTTCTGCCTTCCCTCTTGGGCTGGCAGGGATGCAGTTTCCGTGGATAAAAACGCCATAAAGGAACAGATACGGGAAGCTGTCAGGGATTTGCAGATGCAGTTGCCCGAACTATTGAAAGCCGTTCGCATGACGGTTCAAGTTCCCGATCTACAAGTGCAGATTCCAGAGATAAGAGTCCAGCTTCCCGAAATTCTGATACCTGCGATAAGGCTTCAAGCCCCAGTGCAAGTTCAAATACCTCAAATAAGGGTACCCGAAATCAGCATCGAGATTCCGAAAATAGACATTCGAACGGGCAATTGGCTGGAATAGCGTCCAAGCGTTTGTGGTGGCTCAGTCCGGCTTCGCGAAGACGAGAATGCCCTGACCTCCACCGGGCGTGCGGTTGTCAGCAATTCCCCTTTAGGGGATTTCTTTCCCACCAGTCGATCAGCGACACGATCCTCTCAAGGCTTAACCAGAGAGCCATCGAGACTACGAACCGTTGTCCAGTCGGCGTTGCTTGGGTTGTCTTTCAAAGGATATTTCCTGGCGATCTCCTCCTTGATGTCAATGCCCAAGCCAGGTTGATCGCTGCCGTACAGGTAGCCGCCCTTGATCGTGGCGGTACCCGGCATCATCTCGTGTACTAGTTCCGGAAAATGGTTTTCCTCCTGCACCCCGAAACTGGAAATGCTCATGTCCACGTGGTAAGCCGCCAACTGGTTGACGGGATCGTTGTCGCCGCCCTCCTGAAACGCCGTGCGCACCCCACAGGATTCGCACAGTGCAGCAATCTTCTTGGCGGGCGTGATGCCTCCAATCGCTGAGACCCGGCAGCGGATGAAATCGATCAGTCGCTCAGTGATCAGGGGAGTCCATTCCAAAGGGTGAGTAAATAGCTCTCCCATGGCCATGGGCGTAGTAGACACTCGCCGAATCTGGCGGAACCATTCAATCTGCTCGGGAGGAAGTACGTCTTCCAGGAAGAAAAGCCGATAGGGTTCCAGCCGCTTGGAAAACTCGACTGCCACGTTGGGATTCAGGTGCTCATGCACGTCGTGCAGCAGTTTCACGTTCCATCCGAGCCGATTGCGGAGATGTTCGAACATCTCGGTGATAGTCTTGACGTAAACATCCTCGTCGAACGCGGGGCCCGTGTACCCTCCCTCCACCCGCTGGCCTTTCCCCGGAGCCTCAAACCCGCCGCCACCGTAGCCCCCCATCTGGGCTCGCACATAGCGGAATCCCTCCTCCATATATCGCCGAACACTGTCTTCCACTGCTTTTAGATCGTTTCCGTCGGCGTGCGCATAGACGGGCACAGCATCCCGTACCTTGCCGCCGAGTAGTTCGTAGACCGGCATGCCGGCTCGTTTGCCTTTGATGTCCCAGAGGGCCATATCCAGGCCGCTCAGGACGTTGTTAATGACTGTGCTGTTTCGCCAATAGGAGCGTACATTCGTCTGCTGCCACAGGTCTTCAATCTGCCAGGCGTTCTTGCCAACCCAGAATGGAGCCAGATGCTTACGAATGGACTCCACGACAGCAAAGGCCTGGAATGCATTGCTGGCCGATCCGATTCCGTACAGTCCTGGCTCGCTGGTGATGATCTTGATGAAAACCCAACCATACGGACCTCCAGGGCTGGTCGGGATGACCTGCACCTCTTTGATCAGCAGCGGCGGCAGTCCCCTCGTGCGCTGCGCATAGAGCTCGGCCGCTGCCAGTGGCATGGCGAGCAAACCTTTGAGAACCTCTCGGCGATGCATGGTGCCTCCTTGAAAATGGGACTGGAGAGTGGGAGCCGCTGTCCCCAGCTGCGATCTCGCGTTCTGATGCGGAACAACTAGTCGCCGCTCGGGCGTCAGCGGACGCACGAACGGCTCCCACATTTTTATCGGCGCCGCCCGGCGGCACGAAAAACTCCTTTGAAAACGCCGGATGATATCAGATCGCAAGCAATAACTGACTTTCGGGCTCTACCGGATCGTGTCGAATTGGACCTGATTCAATCCCGGACCGTTGCCGGTAAACCCAGGTTTCGCAATTCAAATTCGCAATTCAAATTCGCAATTCAAATTGTTGTCACCGAATAAATGCGTAGAATACGACTGAAAGAAAGCGAGCGAATCCTTCATGAAGACTCCGGACAAGAAGCGAGCCTACCGAGTGATGTTCGTGAATGAAGGCAAGGTCTATGAGATCTATGCCCGGCACGTCAGCCACGGCGCGATGTTTGGGTTTGTCGAGGTCGAAGGGCTGCTTTTCGGGGAAAGAAGCTCGGTCGTGGTCGACCCCGCAGAGGAGCGGCTACAGACCGAGTTCGCAGGTGTCGACAGAACCTACATCCCAATGCACTCGGTGATTCGGATCGACGAGGTGGAGAAGAAGGGAACCAGCAAGATTCACGCCGTCGATGACAAAGAAGGCAAGATTCGCCAGCTTCCCAGCCCGATCTATACACCCGTCAAACGCGAGCCGTAAAACCTGAGCCTGCCACGGCTCGGCTTCGAGCTCACAATCGGTCTGCCAGGAATCCAAATTTTAGGCGCCCGACGGCCTGCATTGCCCCAGGGCTCACATGAGTACGGTAAGAAACCCCGTTGCGATCAGTGCGCAGGCCCAGATCAGATCGATGTTAATCCAGGCCCGCCTCAGCAACCCAACCCCAAGCTTTTCGTACACGATCCACGCAGCAACTGCGGTCACACTGAGATAACCTGCGCCATGGACCAAAGTGGCGAGCAGTCCAGCAAAGGGTCCTGACACAGCTACCGTCCCTGCATGGACGTGATGCCCGGCGGCTTCGCCAGCGGTCTGGGCCGTGGCAGTCATGTGCAGAAATATGGGCAGCACCATCAATCCTGCGCCGTGGGCTGTGGCCATCAAGAAGGACCACGCGGTGAGGCGTTTCATATCGACCCGCATCGAGGCCCAGCGGGGGTGCCGGTGGCGGACCAATCGGGAGATGCCCAAGGCTACCAGCAGCAGCGCTACGGGCCATCGGACGTAGTGACCCGGAACGACGGTTTCGGCTGCCAGTGCCACCAGGAGCGCCATCGCGACCGCCAGCGCGTGTCCAACGCCCAAGGGGATCATGGCCCCCCACACAGCGCCGCGCCGCTGCTCCTGCATACCGAGCGCTACGGCGAACAGCCAACCCATGCCGGGGTTGATCCCGTGGAATGCGCCCAGCGCGAACAGGGCCCCCCAAGACCAGATTTCCGCCCCGCTCATGGGAAGCAGAAAGAATCGGAGGAAGCGTCTCCGCCTTCCAAGTGCACCTGGTGGGGCCGTAAGGCGTCAAACTCCACGAAAAAATTGGGATCGAGTTTCAGCCCGCCGTTGGGTTCGGCATCGGCCTTCACCATCCAACCCTTGATACCATCCGGATAGAACTGCTCGTCCCAGGCAGCGTACAGGGAGTTGGTAAAGTATACTCGCCGTCCATCGCGACTGAGCTCGACCATCTGGGGAGCGCCGTTCAGCGGCTTTTTCGCGCTGGGATGCGAGGTGCGCCGCACGATGCCACCGATCTGGACCTTCCCTGTGAGCCGGGGCTTTAAGGGGTCCGACACGTCATACTGCCGCATCTCACCCGTACCGAAGCAAGAGACATAAAGGAACCGATCGTCAAGCGAGAGATTGATGTCGGTGACTAGTGGCGGACAGGCCTTGAATCCTTGCAGCAGCGGTGGCAGATTCGCGGGATCCGCCGGCTCGGCCGGAATCTCGATGACTTTGGTCACTTTCCACGTGCCGTTCGCTCCCCCCGCGTCGCGATGCCACACCCAGATCGACGAGGAGAGATCCTTGATCGAGACCACAACGCCAAGGAAGCCGTAGGCTTTGGTAGGATCGTGCGCCGGACGCAGTTCGAGCACCATCTGCTGTTCACTGCCGAGATCCAGCACCTGTTTGTGGCGGCGCTTGTCAAGGTCCCAGACATGTACCTGGTGTCCGTATTTGCCTCCCAGCAAGAGATCTGGGACGACGCCGTTCTCAACCATGCTCGGTGTGCCCCACTCGCTGGTGATCATGGTGTCGTAACCCAAGTGCCACCAGAAGTCGTAGGCGAGGTACTGAGGCCCGCGATCCACCTCCCAGCGTCCCCGGAGGTCAAACGTTTCCGCATCCAGCATGAAAACACCTCCGGGGCCTTCCCCGCTCGGAGAGCCCAAGGCGTTCATGTAGATTCCGTCCGGCCCGCAATGAGCGGTGTGGGGACGGCTGTAGCCGGTGCGTGCGAATACCGTTTCCGGCTCGATGACTTTCACGATTTTCGGTTGGCGGGGGTCTGGCTTGGTATCGATGATGTGAATCCGTGAGGAACGCAGGCCCGGAACGACGAGATAGCGCCGCTCCATGTGCGGGTGGGGCGCATACGGGCAAAGGCAGGAACTGCAAGCGTTCCACCCAAAATGGTGCAGCTCATCGCCGACATTTGGCAGGTCTAACTGCCCCACCAGGCGGCCGTATCCCTTCGAGCCCGGATTGACGTCCACCACGGCCATGGCGTCCGGCCGCTGTCGAGTGGGATCCAACATGGCCAAGTAGGCCAATGTCTCCGGGGGCGCTTCCATTGCCATTTTAGGGGAGGGGTAAAACGTAGGGTCAGGTGTCCATTGCGGCATTGATTGCCTCCTTTCGTCTCCTTTAGCAAGCCTGGCACGACTTGATTGGCGAAAACCCGATACCGCACCATGCAGGTGCTCCTAGTGCCAGAATCGAACGTCAAACCGAAACAGTAACTCTTAGGAACGTGGCAGGAATGGAAGTGCCACCGTCTTTGCTCTGGTTCTGCGCTTTCGCTAGTTCCAGAAGCTGGCTGTGAAGTTCCTCCGCTTTTCCGTTCTTTTCGGCAGCCTCGAAAGCGTTCATGGTCGGGCCATAGAATCGCCTGAATAGGTCGATGAATTGTGCGGGGCTTTTGTCTTGCGATTTGAAGTGGAACGTATCCTTGACCATGGAGATTTTGTCCTGGGGCACTCCAGCCTGGCCGAAGCGTTCGACGATATGGGTATCCACTCCCCAAGTCATGGGGCTGACGAAGCCTTCCGGAGGCGGAGGCGTGAAAGCCGAGCTGATTTTGAGGACCTGCGACACGAATGTCGGATCGTTGGGGATCCAGTTGCCCATCACGATGCGGCCACCTGGTCTTGTGACGCGGACCATCTCCTTGGCGACATCGAAGGGCTTGGGCGCAAACATGGCGCCGAACACGGAGAGCGTCAAATCAAACGAGTGGTCGGCGACTCCGTCCAGGCTGCACGCGTCTCCTTCATAAAACTTCAGACGGTCGAGACCTGCCTCTGCAGCTCGCCTGTTTCCGGCTTCCACGAGGTTCCTGGCGATGTCGATTCCAGTGACTTCAGCCCCCACAAGGGCCAGCGGCATCGCCGTGGTGCCGTCTCCGCAGCCGAGGTCCAAGGCCCTCAGCGGCAGCGTTATCCCGATCGAATTCACGACCGCTTCGCCAGATTCACGCATGAAGGCAGCAATCTCTGTAAAGTCGCCTTTTTCCCACAACGCTTTGTTTGGATTCATGATGGGTCCGCCTCCAGAGGCATGGCGTGTTGGTGGACACTATCACATTCAGGTTTCCTGCGGGCGCGTTGTGCACGAGTGACGCTGCACGAGTGACGCTAAGCGATATCCTCGGAACTCTGCCTTCGGGTCGCGAATGGGGGACAAGCCTTAAATAGATATGGCGCAGAAGCCAAGGCAGTGGGACTCGGTCCGCTACCGGCAAATGTTCGGCACTACTTGAAGAAAGCACGAAAGCAAATGTTGTTAAATCCTCTGACGCACTTCTTACCTGAACCTTTTACGCACACTGAAACCTGTTAAGCTCCGCATTCTTCTTCGGTTCTTTACTTCATCCTCAGAAAGCAAGTCCTAGCCGAGAACATGGTCTTCAAGGCGCTCAGCGTGGCGGTTCTTGCAATTCTCCTTACGGACTATGCGAGTCGAGAAGGCCGAGCAACGCTCTGTCGAACGCGCCATGCGACCCCTCTGTGGTAGGCGCGGGACTCGTCGTGTGAACTCTCTCGACCCATTTTGGTGCATCTCGGGGCGAGGAGAGACCGCATTGGCGATTCCTCACAGGTGGCCCCGAGCGATCTTCATCTTTTCTCGTGTGGCTCGGGATTCAGCGACAGATCCTTCGCCGCGAGCGCCGTGCATTCCTCCAGTTGTTTCGCCCATATGGCTGCCAGTTCACGGACCTTGTCGGGTTTGCCACTGGCCAGATTCTTTGACTCAGACCGATCGGAACTCATGTCATACAGTTCCCACGGACTTTCTTGTCCGGCTGCAACGATTTTCCAGTCGCCGACTCGCAGCGCCCGGTTACCTTCGTGCAGCCACCACAAAGAATCGTGTGTGACGGTTCCATCTTTGATAAACAAGGGCAGCAGACTCTTTCCGGGCAGCGGCACGGGAAAATTCTTCGCTTGTCCCGGTAGCTTGCCACCGGCCGCTTCGAGGATCGTTGGCACGAGATCGATCAAATGACCAGGCGTGTGCCGCAACTCGCCGCGCGCAGCAATCCCTTTTGGCCAGTGCACAATCAGCGGTGTTGAAATGCCGCCTTCGTGAACCCACGTTTTGTGCCGGCGAAACGGTGTGTTGGCCAGACTCGACCAACCCGGTCCGATGCTGAGGAAGGTCGCTCCAGTGCCGCACTCCGCCTGCGGATCGTGTCCGTCGCCACGAACCATGATCTCGGCGCTGGCGCCGTTATCGGAAAGGAAAAAGACAAGCGTGTCGTCCATCACCCCCATCGTCCGCAGTTGGGCCAGCACACGTCCAATTTCCTGGTCCATGCGATCCACCATCGCAGCATGAATCGCCATTTTTTTGGCCTGAAACTCTCGCTGCTCGTTGCTGAGATGGCTCCATGGAAGCGCACGGTTCAACTCGTTTGGACCCAGTTTTATCAGTGCCTCCGGAAACGCGTAGGGCGGTCCGAGATCGCGCTCGATGGCCGACAGTGAAGTCCCGCCGATTTTCAGTTTCTTTAACCGTTGCCAGCGATCGCTCCGCAAGGCGTCCCAGCCGGCCAGGTACTTCCCGCGGTAGCGGGCGATATCCGATGCAGGCGCGTGCAGGGGGAAGTGCGGTGCCGTGAAAGCGAGGTATTCCAAGAAAGGCTGTCGGGGATACTTCCTGGCATGCTCTCTGAGGCACTGGATGGCGTGATCCGCGATAGCAGAAGTGGAGTAGTAACCGCTGCCGGCTTCAACGGCAGGCAGCGGCTTGTCATCCTCCGTATGGCGGTGGGGCGAAAAGTGCCGGTTGTGATCTTCGAGGCCGTAGGAGTGATCGAACCCATTCTCCAGCGGTTTTCCATCGACGTGCCATTTGCCGGAGTGATACGAGCGATAGCCGAGCGGCTTCAGCATCTCGGGCAGAAGGCGCGCCCACTCTGGCCGGATGCCTTGGGCTCCACTTTTAATTCCGGGAACCGTGTCACGGCGGACCTGCTGAGCATAGTATCCAGTGAGAATCGCCGCCCGCGAAGGCCAACACCTGCCCGTGTTGTAGAACTGCGTAAAGCGCACGCCATGTTTTGCGAGCAAATCGAGATTGGGCGTCTTGATGTCGCCACCGTAACATCCGGCATCGGAAAAACCCATGTCGTCGGCCACAATGATCAGAATGTTCGGCTTTGCGGGTTGCGCCTGCTGTAATTCTGCTGCTGGCGAGCTATTCACCAGACAGAATGTGACCACTACCAGTGCGATGGTGAGCCAGATCCGTTTCATCGAGCCTTATCCCCCTTTCCTCAAGGTACCCCGCAGCTTTGCAGGGGACTCGAACGCAGGACATTTCGGGCAGCGGGTCTGTAATCTCAACGAGAGCTGGAATGGCAAGTACTAGATCCTCGTTCTCAGGACAACAAGAATGATTTCCAGAAGCAGAACATCCGTGAACTGGTACTGAACGGCATGGTTGTTGTTCGAGGACACGCGCACGCTGGGGCATGGACTCGTTAGTCGTGCTAGAACCGCGTCGTTAATTCCATCGCACCCTCACCCGGCCTTCGCGACCGCGTGAAGTCTTCTCAAGACTTCACCTTCGGCCACCCTCTCCCACGGGGAGAGGGGCTAGGGGTGAGGGGAGAGCTGCAACGGATCGACGCTCATGCGAATTTACTTATGTCGCCCTGTTTAGAACGGATGCTCCAGTTATGGTTAGTGTGGGTGGGTAGCACGCAGGTCGCTTGCTCACTGTGCCGTACAACGAGACCACGCATCGATATGAGGTCGAGCTTGGGGGCTATCCAGATGGCGACTTCCGCGCAGCTCTGGACGATCGCGGCCGCTAGAGGGTTCGCAGAAAAGCAATCAGCGCCTTTCTTTCGGCTGAACCGAGACTAAGTCCGAACTCGTGTCCTTTGACAGCGCGCTCTCGACCATCGGGACCCGCATAGCCGGTGGGATGATAGTCGTTCGATAATCGAGCCGGGTCGAACCAATCTTCGAGAGTCGCGGCAGAGCCGTGATGCCCGAAAGGTCCTCGATACCAGACCCCTTTGAGCGACGGAACTTTGTAGTATCCCGTTCCCTTGCGGGTCTGCAGTGCGTATCGCGGGTCGGTGCCCACGCGTGCCAAGAGGATGTCGAACCGCTCGCGATGATCGGCTGTCGGCTCGAATCCGTCCACCGGTATCAGCTTGTTGTTCGTGTAATACGGCGGTGTGTGGCAACCGGCACAACCTTCGCGTTCGAAGATTCGCTCTCCTTTCGCGGCCTCAGCACCGAACTGATTCGGATTCTTTGGAGGTGTGAGCGAATACAAATACAACGCCAGCGCGTATAACTGTTCGTCGGTATACCTCGTGGCTCTGCCTGTCGAGGGTTCCGGCTGAGTTTCGCCATACCATGCAAGGCCGATTGCGTCCTGTACCAGCGCGGAATAGCGCATCAGGTCGCCGATTTCCCGATGAAGTACGAGTCCCGTATGGTCCAGGAATCGCCGGTCCTTCACACCAATCAAGTCGGGAATCTGAGGCGGCAGCAGCATGCTGGTGTGGCTTCGCGCCGTCACCCCCGGCGGAATCGCATCGCCGGCCGCGAGCAACTCCTCAAGAGACATCGTTTGTGCTCGGCGATTCGGGTCGTTTTCAATCCAAGGGACCTCGAACTGCTTCGCGAAGGTGCGAAGCCGGGTGCAGCAACTGCGCGGACGATCCGGCGCTCGCGGCCTGGCGAAGCATCGCAGCCCCCTGCCGATCCCCGGGGTTGTTGCCTTGCCCCCCAGGAATCACGGTGCCGTCCGGTAATACCCGAGTGTGGCATGTGTTGCAGCCCATAGACCCGAGTTCAACCTGTCCCTTACGGCGGATCACCCACCTGGCGAATGGAATTGTGCCATCCTTCGCGACAGGCATCCCCAATCGCTCAAAGAACCCAGGGTCCCGCAGATCCTTCGCACTGAAGAAGACCGGACCATAGGAGACCGGTGCGTTGAATACCAGGCTTCCGGCCTCGATCCAGTCCTGGCGCGTCTTCAAGGCCTCGGGATCGAATGCGATCCGCGGCTCCTGGCGCTCGAGCCATTGCATAAAGCCGGCAGGTTCCCGGCTTGGATGGTAGACCGGATAGCTCTGGTAAATGGTCCGCGTCGGCAACTCGTAGTAGGTCTTCTCCGATATGTGAATGGGCGAGTACTTCGGATTGGCGAGAGGAACCTCCATCGTCTTCACCGAAGCATCCGTCCAGGTCCGTGGAACTTCGCCACCCGACCCAACCGCCGTCAATAGCACCGCCAATAGTAGAAGTACGCCGATTCTCACGAAAATCTCCTCCAGACAATAAAACTGATCTTGGTGTCTTTGTCCAATTGTTTTCCTGCGGGATATGCGCTCGTGGGCGGCCACCATCCTTGCTTTGTTCCTCGGAGTGATCTTGATTCCATTCTTCCTCTTCGAGAAAGCCTCCAACGCGGAAGTAGAAAAGTTGCTGAATGGGGATGCTTCGCGAGCGGCCATTGCCATCGCGAGGCTTCTACGGCATCCCTCAGCTACCCGAATGATGACAGGTTTTCCCTCCTTCCGGCGCTAGGGGCAACGAAGTGCGTACTCCAGTGTAATGGTCAGGGTCCCAGTCGAAGCCGAATTTGGAACGAAGCGCCACTGCTTGACCGCGTCAATCGCGCTTTGCGTCAACAATGGGTGACCCGAAAGAGTTGTGACGCCGCTCACCTCGCCCGTGGCTGGTTGAACACTAAGCTGAAGTTCGACGTTACCGTGAATTCGCGCCAGCAACGCGAGGTGCGGGAATTTCGGCGGAACGTATTGGTTGAATCGGTATGCGTCGGCGCCCACTAGTCGCGGGACGTAGCTTGCCTTCTCCTCTGTCGCGCTGATTGGCCCGCGATAGCCACCGAGCAGAGAGACCGGAAGCTGGGGGACTCCCAAGTGCCCACATTTCTTTTCACTGCAAGAGCCAGTCCGGTGTCGTACCGGCCAGAAATTAGTTCTGGGACCAACTTCTCTCCCGCACTCTGTAGCGCGGCATCGTCTTCTTCCCGGCGGTCATGAAAGATATCCTTTTCTCCAAAAACGCGGCGGGTGGCTTCTGACATGAGGTCCCAAGTGCGCACCATCTCAGGATGAACCTTGCTCAACTTCTCCAGGTCCACCTGCTGGTTCATGGGAAGGCCCAGGGAAACAGAGGACTGCCCACACTGCACCACGACTCCGAAGCTGGTCGCTTCAAAGACCCCCTCTGACCGCGGATATCGTTTAAGCGTTGCTTCAAGAGCATCAGGTCTAATCGCACAGGGATTGTTACCTCCCACCAATTTGCCAGGCGTTTGATTAAGAACCCGCGCTTCTGCCGCTTGAACGATCATCTGAGGACAATACAGATTCGTCGGTGCAATGCGAACGTAGCGGACGAGGGAGTCAGATCCGTCTTGCGTTACGTCGAGGATGCGGTAATAAAACCGAGGGCCATGGTCAGAGAAGAATACAGAAACAGCATAAAAGTGCGAAGGTCGATCGGCCCCGTGAGCCGCTACCGCTAAGATCATGGAGATCAGAAACCAGAACACACCTATCATGGCTATAGAATGTCCCGTTTGGCGCGCCCGGGACAACATCCATCTTAGGACCATGCAACTCTCCCCATCGTTGTCGTGAAGTTTGGAGCCTCAAAATATCAAATGGTTTTTTTGCGGCACACGAACAATTTTCATTCTGATTGCTATCTCCACACAGGCATCAATCGTGAAGAATGCTATCCCACACCCCGCTCATTTTTCACCTTTTCACCTGAACCTTTTACTGCACGGTGAAACCTGTTAAGCTCCGCATCATTTCCTAGTTCAAGCAACTCAGAAAGCGAGTCCTGCCGAGATCATGCTCTTCAAGGCGCTCAGCGCGGCAGTTTATGGCATCGATGCCTATCTCGTGGAAGTCGAGGTCGATGTCTCGGCCGGGCTGGGAAACTTTCTCACCGTTGGTCTGCCCGACATGGCCGTGAGGGAAAGCAAGGAGCGCATCAAAGCAGCGATCAAAAACTGCGGATTGGATTATCCCTTCCAGAACATCACCGTCAACCTCGCACCAGCGGATATAAAGAAAGAAGGCTCCGGTTTCGATCTGCCAATGGCAATCGGCATTCTCGGAACAAACGGAACTCTCCTGAAGAAGGACTTGAACGACTATCTGTTTCTTGGCGAGCTCTCGCTCGACGGCAGCTTGCGGCCCATCAAGGGCGCGCTATCCACGGCTGTGGCCGCACAGCAGAAGGGTATTCGGAATCTGGTGCTGCCGCAGGACAATGCCCGCGAAGCGGCCGTGGTGAAGGGAATCTCGGTCTACGGGTTGAAGACGCTGCCGCAGGTGCTCGATCTGGTAAATCAGACCGACCAGTTCGAACCGTTGCAGATCGATCCTCAATCCTTGCTGGCGGAAGCGCTGGCCTACTCCGTCGACTTTCGAGACGTCAAAGGCCAGCTCTCCACCAAGCGAGCTTGGAAGTAGCCACTGCCGGTGGACACAACATCTTGCTGATCGGTCCGCCCGGCTCGGGCAAGACCATGCTCGCGAAACGGCTTCCCACCATTCTTCCTCCTCTCAGCTTCGAGGAAGCAATTGAGACGACGAAGATCCATTCGGTAACTGGCGCGCTGGGTGAAAGCGGCGGGCTGGTCAGCCGCCGGCCTTTCCGTTCGCCGCACCACACCATTTCCGATGCCGGTCTGATCGGTGGCGGGGCCATTCCCAAGCCTGGCGAAGTCAGCCTGGCTCACAATGGAATCCTCTTTTTGGACGAACTGCCGGAGTTCGCGCGCAATGTACTCGAGGTGATGCGCCAGCCTTTGGAA
>CAWBTP010000025.1:0-97082 GCA_963791795.1 uncultured Acidimicrobiia bacterium
CATTCCGGACAACGCGCGCGTTGCCATGGGAATTAACGCGAACGGCCTGGGAGCCTCCGCGATCAATAATTTTACTCTGGATGAAGTCAATAACACCCAGGTCTCCGGGACCAGTTCCTATCAAGGAGTTCTGCCGCCGATTGAGGCCATACAGGAGTTCTCGATCGACAGCAGCAATTCATTACCCGAGTTGGGAAGGGGCGGGACGAACATCCGGGTCACACTCAAGTCGGGCACCAACAACCTGCACGGGTCCATCTTTTGAATTCCACCGCAATGCGGCTTTGAACGCACGCAACTTCTTTGATAGGCCAGCTCCGGGCAGCGACCGGGAGAAACCGAACTACATTCAGAACCAGTTCGGCGGCACCCTGGGAGGGCCGATCATTAAGGACAAGACCTTTTTCTTCGCAGACTACCAGGGACTGCGCCAGCGAGAGGGCCGGACCTGGGTCTCCACCGCTGCTGCCGCGCCATTAAGAGCAGGAGACTTCAGCGGAACCTCGCAGACGATCTACGATCCAGCGACATGGGATGCCGCCACGGGACTCGCCAGCCATTCCCGGGAAATCGAATCCCGGCGAACCGAATCAATCCAGTCGCGCTGAACATCCTAAAGTTCATTCCCTTTCCGAATCGGGCCGGTAGCGCTGGGTAGTGGTATCGTTGACAGCTCATCGGTCATTCGCCGCACGCAGGACGCTTTCGACGTCAAGATCGATCACACGCTTTCGGACAAGGACTTCATCGGAGGGGTTACAGTTGGGGCCGCTCTCATGCGCGCATCCCGGGCGCTTGGACTGACCTTCCAGGAGACTATCCTGCCGCTCAAGGAGGAGCTGTACAGCAGGTTGGAGCTTCCCAGTATTTGCCGGCTAACGTGAGCAATCCGGCTCAAAATTTGGGTTTGCAGTGGATTCGCAACTTCAGTCCCACGACGATCAATGAAGCGCGGATCTCCTGGTTGAGGGCCGGCGCCGACGCGACGCCGCTGGGTCACGGGGTTAATTATGGAACTCAACTGGGTATCCCGAATTCCAACGTCGATGACATTAACTCCGGCTTCCCGACTCAGAGCATCACTGGAATGTCGAAGCTGGCGAGCGCGCGCTATGCCGCTCACCACGATCGAGAATGCGTACCAGGCTCTCGACAACATCACGATGGTTCGTGGATCTCACACTTTCAAGTTCGGGGTAGACATCAGAATGCTGAGGCAGACGTTCATCCGGCTGCTCGGCGGAATGCGGAGGCAAGTTCAATATGACCAGTTCATCACGGGGAATGCAAAAACCCAAACGCTACGGGGAACGCCTTTGCGTCGTTTCTGTTGGGGCTTCCCGCTTCGGGCGCCTTGAAACGAGTCTCCGGCACGGCGGGCATGCGATGGGAGGAATACTCCGGGTACTTTCAGGACACCTGGAAGATGACTCCGAAACTCACCTGGACCTACGGACTTCGCTACGAGCTTTTTACCCCTTCAGTCGAAGTGGCCGACCGGATGTCGAACTTCGACTACCGTACGGGTACGCTGGTAGTTCCCGAACAAGGCGGCAGTGACCCAGCCCTTTCCACGCGCGCACTCGTCGCCATGAACAAAACGAACTTTCAACCCCGCCTGGGCTTGGCCTATCAGCTCACTCCAAAGACAGTGGTGCGATCCGGCTTCGCCATCGTCTCCGCGATGGGTATGTCGAAAGCCTTTGGTTTCATGAGCGGGAACGCGCCGTTCGCTGGCGGTTACAATTTCTTCAATACCGCCAATCCACAACAAATCGACCGAACCCTGGATCAGGGTTTTCCGCCCACGATCGCGTTCAAACCCACCAGCAACCCTGGGCCTCTCGTCTGGGCCAATGATCCCGATGGCCCCCGTGGGTACACCCAACAGTGGTCGCTGGGAATTCAGCGCGAGTTGGCCTCTAATCTTGCCCTAGAAGTAAACTATATAGGAAGCACCGGCATGCATTTACAGGCTCCGAATCAATATGGCCCGGTGGGTATCAATGCAGCAAGGCCGGGTACTGGGCCGGCTCCGGTGAGAACCCCTTACTACAACACGCTTCCCAACGCGCCGAACATTCTGTATTGGGTGTGGCGCGACCACTACAGCTATCAATCGCTTCAGACAACACTCACCAAGCGCTTCGCCGCCGGCTTGGCCTTCCAGGCAGCCTACACCTGGTCTCACAACATAGGCACGCTTAATGCCCCATATTAACGCTTAATACCGATTATCTGAAAGCGAGTCCTATGGACCAAAAGATTGGCAATAGCCCGATTGACGCACCGCAGCGCTTTGTTGCCAACTGGCTATGGGAACTTCCGTTTGGAAAGGGAAGAAGTATGGCAACAGTTGGAGTTCGGTTGTCGATGGCATCCTTGGAGGCTGGCGCTTCGCCGGTGTCTTAGCGTTCCAAAGCGGTTCCCCCTCAACGGTAACGGGCGGAACCGTTGCGCCGAATCGGATTTGTGACGGACAGACCCCACCGGGAGGCCACACGGTGGAGAAGTGGTTTGATACCAGTTGTTTCGTCTTACCTGCGGCAGTCCCAGACCCAGTGAGAGGTGGACGGTAACGCCTGTCGGCAACTCGGGGTTCAACATCTTGAGAGGGGATGGGATTCGGCAGAACGACTTGTCCCTGACGAAGTTCTTTAACGTCGGGGGGGAGGGCCGTCAGCTGCAGTTCCGTGCCGAGTTCCTGAACGCTCTGAATAACCCTCAGTTCCTCTTGCCGCTTACCAATATTCAGGCGGGCAACGCGGGTCTTGTTACGGTCGCTAATCCAGCACGGAATATCCAGCTAGCCCTCAAATACAGCTGGTAGGTTCCATCGATGGTTTAGCGTTCTTGCTGATTGCATTACTGCGGCTCTCCGAGCTCGGCGAGCCGCATTGTTGTTTTTGGCCATCCCTCGTCGGTAAACTCTTGCAGTAGCCGATGATGGAAAAAGACCCTGTGTTCCTTGCCAAGATGGGCTTTCTCCATTAACAGACGAACACAGCCGCTTCACGCACAAAATCTTCGCCAAGATTAGCCGATTTGTGGAAACATCTGAGCTTGAGGAAAAGCACTACTCAAGGCTACTGGACTATGTTGCCTGCCCGGATTCCCAAGCTCATTCTCTTACCACAGCGCTGGCCTTGGCATTCGCCTCTGCCCACCCTAGCCACACGTCTCAGAATTCCGACTCCAGCCAAGCTCACCACAAACACAAGGACACCGGCCAGAAGCCAGCCAGACTGGGATTCCAGAGCGAGGTCCCGGACATCAACGCATGCTCCAGGTCCTCCAGGAGATCGCAGCGCGCGGCGCTCACGAACACCCTTTCATGGGCGACGGACGCGTCCAGGAACTAAGCGCCAGCTGGCTGATCTGGAAGCACGCTCTTCCAGGGCGACGACTCCGGCATACTGGGGTGATGATCTCAACCGCTGGCAAGTCGTGCTCGATCTCGGCATTGCCGAACTTCGTCTGGGCAGGCTGGAGGCTGGGATAGAACATCTGCTGGCCGCCTATCGGCTTCTGCCCAAGATCAAACCCTATGTTAAGAAATCCCAGGTGGACAAAACAATTTTCGAACTCGGGGTCGGCTACATGCGCTTCGGTGAGACCCAGAATTGCGCCCTGCTGCATAGCGCCGAGAGCTGCCTTCTCCCTCTCCGTGGGGGAGGGATTCATACGCTGCGGGGGGCTCGACGAAGGCGATCCAATACTTCATTGAGGTGCTGGAGAGCACCCTCCGGAGGAAATTTACGGCTACCACTATCCGTCCCTCTGGCTCCTGAACATCGCCCACATGACCTTGGGTCAATATCCCGAAAAGGTGCCGGAACAGTATCGTATACCCTGGTCGAGTTCAAATCCGAGGTCGCGTTACCGCGTTTCCCAATGTCGCCATGAAGCTGGGCTTGGACACACTTCAACCTGGCTGGCGGGGTCATCCTCGAGGACTTCGACAGCGACGGAGATCTCGATATTGTTACCTCGACCTGGGACATGTCCGGGCCCATGCATCTGTTCGTCAACAACGCAGATGGAACCTTCTCCGACCGAACCCGAGAGGCGGGACTGGAAGGTATCTGGGCGGACTGAACCTGTTGCAGGCCGACTATGACAACGATGGCGACCCGACATCCTCGTACTGCGGGGTGCCTGGGCGGGTAGGGCCGGTCAGCATCCCAAGTCGCTTTTGCGGAACCTCGGCGATGGCGCTTTTGAGGACGTAACCTTCGAGGCTGGACTGGCCGAGGTAAACTATCCCACTCAGACGGCCGGTTGGGCCGATTACGATAACGACGGCGATCTTGACCTTTTCGTTGGCAATGAGTCAGACACTACGCTTCCAGGTTCCTTCGCAGTTGTTCCAGAATCGGGGCGACGGCACCTTCCGAGACGTGGCCGCCCAGGCCGGCGTCAAGTTCTATGCTTTCACCAAAGGAGTCTCCTGGGGAGACTATGACGGAGAAGGTTCCCCTGATCTGTATGTTTCGAATTTCAAAACGACGAACGGACTCTATCGGAATCAGGGGAATGGGACCTTCAAGGACGTCACAGCCCAGTTGGGGTCGGCAACCCCCTCAACAGCTTTCCGTGCTGGTTCTGGGATTACAACAACGACGGATTTCTGGACTTGTTCGTCTCCAGCTACGACGGGAGCATCGCGCACCAGGCCCGCCATCGTCTGGGACGTCCTCGACTCTTCGAGAAAGCCTGTCTCTACGAAGGGGACGGCAAGGGAGGCTTTCGCGAGGTGGCCGACGGCGTGGACTGGGTATCCGATGCAACCCATGGGCTCGAACTTTGGGGATCTGGACAACGATGGCTATCTTGATTTCTATCTCGGGACCGGTGATCCCTCCTACTCCAGCATCGTCCCGAATCTGATGTTCTTGAACGTTGCCGGCCAGAGGTTCGCGGACATCAGCGTGACAGGAGGCTTTGCTCAACTGCAAAAGGGACACGCCGTCGCTTTTGCCGATCTGGACAATGACGGGGATTTGATGTGTTCGAAAAGATGGGAGGAGCTTATCCAGGAGATGCCTTCGTCGATTCCTCTACGAGAATCCGGGAATGGGAAACAACTGGATGGCCGTGCAACTGGTGGGACGCCAGTCCAATCGATCCGCCATCGGGGCGCGAATCCGGGTGCAGATCGAGGAGAACGGCGTGACTCGATCCATCTACCGTCACGTCAACAGCGGCGGCAGTTTCGGAGCCAACCCCTTACGCCAGACCTTCGGGTTGGGGAAGGCGAAGGGTGCCCAGTTTCGTGGAGATTTTCTGGCCCCGGACAGGCAAGACACAGACCGTGATGGGACCCACCTCCTGGCCAATTCATCCAGGTCGTCGAGGGTGAAGAGGGCTACACGAAATTGTCCCTGAAGCGCTTCAAAATCTGACTTGGAGCTTGGGAACAAAGTCGCACAGTTGGCAGGTTGTGCGTCTCGATCACTCGGCCTCCAAACCCAGCACTGTTTGGCCCCAACGCTTTCTATTTGGCTAAACACGAGTCGTGGCCCAATCTAGTCGAAGTCCTAACCAAGCTCCGCCGCGCGGTATTATGGAAACTGGCATCGACTACGCCAAGACATATTGGGACAAACCGCACCAGGTGGTTTTCAGCGGCATTGCACAATGGATGAAAAAGCATCAATGGGATAGTTTATTAGCAGAATATCGATCTAGTTCGTTTGATGATTTCTAAAAGCTTGCCCAAATTACGCTGCCCAAATTCCACTGTTTGTTCGTTGATCCTCTCTCTGCTCCTCCTACCGGTATACGCTTTGCCCAACCTTCGAGGCTCCGGCCATTCAACTTAGCGAAGCAAAGAGATTAGTGATGGAAGGCAAGTATGCGGAGGCGAGACATCGGCTGCCGGGCTCTGATGACCCGCCAGCCATCGCCTGAGGGATTCGACTTGCTTGGATACGCTTATGAACAGCAAAACAAGTTGGATCAGGCCGAAGAAGCGTACGGTCGGGCAGTCGAGCTGAACCCCGGCAGCCAGTACTCTAAAGCCAAACTGGGGATCGTCTTCGGCAAGCGGGGGAAACACCCCGACTGTATTGCAATTCTGGAAGGAACTTCCTGAAAACATTCGCAGCAACCCAGAAGCGCTCTTCTATCTGTGTCGCGCCTACCTTGAAACCGGAGACAGAGTCAGAGGCTCTTGAAACCGCGGCCATGGTTGAGCAGTCGGCAGAGCGCGATCCATGGAGCCCTTCTCTCCGTGAGTCGGCTACTGGTATCGAAAGAGCTGAATCAACCGGTGGTACCTCTGCTGAAGAAAGCAGTCAATCAGTCTGCCGAAATCATCTGAAGCCCACTATAGTCTGGCTTTTGCGCTTTTCAAGCTGCGCAGATACGATGAGATGGCTACTTACCTGGATCAGGCCCAGAATCTTGATCCAACAGCACCAAAAATCTGTTGCTTCGCGCGTTGAGCCTGTTGGATTCCGGCAAGTTCTCTGCGGCCAAGGATCACATCCGCAAAGCCCAGGCACTCAGTCCAGGGGATAAATTTGCCGCTTATTTGTGGAGTCGCGTTTCTGATTGAAGAAGGGAATTATTCTGAGGCGATAAAGCTGATTAGTGACCTGATTGCCGGCGGGTTTCAGGATATTAACGCTCATTTGTCGCTGATAACAGCCTTCCGGAAGAACGGGGAATTCCAAAAGGCGGTTGACCACGCTCTTAAAGTCGGTGAAGATGCTTCCAGACAACCCTTCGGCACAGTTGCGTGCCGTGTGGAACTTCGAGTTCCTGGGAGATTTTCAACAAGCTGAAGGATACCTAAGAAAGGCGATGTGCTCTCGGGGCGAATGATCCGGAAAGATTGACGCCAGCTAAGTTCAGCCTGGCGATGTATCGCGGTGAAGGAAGGAAACAATGGCGAGGCAGTACAACTCCTCCAAGATGTACGATTCGTGCCAATCCCGGTGACGTTTATGCACGCGTGGAACTCGCGGATCTATATCATAAATCCAAGCAATATGAGCAAGCCGCGAAATTACTGCAAGAGGCCTTGTCTTTTGACTCTAGAAACAAGCGCGCACAGTTTTTATTGGGCAATGTTCTCGACAAAACTCGGCAAATCTGCCGAAGCCCAACAACACTTCAGAATTTTTGAGGAGCTGGAGAAATCCGAAGGCGGTTCAAAGAGCGAAAAGCCGACAATCTACACGCAGACCATCAAATAGCATCGCGAATGATGCCTGTGTTCCATCGGGCGTCGTCCACGCCCGGCCGCGCGTGGATCGTCGTGCGCGCGGCTGAACTGACTGCCCCTGATTTGCGAGCGGCGATCACGAGTGGCAATTTCTATGCCTCGACGGGGTCACGCTCGAGGACATTGTCAACGACAACGGCCAGTTCACGGTCACTATCAAACCAGAGTCGATGTTCCATGCTAATTGGGCGCCACCCCGCTACAAGACCCGGTTCGTCGGTCAGGACAATGAGACGCTTGCGACTGCTGCGGGGATGAAGCCGGCATATCGGTTCAAGGGTTCTGAAGTCTACGTCCGAGCGGTCGTGACTGACAGCAACGGGAAGACTGCTTGGACGCAGCCTCTATTTCTTGACGGGCGAAGAGGCAGATCCCCCTACGGTCGACGATCGGAGCGGTTGCCTAAGGCGACCCACCTTCGGCGAAACCAGTGGGTTTGGGTTGCCTGTCGAACAGCTATCCGAAGAATATCCTTGACATGCAGAGCATTGCTCTTAAGAATTGAGTCTAATTCACTATTAGAGTTTGTGTTTAATTAAGTTCGAGAACTGCTTCGTCCGCTAGACACGACCGGTGTTAATTTCAGCTATGGGCAAGCCGAAATCCGTTGTTCCTACTAATCGTCATCCTTCTGATTGGTTTCCAGTGCAGTTCTGTCGCTCAGATCAGCAAGAACACCCACGTTTGAGTCCGCCATTCTTCCCGTCCTGGAAGCGCGTTGCACGGCTTGTCACAGTGGAGAGATGCCGCAGGCCCAGCTGAACCTCCAAACGAAGTCAGCCTTGCTGACGGGCGGAAAGTCGGGCAGAGCCATCGTGGTCGGATCCTCCGAGAAGAGTCTGCTGGTGGAAAAGGTTGTTTCAGGATCTATGCCGCCGGCAGGCGAGAAGCTGACGGCGGCGGAAATCGCGCTGATTCGCCTCTGGATCGACAAGGGTGCGCCGACGGACGGTGAGGCGAGCCAGACAGCTGCCAAGGGCCCTCACGCTTTAGTCACGGAGAACGAAGTGATGCCCATCTTTCAGATGCGCTGCACGGTCTGTCACGGAAAGCGCAAACAGGAAGGGGGCTTGGATCTTAGAACTCAAGCCAGCCGCCTGAAAGGCGGCAAATCGGGCCCGGCGCTGGTGCCCGGCAAACCGGAAGACAGTCTTCTGATGAAGAGAGTGCTGTCAGGTGAAATGCCTCCTCCGAAAATGCTGTATGAGTACGCGGTGCGTCCTCCGAGTTCGTCTGAGCTTGAGGTTTTGCGCCAGTGGATATCATCAGGTGCACCGGCTTCGCCCAAGACTTCCGTAGTGACACAGGATGGGACCGACGCGCTGGTCAGCGACGAGGATCGTAAGTTCTGGTCGTTTCAGCCGCCAAAACGGCCGACGGTTCCCACGGTTCAGCACCAGGGATTCGTTCGAACTCCGATCGACGCATTCCTTTTGCAAAAGCTGGAAGCCAAGAAGCTGAGCTTTTCCGCAGCAGCCGAACGGCTGACACTGCTGCGCCGAGCCACTCTGGACCTTACGGGTCTTCCCCCCAGCCAAGCCGAGATTGAGGCATACCTTAAGGACGACAGTCCCGGCGCTTATGAACGATTAGTGGATCGTCTGCTGGCATCGCCTCATTACGGAGAGCGGTGGGGACAGTTCTGGCTGAATGCAGCCGGGTACTCCGATTCCGAGGGAATCAAAGCGGAGGACCGCATTCGCCCCGAGGTCTGGCGTTATCGGGACTTCGTGATTCGGTCGTTCAACAGTGACAAGCCCTATGACCAATTCCTCCTCGAGCAGATCGCGGGAGATGAACTCGTCGACTACAAGCACACCAAAGAGGTGACTCCGGCGTTGATCGAGAAGCTGGTTGCGACAGGCTTCTTGAGGATGGTTCCCGACCCGACCTACTCCCCATCGAATTCTTCTATTCCGGAGCGCATCAACGTGATTGCGGATGAGATCGAAGTGTTGGGGTCGTCGGTCATGGGATTGACCGTGGGATGTGCGCGTTGCCACAACCATAAGTACGATCCGATTCCACAGCGAGACTACTACCAACTTGGAGCCATTCTCCAGACTGCCTATGATCCTTACGATTGGCTGATCCCCTCTGAGGACCGACTCGGCAACATGAAGTTCTCGAACCGGACGCTCGATATCGCGCTCGCAAGCGAGCGTGAAGAGGTGGCTCGATTTAACGCTCCGATCGAAGCCGAGATCAAGCGCCTGGAAGCGGCCCAGGAAATCAGATTGAAACCACTTCGAGAACAATTGCTGGAAGAAAGGCTGGCAGCGCTGCCGACAGCTGCCAGAGATGATCTCAAAGTCATCGCGACCACTCCTGAAGAGAAACGCAGCGATGTGCAGAAATACCTAGCCGAGAAGTTTCAGGACGTGCTGAAGATCACAGTAGCGGACCTGACAAAGCGTTTCGACGAGTTCAGTGCCGAAATCAAGAAGAGTCAGCAAGCCATCAACGAGAAAAAAAGCAAGCTGCGTCCGAAGCCGCAGATTCGGGCATTGTATGACATGGGGGGTGAACCTTCAGCAGCCTACCTGATGCTTCGGGGCGATGCCCAGACGCCTGGGGAGCGTGTGGAGCCTGGCGTTCCGTCCGTCCTGCGCGCGGGCCTCGCTCCCTACACCGTCGTTCCTCCAAAAGCGAACCCAGAATCCAGCGGCCGAAGGTTGGCTCTGGCTCGCTGGTTGATACAGCCCAATCACCCTCTGACAGCCCGAGTAATGGTAAATCGAATCTGGATGCACCATTTTGGAAGAGGTCTGGTTGCCAGCGCGGCAAACTTTGGCCGCACCGGCACGCCCCCGTCGCATCCCGAGTTGCTGGACTGGCTGGCGACCGAGTTTGTTCGCAGCGGCTGGAGCATGAAAGCCATGCACCGGCTGATCATGAACTCAAACGCCTATCGGCAGAGCTCACGATTTGACTCGGCAATTCACCAGGAGGATCCCGATAACGTTCTGCTATCACGCATGCCAATGCGGCGCCTCGAGGCGGAGGCTCTCTACGATTCGATTCTGAAAGTTGCGGGAAGCTTTGACTCGACTGCGTTCGGTCCTCCGACGGAAATCGAAATCAAGCCGGAAGGAGAAATCGTGGCGAAAGGGACCAAGGCCGGCTGGCGACGCAGTGTCTATGTATTGCAGCGGCGGCAAGCACCGGTGACGATCCTGGATGTATTCGATTTGCCTCCGATGTCCCCGAACTGCATTGAACGCCGTCAGTCGACGGTGCCGACTCAAGCTCTACAGATGATGAACAGTGACCTGATGCAGCAACATTCGCGCTACTTGGCCGGACGCTTGATTGACGAGTTTGACAATGATCGCGCGAAACAGATCCAGACCCTTTATGTTCGGGCGCTGTCGCGCCCTCCTACGACGCTGGAAACGGAAAAGGCCGCCGGGGAGATTGATGCACTGACGAAACATTGGACGACGCACCTGGCCCAGGAGAAAACTGACGCCCCGGTAAAGTCAACGGCCGAATGGAGAGCGCTCGCTGACTTCTGCAAGGCAATGTTGAGTTCGGCGGAGTTTTTGTATGTGGATTGAGAGAAGACGTGAGCGGAGGCGTGAGCGACCATCGAGCGCAAGGATTAGCCTGGAGTGCTCGACTTGGAGACAGCTCGTAAGACAGCGAGATGACACTCTCTCCATGAATAGATTATCGGTCGTGAATTCAACCCTTCGCCTACTGGCTGTCCGCGTTCAAGTTTTCCTGCCGTTACTGGTCCTTTCCTTAATGGGAGAAGTCTTTGGTCCTGTCGCTGGCGATACGAAACGTTACCTGTACAATGGAGAGCTTTTAGAAGACTCCATCAGCCGGCGTGAACAAGAGTGGCTGGAAGCCAGGAAACAGGAACAACTGAGGACTTTGCGCAAATTCAAAGTGGACCACAAGTTCCAGTTCCACGATCGTCTTGAGGAGAGCCAGATCACGTTTAAGCACAACGTGGTTGATGACGCTGGCAGAGACTACAAAGCGATTCACTATGATCACGGGAGCGGACTAGCCGCCGCGGATGTAGATCTGGATGGACTCACCGATCTCTATTTTGTGAATCAGCTTGGCCCGAACGAATTGTGGCGCAATCTCGGTGGCGGGCGATTCGAAAATATCACGCAGCTTGCAGGTGTTGCCCTGGCCGGCCATGTGAATGTGTCCGCTTCATTTGCGGATATCGACAATGATGGAGATCCGGATCTTTATGTCACGACGGCAAGAACTGGAAATGCGCTGTTTGAAAATCTAGGCAAAGGGAGCTTCAAGGAAATCACCCAGAGTGCCGGATTAACATACTCCGGTCACTCATCCGGAGCCGTATTCTTTGACTACAACCGAGATGGTCTCCTGGATTTATTCCTGACCAATGTTGGGCGCTACACCACCGATCAAAAAGGCAGGGGCGGCTACTTTGTTGGAATGAGCGATGGTTTTACCGGACACCTGCATGGAGATCGATCCGAGCCATGCATTCTCTACGAGAACCTCGGGAAGAACAGGTTTGTCGCCGCAACGGAAAAGGTGGGGCTGCGCGATTTCGGCTGGAGCGGCGATGCCAGTTTTGCGGACTTGAACCAGGATGGATTCCCCGACCTTTACGTCCTGAATATGCAAGGGAACGGTCATTTCTTTGAGAATGTTCAGGGCAAGCAATTTGTTGATAGGACAGAAAGTCATTTTCCGAAGACGCCCTGGGGAAGCATGGGCATCAAATTTTTTGACTACAACAATGACGGGCTTCTGGACTTATTCCTGACCGACATGCATTCGGACATGAGCGACGACATCGCTTACGATGATTATGAGACGGAAAAGCAGAAATCAGTGATGAAGTGGGATAGGTCGGTCCTGAAAGGTCACGAGAAGAGCATCTGGGGGAACGCGTTCTACAAGAATCGCGGAAATGGCAAGTTCACTGAGATTTCTGATGAATTGGGAGTGGAGAACTACTGGCCGTGGGGAATCAGTGTCGATGACTTAAATGCGGACGGGTTCGCTGATATTTTCGTGACCGCAAGCATGAATTACATGTTTCGTTATGGAATCAATTCGCTCTTCTTGAACAACCTGGGCGAAAGGTTTCTGGATAGTGAATTCATTTTGGGAGTCGAACCCCGAAAGGGAGGAAAAACCGTCACGCCCTGGTTCGAAGTCGACTGCTCCGGAGCGGACAAAGATTACTTGGGTTGCATTGATCGAACCGGCAAGTTCACCGTGCTGGGAGCTCTCGGTTCCCGATCTTCCGCCATTTTTGATCTGGACAGCGACGGTGATCTCGACATCGTCACCAATGAATTCAACTCGGCGCCTCAAATTTTCACCAGCAACCTGGCGCAGAAGCACCCGATCCATTTTGTCAAAATTGATCTTAGAGGCACACTTTCCAATCGAAATGGCTTGGGAGCGAAAGTCACCGTGACCGCTGGGGGGCTGACCATCACACGGGTGCAGGATGGCAAGTCGGGCTATCTGTCACAAAGCGTCTTGCCCCTCTATTTCGGCCTGGGAAGGGCAACGCAAGTAGACCGTATTGAGATTCTATGGCCTTCAGGGATTCAACAGACAGTGCACAAACCGGCGGTTCGGAACTCTGTTCTCCAGATCGTTGAGACAAAGTCCAAGTAAATAAGACGGCGATATCTTTCAAGTCTTCATGAAGGATGCTGACTTTGACTGTTTTGAGCGTTAGTTCTCGATTTTGAATGCGGCCGAGTCTTTGTATGTGGACAGTGGACTAAGGGATCTATTGAATGACTTCAGGGTAGGGACGGGCTGCTGCGTCCGCGACGGTGAAACCCAACACGGACGCGGAGCACCGCGTCCCTACCCGATTGGGTTTGTGCGACCAAAAACCCTGTCGATTGTGGCAGGGCAACTCTTGATGAGAGGTTGATTTTTCTATGAACGGTTGGACAGCCGCCAAGCATAAAGTCTCAGGATTATCGCGGCGGGAGTTCTTTTCGCGCTTCGCCGACGGTTTGCACGGATCGGCGTTGGCCTACTTGCTGGGTGGCGATCTGTTCTCAGGCCCCACCCTGGCCTCAAGTCTTCAGGGGCATGGACCCTATGATCTGAAGCCCAAGCCTGCGCACTTTCAGCCCAAAGCCAAGGCAGTGATTCATCTCTTCATGAACGGCGGCCCGAGTCAGGTGGACTTGTTTGACCCCAAGCCGATGCTCAGCAAGTTTGCGGGTTCTGCTGCTCCCCGGGATATCGTCAATCAGATTGAATTCGCGAATCAAGTCGGCGGTCTTTTGCCTTCGCCGTTCAAGTTTGCCAAGCATGGAAAGTCAGGGATCGAGGTTTCCGAACTCCTCCCTCATCTTTCAAAGTGTGTCGACGACATTGCTCTCATCCGATCCATGCACGGCGAGCATTTCAATCATGAACCGGCCTTATACCTCATGCAAAGCGGCCGAACTTTGCCCGGCCGGCCGTCGCTGGGCTCTTGGGTTGTCTATGGCCTTGGCAGTGAGAACCAAAACCTACCGGCCTACGTTGTCTTGGACGATCCCAAGGGTCTCCCGATCAATAGCATTCAGAACTGGCAATCGGGTTGGCTACCGCCGGTGTACCAGGGAACCCGTTTCCGCTCCGAGGGTCCCCCTTTGCTGAACCTCAAGCCGCGCGAGGAGCTGCCGAGCCCTTTAGTGGAAGCTCAGCGCGCCTTGCTTCGTCGTCTCGACGAGGCGCATCGGCAGGGCCGGCCCGGCGAGCCTGAACTGGAAGCTCGAATCTCGAACTATGAACTAGCGGCAAGAATGCAGATTACGGCTACGGATGCGCTCGACCTCTCGAAAGAGACGGAACAAATCAAAGACATGTACGGCCTCAATCAGGAACTGACCGCTTCCTACGGAAAGCGATGCTTGATGGCACGGAGATTAGTTGAGCGCGGTGTCCGTTTTGTGCAGATCTACATCGAGGGACAGATCTGGGATGCACATTCCGATCTGGACAAAATGCTGCGCTACAGTTGCGGTAAAACCGACCAACCGACAGCCGCGCTGCTAAAGGACCTCAAGCAACGGGGCTTGCTCGACAGCACGCTGGTCGTGTGGGGAGGCGAGTTTGGACGAATGCCCCTTTCTCAAGTCAGCGACCAAGGTACGGCTGCTGGACGAGACCATGGCCCGGACGGCTTCAGCCTCTGGATGGCCGGCGGAGGCGTGAAGCGTGGAGTCGTCTATGGCAATACGGATGATATTGGTCATAAGGCAGCGGAGAACCGCGTAAGCGTTCATGATTTCCACGCCACATTGCTTCACTTATTGGGCATGAACTACCGCGACCTTGTTTATCAGCGCCACGGTTTGAATGAGCGCCTTACCGATCAATTCCCCGCTAGAGTGGTTTCTGAAATTTTGACGTAGAAAACACTTCCACCTTCACATGTCGCGCTTGCTTGGACGAGAATCCTGCTGTATCAGGTTTGCCTGCGCCACTCTGGTGTTCTGGCTGTTCCTTCCCGGCGTTGCAGGACTGCTGAATGCACAACACTCGCTCGCCAGGCAGCACGCATCGAAGGCGGACCAATTGGTTCGGACTGGCGACTTGAAAGGGGCGGAGGCGGAGATGCGCCAAGCTGTCGAGCTGTCGCCCAAGAATCCTGAGTATCTGATGCGCTTGGGTCTGGTACTCACGATGCAGGAGCGTCCGAAAGTCGCCGCCATATTCTTCGAACGAGCCCTCAAGCTGGACCCGAACAACCAGACGGTCCGTCGCCATCTGGCCGGCAGCCAGTGGCAAGCAGGCCGCCTCGACGCCTCCCAGGAAAACCTCGAAGTCATCATTAGAGCTAATCCACGAGACTCGGAGGCACTCCTCATGCTGGGCATGGTATTGATGGATGCGGAGCGCTATCCCGCGGCGCATGCGGCGGCCCAGAAGGCTGCCAAAGCCATGCCGTCTTCTGATCAGGCCTATGCGGTGAGGGGCATGGCCGAAATGCGCATGCAACGGTATACCGAAGCCGCAAAGTCTTATGGGCAGGCGGTAGAGCTCAATCCAAAGGCCCCGGATGTGAACCTCGGCTTGGCCATGTCGCTATGGGCAGCGGGGAACATTGCGGAATCCTTCACGATCTTTGAGCAGGGGCTGAAACGATTTCCCGAAGATGCCTACCACTGCCTGGAGTATGGGCGACTGCTGCTGAAATCAGCCAAACCCGATGATTCAACCGCCGAGACCCGAGCCATCGCGTTGTTGGAAACTGCCTTGAAGCTGAACAGCTCGCTTTCGACAGCTCATTATTTGCTGGGCGATTTGGCGCTAAGGAGAGGCAACGCCGAAAAGGCTCTTCAACATCTGGAGCAAGCCGTCAAGCTGGATCCCGGGAGCAGCAAGATTCATTTCGCGCTATCTCGCACCCATCGCCGATTGGGCCGGATGGAGGATGCGGCCCGTGAAGAGGGGGTCTTTCAGCAACTGAAAGCCAGAGAAGAAGCGGCTCCGGCGGCTCCTTTACTTGTCGGCGGGCTGGATTGAGGCGGAGGATGACCCGGAAGATCTTGAAAAAACCACCCATTCTGTTGTTCTGGTCGGGCATTGTTACAGCCCTGCTGATGTCTGCTCTCCGCATCGCCTCCGGGATGCCTGGCCCTGAGGTTGCGAGTGGCATTTTTACCGACGTAACCGAGGCTGGCGGCATTACCTGGAAGCACTTCAACGGCGAGTCGCCCGATGCTCACCTGATCGAAGCGAAAAATGGCGGGGCTGCCTTCTTCGATTTTGATCAGGATGGCCTGTTGGATATTTTCCTGGTGAACGGTGGAGAAACGCCGCGCGGCAAGAGCTCCACTCCGGTGCGCAATGCGCTTTACCGCAACCTCGGAAACGGCAAATTCGAGGAGATTGCAGCGAGGGCGGGCGTCGATCACATCTCGTTCTACGGAATCGGCGTCGCCGTGGGCGACTATGACAATGACGGTTACCCCGACCTCCTGGTCACGGGTTATCCTGAGCGTGCCCTCTTCCATAACAATCGCGATGGGACCTTCTCGGAAGTGGCCGGGAAAGCGGGCCTGACGGGATCCGGTCGATGGTCAACCGGGGCCGCATGGTTTGACTATGACCGCGACGGTTGGCTCGATTTGGTCATTTGTCACTACGGCCAGATGTCATTCGCTTCCGCTCAGCGTTGCGAGTTTCTTGGCAAACCCACCTACTGTGCTCCGAGTTCCTACGGAAAAGGCGCGCCATTGGCGCTCTATCGCAACAATGGTAACGGGACTTTTGCCAATGCAAGCGCCACGTCGGGAGTGGACAAGAATATCGGACGCGGATTGGGGGCGGTAGCCATCGACGTCGACGATGATGGCTGGACAGATCTCTTTGTGGCACGAGACGGCTCGCCCAATTTGCTGCTGATGAACCAGAAGAACGGCACTTTCCGGGATTCCGCGATGGAGGCTGAGGTCGCCTATGATCCCAACGGCGTAGCCAAAGCGGGAATGGGCATCGACGCCGCTGACGTCAATGGGGATGGCCGGCCAGACTTTGTGATGACTACCTTTAACAACGAACAGCATTCTCTCTTCATAAATCGGGGGAAATTTCCCTTCGAAGATTGGACGATTGCTTCGAGCCTTGGTTTCTTAACCATGTCCTACGTGGGTTGGGGAACGCACTTTCTGGATTACGACAATGACGGCATCATGGACCTGCTCATCGTCAGCGGACACGTCAACAAGATCGTGGAACTGACCACCTCGAATGTGACCTACAAGGAACTGCCGCTGCTGTTGCGCAACGACGGGAAGGGTAGTTTCCGCAATATGCAGGAAGCCGCCGGCCCCGCCTTCCAGACGAAGTATGACGCTCGCGGACTGGCCGTTGGCGACTACGATAACGACGGTGACGTGGACGCCGCTCTAATACGCCTTCAGGATACCCCCGTGCTCTTGCGTAACAATGTCGGGGAAAATAGCAGCTGGGTGGGACTCCAACTTGTGGGCACGAAAAGTAACCGGGACGCAATCGGAGCGAAGTTGACGGTTCGTCTGGGTGACCGCAAGCTGGTGCGATGGATTACCGGTGGCGCCAGCATCTTCTCCTCGCACGACCGCCGCGTCGTGTTTGGCCTCGGCGCGAATCCAGGCCCGCCCGCCACTTCTGTCGAGATCCAATGGCCAAATGGTGTCGCCCAAACGGTTGACGGCCTCGCTCCCAAGCGTTATCACAAGGTGGTGGAGCCCCCCAGTACAACGCCGCCTGCCGCTCCGTAACGTGGAGCATTTGATGCGCGAATCGGTTCACGGCCGGTCGTGTCGTTGTTGGGCATGGTATCTGCAGCCTTTGGTGAAGCACATTCAATTGAAAAATATAAACGTTGAATAATACTCAACGATCAGTCAAGAAAGAATCAAGAAAGATATTTCGGAATGCTCCAGGTGCGTTAGTGGATTTAAGCGACTTAGATTGTCAAGCTTTGGACCATCACTCTCGTTAGCGATTTCGAGTAACCGACATTGTCTCCAAAACAAGCCTGCCGATCGGATAGACTGAAACAGTGATCCACCGCCTAAGATAACTCGTGTTCACTAAGGTAAGATTTTCTCGAGGGCCCCGACACTCTCGCCGCGCCAAACTGGGTGGTCGACGCTAGCAGGAGTGTAGGTTCAACGAATCGGAAAAGATCGGCGAACCTGGGGACTGAAGAAGCCGTTCAAGGCTTCTTCATGCGGTGTTCCAGCAATTTTTCGCCGGCCCGCTGAGATGGGTCGTCGTCTTGTTCTTGCGACGCTGGGCGATTGAGACAAACAAAGCATCGACCAGCGCGAGTTGCGTGATTCGCGAAGCGAGCGGCGCTTGAAAGTATTTGATCTCACTGGGAGTGGCATACAACACCAAATCGGAATGCTCCGTGATGGGAGACTTCATGCAGTTCGTCACCGAGAGCGTGGTTGCCTTGTTCTCGCGGGCAATTTGGAGACACTGCACGGTTTCGTGGGTGCTCCCGGAGCAGGAGATTCCAAAAGCCACATCACCTTTTTGAAGCTGCGTGGCCGCAATCAACTGCAATGCGAATCGGACTGGGTTGTCGCCGCGATGCCGATCAAGCGCAGCTTGTTGCAGGCAGTGTAGGCGACCGGATAGGACATGCCGATGGAGAAGAACTCGATGCGTCGTGCGAGTTCGATTATCCGCGAAGCCTGCTCGAAGACGGCTTCCGGGTTTAGCAGCAACGTTTCTCTCAATGACTGGGCATGAAACTGAAAGACACTCTCATACAGTGAACTTGGCGACTGTTCGTCAAGAGCCCGTTGCCCTGCGGAAAAACCGCCCTGCGCTAGTTCCCGCGCCAGGCTGATCTTAAAACTGGCAAAGCCTTTAACACCGAGAGTCCGGCAAAAGCCGACAATCGATCCCACGCTGGCTCCGGAGCCACGCCGCATGTCCGAAATCGATGACGAGAGCACGCGTTCCGGATCTTCGAGGATGTATTCGCCAATCTGCCTTTCCGTGGGATTCAGCGAAGGCAGGATGGCCTGGAGATACACCAGCAGCGGGCGTTGCGTGCTTCCGGTTGGTGGAAGCATTGCCGAATCGCTCTCGAGGTCGGTGGAGCCAGATCGGGTCTTTCCCATTAGGTTTGCTCCAAGAGATAACGATTTCGAATTTTATTCAGCGGCGCGAGCATAACAAAAGCAAGCTTCTCTCTCCAAGGCTCTTTTGTTCTGTTTTGCAACAAAAGAAAAAGCAGTTGACAGTCGGTGATCTGTTCGGGCAACATGCGCTTGACCAATGTTCATATTCTGATCTATTTCTGTGAATGTTATTCATGCTTGACCCGTGCGGCTGTGAGTGGATGCACCACAGCATGCCGCTGCTTGCCCGAAAGTCGGCTTTCGACGCCTTCCTAGGCGCGACAGGAGGGATATGCCACTCGTTGGAATGAATGAGATTTTGGCGGATGCCAGTCGAGACGGCTATGCGGTTTGCTATTGCGAATCCTGGAACCTGGAGTCGCTGCAAGCGGTCGTCGAGGGTGCTGAAGAACTAAAAGCACCCGTCATCGCGGGGTTTAATGGCGGCTTCCTTATGCACCCCTCGCGGTCGAAACCCGAAAACCTCGCCTTCTATGCCGGAATGGCGTCGACGCTTCGCAACGCAAGTGTCCCAGTCTCCTTGATCTTGAATGAGAGCGACGATTTTTCTCAGATTGCATGCGGGATTGATCTTGGCTTTAACGCGGTCATGGTGGAAAGTCACCACCTGGGTTTTGAGGAGTACAAGGCACTCGTTAAGAGAGTCGTTGCTTTCGGCAAGGATCGGAACGTGTTCGTTGAAGGCCAGATCGGAGAACTGCCGCATGGCTGGAATGGTGTCAAAGGCAATGGCGTGATCACCGATCCGCGCGTGGCCAAGTCGTTTGTCGACGAGACTAAAGTGCAAGCGTTGTCTGTGTCCATTGGCAACGTCCACATCATGACGAAAGGGAAGGCAGCCGTCGACCTGGAAGCCCTGCGGCGGATTCGGGACGTGGTAGATGTTCCTTTGGTCGTGCATGGAGGAACCGGCTTTCCGGTGGAGAGCGCAGCCGATGTGATTGGCCTCGGTGTAACCAAGTTCAACTTCGGAACGACCTTGAAGCAGGCGTACCTGGCGGCAGTGAGAGAGAAAATGGCTGCCTACCATGAACCTATGAATCCCCATCTATTTTTGGGAATGGGCGGCCCCGAAGACATTATGGTTGCAGGGCGCCAGGCGGTTAAGGCACGGGTGAAGGAACTGATCCAACAGTATGGGTTTGCCGGCAAGCCGGTAAGTGGCGCCTGAACGTGCCGGCCTTTGTCGCCCCGGGTTGATCCAAGTTTCAGGAGACTTTCCATGATCGATCGTTTCCAGTACCAAAAAGCAGTTGAAAAAGCCTCGGCCATGCTGCGAGCGGCTGGCTTAGTGATCACTCCCGCCGAGCGTGAACGATTTGAGGTGGCCGACTTCGGACTGAACGAGCTGGAGAAGACGGGACTGCAAATTATTACCTATGTGAATACGGACCGGTGTTGCGCGAAGGAGATCATGATGACTCCTGGCCAGACTTGTCCGGAGCATCAACACCCGACTATTGGCGGTGTTCCTGGAAAGGAGGAAACGTTCCGTTGCCGTTGGGGAACGGTATACCTCTATGTGCCTGGAACTCCGTCTGCGTCTGCCTCATGTGCTCCGCCCGCGGGCTCGGAACCTTATTACACGGTTTACCGCGAAATCTGCCTGAAGCCTGGCGAGCAATACACACTTGCGCCTGACACGCTCCATTGGTTTCAAGCGGGTCCCGAGGGTGCGATTGTTTCTGAGTTTTCCACGCGAAGTACGGACGAGGCAGATGTTTTCACCGATCCTCGGATCAAACGAGCGCCTGAAGTTGCATAGCGGGATACCAGCCAGCGAAGTTGCCCACGACTACAATTTTCAGACATTCACGAAGGCCGGTTGCTGCGGCTTAGCGAAACAATTGCAAAGGAGCAACGCATGACGCCAGGGTTCCGGAATGTTGCAGTGTCCTTGCTTTGTTGGTTCTTGATGGGTGGTCCCGCGCAAGCACAAGCACCCGGTGCCGCAGACGCAAGCAAGAGTACCCTCTGGTACGTGCCTCATACTCACTGGGAAGGCGCCGTCTTCAAAACGCGCGAAGAGTATCTGGATATGGGGTTGCCCATCATTCTGCAAGCCCTCAATACTCTGAAGCGCCAACCCGGCTACAAGTTCACGCTGGACCAGGCTGCCTTGGTGAAACCTTTTCTGGACCGGTACCCGGAAGAGGCCGCGAATTTCAAAAAGTTTGTGGACGAAGGTCGGTTGCAGCTGGTGGGCGGTATGAACATCATGCCGGACATCAATATGCCCGGAGGGGAATCCTTCATCCGCCAGGTGATGATTGGGAAGAATTTTTTCCGGGAGCGCCTGGGCGTAGATATCAAGACTGGTTGGGCTCTGGATTCGTTTGGGCACCATAACCAGATGCCACAAATTCTGAAGCTTACCGGGATGAACTCGTATTGGTTCTTTCGAGGTGTCGCAAACCTTAAAGTGCCTTCAGAGTTTCTCTGGCAAGGGATTGATGGAACCAAGGTCAACGCTTTCTGGCTGCCGTTTGGATATGCGGTGGGCTACGGCTCGCCTTCGAATCTTCCCGGGTTCGATCTCTTTTTTCGCCAGGTTTTCGAGGGCCTCAAGCCGTTTTCCCGCGGCGGCGACATTGTGAGCCTGGCCGGAGCCGATGTGAGCGAGCCGGAAGACCACTTCATGGCAATGATGGAGGAGTTCAACCGGCGTGGCGACGCGCCGTTTCGTCTCCGAATTGGCCTCCCTTCAGATTTTGAAGCGGCAGTCGCGAAGCGCGATCGTCCGGTAGTCTCGGGCGAACTCAATCCCATCTTTCAGGGAATCTACAGCAGCCGGATTGAACTGAAGCAGTGGTATCGTTCTCTCGAGAATGTCTTGACAGTCGCCGAGAAGCTGGGATCGCTGAACAACTGGCTCGGCATGCCCTTTGATCTGGCTACCATCTGGAGAGCTTGGGAACCGGTGACTTTCAACCAGACTCACGACCTGGCATCCGGCGTGATGGTTGACAAAGTCTACGAAGACACGGTGCGCGGCTATGAGTTTGCCAAGCGGCTGGGCGATGAGCTCATCAATGGTTCGCTCGAAAAGCTGATCTCGAAAATAGACACTCGGGGAGAGGGAATCCCGGTGGTGGTCTTCAATCCGCTGGGCTGGTCTCGCGACGATGTGGTGGAAGTCAATGTCGGAATCAGTGAGCCTGGAATGGTTGCGCTAGGCTTGGTGGATCCCCAGGGATCTCGTATTCCACTGCAAATCACGACTGCCGAACAGCATGATGACGGCGGTCTGCGCCGGGTGAAAGTCACGTTTGTTGCCCGCAACGTTCCTGCGTTCGGGTATAGCCTCTATCGCGTTTTGCCCAAGTCTGCTGCGAGCAACGACCACCTGGATGCGCGCACTGGCCGCGAGGCTGTTGCGACGCGAATGGGAGATTCTGTGGCCCAGCACGACACCGGCTCAATTGAAAACGAATTCTACCGGGTCAGCTTTGATATGTGGTCAGGTGCCATGACGAGTTTGCGCGACAAGGCGACTCAATGGGAAAGCCTGAGTGGCCCCGCTAACGTCGTCGCCCGCGAGCATGATGGAGGCGATTTTTGGGAGCTGTACGGCAATTTGCATGGCGGACGCAACATCGCGATGACCAAGCAGCATTTGCCTCCTCGCGCCGGCCAGGCGTCGTTTTCGAGCGAGCAAGTCGGTGGCAGCGGGAGAAGGCGGGAAGGGGCGGTATTTTCGGAGTACTCCGTTTCACACCCGTTCGGCAGCGGGCAGTTTGCAACTGCGGTTCGCGTATATCAGGGGATTCGACGGGTGGACATTCGAACGCAGCTATTCAACGAAGATAAGTTCGTTCGCTATCGAGCGCTGTTTCCAGCTGCCATCCGCAACGGCAAGAATACGCAGGAAATTCCGTTTGGCTCGATTGAGCGCCCGCTCGGAGTGGAGTTCCCGGCACAGAATTGGATCGACTATGGCGATGGAAGCAAAGGGTTGGCGCTGCTGAATCGTGGCTTGCCTGGCAATAACATCGGCAGCGACACGTTGATGCTTTCGCTGATGCGCTCGGCGCGCATTCAGGCCTATGCTTACCACGGAGGCTACGAGCCAGGAGTGTCTTCCGACACGGGTTTGCAGGTCGGAAAGCAGTTTACTTTTCACTATGCGCTTGTTCCTCACTCGGGTGATTGGCGTGAAGCGGGTATTGCGCGTTCTGGTCATGAGTTTAATCATCCGCTCGTCGCGATGACTTCGGGAGCCCACCAAGGACCACTTCCAAAGCAGTGGGGGCTTATTGAGATGACGAATGCCAATGTGCTCGCAACAGTTCTGAAGCCTGCCAGCGATGGCTCCACCGTGGTCCGTCTCTACGAGTCGTCTGGAAAGGCAACGCCCGGCGTAAAAGTTAAATTGCGCGCCAAGGTGAATTCTGCCGAGGAGTCGAACTTGATTGAGGATGCTGGCCGCAAGCTGACTGTCTCTAACGACACGCTTCAGTTTGATATGGGAGCTTATGAAATCAAGACCTTCAAATTGAAGTTGCAGCCCCTTCAGTAGCTGAGGTCGGAGTGCATGAGCGATTGCCGCTTAAATGAGAATCTCAGAATCCAGGGAGTGCCTGGGATTTCTCTGGAGAACGAGCAACTCCGCGTCGTTGTGTTGGTCGGAAAGGGGACCGACATCCTTGAGTTTCGACACAAGCCCAGCGATGTCGACGTGCTGTTCAAGACTCCCTGGGGGGTGAAGAATCCGCAAACCTACATCCACGACACCCCAGCAGTAGCCGCGCCGTTCATGGATTTCTATCCAGGCGGATGGCAGGAACTGTTTCCAAATGCGGGCAGCAACTGCGTCTACAAGGGCGCTGAGCTAGGCTTCCATGGTGAGATCTGCAAGGTGCCTTGGGAGTTTGAGGTATTGGAAAACAGTCCTCAGCAGGTGGCGGTAAAGTGCCGCGTGCGGACCGTCCGAGTACCCTTCCTGGTTGAAAAGACGTTTCGGCTCAGATCGGGTCAGGCAGCGTTGGAGATTGAAGAAACGATCTTCAATGAGGGCGCTGAACCTATGGACTTCATGTGGGGGCACCACCCAGCCTTTGGTGCTCCCTTCCTCGACGAATATTGCCGGTTGTTTGCGCCGGCCACTAGCGTTGAAACGGCGCACGCTCTTCCCGCCAATCAGCTGTTGCCGACAGAGACGCGTTTCGATCGCTTTCCCAACATCCGAACCGGGGAGGGTGACCACTTTGACTTGAGCCGCATGTGGCCGCCGACGGCACGCTTTACACATCTGTCATACCTGCTGGGTTTGAAGGATGGCTGGTACTGCCTGGTGAACGAGAAGACCAGGCTTGGCTTTGCGCTGCGGTGGGACCTCAAGGTGTTTCGCTACCTTTGGTTGTGGCAGGAGTTCTGCGGAACTGCAGAGTACCCATGGTGGGGCCGGGGCTACGTCACGGGCATTGAACCGCACAGCAGCATCCCTGGCTCTGGGGCTGGAGAAGGCCATCGAACGGGGAACCCAGCTGACTCTGCCTTCCAACAAGAGCCTTAGCACGCGCTTGTGTGCTTCGCTCTTCCAGTCTGAAGGAGAACCAAAAGGCGTTACGGACGTGGGAGGGGTGCTGTATTGAGTACAGTTCCCACTTGAGAACAGATGACACTCCCCTCCTCGGTTGACGAGGGGATGCTATGGCCAGAGAGGCCATAGCTGGGGTGGTGCGTCCGAGATCAGACCACCCCGCGCTCGCTGCGCCGCGCTGCCCCTCCTTGGCCAAGGAGGGGAGTTTTCTCTCAGATCGACTTTTGTGAAATGAAACACATCATCATCATGCCCGATCTGGGTCAGACCAGCAGTGAGGCCAAGATTGTTTCCTGGCTGAAGAAACCGGGTGACAGGCTGGCGTTGGGCGAGCCTTTGCTGGAAGTCGAGACCGACAAAGCCACCATGGAGGTGGAAGCCTATGTCGGAGGATTTCTCCGCCGGAAACTGGCCAAAGAGGGAGAAATGGTGGCCGCTTCCAATCCAGTTGCCATCCTCACCGACACTGCCGACGAAGATTTTGACCAGGATGTAAAGCTGAATCCCAAATCTGTGGCCTCAGCTCCGACAGCTGAGCGCGCGCAGCCTGCAGCCCCGGTTGCAGTTGGCGGGAATGTTGCTGCCGTGCCTGCAGCCCGCTCGCTGGCGAAGCAACTTGGAATTGAACTTTCAAAGATACGTGGCACTGGCCCGCAAGGGTTGATCACAAAAGCGGATGTCGAGGGTCATGTGTCTCAGGATGCAAAGCCTGCAGCGGCTGATGATTTCCTTCACCAGAACAAGGCTCGGGAGGCGATGGCCGCACTGACTTCTCGCAGCAAGTCGACCATTCCGCATTTCTATGTCACCGTTGATTTGGACATGGCTGCTGCCGAGACTTGGCGCAGCAGCTGGAATCAGAACCATGCCGACTTGAAGGCCTCCGTTAACGATTGCCTCGTGCGTGCTGCTTCGGCAGCGTTGGCGGACAGTCCCAGGCTCAACTTGAGGGTGACTGAAGGGAAGACCGAGCAGCAGTCCTCAGCCGATGTGCTCGTTGTTGTCGGCGTGGACTCGGGCTTGCTTCTGGTATCGGTTCAAGATCCCCATGCTGATCCGATTGACGTTTTCCTGCGTCGAATCAAAGTAGCCCTGGACTCAGCTAAGGAAGGAAAGGTTCAGGCCACCAGAACCACTCCGCTGTTGGCGATTTCCAACCTGGGGATGTTTGGCGTGAGAGAGTTTTCAGCGATCATTCCTCCGGGCTGCAATGCAATCCTGGCGGCTGGTACTGTACGAGACCAGGTGGTTTGGCGAGACGGTCGAGCCGAAGCGGTGAAGGTTTGCACCGTGACGGTCTCGGCGGATCACCGCGTCGTTGATGGAATTGCCGTAGCCAAGTTTCTGGAAAGGATGCAGTTTCACCTCAATTCACTATGACGTTGCCTGTCTTAACCAATGACCGGAAGTTGAGCATGTATCGCAAGATGCTGCTCTGTCGCCTCTTTGAAGATCGTGTCAATTCGCTTTTCCTTCAGGGAAGAATGCCGGGGACGATCCATCAAGCTCAGGGTCAGGAAGCCTGCGCGGTTGGGGTTTGCGAAGCTCTCCAGGAAGGCGACATGCTAACCAGTACGCATCGCCCTCATGAGCATGCCGTCGCGCGCGGCATCCCGGTGAAATTCCTGATGGCGGAGCTGTTCGCCAAGAGCACAGGGTGTTGCCGCGGCAAAGGCGGCTCGATGCATATGGGCGATGCCGATCGGGGAATGCTTCCAGCGATTGCAATCGTTGGTGGTGGAATTCCCCTGGCCACTGGATATGCTCTCTCTTTCAAATACCTGAAGAAACCCAACATTGCGGCTTGCTTCTTCGGCGATGGGGCCGTGAACGAGGGCATTTTTCATGAGACGGTGAACATGGCGGCGATTTGGGATCTTCCCGTGCTCTTTGTCTGCGAGAACAACAAGTACGGTGCTTCGACGCTGATTGATTCCGTGATGAAGGTGAAAACGGTGAGCGCTCGCGCTTCAGCCTACGCCATCCCTGGCCACACCATCGATGGCAATGATGTGTTCGCCGTCTACCAGGCGACGTACGAGGCCGGCGAGCGAGCGCGGGCAGGCCAGGGTCCGACTCTTCTGGAATTGGAAACCTATCGGTTTGCCGGACACTCACGAAGCGACCCCGGCCACTATCGGTCCAAGGAAGAGGTGGCTGAGTGGAGGACCAAAGATCCAATCACACGATTTGAGACGCGGTATCTCGCTGAGGGGCTTCTTACGAGCGACCTCATCGCCAGCTACCGATCCAGCGTCGAACAAGAGTTGAACGAGGCTGTCGAATTCGCAGAATCCAGTCCCAGTCCTTTGCCCGAGGAGTGTCTTGCTGATGTCTACGCTGAATGACGTTGTGACCAGGCCCGATGTCGAGGGCCGCAAGCTCTCGATCGTCGAAGCTCTTCGCGAGGCGTTGCAGGAAGAAATGCGCCGCGACGAGCGTGTGATCCTTATCGGCGAGGACATCGGAATCAAAGGCGGATTCGGCGGCGCGTTCACCGTGACGCTGGGCCTCAGCGATGAATTTGGTTCCGAGCGCGTGATCGACACGCCAATCTCGGAAGCTGGATTTACCGGGATTGCGGTTGGTGCTGCGCTTGGCGGTTTGCGACCTGTAGCGGACGTTCAGTATGCAGACTTCCTTTTCCTGGCGATGGACCAGCTCGCTAACCATGCTGCCAAGATGCGCTACATGTCCGGTGGGAAACTGAAGGTTCCGATGGTGATGCGGGCGCCCGTAGGGGCGACGACTCGCGGTTCGCAGCACGCGCAGTCACTCGAATCGTATTTCGTGCACGTTCCAGGATTGAAGATTGCCTGCCCATCCAATCCCTACGACGCCAAGGGTTTATTGAAGACAGCGATTCGCATGGATGATCCGGTGTTGTTCTTTGAACACAAGCTGCTCTACGGCAGCAAAGGATCCAGAAAGGAATCCGGAGGGCTCGAGGTCTTTGGCACAGTGCCAGAGGGAGAATACTTGCTGCCTTTTGGTGAAGCCAAGGTCGTCCGTCCAGGGCGTGACATCACGATCGTCGCGAATCTCCTGATGGTTCACAAGGCGATGCTGGCGGCAAAAGCTCTCAGTGAGCACGGGATCGAAAGCGAGATTATTGATGTGCGGACGTTGGTTCCGTTCGACTGGCAGACGGTCTTTGACTCAGTCGCGAAGACGGGCCGGCTCGTGATTGTTCATGAGGACACATTGACCGGCGGTTGGGGCGCCGAAGTAGCTGCGCGCGTTGCGGACTCTTGCATCGGGTATCTGCAAGGACCTATTCGTCGGGTCACGGCGCCGGATACACCGGTGCCGTTTGCCCCTGTGATGGAAAACTTCTACGTTCCGTCGGTGGACAGGATCGTGGCCGCGGTGAAGGAAGTGTGTCAGTAGGAATGACACCACCCCGTGCTGGCTTCGCCCGCACATCCCCTCCTCGCTAGAGGAGGGGAGCCGTCGAAACCATTGACGACGAGATGACATGACAAATCGCCTGCACAACCTGCCGCAGTTGAAGGAGCGACGGAGGCAACTCAGAAACGCTCTGATGCCTGCCGAGGCGTGCTTTGGAAGAACCTACAGCGTTCCCAAGTCGGCGGCAGGAAATTCCGGCGTCAGCATAGTGTGGGGCCTTATGTTGTGGACTTCTACTGTCCGGCCTGCCGATTGGCTGTGGAGCTGGATGGACAAGGTCACTTTGATTCGACGCGGTCCGAGTACGACGTAAAACGCATGCGGTTTTTGGAGCAAAAAGGTATTCACGTCCTTCGGTTTGAAAATAAGCAGGTGTTTGAATCGTTCGAAGGAGTGCTTGCGACGATTCAAATGCACCTCAAAGGTTCGCACTAGACCTGCGACTACCTCGCAGCAAGAGCAGCCTGGTCCTCCGTTGCGGAAAAGCGGGCTCCCCTCCTCAGATGAGGAGGGGAAGTGCCGCGCAGCGACGTTGGTCGCGCGGCGGCACGGGGGTGGTCTGAAGGGACGGGCGTTCCTGATTACTGAGATTACAAGGCAGGAGGCGATGGTTCATGGATGTGATCTGTCTTGGCATCCTGGTCGCTGATATTTTTGCCAACCCGATACCGGCGTTGCCGGCTCCTGGCCAGCTTGCGCTGACGGATCGATTCCTCTTGGCCGCGGGCGGTTGCGCCAGCAACACCGCCGCAGGCCTCAGCCGCCTCGGACGCCAAGTGAAGGTGCTTGGCAAAGTCGGGACCGACTTGTTTGGAGGTTTTGTTCTTGACGACTTGCGGCGCTTGGGAGTGGATTGTTCAAATGTTGTTTTCAGCAAAACACACCCAACCTCTGGCACGGTCATCGTCAATGTTACCGGCGAGGATCGTCGTTACCTTCATTGCGTCGGGGCTAATGCGGACTTCTCGTTCGCTGATATTGACCCGTCGGCCCTCGACGGTTCGCGAGTGCTCTATGTTGGCGGTTATATGGTGATGCCCAAGTTCGGCGAGGAGGATTTGACGCAGCTGTTTCGTGCTGCGAAGAAGCGTTCGGTTAAGACCGTGCTGGATGTGGTTACGCCCCCAGGGTTAGCCCTGTCACGAGGACAGCTCGAAGCCATGCTTGCCTACACGGACGTCTTTCTTCCCAATAATGACGAAGCCCAAGCCATGACGGGTCTGAAGGATCCGATCGAGCAGGCAAGTTTCCTTTCCAGCCTGAATCCAACCTGCGATGTGGTGATCACCATGGGAGCGCGCGGCGCTGTGGCTTGCCGAGGACGGGAGATGATTGAGGCCGGCACATATTCAGTCAAGTCGATTGACGAGTCCGGGGCAGGGGATGCCTTCGCCGCCGGCTACATCACGGGATTGCTTGAAGATTGGTCTCTCGAAAAGACCGTGAGCTTCGCCAGCGCAGTGGGCGCGTCTTGTACGAGCGCTTTGGGGTGTACTGCCGGGGTGTTCACGTTTGACGAAGCCTTGGCTTTCGTCGAGCAGCAGCCATTGGAGATCAGGAAGATCGACAAGAGTTAGCGCTGCCTGCTCTTTTTGAGGCCAGAACGGGTCATAATGAACTAGGGCGACGAGCGAGGTTTACAGGTAGGAGGTCTATCATGTTTCGCTTCGATGCAGACAAGCCGGTTCGCTTCTGCGACGGCTTCACGCGGCGCGATTTCCTCCATGCCGGCAGTCTGGGTCTGTTTGGATTTGGACTGAACCACTTCCTGTCACTCAAAGCCGAAGGCGCGGTCCCGGAAGACAAAGACCTCAACATCATCCAACTGTTTCTGGTGGGCGGTCCCAGCCAGTTAGATACCTGGGACATGAAACCGGACGCCCCTCTCGAGATCCGCGGTCCTTACAAGCCGATCAAGACCAATGTTCCGGGAATCGAGATCAGCGAGATCTTTCCGCGTATGGCGCAGCACGCGGACAAGTACGCGTTGGTCCGTAGTCTCTACCACACAGCCGCCGCGGTGCACGACATTGGTCACCAGATCATGCAGACGGGAAGGCTGTTTCAGGGCGGCGTGGTCTCCCCCCACTTTGGCTGCGTCATGGGCTACAAAAAAGGCGGCCGGGGCGCGGTTCCGCCGCACGTGCTGTTGCCGAAGCCGATCGGGAATACAGGCGGTGGTCTGCCGCACGGTCAGGACGCGGGTTTCCTCGGCAAGACTTTCGACCCCTTCGTTTTGAATGCGGATCCGTCGGACCCCAACTTCAAAGTTCCGGATATGTTGCCGCCCGCGCATCTGGCGGCGGTGCGAACCGATCGAAGGCGGGATTGGCGTGCGGTTGTTGAAAAATCCATCAAAGAATTGGAATCGGTTCCAGATGCTCGGCTGTACGATTCCACCTTTCACCAAGCCTATGGCTTGATGACGTCCGCTAGGGCTCGCGAAGCCTTCGAACTGGAGAAAGAGCCGGACAAGGTTCGCGATTCCTACGGAAGAAACCGCTTTGGCCAAAGTTGTCTGCTGGCGCGCCGCCTCATTGAAGCGGGCGTACGCTACGTGACGGTCAACATGTTTGAGACCGTGTTTGATGAGATTACTTGGGACATTCATGGTTCCCGGCCGTTCAGCCCCATCAGCTGTTACCGCGACCTGGTTGGGCCAATGTTTGACCATGCCTTCAGTTCACTGATTGACGATCTTGCACAGCGCGGCCTGCTGCAGAACACCCTGGTCATGGCTACCGGAGAGTTCGGACGCACCCCCAAGGTGAACCCCGCCGGCGGCAGAGACCATTGGCCGGGCTGCTGGACGGGCATCTTCGCCGGCGGCGGGATTCGAGGAGGACAGGTCATTGGTTCGTCCGATGCCATCGGCGGGTTTCCGAAGGATCGTCCAGTCAGCCCGTCTGAAGTGGCCGCAACCGTGTACCACCTGATGGGCTTGGAGCTGGAAACGTTCTTGCCTGCTCAACTCGGCCGGATCGTGCCACTGGTAGATAACAACGCCCGCCCAGTTCAGGAATTGCTGGCGTGAGGTTGTTCGGGTGACGAGAGTCGTTGTCTCCGCACAAGCCAAGAGGTAGACGTGAAGAATCTGAGTTCAAGAGAGAATCGGCCTCCCTTGTTCCAATGGAGATTCAGTACTAGGCTCCTTGCCACTCCAGATCCAGGCGGCAGCCTCGGCATTCATCGCAATGTGGCGACCGTGCGCAACGCCGCCCCCTCACCCCCAACCCCTCTCCCGCGTTGGGGCGAGGGGAGCCGAGTTATCGGCGCTTTCGCGGAGACAGGATCTGAGCTCTGCTTTTTTTGCCACGCTCATTGCCCGTAGCACTCTTGTTATTTTGCTGCTGTTGGCTTCCGCGTCCGGCCTAGGCGCCTCGGACAAAACAGCGTCGGCAAGACAAGCATCCACTCTCCAGACCCTCACAATCTATCCTTCCCAGATCACGCTCGGCTCGCAACGCGCCAGCCAGCGTTTGGTGATTCAAGGAACCTATGCGGACGGCTACTCCGAAGATCTGACTTCGAAGGTTCAGATTCGTTGCGACAATCCATCGGTGGTCCGGATCGAAGGCGACAGGGTCCTGCCTGCGGCGAGTGGCACTGCTGCGATTCAGGTGAGCCTCGGTCCAGTGAAGAGCGAGACCAAGATCACTGCTCGGGACATTGAACGTTCTGCCGAGTGGAGTTTTCGCAATCATGTCATTCCCGTTCTGACGAAAACGGGTTGCAACATGGGGGCGTGTCACGGCGCTGCCGCCGGAAAGAACGGGTTCAAGCTCACGCTGCGTGGATACGATCCCATGGCCGACTATCTGGTCATGACGCGCGAGGCTGTTGGCCGGCGAGTCTGCCCTCAGGACCCAGGACGAAGTCTGCTCCTTCTTAAGCCAACCTTGCTCGTGCCGCATGCGGGTGGCCGTCGCTTTGGACTCGACTCCCGGGAGTACAAGGTGATTTCGCAGTGGATCGCTGAAGGCACAAAGCCTCCGAGCGAAGCGGACCGCCGCATCGACAGCATTCGCATTGAACCTGCGCTGATCAAATTGCGGCCCGGCACGCGCCAGCAGATGGTTGTCACTGCGGTGTTCGAGGATGGCTATACGGAAGATGTCACTCAGTGGGTGCGATTCGAATCGACCAATGCCGGAACCGGCGTTGTGGACGACCGGGGATTGGTGGAGCTCAAGGGCAGTGGTGAAGCGTCAATCACGGCGATGTACCTCAGCAAAGTGGCGGTGGCGACTCTGGTGGTTCCATTCCCGCAACAAATCTCTCGCGACCGCTTCCGCCAGACTCCGCGTACGAACTTTATCGACGACCTGGTGCTCACCAAGCTCGAGACCCTGAACATCGAGCCTTCTGAACAGTGCACCGACAGCGAATTCATTCGTCGAGCCTATCTGGATACCACGGGCTCATTGCCTTCGGCGGGCGAGGTCAAAGAATTCTTGTCGAGCGCGGACGGGGGCAAACGCCAACGGCTTGTTCAGCGCTTGCTGGCTTCGGAGGCCTACGTCGACTACTGGGCCTACAAGTGGTCCGATTTGCTGCTGCTTTCCGATAACAAAGCGACTGCCGGTAACAAGAAGCTCAATCCCGTGGCGGTTCGCTCCTTCTACAACTGGATTCGAGGGTCGGTTCAGGAGAACAAGCCTTGGGACAAGATGGTGCGAGAGCTGCTTACCTCCACGGGCAGCAGCCGCGACAACGGTGCCCTGAACTTTTATCAGATTCACAAAGATCCAGTCCGGCTCACCGAGAATACGACCGTTGCCTTCATGGGGTTGCGCCTGACATGCGCGCGATGTCATAACCACCCGCTCGAAAAATGGACCCAGGTGGACTACTACAAAATGGCGAACCTGTTCGCTCGAGTGCGCCAGAAAGCGGGCGATACTGCTGGCGAGATTGTCGTCGTGAATGCGGTCAGCGGCAACATCGATCATCCGCGTCTCAACAAGCCACTGCCTCCTGCGCCGCTGGACGGCCGGGAAATTCCCCTCGAGTCCCTTCAGGAGAAGGCGTCAAATCCTGGCCCAGTGGCTGACTTCTCCCGCGAACCAATCGTTCTCGCGCACCATCGTCAACAGAGTCTGGGCAAACTTTATGGGCCGAGGACTGGCTGATCCCGTAGACGACATCCGTTCGACCAACCCACCCTCCAATGAGCCCTTGATGAATGCGCTCGTTGAAGACTTTGTCAAGAACGGGTATGACATCAAGCATCTGTGCGAGATCATTCTCTCGTCGGCGACCTACCAGCGCTCTTGGAGGACGAATCCCGCCAATGTCAACGACGACCGATATTTCTCTCACTACCTTGCCAGACGTCTGCCCGCCGAGGTGATTCTCGATGCCATCTCGCAAGTGACGCAAGCGCCGACGCTCATTCAGTGGTTTTCCCAAAGGAACGCGAGCGCTGCAACTGCCGGACACTTCCGTGGATTCCTACTTTCTGGATGCCTTCGGTCGTCCGCAACGCGCTGCCACGTGCGACTGCGAGCGCGACCCGCAGCCAAACCTTCGGCAGGCGCTCCATGTGATTAACGGTGAAACCCTCAATGAGAAGTTGTCAGTGCCCGATGGTTGGGTCGATAGTGCTCTTAAGAAAGATCTCTCCAACCGCGAAATCGTGGAGTCGCTTTATCTGGCAGCGTACAGCCGGTATCCAACTCAGACCGAAATGAGCGAAACCACTCAGCTCTTGGAAACGGCCTCCCAGGGTGGAGACCTGAAGGCTAAGCGAGAAGCCGTTGAAGACTTCGGATGGGCGGTGCTGACGGGCAAGGAATTTGTGTTTAATCATTAACGGGCTGGAGCGGAGATCCAGAAGGTGGGAGGCGCGGGCCGCGCGGCGACCGCCAGAAGAGATCCGTGGGGCGTCGCGGTCCGGAGGACGCGTCCTACCCTTTGGAGTGTTTGGAGTGTTTGATGCCGGACAGAAATGTTTTAGGAGCGGGACTCGGTCGACCTCGGGCCTGTGGCCGAAGCTATATGGCTAAGCACACACATTGCTTTCGATTTTTGTTGTCGCTGGGAATCACCTGCGGCTCATTGCTTGCCCAAACCACACCACCGACCGTCAGCTTCACATCGCCGGCCGGCATGCAACGCGGAACTTCGGGTACTTTTCTCATCGAAGGGACCGGGCTGGCGGGCGCTAGCGAGATTGTCTTCTCCGAACCGGGGCTGGTCGGAAAAATCCTGGAAGTCGGCAAAGTTCCTGAATCGCGACTAGCTCTGGAGACGAAAGTCACCGTCGTGGCGAAGCCATATTTTGAGGACCCGGTGAAGATGCAAGCCAAGGTCGAGATCAGAGCCGAGGACTGGATGGCTGCGGGAACTCATCTCTTCCGGATCATTACTCCTCGAGGCAGTTCGACTCCTGGACGGCTGGTGGTTTCAACGTTTCCGGAGCGCGACGAGCAAGACCCAAATGACTCGTTGTCCGCTGCGCAGACTGTGACCTTACCAGTCACGGTTAATGGAGTGGTGCTGGCGGCCGGCGACGAAGACTTCTACCGCTTTCAGGCGACGGCCGGACAGGAAGTGGTCTTTCAAATCAACACGACGGGTTCCGCTTTGGATCCTTTGGTTGACGTCTTCGACGGCAACGGAAAGGTCGTGGCAAACAATCGTAACCAGCAGAACCGATCGATGACCGGATATCGGGTGGCAACGGATGGCTGGCACACGGTGCGGGTTTCCGACTATCTTGAGGGCGGAAGTTTGCGCCACTTCTACCGGCTCACCATTGGTGAGATCCCGGTGATCACGAGGCGCTATCCCCTGGGATTGAAAGCTGGGACGAAACGGCCATTCGAGGTCTGGGGATTCAATCTTGGCAACATCTCCACCGCCACGCCCGAACCCTTCGGCCTGCTTGAAGGAAAAGTCATGGACGTCGGGGCGCTCGTGGTGACCGGTGATAAAGGAGAAGCGGCAAATACGCTTCCGGTTGCCATCGGGAAATTCGACGAACTCGAGGAGAGTACACGGAACAACACGCTGGCAGAGGCGATGGACCTCAAAGTTCCTGTTACAGTAAACGCGCGGATCGGCCGCGACCCCTCCGGCATCTCCCAAGCAGACTACTACCGCTTTGCCGCGAAGAAAGGACAACAGCTGATTCTGGAAACAGCCGCCTCCAGGCTGGGATCGCCCATGGACTCACTGATTGAAGTCCTGGATGCCAAGGGCAACCTGGTTCCCCGCTTGACCGCCCGGCCGGTGTGGAAGAGCCAAATCATTCTCTTTGATCGGGATTCAAAATCACCTGGCTTGCGTATTGCCCAGCCTCAGGTCCTCGAACTGGATGACTACATGGTTTCCGGAAACGACCTGATGAAGGTAGTGAAACTGACCAACGGACCCGATGAGGACGTCACCTATGACAACTTCGGTGGACAGCGCCTTGGCATGGAAGACACGACGCCCGAGGCACACGCGCTTGATGATTTCATCTACAAAGTAGAGCTTCATCCGCCAGGCACTTCTTTTGCTCCAAACGGCATGCCCCTGTTCCACTTTTATTTTCGAAACGATGACGGCGGTCCGGGCTATGGCAAGGATTCGCGGGTCACCTTCACGGCGCCCGCCGACGGCACGTACTATGCGCGAATCGCGGATGTACGCAATCAAGGTGGCGACGACTTTGCCTATCGATTCACCATCCGCGAGCCTGTGCCAGACTTTCTTATTTCTGCGGCGCCGGTGAACCCCAATATTCCTGAAGGTTCCAAGATTCCTGTGGAAGTCACCATCTTGAGACAGGAAGGTTTCCAAGGACCTGTCGAAGTGGAGTTCGATAACCTACCGGAACAATTGATGGCAACCAAAGGCATCATTCCATCAGGCGAAAGATCGGTTACCTTGCTGTTGTCGCTCAAACCCGACGTGAGCTTGCCTGAAAAATGGGTTCGCTATCGAATCCTGGGGAGAGCGCGGCTGGGCGGCGAAATCGCTCAGCGAGTAGCCAATGGCGGGGACCTTCTGAAAGTGATTGCATTAATGCCGAAGCCAGACATCAAAGTTTCCGTCAAGCAAAGCAAGATACGCATCTCCCCGAAAGGCGAGGCTCAGGTGACCCTGGCCGTCGAGCGCTTCAACGGATTCAAGGGCCGGGTCCTGTTTCGCCTTCAGGACCTTCCGTATGGGGTTAGACCGATCGATGTCGGGCTAAACGGAGTGATGATTGCCGAGAACGAAACAGAGCGAACGTTTACTCTGGAGTGCCGTCCATTCGTCAAACCAGAAGCAAGAAGAATTTACGCCGTTGGAATTGTAGAAGCCCTCGTATCCACCGAGCACCCCTCTGAGCCTGTCCTGCTGGAGGTTGAAGGCGCGGACGCTCATCGTGCAGCGCGATGAGACCTGTGGTAGCCGTGCTAATCGATCTTGTTTTCCTGAGCAGTATCCCCTGAGGCGTCCATAACCTCGACCGGTCTACTCCCCCACCTAACTTTCTTTCGCCGGTTTCAGCTCTGAAAGCTGGCACCACAGGAATGCTTGCGCTACTGGGGATAACACCCGGGCGTTATCGCCCTTGCGGGGTCAGAAAATCGGGTTCGACAAAGCGACAAAGCACTCCCCTCAAAGAAGCATTTAAGTCTATACTAGGCAGTGATTCTTGAAGAAAACTCCAACCCTGGAATCAGTGTCCCCTATGAAGATTTCGCGGAACCGGATGTTTGATAACCATAGCTCTTGGCGCAAGCTGACGCTCACGGGCTTTTTTATTTTGGCAGGCGTGGCGGACGCAAGATCGAATCCGCTTCCGACATTTAAGCAATACTGCTTCCAGTGCCACAGCAGCGCCGGGTCGATGGCGGGAGTGAACCTGGAGAAGATGACCTCCGAGAAGTCGATCAGCGACAGCTTCAAGCAATGGAGAAATGTAGCCACGGTACTCGAGCAGAAAAGCATGCCGCCCGAAGCGATGCCCCAGCCGACTGAAGAGGAACGCCGCGGTGCGATCTCGTGGATTCGTGGTGAGTTGGATGGTTACGCGAGGAAGCATGCTGGCGATCCTGGGAGGGTTACTGTCAGGCGGCTGACCAGCGGAGAGTATGGCTATTCAATTCAGGACTTGACGGGACTCGATTTGAAGGTAGAGCACGACTTGGTTGCTGACGAGGTCGGCGGAGAGGGATTTTCGAATTTCGGCGACGTGCAATTCATACAGGACGCTGGAATGGAACGTTACCTCGAGGCTGCCAAGCGGGTTGCGGACCACGCAGTCATCGGGTCCGGGCCAATCCAGTTCTTCGCCGATCCAGGCAAGACGGGCTTCGAGCTTTCGGCTATCGCTCGGATCCGGGCAATTTACGATAAGTACGGTTTCCGGACTGTCTCTGGCGAAGGTGGGCGGCCGTATGGATTGGACGCCTACGGAAAAGCTTTGTTCGCCGCTTGGCGCTATCAGCATCGCGCGGCATTCGGCGAAAGCAAGATTACGTTAAAGGACCTGGCGGCCCGCGAAGGAATTACCCCCCGTTTTGCCCAACACATTTGGACGGTGCTCCACCAGCCGGCGCTGAGTTATCCCTCCGCAGAAGTAGTCGCGCGCTGGCGGAAACTGCCACTCCCTGGCGCAGACACCAAGGCAAGCGCTGCGACTGTGCGGGCGTCGTGTGAGGAGATCCAGAAGTTCCTGGTGACTTGGCCCAGCTGGCTGTTCGCAAGGGGCGATCTGGCGGCGGGCGGAGCAGGCGACGAACGGCCGCTTGAATTCAGCGATGCTTCTCTAAAGGTTGAGAACAGGCGCCGTCTGTCTTTCTTCCGGGGCTTTCGCGGAGGACCGAGAGCGCCTGCGGTACCTACAGGAGGGACAGCACGAATCTACTTGAATGCGGTGCTGGTGAATCCGAATCCAAAATTCAAGCCGGTCATTGTGTGGCGGAATCCAACGATTCAGTTCCGTAAGGGCTTTGGGCGGCCTGGGCAGGTTCCGGCGACGCCAACGGCCGCAGGGCAGCCTGTCGCGAACCCTCAACCCGAAAGCCGGCCGATGCGGGGAGGGGAGAATCTCCCGCGGATGCCACTAAGCGCAGTTGTCACCGAAGAATCTGCGAAGAAGCTTGGCTTTGGGCAAAGCCCTGACAACAGCGTCATGGGTCCCGAGGATTTCGCTAGCGAGGGTTCCACATCCTTTGAGGTGAAGGTGCCGGATGGATTGTCGCTATTCGAGCTGCAGGTTGAGGCCGAGGTGGGCAGCGATCGGGACCAGGTTTTCCGCATTACGATTTCCGATCGCGAGGATGGCACTACGAGGCGAGTGCCGGTTTGGGGACTTGCGGGTGACCCGGTGAGCGCCGGCTACAAGGCATGGAAAGCCTCGGTGTTAGAGTTTGCCCGCATTCTTCCCCCGAATTCGCATGGCGAACCAACGCCAGCGGATAAGGACCCGATCCCCGCACCTTTCGACAACACTTACAATGTGCCGGAGCACGACGACTTCGTGGTCAAAGTGAAATACATTCGCGACGACCGGTTTGTTGTGGAGCAAATCCTGGACGAGGCGACGCGCGCCAAGCTCGACCAGGCCTGGAACGATCTTTTCGCCTCGTTTGATTACCACGATGCTTATCTGCGTTTGCTTGCCAACAAGTTCAAAGTAGACTTGAAGGGCAAGCGCATCTCCGACTTCGACGCGACGCGGATTGAAGCCCTGCCTGTCGAGATGAGGCAATATGTGCTACCTCTGCGAACCGAGTATCAAAGAGTGATGGCGGCTCAAGCGGCTGCCCGCGCTGGCCACGTTGAGGATTGCCTGCGGTTTGCCAGCCGTGCCTGGCGCCGCCCTCTCACCGAGGGGGAGAAACTGAAGTTGCGGTCGTTTTACAGCTCGACCGTGAATTCTGAGCTCGACCATCGAAAGGCCATTCGCGCTCTACTGGCACGTATTCTCATGGCCCCGGCATTTCTGTACCGGGTCGAACCGGCACAACTGTCGGCGGCCCGGCCGTTGTCAGGCTGGGAGTTAGCTGGGCGTCTGAGCTACTTCTTGTGGTCTTCCATCCCGGACGAAGAACTTCGCCGCGCCGCCGCAGCCGGCGAACTAAATACGCCGGCGCAGCTCCAGCGCCAGGTGAAGCGGATGTTGGCCGATCCGAAGGCACGCAGACTGTCCACGGAATTCTTCGGGCAGTGGCTTGGCTTCTACCGTTTCGACGAGTACCGAGGAGTCGACACGAGCCGTTTTCCAGAATTCACCGGCGAAGTCAAAGGTGCGATGTACGACGAAGCCGTCGCGTTCTTTGAACACGTCATCCGAAAAGACCGCCCGATACGGGAAGTCTTGCATGCCGACTATACGTTCGTGAACCAGGCGCTAGCGAAACACTATGGAATGCAGCAACAGATTGCCTCCAAGGACCAAGTTGAACGCGTCGACGGCGCCAATGCCTTTCATCGCGGCGGCTTGCTTCGTTTGGGTGCCGTGCTCACGGCAACGTCGGCGCCGCTTCGCACCAGTCCAGTTAAGCGAGGCGACTGGGTTCTGCGAAGGGTGTTGGGGACAGCGATTCCACCGCCACCAGCGGACGCGGGATCCATTCCGGCTGACGAAAAGCTTTTCGGCGGATTGACATTGAGAGAAAAGTTGGCGGCTCATCAGCGTAATGCCACTTGCGCTGGGTGTCACTCCCGGATCGATCCGCTGGGGTTCCCACTCGAGAAGTACGATGCCATTGGCCGCGCCAGGGAACAGTATCCGGACGGAAAGCCGATCGACGACTCGGGTGTGCTGGCCAATCAGAAGCGGCTCTCAGGCGTTGACGGACTTCTTGACTACTTGAAGGGTGAGGAGAAACAGTTTGTGCGCACGCTCTCTCAAAAGCTGCTTGGGTATGCGATTGGACGCACAATCCTTCTCTCGGATCAGCCGCTGATTGACCGTCTGGCCAACGCCGGGGGCGACGCCAGCATTTCCAAACTGGCGGCGGAGATCGCAGCCAGCCCACAGTTCCGCAGTCGCCGTGGTCTGGAAGACAGTCCGCCGTTGGAGACGAGAAAGAGTACAACCAGCCTGGTTGCAGGAAAATCCAACACGACAGGTGGAGAATGACGAGAAACAAACAAAGTCTGACGGATCGACAAAAATCACGTCGTCACTTTTTGCGTGGGGCCGGCGTTGCATTGGCGCTGCCTTGGATGGAGTCCTTGCCATTGCTGGCAACGCAAATCACCAAAGGAACGGCAGCGAGCAAGCCTCCGCTTGCGGTTTGCCTGCATCTACTTCTCCAACGGGGTAGAACCGATTCACTGGTGGGCCAAAGGCAGCGGAGCGTCCTGGAGATCGGCCCTGGTCTGCAGCCAATGGAACCGTTTCGGGAGGACATCGTTTTCCTTCGCGGACTGTACAACCAGCAAGCCGTCGCCTCGACGAGCCCTCACCTCGGCCGGATGCCAAACATGCTGTCGGGCGCCACGGTGAGCCTTGATCCAAGTGTCATCCGAGTGGGCACTACAATGGACCAGGTGATGTCCCAGCAGATTGGGAATCAAACTGCGGTTCCGAGCATGGTCCTGGGCATTGAGCCGAACGAACTGCGGCTCGAGGATGGCTTGTCAATGATCTATGGGTCAAGCCTGTCATGGGCTGCTCCAGGCAAACCCGCTACCAAGGAAATCTACCCCGCTCGTGCGTTCGACCGTCTAGTCGGCGACGGGACAGGTCGGAAGCTGGACCGGAGCATTCTCGATGCGGTGCGCCAGGAGACGAGTGACCTCCAGCCTCGGATCAGCCGCGGCGATCGCCGAAAGCTCGACGAATACTTGGAGTCGATCCGCGACATCGAGAAACGGATTGACCATGCGGCCCGTGAAGAACGCCTGGAGGGCTGGAGGCCGTCGCTGAAAGAACCAAACATGCCGCGCCCAGCCGATGGCCCACCTCAGGACGTGCCTGAGCATATGAAGTTGATGCTGGATCTCATTGTGCTCGCGTTTCAGATGGACAAGACGCGCATTGTCACCTTGATGCTTAACAACGATTTGTCTCAAATGAATTTCAAGTTTATCAAGGGCGTGCAGGGTGCGTTGCATCTGGACCTGACACACAACGGGAAAGCACCGGCGGCTGAGGCGATGTACCTGAGGACCAACCAGTACCATGTGGAGCAGTTTGCCTACCTGCTGAAGCGGTTAAAGGAAATCGACGACGGTGGACAGTCTCTTTTCGACAGCTCGATGTTGCTATTCGGCTCGAATCTGTTCGATGGAGATGCGCATGGCGCCGACCAGATGCCTCTGCTACTGGCGGGTGGCGCCAACGGTGCTCTGAAGACCGGACGTGTGCTGGACTATCTCGAAAAAGGCGATGACAACCGCCGCGCCTGCAGCCTTTACCTGTCGTTGATGGACAAGATGGGTGTCCAGCTGGATCGCTTCGGCGACACTGACAAGCGGCTTGAGAATCTGTGGTCGGTTTAGGCGATGTTGCAGCGCGGGGTTGATTCGCCCAGCTCAACGCAATAGGAGCACATCAATAACTTAGGTTTTAACCGGGGCATATCGAGAAGTTAGCCCAATTCGTGGTTTCTTTGATCTTTTGTTCGCGAATGCGGTGCTCAAGTTTTTTTGGTTCTTTCCGTCTTTTCCTGGGGCTCGCGCGTCAGTCTTGGTAGCTCGCATTTTCTTCTTCAGCCTGGACTCGAGAGACACGGTCCAGGCTGTTTTTTTTGGCGGCCGCGGAGGGACTGGAAGAGAAGTTGCACGCTCGATTGTCAACTCGAGAGCGAGGTTGTTACAAAATGAGTACGTTCCACAACACACCATCGGATGAGTTTCAGTCCTCAGGGAAAAAATTCCATCTGCCAACGCAGACTTTACACTTGGACCCGAAGCTGAAGCGCGAAATGACGATTTGCAATCTCTTTGTGAACCATCATTTGAGCGCGGCAGACATCATTCGGATCCTGGATGAAAAGTATGAGAATGTGGTTCTATCGTTGATCAAGCATCAGATTGTCCTCGACCGTCGCCAACGCCAGGGGGTGCCGCCGTCACAAATGGAGCGACGGCGATCTTCAGTCCGGGCAAAGTAGGTCCGCTGTTTCCGTAAGTCCTTCCCAAATCTGGCCGGGAGTGGTCTGGCCTTGCCAGCTTCATTCACGAGCACAGGAGTCTAGGCAGGCGTTGATGAGGGTTCCATCCGGCGCTGCTTGCGGGCATGGAAGCGCTCAACGGCGGCAGCGAGGTAGGTGTAAACCACTGGAGTCAGGTACAGCGTCACAAGTTGTGAGAACAACAATCCACCGACAACAGCCAGGCCCAGTGGTTGGCGGGCCTCACCACCAGCGCCGTAGCCCAGCGCAATCGGAACGGCACCGAGCAAAGCGGCCATCGTCGTCATCATGATGGGTCGAAAGCGGGTGAGGCAGCCTTGAAAGATGGCCTCCATGTGACCCATGCCACTGTTCCGCTCGGCGTCCAGCGCAAAATCGATTTGCATGATGGCGTTCTTCTCGACGATTCCCACCAACATAATCAAGCCGACAAAAGCGTAAATATTCAAGTCCATCCCGAACAGGAAGAGAGTGGCCAGCGCGCCAAAGCCTGCCGATGGCAACCCTGACAAAATAGTGAGCGGGTGCACATAGCTTTCGTACAGAATGCCCAGCACGATGTAGACAACGGCGATGGCGACGATGAGCAACACCCACAGGTTCGACAACGAACTTTGGAAGGCCTTGGCCGCTCCCTGAAAAGCGCTGCTGAAGGTGAGGGGCAGCTCACGCTTGATAATGTCCTGAATCTGATCCACCACGTTGCCCAAGGATACGCCGGTCTGGACGTTAAAGGAGATGGTGACGGCTGGAAGCTGTCCGAAGTGGTTGATCGTCTGAGGCCCGGTTCCCTGGCTGAGGTGAGCCACTGAGTCTAATGGCACCAGCCGGCCTTCCGTGGATTTGAAGTATAACAGTGAGAGTGCCTTGGGATCCTTCTGGTATTCCGGTTTCAGCTCCAGCAGGACCTTGTATTCGTTGACGGCCGCATAGATGGTGGAGACCCAGCGGGGACCATAAGCGTCGTAGAGGGCATTCTCAATCTGCTGCGCGCTGACATGGACTGCGGCGGCGCGGTCACGATCGATTTGCACATTGACTTGAGGTGAGGAGATTTGAAGGTCACTGGTCACATCGATCAGCCCCGGTACTTGGGCAACTTCCTTCTCCAGCTTTGCGGCAAAGGCATAGAGTTCCTTTTTGTCCGGAGCATAGAGTGAAAACTGGTAAGGACTCTTCGTCACCTGTCCACCGAGTTGGACGGTGGGAGGGTTTTGAAGAAAGACCCGCATCCCCGGGAAATCAGCCAGTTTCACGCGCAGGTCGTCGATGATCTCGTTGACCAGCATCTTCCGTTCACTCCTGGGTTTGAGGTGGACAACCATCTGGCCGAAATTGGGACCACCGAGTGTGGTTGAAGCAGTCCCGCCCACGTTGGAAACAAGCGATTCGATATTCGGGTCCTGACGCAACAGTTCTGCCACTTCCTTCTGATGCTCAACCATCTTGAAGTAAGAGGTGCCCTGGGCGGCTTCGGTGACCACGATCATTTGATCGGTATCTTGATCGGGGATAAAGCCCTTGGGAATAATGATGAACATCCAGATCGTGGCGACCAGGGTTAGCACGAAAACGGCTACCGTCGGAGCGCGGTGCTGCAAAACCCAAGACAAAGTTACCTCGTAAACGTGCAGCATCCGGTCGAAGAACCGCTCGGTGGCGTTATAGAAGGCGCCATGCTTCTGTTGGGAGGGCGGACGCAAAAACCGGCTGCACAGCATGGGCGTCAAGGTAACGGAAACCACGCCCGAGATCAGAATGGCGACGCAAATCGTCACTGCAAATTCCTCGAACAGCCGGCCTAATACCCCACCCATGAACAGCACCGGAATAAACACCGCGGCCAGCGACAGAGTCATGGAGACGATGGTGAATCCAATCTCTCTGGAACCCTTCAACGCGGCCGTCATGGCGCTCTCGCCCAGCTCCATATGACGGACGATGTTTTCCAGCATGACGATGGCGTCATCTACGACAAATCCGATCGAAAGAATCAAAGCCATCATCGAGAGGTTGTCCAGGCTGTAGCCGAGGAGGTACATGATGGCAAAGGTTCCAATGATGGAAAACGGCAGCGCCAGACTAGGGATGATTGTCGCCGAGAGGTTCCGCAGGAACAGAAAAATCACCATCACCACCAGTCCCAGCGTTAGGACCATGGTGAACTGCACGTCATGATAGGACTCGCGAATGGTCTCCGACCGGTCGTAGATGATGTTCATTTTCACCGACGGTGGCAGTTCCGCTTCGAACAGAGGCAGCAGCGCCTTCACACCGTTCGTCACTGCTACGGTGTTGGTTCCGGGCTGGCGTTGGATGGCGAGCACAACGGCACGCTGACTGGTCTCGCGCGTGTAGTACCAGGAAGCGCTTTTGTCGTCTTCAACGCTGTCGATGATGTTGCCCAACTCCTCCAGTCGCACGGGCGAGCCTTTGCGGTAAGCAACCACTACCGGCCTGAAGGCAGCGGCGCTCATCAGTTGTCCGGTGGTTTGCAGAGTAAAGGAGCGTTGCGGACCGATGATGCTGCCGGTGGGAAGGTTCACGTTCCAGTTACGCAGGGCGGCTTCCACTTCATTGATACCGATCTGACGCGCGGCCATGGCGTGCGGATCCATTTGGACGTGGACTGCATACTTCTGGGAGCCGAGCACTTGAACCTGGGCGACGCCGCTGACCATGGAAATGCGCTGGGCAACGCGCGTCTGGGCATACTCGTCCAGCGTCCACAGCGGCAGCGTGGCCGACGTCAGGGCAATGTACAGAACCGGCTGGTCGGCAGGATTGACCTTGGTGAATGTGGGAGGAGTCGGCATGTTGGGCGGCAAGAGGCGTGAGGCCTGCGTGATTGCAGCTTGCACGTCCACTGCAGCGCCGTCCAAGCTCTTGCTCAGGTCGAACTCCAGTGTGATCAGAGTTGCCCCGAGCGAGTTCACCGAGGTCATCGAGTTCAGTCCGGCAATGGTTGAAAACTGGTTCTCCAAGGGTGTGGCTACGGCCGCTGCCATCGTTTCGGGATTGGCGCCCGGAAGACTGGCCGTGACCAGAAGCGTCGGAAAGTCGATGTTCGGTAGGTCGCTGACAGGCAAGGACTGGTAGGCAACCAGTCCAAACAACAGGATGGCCGCCATCAGCAGGCTGGTGGCGATGGGGCGTTCAACAAAAATCTGAGAGATATTCATGTGAAGACAGCGGCGGCAGATTCACAAGTAGCGAGGAATCTCTAGCTCTTGTGTTCTACCGGAACCAAGGCCCCCTTGGGTTTGCGGGCCGCTTTCAGACGGGTCATGAGCGCGGCCATGTAGGTGTAGATGACGGGTGTCAGGTAGAGAGTGACGAGTTGCGACGTTAGCAAACCACCCACGACGGTCAGTCCCAGCGGCCGGCGAGCCTCACCGCCTGCGCCGTGCCCCAAAGCAATCGGAAGCGTGCCGAGCAAGGCGGCCATCGTGGTCATCATGATGGGACGGAAACGAGCCAGACAGCCTTCATAGATCGCCTCGGCTGGACTCTTGCCATGCAGGCGTTCTGCTTCAAGCGCGAAATCGATCTGCATGATCGCGTTTTTCTTGACGATGCCGATCAACATCATCAATCCCACAAAGCCATAGATGTTGAGATCCGTGTTGAAGAGCAACAGCGTTGCTAACGCACCAAGGCCTGCCGAAGGAAGGCCGGACAGAATCGTCAGGGGGTGAACATAGCTTTCATACAGAATCCCCAAAACGATGTAGACGACCCCCATGGCCACCAAGAGCAGAACGCTGAGGCTGCGCAGCGATTCCTGAAACACCTTCGCCGTTCCTTGAAAGCTGGTACCGATCGTCGCAGGGAGTGAGCTACTTGCCAGCGCGCCGATTTCTTCAACGGCAGCTCCGAGCGGTACTCCAGGCTTCAGGTTGAAAGAAAGTGTCACTGAAGGCATCTGGCCAGAGTGGTTCACCGAGAGCGGGCCCGCGTCGGTCTTTAGCGTTGCGAAGGCGTCCAGCGGGATCAAGTTGCCTTCGGAAGAGCGAACGTGCAGCAGCGAAAGCAAATCCGGATGCGCCTGGTACTCGGGCAGAAGTTCAAGCATGACGCGATACTGCGCGGTGGGTGCATAGATGGTTGAAACCCAGCGCGGGCCGTAGGCGCTGTAGAGCGAGCCCTCGATCTGGGCGACATTCAGATGCAAGGAGGCCGCTTTGTCCCGGTCGATCGTCACGTTGAGCCGGGGATTCTTCAACTGGAGGTCTGAGCTGACGTCCGTGATGCTGGGCAAACGTGTCATTTCTTGTTCGAATCGCTGGGCCTGCACATACAGCTCCTCTGTCTCGGGCCCTTGCAGCGTGAACTGATACTGGCTTCGGGACATGCGTCCTCCGATGCGGATGGAGGAGGGTGCCGAAAGAAAGACACGTGCTCCCACAACGTTGGCCATTTTGGGGCGTAGCCTTTCGATGAGCTGATTGACACTGAGTTCACGCTGTTTGCGAGGTTTGAGCTGCATCCACATCCGGCCCGTATTGGCGCCCGTGTTGAAGTTGCCGCCGATGCTCGACATGAACGTTTCAACGTTTGGGTCGGTCCTGAGGATGTCGGCAACCTGATGTTGATACGTCGCCATTTGGTAATAAGAGGTTCCCTGCGTGGCTTCCGTCGAGGCGTACAGCTGATCCGTGTCTTGATCGGGAATGAAACCTTTCGGGACTTTGAGAAACAGCCACCACGTGGCCGCGATAGTTAGGAAAAAGACCCCGAGCATGACAATGCGATGACGAAGCACCCAGCGGAGGCTGAGATCGTACCGATGCAGCATCCCTTCATGAAAACGCTCGGTAATGCGGAAGAAACGCCCGGGCTTTTCTCCCTTCGCGCGAAGGAGACGGCTGCAAAGGAGAGGTGTGAGGGTGATGGAAACGATGCCTGAGATGAAGATGGCGGCGCAGATCGTGACCGCGAACTCCCGGAAGAGGCGTCCGAGAATCCCGCCCATAAACAAGACTGGAATGAAGACAGCGGCCAGCGAAAGCGTCATCGAAACGATGGTGAATCCGATTTCCTTCGACCCGGCGTAGGCGGCCTGCAGGGGTGACGCGCCGCGTTCGATGTGCCGGACGACGTTTTCCAGCATGACGATAGCATCGTCTACCACAAACCCCACCGACAAGATCAGCGCCATCATGGAAATATTGTTAAGGGTATACCCCAGGACGTACATCACCGCGAAAGTCCCGACTATGGAGAATGGAAGTGCTGTACCTGGGATCAGCGTGGCTGAGCCTTTGCGCAAGAACAGAAAAATGACCATGATCACAAGGCCGAGTGCGAGTGAGAGGGTCAGTTGCACGTCGTGGAAGGATTCTCGAATGGTTTGAGATCGATCGCCGCGAATCTCGAGCTTGACCGAGGGAGGCAGGGCTGCCTGAATCTCGGGAAGCAGCTTCTTAATGGCATCGGTCAATTCGATGACGTTGCTGCTGGGCTGGCGCATCACAAAAAGGTTGATAGCAGGCCGGCCTCCCTCTGCGTTGTAAAACCAGGACCCGGATTTATCGTCCTCCACACCATCGATGACGGTGGCCACCTGCTCCAGCCGGACGGGCGAGCCACTGCGATAGGCAACCACTGCCGATCGGTAGGCCGCCGCATTGCTGAGCTGCCCACTGGCTTGAATGTTGAAAGCCTGCTGGCTGCCGTTCAACGTTCCAGTCGGAAGGTTGACGTTCCACTCCCGCAAAGAATCTTGAATCTCGTTGATCCCAAGCTGATAGCCCGTCAGCAGGTTTGGGTCCACCTGTACGCGTACGGCATACTTCCCCCCGCCGAAGACGTTCACCTGAGCGACTCCGTTGATCATTGAGAGGCGTTGGGCAATGCTGGTTTCTGCGTATTCGTAGAGCTGCCACATGGGCAACGTCGAGGTCGTCAGCCCCAGAAACATGACCGGAAAATCGCTCGGGTTTGACTTGCGGAACGACGGAGGGCTGGGCATGCCCGCCGGCAGCAAGGGCATGGCTTCGGCAATCGCGGTTTGAACGTCAACGGTGACGCTATCCAGCTGGCGGTTCAGATCGAATTGCAACGTGATTTGTGTGTTGCCGGTTGAGCTGACCGACACCATCGAGTCCAGCCCGGAGATGCCCGTAAACTGACGCTCAAGTGGTGTTGCGACGGCTGAGGCCATGGTATCCGGGTTAGCTCCGGGCAGACTGGCCGAGATGTTCAGCGTCGGGAAGTCAACGTTGGGCAAATCAGCTACAGGCAGGGCCCAATAGGCCAACACGCCAAAGAGCGCGACCGCGAACATCAGGAGGCTGGTTGCGACGGGACGACGGATGAAACCTTCGGAGAGATTCATACGGTTATCCTGCTGGGCCGTTTCTGGCCTGTCCTGCCTGAGGAATGGATGCCTTAGGAATGACTAATGACTAAGCACGAATGACGAATGAATGATGAAATCCCTAATGGCGGCGGATCTTTGGTCATTCGGGTTCGGATTTCTTTAGTCATTCGAGCTTCGTCAATCGTCATTGACACTTCGACATTCGAACTTCGTCCTTCGACCCTTTCCTCAGCTTTCCTTCTTCTTTTCCTTCAGAATCTCGCCTTTTGAATCTCGTGGCTGAACACGCATTCCCGGCGCGAGACGCAAGTGCCCCTCGGTCACTATGGTCTCACCCGCCTGAAGGCCAGATTGGATGACAATATCCTCATCGACCCTTGAGCCCGTTACCACAGGCCGCGATTCCACGGAACGATCGGGCTTAACGACGTAGACATAAACACCGTCCTGGCCGGCTTGCACCGCTTGATTGGGGACCACCAAGGCATTGGAATGCGTGGTCAATCGCAGTGCGACCCGAACAAACTGGCCGGGCCAAAGCAGATTCTTCTCGTTCGAAAAGGTCCCCTTCAACTTGATGGTTCCCGTGGTGGCGTCCACCGTGTTATCGACGAAACTGAGATAACCCGTGTCCTTGGGAGCGGAACTTTCCTGGGGAGATGCATCCACCGGTAGTTGGCCCTGCGCCATGTACCGTTTGATGGCCAACAAATTGGCCTCAGGTGCCGAGAAAGTCACGTAGACTGGCTTGACTTGATTGATAGTAACCAGATCAGTCGTGTTCGCCGTGACCAAGTTACCCTCGTTGAGCGCGAGGTTCCCTGTGCGCCCATCAATGGGAGAAGCGATAGTCGTGTAAGACAGCTGCACCTTCGCATTCGAAACGGCAGCCCGACCGGCGCCGACAGCGGCTTCAGCGCTTCGCACAGCAGCTTGGTCTGCAATGACCACATGGGAAATCGTGTCTGCGCTGGTGCGCGTTTGTTCGGCTTGGTCTTTGGAGATGATCCCGTCCTGGAATAGCCGCGCGAAGCGATCGCTTTGCTCCTGGGAGTATTTCTGCTGGGCCAAATCACGGTTCAGATTCGCTTGAGCCAGATTCAGCTGCGCTTCGTCTCGAGCCAGATTGGCTTCCGCCTGGTTCAGTTGTGCCTCAAAGGGACGTGGATCCAAGCTGAAGAGACGATCGCCTTTCTTGACGAAGTCGCCTTCGCGAAAATGAACTGCGATGAGCTGGCCGTTCACTCTCGCCTTGACCATGATGTTGGCGTAAGCTTCGACATTTCCGATGACTTGGATCTCCATCGGTACGTCCCTCTGCCCGACTACAGTTATCGATACGGGAACTCCATCGCTCCGCCGGGCGGAAGCCGCTGCCGGCTCTTTGGAGGAGCACGACGTTGAAAGGAAGCCCAGCAATAACAGTCCGATACCAGCACCTAGGTTCATGCCGGCCTTGCCTGATTTCGATGGTGACATGGTGTGTTTTCCGCAACACTGCAGGGAGAAGGCAAATGTCGGACTTTTCCTAAGCTTCTTATCCAGCACCGCACATCCCCAGAAATTTGCAAACTGCCCCGGAACGGGGGAGAGGGCGAGTCAAGCATTAAGCTTGTTCGCCATCAAGTGGACAGAGGAAATACCTCTTTCCAAAGACGTGCCGCTTCTTTGGTCAGTTACGCTAATTGTTTTACAGGAGGAAGCAGCAACAATCCAGGCGGCCAGTGGAAACGCGACCGGTGGGAGGCGTTTTCCTATACCTTCAATCCAACTCACAGGTGGGGAAGTATATCCTGCTCATTCATTATCCGCTAGCCGAATAGTTATCTGCTTGGATGGATTTTCGGTTCAGGTTGAAGACCGTCCGACCTCGAGGAATCGGTAAGACAAATGCCGTGGTCTGAACCCTTTGAAGCGTCACCGAGTTGGATCGGCAGGACTTCCATCGCGCACTCGAATAACGACGCCGCGTGCTCCCGTGCGCGGAACATCTGATAGCTGGTAAGACATTAGGCTAACAGTCTTTCATAGGGGCAGTCGGCGCAAGCGAAGGGAGTTGACAATGACGGTCGTGGAGCTGAATGTCATTGCTGCTGCGGCAATCATGGGACTCAGGAGCAGACCAAAAACCGGGTACAGGATTCCTGCAGCGATAGGTACGCCGAGTACGTTATATACGAAGGCAAAGAACAGGTTCTGGCGAATGTTTTTCATCGTAGCTTGGCTCAGCTTGCCAGCCCGCACGATGCCCTGCAGATCGCCCTTTACCAGCGTGATTCCCGCGCTCTCCATTGCAATATCCGTTCCCGTTCCCATGGCGATACCAACATCAGCTTGAGCGAGAGCGGGTGCATCGTTGATTCCGTCCCCAGCCATGGCGACCACCCTGCCCGATTTCTGAAGTCGTTCAATGACAGCATGTTTTTGTGTGGGCAACACCTCGGCTTCCACGTCTTCCAATCCCAACTGACGGGCCACAGCTGAAGCAGTAGATTTGGAATCCCCTGTAAGCATCATGATGCGGACGCCTTGCTGCTTCAGCGCACGAACTGCCTGGTGCGCTGAGGGTTTCAGTGGATCGGCTGTAGCTATTGCTCCAACCGGATGGCGGTCAACTGCAAGATACATCGTACTTTGGATACTCTCAGCCGAGGGCTCAGCACGTTCCAAAAGAGGACCCAGATCAATTCCCAGATCTGCGAATAGGCGAGGATTCCCCACAGCCACCTTTTTGCCTTGAATCTTACCCACGACTCCCTTTCCCGTGATGGAGGAGAACTCTTGCACTGGCAAGAGTTCCATAGCCTTCTCCCTGGCAGCGGCTACGACGGCCTCTGCCAAAGGATGCTCGCTGCCTCGCTCCAGGCTGGCAGCCAGTTGCAACACCTCATTTTCGGTGTAGCCATGGAGAGCCGCAATGGACCGAACTTGAGGTTTCCCAAGGGTCAATGTGCCCGTTTTGTCAACTACCAGGGTGTCAACTTTCTCCAGAGTCTCGATGGCTCGAGCGTCCTTGATCAGGATTCCGGCTGTGGCACCCCGCCCGGTTGCAACCATGATCGACATCGGCGTTGCCAATCCCAATGCACAGGGACAGGCAATGATCAACACGGCGACCGCATTCACCAGTGCATGGGCGAAACGAGGTTCCGGCCCAGCGAGGTTCCAGGCAATGAAGGTCACGATGGCAACTAACAGCACTGCAGGAACGAAGTAGGCCGAAATCTTGTCCGCCAATCGCTGAATCGGTGCCCGGCTGCGCTGGGCCTGCATCACGCTTCGGACGATCTGAGCCAGAAGTGTGTCGCTTCCCACACGCTTGGCGACGATCACAAGGCCGCCGGTTCCATTCACGGTGCCTCCCGTCACTGGACTGCCCTCAGATTTTTCCACTGGAATCGGCTCACCCGTAATCATCGACTCATCGACCGAGGTGCTTCCCTCAACCACAACCCCATCAACTGCGATCTTCTCACCCGGTCGAACGCGGACCCTGTCACCGGGATGAAGCTGCTCGATCGGAATATCCTCCTCGGCTCCGTTAGCCCGCTGAATGCGGGCTGTCTTGGGCACCAGTCCTAACAGGGCTCTGATGGCGCTGCTGGTTTCGCTGCGGGCACGCAGCTCCAGCACCTGCCCGAGGAGCACCAGGGTTGTAATGACGGCTGCTGCTTCGAAATAAAGCGCGATCTCACCGCCATGTCCGCGGAACGTGGCAGGAAAAAAGTCAGGAACCAAAACGGCCAGCAGACTGTAAACGTAGGCAGTCCCAGTCCCAATTGAGATCAGAGTGAACATGTTCGGGCTGCGGTTCACGACGGAGGCCCAGCCGCGCTGGAAGAAAGGCCAACCGCCCCACAGCACAACAGGCGTGGCCAGGGCGAACTGGGTCCAGGCCAGCAGGCGTCCGGGGATGGCATGCTGAACCGGTTGCCCGGGAATCATTTCTGCCATTGCCAACAGAAAGACGGGCACGGTGAGGACGAGGCTGGCCCAGAAACGCCGGCTCATGTCTTTCAACTCAGGATTCTCCTCCGTATCCAGAGTTGTCACGCTGGGTTCGAGCGCCATGCCGCATTTAGGGCACGAGCCAGGTCCCATCTGGCGGATTTCGGGATGCATTGGGCAGGTGTGCTCTACGTCGGTGCCGACAGCCGTTGGAATGGAAGAGGGTCGTTGCTTTGCGCGGAGATAGGTTTCGGGCCCCTGCTGGAACTTCTTCAGGCAACTCACGGCACAGAAATAATAGGTCTTTCCTTCATAGTCATGCGTTCCTGCGGCCCGGCTGGGAATCACATCCATTCCACACACAGGGTCTTTTTCTGTGGGTTCTGGAATGGGAGGTGGCTGCAGAATTGGGAAGCTGGGGTGACCTTCGTGTTTCATCCGAATTTGGGTTTTTATCTCGTGTTTCCAGCCCTGGGAACCATTCGACTCTACGGAACACAAGGCTGACTGGCATTGTACAGCAAGCCCATCTAGCTTGCGCTGGTGGCACCCATCTCAGATTGGTGGGTGGTGTGCTTCACATGTGTGCTCGAAACTAAAGCAGGGAAGCCGCTTCGCGGTCGGCCAGCCATTGCAGGCTGCCCTGGACGGGCTGAATGAGTTGGGCGGGAAAGCGGTGCGGCTGAAACTCTCCGCGCAACACCTCTCGGAGAGCTTCAGATTTGTCCTTCCCGCTGACGAGAAAGAGAATGTGAGAGGCGTGGCTCAGGAGCGGCGCTGTGAGTGTGATGCGTGAGGCGTGAAACTTTGGAACCCAAAGAGCAGCAGCCAGTCGTGCCGTTTCGTCCAGAACCTCGGTGGCGGGAAAAAGCGAGGCGGTGTGACCGTCGGGCCCGAGGCCCAGCAGCACCAAATCGAATTGCGGCCAGGCGCCGCGGCTGAGGTGAAAGTGCTGAACCAGGTCCTGTTCGTAATTCTCGGCAGCCTTGCTCGCGTCGGGGGTCTCGCCTTCGATGCGATGCAAGTTCGAGGGGGGGACAGGAACCTTCGAAAGCATCGTTTCGAAGGCCATTCGGTAGTTGCTGTCCGGATGGTCTGGCGGCACGTGCCGCTCATCTCCCCAGAAGAAATGCGTTTTCTCCCAGGGAAAACGTTCGCGGAAGAAATTCTCGTGCCCGCCGGCGAGCAGGGCATAGAGACGCTTCGGGGTCGAGCCGCCCGCCAGCGCGATCGAGAAGTGGCCTCGTGCAGCCACCGCCTCCAGCGCCAGCCGCAAACACTCTTCAGCCGCCGCGGAAGCTAGATCTTCTGCACTTGGAACGATGCGGAGCTCCGGCTCACTCTTCAATGCTTCTCCAGTGACGTCCATCCCGCTCCATAAGCTCATCGGCTTCCTTCGGCCCCCAAGTTCCGGCAGCGTAGTTCGGGAAATAACGAGGCGGTAGAGCTTTCCAGACATCGAGAATCGGAGCCACCACGCTCCAGGCTGCCTCCACCATGTCAGCTCGTTGGAACAGTGTTGCATCACCGGTCATGCAGTCATACAGCAGTCGTTCATAGCCTGTGCTGGGCTTGCTGCCAAAGGTTTCAGCGTACTTGAAATCCATGTCCACAGGACCGAGGCGCATCAGTGGCCCCGGCACCTTGGCGCCGAAGCGCAGCGCAATCCCCTCATCCGGCTGCAAACGGATCACCAGCCGATTTGTCGTCAACCGGTCGATGGGCGTCTTACGAAACAGCATGAAGGGCGCTTTCTTGAATTGGATCGCAATCTCGGTTACCCGCTTCGGCAAGTACTTGCCAGTTCTCAGATAGAACGGCACGTCGGACCAGCGCCAGTTGTCGATCAACACCTTCAGCGCAACGAATGTCTCAGTGAAGGAGTCTGGGGAAACTTTCACTTCCGAACGATAACCCGCCACCCGTTTGCCTTTGACGATGCCTTCGCCATACTGACCCCGCACGGTGCGCCTCAAGACTTCTTCCGCCGTCATGGGCTGAATGGCGCGTAGAATCTTGGACTGCTCATCGCGAACGGCATCGGCTTCGAACGATATCGGTGGTTCCATGGCGGTCAACGAAATGAGCTGAAAGATATGGTTGGGCACCATGTCCCGGAGCGCCCCGGCGGTGTCGTAGTAGCCGCCGCGCTGCTCCACGCCGATATCCTCAGCCACCGTAATCTGCACATGATCGATATAACGCCGATTCCAAATTGGCTCAAAGATCCCGTTTGAAAACCGAAATACCAAAATATTCTGTACGGTCTCCTTGCCCAAATAGTGATCGATACGGTAGATCTGATGTTCCAGCAGGCAGGCTCCCAAATCCCGATTCAACGCTTTGGCTGAATCGAGACTCGTTCCAAAAGGCTTCTCGATGATCACGCGACGCCAGCGGCCGTCTTGTTCCTGCGTCAACCCGGCGGCCTGCAATTTCTGGACGATGGGGGAAAAATACTCTGGAGCTGTGGCCAGGTAATAGAAGTAGTTGCCGCGGGTTCCTTGCGCCGAGTCAATTTGCGCAAGCTGTTTCTGAAGCTGGCGATAAACTGAGTCGTCGTCGAAGTTGCCACAGACGTAGTGGAGCTGGCCGGAAAGTCGCTCCCACAACTTAGGGTCGAACCCATCAGTCGCATAGTCGTGAGCGTCACTGCCGATCTTCTCCCGGAATTCCTCCGTGCTCATCTCCCTCCGGGCAACACCAATCACCGCAAAGTTCGGTGACAGCAGGCCTTCCTTTGCCAGATTGTAGAGAGCGGGAATGAGTTTGCGTTTCGTCAGGTCGCCAGCGGCGCCGAAGATCACCATCACGCAAGGATTGGCGGGCTCTCCCGCTTTTCGCTCCACCGGGGCACTGTCAGCCTCTACAGACATTGATCGCCTTCCCCTTTCGTCCCGCTTCACCAGTTGGGTAAAGTAAGACTCCTCTGTCACGAGAGGTTTCATACTTACTTTTGGTCCACAAAGCAAGGGAGTAACACACCTTCGGCGCTTCCAGTCTCGCGCCTGGAGATGCTTTTGCCATTGCCATCTTCAAGGCTTTCGATTTACATTCCCGATTCATTTTAGATCGATGCAATCGCCAGGATCTGTTGAACTGCTGGACTTCTGTGATTGCACAGCGTCTGCGTTGCTGAGCTCCACAAAAGCTACAAGAACGATTCCTTGTCGTCGTAGTCTGGAGTTCTTCGAGCAGAGTACGACGACGGGGACGATATTCGGAGGAAGTACGCCATGCAGAAATTCAGGACGGAGCTGATTCCCTACTCACGGCGCCATTTCCTCGGACATCTTTCGGCCGGGATAACCGGTGGGCTGCTGTCCACCCTCGGATCGACGTCTTCGTTATTGGGGTTGCAGCGCAATGCCGACGCTGATTCGCTGAAGATCGTCAAAGTCGAGCCGCATTTGCTCACCGGCGTTCGCGGATATGCTCCCTGGCTCTTTGTCCGCGTGGAGACTGTTGAAGGCATTGTTGGATGGGGTGAGGGAACCAATTTCCCGGGAGTGCAACCGATCGCCACGGCCATCGGCAATTTGCGCAATGCAGTGGTTGGTCAGAGCGCCTGGGACATCGAAAAGCTTTGGAACCGAATGTATCGGTACCTCTATTACAACGGCATGGGTGGCGTTGTAATGGCCGCAATCAGCGGTATCGACGTGGCATTGTACGACATCGTGGGAAAGAAACTGGGAGTTCCCGTTTACAAACTGCTTGGCGGCCAGGTCCACGAAAAGCTCAGGGTGTACGCGAATGGCTGGATTGAGGGGGTTGCAAGAACTCCCGAGGCGCTGGCGAAACGCACCAAGGAGCTTGTGGCAAAGGGGTACACCGGCTGCAAGTTCGATCCTTTCACTTCAAGCCCCTATAACCGCGAAGTGACGCGAGAGGACCTGCGCAGCGCAGTCGCTCAGGTCAAAGCGGTACGGGAAGCCGGCGGGCCGGACTACGACATTGCCATTGATGTCCACGGCCGCTGGAACACCAAGTCGACCATCGAGATTATTCGTGCACTGGAACCCTACCGGCTTTTCTTTTATGAAGAGGCGGTTCCACCCGAAAATATCGCAGCGATGGTGGAAGTGCAGCGCTCGGTCAACGTTCCCCTCGCGACTGGCGAGCGCATTTTTGGCCGTCACGGATTTCGTGAACTACTGGAGAAGCAGGCCGTGCGCATCGTGCAACCCGATATCGCCCGGACTGGCGGCATCACTGAGTTCCGAAAGATCGCGGCGATGGCAGACACCTACTATGTTCCGGTAGCTCCGCACAACCCCAACGGACCCATCTGCACGATTGCTTCATTGCATGCGTGTCTGTCCATCCCCAATTTCCTGATCCTGGAGTTTTTCGAACCTGACGAAGAGGTCTTCCGGGAAATGGTGGCTGGCGGACTCCGCAGTGACCGGGGTTCGGTCTATCCCATCACGGCGCCGGGACTGGGCATCAACATCACTGACGACTTCCTGCGCAAGTACAAGTTTGATGAACGCAGGACCGAGGAAATGGAGCAGCGGACGTTCAACGTGGCTAAGTGAACAGGTGGTGAGCGCCTGGCGTCTCGCTCAGAAGTTGGGAATGACGAATGACTAAGCACGAATGACTAAATGAATGACGAAGCTCGAAGCCCTAATTGATGGAACAGAGGTTAGTATTCGGATTTAAGGTTTCCTTCGTCATTAGGATTTAGGCAGTCGTCATTCCATTCTTCTGGCTTGCTCAGCCACTGAGATCGACAATCGATGCGTCTGAAACTCTGGTTTACACGTCACGCGCGGCAATACGGCCCGCTGCTGGCGTTGGTCGGACTTTCGCTGGTTTTGTGGATTCTGACGCCGCACTTTCTGACGGTATCGAATCTGCTCAACGTCGCCGAGCAGACCACAATCATTGCGATCGTTGCCGTTGGAATGACCTGGGTCATTATCAGTGGTGGCATCGATTTGTCTGTCGGATCGGTGGTCGCCTTCTCAGGTGTTGTCATGGCTAGCCTGATGCACGGTGGCTGGCCGGTACCAGCTGCAGTGCTGGGAGGATTGAGTACCGGTTTCGCACTAGGGTTGCTGAACGGTTTCTTAATCACCCGCGGCAATTTGCCGCCGTTTATCGCTACCCTTGGCATGATGAGTGTCGCGCGGGGCGCTGCCCTGATGTTTACCGAAGGGCGGCCGGTGTCGGGTTTCTCCGAGTCGTTCCGCAGGCTCTCCACGGGCGACGTTTTGCATATTCCCAACCCGGTGATCATCATGGCCCTGGTGTACGGTCTCTCGCATGTACTCTTGACCAAGACGCAGTTCGGTCGCTACGTCTACGCCATCGGAGGGAACGAAGAGGCAGCCATTCTTTCCGGCATCAACGTGCGTCGTGTCAAGCTGCTTGTCTACGGCCAGTGCGGGATGTTGAGCGGACTCGCTACGGTTCTGTTAACCGCGCGCTTGAATTCGGCCCAGCCGATTGCCGGGGTGATGTATGAATTGGATGCCATCGCTGCCACCGTGATCGGCGGCACCAGCTTGCTCGGTGGAGAGGGAACCATCGTCGGGAACGCTCACCGGCGCGCTGATCATCGGCGTGCTGCGCAATGGCCTGAACCTTCTGGGGACTCCCTCCTTTACCCAGCAAGTCGTCATTGGCAGCGTGATTATCATTTCCGTTTTGCTGGACATGGGCTTGCGGAAGCGGCAAAGGTAAGCGAGATTTATGGTGCAAACCCGCATTCTATGCGGATCGCTCCTGCCTGAAAATACGTTCTCGAAGGGGAGCTTTGAAAAAATGACGATCCGGTAGGGACGCGGTGCTCCGCGTCCGTATTGGGTTTACGGTCGTGGACGCGCAGCAGCGCGTCCCTACCATTGAATCTTTTTACAGCTCCAGGAGTGGTGCGTAGCGCTGGGCGTTTCGTCATCAACGCTCACCCCGAAGCCTTCGGCTTCCGCCCCTTCCGGGAGGGTGGCGCATGGCCCGCCGCAGAAACTACGTATCCACGACCTTCAGATAAAATGTTCTGATTGGGGTGCAAAATTTGAGGACACACCAAATTCTTTGTCCTACGCGGTGAGGTAGTGATGAGCATGCCAAAATCTTTAGTTGCAGTGCTTGCCACGGTATTTTGTCTGGTCGCCATCAATTGTCAGCGACAGAGCGAAACAACATCCTCTCAGCCCACGATAGCTCTGGTGTTGAAAACGCTGAACAACCCTTTCTTCATCGACATGCAGAAGGGTGCGCAGCAAGGCGCCAGCCAGGCGGGAGTGCGGTTGACCGTTCAGGCTGCCGAGCGCGAAGTGGATGTTGAAAAGCAGATGCAGATCATTGAAAACCTGATTCAAAGCAAGGTCTCGGCGCTTTGCGTGACGCCCAGTGGCTCGCGTGAGATTGTTCCGGCCATTGTGAAGGCCAATCGCGCTGGTATTCCGGTTGTGATCCTTGATACGCGCGTGCACCCCCAGACTCTGCAGGAAGCCGGCGGCAAGGTAGCCAGCTTCATCGGGTCCGACAATTTTGAAGGCGGCAAACTGGCCGGCGAATTCATTCTCAAGAAGCTGGGCGGCAGCGCCAAGGTTGCGCTGCTTGAAGGCATCCCCGGGCACGAAACCGGTGATTCGCGGCTCAAAGGGTTTCACGCGGCGGTGGACGCGCATCCGGGAATTCAGGTCGTCGCTTCGCAGACGGCAAACTGGGAGCGCGACCAGGGATACAATGTGTTTCAAAACATCTTGCAGTCGCATCCACAGGTGCAAGCTCTGTTCGCTTGCAGCGATTTGATGGCCCTCGGCGCTGTCGAGGCGATTGCCGCGGCTGGGAAGACGGGAAAGATCACCGTTGTGGGCTTTGATGCCTTTTCAGAGGCGCGCGAAGCCGTGCTGAAAGGGACGATGGATGCCACCATTGCCCAGTCGCCTGCCGAGATGGGGCGGCTTGCCATTGAGAATGCCGCTCTGCTGCTTCGAGGGCAAACCGTTCCTGAAGAAGTTTCGGTGAAGATCGAGCTGATAACCAAAGAGAATGCCGCAGAGAAGAAGTGAGGGAGGACGAACGAGATTGTCTGGCTGTTTACCGTTGGGCGATTTTCGTCGTGATTCGTGAAACGTGACACGTTAGGCGAAACGCAACGATTCGAGCGCCGTCACGCGTATCACGGTAAGTACGAAGACGAGATTGCCTGGACTAACCATTGGAGGGAGGACATCGCCATGCCCAAAACACTGAATATCGGATTGATTGGCGTCGGACGTTTGGGCGCTGTCTATGCTCGTTACTTCCTCGGAAGCATCGCTCACGCCCGCCTGACGGCCGTCTCTGATATCAATGAAAAAGTGCAGCAGGCCTTCGCGGATGAAAATGACATTTCGAAACGGTACGCCGACTACGGCTACCTCTTGGCTGACAAAGAGATCGACGCCGTTGTGGTCGTGACACCAACGAACACCCACAAAGAGATCGTTTTGGAAGCGGCACGCCAGGGCAAAGCCGTATTTTGTGAAAAGCCACTGGCCCTCTCCGTGGAGGATTGTCAGGCGATGAAGGATGCAGTTGACCGCAGCGGCATCTTCTTTCACCTGGGCTTCATGCGGCGTTTTGACGCGGGCTACGCTGCGGCGAAGCAGAAAATCGAGAACGGGGTCATCGGAAAACCGATTGTGATGAAATCATCGTCACGCGATCCCTTCCGGCCCAGCCTGGAGTATCTGGATCCCAAAAACAGCGGGGGCCTGTTCACCGACTGTGGCATTCATGACATCGATCTGGCGCGCTGGTTTATGGGTGAAGTGCGCAGCGTCTACAGCATCGGGGGTAACCTCGCCTATCCTGAAATGGACCAGATTGGCGACGTGGACAATGCCATCACAACGTTGCAGTTTGAGAACGGGTCGTTAGGTGTCATCGACCTGAGCCGGAGCGGGGTCTATGGATACGACATCCGCACTGAGATTCTCGGGACTCAAGGCACGCTGCAAATCGGCTACTTGCGCGAGACACCATTGATGGTGCTGACCAAAGGGAACGTTGGACATGACACGGTCCCCTACTTCATGGAGCGTTTTGGACAAGCTTACCGCACCCAGCTGCAGCACTTTGTGGACCGCTTCTTGAGCGGTCAACCCCCAACCATTACTTGCACCGACGGCTTGGCGGCACTCAAGATCACTCTGGCGGCGACGAAGTCGTACCATCAAAAGCAGCCCGTCAACGTCGCGTAGCGATACTTGCCACCCGTTATTGAAGACCCCACAGCTGCCGAGGTGAATGAGAACTTGCCGACCACTCATCGGTTGCTATCGTCCGCATTGTCTTGAGATTGTGCGATTCAAGGTCGCACTCTAACGGCGCGAAATAACCATCTGTCATCATCCAGGCTGAGGTGGACTACGCAGCTTTGCGCAAGGAGGATGACATGGACTTCTCGGCGATTCGACTGTCCAGGCTTCCGGTGGCCGTGAAAATTACCTTGAGTCTCGCGATTGTCATGCTCGGCATCGGTTATTTGATTGCCCTGCTGAATCTCTACCTGACATACAACATGACGGACGGTGAACCTGGCCTGACGGCCAATGACCTGCGACGCGCCTTCTATGGCAACCGGGATAACACTCGGCTGGCAGCCAAAATTCATGGGGGTAGCATGGAGCAGTTTCTGACTGTTCCGGGAGAAAAAGAAAAGATTCTGAGCTGGATTCAGGATGGCGCAGAGGAGTCCAAGTACCATGAGGTGGTAAAAACAATCCTCGACGAAACCTGTATCCGTTGCCACAGCGAGGCGGGGGTCGCCTCGTTCCGTCCCTTGACTACCTACTCAGAAGTGATGACTGTGACCGAGATTGATCGAGGCGAACCCGTTGGGCTGTGGGCTCGTGTTGCTCACACGCACATTCAATCCATTGGGCTGATCTTTCTCGTGTTGGGGCTGTCGGTCGCGTTCACGTCGCTCCCCGAGTTGTGGAAGCAAGTCCTGGTTACCATGCCGTTTGTGGCGCTCATTAGCGACTTCGGCGCTCGGGCCCTGACCAAATACTTTCCCAGTCTCGTTTATGTTGTCATGAGCATGGGTGCCCTTATGGCCTTTAGCTTCGCCGTGATGGTTCTTCTGCCGTTGTATGAGATGTGGTTCAAAAGAGCCGACGTGTGAATGCATGTGGAGCGATTCCGGAATTCGCTGCCGCGCTGGTGTCGCTGGATCGCGTGTCGAAAATCGGCCCCTCAGCCGAGCCAGTGCCGACAATCGGCTGGCTTTCGTTGCTTCCTTTCCCTATAATTCAACCGTTTTCAGAACAATCGCCGAGTCGTTGGAAGGACTTGCTCGTTGTTGGGGATGACGACGCGCCACGCTCGGCCTGAGATATCGAAAGAAGTGACGGTGGATGGGAAACTGCCGTCCTCGTTTTCTAAAGTTTGCAGGTATTCATTTTGAGGAGGGTTTCCGATGAAACTGAACCAGCTTGCCCTGATTGTCGGGCTATCCGTCATCATGTTTGCGACCTGGACTCTTAGCGCCTACCAGAGGATGAAGTCTTCGGCGAGCATGGCAGGTGCTGCCAAAAACTTCCTGGCGGCCCTCACACCGGAACAGAAAACCAAAGCGAGTTTCAAATTCGAAGATGAGCAGCGGTTTGTCTGGCACTTTATTCCCGATTCCATGTTTCCGCGGAAGGGCCTTTCCTTCAAGGAGATGGATCCGACGCAACAGAAGCTCGCGCACGGCTTCCTGAGCACCGGACTGAGCCAACGGGGCTACTTAAAAGCTACCACCATCATGAGTCTTGAGACGATTCTGAAGGAGCTCGAGCAAGGCAAGGGGCCGGTGCGCGACAATGACCTCTACTTCTTCAGTGTCTTTGGGGAGCCTTCGGAGACCCAAACCTGGGGTTGGAAGGTGGAAGGGCATCACCTCTCCCTGAACTTCGCAGTCGTGAACGGACAGCTTGTCGCCAGCGCGCCCCGATTCTTAGGTTCAAATCCCGCTGATGTGAAGGCTGGGCCCAGGCAGGGACTGCGTGTGTTGGGGCAGGAGGAAGATCTCGCGCGCGACCTGGCCCGCTCCCTCACCGCAGATCAGATGAAGGTGGCTCTCATCGACGCCACGGCCCCCAAGGACATCATTACGGGCAATTCACGCAAAGTCGAGCCTGGGAAGCCTGCGGGAGTAGCTGCTGCGAAAATGACCAAGGCTCAAGTGGAAAAGCTCACGAACCTTCTTGGCGAATACGCGCATAGCCTGCCCGAAGACATCGCGGTTGAAGAGTTGGGGCGGCTGAAGCAAGCAGGCATCGACAAGATTCATTTTGCCTGGGCAGGCAGCCTGGATCGCGGTGCGCCGCACTACTACAAGGTGCAGGGACCTACGTTCCTGGTCGAGTACGACAACACCCAAAACAATGCCAACCACGTCCACGCGGTTTGGCGTGGATTTGATCGGGACTTTGGCCTGGATTTGCTTAAGCTGCACTACGATAAGGACCACGGTCCGGGTAACCCTCACGCAACGAGCCGATAGTGGAGGCTGCTTCGAACCGACCGCTGCGGCGCTCCATCGCGGAAGTGGCCGGCGTCAATCAGAGAGGGATCTTTCAAACGTTCATCGCGGTCTCCATGACTTTTCCCAAATCGCTCTTTCTGTTTGGTGCTGGCCTCGTAGCGCTTGTCTTGGTTCCCGTTGCTGAATCACCCTCCGGTAGTCTCCCATTTCAGGCAGGTGAAAAGTTAAGCTACCGGATTTCCTGGTCAAATATCATTGAAGCCGGGACCGCTGAGCTCCATGCAACGGCAGAGGAAGGAAAGCCAAACTCCCTTCGCCTTCAGGCGAAAGCGTTCACGACCGCTGCGGTTGCTGCAAACTATCCTTTTAAAGACGATTTCGTTTCGCACTTCGATACCCTGAGTCGCTCACCCTGGCTATATGAGAAAAATTTTACGGAACGGAAGCGGGTCGTGCGCGACCGGGTTACCTTCAACCAGGCGAATCGGACTGCACTTTTTACGAACTCCAAGAACCAATCGAAGCAAATGGCGATCGAACTGGGCACGCAGGATCCGGTGTCATCGCTTTACGCTGTGCGTGGTCTTGGGTTGACACCGGGAATGCAGGTGACATTCCCAGTTCTGGACGGAGGAATCCAATACATACTCGAAGCCCGCGTGGTTGCCGTGGAGCTCATTACAGTCAAGGTGGGCAGCTTCAATGCGCATCGTGTGGACGTGAGCTTGCGGCGTGAGTCAGGCCCGGTGACCAACCGTAGCATTACGGCCTGGATCAGCACCGATACCCGAAGATTGCCGGTTCTGGTTTCGGTCGCTCTGCCCGTGGGTGCCGCAGTGATTGAACTGACAAGCGTGACGCCTTAGCGAAAGTCACGCTGGGCGCGCGGTAGTTAAAGGCAGAGTAAACTGTCGTGAAACTCATCATCCAGATCCCATGTTTCAACGAGGAAGCCACCTTGCCGGCTACCCTGCGCCGGCTGCCGCGGCAAATACCTGGAATCGATCAGATCGAAGTGCTCGTAGTGAACGACGGCTCCACGGACCAAACAGTGCAATGCGCTCGGGAACTGGGCGTCGATCACATCGTGGAGTTCGGTACAAACCAGGGCCTTGGAACAGCCTTCAAGACGGGCCTTGACTCCTGTCTGAAGCTTGGCGCCGATATCATTGTCAATACGGACGCCGACAATCAGTACTTTGGAGAAGACATAGCCGCGCTGGTGCAGCCCATCCTGCAGGCTGAAGCCGATCTGGTGGTCGGCACCCGTGACATCGATTCTATCGAATACTTCTCCGCCTCAAAAAAGAAGCTGCAGAAGCTCGGCAGTTGGATTGTACGCAAGGCGTCGGGATGCGCCATTCAGGACACCACCAGTGGTTTTCGAGCCTTCAACCGCGAGGCGGCACTGCGCACCATCGTTTACTCCAAGTTTTCCTACACGCTGGAGACATTGATTCACGCCGGTTGTGGATCGCTCACCATCACGCATGTTCCGGTGCGAGTGAACGACAAGCTTCGTGAGTCGCGCCTGGCGGGTTCAACCTGGCAGTATCTGAAGAAATCCCTGGTGACGTTGTTGCGCGTGTATTCAATGTATAACCCGCTCAAGGTGTTTCTCTATTTGGGCGGGCTGGCGTTTCTACTGGGGTTCGCATTGGGTGCCCGGTATCTCTACTTCTACTTTTCAGCAGGAGCCAGCGGTCACCTGCAATCCCTGATATTGGCGGCCATCTTGATGATCGTTGGATTTCAAATCATGGTCATTGGTCTGGTAGCCGATCTGATCGCAGCCAACCGCCGTTTAAACGAGGAAATGCTGTACCGATTGCGCAAGATCGAATTGCGGAGTTCGCCTGCAGTAGCTGATCCCCCATTTGAAGCCGCCCGCTCCGGGCATTCACGGCGCTGATGTCGCTCACAGTGATTGGGCCGACGCATCCTTTTCGCGGCGGCATTGCTCACTACACGACGCTGCTGGTGCGAAGCCTGCGTTGCAGACACGACGTTCAGTTCTTTTCCTATTCGCGCCAGTACCCACACTGGCTTTACCCTGGAAACACCGATCTCGATCCCAGCCATAGTCTGCTGACTCACGAGCAGCCGTCCGTCAGGTTCGATGCCCTCAACCCGCTGGCATGGCTGAGGGTCGCGCGCAAAGTGAAAGCGTCGAACTCACGTCTTGTCATCCTGCAGTGGTCCACCGTGTACTGGACGCCTTTCTACTGGCTCTTCCTTAAACGTCTCGGAAAAGGACGGCAACCCAAGTGCGTCTTCATTTGCCACAACGTGATGGAGCACGAGCCAAACCGGATCAAGTCGGCAATTTCACGGCGGGTCCTTGATTGCGCGGATTTCTTCATCACACATTCACGGTGGGACCGGGACAATCTGGAGCGGTGGCTGGGACCGTCGCGATCCGGGTCAATCCGCGTGAGCCCTCACCCGGCGTACGAGCATCTCAACCAACCGGTCCTGAGCAAGTCGGAGGCGAAGGCCGCCCTGGGAATTCGTGCCGAACGGGTCGTGCTCTTTTTCGGATTCATCCGCGACTACAAAGGGTTGCGCTACCTGATCGAGAGCTTGCCTCTCGTGCGCACGAAACTGGATGTGCATTTGTTGATCGCCGGGGAGGTCTGGGGAGACTCGAAGCCTTATCATGAGTTGATCTCGCACCTTGGCTTGACCGCCAGCGTCACTTTGGTCGAAAAGTACATCCCAAACGAAGAAGTGGCTCGTTACTTTGCTGCCAGCGATCTGGTAGTGATTCCCTACGTCTCGGCGACTCAGAGCGGCATTGTGCAACTTGCCTATGGATTCGGCAAACCCGTCGTGGTCAGCCGGGTCGGAGGCCTTCCAGAGGTTGTGGAGGACGGCGTCACAGGTTATCTCGTGCCACCCAGGGACTCCGAAGCCATCAGCAATGCCGTGCTGGATTTCTATCAGCAGAACCGCGAGGCGGGGATGCGTGAGGCAGTTGGGGTGAAGCGAGCCGCTTTCTCGTGGGAGCAGCTTTGCCGAACCATTGAGGATCTGGCTGGGCCAATAGACCGATGAATTCGCCGCAACGGTTTCTGGATCGATTTGACTATCTTCGGGATGAGTACCTCGCTTCGCGGAAATCGAAATCAGGGAAGATTGTGCGAATTCTGCGGCGGGAGCTGTGGAATCCAGCGGACGCTGTCATCGCCGACATCGGTTGCAGCGAGGGCCACATTACGGAGTCGCTCTCGAAGGAGTTTGGTCTGGTCGTGGGATTGGACATTGATTACCCTTCGGCCTGGGCCGGAGAGTTCCCGTTCATTCAGGCCGACGGATCGGCTTGCCGCTGGCTTCTGAAAAGTTCGATGGCGTCGTCATCAATCATATCCTGGAACACGCCGCATCTCCGTCTGGACTCCTGAACGAAGTATGGCGGGTGCTCAAGCCGGGTGGGGTCTGCTATCTGGGTGTGCCCAATCGCTATTGGCCTATGGAGCCGCACTATCGGCTGCTATTGCTCTCATGGCTGCCGCGCTCGCTGGCCAACCGGTATGTTCGTCTGGCTCGGCGGGGGACGCACTACCCGGAGCAACTGCCGAGCTACTGGTCCATCCGCCGGCTGAGTCGCAGGTTTGCTGTGAAAGACCTGACCGTGGAGTTGCTGAAAACCCCAGAGCTGTTTTTCCCAGACGATCCAGCGCTGCTGGCTCAGGCACGCAAGTTGAAGTGGCTTCCCGGGTGGTTGTTGAAAATCCTTATTCCTGCTGCGCCAAGCTGGGTGCTGATCTTGCGCAAGGAGTGAATGGAGCAGCACTCAATCAAAAACGCAGCGATCCTCGCCCTCCCGAGGGCAACAATCGTCGAAAACGAAGGGTAGTTCATCTCATTGAAGCACTGAACATGATCAAGGTCCAAAGCGTTCAATTCGACGGTCCTGCAGGCCGCATCGAAGGTCTTCTGAAGTTCAAGGAGGGCTCGGACCCGGCGGCGCTCGCAGTGGTTTGCCATCCACACCCTTTGTACCAGGGCACCATGCACAACAAAGTAGTGTTTGCGACTGCCGAGGCGTTCTTCAGCCTGGACTGTGAAGTACTCCGCTTTAATTTTCGAGGGGTTGGGCTCAGCGCCGGAACTCATGACTTTGGAAAAGGCGAAGTGGAGGATGCCTTGGCAGCCCTCGCCTTTCTGAGAGAGCGCCATCCCGGGATCGCTTGTCACCTGGCGGGCTTCTCCTTCGGTGCCGGAATCGCCCTGCAGACCGCCTGTCGCGATACCTCCCTGGCGTCAGTGACCGCTATCGCTCCGTCATTCAAGTTCTTCGTCCCGGATTGCCTGTCATCCCTGCCGACACCGAAACTCTTTCTTCAGGGAGAGGCCGATACGGTCTGTCCGCCGGACGAGCTGCGAAGACAGTACAGCGGATTTCTTGCACCCAAGTCCATCGTTTGGTTTGAAGATACGGAACACTTCTTCGCTCAACAAATCGAAGCTTTGAAAGCCTCGATTGTGGAGCACCGGCAGTTTCTAGGATTGTAGCTGCTTCAAGTTGTGTCTGCCGGTATTATGAAAGCCGTCACCAAGTCGCGAGCATCGGCTCCCCTTTCCCCAACGCGGAAGAGGGGCCGGGGGAGGGGGGCCGAGGTCCGTCAGGTGTCTTGCGCAAAACGCAGCCACACTATTCTGTAGTTCTCCTCAGCCAGGTGGTGCTTTCAGGAGCGGTATTAATGCCAGAGCTAGCGAACGTCAATGGGAAGGTGGTTCCGGTTAACGAGGCGGTCATCTCCGCGGAAGACCGCGGTAATCTCTTCGGCGACGGCGTGTATGAAGTCCTCCGTAGCTATGGAGGCCGGCTGTGGGGTTATGCGCGGCACTGGCAGCGCTTGGAAAGAAGCCTTGCAGAGATTGACATTCGCAATGTCGATCTCAGGCAGGTCGATCGTTGGGTGAAGGAAACTTACGAGCAGAGCCAGATCGGCGATGCGACGGTCTACTTTCACATCACACGCGGTGCTGCTGCGCGCTCTCATACCTGGCCCGAGACTATGGCGCCCAACTTTCTGATGACGGTACGTCCCTTTATTGCCCGCGATCATCTGAACGAGACAGGAATTCATGCCATCACCGTTCCCGATCAGCGCTGGAGCCGCTGCGACATCAAATCTCTCAATCTGTTGCCCAACGTCATGGCCAAGCAGCAGGCACGCGAACGCCAGGCCTATGAAGCCATTCTCGTCGATCGTGAGAATCGGGTCGTGGAAGGCACTTCCTGCGCCGTGATCTGCCTGACGAACGGGAAGCTCTGCGCTCCCCCCAAAGCCTCGACGTCGATTCTTCCGAGCATCACCCGTCAGTTCGTCGAGGAGATTGCACAAAAATTGGGTTTGCCCATGGAAGAAAGATTTGTGCCGCTGGAGGAATTTTTCCGGGCTGAAGAGGCATTTCTGGCGGGCACGGGCGACGAGATCATGGGCATTACCCACACGGACGGGAAACCGATCGGCAGCGGACAGGTTGGGTCATGGACCCGCAAGATTTACGCAGAGTATCGCGGACGGATTGCGAGGGCTGAGGACTGAGACGGCGGAGTTTATCTTGCGTCTCTGGGCGCGGTACGAATTTGGACTTGGCGCTGCGCCGTCTTGCGCAGCACTTCCGGAATATTCTTGTTGCGTGCGAGAGCGCGCAGGTCGCTGGTCAGGATGCGATTGATCAGTCCCAGGGTCGTTCCAATCGGTGTGCGAGCATTCTTCACCAGATTGTGGATCACGGCGTAATTCTTCGCGAAATCCCGCTTGGTGCCGACCACGCGCAGGACTTCTTCCGAAACATTTTTCATCAAAGCGATGGCTTCCACCTCGCTGTCGGTGAGTTTCGGGCTGTCGAGAACTGCCGACGCGACAATACGATTGGCATCCCGGATCAGAATAATGCGTTCTTCGCGGTTTCCCTTGAGTGCTGTTTGAACCCGCTCCGAGACGGTCATGCGCGAGATTTTCTGGATGGTCGAGAGCCTTTCGTCTTCGCCCATTTCATCAAACGAATCGAAACCGTCGTCCTTCAGGCTTTGCAAGGTTGCCGACGTTGCGTCTTCTCCCTCACGCAGTTCTTCGCTGTAGACGACCATGCTCGTGCTTTCTTCGTCCAGTGCTTCTTCACCCTCCTGAGAGGCCAGCGCCTTTTCTTCGGCACGCGTTCTGTGAATCGGAACGAAGTTGTTGCGTTTCTCAAAAAACTCTTCGCGAATCTCCCGCAGCCGTCGCGTGATGTCAGGCGTCTGGCCGGGGTTGGCTTCGAGCGCCTCCAGAATGAAAGGAGATCGCAGGAGCCGCATCAAGTTAATCAGGATCACTTCTATCAACCCGGAGTCGACCTGCCCCGCCAGAGAAGCGATCGTGGAATCGGGCGTTGATTTGTTTTGAATCAGGGCTTCGAGCAGTTCGGGCGAGCGCAGGGGCGGTCGCCCAAAGTACTCCAGCACCTCAACAGGGGCGGTGACGCTCTCGGCAATGGTCAGCAGCAGGTTGTCGCTGTACTCGTTGGCCAGGGTCTGCCGGGCCGCTTCACGGATTTCCTCTTCGGGATCGTTCTGTAAATAGATAAGGATCCCCAGCAGCTCCTCTTGTCCAACCGGCAGCACACCCCGCGCTGCAGATTGCCGAATGGTGAGGGGCGCGTTGCCTTCTTTCAGTTTGGAGAGAATTGACCCGCTCATGGAGTCTTGGGCGTCAGATACCGCTGGTAGTTAGCCGCCGAAATTTCCAAAGTCTTGCGTTCGCCGGCTTTGCCGACGCTGGAAAAAACCTGACCGTTGACGTGCAAACGGACGCCGCCGGCATTGCCCAGAGTTACCTTCAGGGGCGCCTCAAGCGAAAACTTCTTGATATCAGCCGCACTCATGAGCCCTGAAAACAAAGAACTCTCGCCCGCACTCACTGAAACCCAGGCCGGGATGTTTGCCTCTATGGTTAGTTCCAACGGGGCAACGCCTTCAGGTCGAACGGGGGCGGGGTCCGGTTTCTTGGCAAGCTCGCCTAACACCTTGAGTAGCGAAGGATCATTGGCCGGACTGGCGGCCTGGCCCGCCGTACCCGATGGCGCAGACCGTGCGGTTGTAGTTTGTGTCTGGACCGGGGCCGCGATGGACCTTGCCGGCGGAGTTGCTTCGCTCTGAGGTTGCCCGCTGGGTGGCGGTGGAGTGATTTGAGTCGCCGGCGCTTCCCCGTTGTGGCTGGCTCGAGTGAAATACCAAAATCCACAACTCCCAGCCAGAACCATCAGAAAGATGCCAAACATCAACAACAGCGACCGTCGGGATCCGGGCAAGGTGACTTGGAAGCTCTGGGTTGGCTTTACAGGAGCCGACTGGGCGGCGGTGCTAGGTTGAACTTCCAGAACGTACTTGTTAAGGATCTGGTCCTCGTTCATCCCAAGATACTTGGCATAGCTCTTGATGAACGACTTGCGAAACACTCCTTCCGGTAAAATATCGTAGCGATCCTCTTCAATCGCTTCCAGGAGTCGCACGCTGATCTTTGTTGTTTTGGCAATCTCGGCGAGGCTGACGCCACGCAGTTCTCGTTCCCGCTTCAGGCTCACTCCAAAGGACACCGTTACACTCCTCGCGAAAAACTACTCGGATGAATAGTAAGAACGAGCGCGAAACCTGTCAAGAAATCGCTGGCTGAACGTTGTCGGTATTGCGATCTGTCATTGGGAGCTGTAACCGCTCAGTGGCGGGTGCCGATTTCTTCTGGGGATGCTTCTGTACGACGAGAAGTGTTAGCTGCTGGATCGAATGCACCCTTGTGATGAAAATACACGATACCTGCCGCCATTCGCACCGGCCTCGTGCCAAGTAGCAGATTGAATAGAGCGTCACTTTGGAAGTGATCGAACAGAAAACGTAACAGCCGCTTGGTTCGAAATTGCGGGTACGATCGGACAAACCATCCGCTGGGGTCCTCGGCCCTGCCATTCAGAAAGTCGCCAATCGCATGACCTGCTGCCAGGCCGTGCTTGAGGGCCGTATGAATGCCACCGGCGGTGACTGGAGAGACCATTCCAGCAGCATCTCCCACCAGCAGAACGCGCGGCCCCGCGACCGGACGCACGATGCCACCGCACGGAATCATTCCTGCCCTTACTGAAACGGGCCGCAACCCACGGACATCGAATATCGGAGCAATCTTCTCCAGGAACGCGGCCATCGCAGAGTTCTGCATGAACTGATCGCCGCCGACGCGCCGGGCCAGTCCTACCTGCACGACGCCGACTCCGGCCACGATCCAGCCGATGTAGCCCGGCGCCAGCCGGCGATCGATGAAGCAGTGCAGCTTGTCCGGGTCGTCAATCTCCACGTCGGCGTACTCGTGCTCCACTCCGAATAAGAACTGCGAGTTTTGTCCGAGGCTGAGAGCCTTGGCGACACGCGAATTCGGTCCATCGGCGCCCACCAGGTAACGTGTCGTTCCCGAGGCGCCGAGATCAAAGCCGCCACGCTGGCGTGTTGCCTGCGCAAACGAGGTTTGATAGGCAATGCGAGCCCCGGCCTGCTCCGCCCGCGCTGCCAGCCAGTCCATTACACGCGGAGTATCTGTGGCCAGAAAATAGCAACCGGGCGCCGCCAGATCGACATGCGCCATATTCGGAGCGTAGAGCCGGACGCCGTTGATACGCCGTACCAGTTCAGAAGGCAGGCCGTCCAGCAGCGCCACCTGATCGATGGCGTCCTTAACGATGATCCCCGTCGTGTGAAGTTTCTCCCCCGAGCTGGCTTTCTTCTCCAACACCGTCACCTCGCATTCCGGCGGATGCCAGAGCATGAGCACACGCCAGCCCGGCAAAACTCGCGCCCACGACGACGCAATCGGTGTTTGCAGAGGAGTTTTTCATGCCGCGTTGCGGCGCCACGTTCGATGGAAACAGCGTCCCCCCTTGGACAAGGGGGGACTTCAGGGGGGTTTTAGGAGTGGCTGTCCGGTCGGCCGTCCCAAACCGGTCACGACAACCCCCTGAAGGCTTCACGACCCCGTCGTTTCGCCTTCTTTCCCCCTTTGGTAAGGGGGATTTTCAGAGGACATGTAAGCAATTGGACCGGCACTCGGAGATCGACCGGCGAAGCACTTCTATAGTCTTGAGGCGTCGCACCGTGCTTGTCAACGTTCTTGATAGCCGAGCGATCTCACAACCCAGCGAGCGAGGGAGTAGCTGCCGGCCTTAACAGGAGGGGAAGCGGCGGGTCGCAAAGACGACTTCCGAGTGGCCGACCAGCTTGAAATTGGACATCTTTTTAGGCTCCCCTCCTGAGGTCAGGAGGGGAAGTGCCGCACAGCGGCACGGGGGTGGTCTGATGCAGCTCCCGGAAACCATTGTTCAGGCGCTTCGTCCGAATTTGAGAATTGTGGGCACGAAACGCTCGGTTGGAGCTTTGCTCAAGCCGACGATCGCACCACCCCGGCGCTGTCCGGGGCAGCGCCCGCCCCTCCTCAGCCGAGGAGGGGAACAAAATGTCCAATCTCCAGCGCGCTGAATCGTTCGATTCAGCGCGTGTTCAATGGTTAGGTGAACGCCCAGTCGATCCCCAAAGCTTTCTTGTGCCGACTGGGCATCTTTGGTGCCCCTTATCGACGAAAGGTTCAGTTTCCGTCGGCTTTAATATTTGGACCGCTGACGCAACCTCTATAAACCAGATCGATGGTTGCCACACCGACACCACCAAAGACGTTGTGCATCTGTCCATCGAACGTCATCCAGCCGGTAGCTCCTGCGTATTTGCCCGATCCCCCGGTGATCGTCGGGTCCACGTGTACCGTGAATTCGCCCGGAGGCGCGCCTGGAATAGGAGTGCGTGTGAAAAGTCCAGTGGCCGTCAACATATCGCCCTGGGTCGTCACGAAGGTATCGAATGACGTCACATTGGGCGGTGTGCCGGTGACGAACATCGTGCTGGCGCCGTTCAGCACGCCAGTCACGTTGCCCAACCACCTGGACAAAGGATCATTTGGTGAAGCAATGCGAGTTTTGGCGATGCTGCCACGGAGGTATTGACCTCCTTGACACTCTGCCCGTGCCTCGATGGCTGTGCCGAGCACCGCCAAGCACAGCACCACTGCTGCGCTTGTGTTTCTTTTCATAGGGTCTTTCCCTCTTGCTGTGAGTAGGCTTCTCATGTCGAATCTCCTTTCGGTTTGATCGATCTGGTTTGCCGGCTCCAATCCGGCTCATCTGGCATGAATAAGGAATCGCGGGACTGAAGGTTACAGCCTCTGGGGCGAAAGGCATATAATAGCTGCTGTGACTCTGGCCCAAATGCCAAATTGCCCTCAGTGCGGAGAAGAATTGGGTTCCGGTGATCCTGCGGGACTGTGTCCGAAGTGTCTGATCCAGGGCGCTTTCGATAGTTCGGTTGGAGCGGACGAATTCAGAACTGACCATCGGTACGTCAAGCGCGGCAGCCGGTGAGGACGACTTCGGCCGATATCAGATCGTTCGACCTCTTGGCGAAGGGGGTATGGGCACCGTGTACCTGGCCGAGCAGCGCGAACCCATTCGCCGGTGTGTGGCCCTTAAAGTAGTGAAACTCGGGATGGATACCGGCCAGGTACTCGCTCGCTTCGCCAACGAGCGCCAGGCGCTGGCGATGATGGACCACCCGAATATCGCACGGATCTTCGACGCAGGCGCGACGCCCAAGGGCCGGCCTTACTTCGTCATGGAGTACATCGAGGGCGCACCCATCACGCAGTACTGCGATGGCAAGCAGATGACAATCGGACAGCGGCTGGAACTGTTCCTCGCAGTGTGCCGTGCCGTTCAACACGCGCACCAGAAAGGCGTGATCCACCGCGACCTCAAACCGTCGAACGTGCTGGTGATGGAGCAGGAGGGCGCGCCCGGTTCCCAAGGTGATCGACTTCGGCATCGCCAAGGCTACCGACCAGTGGGCCGTGGAGAAGACGCTGCTAACTCAATTCGGCCAGATGGTGGGCACACCGGAGTACGCCAGTCCCGAGCAGGCCGAAGTGATGACCGGAGACGTCGATGAGACCTCCGATGTGTATTCGCTCGGCGTGCTCTTGTACGAGTTGCTGATCGGAGCTGTCCCTTTCGACGCGGCCAGAATGCGCCAGGCAGGTTTGGCGGAGATGCTCCGCATCATCCGCGAAGAGGAGGCGCCGCCGCTTTCTCGGAAGCTGAGCGCAATGGGTGCGGCGGCGGCCGACATCGCCGCGCGCCGCCAGACCGACCCGGCCTCGCTGCGCCGCCTCGTGGATGGCGATCTCAACTGCGATCACGATGAAGGCTCTGGAGAAAGTGCGGGAGCGGCGATACGCTTCGGTGGCTGAGCTCGCGGCCGATATCCAGAGATACATTGAGCATCGGCCCGTGCTGGCGTCGCCGCCGGGCGGGCTGTACCGAGCGCGCAAGTTTCTTCGCAGGCACCGGCTGGCCGTTCTCGGTACAGCCGCCGGGCTCGCGTTCCTCCTGCTGAGCGGAGTGACGGTCTGGTCGTTCCTGCGCCGCGATTCTCCGCCGAGACCCAAGCTGACCGACAAGGACACCATTGTCCTCGCGGATTTCGACAACAAGACGGGCGATCCGGTGTTTGACGACACGCTGCGCCAGGGACTGTCCGTGGAGCTTCAACAATCGCCGTTCCTCACCCTGATTTCGGACAGGAAGGTCCAGCAGACGCTGGCTCTCATGGGACAGCCCAAAGAGGCGCGGCTGACTTCGGAAATGGCTCAGCAGATCTGCGAGCGAACCGCCAGTGCGGCTGTCCTGGAAGGCTCGATCGCACGTGTTGGAAGCCAATATGTATTGGGCCTGCGCGCAAAGAACTGCAACACCGGAAACATTCTGGATCAGGAGCAGGCGGTGGCGGCGACGAGAGAAGATGTCCTGAACTCTCTCAGTCGAGATCGTCGCGCAAATTCAGAACCAGAGTGGGCGAATCGCTGGCTACGGTGGAAAAGCACTCGACTGCCGCTCGCCGAGGCGACGACACCTTCACTCGAAGCCCTTGAAGGCTTACAGCACCGGAATGAAGGTGCTCCTATCCTCCGGGAGTGCCGCGGCTATACCTTTCTTCCGGCGCGCTGTCGAAATCGATCCGAAGTTCGCGATGGCGCACGCCAATTTGGGGCTACGGTACAGTTCCGATTGGAGAGTCCGTGCTTGTCGGCCGAGAGCACGACAAAAGCGTGGCAACTGCGGGATCGGGTCAGCGATCGGGAGAGGTTTTTTATCGACTTCACCTACGACCGGCAGGTGACAGGAAATCTGGAAAAGGCGTACCAAACCCTCGAGTTGTGGCTTCAGACTTATCCTCGTCGGGGGGAGCAGCCCAGATCCCCGGGGTTTATTGGGGGGCATTTCCACGCACGGGACCGGCCGATTTGAAAGAGCATCGAAGCCGCCCAGGAAAGAATCGCGGGGGATCCCGACTCTAGCCCGGCGTACTCCAATCTCGCGTCCAGCCTATTTTTCCCTGGACCGTTTCGCAGAAGCCGAGCGTGCGCTTCAGCGAGCCTCCGAACGCAGGATGGAGGATCCTGCTCTCCTGATGATCAGATACAACATCGCGGTCCTGAAGGGAGACACGGACCAGATGGATCGAATCGTGGCTCTGGCCAAGGGCAATTCGTGGAGCGGAACACCCAGTGGCGAACCTCGAGGCTCTCGCTCTGGCTCGTTCCGGCCGGCTCACACTGGCCGCGCGCGGTCATCCAGCCGCGCCATGGATCTGGCCCTGCAAGCGGGGGAACGCGAGGTGGCCGCGAGTTACCAGGCCGCACGAGCGGTGTGGGAAGCCGTTTGCGGGAATGCTGCCGAAGCGAAAAGGAACGCCATGGCGGCGCTGGCGAACTTTCGAACGGCCGGGATGTCGAATACGCCGCCGGCCTTGCCCTGGCTCTTTCGGGAGACGTCCTCTCGATCGGAGGCGCTCGCCGGCGATCTGGAAAAGCGCTTCCCGGAAGATACGTTTGCGAAATTTACTTACGTACCGGTTCTTCGCGCGTTGCCGCACTGGAGCGCGGGCAAGCCCGCAGACAGCGTGGAGCGGCTGCAAATCGCCCTCCGCTATGAGCTGGCGCGTGAACGGCCTCAACTTCAATCATTTCTATCTTGGCGGTTTGCACTCGGCCTATGTGCGCGGCGAGGCGTTGGTTGCCGCGCACCGGTATGCGGAAGCGGCGGCCGAGTTTCAGAAGATCCTCGATCATCGCGGTCTTGTAGGCGCGGATCCCATCGGCGCGCTGGCGCACTTGCAACTCGGTAGAGTGTTCGCTCTTGTCGGGAGATAAGGCCAAGGCGAAGGCTGCCTATGGGGCTTTCCTCGCGCTTTGGAAAGACGCAGACCCCGATATCCCGATCCTGAAAAGCGCCAAAGCAGAGTACGCGAGGCTGTAGGCCTGCGCTGTAACCTTTGGCTCCCGATTCCTTATGCTGTGTAGCGGAACACCGTGAGGATAAGACCACGACGAACGGCCAGACCATGCACACACTGCCGGGATCATCCCAGTTTCCGACGACGCGGTGGACCCTGGTGGTCGCCGCTGGCGATCCCCATCGGAAGGAAGCTCGGTCTGCTCTGGTTTCTCTGTGTGAGAACTACTGGTATCCGTTGTACGCCTATCTGCGCCGGCGCGGTTATCCCGCCGATCAGGCGCAGGATCTCACGCAGGAGTTTTTCATCCGCGTGTTGGAAGGGCGGTATCTCGATCGCGCTGACCCGGAAAAGGGCCGGTTCCGGTCGTTTCTGTTGACTTCCTTGAAGTTCTTTGTGGCTGACGAAGAAGACCGCCATCGCGCACAAAAACGGGGCGGCGGGGTGGTTGTGCCGCTTGAATTCTCGTCCGGCGAAGAGCGCTACCAACGCGAGCCTGCGCACGATGAGACGCCGGAGCGGATCTTCGAACGGCGCTGGGCGCTTGCGGTGCTCGACCGAGTCGTGGAGAGATTGCGGAGCGAGTTCGTGCAACACGGCCGCCCGGAGCATTTCGAGCGGTTGAAGGTGTTCCTTCTCGGGCAGTCCGACGCGCCGTATGCCGCGCTGGCTCGCGAAATGAACACCTCAGAGGGAGCGCTCAAGGTGGCGATTCACAGGCTTCGCAAGAGGTATCGCGAACTCTTTCGCCAGGAAATCGCGGATACGGTGGCCGATCCCGCAGAAGTGGAGTCCGAACTCCGGTTTCTGGCGGCCGTGCTGACGAGGAAGTAGCAGCCAGGCGCTGACAAATCGACATGCGCTATATTCGGAGCGTAAAGCCAGACGCCGCTAATCCGCCACACCAGTTCAGAAGGCAATGCCGTCCAGTAGCGCCAACTGGTAGGTCGCGTCCTTAACGATGATCCCCGTCGTGTGAAGTTTTTCCCCCGAGCTGGCTTTCTTCTCCAACATGTATCTCACAACCACCGAGCGAGGGAGTAGCTGCCGGCCTTAAGAGGAGGGGAAGCGGGGAGTCGCAAAAACGACTTCCGAGTGGCCGACCAGCAGGGTGCAACTTGCGCCTTCGTCAGTCTTTCTAGGCTGACCAACGCGGCCTGCAGCCGCATTTTGTCCCCATTGGCAAGGGGGACTACAGGGGGTGTGGTACAAGTCGGCCAGGACCCCCTGCCGCAAAAAACGCTGCGTCCCCCTTGGAAAAGGGGGACAAATGTAGAAACTCCACGCGCTGGTGATGACCGTCGTGCTGGCGCCGTTCAGCACGCTATCCAGATTGCCCAAGACCCTGCCAAAAGGAACCCGGGCGCGATCCCGCCCAAGTCTATGGCCGCCTGAACAATCTCTAATCGTTCAAGCGGTCGCAGACCTGGGTGCTTGGAGAAATGGCGTCAGACACCTCTACTCGGCATCACTTCTCCGCGTGAGTAATGGTCCCCTCGAACCAGCCGAAGGTGACGTGCGTTCCATCGTCACTGAGCGCCCGGACGTGCGTGCGGTGCACGGTAAAGCTCCCCTGGGTACCTGAGAATCGACCTGTCCCACCGGTAATGGTGTCAATTTCGGTGAGGGTAAAGACAACCGGGCCGCTGGGCGGCACTACCGTTGTGCTAGGAACCCATGGGTGATGCCCCCGGCAGAGTACGTGCCGACGATGTCGCCTTGAGAATTGATACCCTGGGCCGCAGTGGATGAGGCCTCAGGGACGTCGATGCTTGTGAAGCTGCCCCCGTGTCAAGCAGGAACCCATGAGTAATGCCCCCAGCCGAGTACTGGCCAACGATGTCACCCCGAGGGTTGATATCGATGGGCTGGGTGGAGGAGGCGCCAGGGAAGTCGATCGTCGTGAGGTTGCCATGTCTATCAAGCAGGAAGCCGTGAGTGGTGCCGCCAGCCGAGTACTGACCAACGATGTCACCCTCAGGGTTGATCCCGAAGGCCCCTGTGGAGGAGGCGCCTGGAACCTCAATCGTCGTGAGGCTGCCATGCTTGTCAAGCAAGAACCCATGAAGCGTGCCCCCAGCCGAATACTGGCCAACGATGTCACCCTGAGGATTGATCCCGAAGGGCTGAGTGGATGTAGCGCCAGGGACATCAATGGTGGTGAAGCTGCCCTCGACGAACACGAAGCCATGAGTGACTCCCCCGGCAACGTAGAAGCCAACGATGTCACCCTGAGGGTTGATGCTGCGGGGCCGAGTGGCTGTGGCTCCAGGGAAATCGAAGTCGGTGAAGATGCCGGCCTGAAGCAGGTAGCCGAGGAAAGGCCGCCCCGACACCGTAGAAGCCGATGATGTCACCCTGAGGGTTGATATCACGTGGCAGGGTGGCTGTGGCCCCTGGCACGTCAATGGTGGTGAAGTTGAAGGGTAGCTGGTTCTGTGCCGCTGCCGGGACCGCAAGCGCCGCCGACAAGATCATCGTCGCTATCGGCAGGTAGATCTTGGACCTCGTTATATTTTTCATATGCGCTCCTTAAGTGGAATCTCCTTTTGGGTTGATTGATCGATCAGATGGCCTCTCCCAATGGGAATGCCACACTATGTAGCACCGTGCGTGAGGGCTATGTAACTACGTAGATAGGGAGGTGACGGAAGAGCTTGGAGGTGTGAATCCTAGGCTAGTGGGCACATGCCGAGTCTAGGCGTGACGCCGTGCTGTGCGATCGAGGCCCGGAAGGGCCGTCAGTGAATAGCCACTCCCGTGAGGGGGTGGTCTTGTATCATCGAGGCATTGAGGGCCAAGGACCGCAACAGAATAGTGCCGCACCTTCAGCGCTCATTCCACGATGATCATCCAATCCCGGCTTGAGAAGGTGAATCCTGTCTGCCATCAAAAAATTCTATTTGTCGCTGTTCATTGGATTCGGCGGGTGAGGTTGCACGGCTCGGCTCAAGCCAAGCCCGAATTGTGGACTTTGTGCGCACCAAGGCTGTCTGGCTAAGCTAGACCAACCCCTCGCGCAGCGCCTTAGCCACTGCCTCGGTTTTGGAGTGCACTTCGAGCTTCGAATAGATATTGCGCAGGTGAAATGAAACGGTGTGGATGGTGATGCCGAGCTTGTCGGCGGCTGTCTTGTAGTGGTGACCCTCGACGAGCAGCCGCAGCAACTCGGTCTCCTGCGGTGTCAGGTGATACGAGGCCCGCTCGGGCGGGCGGAACTCGCGGAAGAGGCGGATCACGCGCCGCGCCACCTCGGGCGACATCGGCGCTCCGCCCTCGACAACCTCACGCACAGACTCCAGGAGCCGGGCGGGGGGAGTATTCTTTAGCAGGTACCCCGAAGCGCCCGCGCAGAGCGCGGCGAAAACCTCGCGGTCGTCGTCGTAGACTGTCAGGGCCACAACCGGAACCTGCGCATAGCGCTCGCGCAGGATGCGGATGCCCTCAACGCCGGACATCCCCGGCAGGCCGATGTCCGTCAGGATCACATCGGGAAGGTCCAAGTCGATGCGGGCGAGCGCATCTTCCATGGTGCGATAGCCGGCGGCGCAGCGGAAGCCCCGCGTCCCGTTAATCAGCGCGATCAGGCCATCGCGCACTTCGCGCTGGTCTTCGATGATTGCGACCCGGATGGGCCGTTCCGCCGCGGCGGGGCCCGAGCGTTGGTTTTTCACGGTGTGACTCTAGTTGTAGCGAGCGACCTCAGACCGCCGAGGGCCGCGTCTCCGTTGGCTGCCGACCCCTCACCCGGCCTTTGGCCACCCTCTCCCCACAAACGGGAGAGGGAGTTCACGAATTTGACTATTTTGTGAACTTGACCGGCACCAAGTGAACCTAGTATTACTTTGTTAAGTTTCTCCACCCAAAGCATTGGCACACGACTTAACAATGTGACTCTAGAGGTTCGACGGCAAAGCTGTCACCTACGTATTTGGGTAGGTGGAAGCAAGCTCAAGAATGGAGCTGGCGAGGGCGTGTGCACGGGACACGCAACCGGACCGTGGTTCCCTGTCCAGGGCGCGACTCGACCTCGATCTTGCCACCCATCTTCTCGGCGCGCCGGCTTATGCTCGCGAGACCCTGGCCCTCGCTCTCGGCCGTGGAGTCAAAGCCAGCGCCATCGTCGATTACTCGGAGCTCGAGCCAAGAGCCTTCGGCGCGGAGGTCGATCGCAACATGCGTACAGCGGGAGTGACGAGCGGCATTATTGACCGCTTCCTTAAAGATGAGGAACAGGTCACGCCGCACGCTGATTCCGATTCTTGAAGTTCCGTCCGTCTCCGGGGCAGCAAAGGCCAGGCTGACGTTGCCTGCCGCGAAGACCTCCTCGGCGTGCCGGCGCATCCGGCGCACGACGTCGAGGAGGCTGTCGCGTTTCGGGTTGATCGCCCAGACGATATCGCTCATGTCAGAGACCGACTCGCGCGCGATCCGCGCGATGGACCCGAGCGGGGTGAGGTCCTCGCTTTCGCCATTGCCAAGTCGCTGGCGGGCGACCTCGCTGAGGATCGCGATCTTGGTAAGGTTGGCGCCGATGTCATCGTGCAGATCGGTGGCGATACGTGTGCGCATCTCGGCGATCTCGAGGATGCGCGCGACGCGGTACCGGTAGAATGCGTAGGCGGCCGCCCCCGCCGCGAGCGTAGCGAAACCGAGGAACCACCAACGCTGCCAGAGCGGCGGAGCAATGCGGAATCGAACCTGCGCCGGACGGGAACTCGAACCGCCCTCAGGGGAGACGGCGCGGATCGAGAGCTCGTAGCTGTCCGGAGCGAGCGACAGATAATGGACGCTGCGTGACGAAGAAGGCGGCGTCCACTCGGGATCCACGCCGGAGAGGCGAGTCTGGTAGAGAAGATCGTGACGGAAGCCGCCGAAATCCACCTGCAGCTGCCGCTCGGACGGGGAAAGAGACAGCGCCGCAGGTTCGACCTCGCCCAGGTCCGAGATAGGCCGGATGTGGCCATTCACTCGAATGGAGTGAACAAGAACGATGGGAGAGTCGGTACGCTCCTTCTGTGGCTCGAGCCGGATCAGGCCGAGGTCGCCGCCAAACCAGAGCGCGCCGTGGCGGTCCCGGAAGCCGACTCGGGACTCCCCCGGCGGAAGCCCGTCCGAGGTCGTGAAGCGTCGGATCTGGCCGGTAGCCGGATCGAGGCGGTCTATGCCGCTTCCGCTGGCGACATAGATGCGTCCGTCGAGATCTTCGGCCAGAGCGGCAACGATCATGCTCGAGAGACCGCTCGACTTCGTGTAGGCGGAGAATACCGGGTTGGCCTTCGAGGGATCGTCGACTCGCAATAAACCCCGTCTCCTCGATCCGATCCACAAACGCCCCTGGCGGTCCACAAGCAAGGCGCGGACACCCTGATCGGGTGCGCCGGACGAGGAGGGGAATTGCTGGAAGTTTCCGTTTCGAAACCGTACCAGGCCGCCATCCAGCATGCCAATCCAGATTTGGCCCGCCCGGTCCTCAGCGAAGGCAGCAGGACGGATTGTCTGGTGGAGAAGGGGAAGTCCGTGGGACTCATGAAAGCTTTCAAACCGGCCAGTGCGAGGATTCCGGCGGTAGAGGCCGATGCCGGAAGGGTATCCGATACTCGCCCAGACACCGCCGCCCGAGTCCTCGAAGACGCAGAAGACGTTGCCTGTGGCGAGGCCGACCCCCGGTCCCTGCACGATCGGAGCCGCCACGAGCTGGTTTCTGTAGCGGAGAAGCCCGGCGCCGGTTGCCAGCCACCATTCCCCAGACTGGGAGTGCACGGCGAGGTGCGGCCAGCTCCAACTGAAGTCGATTCCGAGTGGAGCGTTCGGCCGCGCGGGGTGAAACCGATAGCCGTCGAATCGGTTCAAGAAATAGTGGTCTTCGTCCTTCGTGACGGCCGTCAAGTTGCCCTTCCGGTCTTCGAAGACCGCCCACACGCCTCGGACACCAAGACCGTCACGTTCCGAGAAGCTCGAGAAACCCGAGGCAGAAATCCGTGCCACGCCAGCGCCGGCGGTGCCCAGCCACAAGTTCCCGAGGTGATCGATGGCGAGCGCCCCCACATTCAGCCCATTCACGCTCGGGTCCAGCTCCACGGCCTCCCATCGGCCGGAAGGCAACTGGCGCGCGAGCCCTTGAAGGGTGCCCGCCCATACACTGCCGCGCCACAGGCGAACGCTATCGATATTGCCGCTCGGAAGCCCGTCGGGCCGGCCATACCGATCCGCGATCCGGGCTTCCCCGGTGTTGGCATCGATCTCGAACCGCATCAGTTCGGTTGCCGAACCGGCCCAGATGGCGCCCGGGGTTTCAGAAAGCGCGGTAAATTGATCTGTGAACAACCCCTGGGCTGGGGTCCAGCGATCCACGCGGCCGTTCGAACGCAATCGATACAGACCTGAAACAGTCGTTGCCCACAGGTCGCCGCGTGTGTCTTTGAGCAGGCGGTAGACAGCAGGGCGTCCGGTAGGGCCAGGTTCGATCGCGCGCACGAATTCCCAGGGGTTGGCCCCGTTTGCCGGACGACGCCAGAGCCCGGTATGTGTTCCGCACCACAGGGTTTTCTCGTCTTGCAGAAGCGTGCTGATTTCGCCGAGCTTCGGAGATTCGCATTGAAACCGCTGGCGATTGGGGCGCGGGTCGAACGTGCAGAGCTGTTCCTCGGCGGCCACCCAGTACGTTCCATCGCGGCGCTCGAGGATGTCGGAAGTGCTGCTGGTGGGCAGGCCATCGGCCTCCGTGAATACGCGGAATTCGTTGCCGTCGAAGCGGGCCAGCCCCTCAGATCCTACGAACCAGATGAAACCTTTGGAATCGCCTACGATGCGGTGGACAGTCGGAGCGATGCCGTCGCGGGCGGTGAAAACGGTCGTCGGAAGGCGCTCGGCCCGGACCACTCTGGGCGCAATGAGCAACAGACAAATCCATGCGAGGAGCGTTCCTTTACACCGACCGAAACTCATAATGATACCCACCAGTAAGGGACCGACCGGGGTCAGCCCTTAAATAGTAAATATCGGTTGTCTTCCTCGGGTCAGCTCGCGTCTCAATTCACAATCATGCCCAGTAGTTTCGATCCAAGCTGCGATACTGAATGGCTTCGGAGATATGGCGAGCTTGGATGCGTTCCATGCGGTCAAGGTCGGCTAGAGTCCGGGAGACTTTCAGAATGCGATCGTAGGCACGGGCGCTGAGGCCCATCTTGGTCATGGCGTGTTCAAGATGCTTCCGCGAGTCGTCGTCGATTTCGCAGTGTTGGCGAATGAGCCGCGGCGTCATCTGGGCATTCGAATAGATCTTTTGGTCCTTGAAACGTTCTTGCTGGACTCTTCGCGCCGCCGTCACCCGCTCGCGGATCTCCAGTGAACCTTCGCCGGGAGGTTTGGCAGCCAGGTCGGCATACTTCACAGCCGGCACTTCGATGTGGATATCGATGCGATCCAACAACGGCCCGGAGATTTTCGAAACGTAACGTTGAATCATCGTCGGACTGCAGGAGCACTCCCGCGAGGTATCCCCAAAGAAGCCGCACGGGCAGGGATTCATGGCGGCAGCGAGCATGAAGCGCGCCGGGAAGGTGAGCGAAGTGCTGGCGCGAGAAATAGTCACTTGGCCATCTTCGCGTGGCTGCCCTCGTGCCGCGCTGCGAGATTCAGCTGCACACTCTTTACCTGGTAACGGTACACCGCAATCTCCGGACATAGTTGCCGCAGAAGCTTCCGACGATCCTCACGACTGAGGAATTCCCACTCCACAAACGGTTCGACTGCTGCGGCAACCGCTTCCGGATCGAGCAGTTTTCGGCCAGGCCCTGGCTGATCCGCATGTACTGCCTGATAGCTGGCGATCTCCCGATCCAGCTCCTGCAGTCGCCTGTCGCGTTCTTCCCGTGCGATCAATCCATCGAAAAATGTTTCCAGCACCCGCTGTTTCTTTTCGTCGAGTGCCTGAAGCCGCGCACCAACAGCACTTTGCAATATAGGATCAGCAACCCGATCGGCCGTTCTCAACGAAGCATTGTAACTATCCACAACGCTAGCGATAAAACGCCGGTCCGTGAGCTGGCGACTGAACACCGCATTGATCTTTGGTTCCAAGACCTTGCGGAGCATGTAGCGGTTGGTGCAGGGCTCCAGGCCGACCAGAGCCCGCTTGCGCCGCTCCCGGGTGTTTTGGGACTTGCAGTTGTAGAAATCGAGCTTTGAACTATGCGTGTAGATCAGGCAACCGCAATCCGCGCACGTGAGGAATCCGTTGTAGGTATAGCGGGCGGGTGTCTCGGCTCGGACGCGCCAATGCTTATGTCGTTTTAATTCGATGAACTGCTGGACACGATCAAACTCAGACTGGGTCACGAGGGGTTCCAAGACCTGCACGCGGATCACTTCGTCGGGTGCGCGCTTCATCTTGCGCCGATCACCTTGCTTGCCGTCTGGCCGGGGACGATAACCTGCTGCCGATGAGTCGCGCTTCTGATCATAGATCCGCCAGCCGGTATAGATGGGATTCCCCAAGATGAAGCGGATATCGGTGCGGGGCAGGTTCAGCAGCCTGCCAATGTCGGTGTAACTCGTGTGACCGCAGAGGAACAGCATGAAGGCGTGCTTCACTTTCTCAGCTTCTGCTGTGTAGTACCAGCCGCGCTCTTTGGAGTACCCCACGCCATACGGCAATGTGATGGAACTGCTGGGATGCTTGCCTGCCCGCCGCATCGACTCCTTCGCGTCCTGCATGCGCTCAACGATTTCCCGCCGCTCAAGGCCCGCGATGGCGGCGCGGATCGTCCCAAAAAACCTCCCGAGCTTGGAAGCCAGATCAATTGGCCCGTCAGGCAGGTAGAGAAGGGTGTTGGTATCAATGAAATGCTGCAGAAGGGCGTAGTCGGTGAATTTTTCCGGCCGGATCAGCCGGCTGAATTCCTTAGTCACGACTCCGACGATGTCCGAGCAGTCGATGAGTCGCAAGAGTTCCTGCACTTCAGGCGAAAGGAGAACTGCGGAGCCGGAGACGTCCACAACCTCGATGCTCCGGACAATGTTGAGACCGTAGATTCTAGCCGTTCGTTGATTGGTCTCCCGTTGGGCCGGGATCCCCGCCCGATCCTCGGCCGCCTGGCTTTCCGTCGAGACTCGAATCAGCTCGATGACGTTCTTGCTCATGGGTCAGTCCGCAAAGCTGGCCGGCCAGCTCTAGCGCCTTGGCGTCATCCCCTCGTTCCAAAGCTGTACGCAGGTTTGCCAGAGTATCACGCCGTTTGCGCGATACTTCAAGCGCTGCGTTCACGAGCCCGAATAAAGCTGGCAAATCTGTTGAGTCCGGCATAGTGGAGAAGTCATCTCGTACGAACGCCTTTTTGCAGTCCGGACTCATCGTTCGCCTGCTCGAAACATAGGGGACTCCTATCTCAGAGATTGAAAGGTGTACGGTCAAGGCTCGATCTCTGGAGTGCAGGCACCAGATCCCGAAGCTGGAGTTCCCTCACCGCTTTGTCCAGCGTCAATTGGGCATAGAAGGCAGGCCGTGGTTTGTCCGGTCTGCTGCGCTCGAGGTCTCGCTGAATCACATCGCGAGGCTCGCCGCGTGAGAGTCTGGTCATGACCATTGCCCAGTCTCGCTCCGATTGGCTAATTGGATGTGGTCGAACCCTGCGGCGCGCGAAGGTTGGGCTTGGCAGCGCCGTCGCAGGCGTCAGGCTCAGTTGGAAGTCAGTCAGACAATGGACCTTCGAGGAAAGCTGCTGAGCAGTGACCGTGAAAGGCTCTGCGCGTTTCCAGTTATGAAGACCAGGGACCCGAAGGACCCGGCTCGCATCAGTTGCAGCCGAGTCTCCGCCAAACTCGTGTGCCAGGGCTTTGTTTACGCTTTCGGCCTGCTCCACCGTCAGATCATTTGTCTTCCATAGCAGCTGGTACCTGCCCGGTGAGCTGTTGATGAGAACGTTGGGAGAAGGCACACGGGCATCGCCAAACAGGCGCTGAATCGCCCCGTCACCGTCATGATCGATCTCCATATGCACCCCGCGAATCCGGTCGATATTGGCTTTAGTTCGACCCCCGGCGGCGGATCGAAAGACATTGACGCTGGAGTAGACATTTCCGCCGCCGCGGTCCAAGGCTTGAATCCAACTCTGAAATTTCGGAGCCGCGGCTTGGTTAGCTCTGATGATTCGCTGCAGAATCGAGCCTGTCACATAGTTCCTTACGAGAATTGCGATCCGGTCGGCCGGTTGGTACCAACGCTCGAAGTACTGCTCACAAGTCAGAAATTGTTTGCAGGAATGCATAGCCGCTCCTCACGATTACTTCATCTCGATGACCACATGCTTCTCGGTCGTCCAGCTTTTGCCTCGCTTGACCATCAGATAGAGCCTCTGCGAATCGGCAGGATCGCGTCGCACCTCCAAGACGGCTCCCTTCCGGGCAAGCTCAGACATAACCTGCCGATTCTGATCGATCCCTTGAAGCAACTCCGCTTCGCGCTGGGAGTACTGCCGAGCCGCAACGAACCAGCTAGTGACGCCCAGCAATATGGAAATAAGTACGGCGGCCAAGCCATAAGCGCCGATGTGGATACGCCTGGCCAGCCTGAGTTCAGCGGTGATCTGCTTGGCATGACTGGCAGTGAGAGTGCACTGATCTCGGATGCCAGCAAGACAGCTCTCAAACGGCTTGAGCAGCACGGCTGAGAGCGACTTACGAAGTTCCGCTTCGAGCGACCGGGACACCTCGGCAGCGGACTTCTCCACCGCGGCCGTTAGATGACTTTGTGTGTCCTGAAAGTGGGCAGAGATCGCGGAGGCCGCCTCTGTGTTCTGCTTCAGTTCGGCCAGTGCCTTGTCGAGGCACTCCGCCAGGTCGTCACGTAAGCCGTTGATTCTGGTCGTCAGCGTGTCTGCATGTTTGAGTGCTTCGCGCACCCTTGCAGGGATCTCCTCGTAGAAGCCCTTGTACAGTTGCAAGACACGCAACAGGCGGGCCAGCTCCGCATCGTCGGCAGTGATCCCCGTCTCGTGCAACGTCTTAAACCACTCTAACCGCTGCTCCTCGGAGAGCCCTTCGCTGAGTCGATCAAAATGCCCGTTGTCGCGTACAGTCACAATCTGTCCTTTCACAAAGAGGATGCTTCCCGGCGAAACGTGGGCAGCAACAGTTGCAGGGCCTCGCTCAGCTGCTCGTAGATTCTCCGCTGGAAGCTCCGCAGGCGAGCTCGTACCAATAGCTGGGACAGGATTGGGCCAATCGCCTTGTCTCGCGAAGAAATGCCATTGTCTGAGTCCAGCACTTCGCTGATCGTGAGGTTGAGCCGTTCGAGTTCGGTCTGGTACTCCTCATCCAGACGGGGCAGCGTGACGTGGCAGGGTACGAGGTTCTTGCGAAACGCGATGGCTTCGGAAGTGGTTTCGTAATCGGGAAGGACGTCACCGTCCTTGAGGTTTTTGAAGACGAGGTAGGAAACCCGATTCTGAAGAACTGTCACCCAGTTGAGAAACGACTGAGCGCTGTCAGGGGAACTGGTAATCGATCCGATGCAGACAAACCTCACGCCCAGTGAGTGCAGCTCATCGAAAGGCACATCCGAAAACCAGTTGAGGACATCCCTACCAGTGCCCGCCTTGAGGTCTGCGAGCACTAGAGAATGATCGCTACTCAACACCTTCTCGACGAGAATGTCGTGTGAAGAACTCTTCTTGATCTCGACCTTGATAGCCTCAGGAAAGAACCGGCTAAGGGTCTTGTTCTCGTCATCCAGATCCAAGAGCAGCGGATCTTCTCCGTGTTCTCGAAGGTAAGTGATGACAAATCGGGCCGCGGTGGACTTGCCGCTGCCACCTTTGGCCCCAGCGGTGAAGAGAATGGTCGAAGTCATGATTCTCCTTTCAGCTCGTCGTCGAGCTTCTTCTCGAGAGCGGCAGCTTCCTCCGGTGTCAGGCGCGTCAGGTTGTATTCCTGGCTGAAGGTGAACGAGACCGGCCGTCGGGGACGGGAAATTGTGTCTTCAGCTTTTCTCCCCTGTGGGATGTCGCTGGTGGATCGGCGGTCCAGGGTGGTGGACCTGGTCTTTTGATCGGGCAATGGGCTTTTCACCCGATGCCAAGGCGGACCAAACAGGTAACTACTCCGCTTCCCCTTCGATCGCACTCTGACGAAGTTGGCCACCGTGCTGAGTTGCACAGAGATGCCGTGCCGCTCCTTCAGGAACTTCACAATTTCCCGGTACGATATCGGCGGCCTCTTTTGTCGCATGGCGGCGATCTCAGCTTCAAACGGCTGGAGCTTGGAGCGATATGGCCTGGGCGCTGTCATCAGTCATTTCCGTTGCAATCAATTGGATATGCAAATGTTGAGATCGAACAAGGCTCGGACGCTGTTCGAGCTTTGTTCGAGTCCATCGTTGTGTTCCGAATCACGATCTCGAACGATCCTCGAACAACGTTCGAGGTCTGTTCGAATCCGCAATACGTGTAAGCAACGCTTAGACGTATTGCGTCTTTGCTCTCTAGTCCTGTAGAGGTCTGCTGCTCAATTCGCATACGAAGACCGTTCTTATGGGCACCTACGACATTGGCTACGGAGCCATTGACGCTAGCGATGAGTGCTGAACAACGGTTCATGCGATGTTCGTACCTTCCAGCTCGGACTCGCTGGCCAGGTGCTCGCCGCGCTTCCTCACGTAATCGTCGAAGGCCTGGTCCTCGACCGAGCCGGGCGGATCGATAATTTGCAGGCTGTCTATCCAAAGGCCAGTATCCGGGCAATTGTCGGGCACGCCACCTTCGCGTACCTCTCCCAATTCCTGTTTCACAGCATCTTCAAAGACAGGCGAAGCTCTCTGCCGTACAGAATGACGACGCAGCAGGAGTAAGCCAGCTTGAGCTCGGTGGCGTCTTCGGAAATCTGGGCGAAGCAAAGCCAGTTATCGAGAACGAGCCGGCGCTTGCCGGAAAGGAAGGTAAAGACCGCTCCTCGGGCGGCTTTGCAGAAGGCTGGCCGACTGCTGTAGCAGCCTTCTCCAATCCTTTTCGGATTTCCCGCAAGCTTGGTCGTCTTGCCGGCTCCTGCTCTGCCGCGAATCGCGTAGACCTGGTCCCGATTAGCCAGCGTGTCTAAAGCGACCTGGCGCTGCTCGTCCGATTTGAAGTCGAAAGGAACTTTTCCGCGGGAATCAAACTGATCCTGGGTCCCATTCACAAAAGTCAATAGATCAATGCTCGGCTTCAGATGGGCAGCACCCGCCAATCCGTCCAGAACACCGAAGAAAATTGCCGTGCCAAACTGTAGAAACCAGTGACGATCCACCTTGGAAACCACGCCTAGAGCACCGGTCTCGTCCAGGGCTCTCAATGCAGCGACGCAAGATCTCGCCCGTGTCGGCGAGCTTAGAAAGTCCAGCCGGACGCGTGGATGCCGGGCCGGGCCATTCAATCTTCACCCCTAAGAGTGGTCAAAAGGCCGAAAAACTTACCATTCCGGTTTCCACTTTTTTGGTGGGATGAATACGAGGGACCGAGTCAAAGCCAAAAGCTACGCAAAATTGCTGCTGAGCTGACTGTTCAGCTAAACAGCCGGACGGGAGAGTTTGTCGAGCACTAAGTTGAGCGGACTCGATTCGGTGGCTGTTGTTGTGGTGGTTCAGCCTGGAATGGAGAGCTGGCGTTCCCCGTTAGCGAGTATACCGCCATTCTCGGCGGGGCCAGTTGGGAGGACACAGCCCAATACATGCGCGGCTAGCTCCAATGGGAAACCCAAACTGGCTACGAAAAGAATCTCGAATCCGGGCCTAGCCAGGTATTTCAACAGGCGGGTGTGGCAGGGCATAAGGCCGATTCAGTAGGTCCTCCGGGCTGTGGCTAGCGGACTCCGCCCGGTTTCAACTTCCGGTTTGCCCGTCAACCGCCCACAATCGTGACCCCGGCCGAACTGCACTTCTACGACTTGCCTATAATCCGTCCAAGTGGGCTTCGTAAACAGTGCAGCGTCTAAATGACATGCCCGCGGGCCGTTAACATTGTTTAAAATATGGCGAGTGCAGAGATTGGGCCAGATAAACCTCCAAAAAGCCGAGCCAATCTCCTGAATTCTGGATCGCTTACGCTGACAGTTCGGAGCAAACGGATTGGCCGGTTTTTGGAGGTTGGTCAGGAGTAACCCACGTCGGCCACCGTCGAAACACCGTGCGAAGCCGCTCTACTTCGAGTTCCGTCACCCCTGCGGGGTTTTGGAGCGGTTGTGTGGCACTTTGGACCCCAGGGTTGCTCGACCGCATACGCCGCCACCGCCTGTTCACCGTCGGTGCACTCGACAATCGCGTCCGCCACGTCCGACACCAGCCGCGTCCTCAGACCGGCACATCCGGGTTGACTTCGACAATCATCAGCTTCATCGGTCACACTTTCAGGGAGCTGGCACCTGCTGCGGTCTGACCACAGCGGCCAGCGTCAGCGTGGTGCCGGCGACCTTCACGATCGTGCCACTGTTCTCCGGCATGTATGCGAGCAGCCAACTGAAGCTGATGTCGCATGGTCGGCGTTGCTCCCGTTCGTCTCCATCCACAGCATCCCCGTGGCGTTCGTCTTGGCGACGATCGGGCCGTCGATGACGATCTGCTTTGGGATCGGGAGGCCGGTCTTCGGCCCTCGCGCAGCGGCGACGCCGGCGACGATGGCGCCGCCGTGGATGCGGCAGGAGGAATTGCGGACCGTGGCGTGCATGCGGCCGTCGACCACCGCCTGGATGGCCTGCGGCATCGCGTCCACGCCGCCAATCAGGATCTCGGTACGCTTGTGCGCTTTCATGACGTTGGCCGCGGCGAGCGCCATGTCGTCGTTGTGGAAGAACGCGGCATCGATCTTCGGGAACGTGTTGAGGTAGCGTCTCCCAGAGTTGCGCCGTTTTCGCGAGTCCTGCACCCCTGGCCGGATCGGTCGCCAGGACCGCGACACCAGGGAACCTGTCGATGACCGATTGGAATCCGCGCGCACGCCCCTGCGCACCGGTGTGTCCGAGCGCGCCCTGCGTCATGATAATCGTGCCCTCGCCGCCGATCGCGTCCACGAGCGCCTGGGTGACCGCGGCGCCCATGAAGTCGTTGTCGGGAGCAAGAAATGTCAAGACGTCGATCTGATCGAGCGGCGCGATCAACGTGTCCATGTCAATCACGGGGATACCGGCCGCAATCATCCTGACGACGGGCTCGGTGATCGTGTTGATGTCCACCGCCTGAATGGCGACGAAGTCCCACTTTTCGGATGCGATCTCTTCGACCAGACGCCAGCTGTTTCGTGGCCGACAGCGCGGGATCGAACCAGGTGACGTCGACGTTGAACAGCCGGCCCCAGTACTCGGCGGCCTCTTTCCCCCTTGCGCACACCAGCTGACCTGCAAGCCGATGTTCGAGCACGCGGCGCGCAGCCGCCTGCGCGAGTGGCCTGCACGGGCGCCCTGCTGCGCGCCGGCGAGGAGGTCGACGCCGCCGAAGGCGGCGATGCTGGTTGCCGCTGCGGCTAGTTGGAATAAATTGCGTCTGCCGGGCTGAAAGCAAAATTCTGGATGCATGTGCGTCCTCAATTTCTGACTCCGGACTCCGGGCTCCGGGTCTAGTTTCGTGCTCACCCTGTGCAGCACGATCGTGCTCACCGGGCTGCCGTCCGGAAAGGTCGCGGTTTCGATCATCAGGCTCGCGCTCGACCAGTTCGAATTGGAGGTGCAACTGGACCGTTGCGCCGTTGTTGAAGCACTGGATCGTCAGCGTGTTCGATTGCATCACCGTGCGGCCAACGACCGTGCCGTCGTCGAAGCTGGCGAGGCCGCGGTCGGTGCTGTCGCAGAGGGTGAGCATGGAGTCGCGGGCCGCGAGCGCGTACTTGCCGTCGCTGCGCAGGATGAGACTGCGCCGCGCGTCGCCGCCGTCGAGGGGGTCCACGCCCATCCAATACCCTTGAAAATCGGCGTGGCCCCGGGACTGCGCGGACGCCTGCTCCAACCTGGCCGAAATGCCTGCCATGAGAATGAGTCCGAGGACACTGGCGGTGACTCAGTGCGGTTCGCATACCCAAGACCATCAAACTGAGGCGCTGTACGGCTGTGATTGCAGGTCTGATGGTGGTGACAACAGCGTCTGTGATCGCGCGGACCATGCCAGTCGGGATTTGCTTCAAAGGGAAAACGTGGTGGTTAGTGAGCGACATCCACCTCTCCAGACTTAATGGAACTGAGCTCTGCGAAGTCTAAAAGGAAATGTGGCGTAGTCGGTGGCTCCAGCGGAGATCGTCCCGGAAAGCAGATGCTTCACGAAAAACACCGTCGAAGCGTCGATTTGAAGGAGAAACTGGACACCAGAAATTGGAAGCGGTTTTTTCTCTCGCTCTGTTTCACCGAAACCCGTCCAGCTCATGGCTACCTCAATATTAAAGGAACCGACCCGAGACAAAATCTTGAACCGGGATTGTGATAGGGTTAAGACTAGCCGAAAGTGAGTTGCCAATCCGATTTGAAAGTCTTGATCTGCCAAGGAAACGGAGCGAAACACTTTCATCGAAAGGAGTGCTGCCGCACGGGGTTGACTAGCTGTTGTACCTGACAATTTTCGACCAAGGCGAATGGCCCAGAGGATTTCACGTTCGGAGGATTGTGGAGCCTTTTCCTCGGCTACCACAAGAAGATGCTCTTGAGGCCTCTCAAAATGGAACCCCTCCTTCGATTGCTCGAAGAAAGGGCCCCCATAGGCCGGTTCTACTGATTAATCAAAAAAAAACGTCTCCTGCGTTTGCTTAATATGCAGGGCAGGGCCAATGCTTGTTAAAAGCGAAAAGAAAAGAAAGTGAAAAGGAACCTCTCCTCGTGCATCATTCTAGATCTTGGGATCAAAAATGTTGATACGCATGATTTTCACTATAGATCTTTCTTCTTTTATTTTCTTTCTTATTAAATTTCCTCAGCGCTAAATTCCCAGTGAAATTGACTTGCTTTCTTCTCTTTCCTCTAACCTAGAGCCCGTTTTGGTGTTAGGACATATTTTTTAATACATCAGGACAGGGACGGTAATTCCCCTGTTCCCTCATCTCCGCCGTGAGACGGTAACTGCGGATTAAGAGGGGGCTAATCCTCTTCCTCAAAGTTCGCCGCGGCAGCAAGCGCCCGCTGGAGCCTCACCCTGGGCTGCACGTCTCATGTGCCCCAACCGGGGCTAGCTGATCCTGATGGGACTCAACGCAGGCGGTTCCTCTGATTCCAATTTCCCCAGTCCTCGCTTACGGGCAACTGCTCATCCTTATCCGCGCCGGCGGCGTGTTCAGCAGCGCCACGCCGTTCGCCACAATGGGCACGCTCACCTTGAAGTCCTGCGCGTGTCGCGTTGCCCGCCGCATCCCGCACCCGCAGCGCGACGATATATCCCCGCCCGTTCTTCGTCTCGTCGCGTTCGGCGCGCAACTGCACCGACTTGCAATTGGCCGCGATCACCATGTCGTTGGTAGTGTTGCCGTCGGCATCGTCCGGCGCGTTGTCCGGCTCGTCGCTGGTGACTTTCTCGATCCCTACGGCGCCAAGACCGAGCGCGTCGTCGTAGCCGTCGCTTGGCCGCTCCGCGTCGTCCGGCCCGTTGTGAGCGTGTAAACATTGTGATTAGGCGGCCAGAGTTGAATGGCGGGCTTCAGCGTAAGCGTGGGCAAGGCGGTGTCTACCACGTTGCACCGGGCGCGTTGCGGTAGCGGCGTTGCTGCTACTGTCGGTGGTCGAGTAGGTGAGGGTGTAGCTGCCGGGTACGGCGGTGTTGACGCTGCCGGAACCTGTTACCGTCCCGGGACCAGAGCAGTTGTCGGAGGCCGTCGCGCCCGGATCCGCGAAAGTGCGAGGGCATTCGACGGTCATCGGGTTAGCGCCCTTCAGGGTGATGACGGGCGCCGTTTTATTCGACGACAATGACGTTGGCGGTACAGGAACTCGACGCGCCGCCGGCGTCGGTGACGGTGAGCGTGACGGCGGTGGTGCCGAGCGGGAACGGCCCCGGCGGCGACTGCGCGAGGGTGATGGTGTCGCCGTTGTCGGGATCGGACGAGCCGTCTGCCGATTTAGGTGCTGACCGCGCAACTCGTGCCGCTGGCGACGGGCCGACGCTTCCTGCACTGCGCGACGGGCGCTTGATTGAACAGGGCACTGGCTTCGAGCTCCTTCACGCCGTCGGAGACGTTGACGTTGGCGGCCAGGGTGCCGTTCTCGAGAGTTCCATCGGCGGTCAGGATGAGCACCCGTCCGCCGCCGCCAGGAGCGCCATCTGTCTATGGCAGACCGCCGCCGCCCGCCCCTTCGCCCGCATTCAGGGCTGCCGGAGAGCGACACGGTTGGCGCGTGGGACAAGGATGCCGCCGCCCGCCCCGCCCCCGCCTCCGCCTCCGACTTGCTGCTTCCCGCCTGAGGCCGCCGTTCGCCAGCACCATCCCGCCGATGCTGATGGCGCCCACGGCCCCGATCTCCACCGCGCCGCCGCCGCCTCCGCCGCCGCCGCCCGCGCCGCCGCCACCACCGCCGCCGCTGCCGCCCTGCAGCTTCAGGGAGAGGTCGCCGTAGGGGCTAAGGGCCGCCCCCGTAACTCAGTCTGCATCCGCCGCCGCCCGGAGAACCTCAGCCGAACCCGCCTCCGTCCGGCTCCACGCTGCCGCCGTTGCCGCCGGGGGGGGGTCGCTGCTGGGGCTGCCGTCTGACGAAGCCCGGCCCGCCGGCCCCAAACGGGTCAAACAAGTTGCCCCCACCGCCGCCGCCGCCGCCGCCCGGTCCGGCGGCACCGCCGCCCCCGCCGCCACCGTTCAACCCTCCCGCGCCGCTGCGACGTTAATCGTGCCCGCAACCGTGGCCGTGGACTGCGACAGCAGCGCCATCGTCGCGAGTTGGCGTTCTGCGCACCCTGCACCGTCACCCCCGCCGGTATGCTGAGGGACGCGAACGTGAACACGGTATCTTGTCCCGCGCCACGGTACCGCCCGACGGCGAGAAGAACACGCCCGCGATCGGGGTCTCGTAATGCCCGGCCCGCTCAAGCTCGGCGCCGCGTTGTTCATGCTGGTGTTAATCGTGTACGTCCCGCTCGCGAAGGGCGAGCCACCCAGCGACGTGCGTGAACTCGCCCGGGTTGAGCGGATAGGCCGGCAGGGCTTGCGCTTTGACCGGGCGTACCCCAGGCGCCACTGCGCCAGGCCGAGCAGCAGCGCCAGTGCGAGAGCTGTCAGGGTGATTCGTCGTGCCTACGTCTTCATCCTTTCTCCTAGAGTGGGTTGGTTTCAAGGTTTCGTTTGCAGCAGCGATTTCAGCCTCGGGCGCAACTCTAGTAGATTGTCCTTGAGCACGTAACCGCTCCTCCCGCCGCCCTGGCCACGGCTCGCCACCGGGCGTCGTCGTCGTCGCTCAGCATCACAATGTGGGCTTCAGGGAAGGCGGAGATGATCTGCCGCGAAGCCTCCAGCCCATCGCGTGGCCGCCATGAATGTCGATCAGCACGCAGTCGGGCCCCTGCCTCCGGTACACCGCCAGCGCCTCGGCGCCGTCGCCGCAGTCGTATATCTCCCATGCGAAGGGGGCGAGCAGGCGGCGAATCAGAAGCGCGTAGTCCGCGGATTAGGTGCGACGATAAGAAGCTTCGACCGATTCTTTCTCCGCCTTTGGTAACCACCAGCACTGTAGCGGCGGGAGTAGGACGACGCGGTCAGGGGCGGGCGGTTGTACGGTAGCACTACCTTTTTTCGTTAGGTAGAACTCACCCTTTTTGTTGGGTAGAACTACCTAATGAGACTTACAGAATAGAGTGACGACGCTGTGTGTCGCTCGAAACACTCGATAGACCTGTCTCCCCCTCGCCCCGACGTGGGAGGTGGGGTCAGGGGTGAGGGGGCGAGCACACAACTGGAGATCCTCACATTGTTATAAGATCCTCATCCAGAGAGGAGTTTCGGGAGTTGATCTACCAGAGAGGTATCCCCCCACCCCCCAGCCTCTTCCCGCGCCGGAGAGAGGGGAGCCGAGGCTCGCGATGGTTGGTGAGGGGTTTTTGTCACTATATTAGGAAATCATCGGGTAAAACCGGAGGCGCAGATGGGCGGTGAGGAGAACTCCAATGGCTGATGTTTGAGCGCGAATTTGAGCAGGGCGTGGTCGCCCTTCCAGTTCGAGTTTCTGGCTGATGCGGGCGCGGTGGTGTTCGATGGTGCGGACGCTGAGGCAGAGTTGGTCGGCGATCTCCTTGATTTCGATGGGATCGGCAACCAGCTTGAGCACGTGCTGTTCGATGGCGGTCAGCTCGGCCAGCCGTGGCTTCTGGGCGGCCAGCCTGGAGGCGCGGCGGCTGCGATTGAGCAGGAACGTAGTGAGTTGAGGGCTGACATATTCCTGACCGGCGGCCATGGTGTGAATGCAATGGACGATCTCGGCCAGCGCGCCGTCCTTGAGGATGTAGCCCTTCACCTCCAGATCGAGCGCCCCCTGGATGAAGAAACGCTCGTCCTTGTGCATGGTTAGAAAATTGACCACGATCTTCAGTTGTTCGTCGCGAATGGCCCGGGCGTATCTCAAAGCCTGTCGCGGCCCGGCATGTCAATGTCGTGCGTACGGCAATCCTCGGCGACGCCAGGCCCGGTAACTTCCCGCCAGGCCGTTTCGCCATCCTCGAGCTTCCTCCACGACGACGAGCTCCAGGCGCTTGTTCGATGATCTGCCGGAGTCCCCGTGCCGGAAGATCGGATGGTCGTCAGCGATCAGAACGCGGATCGGATTGCTCATCGTTTGCCTCATGGTTCACGGGCAGTCTTGAGAGCCAGTTGCAATCCTACCAGAGAGCTGATGTGATGATTTGCTGAATACGGCGACAGAAACCGGTTTTCTCATCCCCTCTCCCATTGGACTTTGGTGGCTATGCAAGCGGCAGGCTGGAGCCTGCCGCACACTGTTTGCTCCGGAATTAAGGTTTCAACGTCGGAATTCAGACAAATCGCTTTTCTGCCCCAAATACTCGCCTTTCAACTCGATGCTCACTCTGACGGTCGTGCCCTGGCCTTCGCGTGAATGAAAGCTCAGTTCGCCGCCCAGGATGCGCACGCGCTCGGTCATCCCGG
>CAWBTP010000026.1:0-510852 GCA_963791795.1 uncultured Acidimicrobiia bacterium
GCGTGGTGTAGCTGGCGTTGATCGCCGCGATGCCGGGCAGGGCCGGGTTGGTCAGGCAGCCAGGGTTGGCAGGCTGACGGTTGGCACTGTCGCTGAGGGTGGCGACGGTCTCGAGGGCCATGTAGCGGGCACGCCGGACCGCCCACTCATCGGATGGCTCGAGCAGCAGGGCGCCGACCAGGCGGGTGATGGCGGCCTCGTTGGGGAAGATGCCGGCCACGTCGGTGCGGCACTTGATCGCGCCGTTGAGGCGCTTGGGCGGGTTGTTGCTGTGGATCTTGGCGCGGTGCTGGGCCGGGAGGGCCATGTCGGCCGGCACGTCCGCCTCGGCCTCGTCCATTGACCGCAGCGCGCTCGATCCGGTGCCGCAGGCACGCCGGGCGCGAGGCCCGGCGAGGGCGCCACTGGCTCGGGCGGCCTCGGCATCGTTCCCGAGGCGGCCTTTTGGCCGCCGTCCCGGCGGGGCCGATCGATGCCGCCGGCATCGATGGGCCAAGGCGGTGGCGATGAAGGCCGCGACGACCCGCCGGCCGTTCTTGCCGGCCCTCCAGCGCCCAGGGCGCTGGCCCTTGCAGGGACGGATCGAGCGCGTTGCGCTCGATGGCCAGGGCGTTGCGGGCAAAGTGCACCCGGCAGCGCTGCCACGCGGCATGGGGCAGCTTGGTGACCGCGGCCTTGCGGCCCTCGTGCGCGTCGGAGACGACCAGCTTGACGCCGCGCAGGCAGGGAAAGGCATGGATTGCTCGCACCACAGGGCCTGCCGCAGATCGGCCAGCGGGTCACGGCCATGGCCGATCCGCATGCGCGCCCGCCCAGTACCGTGCGCGAGCCGGGCCGATTGCTGGTGGAACGGATCACCTGGCTGGAGACGAGGAGCGCCGGGCTGGCCAAGGCCATCCGCGCCGCCGCGCCGCCGGGTGAAGAGGTCGCGCGGCTGATGCGCCTGCCGGGCCTCGGCCCGAGCTGCGCCATGGCGATCCGTGCCTTCGCGCCGCCGATGGCGAGCTTCGGCAGCGGCCGCGACGGCGCCGCCTGCCGGGAGCGTGCCGCGGCAACCAGCGACGGGCGGCAAGACCCGGCGCGGCAAACCATCGCGGCTGGGTCAACGCGACCTCCGCCGGCTCTTGATCATCGGGGCCATGACCGTCGCTCGCTGGGCCGCGAGCCTGGGCGCCGCCGCGGGCTCGTGGGCTCAATCGAAGGCGGCCCGCACGCCGCAGCTGCTCGTGGCCATGGCGCTCGCCAACAGGATGCGCGCGCCCGATCCGGGCGATGCTGACCACAAAGGCGAGCTGCCGCGCCCCGATGGCAGCGGCCGCCCGAGCGGGCCGCCGCGTCTCGGATGACGTCGGGCCGCGAGCCGGGCGACGGGAGGTCAGCGGCAACGGTCATCGCGACGGGAGCGGGGCAGCCGGAATTGGGGTGAGGAGCCTCTCGCGCCCGCCAACCCGATCCGGGCCCGAGCCGCGCATCGCCATCCAGGCCCGCGGTCGCTGACGGCCGCTCGACGAGGCCGGGCACACGACCGCACCTGACCGCAGGTCATCGCCAGCCCAGGAACTGCCTGTAGCACCGGGGGCGCCAGCACCCGACCCTACCGAGCATCGTCGATGACCCAGCCCGCCCGCCAGCGTGCCGTGGGCGCGCTCGCGGGCGGCCTCGCTCCCGCCGAGCCACACCATCGCAAGGGACACGACCCTGGCGGAAGCTGTGCCTCCTTCGGACACGGGCTGCGCGGGCACGCGCGCTCAAACCTACAGCCAAGTCAGGAGCTGGCGGCCTCCCACGTGTCCGTTGAGAGCTTCTCTATCGGATGCTCATGTTCTCCTGGAAGCCAGCGTCGTCACCGCCGAGCAGATGGCGGATCAGCTCGCGCGCAACGATAGGCAACGCTCGATACTCGCGGACAGCCAGATTGAGCCAGCGTCGCGACCAAGGCTCGGCGAGCTCGATCGCAGCAAGGCCGCCTTCGTTACAATAGGGCATCACGACTCCATGCGGTAGGATGGCGACCCCGAGGCCAGCCTCGACCATGCGCCGGACACCCTCGAAGCTCATCACCTCGACGCGGATTTGAATGGACCGATTGATCTCGGCAGCCTTGGCGCGCAAGAGCGCTTGCAGGGCGCTGGTCTCCTGCAGACCGACATGGTCGTAGGCGAGCGTCGCGGCGAAGTCGACGCGCGAGGCTTTGGTCAGCGGATGGTCCGGCGGGAGTGATCACGACCAGGGTGTCGCAGCGGTAGGGTACTGTCTCCAGGTCATCGGCAGGAATGTTGCTGGAGTAAATGCCGATATCGGCCAGGCCGTCCCGCACGGCCTGCAGGATCGCGACACTCATGTCTTCATGCAGCTTGATCTGCACGGAGGGGTGCACGCCGACGAATGCGCCCAAATCCTCGGGCAGGAACTGAATGACCGCCGAAGGATTGCCGCTGAGGCGGACAACGCCGCGAATGCCCGAGGAGAACTCGCTGAGCTCGCCATCCATGCGCTCGAGCAGCCGCAATACGGACCGAGCATGGCGCAGCCAACACCTGTCCGGCGGGGGTGAGCTCGATGCCGCGCTGGCGACGGAAGAACAACGCCGCGCCGACCAGCTGCTCCAGGTGGGCCATCCGCTTGCTCAGGGCGGACGGGGCGATGTGGTAGGCGTCGGCCGCGCGGGCGATCGCGCCCATGTCCGCGGTCGCGATGAACAGACGCAGCGACAGCAGGTCGAAACGATGCGCCCCGCTCATGCGATGCCTGCCGAGGCCTCCGGGGCGACGTGCAGGACCCGCTGGCGCGGCAGAGAGCGCACGTGGCCGCCGATACAGGCGCCGGGGATGGTGATCACCTGGTCGGCGACGGCGAGCAGCCTCTCGAGATCGATGCCGGTGCGGATGCCCATGTTCTCGAAGGTGAAGACGAGATCTTCCGTGGCCGTGTTGCCGGTGGCGCCTGGCGCAAACGGACAGCCGCCAAGACCGCCGGTGGCGGCATCGAAGATCCGTGTGCCGACTTCGTAGGCGGCCAGCGCATTGGCGATGCCGAGGCCATAGGTGTCGTGGCCGTGAAACGCGAAGCTCGCCCGCCCCGCCCCGTAGCGGCCGAGAAGCGCGCTCATCAGGTCTCGAACATGGTCCGGGAACGCTCGGCCGGTGGTGTCGCAGATGCCGAACTCGAGCTCCGGCGTCAGCTCCAGAGCCTTCTCCACCGCGCGCAGCACGCGCTCCTGGTCGATCCGCCCCTCGAACGGGCAATCGAAGCAGGTGGCGAGGTTGAGCCGGAGACGAAACGGTCGCGGCGCCGTCCGCAGCAGCCCAGCGAGGTCGGCGAACAATTCCTCGACGGAGCGGCGGACGTTGGATCGGTTGTGGGCCTCCGATACCGAGATCACGAACACGATCTCGTCCACACCCGCCTCGAGCGCCAGCAGCCCGCCTTTCGCGTTGGGCACGAGCACGGAGAGGCGCAAGCCCTCGGGCTTGCCGATGGCACCCAGGACCTCGCGAATGTCGGCCATCTGCGGGATTGCCTTCGGGCTGACGAAAGCGCCGGCCTCGAGCCGCGCAATGCCGGCTCCGACCAGGCCCTGGCAGACGCGGATCTTCTCGTCGGTCGGGATCAGCGGGACGACCGCCTGAAAACCGTCGCGTGGTCCGACCTCGACGATCTCGACAGCGCTCATATCACTCCCTCCGCGGCCAAGGCGTTCGATCTCCACGTCCGAGAGCCCGAGCAGGCCGCCATAGACCTCAGCGTTGTGTGCGCCAACGTCCGGTCCGGGCCAGCGGATGCTCCCGGCGCCAAGGCCACCCGCCAGCATCGGCAGCGGCGCCGGATGCAGAACCTTGCCATAGGGCGCATCGTCGACCTCGCGGATCATGCCGCGGGCCTGAAACTGCGGGTCGCTGGCGATGTCGGCGATCGAGTAAATCTTGGTCGATGGGATGTTGGCTTTGTTGAGCAGGTGGCAGGCTTCGTCGACCGTGAGCGTCGCGGTCCAGGCCCCGATGGCGGCATCCAGCTCCTCGGCGTGACGCACGCGATCGGGGTTCGTGGCGTAGCGCGGATCGCTCGCCAGCTCCGGTCGGCCCATCAGCCGTGCCAGCGCCACGAAAAGCGGATCGGAGTTGGCGGCGATCAGCACCCACTCGCCGTCCTTGCAGGCGTAGGCGTTGGAAGGAGCGTTGGTGGGTAGCGTGGAGCCCGTAGGCTCGCGTACCTTGCCGAGCACGCCGTACTCCGGCAGGCAGCCTTCCATCAGGCTCAAGACCGCCTCGGTGAGTGCCACATCGACGACGCGCACCTCCTTCGTCGCCCGGGCGCGCTGGTCGAGCACGGCGGCAAGGGCTCCGAAGGCGCCGTAGAGCGCAGCGACGCTGTCGCCCAGGCTGATACCGGTGCGCGCCGGCGGCAGATCGGTGACGCCGGCCGGAAAGGCCGTGAGGCGGCGGATACCGCCCATGGCCTCGCCGATCACGCCGAATGCCGAGCGCGCGGCATAGGGTCCATCCTGGCCGAAACCCGAGATCCGGACCAGGACCAGACCCGGCTTGGCGAGCTGGAGCTGCTCGGTCCCAAGGCCCCATCGCTCGAGCTGACCCGGGCGGTAATTCTCGATCAGGATGTCGCTCTGCCCGAGCAGGGCGAGCAACAGCGCCCTGGCGCGCGGACTCCTCATGTTCAAGGTGACGGAGCGTTTGTTCCGCCCGTGGACCGACCACCAGATGGATGACTTGCCGCCTTGGATCTCGCCCCAGCCGCGAACGGGGTCACCCTTGCCGGGTGGCTCCACCTTGATCACGTCGGCACCCAGGTCCGCGAGGAGCCGCGCACAGAACGGGCCGGCGATGAAGTGCCCAAGCTCGAGCACGCGCAATCCCGCCAGCGGCCCCGCTGGCGGACTGGACGGTGTGGCCGAAGTGGCAGAAGACATCGTTGGCATGAACCTCTTACCCTGATCGGAGGCCAACTTCGCACATGGCCCGGGATCGCTGAAGCAGCCACTCGAGAGACCTGCCATCGCGAACGGCGATGGCAGCGCGCAGAACCCCTCAAGTCACTTGGTTGGGCGGCGTCCGTCCTGCGAAGAATGCCTCGAGATTGGCAGCGGCGATCATGCCCATCTCGGTGCGCGTGCCATGCGTCGCCGTGCCGAGATGCGGCAGCAGGAACACGTTCGGGAGCGCGCGATAGCGCGGATCGAGCTGCGGCTCGCCGCGGTAGACGTCGAGGCCCGCCGCGGCGACGCGCCCGGAGCGCAGCGCCGCGATCAAGGCCTCGTCGTCGACCAGATCGCCGCGTGCCGAGTTCACGATCACCGCACCCTGCGGCAGAAGCTCGATGGTGCGCGCGTTGACGAGGTTTCTGGTTCTCTCGGTCGATGGACAGTGCAGCGAGAGGATGTCGCTGACGGCCAACAGCTCCTCGAGCTGCGCATGGTAGGTGGCGCGCGGCGCGCCTTCGGCCTGGACCGGCTGCGGCTCGAAATAGTGCACATCCATGAGGAAGCCTTGCGCGCGCCGCGCGACGGCACGGCCGATGCCGCCAAAGCCGACCAGGCCGAGCCGCTTCCCGTGCACGTCGGTGCCCAGCAGCTGCGTCGGCCGCCAGCCGGCCCAAGCGCCGGAGCGGACCAGCGCCTCGCCCTCGTGCGCGCGGCGCGCAGCGGCAAGCAGAAGCAGAAAGGCGGTATCGGCGGTGCTCTCGATCACCGCTCCAGGTGTGTTGACGACGGTGATGCCGCGTGCCGTGGCGGCGGCCACATCGACATGATCGAAACCAACCGAGAAGGTGGCGACGATTTTCACCCTGGGCGGCAGCCTGGCGAGCGTCTGGGCCGGGAGTGGTTCGGTGAGGGTCAAGAGGATCGCGTCGACGTGCTCGACCTCGGCGAGAAAGCTCGCCTGGTCGAAGGGCGCGTCGTCCGATCCGAACGTCACATCAAAGCCGGTGCAGAGGCGATCCTCCACCGATTGGGGCAGCCGCCGGGTGACGAACAGCTTCGGTCGCATCGATCTTCCTCCCGGTCTCGCGGATATTCTCGCCACGGGATAGATGACCGCATCCGTCGGCGGCAGCGAGTCGCCTCTGGCGAGGGCTGCCATCGTGAACGGCGATGGCCGACGTGCCCAATCGATGTTTCAGGGGTGGCAGGAGATCACGTAGCTTCCTCGATGTCCACCGAACGCCAAAGCGACGCACGGCTTGGCGCAGAGTTGGACACGCAAAGGGTGGGGAGGCAATAAATGCGGATCGACCGCCTCGACCATTTCGTGTTGACCGTCGCCAGCATCGAGCGAACCTGCGACTTCTACGGGCGTGTGCTCGGCATGGAGGTCACGACCTTCGGCAGCGGGCGCAAGGCGTTGCAGTTCGGGCGCCAGAAGATCAACCTGCATGAGGCGGGACGTGAGTTCGAGCCGAAGGCACAAAGGCCGACGCCAGGATCGGCCGATTTCTGTCTGATCACGGCAAGCCTCATCGAGGATGTCGTGCGCCACCTGAACCAGCTCGACGTTCCAATCGAGGAAGGGCCTGTGCCGCGAACCGGGGCGTCTGGCCCGATTCTGTCCGTCTACCTCAGAGATCCCGATAGAAATCTCATCGAGATATCCAGTGAGGTAACCTAAGGCAAGTAGACGGGTGGTCCTCGATCGCCTCCCAGTCGACGCTGCCTGACAAGTCTCAGTCGAATGCAACCGAGCGGTCGACTGCGCGGATAAGGATGTCCGCAAGTCGGTCCTCTTCGAAACGCCACCTTCGATCGGAGAGCCCTCATGCTCAGCCTACACCGTCGAACCATGCTTGCGGTGCTGCTTGGCACCACGCTGCTGTCAGCCCAGTCGGCGAGCGGCGCCGATGCTTATCCCGATCGGCCGGTCACCCTAATCGTGCCGTCGGCCCCTGGCGGAACCACGGATTTCACCGCGCGACTGCTGGCCGAGGGTTTGACCCGTGAGCTTGGGCAGCAGTTCATCGTCGACAACAAGGGTGGCGCCAGCGGCAACATCGGCATCGGCCAGGCAGCGCGCGCGGAGCCGGACGGGTACAATCTTCTTCTCACCTATTCCGGATATCAGGTTACCAATCCAACACTGTTCAAGAATATTCAGTGGGACGCTCTGAAAGACTTCGCACCGATTGCGCTGGTGATCAAGGCGCCGCACGTATTTCTCGTCCGCAAGGATCTTCCGGTCAACTCGATCGCCGAGCTCATCGCCTACGGTAAAGAACATCCGGGTGAGCTCAACTATGCCTCTTCTGGCAACGGCTCAGTCCAGCATATCGGCGCCGAGCAGTTCAAGCAACAGACCGGCATCGAGATGACCCACGTGCCTTACAAGGGTGCTGGGCCGGCCATGACCGATCTGCTCGGGGGTGTGGTCGACATCTTCATCACCACGCCACCTTCCGCTGTCGGTCACATCCAAAACGGCTCCGTCAAGGCGCTGGCTCTGGCCGGCGGTGAGCGCCTGGCGATGCTGCCTGATGTTCCGACCATGGCGGAGGCAGGAGTGCCCGGCTTCGAGCTGGAGGCCTGGTTCGCTCTCTACGCTCCTGCCGGCACGCCGCAGCCAATCATCGATGCGCTCGCAGGCGCCGCCCAGAAGGTGGTCGCGAGCGAGGACTTTCAGCGGCGGGCGACGGATCAGGGAACCTACGCCGTCTTCATGGGGCCGGCGGAGCTCGGCAAGTTCACCGAGAGTGAAATCGCCCATTGGGGTGAGGTGATCAAGAAGGCCGGGATATCCCTCGACTGAGGATGATCGTCCCGAACTGCCCGACGCGATCACCGTCGCGGTGCATGCCTGATTGCTTTGCCAGTAAACCGATAACCGGAGAGAAGCTGTGAACCTGTACAGCCAGCTGGTCAAGCGCCAAGCGGAGCGGCAGCCGATCCGCGTTGGGCTGATCGGTGCCGGGAAGTTCGGGTCGATGTACCTCGCCCAAGCCTGCCGGATGCCTGGGGTGCATGTGGTCGGCATCGCCGATCTCTCACCTGCCAGGGCGCAGGAGAACCTGCAGCGCGTCGGCTGGGAGCCCGAGCGGTACGGAGCGGCCTCGATCGACGACGCGATCGAGACGGGCGCTACCCATCTGGGTGATTCCTGGGAGGCGCTCATCGCGCATCCCATGGATCGAGATCGTCGTCGAGTGCACGGGTAATCCGATCGCCGCCGTCGACCACTGTCTTGCCGCCTTCCACCACGGCAAGCATGTCATCAACGTCACGGTCGAGGCGGACGCGTTCTGTGGCCCGCTGTTGGCGCACAAGGCAAAGTCGGCCGGCGTGATCTACAGTCTGGCCTATGGCGACCAGCCAGCCCTGGCCTGCGACCTGGTCGACTGGGCGCGTACCTGCGGGTTCCCGGTCGTCGCGGCAGGGCGAGGGCACAAGTGGCTGCCGCAATACCGCGAGTCGACCCCGGAAACCGTCTGGGACTTTTGGGGGCTGACCGCGGAGCAGGCGCGGCTGGGCGGCCTGAACCCGAAGATGTTCAATGCCTTCCTGGACGGATCCAAGCCGGCCATCGAAAGCGCGGCGATCGCCAACGCGACCGGCCTCGAGGCCCCGGACGATGGGCTGGCCTTCCCGCCGGGCTCGGTCGACGACATCCCGACCTTGATGCGGCCCAGGAGCGAGGGCGGGATGCTCGAGCGGAAAGGACTGGTTGAGGTCGTCTCCTGCCTGAAGCCGGATGGGACGCCGATACCCTACGACATCCGCAAAGGCGTCTGGGTCTGCTTCGAGGGGGATACCGATTACATCCGGCGCTGCTTCGAGGAATACAAGGTCGTGACCGATCCCAGCGGTCGCTACATGTGCTCCTACAAGAAGTGGCACCTGATCGGACTCGAGCTGGGTGTCTCGGTCGCCGCCGTGGGCTTGCGGCAGGAGCCGACCGGTGTCGCGACCTGCTTCAACGCCGACGTGGTGGCGACCGCCAAGCGGGACATCCAGCCGGGCGAAACCCTCGATGGCGAGGGCGGCTACACCGTGTTCGGGAAGCTCGCTCCGGCACCCATCTCACTGGCGCGGGGCTACCTGCCGCTCGGTCTGGCGCACAGTGTCAAGGTCGCTCGACCGGTCGCAAAGGACCAGCCGCTGACTTGGGCGGACGTCGCGATGGACAAGTCTCTTGCGGCCTTCAAAATCCGTAAGGAGATGGAGACGCTTTTTGGGACCGTTCCCGCGGGCGGCTAAGAACCGCGATCTACCGCTCCGATACAGATCGGTAGTACTTCGGCCTCAATTGAAGCAATCTCAAAGGTGCGACTTGTGGAGAGCCTCATCAAGATCGTCGTAAGAATTAGTGGAGTTCCAGCATGAAGCTTGCGTTTGTCGGCCTCGGCCAGATGGGCAAGCACATGGCGGTGAACCTGCTCAAGAGCGGTGCCGAACTCACCGCTGTCAGCCGAGGATCCGGCGCATTTGCGGAGTTGGAAGCCAAGGGGGCCACGACGAGCACGAACATTGCGGACACCATGGAGGCCGATATCATCATTCTTTGCCTACCAGGCAGCGAAGTCGTGAAGATTGTCCTTCTTGGCGAGAATGGGATCGCCGGCGGACTGCGGCCTGGACAGATCGTGGTCGACACCAGCACGATCACTTACTCGGCGACGTTGGAGATCGCGCAAGCACTCGAGCAAAGAGGCGTTGCGTTTCTCGATGCCCCCGTGTCCGGCATGGAGGCGCGCGCGCGGGACGCGACCTTGACCATCATGTGCGGCGGCGCAGCTGAGACGTTCCGCACGGTCGAGCCCTTCCTCGCCTGCATGGGCAGCACCATCCTCCACATGGGCAAGATCGGCAGCGGCCAGCTGACCAAGCTCATCAACCAGCTCCTGTTCGACATCAATGTCGCTGCTCTTGCCGAAATCCTGCCCATGGCGATGAAGATGGGCCTCGATCCCGACAAGGTCGGGTCCGTGGTCAACAGTGGGACGGGCCGCAGCTACGCCTCGGAGTTCTTCATCCCACGGATACTGCAGGAGAATTTCTCCGAGGGTTACGCGCTGAAAAATGCCTATAAGGATCTGGTCAGCGTCGCTGAGATATCCGCCAGCCTCTGCATTCCCATGCCGGTCCTGAGCGCAGCCACCGCGACTTACCAGATGGCTCTCCTCAGGGGGCATGGCGATAAGGACAAGGGCAGCATGATCCTGTTCTTCGAGGAGCTGCTCGGCGTTCGTTACCGAAGCCAGTCCTCGAGCTGAAGCATTCTCGACGGGAGAGCATCGATGTCCAAAGCGGTTGGCCTCGACAATGGTCTGACCAACTATGGCGACCGCGACTTCGCCCGCTATCTGCGGCGTTCATTCGCGCGTTCGACGGGGCTCTCGACCGAGCTCCTGGACAAGCCGGTCGTCGGCATCGCCATGACGCCCTCCGGCTTCAACAACTGCCACCGCTACATGCCGCAGCTGGTCGAGGCCGTCTCGCGCGGCGTGCTCGCCGCCGGCGCCTTGCCGCTGCCGTTTCCGACCATCTCGCTGGGCGAGGTGTTCCTCAGCCCGACCAGCATGATGTTCAGGAACCTGATGTCGATCGACACCGAGGAGATGATCCGCGCCCAGCCGATGGACGCGGTGGTGCTGGTCGGCGGCTGCGACAAGACCGTGCCGGCGCAGCTCATGGGCGCCGCCTCGGCCGGCCGCCCCGCCATCCAGCTGGTGACCGGGCCGATGTCGACCGGGCGCCACCGCGGCCAGCGTCTGGGCGCCTGCACCGACTGCCGCAGCTTCTGGGCCAAGTATCGAGCCGGCTCCGTCGATGCCGACGAGATCGAGGCCGTCGAGGGCCGGCTGTCGGTGACCGCCGGCACCTGCGCCGTCATGGGCACCGCCAGCACCATGGCCTGCATCGCCGAGACGCTGGGCATGTCGCTGCCCAACACGGCCGCGATCCCGGCTGTCGATTCCGGCTCGCCTGGTGGCCGCGGAACAGACCGGCAAGGCGGCCGTGCGCCTGATCCACGACCCGATCACGCCGGACCGGATCATCACCAAGCAGTCGGTCGAGAACGCCTTTCGCGTGCTGATGGCCCTCGGCGGCTCGACCAATGCCATCGTCCATCTGACCGCGATCGCCGGGCGCCTCGGCATCACCATCCCGATGGAGCGGCTGAACGAGATCTCGGACGAGACCCCGGTGCTGGTCGATCTGAAACCGGTCGGCGAGGGCTACATGGAAGACTTCCATGCCGCAGGCGGCGTTCAGGCGGTGCTGCGGGAGCTGCGGCCACTGCTGCACCTCGACTGCCCGGGGGTGGACGGCCGCACCCTGCGCGAGCGGCTGGACGAGCCCGAGGCATGGGTCGACCGCAAGATCATCCGCCCCTTCGCCGAGCCGATCTCGCCCGGTCGGCGGCCTGATAGCCCTGCATGGCAGCCTTGCACCGGACGGAGCCATCCTGAAGCGTGCCGCGGCCACACCCGCCCTGTTCGAGGTCGAGGGTCGGGCGGTGGTGTTCGAGGGTCTGGAGGACCTGAGCAACCGGATCGACGATCCGGATCTCGACGTCACTCCCCATGACATCCTGGTTCTGAAGAATGCCGGCCCGCACGCCGCCGGGATGCCGGAGGCCGGCTACCTGCCGATCCCGGCCAAGCTTGCCCGCGCCGGGGTCAAGGACATGGTACGCGTCTCGGACGCCCGGATGAGCGGAACCGCCTATGGCACCATCGTGCTCCATGCGGCACCAGAGGCGGCCGTCGGTGGCCCGCTGGCCGCCGTACGGAATGGCGACCGGATTGCACTCTCGGTCCAGCGCAAGCGGATCGATCTCCTGGTCGAGGAGCGTGAGATCCAGCGTCGGTTGGAGAGTTGGTCTCCGCCGCCGGTGCCGGAGCGCGGCTATCGTGCACTGTTCCGGCGCTCTGTCCTGCAAGCACCGCAGGGATGCGATTTCGATTTCCTTACCAAGGCCCCAGGCCATGGCTGAGCCATTCGCTCCCTCCCCGTGTGCATAAAGTGGTCACGCGAGCGAGGACGGGCGAAACGCCGCGAGCTGGCCGAGCGCCTATCCGGGCGTGACGCACACTCACATACGGAAACCAGGAGAATCGGCGGGCGGTTAGAGGCGGTTCCGTCGCCGTCTGCCACGCTGCGCAGTACTTCCATCGCCTGCTGCCCACCCCGGGCCCAGGCGATGGCTCGGAGCAGAAACTCGGCGGCTTGCTGCGTCGGTAGCGCGGCGGGAACAGCCCTGCAGCAGTACCTCACCCGCGGCCTGGCTGAGCCCGACCGACCGTCACGCCACCACCTCCACCCCGGCCTCGAGCGCGTCGACGCCGCCTTGGTCCGGGCCGCTCCGGTCGCCGGATCGACCTCGAACCTGTCATCGTAGAGCGCGTAGGAGGTGCCGAGCACGCGCGTGGCACCGTTGGCCGGGGTGGCCCCCGACTTCAGCACCGCGCGCAGGCTGCGGCTGCCGGCATCGTCCTTGCGGGCGACGGTGGCGAGCTGCACCGCCATGATCGCCGCCGGCGTGCCGGTCAGGTCCTGGTAGCCGTAGAGATCCGTGTGCCCGACGGTGCCGCTCTCGGCGTAGGTCGCGTCGCCCTCGGTATCAGGGATAGCACTGCCACTCCGACGTCGCGATCAGGTTCGGAGGCGGCCGAGCCAGCTGCCCGACGGCTGCAGGATGTAGGGCTTCGTCGTACGGCGGTCGTCGCGGAGCCACGGGTCGCGGGTGCCGTTCCGGCTGCCCCGGCAGGGCGGACTCCGGCCGCGGAGCCGGCGGTGGCTCGGCCGTCGGCGGCGTTGCCGCGGGAGCCGGCTGCTCGGCGCCGAGCTCGGCCGCACGCTGGTGCCATTGCTGATCGTTCATGCGGTCGAGGCCGATGATGGCGGCCGCGGCGCGGGCGTAGACGTAGCAGTCGAGCGCCTCGTTGCGCTCCCTGATCTTCTGCCATTCATGCCGGGCATAGCCGCGCCGGTCGCGGCGGGTGACCAGCTGCTCGGCGCACAGCTGCTTGAGGAACTCCGCATCGACCTTGGGCAGGTGGACATAGCCCGGCGGGAACGGCTCGCCATCGAGGGGCGCCCCGAGCCGCAGATGGTTGAACAGCTCGAGCTTGGCCAGACCCGTCGCGACGGTCCGCAGCTTGACGCCGCGGCGCAGCCGCTTGCCGCCGCGGGAGACGTCGACCGCCGTCGGCATGCCGACCAGGGCCGAGCCGCGCTCGACGCCTGGCGGTCGGCCGCGAGCTGCCTTCGGGCAGCATCTCCGCCTTGTGCCGCTCCGCGATCGGCTACTCGCAGGCCTCGCACCAATAGGCTGCCGGCTCGGGCTGACCCTTGTCCCAGCGCAGCCGCTCGAAGCGCAGCCACTGCATCGCCTGCAGGCCGGTGAGCGGGACCATGCGGTACGGACGGCAAAGCCCGCCGCAGGTGATCCGGGCGGGCTGCAGGCCGGCTGCATCCAGGGCGTGCGCGCTGCCCCGCGCCGTCTCCGCTCGGGCGGTGGTGAGGTGGGCGATCAGAAGGTCGAGGGCGCGCGGGTCCTCGAAGTCGCCGGTGGTGATTCGGATCATGGCTGCGTCCTTCGATGCCCCCCGCCGTGCGCTGTCAATGGTACTGTTCAGCACGTGGGTACCGCCCAGGCTCGATTAGCCGACGGCCTTGGCCATTGCGCCCTCGGGTCAGGTCATTCTCGTAAAGCCGTCGGCGCTCCATCGTTCGCTGCCCACGCCGTGGTGCACGATGAACAGGCCATCCGGGTCATACCTGTCCTTTACCGCGAGCAACCGGGCGTAGTTCGGGCCCCAGAACGCTTCCCGCCATGCCTCGTCGAAAAAGTTGGCTTCGGCGACGTAGGAGCCGAGATTCGGCAGCAGCTTCCGCATCTCGCCCATGGCTCGGTCCACCGCGGCCGCTTGGCCGCGCGCGACCGCCAGGTCGGGTTCGTGACCGGGGACGCCGGGGAAGGCCGGTGGGCCCTCCGCCCCGCTGATGGCCAGCGCGAAGGCCTCGAGAACGGCCGGATTCGTCGCCGTGTCCCTGGCCGCCTCAACGGCCTCGGCCGGCGCGCCGGCAAGGCCCTTGTTGACGTGCAGGGACACGCTCCAGTGCCGGCTCGCAGCGAACAGGGCGTCGCCGAGACTCTGCTGCTGGTCATTCTGCAGGAGCGACACGGGAAGCCATGCGGACTGGTAGCCGTGCAGGACCTGCCCCGCCTCGCCCAGATTGCTTGCCCAGAACACGTTAGATTCCGGGGCGCCCGGGCGGTCGTCGACGAGCGCCAAGCCGGGTAGATTCCTGAGGAACGCCGGGTCCCAGAAGTGCCGGGCTGGCGCAGCCAAGATCGTCGGCCCGGACACGACGGTGAAGTCCCGCGGCGAACCGGCCAGCCAATCGAGGAACGGGCCCCAGATCGCCTCCGCCTGCCGCTGGTCCAGCCCTTGGAACACCATCGCGATCGCGAGGACGTTGCCCGGCCGGAAGATGATCTGCTCGCCCCAGTGCGGGTTGAGCAGCCGTTCGCCGTAGAAGCTGATGATCTGGCCGACCAGCCGGCGGAACGCGGCGTCCGAGGTCGCCTGGATGGTCATGAACACGGCGCCAAAGAACGCCGGCAGGTCGTGCGTCCGCAGCGTGAGCCTGGTCACGACCCCGAGGCTGCCGCCACCGCCGCCCTTGATCGCCCAGAACAGGTCGGGATGCATGCAGGCGTTGGCGATCCTTACCGCGCCGTCGGCGGTGACGATCTCGGCTTCCAGCAGGCTCGCCGCAGCAATGCCGTACGCCTTCGAGAAGCTTCCGAACCCGCCGCTCTGGATCAGACCCGCGACGCCCACGGTCAGGCAGCCGCCGCCCTGGACGTAGCGGCCCGCCCCGTGTGACCGCGTCGTAGACCCGGCCCCAGATCGCCCCCGCCTCGACCGTGACGGCCGGCTGTGGCCCATGTAGCCCCTCGCACCCGACCCCGACGAACACGTCATGCAGGGTGACTGCGCTCATCCGGCGGGTCCAGATCAGCATCGAGTTCGGCAGCATTGGACGTACCCTGGTAGCTGTGGCCACCGCCCTTCACCACGAGCCGCAGGTGGTTTTCGCTGGCGAAGTTGACCGCCGCGACGACATTGTCGGTCGTTTGGGCGGCCACGGCATAGGCGCTCGGCCTGGACGTCCAAGCATCGACCCAGCCAAGCGACTGTGTCAGGCCGATTTCGTCGCCGAGGTAATAGGGATTCTTAGTTCCTCAAAGATTCGCGCGCAGCGGGGGCTCGACGGTGCCTCCAGGCATGCGGCGAGCGGCGACTGCACCTTGACGAGCCGCCCCCCGACATCCCGGTTGAGCCGGTCCCAGCTCGCTTCGGAGGGCCATGCCGGGTCACCGGGCCGGACGCGAGACACGGGGCGGGACGCCGCCACCGCCCGTGCCGGGGCTAAGATCCGGGACGACAGGCCAGGCAGAAGCGGGGTCGCTGCTGCTGTCCGCAACAGATGTCTCCTGTTCATCTTGCCCTCTTCGCCGGAGGCGCACGCTCGACCGCCCGGGGGGAAGCGGAGGCTATTGCTCACGCTGCGCGCCGGCAACGGTCGCGAGCTGGCGTCCCTTCGAACGACCGCGATGGAATTCAAGCTGAGACACTTCCCGATGACGCCGGCGGCTAAAGCGGGTGGCGCACCCAGTCATCCCGCCGGCAGGCGCGCAGGATTGAACCGGCGCAGGTCGACATGGCTCGGTCGCCCCTCCACAATCAGCTCCGCCATAGCCTCGCCGCTGGCCGGCGCATTGAGGATACCCCAGACGCTGTGACCCGTGGCGACGAACGCGTTGGCGACGCCCGGCACCCGCCCGAGCAGCGGCAGGCCGTCCTGCGTCACAGGGCGGTAGCACGCCTGGGTGGTCAGGATCGGAGTGTTCGCAAGCCCCGGTGCGAAGACGCGGGTCATCATCGCAGCGCCTCCTGCGCTCCTGGGTCGGGCACCACATCGGCCGGGTTGTCAGGCAGCGTCTGCTGGCTGGACAGACCGCAGACATAGGTCGTGCCGTCGGCACGCGGGAACACCTCGGGCGTATGCGCCGCGCCGTCCGTGGTCGTAGTTCGACGAACAGCGCGTCGGCGAAATCGTGTCGGCGCTCTGGTACACCACGCTGTTGCCCTTGAGCCCATACACCGCGGGCAAGTGGCAGCCATTGGCAGGCCGCCATCGACCACGGCCCCATTGCGATGACGATGGCATCGGCCTCGAAAATCGCGCCGTCGACCTTGACGCCCAATGCCGTGGTCTGCCCGGCGTCGAGGACGACGTCGGTCACGCATCCCAAGCGCAGCTGTGCGCCCCATCGATCGCCGCCTGCAGCATCGCCTCGGTGAACCGCGCCGGGTGCACCTGCGCCGTGGACGCCTGGGTGCCGAGCTTGCCCTGCACCTGCGCGCTGCTTACCGAGCCAGGCGGGCCCGGACACGGCACGACCGCCGCCAACATCGCGCCGCTGCGTCCGCCAGCACACTCCAGGTTCGAGCCGGCGATAGCCCCAGCGGCTGCCGTCGAGCATGGCGGCCAGCTCCGCATGCAGAGTGAAGCTGCGCCGGGCGAGCCGGCCGAGCGCGGAGCCATCGCACCAATCCAGCGCCAGGAAGCCGCCCGACTTCCCCGAGGCGGCGCAGGCGACGCCGGTCCGCTCGACCACGAGCACCTCGACCTGCCGCAGGCTGAGGAAGTAGGCGGTGCAGGCGCCGATCACCCCACCGCCGCAGATCACCACGCGCATGAATTCGATCCCGCTGCTGTTGCCAAGGGGTGCGCCATTGGTCGGGGCTGGGACCAGTGCTGTCGAGACAAATGACGGTGCGATGCCCCCATGCGCGAGCTGAGGTGTGTCATCAAGCGCCTGACGCAATACCCCGTTCTCTGCGACTGGGCACTGTTGCTCGGTACCGCGCAAGAGAACAGCCGCGGCCCTTTGCGACGGTCAGTTTGTGATTACAAAGGAACTGATGCTCATTGCACGAACGCGACCAAAGCCAAGGATTTAAAAAAAAAAAAAAAAAAAAAAAAAAAAAAAAAAAAAAAAAAAAAAAAAAAAAAAAAAAAAAAAAAAAAAAAAAAAAAAAAAAGCACTAACATCATGCTACTTGCCAGATACCTGACCAACAGCGGGCGCTTGTAATCCTGAGCCGCCTCCGGCGCGACGGCGGCGAGCCCCGCTGGAGTGCTGAGCCCGCTGCTGTCTGAGCAGCGCAGGCCGGTCTCTATCATTTTGTCCGTCCTCGTCGGGACGATGGCGATAAGCGGCGTGCGATTTCTCGAACGGCGGGTGCAACAGCCGTGAAGTCTCAGTCCAATAGAGTGCATGGGTAGGAGCTGCTTTGCCGGGGTCACTACAAACGGAGTTTGTTGTGAACATGCCTTGGCTGGCCCGCCGACGGCCACACCGACGGCGCGCGGCTGCTGCTGTCTCACCGGCGCTGCTCCTCGGGAGGGCGCACGTGGCGGAATTGGGCAAGAAGCATGAGGTCGTAAGCGATCTTCAGGGCACCGGCGAGCAGCAGCGGCCAGCCGAAGCCGGCGCTGGCCAGCATCCAGCCGGCGAGGCTCGGACTCACCGCAGCGGCGAGGCTGCGCGGCACCGCGGTCAAGCTCGCCGCCGCCTGGCGCTCGGCCGGGGTGACCACCGCCATGACGTACGAGGTGCGCGTCGGCACATCCATCTGCGAGAGCAGGCTGCGCACCAATAGCAACGCAACGACCTGCCAGAGCTCCGCCACGAAGGGCACGGCTATCAGGCAGAGGTTGGCCGGCAGATGGGTGAACACCATCGTGTTGATCAGCCCGATGCGCCGCGCCAATGGGACGGCGACGAGATAGGACAGCGCCGTCAGCAGACCCGACCAGAAGAACAGCTGGGCCGTGACCGCCAGTGACAGGCCGAACGCCTCGAGCAGCCAGAGCGCCAGGAGCGACTGGACGACGAGGCCGCCGGCGAAGGCATCGAGGCTGAACAGCGCCGCGAGCCGGTAGACGATGCGGCGCGATGGGCCGAGCGCGGATGGCGGGGCATCACCCACCGTGGCGTCGGCCGAGGGCAGCCGACGGTAGACCAGGCCGGCGACCAGGCCGGCGATCGCGTAGAGGACGAACATCCCCTTGAACGCGGCAAGCGGCGGCACACCGCCACGGGCGGCCAGCTCGGGCAGGGCCGCGAGCAAGGTACCTGCGGCGCCGAGGAGCGAGCCCACCAGGCTGTAGCGGGCGAACAGCGCGGTACGATCCGGCGCGGCGACGCTGCGGGCGAGCAGCGCCTGCTCGAGTGGAAGGAAGACGCTCACGTCGCCCGCCGAGGGGTTGAGCGTGCCGATGAAGGCGACGACGAGCAGCGGCCAGAAGTCGTCGAAGGCTGCGAAGCCCAGGCCGGTCAGGGCCATCAGCAGGCACGCGGCCAACAGCAGCGGGCGCGTCGCCCGCCGCGCCCCGGTGAGCCCGACGGCCAGGGTCAGCAGCGCCGATCCGAGCAGCGTGGCGGTGGCCAGCACGCCCACCTGCAGGGCATCGAAGCCGAGCAGCAGCAGGTAGGCCGGCAGAATGATGCTGACGAAGCCATCGCTCACCGCCCGCAGGCCGCGCGCCAGCAGCAACAGGCGGGCGTCCCTCGTCGCGGTGGCCGGCAGAAGCGCGAGGGTCATGGGGCCGCCCGCGCCAGGGGCGAGCGCGACGCGCCAGCCCGCGGCGCGGATCGGTTGCCGCCAGGGCGCCCGAGCGCTGGCCGAGCCCGACCCGGCCACCGCCAGGGGGTGCCCGGCGGCCAGCTTCCGCCGTTGCGAGGCGCAGAGGGTTTCAGCAAGAAGGGGCGGCCGACCGGTCACTCGCCCTTGAACACGGGCCGGCGCTTCTCCTTGAAGGCACGGATCCCCTCCCGGTAGTCCGCGCTGTCGTAGACCACGCGGCGCAGCCCCTGCACCCGCTCGAAGCCCTGCGGGGTCATGGGGTGGGCGCCGGCCAGGATCCGCAGCTGCTCCTTCATCACCGCGACGCTCAACGGCGCGTTGGCCGCGATCTGCTGGGCCAGGCCCAGGGTGACCGCCTCCAGCTCCGCCGCCGGCACGACCCGGTTGATCAGGCCCAGCCGCTCGGCGCGGGCGGCGTCCAAAGGCTGGGCGGTGAAGATCATCTCCTTGGCCAGGCGCAGGCCGGCGGCGTTGAGGAAGGTGAGCATGCCGCCGGCGTTGTAGGGCACGCCGAGCTTGGCCGGGGTGACCGCGAAGGTGGCGCCCTCGGCGGCGACGATCAGGTCGCAGGCGAGCACGGTCTCGGTGGCCCCGCCCCAGACGCTGCCCTCGACCATCGCGATCACCGGCCCGGGGAAGCCCTCGATCTCGCGCACCAGCCGGCGCAAGGGGTCGTCCCAGCCGAGCGGGTCGCGGCGGGCCTCGGGCAGTTCGTCGATGTCGTGGCCGGCGGAGAAGACCTTGGCGCCGGGCCGGGCGCGCAGGATCACCACCCGTGCCTTGGCCTCGCGGAACCGCTGCAGCGCGGCGATGACCTCCTCGACCAGGGCGTGGCTCAGCGCGTTGCGCCGGCGCTCGTGGTCGAGGGTGACGGTGCCGACCGCGCCGGCCAGCTCGGCGAGGACATGGGCCATGGACCGCTCCTTGGGCGTCTTGGGGGAGCCAAGGCATGGCACGCCGCAGGGATCGGGTCACGCCCGTCCTGCCCAGTAGGTCCGCTGCCGAGATCCTGTAGCTCGGCGCGGCACGGCGCCTTCGGCTGGACGTACCGACCCATTCGTCACGAGGTCCGCAACTGGCCCGATTGCTACCGTCCCAGCAACGCCAGCGTCCGTTCGTCCGCGCGACCAGCGCAATACCGGTCGAGCGCCTGCCGGAACACGATCTCGCCCTCGTCGGCCGCGAGCGAGAACAGGGTCATCGAGGAGCAGAACTTCAGGTCGTCCGGCGAGCCGAAGATGGCGTGCAGCGACCGTCCCTCGATCGCCAGCACGGTGCGGGTGCACTCGATCAGCCGCGGCCCGAGCAGCGGGTGGGCGAGGTAGGCCCGTGCCTCGTCGAGCGAGCCGATGCCGTAGCGCATGGCCATGGCGGAGTGCCCCAGCCCGCGCAGCTGCGGGAAGACGAACCACATCCAATGGCTGCGTTTCTCGCCCGGCCTTCAGCTCCTCTAGGGCGGTGGCGAATACCGGCGCCTGCGCCGTCACGAAGCGCTCGAGATCGAAGCTGTCGGTAGTGGGCATGTCAGGCCTCCGTCGTAGGCGCGATGCCTGCGAAGGGAGGAGCGGGTCCGGCCGCCATCGGCGGCAAGGTCGACCCAGGCCGGCGCGTGATCACTCGCCTTCTCCCACCCGCGCACCTCGCGGTCGACGCCGGCAGCGACGAGCCGGTGCGCAACCGCGGGGCTGAGCAACAGATGGTCGATGCGCAGGCCGGCGTCGCGGGCCCAGGCGTTCCGGAAGTAGTCCCAAAACGTGTAGATGCGCTCGTCCGGGTGAAGCGCGCGCAGGGCGTCGGTCCAGCCCTGCGCAACGAGGTCGCGAAAGGCGGCGCGCACCTCCGGGCGGAACAGCGCATCGTCGAGCCAGCGCTCCGGCTTGTAGACGTCGAGCTCGGTCGGCATGACGTTGTAGTCGCCGGCGAGTACGACCTGCGCTCCGGTGGTCAGCAACTCGGCCGCATGGGCGGCCAAACGTTCGAACCAGCGGAGCTTGTACTCGAACTTCGGCCCGGGTGCCGGATTGCCGTTGGGCAGGTAGAGGCAGCCGATCAGCACGCCATTCACTGCCGCCTCGATGTAGCGGCTGTGTGTGTCGTCGGGATCGCCCGGCAGGCCGCGGCAGGTCTCGATCGGCTCGGCGCCCCGCGCGAGGATGGCGACGCCGTTCCAGCTCTTCTGGCCGTGCCAGATCGCACCGTAGCCTGCGTCGCGGATCGCCGCTTCGGGGAACCGCTCGCTCGCAGCCTTGAGTTCCTGCAGGCAAACGACGTCAGGTTCGGCCTCCGCGAGCCAGCGTAGCAGCACTGGCAGGCGACCGTTGATGCCGTTGACGTTGAAGGTGGCGATCCTCACGCGCGCTCCGACTGATGAGGGGAGTTATCCGTCCTGAAAAAGGTAGGAGAACGCCTCACGCGCCGTGCCGAACCGCTCGCTGATCAGTGAATCTCGTCGCACAAGATTTCTTTCTCGGCTCGATCGCAACTCATAGGCTTGCCTTGAAAAGGTGCGTGGATTCTAGATAGTTACGTCGGCATTGGTGACGCTTTGCCTGATCTACGGTAACGATGGGGTAACATCCGGTGCCGAATGCGCCGATGCGAGCTGGTCGAGCGAAGGTCGGCGCCTGGCGTGCCCGTCGCGAGCTGGCGTTCCTCGACAAGCGCCGCGAAGAGGCGCGGTTCATGGCCGAGCTGCGGCAGGAGCTGATCGCCGACCATGGCGGCGCTCCGAGCGCGGCCAAGAGGCTGCTGATTGATTGCGCCTGCTTCGCGGCGCTCCGCATCGCCCGGGTGGCGACGCCGTGGCTGGGCCAGGGACAGGATCTGAGCCCGGCGCAGCTGGCGGAGCTGATCCAATGGCAGCGCGAGTTGCGCGAGACATTGAAGACGCTCGGTATCGAGCGCGTTGAGGCCGCGCCGCCGCAGTTGGCCGAGCTGCTGGCCAGACAAGCGGAAGGCCGCATGACCCGCGAGCTCGAGTGGAAGCTCCAGGTGCCGGCGACGGTGACCGTGCAGTGAGCGCGCCATCGCCCCTCGACTTCTTCGGTCACCTGCGCTGGCTTGACGGCCGCCCCCTGCTCGACACCATCGAGCCCTACCGGCGCCAGCTGTTTCTCGACGCGCTCTACACCTTCGATGGCGACGGGCGGCCGCGGTACAACATGGTCCTGAGCGGCCGGGCGAAGAAGAATTGGAAGAGCAGCGACCTGATCCTCGCGGCGTTCTACCGGTTTCTCGTTTGGCCATCCCCCGCCGGGAACGACTGCTTCCTGTTGGCCAATGACGAGGGCCAGGCCGCCGACGATCTGACGCTGGCCAAGAAGCTGATCGCGGTGAACCCGGTGCTGAAGCACGCCGTGATCGTCAAGGTGAAGGAGATCGTGCCGGAAAGACGGCAAGGGCGCGCTGGCGATCCTGCCGGCCCGTGACGTCATGGGCGCGCACGGCAAGACGTACCTCTTCGTCGGCTTCGATGAGATCCACGGCTACCGCGACTGGTCACTATTCGAGGCGCTGGCGCCGGACCCGACGCGACCTGACGCCCTGATCTGGATCGCCAGTTACGACACTATCTGGTCGACACCCGGCGTGCCTTTGTTCGATTTGAAGCGGATGGCCGACACTGACCCGCAGATGCTGTTCAGCTGGTACTCGGCGGATCTGTGCACCGATGCGGCCTTCGCCGACCTGCCGCCGGAAGAGCGCGCGAACCCGTCGATGGGCTCTTGGCCCGACGGCCGCGCCTACCTCGAGCAGCAACGCCGGCGGCTGCCAACGCACAAGTATCGCCGCCTTCACCTCAACCTGCCTGGGGCGCCCGATGGCGCCTTCCTCGACGTGGCGGCCATCATGGCGTGCACCGTCACCGGACGGCGACGGCTGCCCCCAGCGGGGCACGCCCATGTCGCATTCGTCGACATGTCGGGCGGCAGCTCCGATGACGCGGTGCTCGCGATCGCGCATCGCGAGGATGACGTTGTGGTGCTCGACCTGATCGACAAGCAGGCCGGGCGCCCGCCGTTCAATCCGCGCCAGGCGGTTGGCAAGTTCGCAGGCGTGATCAGGAGCTACGGCCTGTCGACGGTCGTCGGCGACGCCTACGCCGGGCTGACTTTCCAGCACGACTTCGCCGAGCACGGGATCGCCTATCGCGTCTCGACGGTACCGGCGTCGGGCCTCTATGAGGCGCTGGAGCCGCGGCTGAACGCGCGGGAGGTCGAGCTTCTCGACATTGCGGAGCTCGCCGAGCAGCTGGCCGGGCTCATCCGCCGCGGGGCCAAGGTCGGTCACGCCGCCGGAGCGCATGACGACTGGGCGAACGCCTGCGCGGGTGCCGTGTGGCTGGCGGCCGCCAAGCCGAGGGTGACAATCACCGCCGAGCACTTCCTGATCGGCGAACCGCGGCGCTAGCCTGTGGCTCGTCGATATCGACTGGCGCGACGCGTTTCTGAACTGAGCACTGAAATTCCGCCGATCGGCGGCACGAGAACGACCCGAGCCAGGCCTCCGACCGTGCTCGGACGGCTTTCGCGGCCTGCGGCCGCTCTCCGGTGAACGCGGGTGCCCGGGGCGAGAGTGGTGACACGTCCGATTCGGCAACTCTTCTTGCACGCAATTCCACCAAATGAAGGTGGTTCGATGAAGAACCTGAACTTTCCTCTTGGCCAACCAGCCGCTCCCATCCGCAACCTCGGCTTCGAGGTCGGCGGCGAGCACCTCTCGCCCACGGCCGAGTTCAACTGGAAATCAGTGGCCGACTTGCCCCGGAATCAGCAGCAACACCGGTTGCCTGAACTAGGCGCAAACGCAACGCTGGGTGCGCCGGCTGCGTCCCGCATAAATAGATTCCGCGTAAGTACGCGCGGGCATTGGGCGGTCTATGGCGAAGCAGGCTGGGGCCAGCTCGGAACAGCTACTTGGGGTCTCATGCGCGTCCCGTGCCGTACGCCCATGACCGCCTGCATTCACCGGCATCTTTGCCCCATACTTGCCCCATGACCAACAATCCGAAGTCGACCGTTTCAGCCAACCATTTGAAATTGCTGGCGTCCCCAACGGGGATCGAACCCGTGTTCCAGCCTTGAAAGTGCAGCAAGCCAGCTGCCTGATGCTGCGGGATACTGATTTGCGTTGCTATGCTCCCGCTTACTGCATAGCTTACTCAGCAGCAGTCAGCGCACGGCAACGCTAGTCAATCCGGGACAGCGACCCGGGGCCTGCTTGCTCTGCGCTGACCCAGGCGAGGGCTTCACCGATGCCGGTAAGCAGGATCACCCAGCGGTTCGTCGACGACCTGCTCGGCGCCGAGGCGCCCGCCAAGGACGAGTTCTACTGGTCCGAGCGCATGCCCGGCTTCGGCGTGAAGCACCGCGCCGGCTCGGGATCCGTCTCCTACGTCATCCAGTGGCGTGAGAAGGGCGACAGAAGCTTGGGCAAGTCGCACCGGCTCTCGCTGGGCGACGCGCCCAGGTTCGAGCTCGACGCGGCCGAGCGGGTGGCCAGGGATCGGCTCGCCGAGGTCATGGCCGGCAAGAACCCGATCCAGGAGCGCCGCAGGTTCCGCGAAGTCGCCGACCTTCCGCGGGCTGATCGACACCTACCTTGCATCCGCGGATTGGCGGAAGAAGGCGCCCAGCACGCGCGACGTCGACCTGGGCCGGCTCGATGCGTTCCTGCTGCCGGCGCTCGGCTCCAAGAAGGTCGTCGACATCACGCTGGGCGACCTGCGTAAGCTGCACCGCGACCTGTGCGACCCCGCCAAGGCTGAGGCGCTGGCCAAAGCTGGGGGCAAGACCAAGGCGACCCGTCGCGGCGGCGAGGGCGGGGCCCGGCGGACGATGCGGCTGCTGAAGGCCATCCTGGCGTTCGCGGTCGAGGAGTTCGACCTGCCGGAGAACCCGGCGGCGAAGCTGAAGCTGGGCGTAGATGGCGAACGCGAGGCCATCCCCGACCGCGACGCCTATGCGCGGCTGTGGGCAGCGATCGAGAAGCTGCGAGGCACCTCCTACACGATGACGCGCGCCTGCGACTGCATCGCCCTGATCGCCCTCACCGGCGCCCGGCGCGGCGAGATCAAGGGTCTGCGGTGGCGCCATGTGGACCTTGCCGGCCGGCGCCTGGTACTGGCCAAGGATGAGCACAAGGCCGGGCGCAAGACCGGTAAGACGCGTGTCATCGGCTTGCCGGCGGATGCTGTGGCGATCCTCGCCGCATACCTGCCCAAGGAAGGCGACCCGCTGCCAGATCCCGACGCCCTGGTGTTCTCCGGCATCCGGCCTGACGCGCCGGTGGCGCTGCAGAAACCATGGGAAGCGATCGCGGAGGAGGCCAAGCTGCCCTCGTCGATCACGCTGCACAGCCTGCGGCACGGAGTCGGCACGCTGCTGGCGGCTCAGGGTAAATCGCCGGCGCAGCTCGCGATGGCCCTCGGGCACTCGCAGTGGCGCACGACGGAGCGGTACGTGCACGCGGTTGATCTGGCTCGGGCCGAGCTGGCCGAAGAAACGGCCGCCCTAGTGCGGCCAAACAAGCTTCGCGTGGTGACGTAGCCGTGTAGCCGAGCCGGCCGGTAGCCGGCAATGGGCGCCCCCGGTTGCCGCCAGGGCACGCCGTTTCATGGGACCTAGCCTATGGCCAAGGCCTCCGACAAGCCTAAGGCCGGCAACCATGTCGCGAAAGAATGGATAACCTATCGCGAGGCATTGGCCCAGATACGGGCAGCTCACGTCGGCTATGACGACGCCGCGGCTCATGATGCTCTCATGCGCTTGCTAGACACTGGCGTGGTGCATTGCAGCGACGCAAATAATGAACAGCTTACTAGCAGGAGCTTCTCGCGGTGGAATGTAATGCAAGTGCCCGGACAGCCTCGCGAGCGCGCCCGCTTCTCGCCTTTCGATATGTGGAACGAGGCCGTTGCTGCGAGGCTGGAGCAAAGCCGATGGTCGGGCCTCCCCGGGCCACGTGAAGCGGCTAGATCCGCCGCCGCAAAAGGAGGTCGTCCGCCGAACAAATACTGGCACGTTCTAGGCGTCGAAGTCGGCGCTTGGCTGACCGATGAGGGGGCGCCGCATACGGTGGACTCTGTGATCACGTTCATAAGCCAGCGTCTGGCTGACCACGACTTCGACGAGCCCGATGCCGGACGAATTCGTCAATGGGCAGAGCGCTTCCTCGATGCCTATCGGCAGTACCGAGGGCCCCCAAGGTCCAGGTGAAACTCGGTTTCACCGGTTTCACTTTGCGCCCGATGCTGAGCCGGACCTAGCCTCACAGCGCTAGATCAACTCTCGCTGAAGGATACTGCGATGAAGGGCGCGTTCACGACGGAAACGACCAACTCTGCTCCGCAGCCCTCCTCCGAACCAGCAGCTTCCGCGCGGCTTTCGCCCTCGACGTCTGACGTCGGATATCTCACGCGGGCGGGTGCCGCAGCGTATCTGAGCGACAAGTTGGGCCGCACCGTGAGCGTTGAGGCACTTCACAGGCACGCCAGCGACCTGACCGGTCCCCAGTACGTAATTATACTTGGCCGCGCTTCCTATCGCCCCGCCTGGCTCGATGGCTGGGTCGACGGCCTAGTTGAGCCTCCGGCAAGTCGACGGGGCCGCGGCAGGAACGCCCGGAAATCACAACAGGGCGTCCGAAGGGCCGAAAGCCAGCTCGAGGCTCCGAGCCGTAGTGAGGCCGCGGCTACCCAATCCATGCCTTGCTTCGGACCGGGCGACTAGCCGTGTTCTCCAAAGGGCGCCGGGGCCGGCGAGCAGTACCTGGTCGCCCGACAAACCAAGGCAACGGGTGCGGCGGTGCGCTGATGACGGCGCTGACCCATGGATAACGCCGACCAGGTAGTCATCCTAAGATCTCTAGATGGCCCACTCACGAAGCATATCGGACAGAGCCCGACTGGATGGCGTATCAAATCAGTTCTTAGCTGGCGCATGGTACTCTGTGCACCACCGTGCTGTAGGATCCTTCCTCGATTATTCAACTCTGCTTGATCGTGTTGCCGGCGATGTGCGTTCGGCCATCGTCCGCGGTCGGATACTACCGCATGTCGATATATCTCGGTGCCGTCGTTTGAGCAACCGAGCAGAGCATGGCGCTGCCGTGACATTCGAGCCTATCCGTCGCCGATGGCTGGCAGTTGATATCGATGGTGTGCCCGAGCCGGCCTGCCTCACGTTCGCTGCCGAGCCTGAGGCCGGTGTCGAGTACGTGCTGGAGCATCTGCCGGATGCATTCGCCGATGCCTCATGCTGGTGGCAGGCGACCAGCTCGGCCGGAGTCAGGCCGGGCATCCGCTGCCGGCTTTGGTTCTGGCTGACCCGACCGGTGAGCGACGGAGAAGCCAAGGGCTGGCTGGGCGGCCACCCTGTCGATCGCTCCCTGTTCACGCCGGTGGCGCTCCACTACACGGCGGCGCCGATCCTGGCGACGGGCACGCCGGATCCGGTGATCCGGCGCAGCGGCGTCCGGCGAGGCTTGTCGGACGTGGTTGAGGTACCGGACGAGCTGCCGGTCGTCGCGACGATCGCCGCATCGCCGGTGAGCCTCGACGCTGCCGAACTGACCGCAGCCGATCTGGAGGCACTGGCGCTGGCGGTGCTGCGGTCGCGGGCGGCGCGGGCGATCTGGGCCGGCGAGCGGAGCTTCCCGGACCGCAGCACGGGTCACTTCGCCTTCGCCGCGGCCCTGGCCCGTGCCGGCTGCACCGACCCCGACACGCTCCACCGCACCCTCATCGCCTACGACCGGCGTCGGGGCCACGACACCGGCAAGATCCTGCGCGCGGACTATGCCCGCCGGACGATCGCCGCGGCCCTGGCAGCGGAGAAGGGCCGATGACGGACATCGACCAGATCATGGACCGAGCCGTCGACCGCTTCGCCCACGAGACGCCGAGGCGATCCAACGGTCACGCCGGTCCGGCCTGCGTCCCGGACGCACCGTTGCCCGAGCCCGAGGACTGGCCCGAGCCGGATATGCGGCTGGTCGAGAGCCACCGGCACCAAGCGCCTGCGCTGCCGCTCGAACCCTTCGGCGAGTTTTGGTCTCGTTGGATCGAGGCCGCAGCTGAGGCCAAGGGCTGCCCCGTAGACTTCGTTGCCATGCCCCTGCTCGCTAGTGCCGGCACCATCGTCGCCAACGTGCGCCGAGCGTCGCCCTGGCCAGGCTGGGTCGAACCGCCCATCATTTGGGTAGCGAATGTCGGGCTGCCGTCGTCCGGCAAGTCGCCAGGGTCCGACGCCATCATCGACCTCGTCAGCCTTCTGGAGCGCGAACTTGACGCCGACTTCGACGAGCGTCGGCATCGCGATCTCGGCGTGCGCGAGGAGTGCAAGGCACGGCGCACGATTTGGGAGGCGGAGGTCAAGACCGCGGTCAAGAAGGGGCTGCCGCCCCCCAATCCTCCCAAGGACGTCGACGCACCGCCGCCGCCCAGGCGGAAGCGGCTAATCACCAACAATTGCACGACCGAGCAATTGGCGCAGATCAGCGCCGCGAACGAACGCGGCCTGATCGTCTTCCGTGACGAGCTGGCCGGATGGGTCGGCCAGATGGACAAATACGGGGGGAATGGGGCGGATCGGGCGGCCTACATCGAGGCCTTCGGCGGCCGCCCCCACATTGTTGACCGAGTTAAGGACGGGGCATCGATCCGCGTGCCCTATTTCTCGGTCGGGATCATCGGTGGCATCCAGCCCGACCGCCTCGCCACTATGTTGTTGCACGGTGACGATGACGGGCTGGTCGCCCGCATCCTGTTCTCGTGGCCGGAGCCGCGGAAACCCATCCGCCCGCACCGCTCACCCGACAACGAAGCCGCGCTCGGCGCGCTCCGGTGGCTCTTGCCACTGGCCCAGGAACAGCTTGGGCCGGACATGAAAGGGCCTCGAATTCTGCCCTTCCATCCCGACGCCGCAGATTGTTTGCAGGAATGGCGCGAGCAGGTCGCGGCGATGGAGCCCGGCGCGGCCGGGCTGTTCCTGAGTTGGCTCGGCAAGCTGCCCGGGCTGGCCGTGCGACTCGCCCTGGTTTTAGAGCTCCTTTGGTGGTCGGCGCGGACCTTCGGGGGGATGGAGGAGCCGGCGCAGGTGTCCGCGTCCGCGGTCGATGCCGCGGTGAAGTTGATCGTCTCCTACTTCGTGCCCATGGCCCGCCGAACCTTCGGCGAGGCTGCGCTGCCCCAGTCGGACCGCGACGCGACAACCCTGGCTCGGTGGCTGCTCGCCCAGGCGCCGGTCCCCGGCATCATCAATGCCCGCGAGCTTCGGCATGCCGACGCCCTGCCCACCCGCGAGGCCGATCGCTACGACACTGCACTGGCTGAAATGACCCTCGCCTACTGGGTGAAACCGGCCCCGCACAAGGCCGGTCCGGGGCGAACCCGAAAGGACTTTCTCGTCCACCCGCGACTGGCAGGGGCGAGCGCGTCATGACCGTTCTTTACCCCACGCCAATTCCGAAATGCCCGAAACCCCCGAAAATCGCGTTTCGGGGGGAAACGGAGCATTCGGGCAGGGCGTGTGTTCAGAATCGTCCTGGGAAGAGGAAGTGCGGCCACCGCTGCCCATGCCGCCACACCAGGCCGGCGAGTGGGTTCTCGAGCTGCCCGATCATCGAACCGCGCCACTGGCCGGTTGCGCCAGATGCCGCTTCATCGCGCCCATGAGCCCGCGCGGCCTGTGCGGCGCCTGCGAGGTCCAGCGGCAGTGCGCCCCCTGATCCGACGCCAGCTCGCGCCGATCCTTGCACCAGTGCAGCAGGTAGCATGGCGAGCGGTATGCGCTGCGGTGCAAGGGCTGCGGCCATGAGCTCTGCCGAGCGCATGCGCCGGCTCCGCGCCCGGCAGAGGATCGCCGGTGAGTTCGTGGTCTCTACGCGCTCGCCATCATCGTTGGCGACATCGCCGAAGGCAAGACGACCCTCAAGACCACGGTCAAGGGCCTCGCCGCCATCGACTGGAGCTGGAAGAACGTGGATTTCCGCCGCCACATCGGTCGCAGAAGGAAGACGACGAAGGTGTCATGCACTGGCAGATGAACACCGGCCGCGCGACCATCGACTGGTTGATCGGCCACTGCTGTGCTGCCTGCAAGGTGCCGATGCCGCGTGCGGATAACCAAAGAAGCGGCGTGGCTCCCCGTCACGCCCTGTTTTGTTTGTTTCCCAAACCTACACGAGAACCGACCAATGGACAATTGCCGCAGCCGCACCAGCGGCGGGTCAGCTGTGTTCGCCAACGACAATGAGCCGGTGACAACCGAGATCGACCATGATCTAACCAATCGCGGGATAGACCTCGAGCGGGGAAGCCAGATGGTGGAAGAAACGTTACAAAATCCATGTAACGTCCGCTACTTATACCAAGCGTCCAAGTTGCTACTCGTTTGTGATTTCCCTGATTTGTTGAGCCGTGCTGTCGGTCGCCGCGCTGGGGGAGGAGGCGCGGATGACGGTGGCGGTACGGACGGATCTGACGGCGGCCGAGGTGCGGGAGCAAGCGAGGGCGGCGGCGGCGCCGGACCAGGCGCGGCGGCTCTTGGCGATCGCGCTGGTGCTGGAGGGCGCCAGTCGGGAGGACGCGGCGCGCAGCACCGGCATGGACCGCCAGACCCTGCGCGACTGGGTGCACCGCTTCAACATGGCTGGGCCGGCAGGTTTGCTCGACCGCAAGGCCGCCGGCCGGCAGCGGCGCTTGAACCAGGACCAGCTCGACGAGTTGGTCGGCTGCCTGGGGAGCGGCCCCACGATTGAGCGCGACGGGGTGGTGCGCTGGCGCCTGGCCGATCTCTGCGCCCTGGTCGAGCGCCGCTTCGGCGTCCGCTACCAGGAGCGCGGCATGGGCAAGCTGGTGCGGGCGCTTGGCTTCAGCCGGATCTCGGCCCGGCCGCAGCACCCAAGATCCGACCCCGAGGCGCAGGCCGAGTTCAAAAAAAACTGCCCGAGCTGATCACTGCCGCCGTCGGCGAGAAAGCACTGGGGAAGCGGCTCGAGATCTGGTTCCAGGACGAGGCCAGGATCGGCCAGAAGGGCGAGCTGACCCGCCAGTGGGCACGGCGCGGGACCAGGCCGCGACAACCGCGCGATCAACGCTACCAGGCCGCCTATCTGTTTGCCGCCGCCTGCCCCGAGGCCGAGAAGACCGCCGCTCTCGTGCTGCCGCAGGTCAACACCGAGGCCATGAACCTGCACCTCGCCGAGATCGCCCGCCACGTCGCCGCCGATGCCCATGCCGTCGTCATTCTCGATCAGGCCGGCTGGCACGGCGGCAACGCCCTGATCGTGCCCCAGAACCCGACTCTTCTGCCGCTGCCGCCCTATAGCCCCGAGCTGAACCCGATCGAGAACCTGTGGCTGTATCTACGCCACAACTTCCTCAACGCCCGCGTCTACGACGGCTACCAAGCGGTCGTTGATGCCTGCTGCGACGCCTGGAACCGTCTCCGCGCCGTCCCAGGTCAGATCAGATCCATCACCACCAGGGATTGGGCCAAAACGGTCACGAACTAGGACGGTTGGTATTATAGGAAGTGTAAATTCTGCGGGGATAGCTTTTTAGTTGAGCGGCCAGATCATCGTTCATGCTCCATCAAATGCAGGGTCTCGGCTCATCGCCGCAAGCGCCCGCTGCGGGTCATCCCGCGAACGTCGAACAGCCACGAGTGGTACACGCCGCCCGACGTGATGAACGCCGTTCGCGCCGCCTTGGGCAGCATCGATCTCGACCCGGCGTCGTCCGCTGCCGCCAATGCTGTTGTCGGCGCGCTGGCCTACTACACCGCAGCCGATGATGGTCTGCAGCAGCCCTGGGCCGGCCGGTCTGGCTCAACCCGCCCTTCGCCAACCTCGCGCCCCGATTTATCGCCAAGTTCGTCGCCGCGTACCGTGCCGGCAACATCGAAGCTGCCTGCCTGCTGCTGGCCGTGCATCACCTGACCACCAAGTGGTTTGAGCCTGTGGCGGCGCTGCAGCCGCTGGCCTGCATGCCGAGTAAACGCCTGCGGTTCGGCAACACGCGAAATCCACCGGCGCACGGCTCGACGCTCATCGCTATTGCTGTCGACGAGGCCCGCTTTCACGCCGCGTTCCACACTTTTGGCCCGATCTGGCGGGTTGGCTGTTTGGCTGAATCATGAGCAAGAATGCTGAACAACGACAAGACAAGGCAAAGGCACGGCGGTCACGGCAAGGCTCGGCGGGGCGCGTCAGGACCGGCGCGGCTAGGCGGGGCGGGGCTTCGTGAGCGGCTGGCCAGGGCTCGCTCCTTTTTCCGCCGAGGGCGGCCGACAAATCAAATGCAAGTAGGGCCCGCCAGTTGCTCCGGCCGGACCGAACCAGTAGATTGGTCGGGCCGATTGAGAGCATCGGCGCAGTACCTCCCTAAATCTCCTTTGGCCGGGCTTCGGTCCGGTCTCTTCCCTCAGACGTAGGAGACCGCGATCTTGCCTGACCCGAAGGACCCAGTGGAACCAGTGCCGCCGGCCAGCAATAGGCGTGAGTGTAATCGTTTCAGGGGCGCTCGGCCAAACCGTAGCGTTGGTGCGGCTTTGCGACTGTCGCGATGGGCCGAAGCATCGGGCGCCGATTGAGCTGGCGGTCGCCGAGATCGCGCGCAGCATCGAGGCCATTGGCTTGACGAATCCAATCGCGGTGCGGCCGCATCGAGGTGGTCGGCCCTACCTGATCGCCGGCCGCCAGCGGCTCGAGGCGCACAAGCAGTTGAAGCGCGAGACGACCGGGCGATCGTCTTCGACGACAACGACCTGCAGGCCAAGATCCGCGAGATCGACGAGAACCTGTGTCGCGCCGAGTTGTCGGCAGCGGAAGAGGCCAAAGCAGCACGAGCGCAAGCAGTTCTACGAGGTGCCGCACCCGGAAACCAAGGTGGGGACGACGGCGGCTCCAACGTTGGCAAGAAGCGGAACGAAGTCGCCAAATTGGCGACCTCGGTCAAGCGCTATACCGCCAGGGCCGCGAAGGCGACCGGCAGGAGCGAACAGTCGCTCAGCGCCGGGCTCAACGCCGTGACCTCCGACCAGTTCATCGCTTGGGTCGTGCACAACCTGAGAGTTTGGGGCGCCGGCAAGGTCATACCAGACGAGACCTTGCTCGAGGCCAAGGCACGGCAGACCATTGCCGCAAACATGCTGCGCGTTCGCGCCGCCGAGCTTGAGGATGAGGCACAGCGCGCCGCCGTTGCCGCGGTCCTGCCCGACCAACTCGCGCTCCTGGTCGCCGGCGAGTTCGACGACGATCCCGAGCTCGCATGGAGGAGGCCATCGACCGGATCGTGTGCAGCGAATGACCGCAGCAGTCCCGCGTGGCCAAGAACACATTGGCGGCCGCGCCGTGATCTGCTCGATGCAATACCGATCACCAGCTGGCCAAAAAGGACCCCTATACTGGGAGTGGCCCATTGGATCCGACAGATTGGGTGCCCCGATTTGATGGAGTGCCGGGCTGGCGGAGGATAGAGGTCGACCATGCTGAGTTACAAATCCTGGATGGCGACGCGGCTCCAGCCGAGTTTCCGCCCTCGTTGTCGCAGCCGCTCCTTGCGATCCAAATCCATGTCTCCCAGGGCGCCGCAGACCCCCAGCTTGTCCGCCGCCGCCCACCATTCGTCGACCAGTGGCGTCGCCAGACATTGACACATGAGCTCGACCTCCGCCGAATCGGGCTCAAGCTTGGCCGCGTCGATCAGGGGCAGTCGGAGATCCCCGGGGAAGGAGAGCATCTCGTCCGACAGCACAAACCCTTCCGCGTCGGGCTCGGCTTCCCAGCTCCTAGCCGCCTGCTGGTTGTAGATGTCTAGGAGGTTATGGATGGCCTGTTCGCGGTCCCGGACAGGAGGGATGACCAAGTCTAGGCCAAGCTCTTGGCTGAACACGTCGATAATGGCCTTACGCGCCAGAAAGACACGGATGAACAGCTGACACGACGCGATTTCCTCTTGGAGCGACTGCAGCTTATCGGGCCGGATCTCTCGCCGGAGTTGTTCCTCGATCTGTCGCCAGCCCGGCTCAACAAACTGGCCCTGCTCGTCCAGGCATTTCGGTGGGATCTCCTGCAACACCGCCACAGGACCTTGGAATTCGGACGGCGTGAGATCCTGCCCCCGCTCCGCCCACTCCGGCAGCCCGGCGTCGACCAGCTCGAGCAAAGTGCACTCGGCCACGGCTGCAAGTTGCGTCGCCTCACCCGCCACGCTCAAGTGCTTTCCAGCTTTGAGCTTGGACGAGACGTTCTTGCCGTCGAGGACGAACCGCAACTTCCGGGCCGTGACCAGGGCCACGATTTCCGCCGCCGCCACCTCGTGAAGCTGCCGCGCGGCCGCGGCATCGAGGTGCAGCAGGTAAGCGAATGCGTCGTTCCCACTGGCGTCCTCGAATTCCGGTAGGGCCTTGGCCCTGGCCTTCAGCCCTTCCGGCGCCAGCCACCACGCCCGGCCGCGCGTCACCTCGGCAAAGGATACTTTCTCCTCCGCCATTAGTGCCCGCCGGGCCTGCTCCCGCCGCGCCGGGAAGGTCGCCCATTCCGCTGGAGTGAGGATCCTAGTGGCACGCTGCCTGGCATGCCGGACCAACCCTTGGCGCAGCAAACCCAGGATCGAGCTGATCACCCAGATCAGGCGTTTCTCCGCCTCGAGCGCCTTCCCGATGGCCTCCAGGCTGGTGTAGTCGATGATCCGAGTAGCTTCGATCCAGGCGTTGTAGTCCGCGGCCTCTTCAGGCCGTCCCCGGAGCGTGGCCCGCGCCCGTTCGAGATCCGCCTTCGAGAACGTTGGCTGCTTGCCAGATTGCTCGTCCAGGTAGTTCTGCAGGACGAGTCGGGCGATCTCCTTCCCGGAGAGGGCCTTGGCCTGAAGGAACTGGTTCAGCTTGCGCCGGTCAGCCATCTTGCCTGCCCCGGCCTGACCCGCTCCGGGCCGCGAGCGTGGCCTGGAGCGCGTCGAGCTTGCGTTCCAGCACCACCTGGTCCCAGGCACGCAGCATTGCCTGCAACATCGCCACTTCCCTGGCGGCAAGATCGGGGGAGATCAGTCCCGTCCGGCAGCGCAGGAAGACCAGCTCCATCTCCTTGGCAATCGCCTCGCTGTTCAATTTTGGTCCAATTTCGTCCAGCCCCGCAGGTCGCTCAGGAGCCCAGCGAGCGCAGGCGAGCCTGCTCGCTATCCGATAGGGGGCACAGCTCCACGGCCTCCTCCTTCAATGCCGCCTGGTACCTGAGCAGCAACTCCAACAGCCGCTCGGTCGGTACATCCGTCAGGCCCCGGCTCGCCAACTCACCGCGGAGCCGCTGTAGCTGCTCGCCCAAGATTGTGATCCGCCCCTCCTTAAGGACGAAGAACTCGGCCTGCAGGGCTTCCAGCTCCATGGCCCGGGCTGAGGCGATCTCCGCCTCCAGCTCGGCGTTCCAATTGGCCAGCGTCGACTTGGCCACGCCGAGGCGCTCGGCGATCCGTACATAGGGCAGGCCCTTGGCCCGGAGCTGGATGAACTCGGCCTTCAGCTCCGCTTTGCCCTGGCATGCCTCGAACCTATGCAGTACCGCTGTCACCAACTCCTCTCGATCAGAGTCTTAGCGCAAGGTACCCGGCCATCTGGGGTGACCTAACTCGGGTAAGTTGCTTCGGTCGTGACCCATAGCACGACTGACCGTCTTGATGTAACTGCATCTACTCCAGGACGGCAAAGAGAGATAGTTTCCTTCGATCCATTGCTTTCTAACGACTGGAAACATGTGCCTGCTGCCGGAATTTTGAGCGGAATCCAGGTCTGAATTTGCGTGCGCCGTCACACGACAATTTTGATCCGGCTGCTCTGACGGTGATCGCACTGGGTGTCCTCTACGCCGCAAACCTGATTGCCGTGCATGTGTTTGGCGAGCTCGAGTTCTGGTTCGCCCTGATCAAGGTCGCGACCATCGTCGCCATATTGGTGATCGGCCTCGTCGTGATCCTGTTCGGCGTCGACGAGCTCGGGCAGAGCGCGTGCTGCCCTGGACCGAGTTCAAGACCGGCGTCAGCCCGTTCGTGCTGGTATTCGAGCGGATCGGCATTCCCGCCGCCGCGGGTATCATCAACTTCGTGGTCATCACCGCGGCCGCCTCATCCTGCAACAGCGGCATCTTCAGCACCGGCCGGATGCTCTACACGCTGGCAAAATTCCACCAGACCTCGGCGGCGTTTGCCAAGGTGAACGCCCGCCACGTCCCGGCGGCGGCGATCAACTTTTCGGGCTGATCGGCGTGGCGCTCAACTACGTCGTGCCCGAGGAGGTCTTTGTGTAGGTCACCAGCGTGGCGCTGGTCGGATCGCTGCGGACCTGGGGCATGATTATGTTCTCGCACCTCAAGTTCCGCGAGGCCATCGCCGCGGGCCGAATCGCCAGCCGCGGTTTCCGCATGCCCGTCGCGCCCGTCGCCAACTGGGTGGTGATCGGGTTCCTGGTGCTGATCGCCGTCTTCCTGGGCATCGACGGATACCCGCGTTGCGCTCTATGTGGCGCAGATCTGGTTCGCGATCCTTGCCCTTGGCTACCGGCTGGTCCGCGCGGAGGACCGCCTCCAGCTGGTCTGATGCGGCACCCGCGGGGCCAAGCGGCTCGGCGGGTCGCGCGTTTCCACACGCCCGCTCCGAGGGAGGGGCCAGGAGCGTCACTTTCGCCGAGATCGAGGGGGCCGGCCGAACCCTCGCTGGCGCGGTCGCAATCACACCCTGCATCGTCTCGCCCGGTCCTGTCGCGCCTGACCGGGGCCGAGATCCGGCTCAAGCTGGAGAGCTTCCAGTGCACCGGCTCGGTCAAGTCGCGCGGTGCCCTGGTCAAGCTCGCTGGCCTCACGTCCGAGCAGCGCGGCCGCGGCGTCGTCGCCATGTCTGCCGGCAATCACGCTTAAGGGGTAGCCTACCACGCCCAGCGCCTAAACATCCCCGGCCCGCCCGGCGCGTAACCGGTCTCGCCGCCCTTTTTGGTGCGATCATGGCGACGAGCGCGGCGATGGCGGATGCGTCGCCACTGGAACGGCCGTTTCCGGACGTGGGTGTCGCCGACATTGCCTCGGGCCTGGGATGGCCGGCGGACTCCGGTACCATCCTGGGCGCGGTCTATGCCGGGGACCAGGCGCGTGTCCGCCGGTATGCGTGGCGGCTGTGGGCAGGCGTGATGGCGCCCGCCAGTCCACGGCACGAGCATGTGCCGGTGTGGGAGACCTGGTACGACACCAGCGAGGTGTTCGGGGACACGAGCGACCTCGCGTATGTGGATCGCCCCCTTCGTCGCAAGATGGTACGCACTGCACGCAAGCTGATCTGCACCGGCGGAGGTTAATTGCATCTGATGTCCGCCGATTCCGTCGATCTGGCTGGTCCCGAAGCCGAGAGTGGCGCCGTGACTGAGAGCTGCGTGACTTGTGCAGAGTTGAAAGCTCGTATCGGCTTGTTGACGGCAAAATATTCCCGCACTCCTTTTTTGAGGCGTCTGGTTTCACTGTCACAATGGTAGGTGAATCCATCGCCCATATAGAGTTCATTCAGGTTCAACTGATCGCGTAAGAACTTCCGTACTTCCCAAAGCTCCCTCCGGCCTGCGCGCAGCCGTTCGGCGGTCATCGGCGTTGACGTCGCACTTGATGGTACACTCGCCATAATCATCTCGTATCCGTGCGGACCAGAATTGACCTTCAGTTCCGACAGGTGTGCTTCAACGATATCGTCGACTTCTGGATATTGATCGCGCAGCAACACTATCAAATTATCCCAGGTCGCGGCAGTGATACCGCCTTGTGCCGGGAATACGACGATTTGAAAAGTCAAACCCTCCTTCACATATTTGGCGATGTCCTCGTCCGTATAGCCGATTTCTTTCAAAGCCGCATATCCGTCGAGACCGGCGACGGCGTTCAGACCCTCGGAATCCATGAGCATGACGATACGGCGGGGATTCGCTATCGGACCTTGCGCATTCTCGATCGGGCTCAGGTAGTCGAAATCGGAAGTTCCTGGACGACCCCGCAAAATCCGCCCCACCTCGTCCGGTCCGACCTGCGCGAAACCGGCGACCGAGATCAGTAGCAACACGCTCAGGGAGCGAAGGACGCGAAATGACCCTGGGGTGCTCATCACGATATCCTCACTTGAGCCAGATCTGCTCGATCCAGTGCCAATGCTCGGCGGCGGAAGGTGGTCAAGGGCCAGGGCCCCGCCTTATCGATGCGTGGTTAGGGCAGGGGCTCACGACGACCCTCGCCGAGGGTCGATGCGGCCATCGCGGTCAGTTCGAGCACATCGTCCAGCTCGCGGTAGGCGAGCAGGCCGCCGTCCGAGGTGATACTGCGGCGGTCGAAGGTGACCCTGAGCGCGGGCTCCTTGGCTTCACCCGTCGCATCCGCCATGACCAGCCCATCTCATCGCTTCTATGTCTCTGATCCTTATAGCAGAATCAGCGCAGAGGGTCAGCCACAAGCTGCGGCATCTGGGGAATACGGGTTTCTCCGCCTCGGCGATCGCCCTTGTCCAGCAGCTTCTGCCACCGCCGCGCCCGGGCCAACGCCTTAACCAGCACGCCGTTCGGCGGCAGCCTAGTGGATGGGGTCAGCTCGCTGGCGTCCGGTGCCAGGATGCGCTTGCGCCCCTGCTGGTGCCCAAGCCACATCGGGCTAAGCACCACCAGGGTGCCGCTCTCGAGCCGGCTCTCGGCACGCATGGCTCAGGCCGACTTTGCCGGCACCGGCTGCTGCCGCAGCTCGGCCACGAGACTGGCCAGCCCTTCGGCCCGCAGCCGCACCTCCAGCCCATCGACATGGACATCCACCCGCTCGACCAACAGCTGCACGATCCGTGCCTGCTCGGCGGGAACCAGCTCGGCCCACAGGGAGCCGAAGTCGGCAAGCTGGCCCAGCACCTCGCGCTCCTCCAGCTCGCCCTTCGCCACGTTCCAAATCCGGGCGATCATCTCGGGCGTGGTCAGGAGCCGTAGCACCCGCGCGAGCACCACCGCCTCGACGTCGGCGGCGGGGACGCTCGTGACCGGGCAGCTGGCGTAACCCTCGCCGATCGCCTCGCGGGCAACGTACTAGCGGCGCACTCGGCCGCGGCGCCCGTGTGCGAGAGCGACATCGCCCGGCCGTTCAGGCCGAAGATCAGCCCCCTCTGGGAATGCGCGGTGCGGCGTAGAGCGACACATGATCGACTACTGTAATGCTTTGTTAGAGTTGAAATTCCGCTCTGACCGCCTTGGTGATCAGCTCCACGTGGTCGTCGATCAGCCATTGCCCCTGCTCGGCCGTTGCCCGTTCCGCGCGCGCCAGCACACCCGACGCCGGCCCGAACCCCTTGGGCACCGGATGCTTGTCATATTTCGGGAACTTGGCCGGACCGTCGTCGGGCACCTTACTCATGTCGACGAGGTCGGGCCGGAGCAGCAGCATCAGCGAGGTCTCGAGGAGGCTCGCATGCGCGACGACTTACAATGGCGGCTGCGCCGACGAGCTACATGGGCTCGGGACGATGGATCACCCTATCGGGAGTTCGGGATGCTAGCAGCCTGTCGGGCTTGATGCTTGGATTTTGGGGGCGAGAGGCTGCGCGGTTCCCCGTCGGCCGGCTGATGGCGGCTCGGCGGGCGCGGTCGGATCAGGGTTGCGGGTGACGTTCGGCATGTCCTGGGCCGGGGCGGGTCCTCGGGGCGAATGGCGGGGCCAGAAGGGCAGTTACCCGGCCGTCGCCAGCTTGAGCTTGTGCAGGCGCTTGCAGTTGTCGGCCAAGGCCACGAGGTGCCACTCCCCGGCGACCTTGTCCCGGCCGCGCAGCGAGAAGCCGGTGAAGCCGAGGACGGCCTTGATGATGCCGAACACCGGCTCGACGGTCTGCTGGCGGAGTTTGTCGAGCGCCCGGCCCGGCTCGCTCGCGAGCTTCTCCGCCGCCTTGGGGAGCAGCACCATGCCGAGATTTGGCCGGCGTGGCTTTCTCAGCGCACTGGGGGGGTCACTCTGTGCCGCGACGAGCCTTTCGCTCTCCGCCGGAGGTGCGCGTGGCGCGGTCAAGTCGTTCATCGCCTTGGGCGGCGGCATCCCAAGCGCGACGGTCGAGTGCTGGTGTTCGGCGTCGGCGCCGGCGGGTTCTCCGGCTGGTCCAAGGCCAAGGGCGCGCTGGATGCGCGGATCGCGGCGAGACCGGGCCGAGGCTGCCGGCCGGAACGAGCCGAACGCCGACGACGCGCTGGCGCCCTGGCGGCTCCGTGATCTTCGGCGCAGCGTCGTGACGCACATGGCGGAGATCGGCATCCAGCCGCACGTGATCGAGGCCGTGGTGAACCACATCAGCGGGCACAAGGGCGGCGTGGCGGGCGTCTACAACCGTGCGACCTACGCGGCCGAGAAGCGCGCGGCCCTCGATCGGTGGGCTGCATGGCTCTTGAGCACGGTGGCGGGCGGCGACCCGGCTGAGCAGGACGATAAGGTGGTACAGATGCCTGACCGCCGCGCGGCGGGCTGAGAGCTGGTGCGAGTATTAACCGCGCAGGCGCGATTAGGGACGAGCCGCAGCCCGCCCCGATTTCCGGGAGGTGGCGACGGACTAGACCGTGCCCTTGGCCTCGCCGTTGTCTCGGGCACGGTCGCGGCACCGGCCGGTCTGCGGCAACTCTTATCCACAGCGACGGGTGCTCGGTGGATGTTGTGGAAAACTCGTTGCGCAACCGATGGTTTATCCACAGTTCTTAGGACAAGCAAGGGGATGTCCGCGGGAACCGCTGGTGGCGATCGGCAATTGCCACGAGGGTTCACGCACTTAGTGCGTGAACGGGCGTTACGCTGGGCTTGGGCCGATGTTGCAGCCGCCAGCCGCACGCGATGCGCGACGATCGCCTCGGCCACGATCTTCTCGGCCAGCTCATCAGATGGCAGTCGCGGCCTTGCCCAGGTCGCGCAGATATCCCGCCTTGTTCTGAGCGCCGGCTTCGATGCGGCACGCGCCTCCCCCCTGCCCTTGAATCTCGTCCTTGACGGTCTCGGCCGCTCGCAGGATCATTCATTGCTTTCGGGGAGGCCGCCCATGGCTGACAGCGTCTATAATGTGATCGAGCTTATCGGCACCAGCACCAAGTCCTGGGAGCAGGCGGCGCGGGTGGCGGTCGAGCGCGCGACGCAATCGTTGCGCGATCTGCGCGTGGCGGAGGTCGTCGAACAGGACCTCGTGGTCGAGGACGGGAAGGTGCAGGCTTTCCGCAGCAAGCTGAAGCTTTCGTTCAAGAACAAGAGTTGATTTCATCGACTGCGACCTGAACACGTCCAGGCCGCTCGCTTTCGTTCTGGGGCCGGACAGCAAAATCGCTCGCATTGGCAGCGTCGCCCGACCGGGCGGAGGCTATATGCTAGGCTTGGGGAGCCGTCCACTCTGGACCCGAGCGGGCGGCGCACGAACGGGAGGCTACCAACCTCCCGGCGCGGACATCCACAGAAGTAGGAGAAAAGGGGCGAGCCGCGGCCCGCCTATAACCGCTGCCACCCCGCATCCCGCAGCGGCCGCAGAGGCGTAGCCGGGTAGCCGTCCAGGGCGCTCCTAGCGCCCACTGCCCGCACCAGTCACACCATCCTTAGGTGACCGCCGCTCTTGACGCCCGGCTCGACGCCATGCGACCGGCGCTCGCGCTCGGCCGCCAACTTTGCAGAGATGGCGACTTGTTCCTCACGCTGCTGGTTCCTCAGCTTCCCCGGCTCGTCGAGCGCGTACCGGATCGCCCCCTTGGCGGCCGTAAGGCGCAGGACGTGATCCTGGGTGCCGGAGTAGTAATGGGCCGCGTCGCTACGGTGCCAGCCCTCGAGTTCATGTTCTCCCCTGACCTCGTCGCTGTCCTCAATCAAGATCCGGGCAGGCGACCCGGCGGGGAAATCCGCGGCATAGGCCACTTTCGTGACGGGGTTGGCCAGAAAGAATGCCATCAGCTCGGCGAATGCCTCTTGCTCCTTGAGCTTCTCATTAAGTGTCGCCTGGACATACTCAGCCATCTTCTCGAGACCGATGGTAGCCAGCGACACCAGCGCCTCGTTGATGCTGCCGGTGTGGATAGCGGACACGGCATCTGGCGTATCGGGTGTCGGGGTCGGTCGGTACAGGTGGGTCTTGGCCAGGGCCGCAGCGGCGGCCTTTAGGCCGGGCGGCATCCTGAAGGCGAAAGTCTTGGTCACGGTCATATCAAAAGCTCTTAGTGATATTGAACGCCAGGATGATATCACCGAGGGACGGTGATGTCAACTGCGACCGGTGATAGGGCTGCGGCGTAGCCGAACGGCAAAAGAAGGGCCGCCGCGGCCGATGTCCTGTTCGAGGGGGTCGACCAGCTCGAGCGAAGCTCGCGCTCACGCCCGCGCGCACCTGCGCTGGAGTCCAGGCTCAGGTGCGTTTGGCTTTCACGATCTGGAGCTGGGCGACGTTTCCGACGTGGCATGCCCGAAGGCGCCCATCAATGTGCGGAGAACAATGGATTGCTCCACCATCCCAAGCTCATCGTGGCCCCGGCCTTGCGTCAGGAAGATCTGGGTCCTGCCGAGACGAGCCACCGATAGCACCTACGGCCGCTCCAGATCGATATCCGAGGAGTGCGCTGACCCCCTGGCCGCGAGCGCCACCGGCCAGCCGGCACCACAGGGCGGCCCTTGCCCGCCGGCAGCCTGCCCGACATCGGCTCGATCGAGATCAACCAGCCGCTCTCGACCACCGCCTCGGCCAGGAACGACGTGCTCACCGGCACGGCGGCTGCCAACACCATCAATGCCGTGGCCGGCAACGACTATCCTCAAGGGCCTGGGCGGCAAGGACACGCTCAACGGGGGCGACGGCTCCGATCTCCTCGACGGCGGCACGGGCAACGACAAGCTCAACGGCGGCGGCGGAGTCGACCTGGTCACCTACACCGGTTCGGCCAAGGTCGTGTTCGATCTCAGTGGGACGCCCGACACCGCCAAGCGGGGGAGCGAGACCGACACGCTGACCGGGATCGAAGGGGCAATCGGCTCGAGCGCCGCCGATGTCTTCAAGGGCAACGAGTTCAACAACTATTTCCAGGGGGCGAACGGCAAGGACACCTTCACTGGAGGCAGCGGCAGCGACCTCTACGATTTCAACGCCGTGGCCGAGAGCGGGGTCGGGACGACCTTGCGTGACGTGGTCACGGATTTCGTGCACCTAGGAGACGATATTGATCTTGCGGGGATCGACGCCAATACGGTCATTGCCGGCAATCAGGCGTTCCGAGGATCGACACGTCCGCCCTGACCGGTGCCGGTCAGGTCGGCTACTTCACCTCCGGCGGCAACACGATCATCCGCGGCAGCAACGATGCGGATGCCGCCAGTGAGTTCGAGATCCAGCTCAACGGGATCAAGACGCTGACCGTCGACGATTTCTACCTGTAGCGAGGGCCATCCTCGCGCTGCCGCAACCGCCATCGCCGGCACGAACAGCGTCATCGGGCTCGCCCTCGTGGGCAGGCCGTCCGGGACGGTACCGTGCCCGGCCCCATCGTGGGCTCGCGCTCGGCCACCGGCGGCGGCACAGTGCCCATCAGTCTGAAGCTCAACGCCTGGAGGCAGCCATGAGACAGGACGACTTTGCCGAGGCCCTTCGCCGGCTGGTGGGCTATACGAGGACGAAGGCGGCTCGACCGCGAGACGATGCTGGCGGTGATCGAGGAACAGGCTGCGGCGATGCGCGAGTGCGACGACGAGGGCGGTCGCGCCGGTGTGCAATGCGTACAACCTCCGCCACCGCAACGAGGCGATCATCGACATTGCCCGTGCCATGCAGCTCGCTGTGGCGGACTTGCCGGAGTTTCCGCCGCGCCATCGCATCGGCATCAAGCAGCGCGGGCTGATCCTGCCGCCGAGCGGCGATGGCCCGCGGCGCGGTCGTGGGCGCACGGGAGCCTGATCCAAAAACCCCGGCTACCGACTCGGCAGGGATGAAGCGCGCCGCCGTAGCCTGGGAGCCTCCGCGATGAGCGTGGTGGTCGGTCCTGACGGGCAGCGGCGGATCGTGTTCATCGGCATCAACGCCGGGTTCTCGCAACGCCACCTCCTCGCATTGGCCGCGACGCATGGCGTCCTGGCGGTCATCGAGACGGTCATGACGTTGAGCCCGTTGAAGCGGCTGAAGCGCGTCTTTAGACCCTCGCTCCTCGCGCGGGCGGCGAGGGTTGCCGATGCCGGATTCCACGAGATCGGGCATCGCGACAAGGCGGCGCTCTCTCGGCTACTGCGCCGACTGGAGCCCGACCTTGTCGTGGTCGCCGGTATGGGCTGGCTGCTGGACCGCGATGCGCTGGCAATACCAAGGCTCGGCACAGTCAACGTCCATCCGACCCTGTTGCCAAGCTATCGGGGTGCGAACCCGATCTTCTGGCAGTTGTTCGACGGCGTTGCCGAGAGTGGCGTCAGCGCACATCTCGTCGACCCATACGAGGACCGTGGCCCGATCGTGCGGCAGGCGAATTTTCCGGTGCCGCCCGGAACGACCCTTGCCGAGTTTCTGGCACAGCAGATCGAGATTGGCCCGCCCCTACTTGTCGCCGCTGTTCGGGACCTGCTCGCTGGCACGGCCCAGCCCATCCCGCAGCCCGCGGCCAGCCCGACCCGCCGCGCCGTGCGGCTGCACGCCGCCGACCCAGCGCTGACCGCCTGGGCCGACTGGGACCTCGAGCGAGCCTGGCGCGTGCTGCGCGGCGTTGGCCCGCTCCTAGGCTGCCCGCCTCCGCTCTGGCGCGATCTGGGCCGGCTCGCCTACGTCACCGCCAAGTCGGCCCAGCCAAGCTGGCTGCCGCCGGGCCACATCGGCCGCGATGCCAAGGGTTTGTTTTTAGCCCACCCGCAGGGCCGCCTCTATCTGCGCTACCGCTGGCTGCCACGTGCTTGGCTGCTGGCCCTCCGTCTCCGGGGCGCACCGGCTAATGGCATCACCACCGCCGAGAAGCTGGCCGGCCCTGCCTGGTGAGGATCGAAGGAGTGGGTGTACACTCAACCTAACTTGGAGATGCAAACGCCCTCGTCAGGAGCAGGTTGGCAGGGCGGTGTTCGTCGTGCTCAGGGTAACTCGGCTGCACGACCTCGTGCCCGTGATCCTGGCGACGGACGCCGCGCGGCGGTGGCTTGAGCCCGGCCCGGTGCCGCACGACCTGCTGGTACCGTACCCGGCCGAGGAAATGACCGCCTGGCGGGTCGCTGACGACGCCAAGAACAGCCGGGTCGAGCCACATCCGGGGATGGCCGAGCCGACCATCGTTTAACGGTTTGTCGGCCATCCTGCGCCATCTTGGCCACCAGGACCACCGGAGGCGAGCATGGCGACCAGCGGCTACTTGCCGAACATCCATCACCCGGACGTGATGCGCTCCATCCTGGAGCAGATCGTCAACACCGGCGACGTGCTTGGCTCCGCTGGCCCTGGTCGCACCATACTCGCCGTCACGGTCGACAACTGGCTGATCGACGAGCTGGCGGCGCTCGGCAGTGACCTCGCTGACCGCGAGCCGGAGAACGCCCTATGACGTCACCCGTGGGTCTGTGCCAGGAGTGCCAGGAGCCATACCGGCACGAAGAGCCGCAGGCGCTGCCTATCGTGGCCTGCAGTAGGACGGAAACGGCAGCGCGCGTGCTCCTGCGGCCTCGGCCGCCGCGTATTGGCCGCGTGAGAACCGAGGACAATCGCGCGCCAGCCCGGCCCTGACCAGCGCCTCGGCGATGTCCTGGCCGTCGAGGTAACACCAGCCCACCCTCCGGCCGTGGGTACGCTCCTGGGTAAGGTCGCACACCACCGTCTGACCCTCGATCAGCTCGACCATGAATGTCTTGGCCTCGATGCCGCCGGGTTCGCCAGGATCACCACCATGGGCCGCCTCTGGCGCGGCCAGGCCCTTCAGCCGCACAGCCACACCCCCGACCCTGAGCGTGTCGCCGTCAGTGACGCGGGCAAGGCCGACCAGGCGCTCGCCAGCAGATGCCGGCAGGGCGATGGCCAAGCATGTCACAGCGGCGCAGAGGGCGATCCGGATACGCTTCATGCCCTCCCGATAGCGCAACCATGGCGCGAGCGGCGCTTAAAGCACCTTGGAGCACGAGCCCCCTTCGGCCGTGCCCGAATAGTGATTTTCGCCCTGGACGCAGCCGTTGGCGAAGCCGGCGCAGTCCGAGGTGGAGTGAGGCACTGGCTTGCGTTCAATCCACGCCGTCGCGGGCATGCGGAGGTGCGGCATTTCCCGTGCTGCTAGGCATCGATTGGCAGGAACGGTCGCGGACAACTAACCCGCCGGGCCAGAACAGCTGCTCGGGTCGGGTGATCGCCCACTGCTCCACCGCAGTCGCCAAGAGGTTTGCGGCTGCGGCGGGCGATGCTCCCGTGCGACCCACCGGCAGGGCGGGCTCGATCGTGGTCTCAAACTGGGCCGGACCGATGCCGACGGTGTGGGTGGGAAGTAGTGGCGCTCCCGTGCGGAGGGCAAGCTTGATCGGGCCGAGCGGGACCTTGAGCGTGCCGGCCAAGAACGGCACGTCAACGGTGCTCGAGGCTTCCTCGCCCAGGGTGATCGACACGACCCGGTTCTCGGCGAGGCAAATCCCCAGCCGGCGCAGCGCCGCGAGGGGATCTCGACCTTCACCGATGGTCACCCGCTCTCGCAAGAACCGATCCTCAGCCAGCCTCTGGATCGGGTTGAGCAATGCCACTCCCCAGCGTGTCTTGGAAGGTCCATGCTCCCACCGGCTCAGATGGGTGAGCGGTAGACCATGCCGATGCAGCGTGGCCTTGGTGGCGATGGAGGCGTAGGCGAATGGCGTAACCCAGAGAATGGCGCCGCGGCCCAGGGCGAGAGCCCGGCTCAGATGCTCGCCGCCGACGATGGTACATTCGGGTTGCCAACCGCGGGGATGGTGGCATCGCAGGAACTGCAGATTTCGCACGGTCCGTGCGGCGAGGGATGCGGCGTGAATGCGGTCGATTTCGGCCGGCGTGAGCCGCCCCGCGAGGATGGCACCGAGTCGTGCCCTGTGTCGGAGGTCGTCGGCCCCCGCGCGCCTGCGGGCAAGAGCCGCGCCCACCCGCGCCCACGTCGCTTCACTGCCCATCCAGGCGACGGCGAGCCCCCAAGGCAGTCGGAGCAGGAACGCCGTGTCGCTCGGCGCCCAAGCTCGACGATCGCCCTTGCGCGGACTCATCAGGGCTCAGCGGGGGAGCAGATAATTTCGTCCGGATCTGACGGCAGTGGGGGCCAAGCGTTCGTCACGGGCCGGAGATCGCCGCGCCACTCGGCGATCATCTTGGCCAATCGCGGTGCAGGGTCGATCAGGTTCAAGCCGTCGCCGAGGATTGCGCCACGCATGTCGAGTACCGCGCGCGAGAGGCCGAGCAGCCGCTCGTGCCAGCGGCGCTGTCCTGTCAGTGCGGCCTTCGCGTGAAGGATCGGGTGCACGTATCGGCGCCCCACGACGTAGGGCTCTGCATTCGGGCTTTCACCAAGGGCGACGCGGGCACACAGTCGCGGAAGCTGCAGCCCGCATCGGATGGCAAACGCAAGATAGGCGGGCAGCCGCGGATTGATCTCGATCACCCGCGCCTGGCCGTTGCGCGCATCGATCTTGAGCTCGACCTCCGCCGGCCCCTCCCACCTGTAGGTCTGGAACAATGGCAGCACCAGCGCTACCAGCTGCGGCTCGTCCGTGCTGACGGCCATCGTGGTCATCCCGCCGGTCACCGGATACTGAGCGAGCTTCCGCATCGTAAACCAGGCGACTAGCCGGCAACGCCGGTCGAACAACAGCACGACCGTTCGCATGGCGTCCACCCCGCCAGGAACATACTCCTGCAGGAGCGGCTCGCCGAATCGGCGGCAGCTTGTCAGCGCAATGGCCAATTCGGCGTCGTTGCGACAGAAGGCGACGCCCTGCGCCGAGCCGATGTCGGCGCGCGGCTTGACCACCACGACCTCGCCCGGCCGCGGCGGGCCATCGAGGATCCGAGGTGCCGGGATGCCGAGACGACCACAGGCCTCCACCGTGCGTCGCTTGTCGTAGGCCGTGAGGAAGCCCTGCCGATCGGGAACCGCGAGCCCCAACCTCTTCCGCAGCTGCTCGCGGTGGGTTGCGAGCAGCCCGACCAGACGGCTCTCCAAGGGGAGCACCGCCTCCACGCCTGCGTTCTCGAGCGCCTCGAGCAGCGCCTCACTGTTGCTCGGCCTCGGAAGAATGCGGTAGCCCGACGACCAGCGCGAGCGCAGGCCGAACGGCGGTGGGCCGTAGTCGGCCCCGATCGCGTCGTAACCGCCGCGGCCGAGATTGCGCAACACCGCGGTGCCGGCGCGGCCGCGGGCGGAGGAGACCAATATTCTCTCTCGCGTCACTGATGAGTCGCCCCAGAGGTCAAGGCCAGTGCTTGAGCGAACTTGTGGCGCCGTGCCCACCATCCTTGCGCCGCGAACAGCGGCTTTGCGACCAGATGTGCAACCGTCGAGCCGCCTCGATGAAAGAAGCTCGTCGGCAGAATACGGCAGCCCCGCCGCGCCTTCATCTCGTAGAGCATCGTGCCGAGAAAAAGGCGTCGGCGACCGGCGGCGATTGCATCGGCGATCGGGCGGTAAAAGACCAGATTGAAGTAGGTGAATTCTCCGCGTCGCTCGTCCAGACCAATGAACGGCATCATCACCGTGTCGGCCTGGTGGAGGGCGACCGAGATGCCGACCAACTCGCCCGCGTGAATGGCGCCGTAGAATACGGCCCGGTCGCCGAGTGAGGCTTTCAAGGCGGGCAGAAAGGCCGGCCCGAATGGCACGCCGACGCCATTGCGTCGAACGTTGTGATCATTCACCAGCTGATGAATGCGTTCAGCGCTGGACGCCACGTCGTCGATCTCGCAAATCGAGACGCCGGCAATGCGGTTGCGGCGCAGCTCGGTCTTGGCGTTGCTTCGCGCGCTTCGCCGAAGCGAGGCGAGATAGTCATCAAAGCTGTCCCAGACGACGTCGATCATAGCGACGGGCTCGTGGGCCGTGCGGTTGTAGCCACGAGCGACGAGCAGCCGGCAGAACTCCTCGTCCTCGTCCAGGACCCGTGGAAAGTGGATCGGGAGGCCCAGACGATCGGCCAGTGCCTCGACATAGTCGAGGAGTGCGGCCCGGTCGCGGCAGGGCAGGTGGCCCATATGCCCGCGATAGGGCGCGCAGACCAGCGCCGGCAGGAGCGACAGGCGGAGCCGCCGGGCCAGGGGGGCAAGGCGGCCCAACAGGTAGGTCGTAGGGTCAAGGCCGGAGCGGAAGTCGCCGGCCTCGAAGCAGACGGCCGTGCCGCACGGCGCCTCGACCAGGTGCGGGATCACGCTCTTCGGGCCGGCCTGTTCGACGGCGCGGAGCCAAGCCACGGCCATGGTAAGCTGAGCGTCGAGAACGTGATCGAGCAAGGGTGCCGGCCGCACGGCCAGACGCTCGCCTATAGGCCCGTGCCCTGGAACGAGCCGCTCCACTGCCGCCGAAGCGCCGTCGCTCATGAGCAGTCTCCGCCATCGGTCGAGCGCGTCGGGTGCCCAACCGAAGGTGCGCCAACCTGATCGGGTGTCACGTTAGCGTGGAATGGCAGCGAGGTAACCAAGCGATCGCAGCCGGTGGGTCTGGGCGCTACACGGCCGGTCACTGCTTGCCAGGCAGAGGCGGCTGCGGCGCCCGGCGTCCTGGCGGTGCGACTGCTGCAAGCAATCGAGTGACGTGGTCCCGCCAGATCAGGGCCAGGAGGCCCAAATAGATTGTGGCTCCCCCCAGCACGGCCAGGGGCACCCATGCGACCGCGGGAAGGTCGGGAAGCAGCCAATGGCGAGTGGTCAACAGGAGTGAAGCCATCGCCACGGCCGGAAGCAGGGGCATTGTCGTGGCCCGCGCTAGGCTCCACGCTTCCATCTCAACGTAGCGCTCGGCGATGAGCAGCCTGATTGGCAGCAGCAGATAGGTGCGCGCAAGCAGCACGAGCATGACTGCGGTTACCGACACGGTGGGGAGCGCCAGGAGCATGGCCGCCAGAAGGGCGGTGCCGCCCAGCGCGAGCCGGTGAGCGGCGCCGGCGACGTCAACGGCGATGGGCTCGACGATCCTGATCTTCGGGGCAAGCGCAGCCTAATCGCCTCTCCGAAAAGATTACCCAGCAATTCTGATGCCCTAGCGTCAAGCTACTTTAGCGCAGGTTAGCGGGGATAATCAACCTATTGGATAATGAGTTGGGCTCCTAAAGTGTACAGCTACTCCTTCGATCATCACTAGGCCGGGCCCGGCCAGCTTCTCGGCGGTGGTGATGCCATTAGCCGGGGCGCCCCGGAGACGGAGGGCCAGCAGCCAAGCACGTGGCAGCCAGCGGTAGCGCAGATAGAGGCGGCCCTGCGGGTGGGCAAAAACAAACCCTTGGTATCGCGGCCGATGTGGCCCGGCGGCAGCCAGCTTGGCTGGGCCGACTTGGAGGTGACGTAGGCGAGCCGGCCCAGATCGCGCCAGTGCGGAGGCGGGCAGCCTAGGAGCGGGCCAACTCCGCGCAGCACGCGCCAGGCACGCTCGAGGTCCCAGTCGGCCCAGGCGGTCAGCGCTGGGTCGGCGGCGTGCAGCCGCACAGCGCGGCGGGTCGGGCTAGCCGTGGGCTGCGGGATGGGCTGGGCCGTGCCAGCGAGCACATCCACGTCGAAGCATCGAGGCCCGCACCCGCGAGTCGGCGCTCGCGCAGAGCGTCGATCAAAGCAGCCTCATCGACGATCGGCCCACGCGCCGTGTTGATCAGAATCGCACCCGGCGTCGACAAAGCAACTGATCGCGCCCAAGAAAGCCTGCGGTCTGTGGTGATAGCCGCAAGTGAAGACTGACAACATCGCTCCTGCCCAGCAGATCGTCGAGCTCCACCAATTCGAACCCGAGCGCAGGGTTCGGATGCATCGTCCAGGCAATGACTCGCATGCCGATTCCTGTCCGAGACGCGCGAATCTCCGTCCGATCGCACCCAGTCCGATCACGCCCAGCGTCTTGCCCTGAAGCTCTACAGACCGGCCACGCGGCCAACCGCCCGCCACAACGCGTGTGAATCTCGACAACACGGCGAGCAACGGCGAGTGCCAGCATCAGGGAATGCTCCGCGATCGAGGCCGCTGATACCCGGCGTGTTCGTCACCGTGACGCCGTGGCGCTTCGCTGCGGCGAGGTCGACGTTGTCCGTGCCCGTGCCCCATAGCGACAGCAGCTTCAGCTTGGGACACGCTGCGAAAACACTCTCGGGGAATCGGTCGACGAGCGAATGTTGATCACGATCTCGGCGTCGTGGATGCGCGCGAGCAGCCCGTCTTCCGATCCGGGCAGCGTATCGAAGTATGTCGCCGGCGTGCTTTCGCGCCACTTCAGAAACGATGGACTCGATCCCATGACGACCGGATAGTCGTCGGGTATCACGATGTCGGGCATTTCATCAGTCTCCTCAGCCGGCAAGGCGCATCACCTCGCGCACGGCGGTGAATGCGAAGAATCCGAGCGCTGCTGCGAGCACCAAATTCAATGCGAGGCTCGGCACGAAAACGGTCGCCGACCCACGCGGTGCGATTATTCATGATCAGCAACGTCAGTGCGAGCAACGGCAGAAGCATCGCGCCCGTCAGTCCAAACGCGAGCTGTAACTCCTGCACCGGCCAACGCAACAGAAACAGCGGTACGGTCGCAAGGCATGCGAGATAGCCGCGGTAAGATCGCGATCGCTCCGCCGCTCCCTGCGGCAACGAAGCGACTCAGAGCCCTTCCGCAGCAGCAGGAAATCGGTGAACAGGTAAGGAAGACTCTGCCACACGCCAAGCAGCGCCGAGAACACCGCGGCCCAGAATCCAATCAGGAAGATCCATTTGCCGCTCTGTCCGAGATTGTCGCGAGCTGATCTGCGAGCAGCAGGGCGAGCGATTTCCCTGACCGCGAACCGACGTGCGCGAGCCGATGATCACGACCGCGAGCCCAAACAGCCCGATCACGGCATAAGAAAGAACCAGCTCAAAGCGGCAGGCTGGCAACCCTTCTTCGCCCGTGCGGCCCTCCTCGCGGATCCAGTAGCCGTAGCTGATCAGCGCCATCGTGCCGCCAATCGCGCCGATCAACCCGATGATCCAACCCGCGCCCTCTGGCGGGAGCGAAGGAGTCAGCCCGCGGCCAACAGCCGCCCAATCCGGCGCGAGCAGGAACGCGGTCAGCGTGACCGTGACGAACATGGCGCCGACGCAGCCCGCCAGATCCTCTTCAGCAGCGCGTATCCGCCGACCCAGACCAGCGCAAGGCCGGCCAGCGAGTGCATCGCGCCCCAAACGAAACGCGAAGTCTGCGGTTCGCCGAGCGGAATCAGCGCGGCACCCGCGACTCCGCAAGCGCTCGCAAGCATGCCGCCGGTCACCAGCGAGAACACAGCAGATAGCCAAAGAACACCCACTGAATCCAGCGCCCGAGCCGTGTCACCCACCCTTCGAGCAGCGTCGTGCCTGTCGCCGTCTGCCAGCGGGCGATGCCTTCGGTCAGCGTCCATTTCAGGATGACGCCGGCAGGGACCGCCCACAGCGCCGCCATGCCCGCCTCCGCGCCCGCGAGGCTGCCCGTGAGGATATCGCCGGCGCCCACGCTGGTCGCGGTCAGCAGGATCGCTGGACCGATAGCGGAAAGTCGGCTTGGTTGCGCCACGGAAATCGAAGATACCAACTTATCGGCATTCAGACAGCTCTTGATCGCTTCCTCGGGAATTCACGGCGGTGACGCGAGAGGAATTCTTCGACGCGTCCGGCACGCAAGCGAACTGGCGATTCCAGCAATTTCCTCTGCCTCGCGCCACCGATTCTCCAGTGGGCAGTTCGCCCTCGAGCGCATGGTACTCAGCCGACGTGCTGAGTGTGGACGACCAACCTTGAATGGCGCACGTGACCGCGAACGGGATGTTGCGGCAGTCGCGCTCGAGCATGATTCGCGCGCGCCCATCGTGCTGCTCGTCGCGGACGATGACACCTTCCTCGGTTCCGCGCTGGCCGACAGTCGTTCCGTGAGCGTACGGTCGCCGACGATTGGGCCTCTTTCCGCCTAACGGTCAGGCATCAGCCCCCCGCTGTTTTTCGTCGGCGTCGGCTGCAGCGCAGGGTTCGGCCTCCGCTTAGGGAACTTGAAGAAATCGCTAAAGGTCTTCAGGCTTCAATCCAGACGGTTTGGCAATCCTAGCCAACATCCGAGGACCAATCTCGTCGCTGTCATGGAAAGCAAACACCATGTCAGGCCAGCCCACACGCGCCAGCGTCCGGTGAGAGCCCGATTGGCGTTTGATCGTCGAACCAATGCGGAGAAGTGCCGCAAGACTCGTTTGGCTCTTGTCGCTGGCCACTGGCTCATGCAGCGTTGAAGGTAAGTGTACAAGATCGGAGCTGCTTCGTTATGCTCGAGCTGCTCAGCAAGGGCCCGCAGCGCAAGAGCCTGTCCCTTAGCAATTGCCTCTTGCCGGGTCTGCCCGTAGACGAAAGCTCCCAAAGTTCCGGGATTTCCGCTATCCAGCGACCATCGATCTCTTGCTCAAGCTCGATTGTGAAGTTCATGTCAATTCTCCAACCTGACTATGGGAGATCTTTGTTGCTAGGATATCATGGAGATGAAGTGCCAGAAGGTCGAACGACTCACGGCTAAGCTGGCCGTTTCCCACTGCTGTCGAGCCGGAGAGAACTTTGGAGACTTTCGCAACTGTTTCCAAGAAGAACGCATCAGCTGGCTCAGCTTCAGCCGCGGGTCAGCACAGCTTGGGACAGGTCCACTACTTCAGCAGGCTTCAGCGGCTTCCACCTGACCAGTCGTGCTTTCGATTGCAGCGACGGATTCAACGGATAGTGGGTTCCGTTGAACTGCATCAGGACATCACCCCTTTCTTTCGAATACACGATCAGAGTCTTCCAGCTTTGCGTGTTTTCAGGCGACACCCTAATCGGTTCGTTGGTGATGGTACTTGCAGAAACCAACGTGAACCGGTACCACGAAATACGAGCATGTACACCACCAGACCCACACCAGCTCGAACCCAACAACAGAACGATAGCGTCAGCCTGCCCGTCGGCGTTGAGATCGGTCAGAGCGTGTCGGAACGGAGATCGTACTTATGATTTTTCTTTCCTACGTAACCCTGAATTGCTGTCATAAGACTCGATGGGGCATGCTGCGCATGAACCGTCGCAGCGAGAACATGGAGGACCAGCAGTACCGAAAATCGTCGCATTATCCACCTCCCCGTACGTTTTGAATGGGCCCGACAACCCAAGCTCAAGACGGCGGACACGGAGCGTGATGATTGGAACCGCGACGGCCCGCGCCGTTCGCTGCAGCGCATCTCTTGACTTCAGGGAGGTAATTACCCAGTCGAATTGACTCACTAGAAACTCAGTCATGCCCGAGTCAATTTTCACAGGGGTCTTCATGCGCCTAACGACAAGCTCAGCCGCCCGTACTGCCGATAGCGGTCGGCGATTCGCGCTCAACGACTCGGAAAGTGCTTCTGGTACCAAGAGATAGACCGTGTGATCATGTCCACCGTGTGCTTCGGTTCGCTCAGGCCGTGTCCTTCGCGCGGGTAGCGCACCATCACCGTCTCGACACCAGCGTCCTTCAGCCCCATGTAGAACTGCTCGGACTCGGCAATCGGCACGTCGTTGCCGTTCTCCCCGTGCATCAGCATCGTCGGTGTCTTCACGCCGTTGACATAGCGGATCGCTTACCGGCGCCAGAGCTGATCGAGCCAGTCAGCGGTGTGGACCTTCGCCCCGAATTCCATCTCCTCGTACATCGGGTAGTACGTCATGTAGTTGTAGGAGACGAGGTTGATGATCGGCCAGCGCGGGATCGCCGCCTTGAAGATGTTCGTGATAGTGACGAGCCACGCAGAGAGCTGGCCGCCGTAACTGCCCCCTCGACTCCGAGACGGTTGCGGTCGATCCACGTGTAGCGCCGGATGGCGGCGTTGACCCATAGAGCACGTCCTGCGCTTCGTCTCCGTTCTGATCGCGGAACACCGCGTCGGACCACGCTTGTCCGTAGCCGGTCGACCACGTAGTCCAGATCAGCACCGCCCATCCGAGTCCGGCATAGACCTGGCTCTGAAGGTTCAACGCCGGTCCCTGCGCACCGTGCGGACCACCATGGATGTCGACAATGAGCGGATGAGACGAGGCTGTGGTGAGGCCGACGGGCTTACGAGCCATGCCTCGACTCCGTGCTTCAGGTCGTTGCTCACGAACGTGAACGACTCGATCGGCGCAATGGCCTTGCCGCGAGCACGTCTGCGTTGAGGTCGGTCAGCGCGCGGGCAGGCGGGGCACCCTGCGCGTTTCGCACATACAACTGTGCGAGATCCGACGGGCTCGAGTACGCATACGCGATCTGCCCCGTCCGCCAATGCTGAACGAGCGGACCCTACCCGGATCTTTGATGACAACTGCCGCCTGTGCGCTGCTGACGTTCAGCCGATAAAAGCGGACGTGGCCGTGCTCCTGCACGGTTGCGTAGACCGACAGCCGTCGCGTGTCCACTCCGGCGCCCCCTGGCGATTGTCCACGGACGCTCCGACCTCGCGACGGTTTGTGCCATTGGCATTCACCGCCCACACATGCGTGTCCTCCATCGTCGTTTCGAGGTCGGTGATGCCGCGTCGGGTGGCCTGGTAGGCAATCGTCTTTCCGTCCGGCGACCAGCGCGGGCGAACTCGGCGTTCTCGGTCGCGGTGATGCGGCGAATCGAACCATCCGATACCTTCGCCGCGAAGAGATCGTTGTTGAAGACGAAGTCCTGGTCGGGCTCGCGGTTCGAGACAAAGGCGATCTCGTCCGATACGGGCGACCAATCGATGGAGTGCTCGGAGTAGATGCCGTCCGTGAGCTGACGCACCTGCTTCGTCGCAAGGTCCGCGATGAAGATGTGCAGGCGCCGGTTGTCATTGAACCGCGTGTTGCCTTCCGACGCGGTCGGCTTGTAGAGATAACGCGTGATGACCATCGGGTCGCCGTCCGCGTTGGCGGTCTCGGGACCGGCGTCGCATGTACGATGGCAAGGCGACCGCCGTCCGGCGACCAGGCGATGCCGTTGCCTTCCATCGTGATCGCGGCGCTGTTCGTTCCGAGTTTCGGCGCGATGAACTCCGGGCCGGTGCCGTCGGCGCGCACGACGATCACGCCGCTCTCGCCGCTCCCGATTCGCCCCTGGAAAGCGATGCGCGTGCCGTCGGGCGACCAGACCGGAGACGATCCGCGACTCTGCTCGTCACCGACCCGTATTGTACGAGAGCTCGTCAGATCCATGATCCATAACTGCGAGTACGGCCGGCCTTCGGTCGGATTGCTGCTAATCACGTAGGCGATCTTCGTCGCGTCCGGGGAGAACGCCACGTTGCCAACAGAGCGAAGCTTGTAGAGATCCGCGGCCACGATCGGCGTCTGCGCGTGGACGATGGCCGCAGATCCGCCGAAGACGACACACAGAAAAACGCGCTGAAGGGCACGAAACATCGCGATACTCCTTGGAAGATTCGGATCGTACTGCCCTCACGTGCTGTACCGCATGAGAGCCATGGCGAACGCCGGCAGCAGTTGAGCCGGCCTGCACTATCTTCCGCGACCGGCGCACGGGTCATATACGGGTCACCAAGGCTGGGAGAGCACAAGTCTCATTGCTCGGCCGACCCATGCCTGTGGGATATCGTCGCCGCAACCGACCACATCGATGTCCGTTGCCGGCCTAACGACTACGGCTAAGCTGCCCGGCTTCCCACTGCTGTGGAGGCAGAGCACAACCTTCTAAATCTTCACTGCCGTTTCCAAAAAGAACGATAAGCCGGGCAGCTTCGGCTGAAGGTTCGGCCGACATGGAACGTATTCACCGCCGTGAGAACCGGCGCGAAAGCCGCCTCCGTTTGGGCGCCACAGCAGCCGCTGCGATCGAGTCTCATACACCTGGCGCTCCTTAGTCTTTACAGCGGCACCATCCCCATCCACCACATGATCTTGTCACCGACGTCGATGTCGTAAGTGCGTGCAACAGTGAGCCTGCCGTCCTCGTTCATGCGGAACACCGACAGCCCTGCCGACACGGTGCGCACAGTGTCGCCATCGCGCACATCCACCGGCAGGTTGTGCTGCGCCACCAGCATGCGCCCGCTGGGATCCATGTGGAACGTGCGCGGATGGATCTTTTGCGTTTCGATGTGCTGGATTAGGGTCGGTTCGCCGGTCTCCTGGCTGATTGCGTATACGACGATGCTGTTCTCGCCGCCCTTGTAGACCTTCTTTCCATTGAAATCCACCACATCTTGCGAGCGGTTTGCGCCGTACACAAAACGCCCATTCGGATGCACGTGCACCGCGCTCGCCGCCTGGCGCGAGCGGATGTTGTTGGGCTCCAGTAGTGTGGTCTTGTTGAACACGACTTCCGGTAGCGGTTTGCCATCCTGCATGCGGTGCATGTGGATCTGGTTCTGCGTTTCGATCAACACGTACATCCACGGCTTCGTCGGATGAAAATCCAGATGGCGCGGGCCATAGCCACGCCCGCCGTTGGGTGCGATCTTGTATTCGTTGGAGAGCACGCCGTTCTTGTAGTCGAACACCATCAGCGCGCCCGGGTCCTCGGGCCTTTGCGCCGTGCCTTCGTTGCCACGCGTCACCAGCACCACATGGCGGCTGTCTGGCGTCACGCGCACTTGATGCGCGTAGATGCCAGCATCCATCGTGCCTTGCAGCACCTCTTCCCCAGGGGTGAAATCCTCGTGAATCCGATACACCCGCAATGAACTGGGGTTGTTGAACGCCACCAGTATGTGCTGCGATTCGTTGTCGAGTGTCATGTGGATCGGCCGCACCGGCAGGCGCATCGGATCGCCAATCTGATTGAGCGCACCCGTGGCGGGATCGATCTTGAACGCCGTCACGTGGTGTGCGGTGCCGATCTGCACATTGCCCGCAGCGCTGCTGCTTGAAGCCACATATATATAGCGCCGGTTGCGATGCGGCCAGCAGTACTGCACGCCAGCAGGCAATGTCACCGAATCACGTTTGACCAATTCCGCGTTGGAGAGATCAACGTCGTAGTGCGTGAGCACCGGCCCAACATTGGCATACAACGCCAACCGACGTGGGCGCCCTTGCGCGAAAGCTAAATGCGGGGCCACAGCACCACCTGCAAGAAGCGACAAGAAGGTTCGACGGCTGGGCATGTGGCTCCTTCGAACTAAGACCTCTGATCACTGCAACCGAAGTCATCGTCGGTCAGGAATGCTTGTCCTGCAGGCTCACGAGAGCGTTCGCAAAGGCGCCCCGACTTTGCTCGTCGAGCACACGAAGTGCGCCTGCCCGACGCGGTTGTTAGGCGCTCTGACGTCGCGGAACCCGTTGGCTAGCAACGACGAGCTGACGTTGAATCCCCGTATTCTCCAGCCGCCGCGCTCGCGTGCAACGAGCAGTCGATGCGGCGTACTCAAATCCTTCCGAGTTGTTGCCTTATTGTGTCGTCGATCCAGGTCTGGATGGCGCGGGTATCCAAGCGATTGTTGTTGTTATGACGACGACAGTCGAGGCCGCCGTCGCTCACGTTGGCAATCAGCTCCTCAGCGCGATCGGCACTTGGTTTCAGAAAGATTCCACCACCGGAATCACCGGAGCAAACGTAGCTGGGTATCGACCAGAGCGCCCACGTCTCGTCGACAACTCTACGCAATATCGAAGTTCTGACGCGCCGCTTCCCATCCCATGTCGCTATATCGAACGGCGCGTTCCGGTTCCGCGGTGTCGTTGTACCGTATCCCACGATTGTTGTTTGCGCTCCTTCGGCTCTCTCGAGCCTGGCTTGCCCAGCGAAACGGGCGGGCTCGACTCCCTTGGCGAGTATTCTAGGAAGACTAGTCCGACGTCGGCAATGCCAGGCTCCAGTGGAGCGACCAGGATTTCGTCGGTTGGATCGCACTGAGGCGGCGGTGGGCAGGGCGGCATCGATGGGTGCGTAGCTTGCCAGACCACTGGAATCCAGTTCTTCGGGTCCTTCGCATCCGTCGGACTGAAACTCGCAAAAAATCGAAGGGTAGGTGGCAATTCGCCGAGTGCCTTGGCCGGAGCCGTGAAGTGACCGGCAGTCACCATTACCCGATCACGAATCAGGGTGCCGCTTACGAAGCCGAGTAACTGCAGGGGCGTTCCGGAACTGTCGACGCGCCAGACCATGATTGCACCGACGTTGGAATACCTGTTCTCGAGATCAACGCTTACCTGAGCCGCCACACGGGTTGATCCAAGCAGCACCACAATAGCGCAGGCGATCACGATTACTTTACTTAGATATTTCATGATCCTCTCTGAGGCGTCGCCATATCGTGTTTGCTGCCTAACGTTCCGCACCGGCCGCCGTCGGTGCAACGCAAGGTTAACGGCGTCAGCAAGGTCTGACGCGGTCACTGGACGTCAGCCGCCTTGTCTGATAGACGCCGCCGTCTAAGCAGGGGCAGGCCGATGCGCCCGGAGGAAGGAACGTATCTGGCGTACCGCCAATGGAATCCGTTCTTTGGGCTCCTTCCACGGGAACATGCTCACTTCGGCCTTCGGCGCGAGCATTGCGGCCTCCATGGCGACAGCGTACGGATGCGCCGGAATATCGTCCGGGAGGATCAGTACTGGCGTCTGGCAGTTGCGCACGAAGTCGCGTGTCACGGTGAAGACGAAATCGGGGTTGGTGCGGTACATCTTGGTCAGAAACTTGTCGACCATCTCCATCGAGATCTCGGGCCGGCGCTTTACCAGCACCGGACCCCAACCCTTCATATTGTTGTCGTAGAAAAGATCGCGCATCTCCGGACGGGACCCGCTGGGCTGCGCCAGCACGGCGGCGACCACACGATTCGGCGCCCGCCGGAGGAGGTTCCAAATGAAAGGGCCGCCAATGCAGAAGCCCAGCACCATGAACTTCTCGATGCCCAGGTGATCCATCAGACCGAGGTGGTCATCGGTATAGGCATCCCACGGCCGGTCGATCTCGAGCGGGCCGGAGGACTGGCCGCTGTTGGCGTTGCGCAGGTCCGACGCGATGCAGCGGTACTCTCCTTTGAACTCCTCGATCGGGTTGAAGGGATTGGTCAGGCCGGAGATCGTCGAGTTCAGCCCCCCGCCGGCGATGAGCATTAATGGGAAGCCGGAGCCGGTCTCCTCATAGTGGATGCGAACGGCGCCTTTTTCGTAGAAGGACATGGCAGCTCCCCCTTTCCTAGTCTGCTGCGCAAACACGCGCGGCGCAGCGGCCATCACCGTCGCCGCGGCTCCCGTTTTCAGTATCTTGCGTCTGATTGGATCTGTCATCGACGTCCTTCTGCCTTTCGTCCGCTTAACGATTCCCAGCTAAGCCGCCCCGCCTCCCACTGCTGGGGACGCAGAGCGTGTTTGGAAGAATTCTACCGCCGTTTCCAAAAAAAACGCGTCAACCTGGGTTCGCTGCAAGCCTTTCGTTAGACATCGCTCTCCCCCGGGCCATGCTTGTTTTTCCAGTCTGCAAACGTTCGTGTGAAGTGGCCAAGTTCTGACGGAATGTTTCGCGGGAGCTTTGGCGCCACAAGTTTGAAGCGATCAAGCAACCCTACAACTTCGGGACGGTGTTCTGTCATTTGTTCAAGGTACGCAACGGCAAACACCACATTTCCGAGCGAATCACTATTCGGATTTCTCTCGAGTTTCCGAAGATGCTTCTCAAACCATGTTTTCACGGCCCCGTATGCCGCAGGATCTCCGACCGCGGCTAGAGCCCATAGCACATAGCCCTTTAACGTCCTTTTCTTAGAAAGGCATTCAACGAGCCACGGTGTCTCGTCGCTTCCGGCTAGTCTAGCCACCGCTAACACTGACGTTGCCTTTACGTCCTGTACTGGATAGTCAGCTAGTGTCTTAAGGACTGGAATAGCCTGCTTTGCGTTCAGGTCGGCCAAACTGTGGCAAGCGACTGGCATGGCCGACTTTGGCTTTTCGCGCTTTAGCAGGTCAATGAGAGCGTCTGCTTCGTACTTCACGCCCAGTTTTCTGAAGTACAACATGTCGTCTTTGAGGCGCTCTTCGTATGGAAGAAGCATTGCCGCCGTGGGGTGAAGCTCTTGCGACGCTGCCATAAGCGATGCCTAACGTCTCTCGGCTAAGCTGCCCGGCTTCCCACTGCTGGAGAGCCGGAGAGAACCTTGGAAAGTCTCGCTGCCGTTTCCAAAAAGAACGCGTAAGCCGGGTCAGCTTCAGCCGGTTGTTGGGCCTCGCACCGAACCGCGCTGTTGCTCAGCAGCGATGGCTTGCTTCAGCACTCGCTGTAACTTGCATCAAGCGCCGCCTAGCGGCTCAATCTTATCTCGCGCGCCGCTTATCGCCCTGCGCTTCAGCCGCCGCCGATGTTGGATCAGGCTGGGTAAAACGAGGCGTTTCAAGCAGGTTTCGTCAGTCATTGTCCGATACCTATCAGGATGCCGATAGCGCCAGCCGGTTGAACATTGTCATACCTCAGCTCACTTCTATGGATGATCCCCTCCCTTACAACTTTAGTGCCCGCCGAATAGCGCTGATCTGATCGCGTGCGACAGCCTGTGTCACCCAGGCAGAAGGAACCATCTGAAACCCGTGGTACGCCCCTGGGTACACATGAAGCTCTGTTGGCACGCCAGCGTGGATGAGTCGCCGGCATACTCCATGTTCTCCTCAAGAAACAGATCGAGTGCGCCCACCGCGATGAAGGCGGGTGGGAGGTGCGCCACATTTTCCGCTCGAGCGGCCGCCGCATAGGGCGATATGCCGTCGCTCCCCGGCTCCTGGCCGAGCAGCGCTGTCCAGCCGAAGCGGTTTGATTCGCGCGTCCAGATCAATTCACCGGTGTACGGGTGCGGCGGCTCGAGCGTGACGGTGCGATCGTCGAGCATGGCGGCGCTGAGCACCTGAAAGACCAGCGGTATCTCACCTCGGTCGCGGGCAAGCAGCGCGAGCGCTGCAGCAAGACCACCACCGGCGCTTCCACCACCAACCGCCAGTCGGCCGGTGTCGACGCCCAGCTCTCCAGCATTGGCGTGGAGCCAACGCAGCACGGCGTAGCAGTCCTCAACGGGACCGGGAAAGGGTGTCTCGGGTGCCAAGCGGTAGTCCACCGACACCATGACGCAGCCAAGTTCGGCTGCCATCGCCCGGGCGCGTACGTCCTCAAGATCCACATTGCCGCCGACATAGCCGCCACCGTGGAGCCAAAGAAGGCCAGCTGTCGACTGTGTTGTCAGCGTCGGTTGGTACAGCAAAATACGGACATCCGGGGCACCTGCGGGACCAGGTACGTGCCGTTCGCGTACTGTAACGTTGGGATAGTCGGGCACCGACATCCTCGCTACCATCGCGGCGGCGCTTGCCCGGTTTGTGGCCAGACTTTCCGCCGTGAGTGAGGTGGAAGGGATCGGGTCGAGAAACGCAACAAGCTCAGGATCGACAAGATAACGGCTGTTCATGTGCATTACCCCAGTAACAGTTCCTACGGGCTAACCATGCACGGCTTCAGACTCATGCACGCGTTCACATGAAGGCATCATTTTAGGCAGTAGTCTTGAAATGCAAAACACATCCAGAGCATCACAGTATTGTGCAAGAGAGGACACTTGCACTGCATGCGACTGATTTATGCGCTGGTGAAGGATGAACGAGTGATGTGCGGCCGAACGTTACGGTTCAGCCGCCCGCCGCTGCTTTTGGCGGCGGGTCGGCTGGAAGCGGTTGATACTCATCAAGGCCTCCCCTAGGAGCAGATCGATTGGATATGCTCCCGGAAGTGTCCAATTTCCATAAGGAGGAGGCCCGATGAGATTCTATACCCAAAGTCACCGCTATTACTGCGGCATCGATCTGCATACCCGCTGGATGTATCTCTGCATCCTGGATCCACAGGGGGAGGTTCTGTTGCACCGCAACCTGCGTGCCTGTCCCGAGACGTTCCTGAAAGCCGTCGAGCCCTACCGCCACGATCTGGTCGTGGCCGTCGAGTGTATCTTCAGCTGGTATTGGCTGGCCGATCTATGCGCCGAGCAAGGCATTGAGTTCGTCTTGGGACATGCGCTCTACATGAAAGCCATTCACGGCGGCAAAGCCAAGAACGATCGCATCGATTCCCAGAAAATCGCCGTCCTGCTGCGCGGCGGGATGATCCCGGTCGCCTACGTCTACCCGCCCCAGATGCGTTCCACCCGTGACCTGCTGCGCCGTCGCACTTACCTGATGCGTAAACGCGCTGAACTGCTGGTTCACGTTCAAAACACCAACAGTCAATACAACCTGCCCGAGATCGGCAAGAAGATCGCCTACCGAGCCAACCGCTCCGGTGTGGCCGAACGCTTCTCCGATCCTGCCGTTCAGACCAGTATCGCCGCTGACCTGTCGCTGATCGACTTCTATGACACCCTGCTCAACCAGCTCGAGCTCTTCATCACCCGTCAGGCCAAACAGCAGGATCACCACTCCTTCTACCTGCTCCGCTCGGTCCCCGGCATCGGCAAGATCCTGGCCCTGACCATTCTCTACGAGATTCACGACATCGCCCGCTTCGAGCGGGTGCAAGAGTTTGTCTCCTACTGCCGTCTGGTGAAGTGCAGTCGCCAATCGGCCGGAAAACACTATGGCTTCTCCGGCAAAAAGATCGGCAACGTCCATCTCAAGTGGGCCTTCTCGGAAGCGGCCGTCCTGTTCCTCCGCAACAACCCGGAAGGACAGAAACTGGTGGCTCGCCTGGAGCGCAAGCATGGCAAAGCCAAAGCATTGACCATTCTGGCTCACAAGCTGGCCCGGGCCGTCTATTTCATCTTACGAAGGGAGAAAGCCTTTGACTTGACCCAATTTCTCGCCGCTTGACGGAGCCAGGCCGGTGAGCCTGACGCCTAACTGGGACATTACAGGGTTCAGCCTGGTTTTCGGTGCATCCTTTCGCCTGGGGCTTTGACCCCGCCTGTGCACTGAGGCGTTTCACCCTGATCCCTGGCGATTGATTCGACACCGGCTTGGGCTCCGACCCAAAAATTCCGATGCCGAAAAAGTGTTTGCCTGGTTCTGCCCCTCGCCCGAGCCCGGAGATAACGAGACAACCCTTGCGGGTTGAGCCCCACTTTTGAGTCGGACGGTAGGAGGGAACTGACGAGTTTCTAGGACGCCGAGAGGCTGGTTCCTCTGGGCTGGTCTCTGACTGAATCGGATGCCCTATTCAGTCACACCACTGAGCCTCGATAAGTGTTTGGTGCAGACCCCGGTCTGTTGCCCGCTTTGAAACGAAGTCAGAAACGAGTCGAGCCCCGATTCGGTATCGTTGTTGAACTTGCGAAAAGTTCGTCTGCGGTTTTTTGCTTTTCCAGCCCCAGGGTGAAGTTTGTTCTCTTGACTCCGGGAGGCCTTATAAGGGTTGGGCCGGTGCCGCCGATCTTGATCTCACCGTCGCGCTCGCACTGCTGCGTTCTCACAAGCGAAGTTCTGACAGTGCTACCCGGACTTCGCGAAGCATTTCCAAATGGCCTGCCGTCCAACAGGTGATATGCGTGGCAGGATGACCAGAATTGGTCTTGTGTTCATCGCCCAGCCCCGCCGAGCGCGATCGGCGGACGCGGTTCATGATCAGGTCGCGAATTCGCGCTGCATCGGCGATGCCTTCGATTCGGCCGATATGCGTTGTCGTGCCGGCGCCATGATGCTCCGCTGATGCACCGCCGCCGCCGGCCGTCTGGATCACAATGTCCGATATACCGTAAACGCGCTGGATCGGTCCCTGGTCGATCTTCACATCCTGAACATTCTCAAACGTAATGGTCGTTTCCGTGATCGTCCAGATCCCCCGCCGAATGCGGACGCTTCGATCGCTCAGGACATACCACGTCGTGTCGTATCGCAAATGGATCGCGACGTAGACGACGATGTCGGGAAGGATCGCGACCGCGAGGAACACCGGCAACAGCGCCAACCCCAGCCTCAGGCTGATCGCGAAACTCGCAAACCATATGCCAAGGAATATCAGGTCAATGATGACCAGCCCGATCCAGAAAAACAGCAGGAGATAGCGGAGAAATCCTTCAGCCGGCTTGAAACGCTCAAGCTGCTCGCCGGGGCTGGTGGGAAGCGTTGGCGGCTCATCCGGGACCTTGAACCACTTCACCAGTCCATGCCAGATGCCGCGATACACCTGCTCGGCGGCGCGATCAACTGCTTTGCTCATTGGCGTCTCCCGTGTCGCGGTTCCTGGCCGAGCCCAGCGCGCGAATTTCATCGCGAATCTGCCGCAAGAGGACGAGCGCTTCATCATCCGGAGCACCAACGGCATCGCTGGGAACATCCCGCGTCTGTCCATCATCCCCCCGCGCGCCGCGCATCTTCTTATAGAGGAAGTCGCGCAGTGCATCGGCTTCTAAAACGCCTTCGATGATCATCTCCGCCCCGGCACTTCCCGAGGCCGTCTGAATCGCCACATTCGCCAGGCCCATCCATCGCTGGAGAATGTTTCGCGTCACGTGGATGTCCTGAATTCGCCGATAGGTGAGCTGAATTTCCCTGCGAAACAGAATTCCCCATGAAAGCGAAATCCCATCATCGTCAAACTTGAAGTGAAGCGTGTGATATCGAAAGAAGAGCGGCGGCATCATGAAAACAAACCCGACGGTGGACAGCAGGGAGATGATCACATAGTACGAAAGCAATATCGGCGCCGGCCGGGTCAGATTCCGCGCGTCAAATGCATCCATCGCCGGCGTGGCGGATGGCGGATCATTCGTCGTGGCGGTGCTGTTCGGCATGATGGTGGATTAGATCACCTATTTCGCCAGGGGCCGAGCCGTGTTAGTAAGCCGGATGATTTCTTGCGCCAATTTATTGCCCTGCTCGGTGGAAGATTTCTCATTGGATTGTATTCGTCATGCGATGGCGATTATTTCCTGCATCGTTGCAACGTTTCAGATCGCGCATTTCAGCCGCGTTTATGCGGCATACGGCGGTGTGTTCGTCGCGATGCCGCCGGCCGTCCAACCCGCGTCTTCGGCACCCGCGCGCAACTCGCGTTCGCGCGCTGCTCAAGATCGCCTTGCGGAATACGCAGCAGTCGGATGCGATCGCCGATCTTCAGTTGCGTGCGGTCGGGTGCACGCTGCGGTTAGGCCTGCTGGATTGACTTGTCGAACTTCGTGACTGGGCTGCCCCTTGCTGAATACGGAACCTGACGTAGCGCCTCATTCCCATCTGTAGATTTGCTGAGCCACTGCATATTGCTCTCAAATCCCTGATGATGGCTGCCAAGTCACTAATGCCACTTTCCATTCCTCATCGTCCTGCTTATGCAGGATCCATAAGTGCGAGCCCCGCGCAACCTGCTCGCTGTCTGTACCCTCAGCCACAAATCGGGTCGTGTACTTACTTGTCTTGTAGGCGACGTCGCCACTTCCACATACCTCTAGATCTGCCGTTTGTATATCTATAATTTCCGTTCCGGTGTGGACCAGCAGGCTAGCTGCTTCCTTGCCAACCAGCACCTCTGCGCCGGGAACCATCCACCGAACGTCATCGGTGCAGAAACGAAGCACCTGCAGAGCGTTGCCACTCAGTTCTGCTTCGATCCATCGATGATGGATCTGCTCTATGGCTTCGATGTCTTTTTCCGGAAGAGTAAGCATGGACTTGTAGAGGGCCTAACTACTTCAGCGTAACCCGCCGCCCGTTTTTTGGGCAGTCGGGTTACGCTGCGGGTTAGGCTTCGTGGTCACCTCTGTTTCGCAACTCGAAGAACCGCGCTTCACCTTCATAATGCGCTGCCAGATCGAGACCAAGGGCGATCTCGTGTAGTGCGGATAAGACGTGATCCATTTCTGCGCAGAAATGAGGCAAGGAAAAGGGCAAATTGTTCTGCAAAGAAGGGCTCCCGTGCTTGTCCACGGGATATCGAAATGCATACGACAGCTGATCAACCCTGTCTAAGTCGTTCACGCACCGCTCGAGATCTGTGAAGGATCTTAGGCTTTCGTCACTTGTGGCCCATCCCCAGCCTGCATCCTCGGATAGTCTTTTCAGCTCGGGGAGACAGGCGGCCAACCGGTGACTCTTCAGGAGGGTATCGAAGGGTCGGGAATGCAGCCCCTTGGCCTCGTGAAGCCATGTTCCAAAGACGACGAGAGATTTGAGGTAGAGTTCGAGAGCATGGCGATACAGGAAAAGGATGGGGAGCGCTTCAAGATCCCGCAATAGACCCCCTTGTCGTGGAGCAGCCGCCAGTTTTCGCCCCGCGTGGTGATAGGCGTCCGCATAAGAGAGAAGGTCTACAAGGTCTCTACGTGCGTCGAGATAAGTGCCAGGGCCCGCCTGGGCTGGCTTGAAGAGCATTCTCTTCGGTGGCTGTCTAATTCTTGTGCATTCCTCTTCCTCAATCGTCGAAGCCTGATCGACTTCTATGACACCCTGCTCAACCAGCTCGAGCTCTTCATCACCCGTCAGGCCAAACAGCAGGATCACCACTCCTTCTACCTGCTCCGCTCGGTCCCCGGCATCGGCAAGATCCTGGCCCTGACCATTCTCTACGAGATTCACGACATCGCCCGCTTCGAGCGGGTGCAAGAGTTTGTCTCCTACTGCCGTCTGGTGAAGTGCAGTCGCCAATCGGCCGGAAAACACTATGGCTTCTCCGGCAAAAAGATCGGCAACGTCCATCTCAAGTGGGCCTTCTCGGAAGCGGCCGTCCTGTTCCTCCGCAACAACCCGGAAGGACAGAAACTGGTGGCTCGCCTGGAGCGCAAGCATGGCAAAGCCAAAGCATTGACCATTCTGGCTCACAAGCTGGCCCGGGCCGTCTATTTCATCTTACGAAGGGAGAAAGCCTTTGACTTGACCCAATTTCTCGCCGCTTGACGGAGCCAGGCCGGTGAGCCTGACGCCTAACTGGGACATTACAGGGTTCAGCCTGGTTTTCGGTGCATCCTTTCGCCTGGGGCTTTGACCCCGCCTGTGCACTGAGGCGTTTCACCCTGATCCCTGGCGATTGATTCGACACCGGCTTGGGCTCCGACCCAAAAATTCCGATGCCGAAAAAGTGTTTGCCTGGTTCTGCCCCTCGCCCGAGCCCGGAGATAACGAGACAACCCTTGCGGGTTGAGCCCCACTTTTGAGTCGGACGGTAGGAGGGAACTGACGAGTTTCTAGGACGCCGAGAGGCTGGTTCCTCTGGGCTGGTCTCTGACTGAATCGGATGCCCTATTCAGTCACACCACTGAGCCTCGATAAGTGTTTGGTGCAGACCCCGGTCTGTTGCCCGCTTTGAAACGAAGTCAGAAACGAGTCGAGCCCCGATTCGGTATCGTTGTTGAACTTGCGAAAAGTTCGTCTGCGGTTTTTTGCTTTTCCAGCCCCAGGGTGAAGTTTGTTCTCTTGACTCCGGGAGGCCTTATAAGTGTTCGGCGCATCTCTGTCATTCTCATTCATTGATCTTGTCTCGCCTCTTTCCGTCGCTGTGCGATATGCCAAAGGACTCCGGAGGGATCCACCACATATGCGACACGAAGGCCCCAGGGCTGCAAAGCCGGAGGTTTCGGCGGGGGCACACCGAAGCGCTTTGTGAGATCGAGCGATTCGATATGCGCCCACCACATGTCGAGATCGTCAACCATAGGCTGCATCATGAAGTTCTTGGCCCAATCTTCATGGAAGTAGCGCTGCAAGATGAACCCACCCGAGCCGGCATTGAATATCGCGACCTCGCTGTCGAGAACCTTCTCGAAGCCGAGCGCTTCGTAGAAACGCTTCGAAAGTTCGAAATCCTTTGCAGGCATGAATGGACGTATCCGCTCTGTCCCTGGGGAAACACTGGTCATTCTTACTCTTCCTTCTCTCGCCGAACGTTCGAATTGACCGGCGAGCCGCTTGCGGCGAGTCCGGTCGAATGCGTGGTTCGGCCTGATGTGCTCACTCACGTTAGTCGGAGCAAAGTGCGCGTCCGGTAGGTCGCATGAAGCACGAGCTTCATTCAGCCGGTTCCATTCCCTGCGATTTGATGACCGGGATGGCAGTTGGACCGGTAAGGAATTTGATCAGATCTCCCGCCGCCCCGGGTGCTTTTGAGTTTCCGCTAACGCCAGCAGTGAACACGGCGTAGGACTGAATCTCCGCCGGAAGTGGCCCGACCAGTTCGACGCCAGGTGTCGTTAAAATCTGCGTGATGACCACCACTCCAAGCTCGAGTTCGCCCCTAGCGACAAGTTCGGAAACGATATCGGAAGCCGGTATCGTCACTTTTGACTTGATGGCATCCGCAATTCCAAGCAGATCGACCAGTTGTTGTACCGCACCGGTCGGGAGATATCCGATCGATTTGGCATTGAGTAGCGCACGCTTGAATGCTTCGACCGAAGTGATGTCAGGTTTGGGTGCGCCGGTGCGAATCGCCACGCCAAGTCCGGAGCGCACGAGATTGGTCCGCGTGTCGGCAGTGACCTTGCCATCTTTGATCAACCCGTCGATGGTACGCGGCGGACCGACGACAACGTCGAACACCTCGCCGGCATTGATTTGCTTTACGAAGTTGGGGCTGAAGCCGGAGATCACGTTGAGCTTGTGGCCGCTTGTGCGCTCGAATTCAGGCCCGATCTTATCCAACACGGTCGCGATCGCTCTAGAGGTAAAGACCTTGAGTTCCGCGGCGGTCGCAGCACTGTTGTGACTCAAGATGGTCAGTAGGAAGAAAATCGCCGCCGCCCCCACAACCGTAACGGGCTTTGCTAACAACCGCTCGGGCGATGTGCAAACACCGATCCCTGCGCAAGAATTATTCAACGTGACTTCCTCCTCGTCAGTGCTGCAGCCGAACCATTGATTAACAGGTTGACTTGCCCTGATAAGTTCATAGATCTCCGGTTTTCAGGCAAATTGGACCGAACCTGTTATCCATGCTGAGTCTGGAGCGTGATGCTCTGACCGCAACTGCCGAAAGCGAACGACTCCAAGTTGCTGGAGGAGGTGCGCACTTGCCAATCGGCGACCTTGACTTAAGAAGAGCGGTCGCCGGGCTCTGTGTCACTGCTTCAGGGCTGAGTTCTTTGCGGCAATGTGGAAAGAGCAGGATACGCTCGAATGCTACGCAGGCCGAACCGCAATGTCAATTTCGCCCGCGAGCAGAAGGCAAGAACGATGTTGGGTTTTGTCAAATCCAGCAACCGCGTTGATCCCATCCCGTGGCCTGCCCGTGAACCTCGGCGCGATCCAAGTGTGGTATAAGGTAGAAACTAACTGTTGTGGTGTGAGAAACGAAGTATGGAAATCCTGGGAGGTCCAATTTTTGGAGTTGCTGGCGCGGGAGAGTCACACGGTCCCGCCGTCACAACGATTGTATTCGGGTGTCCCCCAGGACTCCGAATTGCGCGTCAAGAGCTGCAGAGCTATCTGGATCGCCGGCGTCCTGGCAGCAACCGGCATGGAACGCCACGGCACGAAGACGATCAGGTCGTCCTGCTGTCAGGAATTTACTCTGAAAACACCACGCGTCTTGTTTCGGGACCGAACGTAGCCATTCGAGCGAGCGAACTGGAAACGGTGACGTCAAGCTACGAGGAGGGCTTGACGACGGGTGAGCCCATTGCGGCTCTGGTCTTGTCGGCAGCCAAGAAAGCGAAGGACTACGAGCAGTTTGCCGGTCCAACCGGTGAGGTGAGGCCGGGCCACACCGATCTGGTCAAGTTTCATCAGTCGAAGGGCTTTACCGACCCGCGGGGCGGTGGACGTTCCAGTTATCGGTCCACGATCTCGGATGTCATCGCTGGATCCATCGCTCGCATCTTCCTGAAGGAGCACTTCCAAACGGTGGTCCTATCCTCGATCTGCCAAGTCGGCTCCCACAAGGCTGCCAAGACGCTTGCCAGCCACTTTGAACAGGTTCTGCGTGCCGCGCCGAACCAAAAAGTTCCGCTTGCAGAGCTGCAAGAGATCCAGGCAAAGATGGAGAGTGCGGAGATCTATTCGTGGGATGCCGAATTCGCAACGCAGGCCGGTGAACTGATCAAGGAAACCCGCAAGCAGGGTGATTCGCTGGGAGCGGCCATTGAGGTCATGGCGGTCAACGTTCCAGCGCTGGTGGGTGAACCGCTCTATGAAAGTCTAAAGTTGCGGTTGATGGGAGCTTTGGGCGGGCTGCACGCCGTGCAATCGTGCGAGATTGGTTCAGGACAGGCAGTGGTTGAGCGCAAGGGAAGCGAGAATAACGATCCGATCAGGAGTTCGGGCTATCAGACAAATCATCAAGGAGGGCTTCTTGGTGGTGTGACTACGGGTATGCCCTTGGTCTGTCGTGTGGGATTCAAGCCTACGTCGACCATCACCCTGCCTCAGAAGTCCGTGCGGAAAAATCTCGAGGAGATAGACTTTGAATTGCAGTCAGGCCGGCATGATCCGTGCGTCGGCGTTCGGGCGGGCGTGACGCTGGAGTCGCGGCTTGCTATCGAGCTGATGAACGCGGTGTTGATGCATCAGGCACGCTGCGTGGATGGTGAAAATTTCAAGTTGTTCTAGGCAGACTGGCAGATTCAACTATGTTAGCGACCGCACGCCTGACCGAATCCAGTCCCACGAGCGGGTGGTGAGGTAGAGTGCCAACGAGGAACAGTCGAACGATCCTGTTGAGCGGTTGGATTCTGGTCGCTTGTCTCTGCCAGACCTGCGCTCGGCCGGCCGATGAGTCGCTCCAGCTTGCGATGAAGGCTAACATCGGCAAGATCGCCTACAACGCCACGAACGGGAAGGAAATAGGCACGATTGTTGGGGTTACCGCAGCGGTCTTAGACTACGCGGAGAAGCCAGACAAACCAGCCTTGGTGTACCAGATCCGGCGTGGAGACCAGGTGCTCAAGTTTCCGCCGGCCAACGTCACTATTAAATGATGTCTCAAACCACCCACGCTTAAGGCCCACCGCGTCACCGTTTTTATCAAACCTCCGACCCCCGCTCTGGAACAGGCCCTGAACCCATGAAGATGGAATCGCGGGGAAGAGGGATTCGCTGTTCCGGATCGAACTTTGACGTCATTCCCGCGAAAGCGGGAATCTAGTGAAATCTAGTGGTCTCCCAGCAACCTGGATTCCCGCTTTCGCGGGAATGACAAAAACGGATATCTGCAATAACCGAAGCTACTTCACGAAGCCCTCACTTCATTAGGCAAAGGTTGTCCCTTCAACCCAGCAGCCAGATTGGCTGCTGCCATTTCACCCATGCGTTGACGGGTGCGCAGAGTGGCGCTTCCCAGATGAGGCGTGATGACCACGTTGTCAAAGCTGAGCAAGGGATGATCCCGGGGCAGTGGTTCCGGGTCAGTGACATCGAGGGCGGCACCTGCAATCCAGCCTTCGCTCAGAGCCCTGACAAGCGCCTGTTGGTCGACGACGGGACCGCGCGCGACGTTAATGAGGAGCGCGTCCCGCCGCATCAGGCGTAACTGAGGTTCGCCGATGAACCGTGTGGTCTCCGCTGTCAGAGGCACATTCAGCGTCACGAAGTGAGACGCGGCCAGCAGGTCTTCCAGGACTGCATATTCAACGCCGAGTGCGCGTTCCGCTTCGAGATTTCGCCGGCGGTTGCAGTAAATCACGCGCATCTCAAAAGCTTTGGCGCGCTTGGCCACCTGTTGTCCAATCCTCCCCATGCCCACAATTCCGAGTGTGCTGCCGAAAACTTCCAGTCCCAGGAGTTCTCCAGGATCATAGTGCGTAAACTGCGGACTGTGCGCGTGCTTGTCGCCGGCCACGATGTTTCTGGCTGCTCCCAGTAAGATTGCCATGGTGAGATCTGCGGTCGCGCCGTCTACGGCGCCGGGCGTATTGCCTACCGGGATCCCGCGCGCAGCCGCCGCCTTCAGGTCGATGTGATCGACACCGACGCCGAAGTTGCTAATCACCTTGAGCGATGGCAGCCGGTCGAGTACCTCGTCATTCACGATCGGATGGGCGTAGGTGTACATCCCCTGGAGTTTGTTGAGTTCGTTTTGAGGTCCGTTTTTCAGCACCTCCCAGGGACACAACTCACAAAGCGGCTCGACCTGGGCTTGCATGAAAGGCAATAGCGGTACATCTAGAAGAACAAGCGGTTTGGTCAAGAGGGTCTCCTCAAAATCTCTTAAGAAGCTCTGCGACGACTGTGGCAGAGCTTCCGGGGTTGTCTTGATGGATTGCGAAAACCGAACGGACAACTCTTTCCTGAACCCCCCTGTAGTCCCCCCTTGTCCAAGGGGGGACGCAGTTTTGATCGAACGTTGCGCCGCGGGGGTGGAGTTGTTTCGCGAATCGAGGACGTTCGCAAGATAACGCCCGGCTTTCTGCACTGCCCCATGAAGCTGTGAGAAAATTCGCGGTAAGGACGCGGTGCCCCGCGTCCGCGACCACGAAGCTCAAAACGGACGCGCAGCAGCGCGTCCCTACCAAACTAGGTTTATGCGTGCGAAGGGCTTTTCACTGCCCGCTGTTCTAACGGGGAATCGCGTTCATACCAAGACGCTGCCCGACGAGTTCTCCCACGTAGTACTGCATGAACGCATCGCGCTTTGGCTGCAGGCAGACCGCCACAGGCTTCCCTTTGGTTGAATCGACTCGTGTGAAGCCCTTGTCGTCGACCCAAATAGGTAGCGTTTCCATCTTCCCGAAAAACCTTTCAGGTGCTGCGGTCTCGGCGACAGCGAGCTGGTCATGCAGCGTCATGCGTGACTGTGGCTTCTCAAGCCAAAGGCGATAGAGTACTTCCAATGCAAACGTCAGCGGAGACGAATACTTTTGTAGACGTTCCCGCTCGACGTCGCTGAGCTTGACATGTGTCGTTGAATCCAGGGGCACGATTGTCAACGGCAGACCCGCACCATAGACCAACTGAGCATCGGCGACGGAAGAGCGCACGTTCCACTCTGCGATGGGCTCCTCTTTGTTTGCAGTCCCATAGATGCATCCACTCATCAACACGAGACGCTTCACCAACTTTCCCAACTGAGGCTCCTTGCGCAGGGCATCGGCGATGTTCTGCAAGGGTCCCACGGCGATCACGGTCACTTCACCCGGATTTCTTTTGACGGTCTCCACGATGAAATCGGCGGCTTTTCTCGGGTCAGGTCGTTTAGCGGTGAAATCCTCAGCCCACGTGAATTGGTGGCTGTATTCCTTTTGCTCGGTCTGGCGACCAACAAAAACCGGAATGCTTCCACGCCCAGTGAGGTGCAGCATCTTGCAGGCCATCTTGCCTCGCGCGGGAGTGTTTCCGTGTGCGACGGTAATCCCCAGCGGTTCGAAGTTCTTGTGGGCAATGACGAACGCCAACGCCCAGGCATCATCAATGTCATCCCCAATGTCCGTGTCCAGGATCACTTTCATGGGCCGTTCCTGAGCATAGGGATGCCCGAACGCCAGAAACACTCCAAGAACAGCGAAGGTAAGAAGCTTCATTGTTTTCCTCTGCCGGGCACGGTGAAGAGTCTGGCCAGCGCCCCCGCGATACTAATACAAACGCACTTAAGGATGTGAGAGATAAGGGGCAAGTCCAACCACTGGCGTAAGCGCTACTTTATGGCGTTTGTATTAGACCGTTATACGCGACGAAACGAGAATTTTGTTCTCGTTTTCTCAACTCATGCCCCTCACCCCAACCCTCTCCCCGCGCACGGGGAGAGGGAGAGGATTTTGACCGGACTGCGAACCCAGGGTTCCGCTTGCGCTCCACCCTGGGCTACGAATATTTCGCCCCTAGCGGGGCTTGGACGAAACGGTCAACCATTCTGAGTTCTGGCTCCTGACTCCCCGTTGCTGCCGGCAGATCAGTAGCGTGCGGAGACAGGCATATCGAAGGCGAGAGCCCTTGGCTTGTTAGTATGGACGTCAGTCCAGACTATGTTTTCTCATGTTGGGACAGCAACGCCGGAAGAACCACTGATGAGAACAAAGTGCCGTTGCTTGACATATCTTGGCCTGCTGGTTGCGAACGTGGGAGGCGATCTTGCCGGTTAACTGGCGCGTTGAGTCGCCGCACGGGGAGAGGGAGAGAATTTCTTGTGACGTTCACCCAGGGCGGCGCTTCGCTAGCCCTGGGCTACTTTCTGACGCCCCTAACGGGGCTCTCTAAGGAAGAAGGCCTTTTATTCTGACTCCTGGCTCCTGCTTCTTCTGGCAGCCTGCGACCAAGTCCATTGCGGAGCATACGGGACATCAATGGCAACGCCCTTGCCTGGTTAATATGGACGTCCTCAGTCCAGACTATGTTTTCTGATGTTGAGACAGCACGCAACGCCCACTACGAGCCTGACAGGCCCGCTATACTTTCAATTCGGTGATGGTTTCCCGCAGGGCTCTTACAACGCTCTCAATGTGGTCGCGGTCGCGGTAGGACTGACGCGGCCAAAAGAAGCCTTTCAATCCGTCTTTTTTCCGGCGAGGAACAATGTGGATGTGGAGATGTGGAACACTTTGGCTGACGCGGTTGTTGATCGCGACAAAGGTACCTTCGGCCAGGAGCCCCTGTTCGACGGCGCGCACCAACAACTGGGCATTTGCAAACAACGGACCCATCAATTGGGCAGGCAGATCGCTGAGGGTGGCGAAGTGTTTTTTAGGAACCAGCAAACAATGTCCGGGAAAAACCGGGCGATGATCCAGAAAGGCCAGAGAGATCTCGTCTTCAAATACTGCGTCGACGGGCAATTCTCCGCGAACGATATTACAGAATCTGCAATTGGCGGTGATGGTATCAGTCATGGGTCCAGGTGGATGGAATAGGGCTGGGAAGCCGAAGCAGCAGCGCATTGCCTGTGGCCGCCATTGTCTGAAGTTCCGGGTTAAGTGTCCAGGATCTGATGCCCGGCAAGCGAAAGGACCCTGACGGTCTCCGCGAGGTTCTCTGCCTTCACCAGCAGATAGTCAGTGTCAAAGGTCGAAACCGAGAAGACGCTGATGCGAGCGTTTGCCAGCGGTTCCAAGAGGGAAGCAAGGATGCCAGTGAGAGCCAGATCCAGCGGGCCGGCCAGTTTCAAGCATCTCCATCCACGATTTGAGATGACGTCTGCCGGCACTTGCGCTTCGGTACAGACCACGGAGAGTTCATCTTCTGTTCTCGTGATGCTCCACCAGTCGCCTGAGGAAACCCAGTCTGGAATGGGTACTCCCTTGTCCAGTCTGGAGACTGCGAAAGTCTGCTCAAGAATGGTTAGCGTGAGCACCTGATGCATCGCGGGAATTGCCAAGGCAGGTTAATCGGACTCCCAGGTGAATTCTGGCGTGCGAGGCTATTCGTTCGCGAACCACGGTGACGATGCCAAAGGAGCGAGCACACGACTAAAGGTTCTGTTGAGTGTTCCGAGACCCTCATCCAGAGCTCGGTTGCAGGGGTTGAATCAACAGAGATGTATCCCCCTCACCCCCAGCCCCTCTCCCTCGCGGGGCGAGGGGAGGCGATTCTAATAACTGTGACCGCGCCAGAAGACGGTACGCCGAAGCGTCACTACAATTCGCAGTGTTCGATGGGCAGACACGAACATTCGTAGTAGGAGCCGTCGTTCAGGACATAACCGTGCGAGCGCGGCCCCTCGCCCCGGGAAGCTTTTGGGGCGAGGGTGGACTACAGGCGGGTTAGAGTTGTCGATTCGTTTTCCCGAACCGGTTAAGACAACCCGTGAAGGCTTCACGACCGCTGCCGTGTTCACGACTGCCGTCGTTTCGCCTTCCTTCCCCCTTTCCTAAGGGGGATTCAGGTCAACAAATTGCCGGCTTGTTGGGAAAGCAAGGCGTTAATCGTGCGCAGGGTGCGATCCACTTCCGTGATACTACACTTCAGGACTCCAGCGATCCTCTCGACGGTCCAGCCGCAGTAGTGCTTCCAAATGAACATCTTCTTCTCGGTTTCAGGCAACCGAGACAACGTGTCCAAAATAGAAACGGTCATTTTTTCGCGGATTTCAGGCTGCATGAGCTTTCGGACGGCGATCATAAAAACTCCCTTTCGCTAGAGACCCTCCTTGGGGCGTGTGATTCGATTCCTGCCTATATAGACGAATCGTGGCGGTAAAAGTTGCATCAATTCTTGTAAAAGATTTGAAAAGAAAAACTACGAAGAATCGCGCGAGGGACTTCAAGACGACATCGTGGGCTGCTTGGCCGAGAATAAGCCATGCTAGCCCCGAGGCCAGACTTGTCTTGGATCAGGACATGGATTGAGCCGACTTCCAGGCTGTCCGGTCGTGGAGAAGCTTGACCAGTTCCTCATCAGGGAGGTCTCGGAAGTTTCTATAGAACGAACTGACGGCGAAGCACGTCTCGTGAGCCTGGTGCAGAACGACTAAATGATCGACCATCGGGCGCAGGTGTTCGCAGGTACTGGCCGGGCTGACCGGCACCGCAACCACCAAGCGCCGCGGATGCTCGCGAGAGACAGACTTGATCGCAGCGATCATCGTGTAGCCGGTGGCAAGGCCATCGTCGATCAGAACGACCTCGCGACCTTCGAGCTGCGGGTTGGGTTGGGTACCGCGATAGAGGCAAAGTCGTCGTCCGATTTCGGAACGAACTGGACGCACCAGCTCTTCGATGTCCGATTCCGTTAAGCCCAGCGTCGCAACCAACTCATCGTTGAACTCAATGCTTCCATCCAACGTCATGGCACCCAAGGCCAGTTCCGGGTTTTCTGGCGAAGCGATTTTGCGTGGAATGATGATGTCGAGCGGAAGCTTCAGCCGTTGAGACACTGCGTAGCCTACCTCAATGCCTCCTCGGGGGATTGCAAGCAGGCAGGCATCTGGGGAGCAACTCCCAAGAGCTTCTGCCAGTAGCAACCCTGCTTCGTAGCGATCATGAAACATAATAGCTGTGTTCGACCATCAGACAGCGGTCCATGACTACCCAGAGGCCCGCTTTTTCAGCTACCTGCGCTGCTAAAGGATGGATGACACCCTCCTGCATCCAAACACCGAGTGCGCCAACTTGAATCGCTTCCTCCACGATGGGAAGGACCGCCTCCGGGCGCCTAAAGATGTTCACAAGGTCAATTCTAATCTCTTTTGGGACTTCGAGCAGCGATGGAAAACAGGTCTCTCCGAGAACCTCCTGGTAATTTGGATTCACCGGCACAATCCGGTAACCCTGATCCTGAAGATAGGACGCCACTTGATGGCTTGGTCGTGAAGGGTTGCGAGAAAGGCCCACCACTGCGATTATTTTGGTTTCACGCAGGAGCTTGGCAAGGTCCAGGGGAGCGGGCATGGCTGGGAGTGCATCACTTCGATGGCTGAAGAGCTTTGAAGCGCTTTACCTCTTCAGGCACCAGCCGTCGGAAATCCCCCGGTTTGAGGTGTGGATCGCGCAAGAACCCGATCTGAATCCGCTTCAGTTTTACGACCGAATGACCGATGCGATCGAACATTTTGCGGATCTGGTTGTTCTTACCCTCGATCAGCGTAATGCTCAACCAGGGGTTGTCGACATCCTTCAGCGTCGCAATCTTGCAAGGCGCAAGCCGCTTCCCATCGATTGAAATGCCAGAGGTGAGCCGCTTCAACGCGTCGGGTGTGGGGACACCTTTTACCTTCGCAAGATAAGTCTTCGGGCAGTGCTCTCCGGCTGAAGCAATGAGATTCGCAAAATCTCCATCATTGGTAAGCAACAAGAGTCCCTCGCTCGAATAATCGAGGCGGCCTACTGGAAAGACGCGCTGGGAAACACCCTTTAGCAAATCAGTGACCGTGGGCCGCCCCTGTGGATCTGACAGCGTACACAGGTAGCCCTTCGGCTTGTTCAGTAGCAGATAGACCTTCTCATCCGAGAACCGCAGCCGCTTGCCGTCCACCTTGATGTGATCGACTTGGCTATCCGCTTTGCTTCCCAGCTCAGTAACGGCTGTGCCGTTCACCGTGACACGGCCAGCCGCAATCAGTTCTTCGGCTTTGCGGCGGGAGCAGATGCCTGCCTGAGAAATAAGCTTCTGCAGACGCTCCATCATGAGGATTGTTCGGTTGGACTGTCAGAATCTGATGACAACTCAGCCGTGCTTGAGTCGTCTCCATTCTCACTGGTGGGTTCTGCTAAATGGACGGGGTCCAGCTCAGCGATCTCAACGGCAGAGGAAGGCGCTGTGGACTCTGCATCTACTGCCAACCCTTCTGTGAGGGATGTTTCGGCGGCGTCACCCGCGGGGAGCGTTGTTTCAGCCACAGAATCGGAGGCAGAACGGGCCAACTCCTCGAATTCCTCAAGGCTTGGCAACTCGTCCAGATTCTTCAGACCAAAGTGGACGAGAAACTCCTTGGTGGTGCGGTACAGAATCGGCCGGCCAACGACGTTCTTGCGTCCAGAGGTCGTAATCAGCTTCTTGTCGAGCAATGTCTTTAGCACGCTCACAGCGTTGACACCGCGTACCTCCTGGATCTCGGGCACCGTAATGGGTTGCCGGTAGGCGATGACGGCGAGAGTTTCCAGCGAAGCGAGCGAAAGCTTCGTGGGAGGTGTGTGATGCTTCACATACTTGCGAACCCAGTCGTGATGCTCGGCCTTGGTCGCCATCTTGTATCCGCCGGCCACCTCCTTGATCTCAAGTCCGCACTCGGCCGATTGGTAGCGCTCCAGAAGGAGACGAAGTCCCTCGCGAACGGCTTCCTGGTGCTCCTTGCCAATGAGCGCAACCAGAGTCGCTTCCGAAATCGGCTCCTCGGCGACGTAGATCAATGCTTCCAGAATCGGTTTGAGTTCAGCGCCAGTCATGGTGACAGACGATTGTTCGTCTTCAACTTCTTCAAGTTGGAGTTTTGCTTGAGTTACCATTCGTGATTCCTTCTCCATGATTTGATAGCACGAAAAAACAAACCGCCGAGGCACAGAGACTCTCATGGAGAGTCACTTGAGATTGGACATTTGTGAAGCGGCAGGAGGCCGCTTCTTCCTCAGGGAGCCCCAGCAGGGGCGTCGGATTGTAGCCCAGGGGGCGCGCTAGGCAGGAGCCTCGTGCGCCCCCTGGGTCAGTGTCCCAACGAGCTCTGCCCTCTCCCCCAACACGTTTTCTGTGGTGGGGGAGAGGGCCAGGGTGAGGGGGCCAGCCGGACGCATCAGCCCAGCTCACGCTTCGCGCCGACTAACACGGAATCAACCACGAAACGCGAGATTGGGAAATGGTCAACTCATGCCCCCCTCTCCAGCCTCTCCCCCCCGAATCGCCCAAAAGGCGGGCGATTTCAGGGGGAGAGGAGAAGAATTGGCTGGAACGCTGACCCAGGGCGGCGCGAGTGACTCCTGCCCTCGCTTGCCCTGGGCTAGCTTTCTGGCGCCCCTACAGGGCTCCCATGACCAAGCAGCGGCCTCCTTGCCGCTGCACTTCTTGAAAAACGTCCAATCTCCAGAGACTCTCATGGAGAGTCAAAAACTCTCAGAGCACAGCTCAGGTCAAGTACTGCTTGAAACGAAAAACGGAGTTCATTGCCAGACCTCGCAGCCGCTGATTGCAAATAGACCTATCACCCTTTTGCCGAGGTAGCGGCGATGCCCATCGATTGGTCCATTTGGCGCATGGCAGCTTCGAAGCTCTCTTGACGTCTGGCCAGAATCTCGCCGAAGGTTTGCTTCTGCAAAAGTTTGATCGCTTGCAGGTGAACCATTTCCAGAATCGCCAGAAACGCGACAATCAGAGATCGTCGGCTGCGGTATGACTCGAAGACCTCAGACAGGCTCACGGTACCCCGTTTTTGCTCGAAGAAGACGCGCAGCCGCTCCATCACCTGGCCCACCGTCATCTCATCGCGCTCGATTTCAAGCAGGGCCCCGGCCTTTACCCGGTCCAGGATCTTCTGAAACGTGGAAACGAGGTCAAACAGCGTTACCTGAATCTCTTCCTCCGCGTCCGTTGTTTGCCAGTCGCGAATGCCCGAACGAGTCCAGGTTGAATTCTCCACCAGCTCTTTCTGATAGAGCATTTGGGCCGCATTCTTAAACTTCTCATGCTCTAACAGGCGAGCCACCAGCTCCGCGCGCGGGTCGCCGTCCTCGCCTTCCGCAAGCAGGGGGTCTTTGGGCAGCAGCATTCTGGACTTGATGTAGATCAAAGTCGCTGCCATCAGCAGAAACTCACCGGCGACGCTGATGTCCAGTTCCTCCATCGCACGGACGTAGCCGAGATACTGCTCGGTGATTCGGGCGATGGGGATATCGTAGATGTTGATCTCCTGCTTACGAATCAGGTCCAGCAGCAGATCCAGAGGACCATCGTAAGCGGGTAGGTGAACCCGGTATTGTTCATCCGTCATGAGAGTTGTACCGCCTCACGAACTTGATCCATGGTTTGGCAGGCGACTGCACTCGCTTTTCGGTTGCCGTCTGCAATGATGTCCCGGATTTCATCGGTCCGCGTCGCGTACTCCTGCCGCCGCTGCAGCAGCGGTGCAATGTTCTCGATCAACCGTTCGCTCATCCATTTCTTACAGTCGATGCAGCCGATGCCGGCCACACGGCACTCGCGATCGACGGTCCGGACGGTTTCTTTCGGTGAATAGATCTTGTGGTAGGCGAAGACGGGACAAACCTCGGGATCGCCCGGGTCGGTGCGCCGTTTGCGCGCCGGATCCGTCATCATGGTCTTGATCTTCTTGGTGATCTCCTCTGGCGTATCCGAAAGTGAGATGTCGTTTCCGTAGCTCTTGCTCATCTTCCGTCCGTCCAGCCCCGGAAGCCTCGGAACCGGCGTCAGCAGGGCTTGCGGTTCTGGAAATACCTCGCCGTAGTACGAATTAAACCTGCGGCAGATCTCTCGGGTCAACTCGACGTGCGGCACCTGGTCTTCTCCCACAGGCACGTAGTCGCCCTTGTACATGAGAATGTCTGCCGATTGTAGAACCGGGTACCCGAGGAACCCATAATTACCCAAGTCCTTGTCTGTAATGTTGTCGCGTTGCTCTTTGTAGGTTGGGACACGCTCAAGCCAGCCCAGCGGCGTGATCATGGATAGCAACAGATGCAACTCAGCGTGTTCGGGGACGGCCGACTGCACAAACATCACCGACTTCTTTGGATCGAGACCCGCCGCCAGCCAATCCACCATCATCTCAATCCGATTCTCCCGGATACGCGACGTGTCCGCGTAGTCCGACGTGAGTGCGTGCCAGTCGGCGATGAAGTGGAAGCACTCATATTCGTTCTGCAATTTCACCCAGTTGCTTAGGGCGCCGACGACATGTCCCAGATGCAGCTTACCGGTGGGTCGCATCCCGCTCAAGACGCGTTTGCCCAACATTCGTGAAGAGTCTCCCGTCATATACGCATCATGTAGTGGACGACTCCCAGAACCGGCAGCAAGACGACTTGAAATACACCGAGCGACATGCAAACCAGCAGAATGAGAAAGCCGTAAGGCCTGATCTGCTCATAGGCCTGAGCCAATCCCTGCGGAAGGAAATGAGGCAGAATCCAGCTCCCGTCCAGCGGCGGGATGGGCAGCATGTTGAACACCGCCAGAATCACGTTCAACTGAACACCGATCAAGCACATTCTGAACAAAGGCACCACGGCACTACCGAGAAAATTGAAGCCGGCTGCCTCGTACAATCCAAATAATTTGTAGAGGATGACAAATCCGACCAGCGCTAAGACATTGCTGATAGGGCCGGCGGCGGAAATCCAAATGTCAGCGGTTCGCCGGTCTTTCACATTGCGGGGATTCCAAGGGACCGGTTTTGCCCATCCGAACATCACCCCACCGGTGAAGAACCCGATCGCGGGAAAGATCAGGGTACCGAGCAGATCGATGTGAGGAAGGGGATTCAAGGTGATCCGTCCGAGATGGCGTGCCGTCGAGTCTCCGAATCTTTCCGCGGTCCAGGCATGAGCGGCCTCGTGCAAGCTCAACGAAAACAGGAAGACGACCATGTAGAGGAAGAAATCTGCGATGTTGTCAGGCAAAGGGTGACCTCAAATGGAGGATGAGAATTAGTGCCGAAGAGACCCGTGAACCAGAGGCAATAGAAGGTGTGAACCAGGGCTACCCAGGTGGTTGCAGCGTCAGACAGGTCAACTGCTCCAACTCCAACGGCGCGTGGAGCGTAGCATAAACCGAGGCCCAAGTCAGCAGCCCGCAGGTCAGCTCCGCAGGTCAGCCAATCTCACCCCTGCGGGGAGTTACGATTCGATTGCATTGCAAACCCTAAACCCCCCTGAAGTCGCCCCTTGTCCAAGGGGGGACGCCACTCCTTTAGAACATGGCGCCACAAAGCGGCACGGAACTTGAAAACTTCCTGAACACCTCATCCGCCGAGGTAGGTTGTCTGCTCCATCGCGACGCTGGTCTCCACGCGGCGTTTCCAGTCCTCCAGTTGCGGGCCCGCGATTCCCTTGGCTCGCTCCCGAAGCGCAACCATCTGCTCCGCGTTGTATGCTTTGAATTGCTGAGCGATGCGAACGTCGTCCTCAAGCTGGCCGATCGTGGTGCAACCAATGGCTGTGCAATGAACGGGCAGGCTTAACACATAGGAAAGGCATTCCTTGGCGCTGAAGTTTTGCATGAGTTTGGCATTGCCGAAGTTTTTCATTCCCTGGATGCCCAGTCCTCGCTCCTGGGCCAAGGGCAGAACCTTCTTTTCAAAACTCAAGTAGCCTGGGTCCGCAATGTGCAAGGGCATCAGAATGGTGTCGTATTTGTCGTAAGCCTTAAGGAAGGCCAGATGCACCTCGGGATCACGGTGGCCGGTGAAGCCGATGAAGCGGCACTTGCCCGCTTTCTTGGCGGCTTCAAAAGCCTCGATGGCACCACCGGGTCCGAAAACCTTCTGAACTTCGTCCAGTTCACTGACCGAATGAATTTGCCAAAGATCCACGTAGTCTGTCTTCAGCCGCTTCAACGAGAGGTGCAGTTCATCCTCCGCTTCCTTGCGCGTTCGCTTGACGGACTTTGTGGTGATGAACACCTGACTTCGAAAGGCAGGCAAGACTTCGCCATAAACTTCTTCCGATCGTCCATCCCAGTAGCTGTGGGCGTTGTCGAAGTAGTTGATGCCCAGATCGTAGGCTCTTCTCACAACCGCCTTGGCCTCTTCCTTCGAAATCAAAGGGAAGCGACCGCCTGCCTGCCCGATGATCGTGAGTGCTTCTCCCGTTTTGCCAAAAACTCGGGTTGGAATGTCACCCGCTTTGAGCTTCGAGGCTTGCGCCCTGGCGGCAAAGCCGCTGCGGGCAGAAGCCAATCCTGCCAAGATACTGCCGACGAAAGTTCTTCGTTTCATAGCACCTCCTGATCGAAAGGTTATCTCACTAGCAAGCTATTGCACTTGGGTGTGGAAATCAAGAGTGAGATCAGGCGGTGCCATGCCGGCATGCGATGGCCCCAAAAAAGATCAAGCCGCGTTCTCGCGGTTCATGGTAAAAGTGGGCACCCGTGCAGGTTAGGGCAGAGGTGATGATGATTGCACTGGAAGAACAGATTCTCTGCTTGTTGAAAAAGGCTCCCGAACAGCTGATGAGTTTCCGGCAATTGATCCGGGATCTCGATTTGGACGACAGCGAGCGGCATGAGATCCGCCAGATTCTCCACGAGATGGTGAAGTCCGGAAACGTGATTAAGTTGAAGGGCAACCGCTTCAGTCTGCCGGAAGAGCGGTCGGTGATTTCCGGTAAGCTCTCAGCTCATCGCGATGGTTATGGCTTTGTCACCCCTGACAAGAAGGCGAGCGGATTCGACGGAGATGTCTTCATTCCGGCCCGATTCATTGGCGATGCCATGCAGGGCGATGCAGTCCTGGTCAGTGTGGAGAAAGTGAAGGATGGTGGCCGGGCCGAGGGTCGAATCCTCAAGGTGCTCGAGCGGCGGAATGCCACCATTGTTGGACAGTTCAAACGCGGCGAGTTGGAAAACTACGTCGTTCCCTACGATTCCAAGATCCCGCAGGAGATTGTCATCCGCGACGGGGATGATCTCGACGCAGCTCACGATTCCATTGTCAACGTGGAAGTCACGCAGTTTCCACACGGGGCCCGGCGCTTGCGTGGGCGAGTCGTCGAGGTATTGGGTTTCCGAGGAGACTTTGGCATTGATGTCGAGATCATGATCAGGAAGCATCAGATCCCGGTCGAGTTTCCCACCGCCGCATTGCGACAGGCCGAGATGTGTGAGGAAGAGGTGTCGCCTGCTGAGTTGGCTGGCCGCATGGACTTCCGCGCCCTGCCCATCGTCACGATTGACGGAGAAACTGCCAAGGATTTCGACGATGCCGTGAACGTCCAGAAGCTGGAGAACGGAAACTACCTGCTTGGAGTTCACATTGCTGATGTCGCTCACTACGTGACCAGGGACTCAGCTCTGGATCGCGAGGCCCTTCGGCGCGGCACCTCGGTGTACTTTCCCGACCGCGCCGTGCCGATGCTGCCTGAGCGTCTGTCCAACGGAATTTGCAGCTTGAAACCGAGAGTAGACCGTCTGACGCTCTCGGCGCTGATGGAGATTGATCGTTCAGGAAATGTGCAGCGCTACTCCATTCATGACGGGGTCATCTGCAGTCGCGAACGGATGACCTATACGGCTGTCGGCAGGATTCTGATCGATCAGTCCGAGGCGGAGATCGCCCGCTATCGCGAGCTGGTTTCGCACTTCGAGTTGATGCGGGAACTGGCCATGATCCTTTACGAACGCCGTCAGGCGAAAGGCTCGATCGACTTCGATCTACCCGAGCCGGTCATCGCCTTCGACGAAGTGGGAACAATGATTGGGATCTTGAAGTCGGAGCGGAATATCGCTCACCGCATCATCGAAGAATTCATGCTCACAGCGAACGAGACAGTGGCGCGGCATCTCTTTCAACGAAAAATTCGCTTCCCTGTACCGCATTCATGAGACTCCTGATCCGGTGAAGGTGTTTCAGTTCAATGAAATTGCTTTGAGCTTCGGCTACAGCTTGGGCCGCGGATTTGCAGAACGGAGCAGCGGCGGCCTTCCGCGTTTGAAGGATCGCTCGCGACGAGGAGGCCGCCCTGAACGCTCCTCCGTCCACCGCGACATGGCATTGCAAGCCATGAACATCAAGGTCTCTCCAAAGGACTACCAGAAGCTTGTGGAACAGATCACTGGAAAACCCGAAGAACGCATTCTGTCGTATCTCATGCTCCGTTCGCTAAAGCAGGCCCGGTACTCGCCTCAGAACCAGGGCCACTTTGGTTTGGCCTCGAGCTGTTATACCCACTTTACCTCACCCATCCGGCGTTATCCCGATTTGATGGTTCATCGGATACTAAAGGTGGCATTGCGAGGCAAAAACGATGGCAAGCTCCCTATGCCCGAGGCGAACACGCCATTGGCTTTGACATTTTCTTCAGCAGAATCGGCTGATGAGGCGGCGGACGCCAAAACCCGCAGAGAGCTGCGCCGTACAAAGAAGAGCGAAGAAAGCCAGGCCGGTGAACCTGGCCCGGGGCTCTACTCACCAGAAGCGTTGGACAGCATTGCGGTACATTCAAGCGAGATGGAGCGCCGCTCGGATGAAGCCGAAAGGGAATTGATCGATCTCAAGAAACTCGAGTTCATGGCGGACAAGTTGGGAGAGGAGTATGAGGGCATTGTCATCCATCTCACGAAAGAGGGCATGGTCGTTGAGTTGATGGAGCTGTTTGTTGAAGGCTTTGTCCGGCTGATGTCTTTGGATGATGACGATTACCAACTGAGAGATCGTCCGCTGGCCCTGGTTGGCAGGATTTCCAAGAACGTGTACCGCCTTGGCGACCGGTTGAAGGTATCCGTGGACCGAATTGACCGCTTCCGCAGACGAGTAGATCTGTCGGTAGTGGAAAGGATGTCAAACGCAGCCAGGGAAGAAGGGAGCCCGGGAAGCAGCAAGGTTGGGAACAAGTGAGCGGCTTTGCTTTCTGGTTTTGAAGAGCCGGCAGGGCTTTCAAGTTCCTGCCGGCTCCCTTTAGGCTAGCGCCGAGCCAGGCAGCAGGCGCTGCCTGGTGTGCAACAGCTCGCCTTTACAACGCAGCAATCCTGGCTGCTGGCAGCGTAGAGCGCGCCTGCCAGACCCAGGAACAATGCGAATACAGACAGTTTTAGAGCTCTCATAGGTTTCTCCTTTGGAAACGCATGAACTGATCGACGTTTGATTTTGATGAATGGTTCGAGTGGACGCGGTTCGGCTCTAAATTCGTATCACACAGTTTTGCAGGTGGGTGCGTAGCACCAGGAAGGGGTTAGCCGGGTCCGATTTAGGTTGGGCCGACGGTTTCGCCGAAAGCCCATGAACGGGTTGAGAGACGGCCAGGTCGGTTGGAACGCCCTCCCGACCCGATGCAGCAGGCACCGTCGTGGCGGGTTTTGATGTCAGGCAGCAAGATCGAAGAGAGACACGATCCTTCTGCTCCATTCTTAGTCTGCAGGCTGAGGCTGCCCCTTTGGATGTCATCGGGCAACAAGCGCCTTGAGCTGCCACAGTTTGTTTTGTCGCTGCGCTGGTTCGAACTGTCGAGTCACTGGTCAAGCAGCAGAGCGCCAGACACTGGATCGGGCTGAGAGCGACGATGATGGCCAAGGCAACCAACGGATTTACTTTGCCGATTGAGCACCGAAGCTTCATGAGACTAATGATAGCATGCCAATCGACGATTCTCAGCCCAACTTCCCGTTCCGAAACTGTTCCGCAATGTGGCTTGCCGTTCGGGCGGCCAGGGCCATGATCGTAAGCGTTGGATTCTTTTCTGACGCCGAGGGAAAAACGCTGCCATCCACAACGAACAAATTCGGAACGTCGTGCGACTGACAGAACCTGTTGACGACCGATTTGGCTGGATCGTTTCCCATGCGGCAGCCACCCAGCTCGTGATTCGTTCGGGGTTCGGTCCAGTCGTCCAGAATCTCCACTCCACTGGCTTCGAGGATGCGTCGCGATTCGCTGCGCATGGCAGCAAATAATTTCCGTTCATTCTCTCCATAGCGCACATCGACGCGAGCCTTGGGCAGGCCAAAGCGATCCTTCCTTGCCGGGTCCAGAGTAATCGTGCTTCCCGCTTCGGGAAGCATCTCGCCATAAGGGGAAAACTGCAGGAAAGCGGGATAGCGTTCACGAATGACTCTTCTTCAGTCCGCTTCCGAATCCTTCCATGGCACGCGCCCACGGAACCAGCCGGCGATTCTGATAGTTGAACTGGACTCCAAAACTTCGCGCGAAACCACGCTGCCGCTGGTGCATGTAGGACGGAATGTAGGCGTGATCGAGAGCGCCCTCTTCATTCACAACCTTTGAGCCAATCAGTTCCCGCACAAATCCGGTGAGATGCCCGGTGAAATGGGGAATGTAGTTCCTGCCCAACTGGCCGCTGGAGTTGCCCAGACCGTTCGGGTAATGCTCAGATCGAGACATCAGCAACAACGCAACGCTCTGAATACACGCGCACGAGACGACCACTGATTTGGCTTGGATACGACCTTCTTTCAGTGTTGTTCGGTTCAGGTAGCGCACGCCATTGACGTGGGTCCGGTCTTCCAACGTGATATCGCTTACAACCGAATCACCAAGAATGGTGAGCTTTCCAGTAGTTTGAGCGGGGAACATCTGGACGTTAGCGGAATCGTATTTGGCTACCACGTCGCACCCGGCCATGCAATTGCCGCAGTAATGACAAGCAGGACGCTCATCACGGGGCTTGGTGAGCGTGGCCTTACGTACGTGGATGACACGGATGCCGAGCTTGGCTGCGCCGCGCTGGATGATGCGGTCAGAGCAGCGCAGCGGCATAGGTGGAAGAAACTGGCCATCGGGAAGATCGTCCAGATGGTCGGCGTTGCCGCAAACACCGATCTCTTTCTCAACCTGGTCGTAGTACGGGGCCAGGTCGGAGTACTCGATCGGCCAATCGGCGCCTACGCCTTCGAGGCTATAACCTTTGAAATCCCGCGGCCCTTGCCGCCAGGCAACCGCGTTCCACAACAAAGTCTTGCCGCCGATGCCGCGAGTACGCTCGTCCTCAAATCCAGCCACACCGGGAACCATGACGGGCATTTTGCGATGGGGAAATTCATAAGGCATCGCATGCGTGTTGAAAGCCCGCCGCGTGTCGATGCGCGGGCCGCCTTCGAGAACAATCACATTCAGTCCCTCGCGAGCGAGGCGCGAAGACAGGGTGCCTCCTGCCGCGCCGGAGCCTACAACGCAAACGTCAAAGACGGTGGTGTTTACATTCATGGGTTGAAGAGATGGAGAGTCGGGAAAATGGTGATTCCTGATACAGCAGCGGACAATCCACAGCCGACTGGATTCCGGCTCCCGCTTCGCCTGGCCGGAATTACGTACAACGTGTCACGTGCGCCACTTTGCCACCGTAGCAGCATCCAGGTTTAGAGCGGATGCCAGCCGGTGCAAGTAGTTCCTCTCGGCATCTGAGTCCACTTCCAGTGCCAGCACCGAAGCCGCGTATACCTGCTCTGCCAGTTCAGGAGACTTCACCTGGGCGACGAGCGAGCGCAGGTCGAGTGGCTTTGTCAGTTCCTGTTCGATGAAGTCGCGTTCCTCTGCGCCAAGACCACTGGCAGTGATCTTGTCGAGAATTGTCTGGCGTTCCACGTCGTCCACGGCGTGGTCGGCGTTGGCAGCTGCAATCATGGCACGGATCAACAAGAGGGCCTCTTCATTTCGAGGCGCGTCCGACTTTGCATCAGACGGGAGCGGGGGTGGTGTCCAGCTCACAGCCGGTCGAGGAGCACCTCCACTCTGTGGCATGGGGGCCACAGGACTTGAGCCACCGGGCGACGGTGGGCTCGCTGACGACTGGGGGCTCTGGTTCTGAGTGAAGTGTTCATAAGCGCCGACGGCCAGACCGAGCAGCCCCATGCCTATTGCGGTCTTGTTTTGGCTGATCAGGCTGCCTGCCATCGACTTCAAACCACCACCATGGCGGCGACTCTTCGACACTCTTCCAGTGAGCCCCTGGCCCAATGCGTTGGTAATCAGACTGCCTAACAAACGTTCTGCGTTGAACATCGTCTTCTCCCTCGAAAATCGGGTTCCTCTCCTTGACAAGGAGGGGTGGCGCGAAGGTGGAGTCTTGAGAAGACTCCACGCGTCGCCTAGCGCCGGGGTGGTGCTCCCCGATCGACAACCCACACCAAGTTGTGAGCTACGCCCAACCCCCCTGAAGTCCCCCCTTGTCCAAGGGGGGACGGTCTGCGAAATACATGCTAAGGATATCGTGATCCAGGAGGCTCCCCATCAAGCGTGAGCGGTCGGCACATTTCCGAAAGCCGAAATTATATAAGAGAACACGATGACTGCTTCACTTGAAAAGAGCCAATCATTTTCGCAACTTGACCCGAACAGACAGGCAAAGGATAATCCACGCCGAAGTTTTCGCCCGACTCCGCTTAACATGATCTAAATATTGACTTCGTTCTGCCGGCTGGGAAGGCTGAAGCGAAGTCCTGGAGGCGTCATGAACTGCCGCTACTGTGGAGCTCCTCTCAATCCTGAGGTCAAGTTCTGTTCAACCTGCGGCCGCTCGCAGGATGAAAACGCATCCACCGCGCCTCCTCCGCCACCGCCCTCTTCGGGCGACGGTAACGGCACAAACCGGGACGCTGGATCAGTGCCGGATGGGATCTCATCAAAGGCGATTGGCTGACTTTTGCCCTCATGGCACTGGTATTCGCGGTCGTGACCAGCTGCATTCCATTGGTACTCAACGGACCGTTGATGGCCGGCTTCCACATTGCTTGTATTCGCAAATTGATGTCGGGGAAAACAGAAGTAGGAGATTTGTTTAAGGCGTTCAACCGCTTCGGCGCCACGCTGCTGGCTTGCCTTGTGATTTCGGTGTTCACGTTTCTGGGGTCGCTACTTTGCGTGATTCCTGGGTTGATTCTTTATGCGATGTACCAGTTTACCTACTTGTTCATCGTGGATAGGAAGATGGACTTCTGGCCCGCCATGCAGGCCAGCCATGAGCTGGTGAAGAAGGACTATTTCGGATTCACTCTCTTCCTTTTAACACAAATCCTGATCAACATTGGGGGCTTCTTGGCCTGTTTTGTCGGACTCTTAATTACTGTCCCGCTTTCCATTGCCGCTATCACTGTTGCCTATCGGGATCTGGTGGGATTTGAGAACAAAGAGCTTCTGAATTAGTGACCGGAACCACGACCTTCAACTCAAAGGCAGCAAAGCACGAGCCTCTCTTTTGGCGAGCGGGTCTATCGGGAAGCATTTTGATTCTCTTGGCGTTTCTGCCGATTCCGTTGCAGCCGCAAACGTCGCTTTGCGGCTTCCTCTGGCTGACCGGACGACCTTGTCCGTTCTGCGGAATCACCCGTGCCCTTGCCTGCCTGTTGAGGGGTGACTTGGCGGTAGCCCTGAATTTCCATCCGCTCAGTCCGCTTGCATTGGCTGCCTTGCTGATCGTGTTTCTCGGAGGTCCATGCCGGATGCTTTGGCAGCGCGCAGGTTGGCGAACTGTTTCAAAGGAGAGTCTTCGATTCTTCTGGGCGGGGTCGTTGTTGCTCTTCCTGGTCTATGGTTCCTGGAGGATTTTGTATGGGTAACCACTTATGAGCTGGGACTGGATTTCAGACAGGCAGATTCCATACGGCGCCATTAGTTCGGTGATCCTGATTGTCACCGTGCTGGTCGTCAAGAAACTGCTTCTGCGGGCGGTGCTGAGGCTGGACAGCCAGCAGCCAGAGGTTCGACGGCGCTGGGTCGTCAACATTCGCAATGCAGCGCTGGTCGCGTTGATGATCGGGCTGATCATGATTTGGGCCACCCCACTTCGTACGCTGGCTGTTTCCTTCATCGCACTGGCCGTGGCCGTGGTGATCGCAACCAAGGAACTGATTCTGTGTGTCAGCGGTTCAGTGGTGCGGGCGACCAGTAAATCCTATGCTGTGGGTGATCGCATTGAGATTGCCACAAAGCGAGGAGATGTTGTGGATCAGAATTTGTTCACGACGACCCTGCTCGAGATTGGACCCGGGCAGTCCAGCCATCAATATACGGGCAGGGCGATTGTCATACCGAATAGTCTGCTGCTCAATACGCCGCTCATTAACGAAACCTTCACGCATGACTACGTGTTGCACGTGTTTTGCATTCCTCTGACCGCCGGCGACGACTGGCAGACTGCCGAACAAATCCTGCTGGAAGCGGCGCAAATTGAATGCAGTCCTTTTCTTGAACAAGCTCGCATGTACATGAAGAGCATCGAGAGCCAGCACGGTCTCGACAGTCCTACCGTTGCCCCGCGTGTTACCCTGCAAATCCCAGAACCCGGGAAAATCAATCTCTTGCTGCGCGTTCCCTCACCGTCACGGCGCAAGGGAAGGCTGGAGCAGGCCATCCTCCGAAGGTACCTGTCCCAAATTTCCAAGAGGTACCGTGAACGAATCCGACACACCTTTTCCGTGAAGCACCTCGCCGTCATTCCCGCGAAAGCGGGAATCCAGGTTGTTTTGAGACTTCGCGACGACCGAGGTTCCTTGGAAAGCGGTCTGGATTCCCGCTTCCGCGGGAATGACATCAGTTTGGCGTTCTGGTTAGACCTGCGCTACTTCACAAGATTGTGCTTCTGAAGAAACTGCTGGATGGTCGTGAAAATCTTCAACGTCTCGTCGCGCGTAAAGCCACCATGCTTGCCCCCGGGAATAGTGAGAAGTTGGTTGGGAACGCCTGCCTTGGTGAGTGCCTCATGCAGGCGGAGCGCATGGCTGTATGGCACAGTTGGATCAGCGTCGCCGTGAATGGTGAGGATTGGTGGAAGGCCGGGCCGAACATACTCGAGAGGTGAGACCCGTTTGGCGATCTCGTAGCGATTCGTCAGGCTGCTGAGCCACGTCACTGCATAGGTCTTCGTGTTCGGTCCATCCAGTAGATCGCCGACGTCGGTAATACCGTACCAGTTAACGATAGCGGCGACCTTGAGCTCCTCGTCGCCCGGACATTGACGGTCCAGTCCCGCCGAAGCGGGTAGCGTGCCAGTGGTTAAAGCCAGGTGCCCACCCGCTGAGTTTCCAGTCACCACCAGCTTGTTCACATCAAAGTTGTAGTCCTTTGCTTTGCTGATCACCCAGCGCAACGCACAGCGGCAGTCTTCGACGGCTGCTGGGGCGAGTGAAATCCTGGCCAGCCGATAGCTGACGTTCACAACGGCCCAACCCATCTCAAGATAGGGCATGGTATTGAAGAATGCTGCCTGGCGATCACCGCCCGTCCAGCCGCCGCCGTGGATATAGATGAGGGTCGGTGTCGCCGCGTTCTGATTCAATGGCTGGTACACGTCCAATTTCGCTTCCCAGTTGTTGGCCGTGAGGTAGGTGATGTTCGGTGTGATTCGATAGCTTCTGGCCAAGGTTGCGGCCCATGATGCCGAGTCCAGCACGTCCGCGAACGCGGCGCCTGGGATCAGCGCATGAATCAGGAGCGCGCACAGCATAGGGTGGAGCAGACGTTTGCTGTTCAACATGTTTGAGCTTCCTTTCTGGAACAAAGGTGGTGATACGCGGGTCAGATCCTTCAGATGAGGACGCAACAGGATACAGGATTCTAGTGGGGTCCGGTGCCAGGTTCAGGCAACCAGCTTGCTGACCACTTCTCCATGGACGTCCGTCAACCGGAAGTGCCGGCCCTGGAACTTGTAGGTCAGGCGCGTATGGTCGATTCCCAGGCAGTGGAGAATCGTCGCGTGCAAGTCATGCACATGCACGGGGTCCTTCGTGATGTTGTAGCAATAGTCGTCCGTCTCGCCGTGGCTGATGCCCGGCTTCACCCCGCCACCGGCAAGCCAGATCGTGAAGCAGCGCGGGTGATGGTCGCGGCCGTAGTCTTCCGCGGTCAACTTACCCTGGCAGTAGACTGTCCTTCCGAACTCACCGCCCCAGACGACCAGCGTGTCATCGAGCAGGCCTCGCTGCTTCAAATCGTTAACGAGCGCGGCCGAGGGCTGGTCTGTGTCGCGAGATTGCCCCGCGATCTGCTTCGGCAAGTGCAGATGCTGGTCCCAGCCACGGTGAAACAGCTGGATGAACCGCACGCCGCGTTCGGCCAACCGTCGCGCAAGCAGACAATTGGCGGCAAACGTTCCCGGCTTGCGCGATTCGGGCCCATAGAGCTCAAAAACAGCCTCAGGCTCCTTAGATAGATCGGTGAGCTCAGGCACAGAGGTTTGCATGCGATACGCCATCTCATATTGAGCGATGCGCGTGGAGATCTCGGGATCGCCCGTCTCCTGAAGCTTGAGTTGATTGAGTTCGCTCAAGTCGTCAAGAAAGCGCCGGCGCAAGGTGCTGTCGATGCCGCCAGGATTGGACAAGGTAAAGCACCGGATCGGCTCCCGAACGAAACTTGACTCCTTGATATCGAGTTGGCAGGAATCCGCTGCCCCAAAGTCGATCATAAAGCGGTTGGTCGGCCGGGTTGCCGGTGCCTTGTGAAACGAGGGCTACAAAGGCTGGCAAGTCCTGATTCTCACTTCCGAGTCCGTACGACAACCAGGATCCGATGCTTGGACGGCCCGCGAGCTGAAAACCGGTCTGGAAAAACGTGATCGCGGGATCATGGTTAATTGCCTCGGTGTGCATGGACTTGATGAACGAAACCTCATCTACAATCTTGGCTACGTTGGGCATGAGTTCGCTCACCCATGTGCCGGACCTGCCGTGCTGGGCAAACTTGAATCGCGAGGGTGCTACGGGGAACGTGGCCTGTGTGGCTGTCATCCCGGTTAGCCGCTGACCTTTGCGGATCGAATCAGGCAGCTCGACACCTTGATAGTCCTGAAGCTTGGGTTTGTAGTCGAACAAATCCATCTGAGATGGCGCCCCGGATTGGAAGAGGTAGATCACCCGCTTGGCTTTGCCAGCGAAATGGGGAAGACCCGGCAATCCACCTGTCTGGGTTTCCGCCTGCAACAGATCGCCATCCAACAACGATGCCAATGCCGCTACCCCGATACCGGTGCTGGTCCGGCTGAAGAACTGGCGACGGTTAATCAGGAGCTGTGATTCCAGCAATGGATTCATGTCGATGACCTCAAAAGCCTGGCACAATGCCAGGGCACCCATAATGCCATCCCGTGAAAGAGGACGAAGACTACCGACCTTCAAGAGCGTTCTGGATTCCCGCTTTCGCGGGAATGACATCGATTCTCACTCCTTGGTGATGACCTCATCCAGGTTTAGAATCAAACTCGCCTGTGCCGTGTAGGCAGCCAGCTCGCAGATATCGAGCCTTTCGTCGATGGGAAAGTCGCGGGAACTGATCATCAGGCTTAGTGCGGCTTTCGGGTTCTGCTCATACTCCTTAAGGTGCCGTTCGAAACCAGCCAGCAGAACCTTTTGTTCCTGTGCCTTCGGCGGCCGACCTGTCGCCAGTTGGAACGCCAGCGCCAGTCTCTTCTCAGGCGTGGCTGGAGCTTCGATCATCACCCGTTGCGCCAGTACACGAGCGGCCTCGACGAATGCCGCATCATTCATCAGGTTCAGCGCCTGCAGCGGCGTGTTCGTGCGAGTTTCTCGAACCGTGCAGGCTTCGCGGCCGGCGGAGTCGAAGTTCATCATCGAGGGTGGCGGCGCGGCCCTCTTCCAAAACGTGTATAGGCTGCGCCGGTATAGGTTTTCTCCGGTGTCCGGTTGGTAGTCGTCATCGCCGCTCAGCTCTTTCCACAGCCCCGGAGGCTGGTACGGCTTGACCGAAGGCCCGCCGATTTTTTCCACCAACAAACCACTGGTGGCCAAAGCTTGATCGCGAATCATTTCCGGTGACAGCCGGACGCGCGGGCCGCGGGCCAGCAATCGATTCTCGGGGTCCTTCTGCAGCAACTCGGGGGTAACTCGCGACGACTGTCGATAGGTGGCGCTGGTGACCAATGTCTTGAGAATGCCCTTCACATCCCAGCCCTTGCCGACAAACTCGGTAGCCAGCCAATCCAGCAGCTCGGGATGCGATGGCCATTCACCCTGCGAACCGAAATCTTCCACCGTCTTGACCAAGCCGGTTCCAAACAACATCTGCCAGTAACGATTCACCGCCACCCTTGCAGTCAACGGATTTCCAGGATCAACCAGCCAGCGAGCGAACCCCAGCCGGTTGTTCTTGGCCGTGGCAGGCAGCGGGGGCAGGCATGCCGGAACGTTGGTTGACACCTTGTCACCGGGGCGGTCATAGGCGCCGCGAACCAGGAGGAAGGTGTCACGCCGTGGCTCCATTTCCTGCATCACCATCGTCGTCGGAATGCTGTCGATCAAGTCCTCTTTCTCGCGACGCAACGCGGCCATCTGTTGATGTGCTTCGCGGATCGGTTCAGGCGCCGCGGCAGTGAGGAAATAGCTACGAATCTTCTCTGCCTGGCCTGGCGACCTTTTGGCGACGGGAATGGCAGCAATCTGATTGACGGCATCGGGATTGGCGACCACTGCCACCTCATCTGGCGGTAGCGCACGATGGTAGGCGCGCACTTCATCAATCAATCCTTCAAAGCGGCTTTCGGGTCCGCCACCCGACCCGATGCGGAAGGGTTCGTTCGATTTGAACTGCTGATTCAATTCGTCCAGTAGCACTTTCAGTTTGGCGGGTTTTCCGTCCACGTAGATGTTGACGCCCTTCGCAACACGCGAGCCGTCGTACGTTGCCATGACGTGATGCCATTGACCGGGCGTCAAACTCTCGGCGGTCTCAATTCGAAGCGCATCATCCAACCAGCGCACGACGAGATTGAGCTGTACTTTCCCTTGATCCAACAGCAGGCTGTAGCCGGCCTCCTCGGGCACTTCCTTGGTGCGGGAGACGATTGCTCCGCCGCTGTTTCCCTTGGGGTAAATCCAGGCACCGATGGAAAAGCGGTCGTAGAATCCAAAATTGGCGACGTCACCTGCCGATATGAACCGCTTCTTGTCAAGGTTGGCCGCTAAACCGATTCGACCGACACCGTATTCGTCTTGGCCGTCCACGAATTGACCGAGGAGTGCTTTCTTCCCGTTTGTTTCACTGGTTTTCTCAAGAGCACTGGCGTCCAAGGGAAAGTATGCTTCCAGTCGATCTGTGGGTGCCGCGTGAATGAGCTGGCTGGGACGGAGGGTTTTCTCCCAAGCTGCCTGAGCGGCGGTGAGTTCGGGTTCCAGCCGCTCGACGCGAGCCTTGGCAGCCACCAGCTTGCGCTCAATCGACTGGAGTTGTTTCTGCTGCAGCGGTGTTGGGCTTAAGAGAAACGGCGGCGAGTTTCCATATTTGAACGCTTTGCCGCTCTCGGGCACGTTGTTGAAGAACGCATACACCTGGTAGAACTCTTTCTGGGTGAGCGGATCATACTTGTGGTCGTGGCAGCGAGCGCAACCCATCGTCAAGCCCAGCCATACCGTAGACGTCGTTTCCACCCGGTCCACAACATATTCGACGGCGTACTCTGCCGCAATAATTCCACCTTCGCCGTTGCCACGATGATTGCGGTTGAAGCCCGTGGCGATTTTCTGATCCAGTGTTGCATTTGGTAGCAGGTCGCCGGCCAGCTGCTCCACCGTGAACTGGTCGAAGGGCAGGTTTCGGTTGTAGGCATCGATCACCCAATCGCGCCAACGCCACATGATGCGCGCAGCATCGGTCTGGTAACCGTTGGTGTCAGCATAGCGCGCGGCTTCAAGCCAGCGAATTGCCATGCGCTCGCCGTAACGCTGAGAAGCCAGGAGACGATCCACCACCTTCTCGTAGGCGTTCGGCGTTTTATCTGCGAGAAAAGCGTTTGTTTCGCTGGGTGTGGGTGGCAAGCCAGTAAGGTCGAGCGTGACGCGGCGCAGGAGCGTGGCACGATCCGCCTCCGGCGATGGCGCCAGACCCTCGCGTTCCAGCCTGTGCAGGATAAATGAATCAATGCCATTGCGAATCCAGGCCGGGGTTTTCACGGCCGGCAGATTCGGGCGCTTGGGAGGAATCAGCGACCAGTGCTTCTGCCATTCGGCGCCTTGCTCGATCCATGCTTTTAGCAGTTCGACTTGCCTGTCGGTCAGTTTGCGCCCCGAGTGCACGGGAGGCATTCGAAGGGCCTCATCCTTCGCACTCACCCGGCGATAGAGTTCACTGCGCGCGGGATCGCCGGGCACAATGGCTCGGCGGCCCTCCCCGAGATCGGCCCGGGTACTCTCCTCGAGATCGAATCGCAGCTCCGTCATCCGATTAGATTTGTCCGGACCGTGACACGTAAAGCAGGTGTCGGACAGAATCGGCCGTATGTCCCGGTTGAACTCAACCTTCCCGCTGGCCTGGCCGCTGGCATCCGCCACGCTACATACGGCGAGCGCGACCAACGATCCTAAGGAGAACCATCTTGAAGAGGTTAGAAGCATGGGTGGATAAACAGCCTTCCAAGCCGAGGGCTTGACGGGCAAATCTAACTCAAGATAGTCAATTTAGCCCCAAATGAGGCTCCGTTGCCATCAATTTTTCGGAGCTGCCTAAGGTCGCAGTGGTGTGCCACCCGTGGAATCAGCGTTCCGCGTGACCGTCGCCGAGCATAGTTGCCCTGATGAAGCTGGGGTGTATGACCCTGCCTCGTCGTCATACGCTATACTACCGTTTTGGTTTTGACCTGCGGATGAGATCCCATGACTGAACGACTCTATTACCACGACAGCTACATGCGCCGATTCGACGCCAGTGTTGTGAAGGCGGAGGAGACTGCACGGGGCTACGAAGTGGTGCTTGACGCTACCGCTTTTTACCCGACGTCCGGTGGGCAACCGCACGACTTGGGCTTTATGGCTGGAGCTAGAATCCAAGAGGTGGTTGAGCGCGATGATGAGATTGTCCACCGCCTCGATGTTCCCGTTGCGCCGGAACGGTTGGATTGTCAGATCGATTGGGACCGTCGCTTCGATCACATGCAGCAGCACACCGGGCAGCACGTACTTTCGCAGGCCTTTGTTAGAGCTGCCAAGCGAAATACAGTGGGCTTTCACATGGGTGCGGACTATGTAACGATCGACCTGAACGCCGAAGCCATCAGCCAGCAGCATCTCAATGAGGCTGAGCGACTGGCGAACAGCATCGTCTACGAGAACCGCCCGATTGCCGTGCGAATTGTTCCAGAATCCGAAGTGCCTGCACTCGGTCTTCGCAAAGAGAGTCAGCGAGTGGGACCACTGCGGGTGGTCTCTGTGGAGGATTTTGATGTGTCAGCCTGCGGCGGCACCCACGTCAAGCGGACGGGAGAAATCGGCAGCATCGTCATCCGCAAGGTGGAGCGCGTCAATCGACAGGCGAGGGTAGAGTTTGTTTGCGGACGGCGTTCGGTATTGTCAGGACAGCGCGACCTCGAAACTCTCAATCTTGTTGCCCGACAGTTCTCGGTTGGCCTGAACGAGGTTCCAGCGCGCGTCGAGAAGCAAATTCAGGAAACACGGCAGTTACGCAAGGTCCTGCAGGAAAAAAACAAGATGCTGGCGGGTTTGCTCGCCAAAGAGCTCTACGCTCAAGCTCCGGAACGGCAGGGAAGTCGGATTGTGAAGCAACTCTTTGAAGACGAAGAGATGGAATTCTTGAAGCAGCTGGCTCACGCACTTTTGAGCCAGGGGAATTGTGTCGTGCTGTTGGGTTTGGGCGGGGCACAAGCCGCGCTGTTGTTTGCCCAAAGCGATGGCTTGCCTGGTGATCTTCGTCAGATTTTGCCGGCATGTTGTCAGTTGATTGATGGCAGGGGCGGAGGCACACGAACCCTGGTGCAAGCCGGAGGAAAAAACGGCAGCCAGTTGCAGCAGGCACTGGACCTGGCTGAGCAGCAAATGATGATCGGACCAAGCGTTGTAGATTCTCTCGTGGCTGAAAACGTCAAACTGGAGTGCCGGCCGGTCAGCTGCACTCCGCCCTCACCTGGCGTCGTATCTGCGAAATCTGCGTTTCCGGAACAGCGCGATCTGAGACCGTTTGCTACTCGTGCTTGGTCTTATCGAGTGCGCTGCGCAGGACTTTCGTCAATTGGGTCACAGGACCCTTTCCCCAGTAATGCAGGAACAGATAGCGTGGCTTTTCGTCGGTCATATGGTGATGAATGGCCACGATGTTGATACCCCCGGCGCGAAGCGCCTTTAACACGTCTTGTAGCTCGCCTTCCAATACTGAGAAGTCGCCATCAACGAATGCGTTGTCCGGGCTGCCAGCAAAGGCTGCCCACGAATTGACGCCCATTTCCTTGGCAGCATCGCAACCGCAGGGCATCGTCGCCCTTCTGCCAATCACGACTTTATACATTCCGGAATTTGCCTGGCCGCTGTGTCCCAGAGTCTTTTCAATCTCCTGGCCATCAATGGAACTCTCGGCCGGTAACGGTGGTCCAGGAAACCCTTTTACCGGCTGCGGATGGGCCGCCCGAATTTCCTTGATCTTGTCCTGGGTCTTTTTCACCGCGGCGGCGAAGGTTTGGAAAGCGCCGTCGCCCCCGATGTGCATGAAGTACACCTTGGGATTGTCATAGAAAAAGTGATTGTGAAGGGCTGTCACACTGAGTCCGTTTTCCAACGCGACGCTCATGATGGGATTGACCTCATCCTCAAATAGAACCAGATCGCCCATCACCATCGATTCCTTCTCCACGCCTTTGCGGAAGGCTACCCAGGATGTGAGACCCATGAAGGGCTTCATCGTCCATCCGTCCACTGTTACTGGAACGTCGGTGCGTGGAAAAGTGAACTTGAAGACGCGCTCCTCTGTGTTGGCTATGCCCTTAGCGCCGATCGTCTCTTCGAGAATCTTGGTATTGAAACCGATGGAACGCGTCTGGGCCTGGAGCGAGCAACCCAGCGTGAGGAGCAGAAACAAGGTGAGACTGTGCCTCAAAGACAACATAAATCCTCCTCCTGAAAATCCCCAACCCCTTGGCGTTTGGCGCCTCCACTTTAGGGAAGGGCAAGCATTCTGATCACACGCAGCGTCCCATGTGGCAAGAAGAGCGTCAAGGCAGCCTAACCTGACTGCCCTAAGTTGCTACTTCGCGGGTTTGAGGACAAGACCAAGAATCAAACTCACGAGGCTGACAAATATAGACCCGAGGATCGCGGCCCCGAAGCCGCGCACAACGAAGCCTTCCACCAGGGAGGCGGTCAGCGTAAAGCATCAGGCCGTTGATGACAAAATAGAACAGGCCCAACGTCAAGACCGTGATGGGCAGAGCAAAGAACTGCAACACAGGCCGCACTAGGGCGTTCAAAATACCAAGTACGGCTGCGGCGATGATAGCTGCCGGCAGGCTGGCAACGCGAACCCCGGAATACAGGTAAGAGACGATCAAGAGGGCAAGCGTCAGCACAATCCAGTGAATGAGCATCGCAGTCTCCTTCAGAGCCAGCTTTCTAAAGAGCGAGTATAGCGAGGAGGCGTCTGCGGAGCAATGACGGCAGGCGTTTTCGCGGTTTGGCGCCCACAAATCGCTAATGACACGCTGCCGTCTGCCGATCAAATCCTTATAAGTTTGTAGAAGTTCCCGGCGATTTAGAGTACCGGGCTGCACGGCTCACCTAGTTTCTCCGCAACCACGGATGGCATCGCGGACCAGGATTGAGATGGCGACGGATCGCCCTTGTCTTGTTGATGGGAGGCGTCTTGGAATCGCACATCCGACGCAAACGTTCGTCGCCGCATGGTCTTGCAATCATGTTGACGAGGTCGGATGCCACCGATCGCCGGCGACTCGACCTGGAGGAGTATCGCTTTGGGGGCCAACCGCAGACCAACAGTGGGATGAACTATGCCGTCCGTTTCTAAACTGCTTGGCTTGATGGGGCCGGCTGGCCTCGTCGTGCAGGCGCTGCTGGCATCTCTGGCCGCAGTTGTAGGGCTCCTCATTTTTATTCTGCTGCGGCGCGGCGCGCGCCGCGTCTATTTCTGGCGTCGGGACCGGCGTGTTCTTGAGGCGCGGCCGACTGGAACGCCATCGTTACGGCACCATTCCTCCCAAAGCATGGGTGCTGAGCCGGATGAGGCGCGAAATTGTCGAAGGCATCCTGCTGGACCGTCTTGAAGTGGCATCCCCGAAAGAGGCTCAGGATTTGCTGGAATGCTTGCGGTTTAGCGGGCTCTTGGATGCCCGTGTCCATGAGGCGCGAACTTCGCGTGGTTGGCGCCGGCACAAAGCGTTGCTGGCCCTCGGACGTATGCGTGTGGCCGAAGCGATCCCGGCTCTGGCAGAAGGGTTGGACGATGCCGAAGAGGAATGCCGCATCGCGGCGACGCGCGGCTTAGGAAGACTGGGACTTCCACGCGCTGCCGTGCCCATTCTGCAGCGGCTCAGCACCGGCAAACTCCAGGTGCCTTCCTCTCTGCTTCTGGATGCCCTGATTAACAATTGCCGGCCGACACCCGCGCTGGCTCTGACGTTTCTGCTAAAGTCCGTCGAGAGCACAAAGCCTTTGCTGGCAAGAGTGCTGGGGGAAATAGCCACTCCTGATCTCGACGAAGATTTGCTGTTGCTGGCTTCCGATGAATCGTCAGAAGTGCGGGCCTCTGCGGCTCGCGCACTGGCGTGTGCGAAACCCGGCCTCGCGGTCTCGATCCTGACGGGCCTCGTGGACGACGAAGAATGGTTCGTGCGGTTGCGTGCCGTGGTCGCCTTGGGTGAATTGGAAGATCCTCGGGCGATTCCTGTTCTGTTGCACGGCTTGTGTGATCGCAATCGGCAGGTGCGCATTCGTTCCGCTTGTGGACTGTCGCGCTTGAAGAACCACTTGGAAGACATCATTTGCCTGGCCCTCAAAACCCAGGATGCTTATGCCATCCAGGAATTCGTCTCGGAGTTGGAGCGTTCCGGTGGAATCTTCGAGCTGGTGACCGCCTTGGGCGATTCGCGCCGCCGCGCCAAAGCCGAGGCCGCGCTGCTCGCCGCTCTCCGTGGAGGCTGTCGCCGCATCCTGATGGACCTGGTGCTGCACCACGAGAATTGGAGAACGCGCGGGGCACTGGCCCGGGTTTTGAGCCGCTCTGGCGACACCGAACTTGTCAAGACTATGGAGTTGTTCGATTCACCAGGATTGCCACTGCGCAAGCGTCGCGTATTGCGTTGGCTGGAACGACAACTGGCGCCGACGCAGGCATCCCTCTCACAGGCGGTCAGGGTGGTGGCATGATTGGCCCCATAGTACAGTGGGTCAACACCCTGCTGTTTTTCTACTATCTCGTCTGCAACCTCATCTACCTCAGATTGCTGGTGGCGGCAATCAAAGCGAGCGTCCACCAGAATCGCCGTCAAAAAACGGCCTGGCTCGACCGCGTTCGGCGCTCGCCACTCACGCCTCCCATCTCTTTGCTGGTGCCTGCGCACAATGAAGAGCGTTCTATCGTTGAATCGGTGCGCTCCCTGCTCCGCTTGGACTACCCCGAGTTTGAAGTCATTGTTACGAACGACGGCTCGAAGGACGGTACTCTAGCCCAGCTCGTCGAACACTTCCAATTGACCCGAAGCGACTACTTGTATCTGCCCCAGATCGAAACCAAACCCGTGAGAGGCGTTTACCTCAGCCGTACCGAGCGGAAGGTTGATTGTCTTGGACAAGGAAGCCGGCGGAAGCAAGTCCGATGCAATCAATGCGGCCATCAACCTTGCTTCGAAGCCCTACATGTGTGTTGTGGATGCCGACAGTATGCTGGAAAGGGATGGGCTGCTCCGAATCATGGCGCCTGTCGTCAATGACCCGGACCGCGTCGTCGCTGCGGGTGGCATCGTGCGTGTCATCAATGGTTCACAGGTCAAGAACGGAACTGTCGGCGAGGTGCGATTGCCTTGGGGATTTCTGGAGATGATGCAGGTGGAAGAGTACCTGCGCGCTTTTCTTATCGGTAGAGAAGGGTGGAACGCCTTCAATATGCTGCTGATCATTTCCGGGGCTTTTGGTGTTTTTCGAACTGACCTCTGCAAGCAGCTTGGGGGCTTTCGGCGTGGAGCGATCGGCGAGGACTTGGACTTAGTGGTGCGCATGCACCGGCACCTGCGCGAGCAAGAGCTGAAGTACCGGGTCCATTTCGTGGCCGATCCGGTTTGCTGGACGGAAGTGCCCTCCACCTTCAAATCTCTCGGAAACCAGCGGGCACGATGGCATAACGGCCTAGCTGAGTGTCTCTGGCACAACCGTTGCATGCTGTTCAACTCACGTTATGGACGCATCGGTTGGGTGGCAATTCCCTACATGTGGTTCTTTGAACTGGTGGCTCCGGCGTTTGAGCTTCTGGGCTGGGTGAGTATTCTGGCAGCAGCCTTTCTGGGTTTGCTCAGCGAGAGGTTCTTCATTCAATTTCTGCTCTTTGGATACGTCTTCTCGACACTCATTTCTATTGGGTCAGTACTAATTGAGGAGATGACCTACCGGCGTTACAACAACTGGCGTGATTTGGGGCGCCTGATTTGCTTCTGCTTCCTTGAGCACTTCCCCTACCGTCAAATTCATACCGCTTGGCGCCTTCGCGGCATCTGGCAGTATCTCAACGGCCACCACACTTGGACTAAGATCGAGCGTGTCGGCCTGGGAGAATCGCCTAAACCTTCCGCTGCGGCGACCTAGCTCTGCCGCGGCCAGACATCGTTTTTGCTTTACGGGTTCTGCCTGCCCTTGTATAAGTCTGACAAGCGTTCCTCAAGGTGGAAACCATGTTAAGAACAATCTTCTCTCGACTTGGCAGTGTGGTGGCAATCGTTGTCCTTTTGCTCTTGAGGTCGCCAGAGGCGGCAACAGCACGCACATACAGCGTTGAAAGAGCAGGAAGCGAGATCAAATTTCAGGTCAAGAGCCGGCTGAAGGTTATCGAAGGCGTATTTGAAAACTGGAAAGCCCAAATCGACTTAGACACCGCTCGCCTGGAAGCCCTGCAGCTGCGGGTGCAGGCACAATCCGCAAGCATCAAGACAGGAAACGCCTTTGAGGAGGCATTGATTCGCGGCGAGAACTTTTTCGCGGCGGAGAAGTATCCCGAGGTTTCGGTCGCTTCCAAGAGAATCACTCCAGAAGACGCTGGCCGCTTTCGTCTTGAAGCCGAGCTGACACTGCGGGGCACGACTCATCCGATCGTTATCCCATTCGTTCTCGAGCAGAAGGGCGAAGGAGACCTCCAGTTGCTGGGTGAGTTCGAGTTCAACCGCAAGGACTTCGGAATTACATTCAACATGGCACTCAACCCGATTGAAGATCTGGTCAAGGTCATTGTGACGATGAAGGTGCGCGAGCAAGGGCAGCAGCCAAAAGAACCATCGACCAAGAACTAAGGTCAGCTTGTTGAGTGCAGCTCGCCCATGCATTCGGATGAATCTGCCTGCCTTGACCGATTTTTCAGCCCGATAGTATACTGCCTGCCAGTTGGCCATCCGCGCGGGAAGCGCATTCCCGCAAAACCGTAGTCTCCTTCAGGACTGTCTGATTCCGGGGCCATAACCTCCAAAAATGAAATCCAAAGCTTACTACTCTTCTGCGCTCTACGATGTAGCGCGGTCGATCAACTCCAGCCTCGACTTGTCGCAGGTGCTCGATCTGCTGGCGAAGAGCACGGCGAAGGCCACAAAGTCCAAGGCCTGCTCATTGCGGCTGCTGAATGCGGACAAGACCCTGCTGGTGATGGGTGGAGCCTACGGTTTGAGCCAGGGCTATCTGCGCAAAGGCAATGTGGAGGTTGAGAAAAGCCGCATCGATCAGGAAGCGTTGCTCGGAAATACCGGCATCATTCCCGACGCCACCAACGACCCGCGCTTTCAGTATCCCGAGGAAGCGAAATCGGAGTCGATTCGCTCCATTCTCGTCATCCCGTTGATGCTCCGCGACAACCCGATTGGGGTGATGCGCCTCTACACAGAGGATGTGCATGAATTCAGTGATGCGGAGATCGGCTTTGTCAGCGCGATTGCCAACCTCGGGGCGATCGCCATTGAGAATGCCAAGTTATACGAAGCCTTGAAGGAAGAGCTTGGCGATTTGACCGAAGACGCCAACGAGATGGCCGAGCGGCTACATGAAAGCCGGTTGCAACTGGCGGGACAAATGAACGCGCTCAGTTATGAAAAGAACCGGTTGGAGACAATCCTGGCCAGCATGGGTGAAGGCGTCATCGTGACGGACCTCGACCACCGCATCCTTCTGGTGAATGCAGCGGCTGAATCCCTTCTGGATATCCACCGGCACGAAGCCATCGGCCAGGAGTGCGATAGCACCATGCCGGTCAAGAGGACTGAGCTTGAACAAATTCTTCAAGCGGCTTCCGACACCAAGCCGTCGCCTCCGTTGGTGAAGAAGTACCGGAACAAGGTCCTGAGCATTCTGGTGAACCAGATTCTTGACGAGAACGGGCAGCCCTTCGGCGTGGTCAGTCTCTTTCGTGACATCACGGAGCAGGCAGCCATCGAAGCCATGAAGAGCGAGTTTATTTCGGTGGTGTCGCATGAGTTGCGCACGCCGTTGACTCCGATCAAGGGTTACATCGATCTGATCCTGGAAGGCGACGCTGGAGAACTCACCGACGAGCAGAGTGCCTATCTGAAAATCGTTGAAGTTAACACAGACCGGCTTGTGGCGCTGGTAAACGATCTGCTCGATATTTCGCGGATCGAAGCGGGAAAAATCGACCTCGAGATCAAGCCCGTAGCCCTTGAGGAGGTCGTGCAAGAGGTGGTGGCGGTTCACCGGAAACAGATTGAAAGTCGTGGGCTGGGTCTGACTGTATCGCTGCCTCCGCGCCTGCCTTGGGTGAAGGCCGATCGCAACCGGGTTACCCAGGTGTTGAACAATCTGGTGAGTAATGCGTGCAAATACACACCGAGCGGAGGCATCACCATTTCTGCCGTTCCCGACGGTGAGTTTCTGGAAGTTACCGTAAATGACACGGGCGTCGGACTTTCGCGCGATGATCTGAAGAAGCTGTTCACGAAGTTCTTCCGCGCCAAAAATCCAGCTACGAGTGAAACGGCGGGAACCGGTCTGGGGTTGGCAATCAGCAAGTCAATCATTGAGAAGCATGAAGGGGAGATCTGGGTTGAGAGCCGGCCGGGCAAAGGGGCAGCGTTCCACTTCACACTGCCATTGGTTGAGCCGCTACCCGTGGTTCAGAGACCGAAGACTACACTGCGGCGTAGCAGCAAGACGATCCTGGTGGTTGACGACGAAAAGGACACCGCTCGAATGATTCGGCGGCAATTAGAACGCGCCGGGTATCGAGTACGGCTGGCACATAGCGGAGAGGACGCCATTGCGCAAGCACTGAAGCACCGGCCGGACCTGATCAGCATGGACATCCAGATGCCGGGGATGAACGGCATCAAGGCCATCGAGATCCTGCGCGCCAACCCACAATCCACCGACATTCCCATTGTCGTGGTTTCGGTGGTTCACGATGAAGAGCAGTTGAGCAAACTCGGTGTGGCTGATATTCTGGACAAGCCGATTGACGAGAATGGCTTCCTGCAGGTTGTCGAGCGGATTCTTTGGGAAGGACAGCGGATCCTGATCTATGCTTCCGACGCTGAAACGCGCCAGCTTTTGGAGGAGGTACTTTCCCATCGCGGGTATCACTTGATTTTTGCCCAGGATGGTGTCGACCTGCTGGTGCATGCCCGCAAAGAGCAGCCCGATCTGATCCTGATGGATCTGCAGCCGCCTGACATGGATGGCTATGAAGTTTTGCGCAGGCTGAACAGGCGGCCTGAAACCGTGGATATTCCGGTGATTGCCATGACTGAAAGCACAACAGAGTCGGTGAGTAACGTTCTGGCAGTGGGTGGCAACGATCTGGTGCGGAAACCTTTGGATGTTGCGGCATTGGTTGTGGAGATAGAACGGTTCATCGAAGGGGTACCTGAGAAGCGTTAACCTCAAGTGAGTACTCTGTTCATTTGCTGCGAAAGCGCAAAGCGCGGATGGACTCAGATTCAGCGATGCTAACGGTGGCGACTTGCAAGGAAAAGGAATGGGTCATGAGCTTTCGCGTACTGGCTGTTGATGACGAGCCGGATGTTTTGGGGCTGGTCGAGACCAAGCTGCAAAAGGCCGGATTCGAGGTGACGACGGCGGCTAACGGCCTGGAAGCGGTCGAGCGGGCCGTGGCCGAAAGACCTGATGTCATCATCATGGATGTCATGATGCCCAAGCTGGATGGCCTTTCTGCCTGTACGCAGATCAAAACGCGCATGGGAGAATCGGCTCCCATCATCATCTTGTTGACCGCTCGTGGTCAGGAATCTGACGTGGTCGAAGGGTTGGGTTGCGGTGCTGATGACTACATGGTGAAACCTTTTGCACCCAGAGAACTGGTAGCGCGAGTAAACGTTGCTTTAATGAAGGCCGGGAAAAGCGATATCGAGTTTTGAAGTTGTCCACGAAGGACACTAAGGGTCACGAATGAGGAGCTAGAAAGGCTGGATCGCAAAAGGCATTGCGATGGATTATTGGCTATAGGCTATTCTCTATTTTCGAGTAACGCGGCAGCTGCCAGCCAGGGAATAGACCCAATAGCCAACAACCAACCTTAGACAATCGCTTGGTCTCTGACTAAGGAGTTCGGGCGGGCACTGGTCGCTAGCCAATTCTTAGAGATCCTTCGTGTTCTTCGTGGATAACTTTTGGGAGTTATCATGCCGACAACCAGAATTCAGTTGGAATCTGCGCCAAGCTTGGAGACGGCCAACCGCGATGCGGAGCGGTTGGTAGCGCAGAAGAGGGGTCTCTACTGGGTGGACTTAATCGCCCCGACTGAGACGGAATTGAACCGGCTGCAGCAGACCTTCGAATTTCATCCGCTCAGCATTGAAGACAGCAGCCACTTCCATCAGCGATCCAAGGTGGATGCCTATGATGGCTACCTGTTCATCACGTTGTATGCCCACCGTTTTGACAAGGAAAAGCAGGAGGTTCTGGCCGACGAACTCCATGTCTTCCTGGGCAGCAACTATCTGGTCACCGTGCATCAAGAGCCATTGCCGGCGCTGTCGCGGGCGCGGGAGCGCTACGAGCGGGAGACGGAGGCTTATAAGAAAGGTCCTGATTTCTTTCTTTACCTGATCGGTGACGAACTCGTGGATAGCTACTTTCCACTACTGGATAGTCTCGAAGGAGAGATCGACGATCTCGAGGAGCGCGTCGGAACGGACCCTAGCAGTGAGGTTATGCGGTCTATTTTTGCGCTGAAGCAGGAGCTCATACACCTGCGTAAGGCCACAGGACCGCAGCGGGAGGTGTTCAATGCGCTCTCGACGAGGCACTACGACCTTATTGACCGCCGGTTGGGTGTGTACTTCCAGGATATCTACGACCACATCGTCCGAATCTACGAAATGATCGAAACCCACCGGGAGCTGCTCGGGAATGCGTTGGATGCTTACTACTCGGCTACATCGACACGTCTCAATGAAGTGATGAAGAGGCTGACGCTGATTACGACCATCTTCATGCCGCTTTCAGTGTTGACGGGGCTGGGAGGCGTGAACTTTGTACACATGCCTTTCAACAGCCCGGTGGCGTTTGGTGCGTTGCTCGCCGCGATTGTGCTCGTGCCCGTCGCAATGTTTCTGTGGTTCAAGAGCCGAAAGTGGATGTAGTGAGGTGTGATCCGTGAAACGTGATCCGTGATTCGTAAGACGCGCATCAACTCCTTGTTTCTCACGCATCACGAATCACGGATCACGTTTCACGCCGCAGCCGGTTCACCGCCACCGCCAGCATCAAGACAACCCCCATCACCAATCCTTCCCACTGCGTTGAATCAACCTTGATGACGTTGGCGATGCCATTGACGATAATGGTAAGAAATGTCACCCCCAGGATAGTTCCTGAGATCGTTCCTTGCCCGCCGCGCAGGTTGCAGCCTCCGACAACCGCAGCTGCGATGGCGCTGAGTTCGTAGCCCACAGCGCTTTCTGCATCCCCCTGGCCTTGCCGCGCAGCGTACAAAATGCCTGCCACAGAAGAAAGCAAAGCGGACAACGAGTAGGCAATTACCTTCAGACGACTAATGTTAAGACCGCTCAATCGGGCGGCCTCCTCATTGCCTCCCAAGGCATAGAGATGGCGTCCGGGAACTGTTCGCCGCATCAACAGAGCAGCACCGATCGCCACCAGGAGGAAGATGAGCGCCGGGACCCACCAGACCGTGTAGAGGGCGCGAAAGGCATCGTTGTTTGCGGAAATTTTCTCGTCGTTGGACAGAACCTTCGCCAAACTGCGGAGGCCCGCCAAGGTGCCGAGAGTCGTGATGAAAGGTGGGATATCCAGTTTTCGAATCAGCAGGGTGTGGAACAGGCCAATCAGGAGGCCCACGCCCAACGTCAGGAGAATGGCAGTCGCAATGACCCAAAGAGGCAACGGCTGATGGGCTGCCAGGCTCTCGCCACCGAATGCCTGCAGCAGGATTGCACAGACGACGCCACTGAAGGCGATGACCGATCCGGTTGAGAGGTCAATGCCGCCGGCGACAATCACAATGGCGGCGCCGATCGCGTAGATCCCCAGCAGAACGCCTTCCCGCAGCAGCAGCCGAGCGCTGTCTATGGAAGCGAAATTGTGCTGTGGGTCGAGCAGCAGAATGGCCAGCCACGCCGTAAGGTTTGCCAGAATTAGGCCGAACTCCTGGCTGGCAAGGGCAGACCTCCATCTCAGTGCGGGCTCTGGTTCCCCGGCCGGACTCATGACGACGTGAGCCCCTTGGCGTCGAGATCCTTCTTGAAGTCCGAAAAGCGGATCAGCACATCGCTCGTGATTTTTGAGTCGTCGGGTGTCACCAGACGGATGCCAGTGTCTTTGATCCCAGCTTCTCCAACCACTGCTTTCACGGTGGCCTCATCCTTGTTCAGGAGGGCCTTTAACACCTTCACCCCGAGATAGCCCATCATGTAGGGGTTTTGAACTGCCGTTGCGTCGAGCAAGCCTTCCTTCAGCGCGAGCAAGGTGTTGGGTTCGGCGTCAAACGTCACCAACTTCAGGCTCGAGCGCTTGCCGGCCGCTTTTACCTCGTCGACAATCGCAGGTGCGTTGTAGGACCAGATGCCAACCAACATCTTTAGATCGGGATGATTCTGGAGTGCCGCCGCAACATTGCGGCGCGCTTTGTTCACGTCGCCCGAATCCTCCATAACGTCCACTACTTGAATCAGTGCTCCCGCACCTTCCTTGAATCCGTTGACCCGCTCCTGAGCATTCTGAGCCGAACGAATTCCCACGAAGGCTACCGCTTTGCCACCGCCCGGCAAGAGTTGCGCGGCCGCACGTCCCAGGACGCGCCCTGCTTCGATGTTGTTGGTGCCGATGTAGGCATCGCGAGTTTCCTTTTGGCCGTCAGAATCGAGGGCAAGAACAGGAATTCCTTTGCCACGCAAGGCCTTCATCTGGTCAATAATGCCGCTCGCATTCGGTTCCACGACTGACACCATGACCCCTTTGACGTCACGTTGGGCGGCCACTTGTTCCAGGCGTCGAATCTGACCAGCGGGGGAACTATCATTACGAATCAGCTCCACCTCCGCGTCAAATTCCTTCGCAGCGTCGTCGAGGCCTTTACGAGCTGCATCCCAAAAAGGCGAGTTGCTGTTGGTGATAAAGACAAAGCGAGGGCGCTCGGCCGTTGAAGATCCTGGTGTATCTGACTGCCTGGTCCCCGAACATGCAAATGCCAGCAGCGAACACACAACCAGCAGTCCTTGCTTGCGGAGGCACATGAAAGGCTCCTTTTGTCAGGCGGTTCGTTCTTCATGCAACGAAGAACGGGTGATCGAAGAGTGGCGAACGAAGGCGGTAGTGTACTGGCAACCACTGTTGGGAGCAACGCGATTCTAGAGAAAGGATGGGCCGTTTCGATTTCTGGTGAGCCAATACATAGACGCTTGCTGGGTTTCCGCCCGGCTTCCTATCCGCCGGGATGACGTCCTTACGCGGGAATGGCAGTTGTGGTTCTAGTCTAGTGAACTATCGAGCCGATTCAATCGCTTTGGCGAAGCTCTTTAGTCCCTTTCCCCTTTTGAGCGTCTCCACTTTCCAACTGCCAATCCAAAAAACTCAACTCATCTGCGAGTTCTTCTATTCTCTTGCTGACAGGTGCCGTGCCGCCCACGTGACCGGCTTTGGTATCGTAGTGCAGCAGCACCGGCCGGTCTGAGTCCGTGGCTGATTGCAGCAGTGCCGCCATCTTGCGCGCATGGAGGGGGGCGACGCGTGTGTCGGCGTCTCCAGTGATGAGGAGAACTGCCGGGTATTTCGTTCCGGCGACGACATGGTGATATGGAGAGTAAGCATGAATGAACTTGAACTGCTGCGGGTCGTCGGCGGAGCCGTATTCGGGCACCCAGAACTTGGCGATCAGAAACTTGTGGTAGCGCACCATGTCGAGCAGCGGATAAGAACACACGACCGCTCGAAAGAGCTCGGGCCGCTGGGTTAAGGCGGCACCCACCAGGAGGCCGCCATTGCTGCCGCCCGAGATCGCTAGGCGGGAGGATTGGGTATAGCGGTTCTTCACCAACCATTCGGCTGCGGCAATGAAGTCGTCAAACACGTTCTGCTTCTTGTCGAGCATTCCCGCCTTGTGCCAACTCTCTCCAAACTCCCCTCCACCCCGCAGGTTGGGCATGGCGAACACACCGCCGCGCTCTACCCAAAGAGCAGCTCGGGGGGTGAATGTGGGAGTCAGACTCTGTGTGAAGCCGCCGTATCCATAAAGCAAGGTGGGATGAGACCCGTCAAGCTTGAGGCCCCTGCGATGCACGAGGAACATTGGGATGCGGGTGCGATCTTTGGATTCGTACCAAACTTGCTTCACATCAATGGTGTCACTCTGGATGGGAACGTTGAGGCGTGCCCAGACCTCCTGCTGCCCATCCGCTACTCTGTAGCGGTAGATGGTCGTCGGGATGTGAAAAGAAGTGAACTGGAAAAAAGCTTCGCCACTGTTCCAACGTCCATAGACACTTCCCACTGTTCCGAGCGAGGGGAAAACGATGTCGCGTAAAGGTTTTCCGTCGTGGTTAAACACCTTCACGCTGGAGCGGACCTCCCGCAGGTAATTGACAAAGACACTCCCTCCAGCCAGCGACACGCCCTGTATGCTCCCCTGGGTTTCCGGAACGATCTCGCGCCAGTGCTCGCGGGCAGGAGTTTTGAGATCGACTTTCAGGACTCTAGAGTTTGGTGCATTCCAGTTCGTCTGAACGAACAGATTGTCACCTGCTATCTGGCCGTAGAATCTCGCTTGAATGTCGGCGACGACTGGCCTGATGGTGCCTTCGTGGGTATTGAGTAAATGAAGTTCAGTTTTGTCGGCGGCCGAGCCATAGAAGACCGTCAGGAGAAGATAGCGGCCATCTTCAGACAGGTCGATCCCAATCCCTTTTTCGGCGCTGTATCCCTTGCCGAACAGCTCTGTGTCTGAAGCGAAGTCCACGCCCATATGATGGTAGAAAACGCGGGAGCCTTCCTTTCCATGGCGGCAATAGTAGAACCCGCTCTTGTCAGGCTTGACAGCCACTCCGAAATACCGGGCACGCGGAAGCGTGTCGGGCAATTCCTGTCGAGTTTCGACATTCAGCCAACGAACCTCAGCTTCGTCTTCACCTCCACGGCGCACGCTGAAGGCGATGAGCGATCCGTCCAGAGAAACGTCGGAAAAGCTGACACTCACCGTCTTGTCGGGGCTCATGGGGTGCGGATCGACCAGGACTTCTTCTGGTGCCCTCCTTCCTTTCCGCACATAGAGAACCGAGAGATCCTGATCGGCGCGTCGCTTTGAATAGAAGTAGCGGCCCCCGCGTTCAACCGGCATACCCACAGATTCGATTTTCAAGAGCTCCGTCAGTCGACGTTTCAGCGTTTCGCGCCCAGGCAATGCGCTGAGGATCGACTGGGTATAACGGTTCTGACGATCGATCCATTCGCGAGTTTCCTTGCTTTCCTGATCCTCCAGCCAGCGATAAGGATCGAGCACGTCCGCTCCATGCAGTGTTTCCTTTACGTTGTCGGTTCGAGTGGAAGGTTTCGGTGCGTCGCTGGCTCCAGCGCGGAGATGGCTAAGGACCGAAAACAAGAGGAAAATGAGGATGACTAGCCTGATCCATCGAGTGTGGGTCGTCATTTGAAGCCCTCAACATTGTTCTTGGAACGGCCAAAAGAATAGCACAGGCGTCAGTGATTTTCGTATGATGGCGACCGACCGCTATTTCTGTGAGGATATCAATGGACAACCTTTCGCGTCGTCAGTTTCTGCAGATTGCCGGTGCGCTCACCGTGACGCACACCCTCCAGGCCCAAGAATCTCAGGAACCTATCCTCGACTTGCACCAGCACACGCCGTACAACAATCGGCTGCGTGAACTCGTTCTAGCGCACCAGGAGCAGCATCGCGTTAAGACGACAGTGATGCTGCCCGGGGAGGGTTGGATGCTGAAGATTATCGGGGGCAACCGCGAGTGTGCCGCATTCCAGGCCGCTCATGCCGATCGGTACGTCCGATTTGCCAGCGCCGATCCAGTGGAATCTCGAGCCATCGACGTCCTGCGCGGAAACCTCCAGCGTGGGGCCATTGGGATCGGCGAGATGAAGTACCACGTGGCTGTGGATTCGCCGGAGATGCTCCGCGTGTACAAACTTGCCGAGGAAATGCAGGTCCCGGTTCTTCTTCATTTCGAGTACGAAACGTATAACACGGGCTTTGAACGCTTCGACAAAGTGCTCAAAGCCTATCCGAAGGTGAACTTCATTGGCCACGCCCAGACTTGGTGGGGAAACGTGAGTACCGATCTCAATCAGTTGGATCTCTATCCCAAGGGTCCCGTGAAGCCTGGAGGCCTGACGGACAAGCTGTTAGGCGACTACGCCAATCTGTACGCCGACCTGTCTGCCGGTTCAGGTCTAAATGCAATCACCCGCGACCCGGAGTTCTATCGAGGATTCATTGCTCGCCATAGTGCCAAGCTATTGTGGGGCAGCGATTGTGATTGCAACGACGGAAAGGGTGGAGGCATCCGGAGCGGGTTTTGTCTGGCAGAACGATCGCTCGCGCTCCTTCGCAAATTGGCGCCCGACCCAGCGACGTATCGAAAGATCATCTATGGAAATGCGGCTAGGGTGCTGAAGGTGAAGTAGTCCCCCTTCGTCAAAGGGGGCAGGGCGGCAGGCACGGGGCTTGTCGTGACAGACACCGGAAAGTATCACACGCCCGTACGGCTTCTGCGAAACCGCTGTCCCCTTCGTTAAGTGAGGGTTTTTTCGAAACTTTTGAAACATTCTTCCCACCAGGTGCGTTTAAGAACCAACAAGGAGGAATTCCCATGAAGAAAGCTGTTACCCTGTTAGTTCTGGCTCTCTTGGTCGCAAGCCTCAGTTCGCCACTGGTTGCGCAGAAGAAGGAATCTTGGTTTCACGTCGAAGTGAAAGAAAATAAAACAGAACCTGAATATGTGAAGGTGAACCTTCCGATGGGCATGGTGGATGTCGCTCTGAACGTCATCAAGGACAAGAAGTTCAACAAGGGCCACTTTAAACTCCCGACTGACGACGTCAGTGTTGCCGACATGAGGAAGATCTGGAGCGAGCTTAAGAAAGCCGGAAATGCTGAGTTTGTGACCGTACAACAGAAGAATGAAACGGTGCACGTTGCCAAGGAAGGGAATTACATCCTGGTGAAGATTACCGAGGGCAAAAAGCAAAAGGTAGACCTCAAGGTTCCCGTCGGTGTCGTGGATGCGTTGCTGGCCGGCACCGGGGATGAACTCGACATAAAGGGTGCGCTGGTTGCTATGCAAAAGCAGAATGCCGGCGAAATTCTCACCGTAAATGACAACGAAACCCAGGTTAGGGTCTGGATTGACTGAGCCCGAACGACGGGCCCACAGGAATGACTAATGACGAAGCCCTATTGACGAAAAGAACGACGAATCGGGAAGCCGGAGGAAGAATTCATTCGGACTTTGTTATTGCTTAGGCATTCGGGTTTAGGCATTGGTCATTCTCTCTTGAGTGTTTTTCTAAGAGCCGCTCCCTTGCGGGGCAAGTGAGGCTTTATGACAGTCAGGACAGCCTTCAAGTACATCTTCATAGGGCTGCTAACTTCCTTCCTGTTGCTTGTTGGCTACGTGGTTCAGGCGGGAATCGCAATCGTTCACGTGAGAACGCCTGATACCCGGTTGTGGGTTCCTGTGCCGGTCGCACTGGGGTCCATTGCTGGACATCTGGTTGACCTGCCTCTGAAGATGGAGCGCGATTTTCAAGCGGTTTGGCAGTATCGGGAAGCTGCTGCCGACATTCTTCGCCAGTTGCCGGGTCTTCCGGACGCAGAGTTCGTTGAAGTCCGTAACCGGCGCGACCACGTGCGCATCTTCAAGCGTGCTGATTTTCTACACATTCAGGTCGACAACTCGACTGACAAGGTCAATGTGACACTGCCAATTCAAACTGTTGAACGTCTTGTCGAGGTGCTGAGTGATCCCAGTGCCTCGGTGGGCGATTTGTTTGCCTGCCTGGAGTGGCAGTCGGCCGGAGACTTGATTCACGTGAAGACCCGCAACGAGGAAATTCGAATCTCGCTGTGGTAGGACCGGCACAATCGTAAAGCGATTGAAACGGCTGGCAGCGGTCAGAAGCGCCATCTTCAGCGAGGATCCCCCGCAAGATTGTCGAAATTTTTCTAGTATCATTCCCGCAAACGGTTGGAGAAGACTGGATTTCCGCCTTCGCTGGAATGACGAGACCATGACCGGAAAGAAATAACCGATAGGCCATACCGCAATTCCTCCGTTCCCCCGCGACCTTCGTCTGGCTTCAACTCCTCTCAACTGATAAGATTTGCTTTGTCGCAGGCCGATAAGGATTAGCCGGGCTAATTCATTTGCTTGCTGAGGGTTATTGGTACTTATGAGAGATTCCGTAAATCCGGGTGAACTGCTGAAGCAGACCCTGCACGAACGCATTGTCGTGATTGATGGCGCCATGGGGACAATGATTCAGGGGTTCAAGCTGGGTGAAGCCGATTACCGTGGGCAACAGTTTGCCAGCTATTCGTGCGATCTAAAGGGCAACAACGATCTGCTGTGCATTACCCAGCCCGACATTGTCGAAAAGATTCACCGCCAATTTCTTGAAGCCGGCGCGGATATCATTGAAACCAATACCTTCAATGCCAATGCGATCTCGATGGCTGATTACGGGCTCGAATCCCTGGCTTACGACCTGAATTTGGCTGCGGCCAAGGTGGCACGGAGGGCGGCCGAAGCCGTTACTGCGAAGAACCCGGCCCGACCACGATTTGTGGCCGGCGCGATCGGTCCTGCGAACAAGACTGCGTCGCTATCCCCCAATGTAAACGATCCAGCCTTTCGAGCTGTCACTTTTGACCAACTGGTCGAGGCGTACTTCGAACAGGTTCGAGGACTGATGGATGGCGGCGTCGATCTGCTCTTGGCCGAGACCACGTTTGACACACTGAATCTGAAGGCGGCCCTGTTTGCCGTCGCTCGGTACTTCGAAGAGCGCGGCCGCCGGATTCCGGTCATGGCGTCCGTCACCATCGTGGACAAGAGCGGCCGGACGCTGTCGGGGCAAACGCTTGAGGCCTTCTGGATCTCCATTTCTCACTTTCCCTTGCTTAGCGTGGGAATCAACTGTGCTCTGGGCGCTACGGAAATGCGCCAGTACGTAGAAGAGCTTTCGGGCCTGGCGCCGATCTTTCTTAGTTGCTATCCGAATGCCGGCTTGCCCAACGCCTTTGGCGAGTATGACGAGACGCCCGAGACGATGTCGGCCACCTTGCGCGAGTTTGCGGCGAATGGCTGGCTGAACATTGTCGGTGGCTGTTGCGGCACAACGCCGGCCCATATTCAGGCTATTGCAGAGACCGTGCGGCCTTTCAAGCCGCGTGTGCCGCCGCAAGTGAAGCCGTACAGCCGGTTCAGCGGCCTGGAACCTCTGGTGGTCCGACCGGACAGCAATTTCCTCAACATCGGCGAACGAACCAACGTTACCGGCTCGCCCAAGTTTGCCAAGCTGATTCTCAATGGCGGCTATGAAGAAGCTTTGGCGATTGCCCGCCAGCAGGTAGAGGGTGGCGCGCAGATGATCGACGTGAACATGGATGAAGGAATGTTGGATTCTGAGAAAGCCATGGTGCACTTTCTGCACCTGGTGGCCTCCGAGCCTGACATCGCGCGCGTCCCGGTCATGATCGATAGCTCCAAGTGGAGTGTGATTGAGGCCGGGCTGAAATGTGTGCAGGGAAAGGCGGTCGTGAATTCGATCAGCCTGAAGGAAGGCGAAGAGGCTTTCAAACGGCACGCGCGGCTCATCAAACGTTATGGTGCGGGCATGGTGGTGATGGCTTTCGACGAGGCTGGCCAAGCCGACACCCTGGCGCGTCGCGTTGAGATTTGTACCCGGGCCTACCGAATTCTGACCGAAGATGTGGGTATTCCTCCCACCGACATCATCTTCGATCCAAACATTCTGACGGTGGCCACCGGCATGGAGGAGCACAACGACTATGCCGTTTCCTTTATAGATGCCACTCGCCAGATTAAAGCGACTCTGCCCGGGTGCAAAGTCAGCGGTGGTGTGAGCAATATTTCGTTTTCTTTCCGGGGCAACAACGTCGTGAGAGAGGCCATGCACTCGGCTTTTCTCTATCACGCCATCCGTGCGGGCCTCGATATGGGAATCGTAAACGCTGGTCAATTAGCTGTTTATGAAGAAATTCCAAAGCAATTACTTGAACTTGTGGAGGACGTGCTCCTGAATCGCCGGCCCGACGCAACAGAACGCCTCGTTGCGTTTGCCGAGAGCGTGAAGCAGAAGGGGAGGGTGGAGGTTGAGGAGCAGTCCTGGCGTCAGGGAACTGTAGAGGAGCGCCTCAGCCATGCCTTGGTCCGAGGCATCGTGGACTACATCGATGCGGATACGGAGGAGGCTCGCCAGAAATATGGCAAGCCGCTGGCCGTCATCGAAGGTCCGCTGATGGCTGGGATGAGCGTCGTGGGCGATTTGTTTGGGGCAGGGAAGATGTTTCTGCCACAGGTTGTGAAGAGTGCCCGAGTCATGAAGAAAGCCGTCGCTTGGCTATTGCCCTTCATGGAGGCAGAGAAACTCGCTGGTGGTGGACGCCAAGCCGAAGGCAAGATCCTGATGGCGACGGTGAAGGGCGATGTCCATGACATTGGCAAGAACATCGTGGGTGTAGTCCTGGGTTGCAACAACTATGAAGTGATTGATCTGGGGGTAATGGTCCCTTGCGAGAAGATCCTCAAGACCGCCCGCGAGCTGAAGGTCGATATCATTGGCCTCAGCGGTCTCATTACGCCTTCACTGGATGAGATGGCCCATGTCGCGCGCGAGATGGAGCGCGAGGGTTTCAAAGTCCCATTGCTGATTGGCGGGGCAACCACCAGCCGCGCGCATACGGCGGTCAAGATTGCTCCGGGTTACGGTGAGCCCGTGGTGCATGTCCTGGATGCGTCGCGGGCCGTCGGGGTCGTGGGTCACTTGAAGAGTCCGGAGTTGAAAGCCACTTTCGACGACAACAACCGGCGTGAACAGGAGAAAGCGCGCGTCGATCACCGGAACAAGCAATCGCAACGGCCACTGCTCACTTTGGAAGAAGCACGCCGCCGCCAGCCGGCAATCGAGTGGAGTCCCTCGTCCCTCTATAAGCCATCGTTCACAGGCATCAAGGTGGATGAGGATATTCCGCTGGAAGAGATCGTTCCTTACATCGATTGGACGCCGTTTTTCCAGACTTGGGAACTGAGAGGGGTGTACCCAAGAATACTGCAGGATCCGACCGTAGGGCCGAAAGCTCGCGAATTGTTTGAGGATGCCCAACAGGTTCTGAAGCAGATTGTCGATGGACGACTATTGAAAGCCAAAGCGGTGATGGGCTTCTTCCCAGCGAACCGTGTCGGGGATGACATTGAGCTCTACACCGACGAAAACCGCACCCACGTACTGGACGTATTCCACACCCTACGCCAGCAGGCAGAAAAGCAGGAGAACCAGCCGAACTTCGCGCTGGCCGATTTCATCGCGCCCAAGGAGACGGGCCATGCAGACTACCTGGGTGCATTTGCGGTGACCGCCGGGCTCAACATCGAACCCCTGGTGGCGAAGTTCGAGGCCAACCATGACGACTACAACGCCATCATGACCAAAGCGCTCGCCGACCGGCTGGCAGAAGCCTTAGCTGAACTGACGCACAAGAAGGCTCGCGATGCATGGGGCTTTGGCCAGGAAGAGAATCTCACCGTTGCTGACCTCATCAAGGAGAGGTATCAAGGCATACGCCCTGCCGCCGGGTATCCTGCGTGCCCCGATCACACCGAAAAGCAAATCTTGTTCGACCTGCTGCAAGCTGAAAAGAATGCGTGCATCCAGTTGACGGAGAGCTTTGCGATGTATCCAGCTGCTTCCGTCAGCGGGCTTTACTTCTCCCATCCCGAATCCCGCTACTTCGCTTTGGGCAAGATTGACCGCGACCAGGTGGAGGACTACGCTGTCCGGAAAAAAATGACCGTCGAGAACGTCGAGCGCTGGCTCTCGCCGAATTTGAATTACGATCCGGATGTGAAGGGGTAGTGAGAGACGCTCAGGTTGTCGATTCTGCGATGGCCAACGCGTTATGGAAAAGAACTAAGCGCACGTCCAGTTGGACGCCGACGGCGCGTAGTGACGGTTTAGCCATTTGCAGATCCCCTCAAGACCTGGGAGGAGAACTCTCTCGCTGATGTTGCATTGATCGAGCTTTTGTCTGATTTCCGCCTTCGTCTCACGGGGAATTACGATCTTTCGCGCTGTGATTCCGCTATTCTGGAGCCAATTCTCCATCGGTTCGTCCAGCGTGACCAATTCTGCTGCAGGATTCGTCTCTTCTTGCATCACTGAGAAGACCGCAAATTGATTGACAATCCTTTGATCAAATGAAGGAGGCTCAAAGAAGAGAACGAACTTTGAGGCTGGCAACTCATCAAAGTCCCTGAAACTTTCCAACGCGGGGAGCAAATCAATCGTGAATAACTTAGCTTGGCCTAGAGTATCTATCAGGGATTTCGGAATCAAGGCGTGGGCTTCCCTGAAATTGACCGCCCAGATGACACCGTCGTCCTCTTTCTCCCCTTTTCCTGTTGGATACTGGATCTCCGTTGCAAAATGTGCGGCAACCAAAGGAGAGTACGTCCAATCCATCAAGCGCGTCGCCAAACCATAGTGTTGGGCGACCGACCACCAATGCCAGAGCCCATATCCAAAGCCACCGAATTCGTGGGCATACTTCTTTAGGTTCCTGTAAAGGGCATCTTCTCGGTCCTTCCTCTTGTCAAGCCTTTGTCCACAGTTCAAACGAGCTAACTTCGACTTCAGACAATAACTGCTACTGGACAAGCCTCGAAAGACGTAGGGAGAGATATGCTTTCCATGCTCCATATCCCAGGAGTCTTGAAAGAGCAAACTCTGCAGTTCGCACCAGTTTCCCGCAATTTGGTCCTTCATGAGACTCGTCCTTCTTCAACTAGCCAATTCTGCTACCTATCCCTCGTTCGATAAGCTAGCAGTTTGGCGCACCCGGCCTTTTGTAGAATTCATCGAGTCGTTCGTTGAGCCTCACTCCGTCAATGCAAACACGAACAGCGTGCAGCCGCCGGGGAAGGCTTCGGTTTCCGGCCAGATCTGGGGGAAGAGGCCAGCTACGGCTGAGCCCCAGCCGACCGGTACTGCAATGTACTGCTTGTTGTTGACGGAATAGGTGATGGGCGAGCCACGATGCCCAGAGCCGGTGTTAAAACTCCAGAGCTTCTGGCCCGTCTTGGCATCCAGCGCAAAGAAGAACCCTTCAGGATCTCCGGTGAAGACCAGATCGCTGCCGGTGACGAGAGCTGAGGCGAGCAGGGGATACTTGGATTTGTAGGTCCAGTGCTTCTTCCCCGTCACCGGGTCGTAGGCGTCGAAATGGCCTCCTGCCTCGCCCGAGGGTGGCTTCTTCAATTCGAACACACCGCCAAAATAGGTCTGGCCGGTCTTCGGGTCCTCCTTCTGAACCGTTAGGGTTTGGCACCATTCGATTCCTGTCTGATAGAACATACCAGTCTTCGGACTGTAAGCGCCGTGATTCCAGCTTCGTCCTCCGCCGATGCTCGGGCAAATGAGCGTAGGTTTGCCGACCTCGGGTTCGTTGCGCCCCAGTAGATTTCCTTCGGCATCGATCCCTTTAATCCAGTTGATGGTGTCGGCCATGGGCCAGGCGCTGATAAATTTCCCATTCGTGCGGTCGAGCACCCAGGTGTAGCCGCCCTTGTTGGGATTCACGAGTAGCTTTCGCATCACACCCTTGACGGGCAGGTCCAGCAGAACGATTTCGTAGGCCGCATCCCAATCCCATACGTCGTGCGGAATCTCCTGATAGTGCCACTTCAGTACCCCAGTATCAGCGTCCAGGGCCACGACGGAGTCGGTGTAGAGGTTTGCTCCTTTGCGAGTTTCGCCGTAGAAGTCGGCCGCAGGATTACCAACGCCCCAGTAGACAAGGTTCAATTCAGGATCGTAGGAGCCGGTCATCCAGGTGGAGCCGCCGCCGTGTTTCCAGCTATCGCCCGACCAGGTTTCGTGGCCCTTTTCACCAGGCCCTGGGATGGCCCAGAACCGCCAGGCGCGCTTGCCAGTCTTGGCGTCAAAGGCGTTGAGGTAGCCACGATGGTCTGAATCGCCGCCCGTGACACCCACAATGACTTTGTCTTTCACCACCAAAGGCGCTCCGGTGATGTTGCAACCACATTGCTGCATATCTTCGATGTTTACTTTCCAGACTTCGGCACCAGTCTTCGCATCGAGGGCCACCATGGAGTTGTCGATGGTCCCCATGAAGACCAATCCGTGACCTAGAGCCACACCTCGGTTCCACGGTCCGTAAATCAGTCCAAACTCTTTCGGGACGGCATAGTAGTAGTGCCACAGTTCTTTTCCCGTGACCGCGTCGAGAGCAAAGACCCGATTGCCGGGCGAAGTGATGTACATGACACCATCTGCCACTAGCGGCGTGACTGAAAACCCTCCATCGACCTTGCCTGTTTGAAACGTCCAAACTGGTACCAGCTTCTTAAGGTTGCTCTTGTTGATCTGATCGAGCGGACTGTACCGAGTGGCGGTGTAGGTGCCTCCATATGTAAGCCAGTTCTGCGGTTCCTTGGCAGCCGCATTCAGTCGCTGGGCCGTCACTTCGGCGGCCGTCACTGTTGTTGGGCCGAATGTCGCGTAACACAACAGAGTCGCCAAAAGTACCAGAGAGCTTCTTCGTTGAGAGTTCATCCTGAGTGTGTCTCCGTAATTGTTTTGAAAAATGGGCATCAGTCTAGCGATAAGCACTGAGAGTGGCAATGCGATTTCTCGCGCGGGTCAGCTTGTCCTCGGCGACCGATGGACCGCACTTGCCGCCCAAAGATCAAGACACACTCAGGACTGGGTGCGAACCGGTTCACGATCCCAGGCAAGCCGGCCTCTATTGCCTGCGAAAAGTGCGGGTGTTATCCTCTGCGTCATGAATCAGCCTCAATTGAGCGAAGTTCGGCCTGAGGAGCTTATCAGGCGCTATAAATCCCTGCTGGACGTCTCACGCGCCATTGCTTCCACTCAGAATCAAACCGAGCTGTTCAGCGAGTTGGCACACCATTTGCGGCAGGTCGTTCGTTTTGATTTTCTCAACGTTCTTTTGCATGAGCCGTCGCACAACGTGATGCGGTTGTACTTATTAGAAACCGCGCGCCACCGTAACATTGAACCTGGTGTGGAGTTTCCGATTGATGAAAGCTTTGCCGGGTGGGTTTGGCAACATCACAAACCGTACATCATTACCAATCTAGACGAGGAGACGCAATTTCCCAAGTCTCTGGCGATTCTGCGCGAACACCAAGTCAAATCGTATTGTCTGCTGCCGTTGATGAGTGCGCATCACTGCCTCGGCATTCTTGGTTTCGGTAATGTCAATGAAGCTGCATACAGTCAAGCAGACCTGGACTTCATGCAGCAGGCGGCCAACCTCGTAGCTGTCAGTCTCGACAACACCCTTAACTACCGGGTTGCCCTGGCTCACCAGCAGCAACTCTCGCGCGAACGGGATCGGCTGGGGCTTCTGCTCGACGTAACAAATGCCCTCGTATCAAGTCTGGATTTCGACGAACTGTTTGCGGCGGTTACCGACTGCATGCGCCGGGTGATTCCCCACGAATATGCCAGCGTGGCGCTGCACGATTCTGAGTCAAACCTACTTCGATTCCAGGCGGTTGAGCTCAACAGCAGCGAGGGCCTGGTTCGGCCCCAGACCCCGATCAGCGCCGAGTCCACTCCTGCAGGGGTCGCTTTCACCTCGGGTAAGCCGGTCATTTTTGACTCCGAGGCTCTCAGTCGGTTCTCTTCGGTCGCGATTCAGACGATACTCGGCGAAGGGATTCAGTCTTTGTGTTGCATTCCCCTGATAACGAAGAATGGTGTGCTTGGGACGCTGAATATCGGTAGCCGACAGGCCAGCAAGTTTCAACAGGACGATGTGGATTTGCTGAGCCAGGTCGCCGCGCAAACAGCAATTGCGCTCGACAACGCTCTAGCGTACGAGCAGATTGCGCGCTTGAAGGACAAGCTCAATAAGGAGAAGTTGTATCTCGAAGACGAGATTCGCACCGAATACCACTTTGGCGCGATCGTGGGCGGAAGCAAACCTTTAAGGAAAGTTTTGCAGTTGGTTGAAACCGTGGCACCGACGGATTCAACGGTACTCGTTCGGGGTGAAACGGGGACCGGAAAGGAGCTGATCGCGCGGGCCATTCATAACCTGAGCAGCCGTCGGGAGCGGACATTTGTGAAGTTGAACTGTGCCGCAATTCCTACGGGTTTGCTTGAAAGCGAACTGTTTGGGCACGAAAAAGGAGCCTTTACTGGCGCCATCGCCCAACGCATCGGCCGTTTTGAACTGGCGCACTTGGGCACGTTGTTTTTGGACGAAGTAGGAGATATTCCGCCTGAGCTTCAGCCCAAGCTTTTGCGCGTCTTGCAGGAGATGGAATTTGAACGACTGGGGAACAGCCGAACCATCCGCGTTAACGTGCGACTGGTGGCTGCGACGAACCGGGATCTGGCACAGATGGTCCGTGAGGGGCAGTTCCGCAGCGATCTATTCTATCGTTTGAATATTTTCCCAATCTCGGTGCCGCCCTTGCGTGAGCGTCAGGAGGATATTCCCAAGCTGATTCGATACTTTGCACAAAAGTACTCCTTGCGCTTGAATAAAAAGATCACATCCATCGCCTCCGGAGCGATGGACTCGCTGAGCCGATATTTCTGGCCAGGCAATATCCGGGAGCTCGAAAACTTCGTAGAACGAGCGGTGATCTTGTCGCGAGGAAACGAACTGGAACTCCCGATTGCAGAGCTTCGCTTGCGCGACGGTCACGTCTCGGCTGACGACGATCGCCGATCAAAGGATCGCCGCACCCACCGCCAAAAGCCGCCGGTCCACCCATCTGCGTCTGAGTCGGGAACCATGACGCTGGAGGATGCCGAAAGAGAGCACATTCTCCAGGTGCTGCGTGCGTCTGATTGGCAGGTTGGGGGGCCGCAAGGGGCAGCAGCTCGCCTTGGCATGAAACGCACGACACTCAATTCGAAGATGAAGCGCTTGAGCATTAACCGCACCCGAAACTGAGTTACGGTCCTCCAGCTGGTTCCACCTTTCCCCTCTCCTAACCTCTTCGTTGCTCTTGATGTGTGACGGTCGCCACCCCGTCAAAGTGACTCTATTTCGTCACATGGACTCGTCGCTGCTCTTCCTTTGTCATAAGACGCCTCTTCTGCGCCTTTGATTGTAAATCACTTAGACAAACTCAGCGCTCTCAACACCTTTGGAGTGCTCGTTGCCTTAGAAGGTGTGTGAACCGCCTGGAGTGCAATCTTCCCAGTTTGTCTGAGAAATCCGTCTTGGTTGACCTTGCTGAAGTAACTTTCATCGACGCCGAGGAGATCCTGACCATCAGGGCTCGTCACGGAGCAGCCTTTGTCGCACCCAGCTCTCTGAATCAGGACCTGGTTGAGGAAGTCAATACGTCTTTGAGGAGTGGGTGAATGATTGTTAACACGAGTTCCCTAGCGTTGCACGGGCAGACGGGTTCTCGCACACGTCTGCGTTGCTACCAATGGGCTCAGGCCCTGATTCAAGCCCGGCTCAATGGACGGTATGAGCTCAGCGTCGCGGGGAAAAAGCAGGCTCTGTTTGCAGGGATCAACGGAGATGTGCTGGAAATCGGACCCGGAACCGGGGTGAATTTGGTCTATCTTCCAGTCGGCATTCGCTGGATTGGCATCGAACCCAATAGATATATGCATCCGTACCTAAGAGAGTTGGGCCGCAAACTTGGCTTGACCATTGATGTCAGGGTGGGCACAGGCGAGTGTCTTCCGGTGGCCGATAACAGCATGGATGCAGTGATCAGCACGCAGGTCCTATGTTCGGTTGCCGATCCAGCGATGGTGCTGCGGGAAATCCAGCGCGTCCTGAAGCCGGGTGGCCGATTTCTGTTTGTGGAGCACGTGGCGGCAGCTTCCGGAACCACTCTACGCCGCTGGCAACGGTTGGCGCGTCCCGTGTCAGCTCTGATCGGTGACGGGTGTCATCCAGACCGTGAAACTTGGAATGATATCGAACAGGGAGGTTTTGCGCTTATACAGTTGGAGCACTTTGAAATCAAAGCGGCCATTTTGTCGAAGCCACACATTGCAGGCGTAGCCATTAAGGAGCACTGTCTGTCGACGGGCAGAGGGAGTTTACGATGACGCGAGTTCATTGGCTAAAGATGACCAGGAAGAACTGGCTGGAGTGGCGCGCCGAATCGAAGGAAAAAACGCCACGGTATCTGGAGCATCGCATCGTCTATTGTGCCGACTGCGAGACTCGTCGCAACCTGACGAATAGTTCGGGCGTCCTAGCATGCTCAGTCTGCGGCTCAGAGCAGTGGATGCATCTGTCGCCGGTCCAACCTGCCGCCAGCCAAGACCTACGACGAGGGAGCCATTCAGGCAGGGCGAACAGTTGATCGGACGATGGAAAGGCTGGAGAAGGAAGTCTTCTTCTCACCTAGTGTATCGCTGGTTTAGTCCTAGCCACACGCTTTGGCGGGAAGCAAATCTCAGCCAGCCAGGCCTGAGGGTTGACGCAGAGTAGATCAGGAAGCCAGGGCCGCAGACGTCGACAAATTGCAGCCAGCTTCAGCAGTCGCTTTTGCCGGGCTTCATTCCATGAGAGACCGTAGGCCGCGCGAAGATCCTTCGGAAGCAGTCCAATGCTGACGAAGCTGGCAGCGCGGACGATCCTTCCCCGCACTGGCCCCGCGAGCAGACCCGCGGCCACTTCTTGCGCTTGAGCGCTCACCACCAGAGTCCCCCCAGACAGCGTCGTCTGAAGATAAGCGGCAAAGCTGCAGTAGTCGGCCGGCATTCTGGCTGAAGCGATCCCCAGCAGCAGGCCCATGCGTCGGCTGTCTTGATAGTAAGACTCCCTCTCCTCCACCGAGAGCGGTCGCACAAACAGCTCGTAAAGGCATAGACTGGAATCGATCAACGTCGCCAGAACCCAAAGCTTTAGTTCCGGGTCGTTCGCAGTGAAGGCACTGCCGGAAGGGTGGCAACCCGCTCGTTGCCGCAGTTGTCCCTGCACGGAACTGTGGCACTGACCGATGCGTTGCACAGCGCGGCTTGCCGCCTTGCGGCTTCCAAACGTGATGCCGCTCATGAGGCGCATCGTTCGGTACAGGCGCTTGAACGGGCGTTTCCGAAAGTCGCTGTGGTCGGCCACGCCAGCGGCAATCAGGGGATGGGCAATCTCCATTAGTAGGGCGCGCATGCCGGCAAGCCCCAAGAGCATTTCCCGGTTTATCTGCCAGAAGGGGCTTGCAGGCGAGAACAGACGATCGGAATCGCTTCCAGCGGGCATCACTCGGTCCACAAAAGGGAAACACGGCTGAGTTTCCAGGCAGGCTCAGTTCATTCTAACACCTGAACCCGGGCTGTCGGGGGTCCATAACCGTCCTATGAGCGTCAGGATTCCCCAAGAATCTTGGCAGACCACGCTTGGAATTACCTTTTTTGAGAAACTTTTTAGCATTTTGCCCCATCTGCTCCTCCTCATTGAACCGATGTCTGGCAATATGAACCCCTGGTGAAACCTCGCAATCTCCTAGACTTCATCATTCCTTTGTCTCAAACATGGTCCCACGCATGATTGGCCGGTAAGTTGCGAAGTCCAATCTGACACTTGTCTGTTTTTGAGGTTATGCTTGCGGTTGGTGCAAGCCAAGCGAACAGGGAGGCAACTGAAACTATGAGTTGCGCACTTACAGTGCAGACAAAGAAGTATGGGGCAATCACTGCATTCGACTTGCTGCACGAAGGACGTCTCGTTGCCAGCTTGATCAAAGAGAGCACGACCCTCGTAGACTATTCCCGAAAGCGGATATTTCAAGACCTGGATGCCGCCATCGAATTTTACCTGACGGGGATAGCTCCAGATAGAGACACTTGGATTCTGAGGATCGGCTCTCTAACGTCTCCGACTGCCTTTATCGTTCATCACAGCTGTTCGTCCTTTCCCTTACCGTAGCAGCCGAATCCCGGCTTGGCCAAACCTTGGGTCAATCCGTCGTCTCCTTATTTTTCGTGAGCATCACCATTCAATGACGGATCAAGCGTTACAAGCCCGTCCTCTAATGCGCCTCGCTCTTAGAGCTCCGCTGAGAAGAACCAATTCGACTTGCATGGGCAGAATTGTGATGGCGCTGCTCCGCCCTTTCAGGGGGACGAGAGCAAAGTTCCCAAGGGTGCCGAGACTCTGGCGGCTTCAGCTCGTCCAGGCGGTAACCGCTGGGCGGGACCTTCAGGACGCCGCGGGTAAGATAGCATGCGGGAAGTGAGGACGAGGCGGGAGATCGAGTTCCTAGGAGCCGTCGGAGGACTCTCACTTCGTCACGAGGGACTCCCAATCTTGCAAGACCACCAACGCGGAGCTCTCTCCCGGTGTGATCGACGGAATCACGAAACGGCTTCCATCGGCGGAAACGTCGAATGCGACACCCGAATGAAGTGTGGAGCGGGCTTCTGCATCGATCGTGAAAAGCGCCTCGGGCTTCCCCGCGTGGACTGCCGCCGGGCGAAAAGCGAGTGGTACGGCGTACACTTGTCCGTCCAAGCCCAGGTAATAGAGCTCCCTGCCGTCTTTGCTCCAGCGCAGGCATTGCGCTCCCTGGCGGGATATTAGAAAACGTTCCCCGGTCATGCGTATGGAGTCGCCGCCGCGGTCGATCGCCTGCACATAGATTTCGGCCTTCCCGGATTCATCGGATAAGAATGCGAGCCACTTGCCGTCCGGAGAAAAAACCGCGCCGTATTCGAAAAACTGCGTTTTGAGGAGGGGAATCACCTTGCGGCCGCGGACCATGTCGATGGCAAACACATCCGATGGAAAACGCTGGGTGATCGCCGGCAGGGCAGAGTTGGTGTAGAGGATAAACCGGCTGTCTGGCGACCAGTCGGTAGGAGCCATAAAGCCGGTATTGGGCAGCGGTTCCGGATCGGGAGTTCCGTCGAGCGAACTGAGAGCAAGTCTCGGCCAACTACGGTCCCACAGATAGACCAAGCGGCGGGAGTCCGGTGACCACACGGGTGCATGCGAGATGCCGGGTCCAGAGATTGCTTTCCGCCCGGTTCCAGTGCGCGTGTCATACAGCCAGACATCGGTGACATGGCGCTCAACGTCGAAAACTGCAGTTGCCAGCCAGCGTCCGTCGGGCGAAAGGCGCACGTAGCCGCCATTGATCCCAGCGGGGCTCGCAGCAGAAAGCCGTTTACCTGTCCGGTCCACCCAGATGAATTGCGAGCGGCTGGCAAAGGATTGGTAGGCAAGTACACCCCGTGCCGAAACCGAAAAATCGGCCGCGCCGCTATATCCAAAAGAAGAAATGCGATTGGCGATGGCCTTCGGATCACCGGTGACCCGTCGTCCAGCCAAATCGAACGGTTGCGCGAGCAGCGTTCCGGCGCGCAAATAAACCAGGTATCCCCCATCGGAGCGGAACGAACCCGTGTACTGCACGCGGGAATCGGATTGGACAACCTCGACACCTTCTTCGCTGCCTCCCGTCGCCGCAATGCGCGCACGCATGGAACCAAGTTGCGGATCATCGATGGTATAAAGAAAGTCTCGATCCGCCCGGCAGCAATTGCGCCCACGAGTACCACTGTTCAATCGCGTGCGGAGGGCCCCCGGATGATGGGATCACCCCAGAGCTCCGGTGGTCGGACACGAGCAGGCGGCCTGACCCGAAGGGGATCGCCGAGGAAAAGTACGGGCTGGAGTCCGAGACGACTTGGCTTACGGACGCGTTGACACCAACACGGCGCAGCTTACCTTTCGAAGTAAACAACAACGACTGCCCGTCCGGGCTCCAGACAACCGAATATCCCCCCTCGCCGTCGGCAACCGGACGGGACTCCGGTTCCGAGAAGTCGCGAAGAAAGACGCGGAACGCGCCGCTCGTGTCCTTGGCCGTAAAGGCGATCCGTTCGCCATCCGGAGACAAGGCGAACGATTGCCGGACACCGGCCGCTTCGAGGTAGTACCCCTTTGGTGGGGGAACCAGAAACCGAGCCGTCTTAAGAGAAACTGGCGAACGCTGACCAGCAACCCAAGATATCAGAAGCGCGACCAGAGCGACGCCTGCGCCGGCCCATGCTACGAGCCTCCGCCGCGAGGGCTGCGGTTCCGGCGGAAACGCCGCGCGGGCGGGAACCAGTTCCAGAATGCTCCCGCTCACTGGCGATATCGGCGCCACAAAGCGGTAACCGCGCCCCGGCAGCGTCTCTATATACCGGGGCTCGGTGGCAGCATCGCCAAGTACCTGCCTTAATTTATTGACGGCCGCGTTGACACCATGTTCGAAGTCCCCGGAGCTGATCCCGGGCCACAGGCGGATACGAAGATCTTCGCGAGTGACCACTTCGCCTGGATGCGTGATCAGCGCACTGAGTATCTCGCCAGGTTGTCTGGGGAGTTTGACTTTGTAACCGTTCTTCCGCAGTTCTCCCGAAGCCGGATCGAACTCGAAAGACCCAAAGGCTACTTTCCGCGGTCGCGAGGACTGCAGGAGCATCGACTCTCTTGCTGAGGCCATATTGACGCAAAATGATATCACCCGCCGAGGAGGTCACAATCAACTTTTTTTCAATGGTTTATCTGGTGATGTTGATTGAACGCAGGCACGACTATCATTTCGCGACGCGAGGACGCACTCTAGCCGTGCTGTCCGGCTCGGGCAGCCGCAATCCCTAGGGACATGGGATGAGCGATCTCACTTATATGACCTTAGAGGAGGTTTCAATGCAAAGGAAGCCAGCATCGAGCGTATCAATCAACAAGGTAGCAAGTAGACGAAACGGTCAGCAGTCTGTGTGGCTTGCACTTGGGCGGATGGCCCTTGCGCTGCTCGCAGCCAGCACATTCACAGTGTCCAGCCTCGCGCAAGCCTCCGAGGCCGATGAAAGCAATGGGAACGAACATTGGGTAGGGACTTGGAGCAACGCGTTGCACCAGCCGGACCTCGGCGTCCCTGGACTGGCCAACCTTGGCTTCAATAATCAAACTCTCCGCCAAATCGTGCACATCAGCGTCGGAGGCACTCGCGTGCGCGTGCGGCTATCCACTTTCGGGGCGAGTGGCGTGGTGATTGGAGCGGCGCATATTGCACTGCGTGCTACGGGAGCGTCGATAGTACCAGGGTCCGACAGGACGTTGACCTTCGGCGGCACTCCGTCCATCACCATCCCACCCGGTGCGCTTGCAGTGAGCGACCCCGTGGAGCTCAACGTGCCCGACATGAGCGACTTAGCAGTCAGCATCTTCGTGCCCGGAACCACGGGACCGGCGGCCTGGCATTTCGAGGGCCGGCAGACCTCGTTCATCTCTCCGGCGGGAGATTTTACAGCGACCACCGTGATGCCGGTTAGCTCGACGACACTGGCTCGGTTCTGGCTGGCGGGAGTGGAAGTAGTGGCGTCTAAGCAAACTGGGGCGATCGTCGCCATAGGTGAATCGATCGTAGATGGCTCGCAGTCGACTGTGGACGCCAACACTCGATGGACCGACCAACTCGCCCGGCGGCTGCTGGCCCAACCCGGTAATCGAGCCATGGGTGTGCTGAACGAAGGACTTGCCGGCAACAGACTCCTTCGCGATTTCCTCGGTCCTAACGCCTTAGCCCGGTTTGACCGGGACGTGCTGGCCCAGACCGGCGTGACCCACGTCATTGCTCAGCTGGGAGCCAACGACATCTTTAACGTCAATCCCGCCGAGGAGGTCTCCGTCGAGCAGGTCATCCAGGGCCATAGGCAAGTCATCGAGCGTGCCCATGCGAAAGGGCTAAGAATCTTTGGCTGCACTGTGACCCCTCTGGAAGGGTTTGTTATACCGGGAACCCCAATCCCGGTCTTTTCGGCCGCGGGGGAGATCAAGCGCCAAGCCGTCAACGCGTGGATCCGCACCAGCGGAGAGTACGACGGCGTGATCGACTTTGATCGTGTGCTCCGTGACCCTAATTCCCCGAGCAAGATCCTTGCTCTCTTCGACAGCGGAGACCACGGGCACCCAAACGACCCCGGCTACCAGGCGCTTGCCGCCATCATCGATCTGAAGCTATTCAAGTAACGGCGAGGGCAGCAAGGAGAAAAGCCACGACAAACGTAAACAGGGCGTTTGTCGTGGCGACCAAGATTACCCCGCACTAGGTCTCAGGGTGAAACGGCTCCCCGATCCACCGAGTGGTTTCGAAGTGTACTTGCAGCCTGTGCCATCCCAAAGATGTCGGCGGCGGCGTTGGGGCGGCACCCGCTATTTGAACTCCCAAGTAACGGCGAACCCGGACACTGACCTGCTATTGCGATACCCAATGCATTGGCCAGCGATTTTGGATATGCTTGCCGGAGCCACCGCCCAACTGGCGTGGTGGTGTTGGTCTGGTCTGTCCCGTCCTTCAGAGCTCCATGGATTTCTTCTCCGATAACAAAGACATCCTCATCATCCTGCTGGTTAAGCTGGGCATTGTTGCCTCGCTTTCTGCCTTGCTGGCGCGTTCGCTGAAATTCAAAAAGACGCTCTACGCGGAACCACGGGGATTTCAGGAAAAGTTGAACCTCGTCTTGTATTGGGGGGTTCCGCTTGCGATCGGAGTGGCTATTCGCAACGGCTTGGGCTTCCCGGCGTTCGACCTGACGCTCGAAGGTACGTTCATTGCCGGACTCCTGGGGGGGAATGTCGTCGGGTTGATCGTTGGCTGTCTGGTCGGTCTGACTGCCATGTTTCATCGCGAGTGGCTGGCGTTGCCGTTGGCGGTAATTCTGGGACTTGCAAGTGGGCTATTGCGCAACCTTACGCCTCGCAAGGAAGAGATCTGGAACTTTTCTCCCTTCGTGGTGATGAACATTTTCCAGTCGTTGCGCACTCGAGTCCAATCACGAAAAGTCGTCTGGCAATTAGTGTTGCTCTCGAGTTGTCTCGTTGCCGAAGGGATGTTCTTCCTGGCAGACCATAGTTTTCCGACGAGCTGGTTGTTTCGGCTGCAGTCGTCCGATCCCGTGATTGTTTTGCTGATGTTCGTCACGACTCTGAGCTGCGTTGGCATCACTTTGAAGATTTGGAATAACACCCGGCTTGAAATGAAGCTGGCGGAGCAGGAGGTGCTGGTCGTGAAGTCAAGACTGGACGCTCTTGCCAATCAGATCAATCCCCACTTTCTGTTTAACACACTGAACTCGATTTCGTCGCTGATACGAACCAATCCTGCAAAAGCACGCACAATGGTGATCAAGCTCTCACACATCCTGCGCAAGCTGCTGCAGGGGCATGAGAATTTCATCTCGCTCCGAGAAGATCTGGAGTTTATCGACAACTATCTCGACATCGAAGAGATTCGTTTTGGCAAGGACAAGTTGCGAATCGAAAAGGAAATTGACGCAGAGACGCTCGAGCTGCCTCATACCCAGCATGATTCTGCAGCCGATTATCGAGAATTCCATCAAGCATGGCATTGCCCCGAAGATTGAGGGAGGTCGCATCACGATTCGGGCTACGCGCCATCAAGACCGAATTTCTATTGAAGTGGAGGATAACGGCGTCGGTATGGAGGAAGAGGAGATTCCCAAGGTCTACAACTCGGGCATCGGCATCAGCAACATCATTGAGCGTCTCAAAGTTGTTTATCATTCCGACTATGTCTTTAGCGTCAAGAGTTTTCCTGGGCACGGGACTTTTACCCACATTGAGATCCCAATTCAAGAAGGAACGCGGGAAAAGGTCGGCTGACCGATACTGCCTTTTCGGGCGGCCAACAACGCCACGGTAGAGTAGCCAACAGGACCTGAGGGGTTCATGCCTATCTCGTGCATCATCGTTGATGACGAACAGCCTGCTCTGGAAGAGATCAACTTCCTGTTGGAGTCGATCCCCGAGGTAAAAGTGATCGGGCAAGGACGCAATGGAATTGAGGCCATCCGACTGGTCGAGGAACTGGAACCCGATCTTCTTTTCCTGGACATTGAGATGCCAGGATTGAACGGGTTCAAAGTCGTGGAGCAGCTCGCCAGCAAGGATGAACTGCCCCAGGTGATCTTTGTCACGGCGTATGACCAGTATGCCGTGCAGGCATTTGATGTGAATGCGGTCGACTACATCTTGAAACCTATCGAAAAATCACGCCTCGAAAAGGCCGTGCAGCGCGCCATGAAACAGTTGGAATCAGAAACTGGGATGCGTAGCCAGCTAAAGAACCTCATCAGCTTGATGGCGCCTGCCGCCCAGAAAAAATCGAAGCTTCTGCTCAAGGACAAGCATCGCAACTTACTGATCGATTCCGAGGAGATCGTTTTCGCCAGTGTTTCCGACAGCGTTGTGCATCTATCCACCCTTGAACTGTCCGGCGAAACGAATTTCCGAACGCTTGAAGAACTCCAGGCGAATCTCGATCCGGAGATCTTCTGGCGCGTGCATCGTTCCTTTCTCGTGAACCTTAACAAGATCAAGGAAGTCGTTCCTTGGTTCAACCGGACATTGCAACTGAAGATGGCGGACAAGCGCCAGACCGAGATCCCAGTGAGTCGATCGCATTCGCGCCGGCTGAAGGAGTATTTGAAGCTTTGATGACTGGTTGCAACCCGTTGAGGTCTTTCCACTTGCTCGAAGAGGGGCGAGGGAATTTGTCCTTGTCAGTAGTCTCTCGCTTGTGTTAGCTTTTTTCCAGAGTCTCGATGCAAGCCACAAAATCCTCTCAGCTATAGAACAAGGAGGTAGGGTGATGGAAATGGGGACTGTAGACATCAAGGAACACCTCTTGCAGTCTGATGAAGACTTCAGACGGCTGGCGCAGAAGCATCACCAATACGACGAGCAGTTGGACAAACTGATCCACAAGAATCATCTTTCTGAGGAAGAGAAGGTTGAAGAGGTCAATCTAAAGAAGATGAAGCTTCACGTGAAAGATCAGATGGAGTCCATGATCGTTAAATACCGCCAACAGTCTGCCAAGTTTTCAGCAGGCCCTGCAAAGTCATAAGGTCTGCTCCAATTTTCCTGGCTGGCTCAACCCTGAGATCGAGAGATCACTCGCAAAAGGGGAACGCAACGTTCCCCTTTTTTTATGGGCGCTCGAAACGCACGCGCTATAATCGCCGCGAGCTTGAGACGCCCCGAGAAACTGAGCGTATAAACCCATTGCGAACGGCGCCTCAACCCCAAGTGGCCAAGGGCGGACTAGCGCGTGGTTGACCTGCTGCACGGTGGAGTCTCCTTGGCTGGTTGGAAACCCAGAAACTGGCTCGGGCGCCGCGAAATGCTGCCTGATTGGTTAAGGAACCCATGGCCAAGGAAGCTTATCCGTTCTTGTTTCCCTTACTGCTTGTTGCGGCACTGCTGTTCGCATTCGGACTAGGCTGGCCGGGATCGCTGTTTCTCGCTCTGGCATTGTTCGTTGGCTACTTTTTTCGCGACCCAGAGCGGCTCATTCCAGCTGAAGAGGGAGCAATTGTGTCTCCAGCCGACGGAACGATTGTTGGAATTACAGCTGAACCCGACAAGACCACTCGAGTATCGATTTTCTTGTCGGTGTTCAACGTTCACGTCAACCGTTCTCCCATTGCCGGGGAAGTGGAAAGCGTTCGCTACGTGCCGGGAAAGTTTAAGGTGGCCTTCGATGCTGCCGCATCCGCCGAGAACGAGCAGAATGTGTTGGTGATTCGAAGCGGGTCAGATAAAATCAAGTTCAGCCAGATTGCTGGAATTCTTGCCAGACGCATTGTTTGCTGGAAAAAGCCGGGCGACTCGGTTGCCAAGGGAGAGCGCGTTGGCTTGATCAAGTTTGGTTCTCGTGTTGATATCTTCCTGCCTGAGAGTGTTGCGTTGTCAATCGAGCTGGGGGACAAGGTACAAGGTGGGGCAAGCGTCATAGGGAGGATCAAGCATGCCTGAATTGCAGGCCAGGAACCGCCAGCCGCGCCGCGGGATCTACATCCTCCCGACCCTATTCACTATTGGGACTATATTCTGCGGTTTCTACGCCGTCATCAACACGATGAAGGGCGAGTTTGATCTGGCAGCCATCGCCCTTGGTTTTGCGGTTGTTTGCGACGGTTTGGATGGTCGTATCGCACGCCTGACAAATTCTTGCAGCGAATTCGGCGTTCAGATGGATTCTTTGGCAGATGTCATCACGTTCGGGTTGGCTCCGGCCGTGTTGGCCTACCTGTGGGGTGCCAAGTCGATTGTCGCGACCGTGCCGCCCTATGCGAAGCATGTGCAGCAGATTGGTTGGATTGTCTGTTTCGCTTTTGTCATCTGCGGCGCGATGCGGCTGGCGCGCTTTAACATCCAGACCAGTAAGCCACAACCACCAACGCCAAGTTCCAAGAAATCGTTTGTAGGCATGCCGATTCCAGCGGGAGCCGGGTTGATTGCGGCTGTGGTCCATTTCACGCCCGAACCGATCACGCATTGGCCCATCGGGGCCTTGTGGAATATCCTGGTTGGGTTTCTTGCTTTCCTGATGATCAGCACCATCCGGTACCCGAGTTTCAAACACATCGACATGCGGAGCCGAAAGTCGTATGTGAGCTTCTACCTGTTGGCGTTGACGGTGGCCCTCATCTACCTGTACTCGCAAGTCGTCCTCTTGATTCTGGCGACAGTTTATGCCACTTCAGGGTTCTTGATGAAGATCTACCAGATGGTGAAACACAAGAATGAAGGCATCTTGCCCGCGGATCAACTGTTTCCCAGACCTGACGACACGAAGTAATCCCTCTCCCGCTCATGCGTTTCAAAGGATCTACCCCCTTGCGTGCTGCTATCGTGGGTGCCTCCACACTTAAGGGGCGCGAGATTCAATGGGTCCTGCACGACCGAAAGTTTCCTCTCAGAAAACTCGTTCTGCTTGACAGTGACGAGGATTTAGGGCGTCTAAGCGAGTTCGAAGGCGAGCCCGTGATTTCGCTCGCAATCAGTGACAGCAGCCTCGAGTTTCTTGACGTTGCTTTTTTTGCATCTCAACCCCAGCATACCCGTGCCTACGCCCATCTCGCGGCCAGGAACAAGTTCCTCCTCGTCGATCTCAGCCATGCGTTTTCCGAGGATGCTTCGGTGCCGGTTTTTCTGGAGAGTCAACCACCGGATTGGCCGGTCGCTTCATCGCTGGGGTTGGTGGCTTCGCCCCATCCGGCTGCGATCACGGTAGCCACCATCGTGCAGCGACTCAATCAAACCCTCGGCATTGGGAGCGTTGTGGTGAACATTTTTGAGCCCGCATCTGAAAGGGGCAACAGCGCTGTTGAAGAATTGAAGCAGCAGACCATCAATATCCTTTCCTTTCAGAAGAGCCCGCAAGATGTCTTTGACTCTCAACTCGCCTTTAACCTGCTTTCCAGCTTAGGAGAAGATGCGAAGCAGCCACTGATCGATTCGGAACGGGTCATCGCCAGCCACGTCAAGGCACTACTAAGACCCGGCTCACCACTGCCGAGCCTTGTCCTGATCCAGGCACCCGTGTTTCACTCTCATGCATTCTCCTTCTTTGTTGAAGTGGACGCAGCAATTCCAATCGCAGACTTGGAGAAGTGTCTGGAGTCGGACGCCATCTCGGTGTGTGCAGCCAAGGAAGAACCTCCATCGCCGGTGCGAGCCGCTGGCAATGATGGCATTCAGATTGGCGGGATGAAACGTGACACGCTCAATGCCCGGGGTGTCTGGTTCTGGGCTGCGGCGGACAATCTGCGCATAGCCGCAGTGAATGCGGTTGCGGCCGCCGAGAGATGCGTGCCGCAGGAAGTCAAGGTAGGCTAATTTATGATCGAGTTCTCTCCACTCTATTCTCAAGACGTATTGTGCATGCAGTATTCCGCCATCCGGCGGATGGCGAAGCTCGCGATGCAACCGGACATCATCGGCTTTGCGGCGGGCACACCGAGTGCGGAGACGTTTCCCGCCGAAGAGATTCGAGCGATTGCTGCATCGATCCTGGAGACGGATGGGAAGGCTGCGCTGCAGTACGGGCTGACCTTGGGATATGCGGGTTTGATTGATTTGGTTTCCAGTTTTGGGCGAGAAAGAAGGGGTATCAATTCGACGATCGAGGAAATCTGCATCACCTCTGGATCGCAACAGGCATTGGATCTCATCGGTCGGTTGTTTGTGGATCCGGGCGATGTGGTGTTCGTCGAACTGCCCAGCTACATCGGCGCCATTGGCGCGTTTCGCAATCTTCAAGCTGAACTGGTGGGTGTGCGGCAAGCGGCCGATGGCATGGAGATCGAAGATCTGATCGCTCAAATCGAGGCCTGCCAGCAGGCGGGCAAGAAGGCGAAGCTCCTCTATCTCATTCCCAACTTTCAGAATCCATCGGGCTTGACGATTTCGCCAGCAAAGCGTCGGGCCTTGCTGGAGGTTGCGGCTTGCTACGGCCTGCTCATTGTTGAAGACGATCCGTATGGGGAAGTTTGTTTCGATTCCCAAATGGCTTCTGACCTTCGGCCCATCAAGTCGATGGACACGGAAGGACGCGTCATCTACCTGTCTACGTTCTCGAAGATTCTTGCGCCTGGGTTGCGTGTGGGATGGATCGTTGCCGAGAAACCGATCATTGAAAAACTCGACCTCGTGAAGCAGTCCACCGACCTGTGTGGCAGTATGTTTGACCAGCGCATCGTCGCAGAGTGTCTTCGCCAAGGAGTCGTCGAACGGCAGTTATCCAGGGTTGGTGGATTCTACAAACGGAAATGCCAAGCGATGCTTGCTGTCCTCGAACAGTCAATGCCGTCTGGCGTTCAATGGACCCGGCCTGCCGGGGGCTTGTTCCTATGGATCGTTTTGCCGCAAGCTCTCGACAGCGAAGCGATTCTGCCTGAATCGATTCACCAAGCGAAAGTGATCTATGTTCCGGGCTATCCTTTTCACGTCAATGACACAGGACGCAATACGCTCCGTGTGGCATTTTCAAAGGAAAGCGAAGATAATATCCGCGCTGGTATTCGCCGACTCGCCCAAGTCTTCAAACACCACCTTGAATGAATTCCATCGCTGCCCCGTCCGTTAGCATCGTCATTCCTTCCTGGAATGGACGGTTGCTTCTGGAGGAAATGTTTCCTTCCCTCTTGTCTGCGACCAAGGAATTTCACGACCGGACCGGTGGATCTTGGGAAGTAATCGTTGTGGACGACGGCAGCGTGGACGACACGATTCCGTGGATCGAGACGATTCCAGAAAAGCGAGTGAAGTTAGTCACGCGGCGACGCAAGAGCGGGTTTGCGTTGGCTTGTAATCTCGGGTTTACGGCGTGCCGCTACGATACGATCATCCTATTGAACAACGATGTGACCGTGGATCAAGGCTTCATCTTGGCTTTGCTTCCACACTTTCAGGATTCCCGCGTTTTTGGAGTGTCGTTCAAATCAATGCTGCGGGATCGCTCCTCCTTTCATTCGGGTGGGAAGATCGGGGAGTTTCGCCTGGGCTTCTGGAAAGCGTATCGCAACTACGACGTCGCCGATCGGCAAGCAGAAGAGCAGGACAAGACCGTTTGTTACTCTTTCAATGTTTACGGCGGCTTTTGTGCGATGAATCGCCAGAAGCTCCAGGAGCTGGGGGGATTCGAGCCGCTGATGTCGCCCTTTTACTGGGAGGATGTCGAGTTGTCCTATCGTGCCTGGAAAAGAGGTTGGGTGATTCATTACGAACCCAAGAGCGTGGTTTACCTGGATGCGACGAGCGATCCTCGGGAATCGACTCGTAGTTTGCGACTAGATCGGATGAACACTCGCAACCGGTTTATTTTTCTTTGGAAGAACCTGCACGATCCCGGAATGTGGCTCGTACACCTCGTCGCAGTTCCTATCCTCTGCCTACAAGCCTTGTTCACGCTGCGTGCGGCTTTCTTCCTCGGGTTGTGGGACTCGATTCTAAAGCTGCCCTCGATTCTCTCCAAACGCAGATTGGAACGCCGAGCTTCAAAGGTCCGGGATGGTGCCATTCGCCGGTTGTTCAACGAATTCAGGAAAAAAAGTTTTGTGGTGCTCAAGTAAGGTGGAGACAGGGAGACTCACCAATGCCAAATCTTAAAACCATCAAGAAGATCCTTGAGGTCGGCCTCGTTCCGGTTGTTCGCGCGACCTCGGCCGATGAAGCCGTCGCCATCGTCGAGGCTATTACCGCAGGCGGAGTCTCTGTCTTGGAAATCACGATGACGGTGCCGGGCGCAATCAAAGCAATTGAGAAAGTCGCCGATCGTTATGGTAAGGAAGTTCTGGTAGGTGCTGGAACCGTGCTCGATCCGGAAACTGCGCGGGCCTGTATTCTCGCTGGCGCTGAGTTTATCGTTACGCCGTCGCTGAAGCCCGCAACCATCGAAATGTGCAAACGTTATAGCAAGGTGATCATTCCTGGAGCCTTGACGCCCACTGAGGTGGTTACGGCCTGGGAGGCGGGTTCAGATTTTGTAAAGGTGTTTCCCTGCGACAATGTGGGCGGCGCGAAGTACATCAAAGCCTTGAAGGGGCCCTTCCCTCAGATCGACTTGATCCCGACTGGAGGAGTGAATCTCAACACCGCCGCCGAGTTCATGGCGGCGGGCTCAGCGGCTCTCGCTGTTGGGTCTGAGCTGGTGGACAAGGCCGCTGTGGCTGCCAAGGACTTTCAGAAGATCACTGAGAACGCCCGAAAATTCATGGAGGTCGTCAAATCAGCGCGGTCAAAGTCCTAGTGTGGCTAGTCCAACGGTCCTGTATTTGACAGTCACGGTCCAAGCCAGTACCTAGGGTAGCCACCGCTCGGAAGTTGCTCTGTTGCGCGACGGACCATCAATCGTCGAATCCGACACAAATCGTTGTTTTGTCCAGCAGAGTTTGTGGCTGGATTCTGACTCCATTTGAATCGAGGTTTCGTGGATTCTGTCATCGAATTTCTCAGAAGTCTCTACAATCCTGAAAAACTGATTGAGTTGATTCGCTCTGGCGGCTACGTAGTCTTGGCCGCGATTGTGTTTGCCGAAACCGGGTTGTTCATTGGGTTTTTCCTTCCTGGTGATTCGCTACTATTTACGGCGGGATTGGTTGCCGCACAGGGCTTTTTCAATCTGGGATACCTTATGCTGCTTCTGAGCGTCATGGCCATCGTGGGAGATGCCTTGGGATACGGGATCGGCCACAAGGCCGGAGAGGCGCTCTACTCGAAGGAAGACAGTTTTTGGTTCCGCCGCAAGCATTTGCTCTACGCGAAGGATTTCTACGAAAAACACGGTGGCAAGGCTATTTTCCTAGCACGCTTTGTCCCGTTCGCGCGAACCTTCGCACCTGTTGTCGCAGGCGTTGCTCAAATGTCGTACGCGCGCTTTGCCAGTTACAACATCTTCGGAGGAATCTTTTGGGTCTGCTCCATGACGACGGCGGGGTTCTACCTTGGCTCGATTCCCTGGGTGCACAAGAACCTTGAGAAAGTTGTTTTGCTCATCGTCTTCCTTTCGGTCTTACCCATCGGGATCGAGTATTTGAGAAACATGAGGAAACGAGACCATTGAGCCATTGAGTGATTGGATCATTGAATCATCGATAAATGATTAATGACTCAATGTGCCAATCTGCTTATGTTCATCGACTCCCATGCCCACCTTGACTCGGCGGACTTTGACGCGGACCGGCCTGCCGTCATTGAACGTGCCAAGGCTGCCGGGGTTACCCGCGTGCTCGCGATTGGTTCGGGTACCGGGCCTGGAACTTTGGACTGCGCCATCAAACTTGCGGAAGCTTTTGAGGGTCTGGATGCTTCCATTGGAATCCACCCTCATGAAGCGGCTCTCGCGACCGAGGAGGACTTCCGTCGGCTGGCAGAGTTGGCCCAACATCCTGCCGTGATTGCCTGGGGAGAAATCGGGCTGGATTTTCACTACGATCATTCGCCCCGCGATGTGCAACGCGAGGTCTTTGCCAGGCAACTCAAGCTTGCCGCTGAACAGGAGTTGCCTGTCATCCTTCACACCCGCGAAGCAGAAGAAGATACTCTGAAACTGCTGAAGGAAAACTGGGGACAGCCGGGCATTGGTGGGATTCTGCACTGTTATTCTGGGTCTCTGGAGCTGGCCCAGGCTGGCTTGGAGATGGGTTTTTTGATTTCTTTCTCAGGAATGCTGACTTTCCCCAAGGCTCGAAACGTCCGCGAGGTTGCGGAACAAGTGCCGATGGAGCGGCTGTTGATTGAAACCGATGCTCCCTTTTTGGCGCCGGTTCCCCATCGGGGGAAACGCAACGAACCCTCTTTCGTTGTGGAGACCGCCAAGGCGATGGCCGAGTTGAAAGAAACGTCGGTCGAAGCCATTGGCCGCCAGACGTCTGAGAACTATCGTCGCCTGTTCAAACAGGGCTAGTTCGATTCTTGCAACAGACCTGCAGTGTCAACGTTCGACGACCTCCCTTGCCAAATTTCTCCAATCTCCCATTGAGGAAAAAACTGCTGCTGGCCTTAAGCGCGGGCCTGTTGAACTGGGCAGTGTTTCCCAAAGTCGGGCTTTGGCCCTTGGTGTGGATTTGCCAAGTGCCGTTAATGCTGGCGTCTTTCCGCGAAAACTCACACTTCCGCTCCCTGCTGTTCGGGTATGTCGCTGGTCTTGTCTTTTTTGTAGGAACTTGCGGCTGGATTGCAGACGTCCTACTCAACTACGGTGGATTGCCTCGGATAGGCGCCCAACTACTGTTTCTGTTGCTGGCGTTCTACCTGTCCTCCTTTTACGCCTTGTTCTCGTGGTCTTTCGCTCGTTTGTCATTGGCTGCGCCTTCACGATGTTTTTGGATGGCGCCCGCGTTGTGGGTGAGCACAGAATATTTACGCGCACAGATCCTGACGGGCTTTCCCTGGTGCTTACTGGGTTACGGACTCGTGGATGCGGCCAATCTTTCACAGATCGCAAATGGACTGGCGTTTACGGCTTGTCGTTTGTGGCTATTAGTGTGAGTGCTTTTGTGGCGGAGGTTCTGCTTCGTCCGTCGCGCTTTGCGATGATGCGGCTGGGCGGAGCGGCATCGCTGATCCTTGGCCTTGCACTGGGTTTTGCGTGGACGGGAAAACAGCCTGCCGAGCCTGTCCATCTGGTTCGCATTGTTCAAACCAACATCGACTTGGACCAAAAATGGGATGCGGTCACCAAGTCGTTATTGTTGGACGAGCTTGCCAAACTCTCAGTTCTATCGGAACCGCGGCAGAGGAACGCACAGTCGGATTCGGTCCGCCTCATTCTCTGGCCGGAAACTCCGGCGGCGTTCTATTTCAACCACGATGCCGACTTTCGTCGGCGCATGCAGAGCATTGCGACCGCCGCCGGCGCATACTTTTTCTTCGGATTTGTTGATTTCCGCCCGCACTTAGGCGGAGATACAGAGAGGGATCCTTACAACAGTGTCGCGACGCTCTCTCCGGACGGCCGGGCAATCTCGCAGTACGACAAAATTCATCTCGTACCCTTTGGAGAGTACATTCCTTACCGAACTCTTTTCTTCTTCGTGGACAAGATCTCGACTGAAGCGGGAAATTTCCAGCCTGGGGACCGCGTGGTTGTTACGCCTCTGGACAACGAAAGATCGGCAGGTACATTTGTCTGTTATGAGTCGGTAGTCCCTGATCTCGTGAGGCAGTTTGCGCGAGACGGCAGCCAGCTCCTCGTCAATGTGACGAACGATGCCTGGTTTGGCGAATCAGCGGCGCCATTTCAGCATCTCGCCATGGCCAGGATGCGCGCCATCGAGAATCACCGGTATCTATTGAGGGCCGCGAACAACGGGATTAGCGCAATCATCGATCCAGTTGGACGGGTTGTGAAAGCTGCTCCACGCAACCAACGTATGATCCTCGAAGGACACTTCAACTTCGAGTCGCAGATGACGGTCTATTCTCAGTACGGCGATGTTTTCGCCTGGCTTTGCTTATTTGCAAGTGCGGCGACTTTAATTTGGCAGGGGGCAGAGAGAAGAAAGGCTTAGGGACTACACAGGGCTGAAGGCGATGAGTGAGATGGTGACGCTACCAATTCTCTTCTTTGGAGACTTCGACAAGGAGCGCGGATTCTTGTTCAAAAATAAAGATCTGCTTCTGGATGAACATATCCCAGAATAGCTTTAGCTCGGCCCGGTTCTGCAATTGGCTCAGATCGGCCCATCCCTTATCGGCAGTGAAACTCATTTTGGGTACCATAGATGAGGCGTTCTGATTCATTTGGAGCTCCAATTCCTCGCCGACGAAGTCCGTATAAGCACTTCGCAGCATTTTCCTGATGGAGCTATCGTCAAAGTTGGCAACCCGCTTTAAGGGATTCCCCACTGGCTCCATGTGACTTGGTTTCGCTTTCCACGCGTCTGATTCCCATTCACTACCTCCACATTGAAAATAGGTAGAGCACTTGCTTGGCCAAATCAGGAACAGGCTGATACGATTGAACTTGACTGGATGCATCGGCGGTAGATCATCGAAAAGTGCCAAAATTCGGTAGATCCATATCCGAACTTTTGAACATCCTGGAGTCCGAGGTTCCCGACTAATGTGGCCAGGAGAGGTCAGACCCTCGTTCGGAGGAATTCGAGCGCTTCCTTGGTTCAAACCTTGCTACAGAAGGACAACCTGGGTTTGGATGGAAAATTAGGTGGGTATTGGTGGCGCCGCTCAAAGATTCGAAGCAACCCTGCGAGGAAGCAACGCTCGGTTTCTTCCGCGGTGAGTTTTCGAACAGAGAATCCGTGGTTTTCGAGAGCGAACGTCCAAGCCGGTTGGAGATGATGTAGGCCACTGAGGAGCACCTGTTGGCGAGGAGCATCGCGCGTCAGGGCAGCAAGACAACGAAATTCTCCAAACAGAATGGCTCCTAGCAGGAAGGACGCGAGGTCCTCCTTGGGGAACGCTGAATTAAGCTGGAGAATGCGCACCTCATAGAGAGACCGGGTGAATCCGACTCGCTGACAATGTTCCCAGCCTTGGGAAAAGAATGTCGGATTGAAGGTGGCAAACGGATCTTCTGGAAGGGAGCTGCGCAAAATTGTTTGCTCCACGATGGATTGCATCAACTCTCCTGCCAATGTGCTGGCACCTGCTGAAATACGGCGGGAAGCATCCAGCTGAATCATCTTGGTATGAGAGCCGAGATGAATGTAGAGCAGCGGACCATCCTCGATGGGTTTGATTTCTTCGAGTGCCCCCATGACTTCGGTTTCCTCGCCGCGCATGATGTCAATGGAGCCCAGGTTTTCAAAGTCAGCGTTGCCAGGTCCCGAACGCACTCCCGGAATGAAATAGAACGAGATGCCCTTGAGATCCTCGAAATGTGTCTCCTGAATATTAGAGGCAAGCTCGAGTAGACCGGCTGGAGCCTGGACGTGCTTCACTTCATGCAAGCCCAGGTTCGACGTGATCATGCCTGCCGCAATGACGATCTGGGGCTCCTCGCGAGAGTCGTTCTCGCGGGTCAGCTGAAGAATAGCCTCCCGGATTCCCTCCATCAGCGCGCGATTGTTTCCATCGATGGCGGTATTCCGTACCCCGACCGGTACACGCTTCTTTGCCAGCACGTCCCGATCGCGCATTAGCCAGACGCGGCTATTGGTGGTTCCAGAATCGACTGCAAAATAGAGCATCAGAGTTCGTCAGAAGTTTCGTTGTCGGCCAATCTGCTTCCTTTTGGATGCCGGTTCTGAGCGCTGGAAAAATTACTCTACCAACTGACAAAGTCAAGGGATTTTGGTAGGTTGATGCCGCTGATTGACCATCCCGACGTCTCGAGCAAGGAGTGCAGCCATTGAACGAGAGAAAAAGCAATAGTGCCAGCATTACGTTGAACAGCATTCTCGATTCTGAGAATCCTGCAATCTTCGATCTCCAAACGAAGTCCCCCGGACCGCAGGGCCGTGTGCCGGTGACGGAAGATATGCTGCGCAACTCCCCGAGCGGCAATCTCTTCGCCTATAGCCAGAACGCTGGCATGGGTTGGAGTCCCGATCAGTTGACTGGAAAGCAGTTCTTGATCCTTAGCACTCAGGGCGGCATTCGCAACGCCGATGGAACTCCAGTGGCGCTTGGCTATCATACGGGCCACTGGGAGGTCGGGTTGTTAATGCAGGCGGCTGCCGAAGAGCTCAAGATGCGCAACTGCCTGCCCTTCGCAGCGTTTTGTACCGACCCTTGCGATGGACGCATTCAAGGCACAACAGGGATGATGGACAGTCTGCCGTACCGCAACGATGCCGCGCAGGTGTTCCGCCGCCAGATTCGTTCCTTGCCTACGCGCGACGGGGTGATGGGGGTGGCCACCTGTGACAAGGGGTTGCCCGCGATGATGATGGCGCTGGCCGGCGCTGGCAACCTGCCTTGTATTCTCGTACCAGGCGGCGTCACGCTGCCCCCCGAGACTGGAGAGGATGCCGGTGCGGTTCAGTCGCTCGGCGCACGCTTCGCGCATGGGGAGGTGACGCTGGAGCAGGCCGCCGAGTGGCTCTGCACCGCTTGTGCTTCCCCTGGCGGCGGATGCCAGTTTCTAGGGACAGCCGCCACATCCCAAGTGGTGGGCGAGGCGTTGGGCCTGTCTCTCGTTCACACGGCCCTGGCACCTTCAGGGCAGTTGATATGGCTCGACATGGCCCGTCGATCGGCGCGCGCGCTGATTCGCTTGGAAGAGCGAGGACTCACCATCCGGCACATCCTGACCGACAAAGCCGTCCACAATGCCATGGCCATACACGCGGCGTTTGGTGGGTCGACGAACCTCCTTCTGCATGTTCCAGCCATCGCTCACGCTGCCGGACTGAAGCGGCCTGCGATCCAGGACTGGATCGACGTTAACCGCCGCGTTCCGCGGATCGTGGATGTATTGCCCAACGGGCCGAAGTACCACCCAACGGTTCGGGTCTTCCTGGCTGGCGGTGTTCCCGAAGTCATGCTGCATCTTAGGCGACTCGGCGTGTTGCATCTGGATGTCTTGACCGCATCCGGAGAAACGCTCGGCCAAATGCTGGATTGGTGGGAACAGTCGGAGCGTCGCAGGCTGGTACGCCAAAAGCTGAAGGACGAGGATGGCGTTGATCCGGACGACGTCATCATGAGCCCGGAGATCGCCCGCCAGAGGGGGCTGACGAGTACGGTGACCTTCCCGACCGGCAATCTGGCCCCGGAAGGCTCCGTTATCAAAAGCACGGCAATCGATCCGTCGGTAGTCGATGCGGATGGCGTCTACCGCAAAGTTGGCCTCGCGCGCATCTTTACCATAGAACGGGAGGCGATTGCGGCGATCAAGAGCCAGGGACCGGAGCGGATCAAACCTGGTGAAATTCTTGTCCTGATTTGCCGGGGACCGGCTGGCTCTGGCATGGAGGAGATCTACCAGATCACGTCCTCACTGAAGCATCTATCCTTCGGGAAACAGATCGCGGTAATTACCGACGCGCGTTTTTCTGGCGTCTCCACAGGTGCCTGCATCGGACATGTTGGCCCTGAGGCCCTTGCCGGAGGTCCAATCTGCAAGTTGATTGATGGAGACATTGTTCAGATTGTCGTCGATCGAAACAAGTTGGAGGGTAGTATCGACTTGGTAGGTCATGCCGGAAAAGTGTTTGGTGTTGAGGAAGGAAGCCGATTGCTGGCGTCAAGACCCCCACGTCCAGATCTGTTGCCGGATTCGCAGATCCCAGATGACACTCGCCTCTGGGCGGCACTCCAGAATGCGAGCGGAGGAACCTGGGGTGGTTGTGTGTTTGATGTTCAGACGATTATTGAAACGCTCGAGGCGGGCAAAAAGGCATTGGGTCGATAGTCTGGCTCAAGGCTTTGATCCTCGCCTAAAGGCAAACACTCGTCGGAGGAACCAGAGCTCACGAGCTACCAATCCCGTAACGGCTGGTTCTGAATCGCGGGTGACTTTGAGCGGGTTCCGATAGCGCCATCCACGCCCTATTGTCTTTTGACGTAGTCCTCGAAGTCTCTTTGGAGTTCGACGTAGTCACGCCGTAGGGCCGTCCGCAATCCCTGCAAGAAGCTTCCAGCTCTGCCAGTGTTCTCCAACAGCTTCTGGACGTCGCTTAGCCCGTAACTCTTCATGAGAAACTCAGTCGCCAGGAGGGACTCCTGATAAGCCCAGGCTGCCCGATCCGCAGCCATGCCTATGAACGGACCTTCAAGTTGGCTCAGGAGAGGGAAGCGCTTCTGGACGATGGCATGTTTAGCGAGCGGTAGGAACGATCTGCCTGAATCCCCACTCAAATACTGCGCCAATCCCTCATTGAGCCACAATGGACAATTGCCCGCGGTCTTGAGGCGAATGAAGGAGTGAGTCAGTTCATGTTTTAGGATGCCTTGAACCGCGTCGTCCACAACGGTCAGGCCTTTGATTGGGAAGCGGATCTTGCCATCGTTCAGGGCTCCCACCCAGCCGGGCATCTTGGTCACATCCTGGAAGACCTCATCCGAATAGAGCACTACGGCAATGGAATCGCGGGGGGAGTAGTTGAGCTGTATCTCAAGGTCAGTGAAGGATCGTTCCAGACTGGCCAGAATTCCTTGACCCAGCGCATGGTTGCTTTCACTTCCCTCATACCGAACGACAAAATGCAGGCTGTTCGCCTGCTTGAAATCATTCTCTGCCAGGTTCTCTTGTTGAATCTTCTTCAAAAGAGATTCGACCTCCGGCCGATAGCGCTGATCCAACGATTGCTGTAGTTCTCTCATGGCGAGGACGTTTCTATCTTGGTGGTAGTAAACGGTAGCCGAGAAGGTAGTGCAATTCTGCGGAGTGGTTGTTCTGAATTCGAGACTTCAGCAAGACATTTTCGGCCCGGGTGTACTGGCCCTGCCTTATCAGCAACCAACTCAGAGTCAAGTTCGCCTGCAGATTGTCGGGATCGAGTCGCAAGTAGGAATCAATCGAGGACAGAGCCGAGCCGAGATCGTTCCCCTTGATCTGCCAATGGACGATGTCTTGTAGTGCCTTCTGATAGCTAAGCCTTCGTTCGACACTCGCAGGGTTGAGCCGGAACTCATTTTCAATGGAGGTCAACCGTCTCTGATCGAGCTGTCCATCGCGGATTACTTCAGAATGGTCAAGTCCGCTGGGATCCGTCAATTTCAGAGCTTCATCAAGCACTTCGACGGGCACCGATTGCTGGCGCTGGTTAGCAGATTGGGTTGACATCATCCTGGGGGTTGGGACTGTAGTCTCCCCGCTCAATGCGTTCCACCAACTCTTTCGAGAAGCCAAAAACATTGCCATTGCGTTCATAGTGAATGCGGCCTCCATCCTCCCATGCGCGCTCGACACTCAGCTTCTTGCCATTCCGCAGGTGGATGACGTCGGCGGTGGATGATTGAGCAGAGAGTATAAGAAGCAGAGGGAGAAAGGCTTGCTTCAACTGGCTCCGAAAGAAGCCGAGCCCTGTTGCAGTCTTCATCGAGACCGAAAAACTAGTGTCAGTTTGAATCACTCTATCCCTAGTAGTGAGCGTTCCCGACATAGCAGCAACCATCGTCGGAGTGGTTTTGAGACTTTAGCTTGGTGGAGCCATCATTCTTTGCGACCTTGTTTACTCAAGAATAGTCTCGCTGCGTCTCTGGCGAATGTATAGCCTATAGGGCTCAGAAAATAAAATGGAATAACAGAAAATTGCAGTATGTCGATAAATGAAAATGGTTTCTGAGAACAAGTCTAGGAACCGAAGCATGGAGATGTGAAGGATACTTTGCGAGTCCTTGTTGCCGAAGACGATCGCGTTTCAAGGGCCATCTTGAAACTCAGCCTCGAGAAGTGGGGATATGAGGTGGTCGTGTGCTCAGACGGTCTTCAAGCATGGGGCGAACTTCAGAAGCAGTATGCGCCACGCATGGCAATTTTGGACTGGATGATGCCTGGTATGGATGGCATTCAGGTCTGTCGGGCTGTTCGCGAGCAGTCGGCGCAGCCTTATGTCTATATTCTGCTCTTGACCGCCAAGAGCTTGAAGGAAGATCTGCTGACTGGACTCAATGCTGGAGCAGACGACTATCTGACCAAGCCGATGGACAAACAGGAGCTTGAACTGCGGCTTCGAGCCGGTCGGCGCATCCTGGACCTACAATCGGAACTGATCTCTGCACGGGAAGACTTGCACATTCAGGCGACCCAGGATTCGCTGACGGGCGTTCTGAATCGTAGGGCGGTACTTGAGACGTTGCAGACTGAACTGGTTCGTGCAACGCGGCAGGACTTGCCCTTGGGAGTGATTCTTGCCGATCTGGATCATTTCAAGTCGATCAACGACACTCGTGGCCATGCCGTGGGAGACGCTGTGCTCCGCGAGGCGGCCCGCCGGATGGTCGCTGCACTCCGACCCTACGATCGCTTGGGACGATACGGAGGAGAAGAGTTTCTCATTGTGGCGCCGGGCTGCGGTCCCGACGATGTGATCTGCGTTGGCGAAAGGTTGCGTCTGGCATTGCTTGAAGAACCTGTCTACACCCGTAGCGGCTTCGTCGGGTTGTCGGCGAGCTTTGGAGTCATCTCAAGCACTCAGCTCGATCAAGTGGACGCCGAAGCCTTGATCCAGGTAGCCGACGAAGCGCTCTATCAAGCCAAAGCTTCCGGTAGAAACTGTGTTCGAGCTGCTGGTCGTGTGGCTGGCAGCACGGGTGTTGCAACTTTTCTCTCGGTCCCCGGATGCGCCAGCACAACCGAGCGACTGTCCTGAGGTCACGCTTTCGCCGGAGAGTTCGGGTTGGCCAACCCCACCCTGAAGTCCACATCTTTTTCTATTTGCCTTCCCACAAACCGTAGTTTATTTTCCGACACTGTGCGACAGTCTTCCTGCCGCGAAGAACACGCTCGTCCACCGCTCTGCGATGACGCTCATGGCACCAATGACAGGATTGAACACACCGGAAGTGTTGAGTCGGTTGAGCCTCCAGGACGGTTCACTCCTCAGGCACTGCCAGCGGATTTACAAGCTCGAGATGCAGCGCCTGAAGTGGCGGCACTGTAACGGAGCGGAAGGCTCGACGATTGCGGTTGGCCGCAGTGTGCTTGTGGACCGCATCATTGAAGCGGTGTCTGACTCAGGCTTCAGAGAGATTCTGGGAACCGGGCGGCAGTCGGCAGCAGCGTTCCGGCATGTGGCGTGGATTGCGTTGGGAGAGTACGGGCGTCTGGAACTGGCTCCTTACTCACCTGTTGATGTCTTGTTGCTGGTAAAGTCGCACGCGAGCCATGAGGTTGGCCCCAGCCTGCAAGCCACGGCGCGAGAGGCTCTCGGTTCGCTCGGTTTTGAGATTAGAGTCTCTGTATTGACTTCGAAGGAGTGTCTGCACCGGTCTCAGACGCAGTTTCCTTTTGCCTTTGCATGTCTTGCAGCGCGCCACGTAGCAGGTGATTCCGGGGCATTCCAGGATTGGAGCCAGCGTTTGTGGATAAACCTCGTCAAGAACCAGATGGTGTTCTTATCTGAACTATCGGACTACCTGACCGCCTTGCACGAGGAATATGGCCCCAGCGTCTACACGGCCGAGTCAGACTTGAAGCTCGGTATTGGGGGACTGGTCGATTTGGCCGGTTTGCACGGCTGCCTGAGAGTTATGACGGGAAGGAATGATCCGTTGCTCCGTCCCGTTGGTAACCTCGTACCTAGAGACTGGCAGCGACTGAAGCAGGCGCGCCAATACCTGATCTTGGTACGCAACCATCTGCACTTCGTGGAAGGAAGGCGGCAGGATAGTTTGCGAAGCGAACATTTTCATGAGGTCGCCAAGTTTGTGGCCGGCTCACCCGACGAACCTAAGTTTGCTGCGGGATTCCTGGTCCGGGACACGGTACGCCATCGTCGACAGGTGCATCAGATCGTGAGTCGCTTCTTGCGCAGAGCCACACATGATGGGGATGCCACAGCCGATGACGCCAAAGTTCGCTATTTGAAGCTCACAACGCCCGCAACCATAGATCTCCTGGACGGGAAGGAAACTTCGGGGTCCCCTGAACGGTGGATGAAGCTTTTCCGTTTCGGGCAGACTGAACCCGTTCTGTTCAGCCATGAACTCGAGGCGGCTTTGCTTAGTCAATTTCCCACTTGGAGCTTCGAGGCGTTTAGCTCTCCAGCAATGCACGCCGATTTTCGAATGCTGTTCAGGCAGAAAGGACGTGTGGGATTTGTCCTGCGGAGAATGCGTGAAACTGGCTTTCTCGCCCGCTATCTGCCTGAGATTGGGCGTTTGGATTGCCTTCCGCAGCTTGACCCTTGCAGGAAGTACACAATTGACGAGGAAGTGTTTAGATCTATCGACGCCCTAGATGAAATGGCAGCGTCCCCTGGAGTCTCCATGCATGACTATCAGCGTGTATTGGACCAGGTGGCCGACACTTCCCTGGTCTATCTCGCCTTGCTGCTGCGGTGTTCGGAATTTCGTCTTGATCCGCGGCACGCGCCACGCCACGACGCTATCGCTGCTTGCGCTTTACGCCGCTTGAATGTTGAACCCGAGAGTCAGGAGAAGGTGTTGCTGCTCGTCCGCGAGCAGCGTCTCCTGGCTGAGGTGTCGCAACGACGCGATCTCGATGATCCATTCATCCTGCAGGAAGTTTGCGATGCGGTAGAAACTGCCGACAATCTGAACATGCTGCTGTTGTTGACCTATGTCGGCTTGCAATCGAGCGAGGAAGAGTCATGGAACGAACGCAAGGATTTCCTACTATGGTCGCTCTACTTTAAGGTGTTTGATCGGCTTATGTTTGGGGATGAGATCAGTGAGCCGGAATACGCCCAGGTAGCGGTGATTCAGCAGCAGGTGTTGGAACAGTTGGGCACCGAGTTTGAAACGGATGCTGTCCTTCGGCATTTCCTACTGCTCCCCGAGAAGTATGCGCTTTATACCCCGCTGCCGCAGATTATGTCGCATGTCAGACTTTGCGAAGGTCTGCAGAACCAACCCGTCGTCACTGCATGGGCACCTCACGCACGAGCTGGCTATACGGAGCTGACTCTTTCCACTCGCGACCTTCCCGGACGGTTTGCTCAGATCGCAGGGACCTTGACGTCGCAGGGGATCAGCATCTTGAGTGCGCAGCTGAATACCCGGGACGATGCTGTTGTCATCGATACATTTCAAGTGAGTGATGAACAGGGGCAAGCGATCGTCGATGCGGAAGTGTGGAGACGTGTTGATCGTTTGCTCGCCGGTGTCATCAGTGGCGAGCGAGATCTAGAGGAGATTCTTGCGTCGTGCCAGAAGAGGTCTGATGAGTTAGCCGTGGGTCTCCCAGCACCCCGGCTTCGGATTGACAACGAAATCGCATCGCAAAGCACAGTGATCGAAGTCCAGACCCAGGACCGGCCAGGGCTAGGTTATCGCGTCGCGAAGGCCCTTGCTGACCTAGGGCTTAATATTCTTTCGGCGAAACTTGCCACCGAGCGCAACCACGCCTTTGATGTGTTCTATGTGCAAACTCGCGAAGGTGAGAAGGTAACCAGCAGTTTCCAAATGACGGAAGTTCTAGAGAGGCTGCGCTCGGCCCTGAAGTGAGAAAGGGGCGAAGTTCGAAGGGCGAATTGGTTTGGTCTAGATCGATTTCGTCTTTTCGTACTTCGACGTTCGAATTTCGCACTTCGCTATCGTTTCATTTCGTTGAAGAAATGAGCTGCCCCAGCGATTCCTGTTTGGAAGTTGTACAGATCCAGCTTCTCGTTCGGAGCATGCGCATTCTCGTCAGGTAGGCCAATACCCATCAGAACACTTGGCAGTCCGAGCAGCTCGGCAAAAGTGGCGACGACTGGAATAGATCCTCCTTCGCGCACGAACACAGGACGTTTCCCAAAGGCCTTCTCAAACGCGCGGGAGGCGGCCTGGACGGCTGGATGATCGATGGGAGCAACCCACGCCTTGCCACCATGCATGCGCGTAACGGTCAACTCCGTCGCTGCTGGTGCAATCTGTTTCACATAGGCTTCAAACAATCCTGCAATCTTGTCGGGATCCTGGTTAGGCACCAAACGCATACTGATCTTGGCCATGGCCTTGGCCGGGATGACCGTCTTTGCTCCTTCGCCGATGAAACCCCCGCAGATGCCGTTAACTTCGAGCGTTGGCCGCACCCAGATGCGTTGCAATGTGTTGTAGCCCTTCTCCCCAAACAACGCGGGCGCAGACAGGTCCTTTCGGTATTTCTCCTCGTCGAAGGGAAGTCTGGCCAGTTCCTGCTTCTCCTCCGGTGTCATCTCCAATACATCATCGTAGAATCCCGGAATCTGAATGCGACCGTCCTTGTCCTTAAGTGCCATGATGATCTGAGCCAACGCGAAGTTCGGGTTGATAACTGTGCCACCGAACGAGCCGGAGTGCAGGTCGCTGTTGGAGCCCTTCAAATCGATCTGGCAATAGACCAACCCCCGAAGCCCATAGCAGATTGATGGCACCCCTCGATCAAACATCGGAGTGTCCGAAATCAAGACCACGTCGGCTTGCAAAAGCTCCTTGTGATCCGCAATGAAGTTGTCCAGATTGGCGCTGCCCACCTCTTCCTCCCCTTCGATCAAGAACTTGATGTTTACCGGCAACTTTCCTTCCGATTTCAAGTGTGCTTCGACACCTTTGAAGTTCATCAGCACTTGGCCTTTATCATCCACGGAACCGCGAGCGAAGATCTCTCCATCACGGATCGTTGGGTCGAACGGTCCCGAGATCCACAATTCAAGTGGATCCACAGGTTGGACATCGTAATGTCCATAGCAGAGGACCGTCGGCTGACCAGGAGCGCCCAGCCATTCTCCGTAGACTATGGGGTGTCCGGGAGTCGGAAATAGTTGAGTTTGCTGCATACCAATCAGACGAAGCTGGTCGGCAACATAGTGGGCACAGCGCAGGACATCTTTCTTGTTTTCGGTGTTGTTGCTAATACTTGGAATGCGCAAGAAGTCTTTCAGTTCCTCCAGAAAGCGATCCTTGCCCCCGTCGATATACCTCAGCACTTTTTCCATGCACGCCCTCCTCGGTGTTCGATTGTTTGGAGTCTAACCCAGCCGGTGTGAAGATGTCATTTGGGCTTTTCCGCAACGGTCGAGATCAGGATGTCCCCCGGTGGGCCATCGCATTCTCAAGCAGTCACAACCTGAGGCCTCAAACGTGAAACATTCCTAATGCAAATCCTTCCTGGGCCGATAATTACCGTGGAAGATTTTACGGTGAGGGAAGCCCTGCATGTTTAACTTAATGTCCGCACGCCACGCGTTTTCCCGCGACTTGGCCATTGACTTGGGAACCGCGAATTCGCTGGTCTACCATGAAGGGAAGGGTGTTGTGGTTAACGAGCCTTCCATCGTGGCGATGAACACTGTGACGCACGAAGTAGAAGCTGTTGGCCTCGCCGCGAAAGAAATGTTGGGTAGAACCCCGCAAAACATCGTAGCCATACGTCCGATGCGGAAGGGCGTGATTGCAGACTTTAGAGTAACGGAGAAAATGCTGGCGTACTTCATCCAGCGCGCCCATGGGCGCAAGTTCTTTGTGCATCCGCGAATCATCGTTAGTGTACCTTCAGAGATCACGCAGGTGGAGCGGCGTGCCGTCACTGATTCGGCTTCCAGGGCGAAGGCAAGCGAAGTCTACTTGGTTGAGCAGGCGATGATGGCGGCCATCGGTGCGGGCCTTCCAGTCACTGAGCCCGCAGGGAGCATGGTCGTAGATATCGGCGGAGGGACGACCGACATCGCGGTCATTTCGCTGTCTGGCGTCGTCTACAGCAAGTCTGTACGCGTTGCCGGAGATGAAATGGATGAAGCGATTATTCGCTACATCAAGCAGAAGCATAATCTGCTCATCGGCGACCGTATGGCGGAGCAAATCAAGATTGAAGTTGGTTCGGCGTTTCCCCTTGAGGCGCCACTCGAGATGGAGATCCGCGGACGCAATCTGATTCAAGGCGTTCCCCAAGCGATTACCATTACTGATACCGAAATCCGTGAGGCACTTTCCGAGTCCATAGGAGTCATCGTCAACACGGTTCGCACAGCGCTGGAGAAGGTTCCGCCTGAGCTATCGGGTGACTTGGTTGATCGCGGTATTATGCTGGTTGGAGGCGGTGCCCTGTTACGCAATCTGGATCGCAAGCTGGCCGACGAGACGCAGCTACCGGTGATGCTCGCCGAGGACCCTCTACGGTCCGTTGTCATGGGCACAGGCAAGCTCCTTACCGACTTCAAGTTCCTTAGAAAAGTCGCTTTGGACGTGGATTGAGAGATTCGATTCGAGACGTTGGGTTCGTGACGGCTGTGGCTGTTTGCGATACCTAACTATGCTGGGTCTTACGAGGGTTTCTATGCGATTGCGAGAAGACAGTTCCGCTGCGGTTTCGAGAGAAGTCAAGGGATACGTCCTGAGACGGAGTCCGCGTGCTATGGTAAAGATCCCGGTAGTTCTCAGAGGGACTGACAAACACGGCTATGAATTTGAAGAAGAGACGGAAACTTTCGTCGTCAGCAAGTTTGGCGCTCGAGTTTTCACCGTCCACGAACTGGCTGAGGATGCTGTGTTGGAATTGCGGCTGAAATCCAGTGACCAATGGTCAGGGTTTCGCATCGTATGGCTCGGCAGGCAGGAAGATGACTCCCTCGGCCACATTGGTCTTGAGTTCATCCAGACAACAGGTTTCTTTGGTGTAGTATTCCCAGTCGAGGATTGGGCCTAGTCCGGTCGCAGGCAGAAAACAAACAGAAGAAGACACTCACCCTCGGTGCCTGCTAGTCAAGAGCGGTGCCGTGCCCTTCAAGTCTCTCATCAAAAAACAGTGTAGTTCTGTTCGCGCGAGGTTTCCTTGCTGGGCGGCGGCGTCATGCCAGACTGCGTCCGCGAGACGCTGTCTCGATGTCGCATGTGATTGACGAGATTGTGGAACTCATTGACCAACTCACCCAACTCGTCACGGGCGTTCAATCTCAGGAATACATCATAGTTGCCGTTCGATGCTTTCCGGAGTGCCTGCGTCACGTCCCGTATCGGGTGGAGGACGCGTCGCGGCAGGTACCACGTGAAGGCAAAACTGAGCAGAAGCGTGAGAAATAGGGTTACGGTAATCAGCAGCGTAGCACGCTTGCCGAGGCTCTCAGTTCGGGCCCGTTCGTCTTCGATGTTTTTCCATCCACTATCATTGATGAGCTGAGCCTGCGCTGAGAGCTCTTCTCCCTTAGATTGGAGTTCTTGGAGCAATTCCGATCGCTCGGGCGTCGAAGTGATCATCCACTGCGTAATGATCTGGTCAAATGAAGTCGCGGCATCGCTGATTTCGTCGATTGCTTCGGTAACCTGTTCGCGGGTTTTGGAACGCTTCGCGACCTGGACCAACTTGTCGATTCGCGCCTGATAGCTCTCAACGCCGCTTGAGAATTCCTTTAATGCGGCCGCATTCTCACGCGGACTCGTCGATTGGGAGATCTCTTCAATGCTCGCCATGTAGGATTTCAGCAATTCCTTCATCTCGGTGAATCGCGGTCGTTCGGTTGTCGAACGCACCAAGCCATCCTCGATTTGCATCGCCACCTTCTGCGAACTCTCTCGAATCCTTCGCAAGGAGACTGGGTCATTCAGCAGGACGTAGTTTTTCTGAGCCTTCCGCATTTCGTCTACTTCCTGCGCAATCTGTCCAGTCAATTGGCCTACCTTAGCATCGACGGTCGCGATACGGTTCGTTGCGGTCACCATTCCTGCTATGTAGTAGATTGAGAGAAAAATGACAGGGAGGAAGATGAGTCGGGAAACCGTGATGCCGAGTCCAATTCGGCCCCGCATCGAGAGTCGGTCACCGTACTTCCGCCATATTCTCCACAGTCGGACTCTCATAAACCTCAGCTTGGCAGATGAACTCGGATGAGCCGTGAAGATAGCTAGCAGGGTGGGCGAACGCAGATCACAAAAGCGAATTATACGCAAAACCGGAGAGCACACCAACAAAAATGTCGACTGCATGTCGACGCTGTCAAGTTCTGAAAATGTGCCTAACTAGTCATATTTCTGAAAGCAATTTTCGGCTGTTTTTCTAGGTTGCTGAAACGCAGAAATACACGACAAAGACAGTAGTGGTGAGCAACAGCAAGGGGTGAACCTCACGCACTCTGCCACTGGCGACCTTGAGAAGCGTGTATGCGATGAACCCTGCACCAATTCCTGTAGTTATTGAGTAGGTGAGCGGCATCAGGAGGAAAGTCACAAAAGCCGGGATAGCCTCCTCGTAAGTGGTCCAGGGAATATCCTGAATGATGGTCATCATCATCAATCCGACCAGGATCAAACTAGGGGCTGTGGCCTCGGGTGGAATGATTGCAGCGACTGGACTGAGCGAAATCGCGCTAAGGAAGAAAAGCCCTACAAAGACTGCGGTGAGGCCGGTTCTACCACCCTCGCTGATGCCTGCAGCACTCTCAATGTAAAGGGTGTTGCTGCTGGAATTGCAAAACCCGCCGAATATTGCGCCAAGTGAATCCACCAACAGCACGCGATGGACGCCACGAAACCTACCTTTCTGATCGACGAATCCGGCTTTCTGGCCAAGAGCGACAACTGTCCCCATTGTGTCGAAGAAGTCCGAAAGCATCAATGAGAAGATAACCGTTGCCACAGCTGGCAATCCGAGGCTTAGGAATATCGTGAAATCCAGACGACCGAAGATGGCTCCTTCGCCCCATAGTCCATAACCCAAACCGAACCCATGTGTCGGCAATAGGGCTGCCGTCCCGAAGGCCCGACCGTCGCCGAACGCAAGGTTCAGGCACACCGCCACGGCCGAAGCCAACAGAATCCCAATTACGAGAGCACCGGGAACCCGACGAATCATGAGCCATCCCATCACCACAAAACCGATGAGAAACACCAGGATTCGCAGACCGGAGGGAGACCCTAGCGCGAGCAGCGTTCCCTTCCCCTGGACAACCAGACCGCTATTCACGAATCCTATCAAAGCGATGAACATCCCGATTCCCGCTCCAATGGCCTGCTTCTGTGAGAGGGGAATCGCATTCATCACTGCCTCTCGAAAGCGCGTCAAGACCAAAAGGAGAATGAGAGTCCCTTCCACAAAAACAACCGTCATGGCCTGGGGCCAAGTGAGCTTCATCTGACCTACCAGCTGGAACGTCACGACTGCGTTGAGTCCCATGCCAGGGGCCAAGGCAAACGGAACGTTGGCGAGCAGACCCATCAGGATACAAAGACATCCCGTGCTTAGGCAGGTAACGGTTACGACCGCTGGAAACGCGAGGCGTTCCCCAGCTGAGTCAGCCAGCGTCCCCAGGATGCTGCCATTGACGAAGATGATGTAAGCCATCACCATGAACGTAGCCACAGCTGCTCGAAATTCAACCGCAACCGAGGTATTACGCTGGGTTAGATGAAACCGACGTTCTAACCAGCTTGAAAGTTGCGGATCTTTGCGATTGTCCAACGGTGTTGCCATCCGTCTGTCTGGGCTGTGGAGCTAGTTGCGGCGAGTATACCATCCGCACTGATCTCGAAGCGCCAGCGATTCCCTCAAAGCGGCTGATGATGTGGGCTGCCGCGTTCGCCGAGACAAATTTGCTTGCTCCGGGCAAGATTGGCGGCTTACTATGACTTTCAGAATGGCTAGGAACCGCACATCGTCGCGTTGGGCAGTGATCGCGCTGGCTGTAACGCTAGTTCTCTTCTTTGTTGGCAGCGCGAGCTCGGCACACTCCCACGACGGGACATCGAGTCGAGGGTGCGACCTTTGCCACACAGCCAAGCTACCGGTGCTCTGCCTGCCGGTCGGGCCGACGGTCGTTTTGCCTACTCAGCGCCGACTGGCATTTTCCACCTGTTGTTTTCTTCAGGGTCCTCGAATCCGATCAACTCTCCGGTCCCAGCCGGGCTCCTCCTCTCAGCTAATTCATTCTCGTTCAAGAAAAGCATAGGCAGGGCTGACTCGTCAGCGCGCTTTGTTGCTGGTTTGTCTTTGCGCAGCCTGCCTTCGAATCCGTGTACAGACAGTGTTTGTCTCGGCTAACCCGTCTTCCTGAGCCGATGGGCTCAAGAGCCGACAGGATGCTTTTAATGTCCTTCATAAATCGTCGTTCCCACGAGAATTCACGACCAGAAATCAAGGAAGCTCTAAGACCATGGATCCAAAATTTGTTGCTCAATTTATGGTTTTCGGTTCCCCTTTCTTTTTGAAGAAAACTTTCCCTAGACCAAGTCTGAGAGGAATGATTCGGCCAGCTCGAGGCGGCACAGCGGAATTGTTGAATTACGTTATGCAGGTGTTGGTGCTTCCTTACTCGATCCGTTGTTTACGGTATTTGATTTTCGCGCTCCCTTTGTTCTCCGCCTTGTCGACTTTCACTTCAGGTCAAGCTTTGGATGGCACGATTCAGGGCCTGGTGACACTGGAAATCTCTGGTTCACCTGTCCATAACGTCACCGTTACGATTCTCCAATTGAAGCGCTCGGTGCAAACTGAGGACAACGGAAGTTACACATTTTCCAATGTCCGTCCCGGACGATATACCGTTGTAGCCCATCTCGACCGAGTGCCCGACGCCGTGGCCACGGTTGAAGTTGCGGCGGGTGCTACCGCAACCGCTGACTTAATGCTCCAACTTGAACCCCTCAAGATGCAGATTACGGTCACTGCATCGGGCAACGAGGAAACTACCTTTGATTCCATTCAGTCGGTTGAGTCGCTAGGATCCCTTGAGCTGGCTCAGAAAAACCCGCTCACGTTGGGCGAAGCATTGGACAACGAGACCGGAGTGGCAAAGCGCAGCCTGGGCCCGGGTTCAACGCGTCCGGTGATCAGAGGTTTTGACGGAGACCGAGTGCTCGTCATGGTCGACGGAGGTCGCATTGGATCGCTAGCGTCACAGTCCAGCGACCATGGCGAACCCGTTAATGTATTGAGAGCAGAGAAAGTGGAGGTCGTGAGAGGGCCTGCAACCCTGCTCTACGGAAGCAATGCGGCCGGAGGCGTCGTAAATGTGCTTACGGGGCACGATTCGCCTCACGAAGGTGTGCACGGCTACGTCACCGGCGTCGGCGGAACAAACAATTCCCAAGCCGGTGGCAGCGGTGGGGTCGAGTTTGGAACTCAGAGTTGGCTGCTGTGGCTAAACGGCGGTGGTCAGAGAACCAACGATTACAAGACTCCACTTGGAACAGTTACCAATTCCTTCACTCGCAGCTATGACGGCGCAGGCGGTCTGGGTTGGTATCCTGGAAAAGCTTTCATAAACACGAGCTATAGCTACGACCACCCGCGATATGGAATACCTCTGGATCCCGAGGAGCCCGAAGAGGTCAGAGTGCTTAACATGCGCCGCCACAATATCCGGGCCACCGCAGGCTTCAAGGATCTCGATTTTTTCTTGACGAGTTTCCGAGCTTCGTTCAACTACAACGACTATCAACACCAGGAAATTCCGAACGGCGTGATCGGCACCGTCTTCAAGAATAAGACCTATCTGTACGATGGAATGTTCAACCAACAAAAGAGGGGCCGGTGGTCAGGAAGCTTCGGCTATTGGGGGATGCATCGGGACTACTCTGCCACCGGTGAGGAAGTATTGACTCCCCCGACCTTGCAGAACGCCGTGGCCGCGATTCGCATTGGAAACCTTTGATCTGCGCAGAGTCATTCTTCAGTTTGGCGGCAGAGTCGAACATAACGGTTTCACGCCGGAAGGCCTGCCCAACCGTTCCTTTAATGGAGCTTCCGCAGCGGCCGGTGTCCGTGTTCCTCTTTGGGAAGGAGGGGCATTTGTCGCTAACTATAGCCACTCATACAGGGCTCCCGCTATGGAGGAACTGTACAACAACGGTCCACATGACGGAACGCTGCTCTTCGAAATCGGCGACCCCAATCTCCAGCGAGAATTGAATGACGGAATCGATTTATCGTTACGCCACTCGGCTGGCCGCTTACGAGCCGAGGTCAACTACTATTACTATCACATCAAGGACTTTGTGTTCCTGGCGCCAGGCGGGGAGTTTGATGAAGAGTCTGGGTTTGAGATCGCGAACTATAGTCAGGGTACCAGCCGTTTTCAAGGTGCAGAGGCAAAACTGGATGTGGGAGTACACCGCAATATCTGGCTCAACTTTGCGACCGACTACGTGAACGCTAAGCTGACGGCCTACCAATACGCCGCTGCCCCGCATTCCTCCCTGGCGAGGGCGTTTTGGCATCGATGCCGATTACAAAGGGTTCCACATCAAACCGGAGGTCATCATGGCGCGGGATCAGGATCGCATCTTTCCGACAGAGACCCGAACGGCTGGTTATACCACGTTCGGCGTGATGGCTTCATACACTGTAGCCCAAAAGCACGCCGCCCATATATTTTCAGTGAACGCTTTCAACCTCGGAGATCGTTTCTATCGAAATCACGTTTCTCTAATCAAGGAGTTCGCGCCCGAGATCGGTCGAGGCGTGCGCTTTAGCTATACTATGAGATTCTTCTAGTCCAGGGAACCTTGCGGGCTTGCAGCCCAAGGCAATTCTTCGCCACACCCTGGTGGTTAAGCATGGCCAATCTGAACACCTCGTACACGAGCGCGCAGCAGCATATGGTCCACGTGGTCGCGGCCAGCTTCTTCAATTTGGGTGATCGCCTCTATCGGAATCATCTCTCCTTCATTAAGGATCTGGCACCGGAAATCGGGAGAGGTGTGCGTCTCACGTATACGGTTCGCTTTTTCTAGACTGTGGGTGATCGATTGTTGGGAGGGTACCCCTGGAGACTCTTACTCCGTTTGAGAAAAAGTCGTCCAGGGGAGGAATGAGTTCTGTTGCGGCTAGCTTGGGAAGGCTTGTTGGGTGAGTGAAATCGAACAGAGCTTCTGTTTCAGGAATCATTGCGAGAGCGCTTCGCTTGGCTCCCATCTCTAGTTTCGAAATCTTCAACGTTTATCTACGTTGCAGCTGGTGTGCCAATCAGAAATGAATTGGGACGTGGACCCTATTCTCAAGTCAAACTATTGATCTCACGACTTTAAAACGTCTATCGGCCGTTCGCCCTGGGTGGGAACCATGTCTCTTTAGAGTGTCATCAATTCGTCTCAAACAGGGGATTCCGCTGGCGTGAGGAAGCATCGGGGTTGCAGGAGAAGCTATTAAGATCTATTTTCTTAGTAATGATAATATTGTTCTAATTTCATAGTGTGTTTGCCAGTCAGAAGTTTTTGGGCGCATGACCAAGGTGTATTACATCTGTCGGAATACCGACTGAACTCCTCTTGGAGGGTGGACATGAACAAAGAAATAGGAGAGGCATTTCTGATTCAGGCAAGGTTGCATCTGAACGAAGACTTCATGCCCAAGATCGCGAAATGCCTCGACCTGCTTTCGGATGAGGACGTGTGGTGGCGGGCGCACGAGAGCAACAATAGCGTCGGGAACCTGCTATTGCATCTCTCAGGGAACGTGCGACAGTGGATTGTTTCAGGAATCGGTGGAAAGCCGGACAACCGGAAGCGTTCGCTGGAGTTTTCGGAAAGGAACGCAATTCCAAAAACAGATTGTGTGGTCCAGGCTTCAGGATGCGGTAGCCGAAGCCAGTCAGGTTCTTGAGTCCTTTCCGGCTGAGCGGTTGCTCGAAAAGCGAAAAATCCAGGGATTTGATAATACGGCCTTGCAGGCCATATTTCACGTCGTCGAGCACTTTTCTCTGCACACGGGACAAGTGATCTACATCACGAAACTAAGAGAGGGCAAGGATCTCAGGTTCTACAACCTTTAGCAGACAGGAGAGTTCGAAGCTCGAACTCTATGCTCGAACTTCGAACCGGAAAGTGGTCAGGCTTTTTGGAAGGTTGCTGCCACGTTCAGGGTACCCCAGGAAACAGTCAGTTTGCCACCAGCTCCTTGCTTCTCCAGCTTGATGGTGACGTTTTCAACCGGGCTGGCATTCGTACCGAGTGTCATGGGTGCTTCGATCACGGTCTTCTCGTCTTCCGTCACGAGCAACAACCACTTGCCCTCCTCGACAAATTTGGCTTTGAGAACATACTTACCTTTCGGCAAAGGTCTTGTTTCCGAACTTCAAGTCGACATTGGTGTCCAAAGTAGTTGCGGCGTTGGACCCCATGCGCCACTCCATACCGGGCTGAAGCATCGCTTTCACATCGCGGCCTGCTAAAGCCGGGCGGCCATACTCGATGGACACCTTTCCACCGTTCAGTTCGAGGGATGTTTGGCCGCGATCTCCCGACACTTGCGCCATCAGCCCGGTTGTAAGCAGCCCGAATCCGGCCAGCAACAGTCCGATTCTTTTCATTCGTTCTATCTCCTTTGTTTGGATTGAGAGCAACTGGAACAACGCGTGCCATTATATCATTGACGATTGAATCAAGGGCCAGAGGTATGAGCCGTCGATGATTCAATCGCGAATGCCCTAGTCACCAAGATGCAGATTCTGTTTCATTGCAGCCATTGCTTTGGCGAATGCCGAGCCAGTCCCTCGAAGGATCGGGGCTTGATTTCCTGCCCACGTTGCAAGAAGCAACTGGTGTTGCACTATAGTGATCTCCTCAGGCAAGCAAATACGGTAGACGCATGTGCAGTCTGCCAGCGGCGGGATCTCTATGTTCGCGATGAAGCCCGCAAAGCGTGGGGGCTGCTCTTTCCACTCTTGGGCCTGGCAGCGGCCTACTGGACGTATGGAATCAGCTTGGCCCTGGGTGGGTACGGTTTCTACTGGCACTTTGTCAGGTTTCCCAAGCTCACCGTTTGCTATCATTGCTATGCGAAGTATAGGAATTGTCGCGCCAACCCTGAACATCACGAATATGACTTGGAGAAAATGGAGAGTTTTGAGAAGGCCATCCGTAACGACCGCACCTCTCGCGATTTTCGGTAAGCAATGATTCTTATTCTGTGGGAACTCCTTCGCATCTGCTGGACCTTCCGCCACCGAAAATGGTACCAGAGTGTACCGTTCCTCCCCATTCCTCCGAAACGATACCTTCAGTGGAGAATCGAGACGGCCTACGGCGACAAGGGTTTCAAGAACGTACGCTGGCAGGATATCGCCGCCTATGCCCTCTGGCATCGGTCGATGCGACTAAACAGGCCTTCGCCAGTTGTCAAGAATGACATCTGGGACTAGCGGCTGCCTGTGCTAACATTCTGTTGCACCGAATCGAGCCCTCACGTTTATCGTGACTGCGTAAACGGGGCACCGAACAGGAGTTGACGGGGAATGCCAATTGCCACTGAGGTTCAGGAAACCTATCTCTGGATGCTGGACAAGCTCAAGGACGTCGTCCCGGACTTTGAGCTGAAACAAAAGGCTGAGTTGGTGTTTGAAATCAACCGCTTAAAAGCCGAGAGGGGAGCTGTTATCCTGGGTCACAACTATATGGAGCCAGCCCTGTATCATACGGTACCTGACTTCAAAGGTGACTCTTTGGAGCTAAGCCGTAAGGCGGTTGAGGTGAAGGGCGACCCGATTATCTTCTGTGGCGTTCGCTTCATGGCCGAGACAGCGAAGATTTTGAACCCCAAAAAAACAGTCCTTCTGCCAGCCAAAGAGGCCGGATGTTCACTGGCGGGCAGCATTACGGCTGAAGATGTACGACAGCTCAAGGAGCGTTTCCCGGGCGTGCCCGTTGTTACCTATGTGAATACCTACGCCGATGTGAAGGCCGAAAGCGACATTTGCTGTACCTCAGGCAATGCCGCGGCGGTGGTCCAGTCACTGAAAACGGATGCGGTCATCTTTCTGCCGGACGAGTATTTGGCCAAGAACGTGGCAAAAGAAACGGGCAAGCACATCATCTTCCCGATGAGCGATCCAACCGGTCTGCGCACGGCCGATGCCTCACTGGAATACGCGATGATTGGATGGCACGGCAAGTGTGAAGTTCACGACAAGTTCACCGTGGAAGACATCGAGCGTGTACGACAGCAGTTTCCCGATGTGGTCATCCTGGCTCATCCAGAATGCCCACCCGATGTGGTCGCAGCCTCCGATTTCTCTGGCAGCACGTCGGCCATGATCAAGTATGTCGAAAACACGCAGGCTCCTCGCTATCTATTGCTCACTGAATGCAGCATGGGCGACAACGTGGCAGCTGAGAATCCCGACAAAGAAATGTTGCGGCTTTGCAGTGTGCGATGCCCACACATGAACCAAATTACCCTGGAAGACACCTTGAACGCCTTGCGTTACAACCGCTATGTGATCGAGGTCCCCGAGGAGATCCGAGTGCGGGCCAGGCGGGCTGTGGACCGAATGCTGGCCATCGGGTAGGGGCGAAATACAAGGACGAAGTTCGAAGTACGAACAGCGGTGGATTGAAGCTAAGCCCGATTCAGCGACGGTTCACTTGCGCCATTCGTCGCTCATTCGAGACTTGTACCACCGCAGTTCGTCGCTTTTCCATGAGCACCTCGTTCCGCGTTGTTTTGTGTCCATTCGTCAGTCGTACTTCGCACTTCGCCATTTCCAACTTCCATGAAAATTCTCCTCACGGGCGGTGCAGGCTTTATCGGCTCTCACCTGGCGGAACGGCTTCTAGGACAGGGACATGAGCTTGCCCTGATAGATGAGCTAAACGATTTCTACTCACCCCAGATTAAGCAGCGCAATTTGGCCGAAATCAGGATTCGTGGCGACTATGAGTTTGCCGAGGTTGATATTTGCGATCTACCGAGTCTAACGGAACTGTTCAAGAAGCATCGACCGGAGGTAATCATCCATCTCGCCGCCCGCGCCGGCGTCCGGCCTTCACTCGAACAGCCGCTGCTCTACGAAAGGGTGAACGTCCAGGGAACGCTGCACTTGCTGGAACTGGCTCGCCAGTTTGCGGTTCGGCGGTTTCTCTTTGCCTCCTCCAGTTCCGTTTACGGAACCACTAGTCGTGTGCCATTCACCGAAGATGAGGCGAACCCCAACCCGATCTCTCCATACGGCGTCACGAAGCTGGCAGGAGAAAAACTATGCTATTGCTATGCCCGGCTCTACGCCATTCCAACCATCTGCCTTCGATTCTTCACGGTTTACGGCCCCAGACAGAGACCTGATTTGGCGATTCACAAGTTTGCTTGCCTCATCCAGGCGGGTCGGGAAATCCCAATGTTTGGTGATGGCAGTTCGCTAAGGGACTACACGTTTATCGACGACGTTGTTGACGGCATTGCAGCATCGCTATCACTTCAGACTGAGTTCGAGGTGGTCAATCTGGGAAACTCCCAGCCCATCTCCCTTTCGCAGATGATTCGTCTACTTGAGGAAAAGCTTGGTAAGCAAGCACAGATCAAAGTCCAGGAATTTCAGCCAGGTGATATGCCCTTCACACACGCCAACCTTAGCAAAGCCAGGGGTATGCTCGGCTATGAGCCGAAGGTGCCGTTCGAGGAAGGCCTCTCCCGTTTTGTTTCCTGGTTTAACACAGTCAAATCATAAATGAACCTGGTGCTTCTGGCGGGCTGTAGCAGAGGACACCGCTTTGTGCTGGTCTGCGACTTCTCGCGCGTTGTGAGGGTAGGAATGTTGCTCCACGGGCTGGCAGGAATCCGTAGTTGATTCTGTATAATAGCCGCGTTAGTTCGTTATCGAGATAGCATGAGGAGGTTGTCGAATGGGAGTGGACGTTGATATCAAGGCCATCCATGAAAGGGTGAAGCTTGAAGGCGCGTTTGTAGAGCGTTTGAAGCGGGAAGTACAGAAGGTGATTGTCGGCCAGGAATACATGATCGACCGCTTACTCATCGGTATTCTCTGCGAAGGGCACATTTTGCTGGAGGGCGTTCCAGGGCTGGCCAAGACACTTACGGTCAAGACCCTGGCTAGTGCCATCCAGACTGGCTTTCAACGCATCCAGTTCACTCCGGATCTGTTACCGGCCGACCTGATCGGCACCATGATTTTTGATCAGAAACGCGGTGAGTTTGTCCCGCATCAGGGGCCGATCTTCTCCAACATCATTCTGGCTGACGAGATCAATCGAGCCCCGGCCAAAGTTCAGAGCGCGCTGCTGGAAGCCATGCAGGAGCGTCAAGTGAGCATCGGAGGTCGAACCTTTCCGCTGGACGATCCATTTCTGGTGATGGCCACGGAGAATCCGATCGAGCAGGAAGGAACGTATCCTCTGCCCGAGGCTCAAGTCGACCGATTCATGTTGAAGCTGCTAGTCACCTATCCAAACAAGAGGGAAGAAAAGCAAATCCTGGAACGAATGACCGAGCCTGCAGAATTGATCGTCGAGCCGGTGGTTTCTCCTGCAGCCATTCGCAGCGCCCGCGGCGTCGTAGCAGAGGTCTACATGGATGAGAAGGTCAAGGACTACATCGTCGATCTTGTGTTCGCCACCCGCAAGCCTGAAGACTACCAACTCGACACCAAAGATCTGGTCCAGTACGGAGCCTCGCCTCGTGCGACCATTTTCCTGGCAAAGGCGGCACGCGCCCACGCCTTTGTGAGTGGCCGAGGGTATGTGACACCGGAGGACGTCAAATCCGTCGGGCTCGACGTGCTCCGTCACCGGATTATTCTCACTTACGAAGCCGAAGCCGAAAATGTCACAACGGAAGAAATCATCCGGCGAGTTTTCGACAAGGTAGTGGTGCCTTAGTAAAGAAGGGTCAAGGCGAAGGGGCCAAGGGGAAAGCAAGGAAGATAACGAATCACGGCTTGAAAATGCTTTCTAAAGAATTGCTTCAGAAAGTCAAACATATCGAGATTCGCACCAGCCGTCTTGTCAACGCAGCGATGGGTGGCGAATACCATTCCGTTTTCAAAGGGCAGGGGATGGAGTTTGACGAGGTGCGAGCTTACCAGTACGGCGATGACATGCGCACCATCGACTGGAACGTTTCCGCGCGTCAGGGACATTTGTATGTAAAGCGCTATGTGGAGGAACGTGAGCTAACGGTGATGCTCATGGTGGACTTGAGCGGATCCAAGGATTTCGGAACTGTTCGTCGGATGAAGAATGAACTAGCTGCTGAGGTGGCGGCTTTGCTGGCGTTCTCCGCCATCCAGAACAATGACCGTGTCGGCGCGATCATCTTCACAGATGAGGTCGAAATGTACATTCCTCCCAAAAAGGGCAGAAAACATGTCTTGCGTGTGGTTCGGGAACTGCTGGCTTACGAGCCCCTCCATCGCAAGACATCGATTGAAACCGCTGTGAAGTATTTGAACAACGTACTGCCTAAGAAATCCGTGGTCTTCCTGATTTCAGATTTCTTTGACCAGGGCTACGAGAAATCGCTTCGCGTCGCCAACCAACGGCATGATTTAGTGGCTCTCCCCATCCGCGATCCGCGAGAAACCGACCTCCCAAACGTTGGCATTATCCAGATGCTTGATCCCGAGAGTGGAGAAACGTTTTGGGTGGATACCGGGCTCCGACAGGTGCGAGATCGCTATCGAAAAATGGCGGCCGATTCAGTTGAAGCTCGCAACCGTATTTTTCGGAGAAACCGCATTGAGTTTGTAGACATCTCTACCGATCAGCCCTACGACGTGCCGTTGGTCAAGTTCTTTCGGGAGAGAGCGAAGCGGCTGCGATGAGTTGGGACTGTAATAGTCTGGACAACATGACGACCTTGTTTTCGAGGGCTGTGGTAACGAGACTCAACCGACTTCGGTCCCCCTCTCCCCAACGCGGGAGAGGGGTCAGGGGTGAAGGGGCGAGCAGACGTTTGCTTGATGCCGTTGCACGCCGCGGAATTTGGAGTGTTTGCTGTCTCCTCCTCGGGATCAGCTCCGCTTTGTCTCAGGAACCCAAAGCCCAGCTAAAGACGTCCATCGATGCGACGACCGCCACCATCGGTGATGTTGTGACGGTCAAGCTTTCGATAAAGCATCCAGAAGCCCTCAAGGTTGCCTTTCCGCCTATCGGGCCCAGCTTGGGTGAGTGGACTGTCCGAACTTCGAAACCGCTGCCTCCAACGAAGCTCGCAGCCGGGAATATCGAAGAGGTCCTGGAACTCCAACTGGCTGCCTACAAAACTGGTGATGTTGAGGTTCCTGTCCTCAATGTGGAAACCGTAACGGCGACTGGCGAAAAGGTGGTTCTTGCTACTGAGCCGATCAAGGTTGTAGTCCAGTCGGTCCTTACCGGCCAGCAGGACACGCTCAAGGACCTGAAGCCGCAAGCTGAAATCGAAGCAGACTACAAGCCGTTCCTGTTCTTCCTGTTGGCGCTAGCATCGGCTGGTTATCTCGTCTATCGACTCATTCAGTACTTCAAGCGCCGCAAGAAGGCGCCCGTGCCAACACCGGAACGCGTTCGGTTGGCTGAAGAGGTTGCCCGGGAAGCCATCGCGCGGTTGCTGGCCCGAAAACTCGTAGAAGGGGGCCATTTCAAACAGTTCTATCTGGAGCTCTCGGAAATCATCAAAATATTCCTGGGCAGCAAGCTCGGGGTTCATTCTCTCGAACGAACAACGGAGGAATTCACTCGCGACTTACGGTTGGTTTCGGTTCCCTCAGCGCAGTACCGCATGATCCGGGAATTTCTGGAGGATTGCGATCTCGTGAAGTTTGCGAAGTATAGGCCTGGTCCTGAGGAAGTAGATGAGCTCATAGAGCGCTCGCGAAGGATGATTGATGACATGGCCAAGGAATCCGCAAAGCCGCTGGAGGTTGAGGTCGCTCAATGAGCTGGGCAGGAATGATTGCTAGACTACAGTTTGCCGACCCATGGTACCTCTTGCTGCTGCTCATGATTCCGCTGCTGCTGGTGCGAAGGCTCTGGGTCCGGCGCAAGTTCAGCAGCGGACTTGTGTTCCCGCAAACCAACCTGGCGCGGGAACTGGGGCAGAGTTGGACAGTGCGCTTTCAGCCCTGGTTAGTTCTCTTCAAGCTAGCGGGCATTGCCCTCCTGGTCATCGCTTTCGCCCGACCACAATTAGGATCATCAGAGGAAGACATCCTTACCGAAGGCGTCGACATCATGGTCACCGTCGATGTGTCAGGCAGCATGGCTGCCGAGGATTTCCGCCCGAGAAACCGGCTCGTTGTAGCGAAACAAGTGATCCAGGATTTCGTCCGCGGTCGGCAAAGTGATCGCATCGGACTGGTCATTTTTGCTGCTCGCAGTTTTACGAAGTGTCCTCTGACGATTGATTACGATGTTTTGCTGAAACAAATCGAGGATGTTGAACTCGGGGTGATCGACGACGGAACCGCCATCGGCAGTGGTCTTGCTAATGCAGTCAATCGCTTGCGATCTTCTAAGGCCAAAAGCCGCGTCATTATCCTTCTCACCGACGGAGTGAACAACACCGGTGAGATCGATCCTCTGACTGCGGCTGAGCTGGCCCGCAGCCTCGGAATCAAGGTCTACACCGTGGGTGTTGGGCGAGAAGGGATTGCGCCGTTTCCTGTGAACGACCCTATATTCGGTCGCCGTTACGTAGATGTGCAGGTTCAGATTGATGAGGAATTGCTCAAGAAGATTTCTGAGTCTACCGGTGGTCAATACTTTCGTGCTGTCGACAAGGATTCCTTGGAGAGGATCTTCAAGACGATAGACGGCTTGGAAAAATCGAGAATCAGCGTCAAGTCGTACACGCATTACAATGAAGTGTTTGGTTATTTTCTCTGGCCGGGCCTGGGCTTGATTCTAGTGGAGTCGCTTCTGTCGCATACGCGGTTTCGAAAATTGCCTTAAGTCAGTGACGAGTGGGGTGAGTCGCAGGATCCTAATTCTCGTCATTCCGGCCAAGCGAAGCGCGAGCCGGAATCCAGCCGGACTGCTTGCATAAACCATTTGTTAACTAAACAATGCATCTCGCTGATCCCCAATTTCTCCATCTGCTTTGGCTGTTGCCCCTTCTGACAATTTTCTACATCTGGAGTTTTCGCCAGAAGCGCAAGGCGCTGCTTCGCTTTGCAGAGGCTGGTCTGATTGGCCAGTTAGTGCGCGGGATAGGCACCGGGAAACAAAAGCTGAAAGTGGTGACGTTCCTGCTTTTTCTACTTTTCACGGTGCTCGCCTTGCTGCGTCCCCAGTGGGGTACAAAGCTCGAAACGGTGCGACGCACTGGAGTGGATATCATTGTGGCCCTGGACACGTCGCTCAGCATGGAGACGCAGGACGTCGTTCCGGGCAGACTTGACAAAGCAAAGCATGAGATTCGAGCGTTGATCGACGCCCTGCAGGGCGACCGGGTTGGCTTGGTGGTTTTTGCGGGAACCAGTCTGGTGAACTGTCCGTTGACCATCGATCAAAACGCCGTCAAACTATTTCTGGACGTGGTCGACACCCAGGCGATTCCCAGGCCTGGAACCAACATTGGCGATGCCATCCGTAGAGGCATTCAGGCTTTCGACACCCCCGACCGGCGGCATAGGGTCATGATCCTCGTGACCGATGGCGAGAGCCTGGAAGGGGATCCACAGGCGGCTGCGGAAGAAGCCAAACAGGCGGGAGTGGTGATCTACTCAATTGGTGTGGGCACCGCGGCCGGCGAACCGATCCCCCTTCGGGACGAAAGGGGCAACGTCACCGGCTACAAGAAGGACGAAACGGGAAGCGTCGTAGTCAGCCGGCTGGATGAGGAAACGCTACGACAAGTCTCCAGCACGACCTCGGGTCAGTATTACCGGGCGACTCCCGCTGAGGAAGAAGTTGAGAAGATTGTCCAGGCTGTCTCAGGAATGGATAAGAAGGAATTTGAGTCCAAGGTCTACCTGACCTACGTGGATCGATTTCAGATACCACTGGGAATAGGGCTGTTCTTCATCTTTGTAGAATCACTGATCTCTGATGCCAAATCCGCGCGAGGCCGTCGTTGGTTCAGCAGCCTCGTACAACGCAGGGCACTGGTTAATGAGAGAAGCTAGCTATGAGGGAATGTGAAACGCCGAATCGTGGAATGACGCGAAGGCTTGCCACGACGTGTGAAAACGAGCGTCCCCCCTTGGACAAGGGGCGACTTCAGGGGGGCTGTGCTGGACTGTTCGCAGCCACGGTCTTGCGACGCTGCAGGTTCTTGGACATCGCGCGATGCCAGATCTTCTTGCTCGCTCTCATCTTCGCGGCAACAACCGGCCAGATCTGGCGCGACAAGGTCTCGCGGAAGAATGCCGAAGGAAATGTGCTTTACGAGCAAAAGAACTTTCCGGAGGCGCTGGATAGGTATGTAGAGGCTAACGATGGTAAATCGCATCGGCAAGAGTTGGCCTACAACCTAGCGAATGCGTTCTATCAGCAAAAGAAATACCAGGAGGCCTTGCAGGAGCTGGAGAAAGCCATTGCCAGCGGCAACTCGAGTCTGAGCGAAAAGATTCACTTCAATCGAGGTAACACTTTCTTCCAGTTGGGTAAGTATCAGGAATCAATTGAAGCCTATAAGAAGGCTCTAGAACTTGATCCCGGCGACAAGGAAGCGAAACACAACCTGGAACTTGCACTCAAGAAGTTGCGGGAGAATCCTCAGGAACAACAGAAAAGTTCGAAGAACAAGGACCAGCAGTCAAAACAAGAGAAACAAGAGAAGCAAAACCAGAAGCAGGACGGATCGCAGGATCAGCAAAAGCAACAGCAGCCTTCACAACCAGAAAAACAACAGAATCAGCCGCAAAACGCGAACTCCAAACCTGGACAGGATCAAAAGCAGCAGGGCGGGCAGCCGCAGAAGGCAGGCATGGATCCGAAGGAAGCGCTCCGTATTCTGGACGCTCTGAACCAGCAAGAAAAACAGGAGCAACGGAAACAGGCTATGAAGATACAGCGTGAGCGAGTTGGAGGTAAAGACTGGTGAAGGCCGCAGGAATGTTGTCGAGAGTGTTAGTAGCTTGCTGCGTCTTTGGCTGCTTGGGTTCGATTGCCTTACGCGCTCAGGAAGCGAGTGTCACGGCCGAACTGTCTCCCAACCCAGTTGGTCTTGACGAACAGGTGTCCCTCACGATCACAGTCGTGGGCGGCGGAGCGGAGCGCCCCCAGATTCCAAAAATCAATGGCCTCAAATTAGTTGGCGGTCCATCGGTGTCAAATCAGTTTCAGTGGATCAATGGGCAGTCATCATCGTCTCAGAGCTTTACTTACGTTTTGCTGCCTGAAGCTGAGGGTACCGTCAAGGTACCGGCTATCGCGGTCCGGGCCAATGGTAAGACATACCACACTGCCGAGATCACGTTGAAGGTTGTGAAGGAGGGCACCGGACAAAGCCAGACACCGAGACGCCGCAGTCCTTTCTCCGTTTTTGACGACATGGGACTGGAGGAAGATAGTCCCTTGCGAGATCGCACGCCACGCCGCGCCGAGGTGTTGACTGTTGCCGAAGTGGACAAGCGGTCCGCCTTCATAGGCGAGCAAGTTACGCTCACTTACAAGATCCTGACGCAGTTGCCCATCACTCAAGTCGAGGTCAAGGAAGTCCCGTCCCTCAACGGCTTCTGGGTCGAGGAAATAGAAGTCCCGAAAAACCCAACGGCGGCGAATCGGGTCCTGAACGGGAAGCAGTATGCGGAGTACGTCATCAAGAAACAGGCACTGTTTCCGACGAAGGAGGGTGCCTTACAAATCCCGGCGGCGACATTTGGGCTCGTGGTGAGAACAAGCAGCGGAGGCTTTTTTTCGCTGGGAACGCAAGAATCCGTGTTGCGAAAGACTGAACCGATTTCATTGAAGGTGGCTGGCCTGCCAGAAGAGGGCAAACCCGTGACCTTCAACGGTGCTGTGGGTAATTTCAAACTCGAGTCTGTCATCGACAAGCCAACCGCTGAGACGGGAGAAGCATTAAATCTCAAGATCACACTCTCTGGAACCGGGAATCTCAAAACGATCACGGAATTTCCATTGCCCGATCTACCGGGCTTTAAGATTTATTCGTCAAAAAGCAACGATCAGGTCGCCGTACGCAACGACGTGCTGCAAGGAAGCAAATCATGGGAGTACGTCATCATCCCGCAGGCTCCGGGAAAAGAGAAAATTCCGGATTTGCAGTTCTCCTATTTTGCCCCGGCTGCAAAGCAGTATCGCGAAGCTCGTGCCCCAAGCCTGGAAGTGGCGGTTTTGAAGGGCAAAGGGAGTGTGGCGGGAGAAGTCGTGCAAACCACGCTGCAGCAGGGAATCGTCAAGCGCGGCAGCGACATCAACTATATCAAGCTGGCCTCAGGGCCACTCAAAGATCGGTCGAGACGTTTGTATCAGTCTGTCTGGGTGTGGGTCGGTCTGCTGATGCCCCTGTTGTTCAACGCGGGGTTGGTACTTTACACCGGCCATCAGGCGCGCGTGCGACAGGACGCGACGAGTTTTCGCAGCCGGCGCGCGGGCCGTGTGGCTGAGAAACGATTGGCCGAGGCCCAGAAATGTTTGAAGAGCCAGCAGTATGGACAGTTTCATAGCATTCTCGAATCGAGCATCGGTGGTTACTTGAGCGACAAGTTCAATTTGCCGCAGATCGAAATTACGACGCAGCAGATCAAGCGTTTCATGGAGCAGCGAAACCACAATTCTCATCTCGCTGAAGAAATCAGTGCGTTACTCGAGGAATGTAACTTCGCCCGCTACGCGCCCGTACAGTCGGATCGTAGTAACCTGGAAGCACTGTATACACGGGCGAAGAACGCCATCGTGCGCGTTGAATCGGAAGTGCGGTAGCGACCCGGCAACTTGTGCGCGGACTAGGTGGCAGCACATCACGAATGAACAGGTCGCTACAACTTGATTTACCCGACTTGGGGTACGCGAGGAAGTGATGCCCAGGACTATGGGTTGGCTTTATCTCATGATCGCTGGGCTGTTCGAGGTTGCCTGGGCGATTGGTTTGAAGTACACGGACGGGTTCTCCCGAGTCTGGCCGAGTGTCCTGACGATTCTGGCGATGATCATCAGTTTCGGTTTTCTCGCTCAAGCGCTAAAGACGATCCCTGTGGGCACGGGTTATGCGGTGTGGACGGGAATTGGCGCCGTGGGAACGGCCACGCTGGGGATAATTCTCTTTTCAGAGTCAGCCTCATGGACTCGGCTGGGTTCCATTGGCCTGATTCTCGCTGGAATCATCGCATTAAAAGCGACATCGTAGAGCGTGAAGAACTTTCTAACCTTGCCAGATCGATTTGGTTTCGTGACGTGCGCAGTCACTCTGCTTTTGTGTTCAACGACACTTGCCCAGAGACAAGACGCGGCCACCAGCTTTCAGTCGGGCAACGAATACTACGCTCAGAGTAACTATGGGGCTGCGATCGAACAGTACGAGAAGGTTCTCTCATCAGGCGTTCTCAACGAAATCGTTCTTTACAACCTGGCCAACGCTCACTTTAAGAATAAACAGCTTGGAAAGGCAATTCTGTGCTACGAAAAGGCTCAACGCATCGCCCCCCAGGACCGTGAAATTGCCGAAAACCTGAACTTCGCGCGCACTCACATTGCTGACAAAGTCGAGCGCCCGCAAGAGGGGTTCTTCGTCAGCCAACTGCGCCGCGTTACAAATTGGCTTCCCCTCGATACCGAAACTGCTTTGGTGGTGGTCTTCTTCATTGCTGCTAACGGCGCGTTTGCTCTGTTCTGGCTCGATGCGATTCCCAGATTGTCCCGGCTGGCTCTCTATGCCTGCCTCGCCTTTCTTGGCCTGTTCATGATTCTTGGTAGCTCAAACCTGTTACGTATCTACTGGCAGGAAACTCTCCATGAGGGTGTAATCCTGGTGGAGAAAGCGGATGTGCTCAGTGGCCCGGCCAGCGACAGCCCTGTGCTGTTTTCCATTCACGAAGGCCTGAAGGTCCGTATCGAAAACGATCTTCCCGATTGGATCCAAATCAGTTTGGAAAACGGGTGGAACGGTTGGGTGAAGAAAGACTCTCTCGGTGAGATCTAGGAGGGTTGTGGTCCACTGGCCTGTTCGTCGAACGCCCGTGAGATGGCATCAATCAGCTCGCTTCGCGAGAAGGGCTTGTAGAGGAACAGGGGATTGGCGCCCGGCAACAAACTGTGGGGCTGTGCACGGGTTGAGCCCGTGATGAGAATCATCCGCTTGGCGAGCGCCGGGTTCATCGAAGCCACCCTTTGGTAGAGTTCAATTCCGGTCATACCCGGCATTTGGATATCGCTGATAATCAGATCCCACTGACCACGCTGGACTGCCTCAAGGGCCTCGATCCCGTCGTTGACGTGAACGACGGCAGCCTTCATCGGACTGAGCAGACTGCTGAGGAGTTGGGCCAGCGCTGGTTCATCCTCGGCCACCAGGATTTGTTTGCCTGCCAGTATCTCGGAGGTGTTGCTCGAGGTGGAGGCAGGCTTGGCTTTGTCAGGTAGAAACAGCGTGACGCAGGTGCCATCCACTTCGCTCGATTCAACCTCAATGCGACCGTCATGCTCTTGCATGATGGCTAGAGAAACCGTCAAACCTAGTCCCGGGTTTTCGTCTTTGGCTTTCGTCGTGAAGAACGGCTCGAAGATCTGTGGAAGCACGTCTGGCCTGATTCCGCTTCCATTGTCCTTCACCCGCACCATCGCCCATCCTTTCGAATTCCACCCGCTGATTGAAAGCGTCTTGTCTTTGCTCTGTCGCTCCATCGCTTGCAGGGCGTTTTCAAAGAGATGAAAGAAGACCTGTTGAAGCGCAATGGGATCCGCCTGGGGAGCTGAAACCGCAGTGGCAAAATCCAGCTGAACGTGGACCTGGCGAGCTGCAAACTCGGCGGTCTTCATGGCCACGCATTCCTGAACCAGTGAGCCGAGGTCAACTGCTCGAAAACCCTGGGCCGGCCTGCGGATCATCTCATTCAGACTCTGCAACGTGTGCTTGCACCGCTCTGCCTGCTGATGAATGAGCTCCAGCATGCTTTTGGCACTCTCGTCCAGGTCCCGCCGGAGTAATAGTTCTGAATATCCGAGAATGGCTGCGAGAGGATTGTTCAAATGATGGGACAAGCCGGCCACGATCTGAGCGAATGAGGGGGCTAGAGCCTGCAGCCTGTTTGTTGACTTTCATGCGTCGATGCCCGCTCATAGGAGGACGAGCGCGCATCTGCATGGAAAAAGACCGGATGCCAAGATTGGTCGAGCTACCGTCGGACTTGGCGACAGCGGTTAGAACAACATTTGTCCGCTGTATGTGATCCAGGTTCCCTCAAATAGCGGTAAACCACGTGGATGTTCCCTTCAGCCGGACAGCGATGTTGTTTTGCCCGGTAAGTTCTTGACCCATGTTGAACCAAAATGCTAAAAAGGCAACTCAATTTACGGGCGAGTAGCTCAGTTGGGAGAGCGCGGCGTTCGCAACGCCGAGGTCGAGGGTTCGATCCCCTTCTCGTCCACCAAATCTCTTTTCGACCCCCGAACCGGCGGAAATTAATTGATGACCGGCAACGTTACGCCGGTTCCAACAAATCGCTTTCCTTGAGGCGTACACCTCAGGGACGAACACCTGTCGTCGTTACGGACTACGAGGCAGTCGAATGACGGAGCGTTCACTGCAGGTCACCTACCGCAAGGACCGAACGTTTGCGGCACACTTGCACCTTTCCGGTCTGACTGGGCAGCGTGCGAAGACAGTGGCGTTGCTGGACGGACTTCTCACCATCTACTAGGGCGCCGCGAATCGGCCTGTCGGATTCGAGATCACCGCTCCACAAACGCTGTTCCTCTTAAAAGGCTGAGTCAACTGCTGGCGGTACAGGAGCAGCATTAGACATGATCACTAGAGTCCAGTATTCACAACCATCACCATGACACCCGAACGTTGGCGTCGAGTCGAGGAGCTATATCACGCGGCGCTGACGCGCGATGAGGGCGATCGCACGGCGTTTCTGGTGCGCGCGTGCGCTGGCGACGACGCGCTGCAGCGCGAGGTGGAATCGCTGCTCACCCAGCCGGCGTCCGCCCGCGGGTTTCTCGATGGACCTACTGTCGCCGTGGCCGCTCAACTGCCGAACGACATTGTTACTTCTGTGCTGAGCGGTCGGCGCCTGGGCGCCTACCAGGTGCAGGTGCGCATCGGCGTCGGTGGCATGGGGGAGGTCTACAGCGCCCGCGACACGAGGTTGGGCCGCGACGTTGCACTCAAAATCCTCCCGCGCCTCTTCACGAGCGACCCCGAGCGGCTCGCGCGGTTCGAACGAGAGGCGCGGGTCCTGGCATCACTCAATCATCCACACATCGGCGCGATCTATGGACTCGAAGAGGCTGATGGGGTGCGAGCGTTGGTGCTCGAGCTGGTCGACGGTGAGACGCTGGCCGACCGCATCGCGCGCGGGCCCATTCCTCCGAAGGAAGCGCTCACCGTTGCAGGCCAGATGGCCGACGCGCTCGATGCGGCGCACGAAAAGGGCATCGTCCACCGGGATCTGAAGCCGGCGAATATCAAGATCACGTCGGATGGCGTGGTGAAGGTGCTCGACTTCGGCTTGGCGAAAGCTGTGTCTGGCGACGCGGCATCGCCCGATCTGACGCAGTCGCCGACGGTGACCGTCGGAGGGACACGGGAAGGAGTCATCCTCGGAACGCCCGCCTACATGAGCCCCGAGCAGGCGCGCGGACAGACGGTCGACAAGCGCACCGACATCTGGGCGTTCGGGTGCGTCCTCTACGAGATGCTCACCGGTCGTGCCGCGTTCGCACGCAACACGATGACCGACACGCTTGCCGCCATCGTCGAGGGTGATCCGGAGTGGGGCGCCCTGCCAAAGGGGACACCGGTCGCTGTTCGACGTGTGTTGAATCGCTGCCTGGAAAAGGACCCGAAGCGCCGCTTGCGTGCCATCGCCGACGCGCGGCTCGAGATCGATGAGGCGCAGCAGCCGGACCCAGCGCATTCGCACACTCCGGCACCGTCTCGAAGCAGGTGGCTCGCGTGGACCAGTGCGGTAGCGCTCCTTGGCGTTGTCGCGCTGGCATGGGGCGTGTGGTCCAGTCGACCAGTTCCTGCATCGCCCGAGGTCCGGTTCGACATCACCACACCGGAAGCCGCTGATCCATTCCTTCTCCCGTCGGTCGCTCTTTCCGCAGACGGACGACAGATTCTGTTCGTCGCCGACTCAGACGGACAGCCTCATGTCTGGTTACGCGCAATCAACTCTGTCTCTGCGCGCCCGCTGGCCGGGACCGGCGGTGCGTTTTCTCCGTTCTGGTCTCCGAATGGCCGTTCCGTGGCGTTTTACGCGGACGGGTTTCTCAAGCGGCTCGATCTCGATGGTGGCTTGGTCCGCAGATTGGCGAAAGCGACGGTGGGAGTGGGCGGGGCGTGGAGCCGCGATGGGGTCATTCTATTCGTTCGCACTCCGGCGAGCGCGATCACGCGGGTCTCGGCAGAAGGTGGTACGGCGGTTGACATTACTAGGCTGGATGCCGGGCAGGTGGGGCATTCCTTCCCCCACTTTCTTCCCGATGGGAGGCACTTCTTGTATTACGTGGCGGCTGCCCCGGACTCGCGAGGAATTCACGTCGGGCGAGCTCGATGGCTCGTCGTCGCGCCGCCTCGTCGATGCCGATGCGGGTGGTGTGTATACGAACGGCCATTTGCTGTTCGTTCGACAAGCCAACGTCCTCGCGCAAGCGTTCGATGCCCAACGACTAGAGTTGGGGGGGAGCGCGTTTCAAGTCGCCGACGGAGTCTACAGCTCCGCGGGCTGGCATACGGTGATGCTCTCGGCGGGCCCGGCGGCGTTCGCATTTCGCGCTGGTGCGGCCCGCTTCGCGCGGCAATTCACTTGGTTCGATCGATCGGGCAATCAGATCGCGACCGTGGGCGACCGTCTCGGCAACCCGGACGGCGTCTCGTATTCGCCCGATCGCAGCAAACTGGTCTTCTTCGAACGGGGTGCCACGAGCTCCGATCTTTGGGTGCTCGACACTCGCCGTGGCCTCGTGAGCCGCTTTACAGACGATGCCGACGAGGACATCTTTCCGCTCTGGGCTCGCGATACTAACCGAATCATTTACACCGCGGTGCGAAACGGCCAGTGTTCGCTCTACCATAGACACACCGACACCGGCGAGTAGGGAGTTGCTGATTCCGCCCCAGACCGAAGAGACATTCGCTTCGGATGTCTCACCGGACGGACGTTCGCTTGTCTATCAGCGGATGAACCCAAAAACAGGGTGGGATATCTGGGCGCTGCCGCTCGGAGGCGACGGCAAGTCGGTCGCAGTCGTCCAAACAGACGCAGACGAGCGCACGGCGCGGCTTTCGCCGGACGGTCGATGGGTCGCCTTCGTGGCGAACACCTCGGGCGTGTTCGAGGTTTACGTACAGCCATTTCCGGGACCAGGACGGCGGTTGCAAGTCTCCACCAAGGGTGGCGATCAGCCGCAATGGCGGTCGGATGGTGCGGAGCTGTTTTATCTCGCGCTCAATGGAAAACTCATGGCGACGTCAATCAAACCGGCAGCGGATCACCAATCCATAGATGTGGGTCCACCACTCCCTCTCTTTGTCGCCCAAGTCGGTGCCGCCGTTATGGGTGCGTCCAATTACGCCCCGTCGGTCGATGGGCAGCGTTTTCTGGTCAACCGGCTCCTGCGGGATGCAGGCGGCACGCCGCTGAGGGTCGTGCTGAACTGGAGTGCCGGCCAGTAAGCCTGACGAAACGAGAATTTCGTTATCGTCTTTCTCGTGCTCGTCCTCGTCGTCCTCGGCTTTTGGATTCGAGTCAGGGGGTGATTACGTTGGGACATCTATGTCCGCCGAACTCATTCGCTGGCATAGGCGGATGCGCAGGCTCCTATTCGTGGAGTAGTTGATGAAGGTGGTCGGAAGAAGTCACTGGCGATTTGCAAGAGTAATTCTGGCAGACATACGCTGTCGGTTTTCCGGAAACCAGGCTTTTGCCTTGCAGCAGTGGTAACTTCGCTGCCAATAGGGCATCGGTTGGGTCGGCAACTACCACCACTTTGTTCGGTAGATATTGCCGATAAACCGCCTCTGTCAGCCGTGATGTGGCGTCGTTGTCGCGAGCGCCGACGATTGCGATCTCCCTCACCGGTCCGACGTTAAAATCGGCGGCCTCGAGCAAGTAGCCAAACCCACCCGGATAGCGCTCCAGGGAGGTTTTCACGCAACGCAGATTCGCTTCGGCTTTGCGGCGGTATTCCTCATTCCCCGTGAGAATCGCCAGCTTCAGCAGGTTGAAAACTGCCACAGAACTTCCAGCAGGTGTGGCGTTGTCGTAGAAGTCTTTGACTCGCGCAATCAGCTTCTCATGGTCCCTTCCTGTCAAATAAAAACTCGCGGTTTCAGTGTCCCAGAACTGGTCGAGCATCGTGTCATTCAGCCGCACGGCTTCTTCCAGCCACCGGAGTTCACCACTTGCTTCAAACAAGGACAGCAATCCTTCCACGAAGCAGGCATAGTCCTCCAGGTAGGCGTTGAGCTTGGCCTGGCCATCTTTAAAAGTGCGCAGGAGTCGTTCTTCCTGTCTTAGGTATCTGAGGACAAAGTCGGCGTTCTTTCGGGCCGTCTCCAGGTAATCGGACCGGCGGAGAACTGACGCTGCATTCGCAAAGCTTACCAGCATCAGGCCGTTCCAGCTCGTCAAGATCTTCTCGTCTCGATGAGGCTTGACGCGCTTTTCACGCTCGGCAAAGAGTTGTTGGCGCCCGCGCTCGATTAGGGTTTGCAGTTCCTCGACAGACAAGGAATTCTTGGCGGCGAACTCACGGCATTGGGACGGGAACATTCAAGATGTTCTTGCCCTCGAAGTTGCCGCGACGGCTGACATCGAAATAGCGGCAGAATACCTCGGCGTCAGGTTTTCCCAGAACGCCCTCGATTTCGTCGGGAGTCCAGACAAAGAACTTGCCCTCCTCACCTTCGCTATCGGCGTCCTGCGTGGAATAGAACCCACCCTCCGGGTGCGTCATTTCACGGATGATGTAGTCGAGAACTTCCTCTACGATCCGTCGGTACAGCGGATTTCCGGTCTGCTGAAATGCGTCGAGGTAGACGCGGCTGAGCAGCGCATTGTCGTAGAGCATTTTCTCAAAATGCGGGACCAACCAATGGTCGTCGACGGAGTAGCGATGAAATCCTCCCCCCAGTTGATCGTAAATACCCCCGAGCGCCATCTTGTCCAAGCTTAGTTCCACAAAATCCATGGCGGGTTGAAAGCCGGTTCGGTGGTAGTGCCTCAAACAAAATGCCAGGTTCATCGAGCCGGGAAATTTGGGTGCGCCGCCGAATCCGCCGTGAGTGAGGTCAAAACGTTGCCCCAGGTTGCGGAAAGCCACGCTTAGGGTTTGCTCGTCCGGCAAGTCCTGGCCCTCCGGCATCTGGTTCATTCCCTGCAGGCTCTTCACAATGTCTGCCGCCGACTGTTCAATCTCGGCTCTCCGCTTCTGATAGGCATCGTGGACGGCAAAACAAATCTTCGGGAAACCCGGCCGCCCGTAACGGTCGTCGGGCGGGAAATAGGTTCCTCCAAAGAAAGGAACCTGATCCGGAGTGAGGAAGACGGTCATGGGCCATCCGCCGCTGCCCGTTGTCATTTGAACGTAGCTCATATAAATCGAGTCAAGGTCAGGTCGTTCCTCGCGGTCGACCTTCACGTTGACGAAATACTGATTCATGATGCGTGCAATGTCTTCATTCTCGAACGACTCGCGCTCCATCACGTGGCACCAGTGACAAGCCGAGTAACCAATGCTCAGCAGAATCGGCTTGTCTTCCTTTCTCGCTCGTTCAAGCGCTACCTCGTCCCAGGGGTGCCAATCCACCGGATTGTGGGCGTGCTGCTTGAGATAGGGGCTGGTTTCGTGAATCAGGCGATTGGTGAACTCGGCTTGGCTTCCATCCGGCGGGGCTGTCATGAGGGGGTCCTTTCTAAGACGATCCGGCAATCCGCAACAAGCACATTAGCTTGGGATGCAGGTGTGGTCAACCCTGGGTGCGCGGGTACGCATGCATGCGGGATATCCGCGCTCCCAGGTACTGCTTTCACTGGCGGCTGGGAAACGCTTTCGACTAGAATGGCGATGATTTCATTCTGATGGACCGGGGGAACAATGACTGAGGACAAACTGAGAATTGCAAGCCGGGAGTTCTCCTCCCGCTTGCTGGTGGGTTCTGGAAAGTATGCTTCCTACCCGCAGATGGTTCAGGCTTGGGAAAAATCGGGAGCAGAAATCGTCACGGTGGCGGTCAGACGCGTGAATTTATCTGACCGCAACAAGGAATCGCTGCTCGATTACATCGATACCAAAAAGTACTTCATCCTTCCCAATACGGCTGGCTGCTACACAGCGGACGAAGCAGTCCGCGCTGCCCGATTGGGCAGGGAAGCCGGGCTCTCAAATTGGGTGAAGCTCGAAGTGATTGGCGACGAGCGAACGCTCTTTCCCGACAATCTTGGCTTGCTTCAGGCAACGGAAATCTTGGCCAAGGAAGACTTCATCGTGCTGCCCTACACCAACGACGACCTGGTTATGGCACGGCGGCTGATCGATGCGGGCGCCGCAGCTGTCATGCCGCTTGGGGCTCCGATTGGGTCTGGCATGGGCATTCAGAACGTGGCCAATATCCGAATTCTGAGAGAAATGATTCGCGAGGTGCCGCTGATCATCGATGCGGGAGTAGGAACCGCTTCCGACGCCACTCTGGCCATGGAACTGGGCGCAGACGGAATCTTGATGAATACCGGAATCGCGCAAGCTCAGGATCCAGTTGCGATGGCAGAGGCGATGAATCACGCCACCCGTGCTGGAAGGCTGGCCTTCCTGGCGGGACGCATTCCCAAGAAACTGTACGCGACGGCCAGTAGTCCTCTTGAAGGAGTTGTCAGGTAAATAGAGGTTATAGGTTACGGGAGACGGGTTACAGCTTCCTACCACTCGCTGTATGGTGTGCCATCAGTGGACGTTGCTGTGGAGCCGCTGTGCACATCGAAGATGCCGGTTTCGGTTTGTTCAGGGAAGAGAGAGGCGTCTTCCATCACGATTTGCCACGTGTCGTTGCGGTCAGTAATAGGATCTTTGGGTAGAGAACGCAGATAGCCGGCAGCAACAATGTCATCCAGAGTTTGGGGCGCCTTCAGCTTGTCGGCCGTGTACTGATCGATCAGAGTTCTCAAGGTGTAAAGATTACTTCGCAAGACCGCTTCCTTGGAGCGAATGATGGCCGAGTTTGCGATGGGTATCGCGATGCTCACGAGGATGGAAATGACCGTTAGCACCACCATCAATTCGATGAGGGTAAAACCACGGTGGCGCGCAAGCTTTCCGCTGACTGAGGATCGCGAATTGTAAGCCTTGTGCTCGCTGGTTTGCTGCCCCAAAACCCCCCTCAAGTCCCCCCTTGTCCAAGGGGGGACGCTCAGCGGCCGCAGGACGTTGGATGAGGCTGCCCTCTCCCCAGGCTCAATCAGCCGTGTGCTCTTCCCCTCACCACTGACCCCTCTCCCTCGTTGGGGCGAGGGGAACCGAGGTCGGTTGGCTAGTCTCCAGAGACAGGAAGTCGCGTCACTGAATTCTGTGATCCCCATTGAGTGTGTCCGTTGCATCCTGACTCTCCGCCACGGTCAAAGCCTACCAGTCGGAGTACTTGGTGCCATCCAAGGCGCTGCCGGTACTCTTCGTGTAAACATCGAAGACATTCTGTCCACCAAAGCTGTTGGAATCAGGGCTGTCTTGTGACGAGCGCATTCCCCATTCGGAACCGGTCATTGGATCCCTCGGAATACGGCGCAGAAACCGGAGCTTCTTGTCGATGGCATTGAGTTGTGCCACACCCTTCACGAGCGTCTCCATGTCGGGTGGATAGCCATCCGATCCAAACTTCACCTCGACAAAACCACGGTCTGAAGCATCCTTGTAACGATCGATGGCGTCGCGCATTTCCCTGAGGGCTCGTCGCAGCTCGACTTCTTTCTGGCGCTTGATGGACACCCGGGCCAGCGGTAATGCAGCCATAGACAAAATACTTACGATCGCTACCGTGAAGATTAATTCAACCAGGCTGAGTCCACGCTGGCGGTGGAAGATTTCCAATTTGCGATTTGCCGATCTTGTGGAACGCAAAGGATTGTTCACGACAGACTCTCGATTGCGAACGCTCTGGCGCTGAGACGGGCACCACCTTTCGTGCCTGCCTCTATTTTACAGTAACCTGCGTCCCTGAAGAACTCGTCGGCAGCGCCGTCTGAGAGGCATCGGCCACGCTCGCTTGACTGAACGTGATGGACGCGGTCCCAGGGCCGACGGCTTCAAACTGCAGGTTCGCCAGGACGCCACTGCCGCTGACGCCAGCACTTCCAGTGGGTCGCATCAGGGACACGGTTGCCTTGCCGTTTTCATTGTCGATTGCAGGAGTGATCGAGCTCGCGTTTCCACCCTGGCTCAGAAATCCTCCGTCTTGCACGGTGACGAGCTTCAGTGCCTTGGGATTGAACGACAGTGCGAACGAGGCGGAACTGGCACCCTGTGCGTTCTCGATCGATACAGCGACCGTCAGTTTGCTGCCTGTATTCACCTCCGTCGGTGAGGCTGCCAGTCTGACGAAAGCCAGTCTTGGGACGGGCAGGCTTTCGACAGATTGTGGTGCTGTGGACTGAGGTGCTGCCGGTGCCGGAGTCACACCTGGCTGAACAGGCGCAGGGATCCCCGCAGCGGGCGTTGCAGGCTTGCTCTCAGCTACTTTGCCGTTGCCGAGCTGAACCGGCTTCCCGATAAAACGTGGGCTGATGCCCGATCCCATGATCGCCATACTCTCGAGGTCAGAGTCCGCAAAGTCGGGCAGGCGAACGATGTGGGGAGTGATCACGATGATCAGCTCGCCTTCCTGGCGATCCTTGCTTTCCGTCGCAAAGAGATATTTCAGGAGTGGAATCTTTTCCACGCCCGGAATGCCTTCTGTTGAGACGCTGTCAGAGTCGGCGATGATCCCGCCAATGATGCTGGACTCTCCCTCTTTCAAGCGGATATCGTGCTCAACGCTGCGGTTTGACAGAATCGGATAACGATTGCCACTCAGGACTTCAAAGCCATTGATGGCTTTGACCTTCACAATCACATTCATGGCGACGTCGCGATTCATCAAAACCCTTGGCGTGAAATCGAGATCCACACCTACATCGATCGTTGTGAACTGCACAACCGGCGACCCTCCCACAGTACCCCCAAAAGTAGGCTGAAAGCTGCCCTGTGCCACCGGTTGCTGCGTGCCGATGCGGAGCTTGGCAACCTTGCCGTCCGACGCTCTCAGACTTGGGTTTTGGAGAACGCGAGCATTGGTTCGTGTGGCCAAGAACGTTGCTGTAGGAATCGTGAAGTAAAAATTGCCACTCCCCAAGCGATCGGCATCTTTTATTGAGACGGTCGTTCCGGTGCTGCCAGGTGGGTTCGCTGCTGTGATGGAGGTTGGAGGTGAGATTCCGAGAGTTTGCTTGTACGACCGATCCACTTCGAGCACTGCTACATCGATGAGCACCTCGGGCTTGGCCTTGTCTATGGACAGCAGAATCCTCTCCGCCATGGCGATCTTGTCAGCCGTGTCCCGAATGACAATGGCATTCTGCGCATTGATGACTCCCACCTTGCGCAAGTCCAGCAGAGTTCTCAGCGTGTTGAGAATCTCCTGCAAGTCGGCCGTGGCGAGAGTGTTGCTGAGATAAAAGGTTTTGATAATCTGTTCTTCATAGAACTGGCGCGTCTGCTGGTTGTCGTTGGTGACAATAATTGTATTAGGATTTACGACAGCCCAGTAAGTCTTGGTCTGCAATGCCAGCAGATCGAGGGCTTCGATCACCGTCACATTGTTGAGATCCACCGGGACCTGCGTGGTCAGCTTCTGCCCCAAGTCTGAGTCAAAAATAACGTTGATGCTACTGATCTTGGCAATGGACTCAAAGGCTCGTTTCAGGTCACCGGTCAGCTTCAGAACGATGGGAGTGGTGCTGACATTGCCCAGAGTTTCGCGGGGAGAAACGACCTTGTTGCGCTCTACAATCTCCGCCAGCTTCCGTTTCTCTTCATCCTGTTTTCGTTCCCGTTCCAGAATCGCCTTCTCAGTGGCCGCGATCTCTTGACCTGCCACAGGGTTGGAAGCATCGATCTCCGCGCTGCGGCGAAACTCCACGAGAGCGTCCTCAAGCTTGCCGATTTCTCTCAGCTTTCTGCCAGAATCCAGATGCGCGATCGCTGCTTGCGCTCGAGCCCGCTCGAAATACAGTCGGTACTCATGGTTCTTCGGATCTTCCTCGTAGGCTACTCGATAGTTTTCCAGAGCTTCGTCGTAGTTCCGCAACTTCTCGAACTTCTTTCCGCGCTTGAAGGCGCTCGATGCTGCGCAACCGGAACTGAGAGCCAAGGCAATGAGGACTATAAAGAAGCGAGCGGTTGAGAGTCTCTGCTTAAGCACCATGCCTGATTTCCGTTTCATTGAGTCGGGCCTGGAAACGAGCCCAGCGCGAATTTGTCGTCCAACTTGAATACTTCCCGGGTGGGCGAAACGTGGGTTTGAAAACTGGCCAAAAACATTGCAAGTCTAACACAAGTCCAGACATAGGACTGAAATTGACAAGGATTTTACCGTGGGCTAGACTCGCTCTTCCATCATTTATCTCGGCAAAAACAGCGCTAGAGATAAGCTTTTGATTTTGCGGACGATCATGGATTTTCGGTAGCCAGAAAGAAGGACACTTCGGCTTGGATGGTGCATGCCCCGTGCCGGTTGCCATTCTTGCTCTGAGTCGAATTGTTTAATCCTAACCCTCGAACCCGTTTAGCTGTGCTCGATCTTTTTCTAATGGCTGTCAGAAACACCTTGCTGCCGAAGCCTTTGCCAGCGACATGATCCGACGAAAGTATCGCATCGCGACGCTTATCTTTGCTTCGCTGGAGTCTCTGGTCACAGTGCTGTCATTTCTGACGGCCTATCTGCTGCGCGCCCATCTTCCGTCCAGCTTTTTTGGCCAGGTTTTCCCATTTCAAAGTTATGTCGGGTTGCTGGTAGTCATTCTTATTCTTTGGAATGTTCTCTTCGCACTGATTCGCATTCGAAAACAGGGACTGGCCCAGGATTGGTTTGAAGTGATCCAAGAGGTGTCCCTCACAGTTTTTGCCGGGACGGTCCTCATCAGCGCCGCTATCTTTGTCCTGAAGTACGAGTTCATCAGCCGCCCGTTCATCGCTATCTTTGCCGTCGTCAACTTCCTGTTTCTCTGTGTTTTTCGAATCTACGCCAAGGCAGGGGTCAGCCAGTTCACCCATATTCTTGACGGCGAGCACCAGACCTTGATCGTCGGTACCAACGACAAGGCTGCCAGAGTGGCAGAGGCTTTGGAGGAGGCTCATCAATGGGGCTACCGTCTGGTCGGTGTGGTACGTGCTCCTAATGGAACTACGGAGCCTCAGCCAGTGGACTCCCGTCTGCGCCGGTATCCTTTTATTGAGATTGAGAGGCTAGGAGAGGTGTTACGCAACCGCGTCGTGGACGAGGTGATTTTCGTCGTGGAGAAAGACGCGCTAGCCCATCTGGAGGAGATCTTCCTGATCTGCGAGGAAGAGGGTATCAAGACAAGAGTCATGCTCAGCTTTTTCCCTCATGTTACTTCGAAGATCTATCTGGAAGCTCTGCAGGATTTGCCGCTGCTTACCTTTTCCACAACACCCGAAAACGAATACCTGCTTTTCATCAAGAACATCTTCGACGTTTTAGCCGCGGCCCTTGCACTGGTTGTGCTGGCTCCGTTGCTCTGCCTGGTGGCGTTGCTTGTGAAGTTGACTTCGCCAGGTCCCGTAATCTTCAAGCAGATACGATGCGGGTTGGGCGGCAGAAAATTCGTGCTCCATAAGTTCCGCTCCATGATTGTTGAAGCTGAGGAAGTCAGGGAACGGCTCAATCACCTCAACGAAATGTCAGGGCCGGTGTTCAAGCTGAGCAATGATCCCCGTTGCACACCGATTGGGAAATGGCTGCGCAAGTTCAGCATCGATGAGCTGCCGCAACTCGTGAACATTCTGAAGGGAGATATGTCGTTCGTGGGCCCGCGTCCACCCATTCCGGAAGAGGTGGAGCGATACGAACGCTGGCAGCGGCGCCGGTTGCGCATGAAACCCGGACTCACCTGTCTCTGGCAGGCCCAAGGCCGGAACGACATCGACTTTGAAGAGTGGATGAAACTGGATCTCCAGTATATCGATACCTGGTCACTACTCCTCGATTTCAAGATCTGCTTACGGACAATTCCAATCGTCCTGCTGGGGAGAGGACGGTAGGAGATTCAAGCGGGTTCAAAAGAGAAGAAGTCGACGAGCATCACGTTTCTTGTCACATTCGAATTTCCTTTCCTAGCTTCACAGCCGGGGCGTGCAAGGACCTTGCGGTGAGGGTCGGTTTTCCGATTCGCTTCCGTTAATTCAAAGTCTAGAACTGCGTGGGGGTACGGCCCCTCCCTCGGCGTATCAGGCTTGAGTCCTTCGGAGGCGAGATCGCACAGATGCGGCTTTCATTCCCAAACCTTCGGAAACATCTGCTCACGCTGGCGGCTGGAGCGGCGGTTTCTGCCTGGGTCCTCCTGGTTCTTTGCAACTATCTTCGCGACTGCAGCACTGTTCCGCTGCCGATTCTCCGATTCACTTTAGTCCAATGGTTCCTCCGATTCGGAGTCCTTGACTTGCTCCTGATCTTCTGGACCTGGGCGGTGGCGGCGGGTGCCGGGGCAAGACTGCTGAAGCTGTTCGGACTTGAACCCGGAAATAATCCTGAGTGGTTAGCCCTGTCCTCGGCGGGAGGGCTTTCGATCCTCTCGCTCACGATAATGGTTCTGGGTGGTCTGAAGTGGTTGTATCCATCGGTGGCTTACGCCTTGCTTGTCATAGCGAGCATCTGTCTCTGGCCGGGCTGGGCGTCTGTTGTTCATAATTTCCCCATTCCACAACGACCGCGATTCGCCGGAATGCCGAGCCTGGGGCGCGGACTTGTCTGCCTTCTGATCGGCACCATCCTCCTTCTGATTCTCGTTTCTGCTCTAGGGCCAGAACTTGAATGGGACGCTGTTGTGGTACATCTTTTCGCGGCGAAGACTTACGTGCAGGGGCATGGAATCAGGCCGATACCTGACATCCCACAAACATTTTTCCCCAGGCATGTAACGATGCTCTTCACGTTTGGCATGCTGCTTCACAATGAGACAACCTCTAGGCTAATGCATTACCTGTTAGGAGTTCTGACGCTCATTGCCGCCTACGGTTTTGGCCGCCGCTTGTTTTCGCGTCACGTGGCCCTGATATCGGTCGCCATTCTCATCAGTTCGCCCCTCTTCATCTGGGAGATGCGCACGGCGCATACGGAGCTGGGACTTACACTCTATGTATTCGTCTCACTAATGGCAGCCTTAATCTGGCTGCACACGAGGGAACGACCGTGGCTGATCACAGCGATCTATTTCCTCGCCTTTTCCCAGGGAACGAAGTATCACGCACTCTTTGCGCTTTGTGCGTTAACGTGTGTCGTTGCGGCAGGACACTGGTTCGAGCAGAGAAACTTGCGGACGGCCATCCTGGCCGGCGGGCGCGTTGCAGCTTATGGAGCGCTGGGCCTTATTCCCTGGGCGGTAGATAACGCCATTCATGCTCGCAACCCTTTTTTCCCTTTCCTGAACGGGGTGTTTGCTAGCCCCTATTGGAACTCTTCTCTTACGGAGATGGGCCTTCATGAGATGACCGATTCAGGTGTCAGCCTGTCTGTACAGAATGGTTGGCAGCTTTTGACTCTCGGCTGGCAGTTGACGATCAATGACAACGGCCGTTTCCACGGAAATGTTGGTCCATTCTACTTGATCCTGATACCGCTGCTTGCCTTCGGCCGTCGACCTGCACGCGAGACCTGGCTGATTCTGGCTTTCAGTGCCATTTATGGCGTCATCTGGTTGATGACCGGCCAACACGCGCGCTATCTCCTACCGCTCCTTCCAGCGTTGGCGCTGGTATCGGCCTCGGCTCTGATGGGCTGGCTGAGCTGGTGCAAGAGTCGCGGAGCAGGACGGATCGCATACGGAAGCGCGCTGCTATTGTTCTTGATGGCCTATCTGGTCTCACCTTTCGCCGAAGACCTCAACCGCGGAGCCCAGTATGGTTCAAGCATCTGGCAAACACTGCCTTGGAGCGTCTTGTCCGGCCAAGAGACTAAAGAGGACTACCTCACTCGCCATATCCCAAATTTTCCTCTGGTACAGTTTCTCAATCAGCAACCGGGCCCGAAAAGAATTCTGTTCTGGTGGAACACGAGCCCTTCGGCGTTCTATGCGGATGCCGATGCTGGCTTCAATTTTTCACCTTACTTCCCGAAGTTGTTGTCTGACCAGGAATCGGAACTTCTCTCTGTTCTTTCAAGCTATCGAGTGACCCATCTTCTCGTGGCCCAGCCGGGCCAAGAGGCCTATCTGCTGACAGATCCGGAACGGACATTTGCCCAAAAACACCTGCGCTCACTGATGCAGAGGAACGCTAACATCCTCTATGAATTTTCCAATCAGGCTTTGCGACAGGAAAAAGTGGCTTATGACTTTCTCAGCCATATTCAAGAAGCCAAGATTGATATGCCCCAACCGAGAAAGGAGAATGCTCACTACCGGCAGATAAGTGAGATCAATGGGGATAAGCGTCAGATCCTTCTAATGTTTCCTCCCGCTGAAGCTAGGTTTCATGTTTCCATCCTGCCCGAATCAATCCTGCGCTTTGCCGTGGGACTGGTCAGCCAGCCTTCGTGTTCATCACCGAACCGATTTGAGGTCTGGATCACCCCGCAAGGCGGTGAAAGTCGCCGCCTCTTCAATCGTGACGTCGACATTCAGCGCAACTCAGGAGATAGAGCCTGGCTGGAAGCCGAGATCAAGCTGGAGCCATTCGCCGGACAGCGGGTCGATATCCTCTTCAAGAGTTTTCAAACTGGCCCACAGGGATGCGATTGGATCGCCTGGGCCGATCCAAGAATCGTTTCTCCACCGAGCAACCCGCCAAGAGACGAGTAGATGGTAGTGGTTCTTTTGTCCTGGCAAATTCCTTGACAGTCAGCTTCTAGTGAGATTTGCACCGTTGAGCGACACTCACATGCATCACGTGTCCTCTCCGAAGCGGATAGAATGGCGGGGAGCGTGGGCTCAATGTTGTAATTTGTGGCAATACGATCTCTCTGAGGTGATTAATGTCGAAGCTTCGTAGTCCAGTTGGTAGGCTCTTGCTCATCGCCGTCATCATTCTGCTGGCTGGCTGCAGCCAAAAGACCTCCGAAGCCCCTGCGCTTTCGCCGGACGCCGCTCTGAAGAGTTTTCGTCTGAGCGACGATTTTCGAATCGAGCTGTTCGCCAGCGAGCCTCACGTCCTGAGTCCGGTCGAGATGGTTTTCGATGAAGATGGCAAGGTCTACGTTGCTGAAATGCTCGACTATCCCGAAGATCCACCGCCTGGAAAACCCGCGCGTTCGCGAATTCGGCTTCTCGACGATCGCAACGGAGATGGTCGCATCGATCAGTCCACCGTCTTTGCAGATCAAGTGCTGGAAGTGAGTGGCCTGCAACCCTGGAAGGGTGGCCTCATTGTGACCAGCGCGCCCGACATTCTCTTCATGAAGGATATGAATGGAGACGGCAAAGCCGACGAACGGAAGGTGCTCTACACCGGCTTCCCGAAAGTGAATCCCGAAGCGCGCATCACAAACCCGAGGCTGGGGATTGACAATTGGATCTATGCTTCGAACACCGGATCGGACGGCCGCATCACCTCCCCTGACCATCCGGAGCGTCCCCCGATCTTGGTGCGGGGTACCGATTTCCGGTTTCGGCCGGATCGTGGAATCGCAGAACCCTCGAGCGGACCAGCGCAGTTTGGATTGACATTCGACGATTGGGGGAACCGCTTTATCACACAGAACACGATCCATCTGCGTCACGTTGTTCTTCCGATGCAATACCTCACCAAGACGCCATTCCTGGACATACCCGCGATGGCCCAGGACATCTCGGATCATGGCAGGCCATCGTCACCGATTTTTCCGCTCACCCAGCCGCAAGCCTGGCGCGTGGAGCGCACGCGTGTGCGCCAGCAGCGCTATAACGAAAACCAGTTGAATCGGACTGAACAGGTTGGCGGCTATTTCAGCGCTGCTTCCGGTAGCACCGTTTACAGCGGCGATGTCTTTCCAAAGGAATATTGGGGCAACGTCTTCACTGGGGAAGTGAACGGCAATCTCGTACACCGCGACGTCCTGAAGCCTGATGGTGTGAGCTTCTCAGCCTCTCGGGCGAAAGACGGTGTTGAATTTATCGCGTCCACGGATGCCTGGTTCCGGCCATGCAATCTGGCCAATGCGCCCGACGGCAACCTCTATGTGACGGACATCTACCGACTGTTCATTGAGACGCCCGAATCTATTCCGGAAGAGCTCAAGAAGAACATGGATTTCTGGGCGGGCGACACCATGGGCCGCATCTACCGGATCGTACCGAATAAGCCAATGCGCCAAAGGGATCTCAAACCTGCATTGGGTGCAGCGACCACGTCTCAACTCGTCCAGTTGCTGGAGAGCACCAACGGCTGGCATCGTCAAACAGCCCAGCGCTTGCTCCTCGAGCGGCAGGATGTTTCCGCAGTTCCCTTGCTTGCGAAGCTTGCGCAAGATAGCAGTTTTCCTCAGGCTCGCCTTCATGCGCTGTGGACCCTGGAGGGGATTTCAGGACTCGATGCCGCGTTAGTCATAGAGGCACTCAAGGACCCTGATTTCCATGTCCGTGAGCATGCGCTGCGCTTGGCTGAGCCGTTCCTTGAAGCATCTGAAGCTCTCAGGAGCGCCATCTTCGCGATGACTCGCGATCTGGAACCGCGTGTTCAGTTTCAATTGGCGATGACGCTGGGTAACAGCAAGGACCGCCGCGCACTGGCGGCGCTCGTTGAACTTACTCTGCAACGGGCCACCGATCCGTGGTTTCGAACAGCAATCCTCGGCTCAGTGGCGGAGTCTGCGTCTGCGTTTTTCGATCAGCTGCGCGCCAAACGGCCGTCATTGGACAATCCGGACCTGCTGTCCCAATTGGGCTCGCTGGTTGGCGGAAAACATGACGCCGGAGAGGTCAGCCGATTTCTTAAGGCTCTCGCAACCCAGCCAAATCCCGACGCCGGATTAAAGGGACTAGCAAGGGGACTGAAACTGGCGGGAGTCAAGAACCTTGCTGTGCCCGGTGCCGAGTCGTCGTTATCCGTGTTTTTGAAGAGTAAATCAGAGCCCGTACAGACTGCTGCCTGGGAGGCCGCCCGCCACCTGGAGTTACGCGGTCTCATGCAGAAAGCTCTAACCGAGACCCAGTTAGAGAGCTTGCCCATGGCACAGCGGGTATTTGCCATTCGCGCGTTGCAGGGTGGCAACTTTGCGACGGTAAGCCCCGTCCTGCAGCGAGTCTTGGATTCGCCCAATACCCCTGCTTTGAAGATAGCTGCAGTCGAGGCGCTATCGGCCTTCGACGATCCAAACATTCCAAAGACCTTGCTCTCGCCTTGGAAAGGCTACTCCCCTGAGGTGCGGGAAAAGGTGCAGGCAGTGCTGCTGAGCCAACGGGAATGGATGACGGTCCTGTTGAAAGCGTTGGAGGACGGAACAGTAGAGCGAGCCAGCATCGACATTACCGTGCAGGCTCGCTTGCTTGATCATCCTGACCCGGCGGTTGTACAGCGAGCACGCAAGTATTTCTCTGCGCAGACCGACGATCGGACGAAGATCGTGGAAGCACATCGGGACGTTCTGCAAGCAGCGGGCGACGTAGCCCGAGGAAAGCAGGCGTTCGAGAAAACCTGTGCCAAGTGCCATATGCCACAGCAGCAGCGCGCCCGGCTTGGCCCCGACCTTTCGGGCATCAGTAGCAAAACGAAGCAGGAGCTGCTGACGGCGATTTTGAATCCCAGCGCTGCGATTGAACCGCGCTTCGTGAACTACATTGTGATGACCAAGGACGGTCGAATATACGACGGCATTCTCGCGAACGAGACTCCCGGCGCGGTGACGCTGCGAGGAACTTCGGACGAGGGAGAAATTACGCTGCTGCGGAGAAATATTTCGGAGATTCGGGCCTCTACCATTTCGCTGATGCCGGAAGAACTCGAGAAAACTCTGAATCATCAGGCCCTCGCGGATGTCATTGCTTACTTGCAAGGCGGATTGTGATGACACGTTAGCGCAATGAATTCGAGAAGGCCCCGTCATTCCCGCGAAAGCGGGAATCCAGGCAGTCTTTGAAGTATGGCAGTCGTTGCCTGCAAGAGCAGTCTGAATTCTGGCTCGCGCTACGCTTGGCAGGAATGACGTCACGTTCGGTGAAACCATTGTCCCCCCTTGGATAAGGGGGGACAATGGGGGGTGGGGGTTGTAGCTATGAAACCTCGAATCGGCCTACTGCTCGGCGATCTCACCGGCATTGGCTCGGAGCTCGCAGCGAAGCTGCTGGCCCTTCCGGAGGTTCTCGCTCAGGCCGAGGTGTTGGTTATTGGAGATCGATCCCAGTACCAGCGCGGAGTCGAAATTGCGAAGGTGATCGATGCTCATCCCCAGTTTCTTGATTACCCTTGTTCTCGTGCAGACCATCCGTTGGGGAAAGTCAGTGCTGAAGCGGGGCTGTATGTCCTGGGCTGCTTGCGCAAGGCTATCGAAACATGGCGGGCCGGGAAGATTGACGCCATCGTTTTCGCTCCCCTCAACAAGCAGGCCATGAAATTGGCCGGAATGGAACAGTCGGACGAACTGCACTATTTTGCTGATTTGCTGGGACACAGCGGCCGTGTGTCTGAAATCAATATCTGCGGGAAACTCTGGACCTCGCGGGTCACTTCACACATTCCGCTGAGTGCCGTATCAAGTGCCTTGAGCGTTGATGGGATCTGTGGCGCTGTTGATCTGCTGCACGGAGCCTTGCGGTCTAGCGGCGTGTCAGTTCCACGCATCGCGGTCGCTGCGTTGAATCCTCACGCGGGGGAAGGAGGACTCCTTGGGACTGAAGAGATCACCGTGATCGGACCGGCGATTGAAAAGTCGCGGGCAACCGGTGCGGAAGTGAAAGGTCCGTTACCTGCGGACACCCTGTTCATCGCCGCGAGACGCGGCGACTTTGACGGCGTGGTGACGATGTATCACGACCAAGGACAGATTGCCCTGAAGCTACTCGGCTTTGATCGCGGAGTTACCCTCGGTGGTGGACTTCCGGTCGTCATCACTACACCTGCCCATGGTACTGCCTTCGACATCGCCGGAAAAGGAGTTGCAGACGTAGGAGCTCTGCGAGAAGCCTTTTCAGTCGCCGTCCGAATGAGTGCGCGTTAGACTCCATCACGAGAGTCTGACTGGGACGAGATCCAGTCTTTGTTGAGGGCCGGAGGTCGTACATTCTCGCGCGCGGACAAGAATGCGTTGCTGTGGCCGTCGTGTTCAGAACGGGTCAAGCGAGTATGACGCCAACGATTCACTCTGGCACTACAGCGACAGCCTCGATTTCCACTTTCAACCCTAGACCCAGGCCGACTTGCACAAGTAAGTGTTGATGCCGGGGGCCCCGATTGGTTAAGGTAGCCTGCGCGGATGCGTCGAAGTTCGGCAGTGTACGCCATGTCTGTCACGTAGTAGTTAATCTTCACGATGTCGTCGAACTTGGCGCCTGCCGCCTTTAAGCACCGGCCGATGTTTTCAAAGGTGTTCTTGGTTTGTGCCGCGAAGTCCTCGGGCATTTGTCCACTTTGATCAGCTCCTCCCTGACCTGAAATGAAGATCATTCTTCCGGGGCCGGAGCTCACGACTTGAGTGTACCCGGTAGGTTTTGGAACGCCCTCCGGGTTCAGAAACAGTGTTTTGGGTTTCTGAGCCGGGCCGGCTGCTGCAAGGATTCCCGCGGTTGTGAGGATGATGAGTGCTGCTTGGTAGGGTCGCATGAGGTCTCCTTTTGTGTGAATTGTAACGCTCGAGAGAAAGTGTATCGCAGAGGTAGGAATAATTCGGAATGGTTTTCGGTTGCCAGTGGCGCAGGTGCTGACTAAACTCTCGGCGTCCGTCTTTGCAAAATACAGCCAGAATCCTTTGTTCGTGCCAACCGGTGGTGTTCGCGGAACAGGCCCGATGGGATACGCTTCGAAGATTCTTGAGGAGAACTCTTGTGAACAGGCTAAATCGATCGCTTCTAAAGCTCACGACCGGATTCGGACTTCTTCTATTTCTTGCACCGGTGTCCAATGCTGCGCCCCAACCGCAGATTCGTAAACAGCCCTTTGGGTCCACGGCTGAGAAAAAGGCCGTGGATCTCTACACGCTGACCAATGCCAATGGTGTTGAAGCTGGCATCATAACTTACGGTGGCATTGTCGTGTCCCTCAAGGTCCCGGACCGCGCAGGCAAGCTTCAGGAAGTGACGCTGGGCTATGACTCTCTGGATGGGTATCTCAAGAACAACAGCCCCTATTTCGGCGCGCTGATTGGGCGCTATGCCAACCGGATTGACAAGGGAAAGTTTTCCCTGGGTGGGCGGGAATACCGCCTCGCAACCAACAACGGCGAAAGCCATTTGCATGGCGGCAACCGCGGCTTCGACAAGGTGATATGGAAAGCGGAGGAAATCCGGGGGGAAAACAGTGTTGGACTTAAGCTGGCATACGTCAGTCCGGATAGTGAAGAAGGCTACCCAGGAGCGTTGACCGTCGCCGTCACCTACACACTGACGAACAACAACGAGCTAAAGACGGACTACACTGCCACCACTTCCAAAGAGACAATTCTGAATCTGACCAATCACGCATATTTTAACCTGGCTGGCAGCGGCGACATTCTCAAACACGAGGTGATGATCAATGCGGGTCGTTTTACGCCGGTTAACGCGGCGGTGATCCCCACCGGGGAGCTGCGAAGTGTCAAGGGCACGCCCATGGACTTTACCAAGCCCATGGCTATCGGCGCCCGCATCAACCAGAAGGATGAGCAGTTGGTCCTTGGAAAGGGCTATGACCACAATTGGGTGCTAGACAGAAAGGACAACAATCTGTCTTTGGCCGCCCGCGTGACGGAACCAACGAGTGGCCGGGTGCTTGAGGTGCTGACGACGGAGCCGGGGATACAGTTCTACACGGGCAATTTTCTGGACGGGACCATCAAAGGAAAGGCGGGGAAAGTGTACCAGCAGCGCGCCGGGTTTTGCCTGGAAACCCAACACTTCCCGGATTCACCAAACAAGCCAAACTTCCCATCCACTATCCTGAAGCCGGGGCAGAAATACGCGACAACGACGATTTACAAATTCTCGACGCGATAGACAACCGAATCGCTGGACATAGGCTGTTGACCAACCCCGAATGTGGGAGCCGGCCTCCGGACGGCGACTCCTCTAATCTGCACAGCTTTCCCGCTCTTCTTAAACCGCTCTCGTTATAGGTCCAGGCAGTAGAGGTCCCTTAAGGTTGACCCAAGTTTATCCGGGTCAGTCCCGGAGTCGATCCGGTAAGTTCTTTCGGATCGTCGTCCGGAGGCCGACTCCCACATTCAAAAGACCACGCTTGCAGCAGACATCTTGGTGTTTCGGAGGATCGTCCTTCCTAGGCCTCAGTACCAGTTCCGCAGCCGCACTTCGATCCCTTTCTCATCCTTCAGTGCATTCGCAAAGACGTTCAGGTCGGAGTTTCGGTAGTGGTAGGGATAGACGATCTTTGGCTTGAAGGCCTTTACGCCCTCAGCGGCTTCTTCAGGCGGCATCGTGTAGGGTAGGTTCATCGTCACGAAGGCAATGTCGATATTCTTTAGTCCTTTCATTTCCGGGATGGCTTCGGTATCACCGGAGAAGTAGATTCTCTTTCCGCCCATAGTGAGTACATACCCGTTTCCGCGCCCCTTGTCGTGAAAGAGCTTGCCTGCGCTAGGTCCACGAACCAGGTTATACATCGGAACAGCTTCAACCTGGATGCCGGCAATGGCTTTGCTCTCTCCGTTGTTGATGACCGTTGCCTCCGTAACCGTCTTGGCGACCGCCGCAGGCGCCACGATCACGGTGCCCTCTTTCTTGATCTCGGCAATCTTGGCAGGATCCATGTGGTCGCCGTGAATGTCTGTAATGAAAATCACATCAGCCTTTGGCAAACCCGTGTAGTCTCCCTGGCTCCAGGGATCCACATGAATCACCTTGCCGCCAAACTCCAACATCACGCTCGCATGTTTGATTGGTGTGATCTTCAGGGGTCCCTTGGAAGTCGAGATGGTGTCGGCCGTTGCGGCGGCAAGCAGCGGCATGACGCCGGCAAGCACGAAGGGAAGAAGTCGTCTGAGTTTCATTATGCACGCTCCAAGTATTGTGAAGAGAATAGGGCGACTTTGATCAGTAACCTTCCATCTCTTGAGCTTTTGGTTCTAGGTTCCGCTGTGCTGTCTCACTCCCAGCTCGTCGCCAATACTGCGGTCTCTGGCTGACCGGGAGTCCTATCCCCACCAAGTTTCCCCTGGCGCCAGGTGGGCACGGGCGACGTCGGGATTGAGTTCAACGCCGTAACCAGGCTTGTCTTGGATGGTGAAATAGCCGTTCTTGAAAATCGGTCCCTCATGAATCACCAAGTCCTGCCACCAATCGATGTATTTTGCGAGCTCATGAACTCGAAACGTTCGCATCGAGGCGGCCGCGTGCGCAGACGCAATGGTCCCTATCGGGCTCGCAGGATTGTGGGCCGCAGTCCAAATATAATACGCGTCGGCGAGATCGGAAATGCGCTTGGATTCAAGCAGGCCGCCTGACTTGGGAATATCAATGTGGACGACATCGCAAGCCTGCAGTTCGATCACCTCTCGAAACTGATGACGGGTGTAGAGGTTTTCTCCCGTGCAGATGGGTACGTTGACAGACTGCGTCACGCGAGCCATTGCCTTCGGGTTCTCCGGCGGAACAGGATCTTCCAGCCACATGGGCTTCACAGGCTCCAGAGCACGGGCGAGTTGAATCACGTCTCGCGTGTCGTAACGCCAGTGACACTCAATGCCAAAGTCTATGTCGGGCCCCAGCTCTTCCCGCACAATTTCCATTCCCTTGGTGATGCGTCGAATGTCTTTGTTTGTCAACCCGCGCGTGTAGCGATCGTGTCCAGGTTCCTCGAACTGTGGATCAGCCGCCACCGGGACGCCATCGCCCTGAAACTTGAAGGCCGTCCAGCCGAAAGGCTCCGCACGGGCTCGTTGCACCAGTTCCTTCCAGGAAGCAGGATCGTTCACGTTGGTGGGGTTCTGCATGGTGCGGTAGAAGCGCACACGATCGCGGAAACGGCCTCCCAGGAGGTTGCAGACGGGAGTCTCCAGAATCCGGCCCGCCAAATCCCAGAGCGCGATTTCAATGCCGCTCGCAGCCGTGACCGTAATGCCGGCAATGGCGCCTGCACCAGCGTTTCGCATCAGCACTTTTGTGTAAAGTTTATCGACGTTCAGCGGATCCTCACCAATCAAATGCTGCTTCATGATGTTCAGAATGACGTCCTTCACGCCGGCTCCCCAGTAAGCCTCGCCGATGCCATAGAGACCAGCGTCGGTTTCGATCTTGACCAGGTTCCAGTCCCAGGTGCCTCGCACGATCATACATTTCACATCCGTGATCTTGACTTTGCGCTTCAGCGCCGCGGCAAGGTTGGCATAAGGGGCGGGGAAGAGTGCTGCTCCCGCCGCTGCGGCTGCCGTTTGCAGAAAATGCCTGCGGTGATGCAACCTCATACGAAGCCTCCATTTGGCGTTTCAGATGTCGCCCTGCTGAAGTGCCTGTTGTCCAAGACAGGAGCCCTTTTCCCCCTTGCGAAGGGAGATGTGAAAATTCGATGGTAGGGACGCGCTGCGGCGCGTCCGCGACGGTAACCCCAACACGGACGCGGGGCACCGCGTCCCTACCGGATCATGCTTGCACGCCCAACCGGAAGTTTTTCACAACTCCCAGCGCATAAGGGGGATGTCATCCCGGCGGATAGTAAGCCGGGATCAGAGGGGTTTTCGTGCGCGACGTCACTTCTTCTCAGTGCCCTCTAACGGTGCGACACCTTTTGGCGCACCTTCGGAAGGCGTGCCCTCAAGCGCAGCGCGAGCTCCTGACCGAATGAGAGACGTTTCGCCCGGCGCTTGAAAGAAGTTGAAGCCGTGCCGATTCCTCCACGCCAGGGGGCCGCCCAACGCCTTGCCATACTTCAGAGTCAGGTCATGGACCTTCGTCACCATTGCCTCATACTGCGGATCCCCTTGGCGAAGCCCGGAGAAGCTTGACAGATCTGTGCTGGCAGCAAAAACGGCATCGACTCCAGGCAAAGCAGCGAGTTGCTCTGCAATGGCTACACCCGCAGGGGATTCGATCATCGCTACGATCATGATGTTGTCATTGGCGATCTTGCGATAGTCGCTGCCCCACAGCGAGCCGTACTGCCCTCCACCCTGGCTGCGCGCACCCAAGGGCGGATACTTGGCAAACTTGATCGCAGCCTTCACTTTTTCCAAACTCTCAACCATGGGAATGATGATTCCTGCTGCGCCCATATCAACCGCTTTCTGAATGTCTCCCTCCGTGGCATCGGGCACACGAATGAAAGGCATGGCCGGAGCGCCGCGACAGGCCCAAATCATGCGAGCTACCTCTGAATAAGACAGCGGGCTGTGTTGCATCTCAATCCAGAGGAAATCGAATCCCGCGCCGGCCATGGCGCAATAGATATCGGGATCTGAAGAAGAGACCGTTCCGCCAACCACTTGTTTTCCTTGCTGGAGCTTGAGTTTCACGGTGTTGAAGATGCGTGGCGTTGCCGGGGCCACATTCGTAGGTGTCTGTGCTGCCACCAAACCGGGCGCCAGAAGGGCAGCAAGTAGCAACATTCGATGAATCATGATTGGTCTCCTTAGCTCTACCAAAGGTTTTGACTTGGAGTGCCTTCGCCAACTTCAATGGACGGGAACACTTTGACGAGTGCCCGCGCAAGCAACCAGGTAATCGGCTGCGAATCTATTCCCGACTGACCGCTAATTCAGGAAGAACTGCAACGTATCGCAACCCCGAAAGTGCGTCAATGCCCGATTTGGCCGGCTTGGGAAGAGCCCGCAATGATCCTGAATGAGGTCGATCTCTATGCCTGAGAACTGGAGCGAAAACAACCCAGGCGGGAGCGGGTTTCTTCGCTGCCAGATCTCAGGCAAAAGTCGTCAGCCTTTCCGTCAGGGCCTGCGTACTGAAGAAACGTATGGAGACTTGGGTGTAAGCAACCGCTACTGCTGGACCGGTAGCGGAGCTGCGCCAGATTCAGGTGCACCCTCGCGATTGCGTGCCTTCCTTTCCGCACGCTCCTCCACCAGGGTGTACAGAATGGGAATGAAAACCAGTGTGATGAGCGTTGACGTGGTGAGGCCTCCGAGGATGACGCGGGCCATCGGAGCCTGTACTTCGCCACCCTCGCCCAATCCCAACGCCATCGGTACCAGACCGAGGACGGTCGTCAGCGTTGTCATCAAGATCGGTCGAAGACGCCGCCGCCCTCCCAGTTCTACGGCTTCGCGCAGGGGCATCTCGTCTTCACGACGCAGTTGGTTGATGCAGTCCACCAGTACAATCGCATTGTTGACCACAATGCCGGCCAACAGGATGGTGCCAATGAACGCCTGGATGTTGAAGGTGGTATTGGTGAGAAGCAGGGCGAGCACGATGCCAATTGAAGCTAGAGGAATAGAGAACATGATGATCAAGGGATCGCGCAACGATTCAAACTGAGCTGCCATCACCATGTAAACCAGCACGATCGCTAGGACGAGACTGACCATCAGCTCCTTGAATGCCTTCTCCTGTTCCTCGAGTTCACCACCCATGGAAATGCTGAAGTCACGCGGGAGCTCCAGATCCCGGGTCTTGGATTCCACGTCGCGCATCACGCTGCCCAAGTCGCGATTGGCCAGATTACCCGAAACGGTGATGACGCGCTCCTGGTCCTCGCGCTCCAGTGATACTGGCCCCTGGGTTTGCTCCATCGAAACGAGACTTCCAATGGGCAGCGTCTTGCCCAAAGGTGTGTTAATGGGAATTTGGGGGATGTAATCCAGACGGTTGCGATCGCTCTTAACCAGGCGTACCAGGATGTTGTACTCATCGCCCCCGTCGCGATACATGGATGCTCTTGTTCCGCCGACTGTGGTTTGCAGCGCGCCGGCCAATTGGGAAACGTTCAGGCCCAACACCGAGGCCTTGTCGCGGTCCACCTTGATGAGCACTTCTGGCAAACCTTCCCGGCGGCTGACCTGAGCGTCAGCCAATCCCGGCGTGGTATCCATGTGGGTTTTGACCTGCTTGGCCAAATCGGTGGCGGAGGGAAGGTCGTGTCCACGAATCAAGACTGACGCGCGATCGCCGCCCGTACTGGAGAAACGTTGCATGAAGTTGCTTCCGGCAGAACGCGTGCGCACGATCATGCCGGGCTGAATGTTCAGCTTGGGGCGCAGTGCCGTGGCAATCTGCTGGGCGGTGCGCTCGCGCTTCTCACGGTCCACCAGTTGGATCCTGAATTCGGCAGTATTTACGGAGGAAGGACGCCCGCCACCACCCCCGCCACCCGGGCCACCGCCGATCTCCGTCATGATTCTCAGAGTTTCCGGCACGTTCTCGCGGATGATGCGCAACAACTGCTGCCCCACCTGATCGGTCACCTCGATGCGTGTTCCGGAGGGGAGTTCCGCATCGACGCGGATTTCACCTTCGTCGGTTTCGGGCATCAGCTCGAAGCCTACAAACTGGCCCAGGTATAAGCTTGCGACCACCACGAGACCCGAGAATGCGACGATTGTCTTACGATGACTGAGACTCCAGTGCAGTATCCCTTGATACTGCGCGTCAATCTTGTCCAGTACGCCAACCCACCACTCGATGACGGCGTGGGCCCAGGGGTGGCGCTTGGCGTCAGGCTCGCGATGCCGCAGCATTTTGGTGCAGAGCAGAGGAATAATGGTGAGTGCAACAAACAAAGAAACAAACTGTGCAAACGAGACGACATAGGCCAGCTGCTTGAACATGACTCCAGAAAAGCCCGTCAGAAAAACCAGCGGCACAAACACCGCGACGGAGGTGAGCGTGGAAGCCATAATTGCGGTTCCGACCTCAGAAGTGCCCCGAACCGCGGCCGTCTTGATGGGCAGGCCTTCGTCCCGAAATCGGAAGACGTTGTCCAAAACGACAATGGCGTTGTCGAGCAGCATGCCCACGCCGAGCGCCAGACCACCAAACGAAAAGGTATTCAGCGTAAACCCGTAGAAGTACATCAAGGCGAAGGTCGCGATGATGGAAATGGGGATCGTGATCCCGATGATCAGAGTGCTGTTGATGTTGCGCAGAAACAGGAAGAGAACCAGAACCACCAACACGGAACCGGAGATGGCTGAATCGCGGAGGTTGGCGATGGATCGCTGAATAAAGACCGCGGAATCCATCGTCGCGACGATGGTGAGATGAGAATAGTCTCGCCGGATCTTCTCAAGTTCTTCATGCACGGCCTTTGCGACCTGCACCGTGTTAGAGCCAGCCTGTTTGCGAACAGAGAGCCGCAGGCCCGGTTGATCGTCAACGCGGACTATTTGGCGAATCTCCTCGTGAGAATCCTCCACGCGCGCGACGTCACGAATATAGATGGGAATGCCATTCCTGGCTGTGACCACGACGTTTCGGATCTGATCAACGGACTGGAATTCGCCCTGCGTTCGCAGCAGCAGTTCATACTTGCCTTCCTCAACCGGACCAACCGGGAGATTCAGGTTTTCGCGCCTGAGGGTGTTGGTGACTTCCTCAGGGGAAATGTTCAGAGCGCGCAGTTTCTCCAGGAACATGTCCACATGAATTTCACGGCGCAGCCCGCCTCGGATCTCGGCAGCGGCTACGCCCGGAACGCGCTCCAACCGATACTGAAGCTGTTCTTCCATGAGATGCCGCAGCGCCAGCGCATCCAGTTCGCTGCTGGCCACGGCAAGAAACATGATGGGAAACTGGGTGGTGTCGAACTTGAAGAGCGTCGGAGGATCGGCATCCTCGGGCAGAATGCGCCGCAGACGATCCAGCCGGGTTCGTACGTCACTGGCGGCTTCGTTCAGATCTGTGTCCCAGGTGAAGCTGATGCGAACCGAGCTTTGTCCCTCAGAGGAACTCGACCGGATTTTCTCCACACCGGCTAGTGCACCGACGGCCTCTTCAATGGGGCGGGTTATGAGCGTTTCCATCTCTTCCGGCGCCACCCCTTGGTAGGTCGTGGCCACGGTCAGCGTTGGAAACTCCATCTCCGGCATGAGGTCTACGGGAAGCCTGAAGAAGGCAATCGCGCCGAGCAGGAGGATTGTGGCGATCATCATGTAGGTGGTGACCGGCCGGTTGATGGAGAACTCAACGAGCTTCATGCACCCTCCTTCTTCTGGGCCTTCTGTGCCGTGCCCGAAGGCTTCTCCGATCTCAGCCGCACCTTGTCGCCGTTTTTCACCAGGTTCACACCCAGGGTAATGACTGCCTCTCCTTCTTTGAGTCCGCTAAGCACCTCCACCTCTCCGCCCTGGCTGACACCCGCATCCACTGCTTGAAACCGGGCAGTGTCTTCCTGAAGCTTGAAGACGCCCCGCTGTTGATCGTGGCTTACGAGAGCTTCACGGGGAATCAGTAAGGTGTTGTGACGTGTGCCCAGATCCAACTCGACGCGTGCAAACATCTCCGCCTTGAGCAGCATCTTCGGGTTGGGCACCTCAATCTCGACCGAACCAGTCCGGGTTGCCGGGTCCAGAATGGGCGACAGCCGAATCACGCGCCCTTTGAACTTCTGTTCCGGATAAGCGTCCAGAACGATACCGGCTTCCAGACCAGTGCGAATCTTGACCAGATCTTTCTCGGGAGCATTGATTTCCATGACCATGGTTGACAGATCTACCAGTGACACCACCGGCATGCTTGGGTTTACCAAGGCACCGTTGTCCAGGTGGCGTTTGCCCACCAAACCCGAAATGGGCGCGAGAATTCGGGTATTGTCCAGACGCACCCGGAGTTCGCGCAGCTCAGCCTGAGCTTGATCAATCTGAGCTTCCGCCAGCTTCTCCTGAGCAATGGCTCCCCGGTAGCGCGCATCTGCGGTGTCGAGATCGCGGCGCGGAATCAGCTGGTTCTCGTGCAGCTCGATGGTGCGGTCGAGTTCCTTCTTGAGAATCTCCTTGTCGGTTTGCTTCTGGCTGAGGCTGGCTTTCGCCACTTCAAGCGCGGCGGCGGCGCGGTTTACTTGCTGCCGTACTTCGTCTTCGTCAACTTTGGCGATCAGCGTTCCTTTTTGAACCCAATCGCCAATTTCAGCCTGTAGCTGATCGATTCTCCCGGTCATCTTGGAAACAACATCCACCTGCGCGACCGGTTTCAGCGCTCCAACCAGAAAGACTTTTTCATTCAGGGGACCCATCCTCACCTTGCTGATTTCTACTGTAGGCATGGCAGCCCTGGGGGCCGCAGCCGGTTTTGCTTGCTGTTTGACAGCTTGGCTGACACGGTATCCAAGGGAAACGGTCAGCAGGACAACGACAAGAATAACGATCCATTTCTTCATTCGAGAGTTTCCAATTCAGAAGGAGTACAAGCAGGTCTTGATAGTAAGCCAGTTTGGCGACTTTTGCCTAATCCAACCTTAGGTCGCACTGCTTCCATGCCTATTGGCTATAACAGTTTAAGGACGATGTGTTCGAACTCCTGGTTTCAATTAATTTCTCGCTGGCCGCTCGAACCTTGTTGCCAGGCAGAGGCCGTGATAAAAGGACTTCGACAATCGAGGCTATTCAGATGCTTACCAGCGATAGACGCCGCCTTTTAGCGGTGATTTGGGCGATTTTGCAGATGACACTGCTCCGGCAGGACTTCCTCGCGCAAGCCGGTGCCAAGGAGGCTCCAGCTCTGCGGCTCGTTGAGTTGAGCCGGTCGATTGAAGATCTATCGGACCGGGTGTCTCCTGCTGTGGTGCAAGTGTTTGCTTCGGGTTTTCGGGTGAACCCGGACAGCAGTTTCTCCGACCCTGGCCTGATTAGTAAGACTCGGAACGTAGGTTCTGGAGTGGTGATGGACTCTGAAGGCCACGTACTGACCAACGCCCATGTGATTGCGGGTGCCGCGGCGGTTGAAGTTTTACTGCCGGCGCTCTTCGAGGGTGGCTCTCCCCGCCGCTCGATTCTGAAGGGGCGTGGCAAGCGGTTTTCAGCAGAAATCGTTGGTGTTGATTCCGACACTGACTTGGCTGTGCTCAAGATCCCGGAGAGAGGAATCCCATTTCTGTCCTTCGGTGACTCCGATCAGGTGAGGCAGGGACAGATAGTGCTGGCATTTGGCAGCCCGCTGGGATTGGAAAACTCTGTAACGATGGGTGTCGTGAGCGCGACTGCGCGCCAGTTGAAGCCTGAAGATCCAATGATCTACATCCAAACGGACACTCCAATCAATCCAGGCAATAGCGGCGGCCCGCTGGTGGATTTGCACGGTCGTGTGGTTGGTATCAATACCTTCATTCTCTCGCAGTCGGGTGGCAGTGAGGGCATCGGTTTTGCGGCGCCAAGTAACATTGCACAAAACGTGTTCACGCAACTTAGCAAAGGCGGGAAAGTAAGGCGCGGGAGCATTGATGTGCATGCGCAAAACATCACCCCGGAACTGGCTCAGGGATTGAATCTGGCGAACGACTGGGGCGTGATCGTGGGCGACGTCTTTCCGAATGGATCTGCAGCCAGAGCCGGATTGAAGGAAGGAGATATCATCCTGACACTGAATGGCAAGGTGATGGAGAATGCGCGGCAGTTGGAAGTGAATATCTATCGTCATGCGATTGGAGAGCGGGTTTCTCTCGAGTTGTTGCGGGGAGCGGAAAAACTGAAGGTTGATGTTGCGGTTGCGGCGAGAGATCCCGACCCTGAGCGGTTTAGCGCGAATGTGAGTGTCGCGAAAAACCGTGTGCAGCGATTCGGAGTACTAGGCATCACGCTGGATGCCAAAACCGCCAGCGAGCTCCCACCCCTGCGAAGACATGAAGGGGTCCTGGTCGCGGCGCGGGTTGCCAGCTCCTTTCCAGGTGAGGAGCAGCTGCTTCCCGGCGACGTGATATACGCCGTTGGTCGTGTGCCGGTGAAGGATTTGGACGGCTTGCGGTCGACCGTTAGCAGTTTGGATTCAAACAAACCCGTTGTGGTGCAGTTGGAACGCCAGGGAAAAGTACGTTATGTGACTGTTTGGCTGGAGGATAGCCAACGCCGTTGACGGATCGAGAGAGGCAACTTCATCGTTCTTCTGGTCAAGCGCAGCGGTTCCGTCACCGACCAACATGATATGGCTTTTGAGTTTCATGAATCTGGATTGCTCCTACGAACGACCAAATAATCTTGAGAATCGGAGGCAGACCGAATGGCGCTGAACATCAGGCAGAGGATAGTGGTTCTCTTTTGTTTCTTGTTACCTGGAACGGCTGCAGCTCAAGCGAAGTATGACTTGTTGTTGCGTGGGGGACATCTCATCGATCCCAAGAACAAGATCAACGCGGTGCGGGACATCGCCATCCTGGATGGAAAGGTGGCTGCTGTGGCGGAGACGATTGCTCCGGCTGAAGCGTTCAAAGTTGTGGACGCTTCGGGGCTCTACGTCACGCCTGGATTGATTGACATCCACGTTCATGTCTACACTGGAACGGGCGAGCGCAATTCCTACGCCGGGGACAATAGCGTGTCCCCGGATGGATTTACCTTTCGTGTAGGCGTTACAACCGTGGCCGACGCAGGATGCGCGGGCTGGCGAAACTTCGAGGACTTCAAGGAACGCATTATCGATCGCTCCAGGACGCGTGTTCTCGCGCTGATCAACATTGTTGGCCACGGGATGCGCGGTGGAAAGTTCGAGCAAGATCTGGCGGACATGGAAGCGAAGCCGACTGCGGAGATGGCGCTGCGACACAAAGGCCTGATTGTGGGCGTCAAGACAGCGCATTACGGGGGACCCGAATGGAAGCCTGTGGAGCAAGCCGTCGAAGCGGGCACAGTCGCCAACATTCCGGTTATGGTGGACTTTGGGAGCAATCTTCCGGAGCGCCCGATTGGGGAGCTGTTGACCAAAAAACTGCGACCCGGAGACATCTATACGCACGTGCACTCCGGGAACCGGCTTGAACAGGACCCTTCGGGCAAAGTGAGTTCGGCGCTTTGGGAAGGTCGAAAGCGCGGCGTGTTCTTTGACGTCGGCCACGGAGGCGGGAGCTTTTTGTGGCGAGTCGCCGCACCAGCGGTTAAAGAAGGATTCTTACCTGATTCAATCTCAACCGATTTGCACATTGGCAGCATGAACGCGGGTATGAAAGATATGCTTAACGTCATGGACAAATTCCTGGCGCTGGGAGTTTCGCTCGAAGACGTGATTTTGCGCTCTACTTGGAATCCCGCCCGCGAGATCAAGCATGAGGAACTTGGCCATCTCTCGGTCGGGGCTTCAGCCGACGTTGCCGTGCTGCGCGTGGAGAAAGGCAACTATGGATTTGCGGACATGTATGGCGCAAGACAGAAGGGAACGCAAAAGCTGACTTGCGAACTAACGCTTCGCGACGGGAAAGTAGTCTACGATCTAAACGGCCTGACACGCCCGGATTGGGAGAGTTTGCCGAAGGACTACCGCGCCGTTGGCGACCCACGGTGGGACCGGATCAACGTTGGCGGACGTGGCCAGCGGCAGCGACCGCGACAACCTTGAAGACGAATGTGTGTAAGATGAACCTAAGGAGCTAATCCATGAACATCAGATCCCTACCTTTCTTAGTCCTTCTTTCGCTTGTGGGCAGTGGTGGCAGCAGGTCATTTGGAAACAATACAACCTCAGACGATGCAGATTGGCCGCGGTGGCGCGGTCCCTTTGAGACAGGCATGGCTCGTGGTGATGCTCCGACGACTTGGAGTGACTCAAAGAACATAAAGTGGAAAATCTCCATTCCTGGACGAGGCCATTCTTCCCCCGTGCTGTGGGGTAATCAGATTTTTGTCACTACTGCCGTCCCAATCGGTGCCGAGCCGGAAGGGGAGAAGCCGACCAGGCCGCAACCAGGGGCCGATGCCCCACGCCGCGGCGGCGGCGCATCAGGCGGCGCTGGTCCCCTGGTAGACCACAAGTTTGAGCTGATCAGCCTCGACCGAAGAACCGGCAAGATTCTCTGGCAGAAAACCGCCAAAGTGGCCAAGCCACATGAAGGCTACCACCGCATGTATGGCAGTTTCGCGTCAAACTCACCGGTCACCGATGGCAAGCATGTGATTGCGTATTTCGGGTCGCGTGGCGTCTTTTGCTACGACTTGAAGGGAAAGCTCATTTGGGAAAAGGACCTCGGAGTTGCGATGACGATGCGGTTAGGGTTCGGTGAGGGAACTGCGCCGGTGCTCCATGAGAACTCTTTGATCCTGAACATCGATCACGAGGGAGAGGACGTGATGGTGGTCCTCGATAAGAACACGGGCAAGGAACTTTGGCGTGTCAACCGCGATGAGCCAAGCAACTGGGCTGCGCCTCTTGTGATAGACGTTCAAGGCCGGAAACAGGTCGTCGTGAGTGCCACGCGCAGGGTACGCAGCTACGATCTCAAGACTGGCGAGGTCGTTTGGGAATGCGCTGGTCTCGGAACGAACACAATACCGGCGCCCGTTCGCCAGGGCGACATGATCTATGTGATGAGTGGGCACCGTGAGCCCAATCTTTTGGCGATCAAGCTGGGTCGTAAGGGCGATCTTACAGGTACCGATGCGGTGGTTTGGACGAACACGCGAGGCAATGCTTACACCGCCTCACCTGTCTTGCATGACAACAAACTCTATTTCGTGACCGATAGCGGAATGGTGAGTTGCCTGGATGCGACCACGGGCAAGCCCTACTATTCGCAGGTGCGTCTGCCAAAGGCCACCAACATCAAATCCTCGCCAGTAGGTGCGAACGGCAAGCTCTACATATCCACTGAAGACGGTGACGTGGTGGTCTTGAAGATGGGCGAAACTTTTGAGGTCTTGGCGACAAACACGCTCGAAGATCAGTTCTTCATTGCAACGCCAGCGATCGCTGATGGTGAAATTTTTCTACGCGGACAGAACACGCTCTTTTGCATTCAACAGACACGATGAACCGAAGGAGAACCGTCACTATGGTTCTTATTGAGGATTGTAGATCATAGTGACACTTCGACGAGCTGGATGTGGATGTGAGGAAGGAACAATCACGAGCATCGGCTCGCCCCAGCGCGGGAGAGGGACTGGGGGGTGAGGGGGATACCTCCCTGGTAGATCAACTCCCAAAATTCGGCTCTGGATGAGGATCTAAAACACTGTGAGGATCGCCAACTGTGTGCTAGCCCCCTCACCCCCGACCCCTCTCCCACGTTGGGGAGAGAGGGACCGAAGTCTATCGAACGTTTCGAGCGAGAAAGAGTGTCGTATTCTGTAAGTCCCAATAGACGTTCCTTACTGCAACCGTTTATCCCGCGCTGAAAAATAGAGAATCTAACCGCGAAATCCTGACCCGCGTTCACTCTCCTTCACGGCATTCGTATCACTCGTTCCAATAGCACCAGGCGATCGAACTCGGTCGCCTCTTGCTCAAGATGTCTCCGACCCCTCAGCAGTCAAGCGGTCATAGCGCGCCCGGCCATTGCTTTGGACAGGGCCCGCTCGGATGCGCCCAGCCTTGCAGCGGAACGGTTGCATGGCTGGATACAGCAAGCCACCCAGCCGCAGCACACCCTACGAGCACAGCTTGCTATGTTGCGTGATGCCATAGCCGTGCATCACTCATTATTTTGTGAACCTCCGGCCCATGCCATACGTCTAAGGAATTGTGACGAGCGGCGCGCACCTCACGTCAAATGAATTTGACGAGCCCGAGGAGGCCTTTCGAAAAGAAAGGACTAAGACAATGCGTCACACATCGGTGAACGCCGGCTTCGTCAGGAAGGCGACCGGTCTTAAGAAGGGAGTCGTGAGCATTCTGTTGTTTGCGGTAGTGACAAGCAGAGAGTCTTTGGCGGTCAACTCCGATGAGCCGATTGCCAAAAGCACTCATCGACAAAACGACCAGGAGAAACCGCGGGGAATACCTGCAACCAACGAACTGCCCCAGGAAATACATCAGCTCGTCACGTCTGCCCAACAGAGCTATGACAAGGGCCGATACAAAGAGGCCGAACTCTTCTACAGGAAAGCGATGGCGCTCAGTGAAACAGCTCTGGGAACAGACGACCTGAAGACTGCTAGCATCGCGAACAATCTGGCTCTGGTTGTGCGGTCTCAAGCCCGTTACGCAGAAGCGGAAGCGCTTTATCGAAAGGCGTTGGAAACCCATCAGCGTCTCTCGGGGCGCCAGCACCCAGCTGTAGCCGCTGTGCTTCACAATCTGGGAGAGGCTTGCCGCCACCAAGGAAGATTTGCGGAGGCGAATGCCTTATATGACCAAGCCCTAAAGATTCGGGAAGCACGCCAAGAGCAAGATGCCCCAGGGATGGCGCCATTGCTGAACAGCATGGGGGCACTCTATTTCGATCAGGGACAGTATGCGAAGGCCGAGTCCTTGCTTAAGAAGTCATTGGAAGTCCTAAAGAAGAGTCCAACCCCGAACGATTGGGCGGAGGCGTCAGCGCTCAACAACCTGGCGCAGCTTTACCGGGTGCTGGCAAGGTACAGCTTGGCTGACCCTCTCTATCGAAGAGCCTTGGCGCTGCAGGAGAAAACTTTCGGCCCGGACCACCCAGAGGTTGCACTAACGCTGAGCAACCTGGCGGGGCAATACTACGACCAGAGCCAACCTTCAGCTGCTGAGCCTCTGCTTCAAAGAGCGCTTCGTATTCAAGAAAGATCGCTAGGGCCAGTTCATCCGGATATTGCTGCGACCTTGAACAACCTTGGAGCTCTTTCGGCCGCAGCGGCTGAGTGGGAGAAGGCGGAACGGCTTTACCGTCGAAGTCTCGCCATCGAGGAAGAGATCTTCGGACCTGAGCATCCGCGCGTGGCGGCTCGGTTGAACAACCTCGCACAGGCTCTGCAACAGAATGCTTCCCAAGTCAATCCCGAGCAGCTTCTTCAGCGTGCTCTTGCCATCCGCGAGAAGATCTTGGGTCCCTCACATCCGGATGTGGCTCTGTCGCTCAGCAGTCTTGCTGACTTCTACCGCAGCCAAAGGCAGTGGGAAAAAGCAGATCTCCTCTTGCATCGCGCGCTGGCAACGGCGGAGAGTGGGCTAGGGCCGGAACATCCTGACGTCGCCATCTATCTCAACAATCTGGGAACACTCTACAGCGATCAGGGCAAGCTCGGGCTTGCGGAAGCGTCTCTGGAACGGTCTTTGCTGCTGCGGCGCAAGCATTTCGGGGAAACGCACTTGGATGTTGCTTTGAGTCTGAATAACTTGGCCACCGTCAATACCCGACGGAAGAAGTACGAGGGCGCGGAGCCCATGTTCCGCTTGGCACTGTCGATTCGCGAGAAGATTCTGGGACCCGAGCATATCGTCACGTTGTCCAGCTTGGCCAACCTCGCGGCGTTCTACAAGCTTCGAGGCGAGTTCATGAGATCTGCCGAACTCTACGGGCAAATGGCTGCTCGGTGGGAAAGAAAATTGGGATCCAATCACAAGGAAGTTGTGACTGCTTTAAAAGAGTGGGCATTAATGCTTCGAACTGCCAAGCGAAACAGCGCAGCCAACGAGGTTGAGCAGCGTGTTGCGACCATCCAGGCCCAGCAGCGTCAGGACACGAAACCTGGTGTGTCGCTCGGTTTCCAGCCGTAGTGGGCTGTCTCCGACGAGGTACTTACGACTCGGCTCAGTACTTCAGACACGAACGTGCACTGCACTGGTAGCTTGTCCTGATCTAGTGGCGGAAGCATGCGGGGTTGTTTCCAGTCGAGAGCACCGCACGAGTGCTCCAGTATTTCACGCTCCGTTAATGTGGTACAGTCCAGCATAGAACGAGTTTCATATTGAGTCAGAAAGTCCCGAGGAGGCATCAATGGCGGAGCGACACGATCGAAGAGAATTTATCAAGGCTGGTCTGGCGGCGGGTGTTGGTTTAGGTGGTTTGGTGTCGGATGCCTTGGTTTCACAGGCCGCCACAGGCGACGTGCCGCGACGACCGCTGGGCAAGACCGGGGAGAAGGTTTCGCTCATCACGCTCGGGGGCGCGCATATAGGGTATCTCCAGGACGACCAGGAAGCGATTCGCATCATGCACCGCGCGATCGACGAGGGCATCAACTTCTTCGACAATTCGTGGGATTACAACAACGGGCGCAGCGAAGTGTTGATGGGTAAGGCGCTGGTGGGTGCCCGCCGTAAGCAGGTGTTTCTGATGACCAAGCTCTGTTCCCACCGCGGAGAGCGCTGGAGCAAGAAGGAGTGCTTCGAGATTCTCGATGAGAGTCTGAAACGGCTTCAAACCGACTACCTGGACCTGTGGCAACTGCACGAAGTGATCAAGGAGGACCATCCGGACAAAGCCTTCGCGTCCGGGGCGGCCATTGAAGCGCTGGCCGAAGCCAAGAAAGCCGGCAAGGTGCGCTACATTGGTTTTACAGGGCACCGCGATCCGAAGATCCACCTCAAGATGCTTTCACACAATTTTCCATTCGACACGGTGCAGATGCCCCTGAACGTGCTCGATGCGCACTTCAAAAGTTTTCAAGCGGAAGTGTTACCGAAATTGAATGCGCGAGGTATTGGTGTCATTGCCATGAAGCCGCTGGGCGGGGGCAGGGAAGTGGGCGCCGTCATGGAGACCAAGACGGTCACCGCAATCGAGGCGTTGCACTACGTCATGAATCTGCCGGTGGCGACTGTGGTGAACGGCATCATTTCCATCGAACGGCTGGATCAGGCCTTGCTGGCTGCGAGAACCTTCAAACCGATGAGCGAGGTTCAAGTGAGCCGACTACTCGACAAGACCCGGCCTGCCGCATCAGAAGGAAAGTTCGAGAATTATAAGCAAGCGTTGTATCTCGACAATAGGCCGGAAGCGATGCTGGCCTAGGACTTGCTCGGGCGTGTGCGCGTCAGTTCTACAATTGAGCGGCCGTGGGTTCATTCTTGAGCCTGATCCTAGGACGCTCTCGACGAAAGCATCTCACGCAGCTGCCTTCGGGCCTGCAAAAGCCGTGTCTTGGAAGCGCCCTCGGTGATTCTCAGCGCTGCGGCGATCTCGCTGTGCTTCAGCCCTTCAACTTCAAACATCAGCAATACGCTGGAATGACGTGGATTCAGCCGACGCAACGTTCTTTCGAGAGAAAGACGCAACGGGTGGTCTTCGGTAACCGCCCATTGTCGGCTTGGTTCACCTTCGCTGCTCACTTCGTTGGGTTCGGAGCGCCGCGTCCGTTGGCGCCGCACATCGTGGCAGATGTTAATCAGAATGCGGTACAGCCACGTGGAAAGCGCTGACCGGCCGGCAAAATTTGAAGCGCTGCGGTAAGCTCGCAGGAACGTTTCTTGGACAGCATCCTCGGCGTCGTGAACATTCCCGACCCAATTCAACGCCGTGCGTCGCAAAGGGGAGGAATGCGACTGATAGAGTTCCTCGAAGACAGGCCGAATGTCAGAGTCTTCTCCCAGCTCTTCCTGAGGAGCGGGCTTCGAAAGTGAGGCTGAAGGTATCGCCTGAGGCGTTAGCTGTTTCAAGTGTGGCATGGCAGTTCGTGTTTGTTTGGTACGGCTGAGCTGTGAACAGCAACCTGGCTTCGAAAAAATCAAAGCACGCGATTTGCCACTTCAATCCGGGGTTGAACGATTGATTTGTCTCGGAGTTATCTGACTTGATGCCTTCGGGCCCGAGCGACAACGTCCGGTGATGGGATGCCGGTGTCCCAAAGGCGAACACTTCGAGTGGCGGGCTCGACAGAGGACCCACACTGGCCCCGCTAGATTCCGTGGCTTCGAAGTTTGACCAGTTGATCGATGGATAGATTCTTGTAACCCTGGGATTTCATTTTTTCGATGTATTCCACGCTGACGCCATGATCCCGCAAACGAACTAGTTGCTCGATGTCCAGGTTCGAATACCCGGCCCGTTTCAGTCCTTCCACAAACTCCGGACCCACGCCGTGGTCCCGCATCCGGATCACCTGCTCCAAAGGAACCCGTTCGTAGCCTAGCCCGCGCAGTTTGGTCACGAATTCCGCAGTTACACCATGGTCTCGTGTCCGAATGACTTCTTCGATCGGCAACGAGTCATAGCCAAGTGTCCGTAGGGCTCGAATGAACTCTGGGCTCACTCCATGATCGCGAGTCTTGATCACCTGCTCGGCAGGAAGCTGCCGATACCCCAGGGTTCCCAGCTCTTCAATGAATTTCAAGCTAACACCGTGATCGCGCATGCGAATAAGGTTGTCGACCGAGCGCAACTTGTAGCCAAGGGAAGCCAATCCCTTGATGTAGTCCAACCGCACTCCGTGCGTCCCAACCCGAACCAATTGTTCCAGCGTCGGCTGTTCGTATCCTTGCCCCTTCAGTTCGTCGAGAAGAGCAAGCCCGACATCATGCATCGCAAGCGAGAACTGCTGCTCTGCGGAAGGCGCCGCGAGCCCTCGTTGCTTAAGGGCCGCAGCGAAGGCTGCGTCAGGAGAAAACGAGAAGTGACCAGAGCCCTTTCCTGCTTTGAACCAGCCTTCGCAATTCAGGCTGCCAGCCTCGCGTTTGATTTGAAAACGAACCGCTGAACCTTCGGAGGAAACTTGGGCTTGCGACAATCCTTGTAACTGTTCCTTGGGGATTGCTTGAGAGCTGTCATGTCTGCCTCCACCGTCAGACTGATGACGCAGAGTCAGAACCACGGGCAAGGGCGCAGGATTGAATTCCAGTAACCATTGCCCGGTGAAGGTTTCCTGGGCTTGTGCCAACCGTGTCCAAAAACAAAGGAAGACCAGCGCCGCCAGCGCGGCATACAACGAGATCTTGCAGTTGGAATGAGAGGTCAAAGTGCGCATAGTTCCTCCATGGCTCCAGAGAGCGAACAGCATCTTGGCTCAGTGGCCTCACAGCCCAGCCATTCTCATCTTGATCAGTTGATCGAGAGACAAATTCCGAAACCCTTGTGACTTCATCCGCTGAATGAACTCGGCGTTCACTCCATGGCTGCGGAGCCGGATGAGATCATCGATGGAGACTTTGTCGTAACCTTCCTGGCGGGTCGCCCGAATGAATTCCGAATTCACCCCGTGATTGCGGAGCTTGATCAGTTGTTCCAGGGACAAGCCGCTGTAGCCAAGGGGTTCCAGCGTTTTCGCAAAATCCGCGTCCACCCCGTGCTGCCGAGCTCTAACGAGTTCGCCCAAAGACAACCCCTTGTGGCCGGCAGACTGCAGCTCTCTAATGAAGTTGCTGTCAATGCCATGCATGCGAGCTTTGATCACGTCGTCCAAGGACAGTTGCGCATAGCCAAGGGACTGAAGATCTTTGATAAATGCAGGGCTCACACCATGCTGGCGCGCCTTGACGAGCGCCTCCAAAGGAAGGCGGGGAAACCCTGCTGCACCCATTTCGCTCACGAAAATAGGTGTCACGCCGTGCATTCTGAGCTTGAGGAGTTGGTCCATTCCAAGGTCCGAGTATCCAGAAGCCTTCAGACTACGGATGAGATCGGGTTGGACACCGTGGGATCGAAGTTTCAGCAGATGTTCGACGGAGAGATCGGCCAAGCCCTCGCGTTTCAAGCCTTCGATGAACTCGATACTGACGCCGTGACTCTTGAGTTCGATCAGTTGATCAACCGAGAGGTTTGTGTAGCCCAGGCGACGGAGCTCACCAATATAATCGCCTTTCGTCGGAGCGCTTGCCTCCTGGCCGGAAGCGTTGCCAGCGCTCCGGATCTGCTTCGTTTCATTTGTGTTTGTATTCTGCAGATATGCATAAGCGTCTCCGGACGTAACCCGTACTTCGACGCGAGCCACTGCTTCAGTCTCTGTTCGCTGGTCCACGCCCAAAGTCGCAACGGGTTCACTCAGCCGCGTCGGACGATCCTCCTGCGAGGGTGCCGAATCTGGCCTCGGCAGCAGATCGGGCTCTATCAAAGGCTCGGTCAGGGCCTGCGTAATTTGTACGTTCTCGGCGGCTTCGGAAACGACGGCCCCACCCTGTCCAAAAAACAGGTCGCTTCGAGTTCCTGCAGCAACACCTAAGAGGCTGGCGACGACCATGACTCCAGTGAGCCAGGGACCGGGCTGTGCCTTCCTGGGTTGGGACCCACCGAGTAGCCGCTCAATGCGCGTCAGCAACGATCCGCCATTCGCAGCCATTGCGAGCTGAGGTTCGTTGATGCGCCGGGTTTCAAGCTCGGCCAGTGCACGTGCGTAAGTCAGCACGTCGCCTTGAACGGCGACAGCGAGATCGTCGCAACAATGCTCTCGCTCAAGCCGCACTTGCTTGGAAACCCACCAGACGGCTGGATGGTAGAAAAGCAAGGTCTCAACGGCTGTTTGCAGCAGATTCACAAGATAGTCGTGCCGTCGGATGTGAGCCAGTTCGTGAGCCAGAATGGCTTCTAGTTGCAGCGTCGTAAGCCCTGTCAGCGCGCTGGCTGGCAAAAGAATCACAGGCCGCAGCCATCCAATTACTGTTGGAACTTGAATGCGGGCTGATTCCAGCAAGAGCACGGTTTGCCTGACCTGCAGTTGCTGGCAGAGCCGCCGCAGCTTTTCCTGCCACTCAGTGCCGATTGGCCGAGTGCGATTTCTCGTGAGGCGTTGCGTGTAGAACAAACCGCCGGCCAGGCGCAACGAAAGGAATAAGACTCCAAACAGCCAAGCGACTGTCAGCCACGGAAGCCAAGGGGCCACGACTGTTTCAATCGTCTGCAGCCAGGATGGCGAGAAGAATTCCAGGGAAGTGAGGGAGTTCGAATTGCCTGACGATGGTTTTTCTAGAAGACGTTCGGAATTCAACATGAGTCCCCTTGCGGGAGTGCGTTGTCCTTCCAGCACGCTGAAGGTAATCAGCGGACTCACAGCCATCATGAGCAACGCCAGACAGGCTGTGCCATAGCGCAGCCGGGCCGACTGACGTGTGCTCAAGGCTCGCACGATAAACGGCAGCAAAGCGATGAAGCCTCCCTGCCAGACAAAATGGAGCAACGTCCATCCTGCCAGCTGCGCCGATTGATTCCAGAGGATCAGTTCCATCGTGTTCATCGCCCGCCTCCTTCAAGTTCGTCCAACAACACCCGAATCTGAGCCAATTCCCTGGAGGATGCTTTACCGCTGGAAAGCACCTGCATCACCAACTGCCTGGCTGATCCGCCGAAAGCCCTTTCCAACAAATGATCCACGAGCTGCCGCTGCGTTTGTTCTTCACTGAGAGCCGCCCGATAAACATGCGTACGCTCGCTCTCGTCGCGCGTCAACAACCCTTTCTCGTGCATGATCTGCATCAGCTTCAGCACCGTGGTGTAGCCGGTCTCTTTGTCAGGGTTGAGCGCTTCCTGCACTTGCCGCACCGTCGCCGATCCCAACTGCCAAAGTGCCCGCAGAATGGCTAACTCGCCATCGGTGGGTCTGGGCTTTGGTCCGTTTCTCATTGTGAAATCTCCCGTTCAAATGCAATGGAAAGTTTATAAACGAAGGTCTTCGTAGTTGTCAACGAAAATCTTCGTAGAGCATCCGCTCAATCAAAATCGTGTGAAAGGATATCGCCTCAACGTTGTTTGGGCTTGACGAGTACTCTATCTGTAATGATATATATCGAAGTACCGATATATATGCCGAAGGAGTTCAGAATGAGACAAACAAAGCGAAATCCCGAAGAGTTGTTGCCACTTTCACTTTCCGTCTTCCATATTCTCGTCTCGCTCGCCGACCAGGAACGGCACGGATACGGCATCATGAAGGAAACGTCTGCCCGAACTGATGGAAAGGTTCGGCTGGGTCCCGGCATTCTCTACGGAAACATCAAGCGCCTGATCGAAGACGGTCTCATCGAGACATCCCAGGAACGGCCCGATCCGGAGTTGGACGACGAGAGGCGCCGCTACTACCGCTTGACGCAATTCGGACAACGTGTGGTGGTGGCTGAGACACGCCGGTTGGCCAACCTGATTGGCATGGCCCGGTCGAAACGATTGCTGAGAGACCTGAAGTTTGCTGGAAATCGCGGGTGAGTGTGTCATGGCGCTGCTCGAGAAAATCCTGGCAAGCTCTGAGCATGTCTATCGGTGCATGGTCAAGATCCATCCGAAGGCGTTCCGTGCAGAGTACGAGAACGAAATGGTTCAGAACTTCAAGGACCTTTGCCGGGAACAGCTGGATCGCGCGAGCTCACCGCGGGTCTTGAGTTTTTGTTGTCACACGGTTCTAGACTTGGCGGCTTCGGCTGCTATTGAACATCTCAGGAGGAGGAAACCGATGAACACACTCGACCAGGATCTGCGTTGGGATTTGCGCTACGGCGTGCAAATGTTCTGCAAACATTTCCTGTGGCTGCTGAAGTACACGTCTCTGGCGCTTATTGGTGGGGCGGTCGCCATCGTATTGGCGGCGTGGATATGGAGCGGAGTGAGGATCTGGCAAAAGGAGAAGCGTGTTCAGCAAGCGTGGGTTGGGATGACCGGAAAAACTCCGGATGCATACTTTCAAGCAAAGCTGCAGCAGTTTCCGAAAACCGGTATGAATGAGACGGCACGACAACTGGAGGAACTGACGACGCGGCTGGGGATCTTCAATCCAATGCCAAACCGGCTGTATGACGGCGAGCGGAAAGGAGCTACGGGACCCTTCGGAACAGTGGATGTGCCGACTGCCGTCCTGTCTCAATTGCGCAAACCGAGTGACAACCTGGATGAGGCGTCGGCGGAGTTGCAACGCTATCTTCAGAGTCATCGAGTTGATCTTGACGCACTTTATGCGCTGATCAATCGAAACGACATTCCTCGCTGGGAAACGGACGTCGCTCAGTTGGTTCGGGCTCCCGCTCCAGGACTGCTCTACCATCGTCAGCTGCAGGGCCTGATTGCACTCGACATTTTGGAGAAGACCCGAAATGGGCAGAATGTACTTGCTGTGAAGGGTTTGGAAGCGGCCTGGAAGGTGAGTCAATCTCTTCGCGAACGGCCTGAACTCATCAGTCACATGATCGCCAGCTCCATCCTCAACCTACAAATGGGAGTCATGCGTAAGATGGAGAGCATTCCCGTTCAGTGGCAGGGACTGCTTGCGGTTAGGACTTGGCAAGATCCTTATCTTCGGGCGATGGAGCTTGATGCTTTGGTGATGTCGCGGTACGTTGCCGATCCAACCGACATGATGGTTGGCCGATGGTTCCATCCGTTCTACGGTCCGCTGGGAACGCCGGTGCGCCGCCTGGCGCAACTTGAGATCCTGGAGGTCGCCGAGGAAACTCTGTCTGCGGTCAGAACCAGCGATATCTGCAGAGACGATCCAGAGAGAGAATTGGAGCAACTTGAGAACTCGCATTCGAGCTGGAATCTTGGTACGCGCTTCGGGGGCACCAACTACTTGAGGGCCTGGAAGCCGAAAATGCAGACTTTGGCTGAGATGGAACTCACTGCCAAGGTGCTGCAGGTCAAGGCTGCGCGACACCATGCGAGGGATAGCAAATGGCCGGACCGTTTGGGGGAGATGGAGTCGGCGCTCTGTCCGCAGGCCAGATGGGTTCATGAGATTGCACCTGACGGAAGAATTCAGATCTATTGCCGTAATCTGCCTGAGTGGCTCAAGAAAGAGCATCCCACGTCCACACCTTTGAAGTACTCGTTGGAGCCCGCCGGCATGCGCTCTGGAAACCAATTGTGACGGGAGTGACACGGGCAGAAGGGACATCGGGCAAAAGTGTCTTTGCAATGGTCGAAAGTTGGGCGACACTAACTCACCCGGCTCGGCAATGCCCAGGTCAATCAAAACGCAGAGGTTGGCGATGCGATCCTTGTTTTGTTTGTTGGTGTTGTTTGCAGGTGGCGGTTACAGCAGTGCTCTTGCCGAGATCGCGCCGCAGGAACTGGTAACAGCCAAAACGGTCTACTTGAGAGATCGTGGTGGTGACCGAAAACTATCCGATCAGGTTCGAATGAAGGTGAAAGAGTGGGGAAGATGGGAATTGCGTGACAACGGCAAGGATGCAGACCTGGTGCTGGTGTTGACAGTCGAGATGAAAAAGGTGGAGAAGATTCAGCTTAAGAGCCTGGAAGAACCGCACGTGACGCAGCCGGACGAAGAGTATGAAGTTCGCACACTCACAGCGAGGACTCGTGCCGGTCGTAACCTCGTTTCATTCAGCACTCGGTCCGGGTGGACGGCTGCTCGCGATGCGCGTGAGCTAATTCAGAAGTTCAAAGATCTGATCCAGAAAGCAGAAAAAGGTTCAGCGAAATAGCCGTTTTGCGGCAACGCTGACGCGAGTCTTTCGCAGTGCACTCCAACCGGAATACCTGCCTGTCCGCGTTCGCTCTATTCGCTGTTCAGCGCCAGTGCCTTTTCCACTCGCAGTGGTCGCGCTACTTCGCAAAAGTCCGAATGTAGTGCAGGACCATCCATCGCTCATTTTCTTTCAACTTTCGTTCAAACGGCGGCATCGGGCTCTTTCCCTTCGTGATTTGTTTCAGAAGGTCCTCGTCTGTCCCGGCGGCCATCTTTTCTTTGTCTTGAAAATTGGACGGCTTCGGATTCATCCGTTTTCCCGCTGGGCCATCTCCCAGCCCGGTCACGCCGTGGCACATCTGGCAGTGCTTCTTATAAATGGCTTCGCCTTTGCTGATGTTCTCGGATGTTGGTTCTGCTCTTTGTGCCAAAGCGAGAGTGCTAAGAAGCAGGAAAGAGCCTAGGATCGCGGATAGCGCAGTGTGGAACCTGAAGAGAGGCGTCATTTTGGATTCTCCTTATTCAGATAAGATTCATCCGTGCACTCCCGGCAGAACAATGCCTTGTCCCATCATAGGCCATCGGGTTGAAGGGCGAAAGTCGCGATTTGTTGAGAAATTTCGCGACCGGTGAAACAGCGCCAAGGCGCGCTGCTCCGTGGAGATAGTGCGTGCCCGGCAGAGGCATTGGAAGGCCGACGTTCGTGCTAGAATCGCCTTCTTTGATGCCTTGCACGATCAAGCAATGAAAACCCCGTTAAACGACTCTCGGGCACGCGACGGCTTCGTGGCCATCGCCATGGATCTTGTCGAGATTCCGGCCGGAGAATTTTGGATGGGCTGCGAGGCTGGACGTGCCGATGAGAATCCTGTGCACCAAGTTTACGTCGATCCTTTTGCGATGAGCACCACAACCGTAACCAACCAGCAGTACCGGCTGTTCGCCGAAGCAACCGGTGAAGTGGTGCCCCCGACTATGGCTGAGGCATGCTTCAATGATCCTTCGAAGCCAGTGGTAGCTGTCACGTGGTTCAACGCCATGGCCTATTGCAAGTGGTTAAGCCAGGAGACCGGGTTTTCCTTCCGCTTGCCGACCGAGGCTGAGTGGGAATGGGCGGTTCGCGACGGGCAGCATCAGGCTTTGTATGCCTGGGGCAATGATCCACCTGAAACCATTGAGCGTTATCGCGCCGGTTGGCAGGAAGAGGGCGCACAGCCCGTCGCTCTCCATCCTCCAAATCGCTTTGGCTTGTATGATCTGGGTGACAACGTTCACGAATGGTGCTTCGATTGGTACGATCCGCAGTATTACTTCAGGGCGCCTTGGCGTAATCCCGTAAATCTGGAGACCACAGCCCGGCGGGCATCGCGTGGTGGGGCTTGGCGACATCGGGTCAAAGTGAGCCGTTGTGCTGCACGCAGCAGCCTGTCTCCGGGATTCGCTTACACGGACTATGGCTTTCGCGTAGTGAGAGCCTACGAGATCTAGATTACCGGGGTGAGGCTGTCTCCAATCACTTTAGGTTCTGCTAGGCTGAGGATTTGGTTGGCGAGGGAACTGTTTGTATCTTTCAAAGAGTGTGTTTCACAGGAAGGAGCTCATGAGATTTGCGCCTAACTTGAGAATTTTAGCGGTCTTGGTGGTTATTGGGAGTTTGGGAAACCAAACTTTAGGCCAGGAAAAAGGCAAGATCGCACGTCCAGTCGATAGTGAGAAATCGTTTGGGCGGTCTACGTTCCAGGCAGATCAGCACCAGGTCTACACTCTGCTCTTCAAAATTCTCACCAGGCATGGATTCGATTTCGTTATCAAAGACAAGAACCTAGGCCGGATTGAGACCAACTATGTTGTCTTTTCCAGACACCCAGAGTTCTCTAAAATGAGCAATGGTGTCAAGTCTTTGGCAACCACCCCTAGATTGTTCCTGAAGAAGTGGATTGATGGGCGAATCAAGATATTCGCGGAAGTGCGGCGCCTGGCTCAGAACAGCACTGAAGTGGTGCTAAGACCCGACATCTATGGGTATGCCTCAACTCTATCGGACGACTCGAGCGTTACGGGAGAATGGCGTCAGTGTACTTCCAATGGCAAATTTGAATTTGAGCTCTTCAATGAGCTGGCAACCGGGTTGAGGAAGGAAGGAGCGACAAACCCTCCTGAGGTAACTCAAGTGCAGACGCCTCCAAGTCCCCAAAGCCTCCCCGCTCTGGATCAGCCATCGAGTAGGCAAGGGTCCACCAGCCTGGTTCTGAGCTCTGTTCCCGAAGGATCAGAAATCCTCCTCGATGGTGTGCTGGTGGGAATGACCCCATCGCGCATCACAATTGCTCCAGGGACTCATCGAGTCACCTTTCGCAAAGCGGGCTTTAAGGATTATGAGCGACAGTTTATTGCTTTGAAAGACAGTGACTTAACGGTCTCGGCAGAAATGGAACGCAAGTAGCAGGCGTTCGTCCCTGGCAGCTTAGCGACTGAACTGGCGATTGACGGGGTGGAAGTGTGACCGGTGGAGAAGGAGAATCCTACTGGAGGTGCTGGGTCTTTTCCTTGAAGACTTCAGCGCTGAGTTCTTTGAACCAGCCGGTCCGCGACTTCTCACGATAGACGATGCGATCGATCTTATAGGTGGGATCGACCTCGTGGATCTCAAAGTACTGGGTCCCGAGCTGCTTGTTTTCTCTCATGTTCAGAATTTGAACTTGTTTCAACATAATCCTACTCCTTACGCTGAAATTAGAGCAATTGAGTTGGCATTCCGCCGAGGATGCCAGATTTTTTTCCTCCCAAGAATAACCTCCTGAGAACGCGAGCGTTCTAGCGTACTCCTCCTTCAATCCCAGCAAATGCGAACCACACCCAAACTGTCGAATTCTTGACAAGCTACCAAGAAAACAGTCTTCTGGGACGTAACTAACTCATTACACAAGCTGTAGCTGCGAGCCGGTTAGCGAGCGGGCTTCAGGAAGGAACTAGAGGAAGTGGCTTTGGTAGGTCTGCGGTGCGTTAGAAGTCCTTCAGAGAGAAGATGACACCTTCTTCATTCGAAAGAGTATCCAGCCACTGCTGAATGCGCGACTGCAACTCTCGTTTGCTGGCACGGCCAGTGGGTGCGATCACAGGCAGAGGGGATGCAAGCTTCTCTTCGAGCAGGTGCAGATCGAGATAAGAGTTCACTCGGTCAATCATCTCCTGAGTCAGGTCCGGTAAGTTGCCCTCCCCCAACATTGCTCGAATGCCCTCGGCGGTTGAAGGCTCGAGATTTTCGTTTGAACCCAGGCGCAACTCAATCGCGGCGTGGTAGCTGTTCAGGGCCTGTTTGTGGTGTGCGATTCCGAGCTGCAAAAACGATTTCAGGTCTTCGACGATCTGAGACATATTCAAAGGGTGCGACAGTTTGAAGCCGCATTGGCACGAGGGCCGTTCGAGCAGCAGATCGCGGACCGGCAAGATACATTGGTGGTCCCGAAAATCAGCGATCCATTCGTCAAGCGAATCCAGGTAGCTGGAATCACCCAGAGGAATCGCCGTGAGCAATTGAAGGTTGCGGAGGTCGCGCGAGGTTTCCAGCTCAACAAGCTGTTCAAACCTGCCGTGCGGCCCCACACACTGATCATGCTGCGTTGCATAGTATTCAACGAACGCTTCCTTGAACTCCCGAAACGCCGTGTCGAATTCCGTGCGTCGGTCGCCGCCGATCAGGTCATGTGGCGAATCCAGAAGGAGCAGCAGTTTTTCCCGCGATCCTTCAATCGATGAATTCTGTGTTCGTTCCGAGGCCAGCAAATACTTGCGAGCGCTCAGACAGTGTTCCATCCATTGAATAAAGTGAGACAACTCTACGAGGTCGCGCGACGCTTTCTCCAACAGACCTACATTTTCACTAAAGAGATCGATGACTTTACCCATACCCTGAATCAGAGTTGTTTCTTTCGCGAACACCGACTCAATGGTTTCGGCGACTTTTTCGAAACGATGCTTGGTCCACGTGAGCTTGCGCCACATTTGCGTGGTGAGAAACTCATTGGGCAGGGACTCCACTCGGCGCGGGATGGCGAGCTGTCCCCACTGACGCAGCCAGTCTTGCAACGCTCCGACCGCAGATTCGCGGCCGCGGCTGGTGGAGATGTCGGACAATTCCTGCCGGCCCGTGACGAGTCGACACCACTGGGTGAGGATCTCCAACGGGTAATCCTTGTGGCTGGGAATGCGTTTGAAGCTGGTGAAATCCCTTAATGATTCAAGGGAAGCGAAGTTTTCCCGGCTGATCGTAGTGTTGGTGGAAGCATCCAGCAGCTCAATCTGGCCATCGGCCACGAGCCCGGCCAGAATGAGTTGTTGGGACGTCAGTGTCAACCCGAAGGGCGAGCGGTGGAGCATAGGATACAGGCTCTGAATCGGCTTCTCAACGGGTTCGAGGCTCTCCAGATATTGAGTTACCTGAGTCAGAAAGATAGGCGGTGTGAGCGATAAATTCAGCTCATACAAGCCGTCGGTCTGGCTCACCAACCCCAGCGGCAAAGCGAACTTTCCCGCGAGGCGCTGTACTTCCTGGTTTGTCGGATCCTGAGCTGCAAAGAGGCCTCGAGTAATCCTGAGCACATGGCTTTCGGTTAGTTGCTCGCCACCGAAATCCGGGTGAAGCGAATAGAGCTGGTCGAGGTTCGGTTTGAACAGGTAACTCACGAATGAACGCAAAGAACGGCATTCCAAGTGTCCCTGGTTAAAGGATTGCGTGCGCGTCCCTGTGATGATCTTTCCGCGGAACAGATAGAGTTCCCGAAAGAGATTGGCCATCGTGCTCTTCGTTTCTTCCCGCAGGAGATTGAGATCTGACGGTGCGAAATCGTTGCTCGCTGATTTTTCCATCAGACGCAACGCAAGTGCCTTCTTCAGTAACTCCAATTCTGCAGCTGAGGGCTGGGCTGGCAACCAATGAACCTCGGTCGGCTTTGAGGGCTTCAGGGCAGTATGCACCTCAGCAGACAGCCCAATGGGCTCCATCCAGAGTAACCAATCCAACTCCGGGGCGGTCTGGTCCGCCGGTGCCACCTCCGCGACCGGGCCGCTGAGAAAAGGTTCCAGCATGGACGGAAGGTTTTTAGAAAGACGAGCGATCTCGCCCGGCTCGTCTGGATCATGCGCCCTCGTGGGGAAGAATCGCTCGGAAAAGACCAGAGCGCCGGGCCGCTCTGTACCCCTCCAGTAAGCCTGCAATCGCGGTGGTTCGCGGAAACTGTTCTTTGGAACATCACGCCCTAGAGTCCAGTCGGGAAAGATATCGGCGGCAGAGGCTGGCAGGACTTCAGCCAACCGCGGATCGGTATCGGGAATTTGCGACGCGATTCCAGCCAGCGACTTGTTCAGCTCTTCCCGCATGTCGGCTGTGCCCATCCGGTAAGTGCGGTCCAACCGGTCATCGGCAGTGGTGAAGCCCTCATCGACCGCTTTTTCCATCTGGCCCAGCAGCATCCCCACCACGTTGTAGCTGAGACCTTCGCTGTCTTCGAACAACAACAGCGCGTCGGCCAGGTCACGGACGGAGGGATTGCGGTCAGACAGGGTGAAGAGACAGGTTGCTTTCAGCAGCATCTTGCCCCACAGCCGGTATTTGTCCTGCAAACGGGGCACAGCCCGTTCCGCCAGCTCTTGATAGATCCCATAGAGGCGCTGGCATTGTGGTGCTGTTTTCAGTTCGTACTCTACGCGATCGAAAACATTCTCGATGGTGACCAGACTCACCGCGCGATGGCTGGCGACCTTGGGGTAAACGGTGCAGACGAAATCCAGAATTGAGAACGTGGAGACTTTGCTTCTAATTCTCTCCGACAAATCGAAGATGAGTGGATGGAAGGGGTAAGCATCACAAAAGTCATTCTCTGAATACTGGAAGTTAGGCAACTTGGCCTTGATGAAAGCGTGAAGTTTTCTCACGTCCTGCTGCTGGCGATGGCTTTTCCGAAAGACGTGGCGTCCAATGATTTCTCGAATGTTCGCCCGGTCGATCCACTCGATCTTGAAATTCTCGAGGGTCTGCGCCATCAGCGTGCTGTCAATTCCCAGTGGACTCTTTGGAGAAAAGAAATCCTCGTGAGCCGCAACAATTAGAAAAAAGCGCGCTGTCTTCGAGCTATAGCCCATGAAGCTCAGAAATTCGATGTCCGCGTTCAAGCCCTGGACATCGCGATTCTGCGCGCGTTTTGCCAATCCGTCGACTACGAGCAGAATGGGGCGCTCAGCGGCTATGTTGAAGGTGATGAGCTCATGCGCCTTGATAGTCCCGATACCGGGAATGACCGCTGGGTCGATGACTTGTTTGTTAAACCGGGTCTGGTACTCGGCGTGGATCTTGGCGAGTACTAGTTCGGGAAGGGGAACTTCGGGCTGCTCGGCGAGGTCGATCCATATGCACAGGGGATCCATCCCCCGGACGGCGGTGATATTGGACTGAACACGCGGGTCATTCAGTCCCTGAGTCAAAGCGCCCTTTTGGCTAATGAGGCCGAAAACCGCGGAAAGCAGATGGCTCTTGCCAACCCCATGACCACCGGTGAGCAGAATCGAGGCAGGCTCCTGCAGGCTTTTGCTGCGTTCACCGATTTTTTTCGAGATCGCTTCAAGAATGCGACTCACCAGCTCCAGAAGCCCATCGGTGGGAAGAAAGGTGCGAACGCAGTCGTTCAGATTCGACGCAGTGATCGACCGGAGATATTCAACCTTCCGAAACTCGACGTAGTCTTTTATGAGAGGGGGCACTGGATGAATTCCTTTGCAGCCCGAGGGGGAAGCCGTCTCTGCTTATCGTCAAGCCGTCCAGCCAGCATAACGCACGAGATCAGAAAATCTTTGAGAAGAACCGTTTGAAGGCATTTGGGTGCTTCGATGGTGGGATCAGAGGTCCATTCTTTGCCGGCCCTTCGATTAAAGGCTGTTGCGACACGTCTGCAGGCGCCTGGCGGAGATTCAAAAGCCAGTCATGCGCCTCAATGCTGCAACTCTCCTTAGGCTCTTTGCCGGACAAATAGCTTTCCTGGATTACTTCTGTGCATTCCGCCGCAGCCAGGAGGCCCGTGTTCGAGTCAATCGTGGCTACCGTGATGCCCTCTTCGGGCGGCATGAATGGTGCATTGGCCAGCCAGGGCTGGGCGGCAGTGGCTTTTTTCATGAACTCAGTCCAAATTGGCAAGGCAGAAGTGGCGCCATCCAGGTTGAGTTCGCGATTGTCGTCGAACCCCACCCACACGATACAAAGCAAACCACTCGTATAGCCGGCAAACCAGCCGTCGTGCGACGATCCGGTTTTCCCGGCAGCGGGTAGCGTGAATCCCATTCCCCGCGCTCGAGCTCCGGTGCCACGATTAATGACACCTTCCATCAGACTAGTCATGAGGTAAGCAATTCTAGGATCGAGTACCGGTTTGAGCTTCGGCTCCGCTCTTTCAATGGAAGTGCCTTTCGAATCCCTGACGCTCCGCACAAAGGAAGGTTCGGTTTTGACTCCGGCGTTAGCAAAGACCGTATAGGCACCCGCTATTTCGAGAGGAGTCACTTCATAGGCACCGAGCGCCAAGGCTGGAGTTGCCATGAGCTTCTCGTTCATGCCGGCCTGTTTTGCAAGTGCAGCAATCTTGCCCAGACCCGTCATCTCGGCAAGTTTCACAGTGGCGACGTTCAACGACCTGGTGAGAGCTTGGCGCAACGTCACTGGCCCGTAGAATTTCTCGCCGTAGTTGTTGGGCTCGTACGTCTTGTCATCGAATTCGAAAACAGTTGGAGAATCGTCGACGATGGTGGATGCGGTAATCACCGGATCGGCGCCTTCCTCAAGCCCGGAGTTCAGGGAACTGGCGAAAACGAAGGATTTGAAGATGGAACCGGGTTGACGCTTGGCTGTGGTCACGCGGTTGAGTTGACTGGCCCCGTAGTCACGTCCGCCCACCAAAGCTCGGATTTCGCCGGTATGGGGGTCCAGCGCGATAAGAGCCGCTTGCACTCGGTCCGCCGGATTGATGACGAGCGGCGGTGGGGATTCACCTTTCTTCAACTTCACCTTGCGCTGGCGCCGCTTCGCAAGGATTGTATCGACATTCTCTGCTCCTTCGCGAACAGCCTGGTACGCCATGCGCTGCAAGTCCAAATCAAGCGTAGTGAAGATTCGGTATTGTTGGTTGAGAATATCCTTCTCCGAATACTTGTCCAGCATTCGATCTTTCACCAGGTCCACAAAGTAAGGTGCATCACTTGCATCCATGCTCAGCGGAGCAAGGGTGAGGGGGGCACTGGTTGCAGCCTGGTACTGGGCTTTTGAGATGCTGCCTGTTTCCAGCATGGCTTGCAGGACGAGGTTGCGCCGCTGTAACGCACGTTCAGGATGCCGGACCGGATTGTAGCGATTTGGACTCTGAATGGTGCCCGCAATCAACGCCGCTTCCGGTATCGTGAGGTTCTTGATGTCTTTGTTAAAGTAGGCCGATGCCGCTTCGCCAAACCCGTTGATGCTGAATGAGCCCCGCTGCCCCAGGTAGGCGTCATTTGCGTAGAGCGTGAAGATCTGCTCCTTGGTCAAACGCGTCTCCAGGATAACGGACATGTAGATTTCTTTGAGTTTGCGAATCCATCTGCGTTCTGGTGAAAGCCAGAAATTCCTCACCACTTGCTGCGTAATAGTGCTGGCACCCTGAGCGCGCTTCCACCTCAGCAAATCGACAAAGGCGGCGCGCACGATACCCAACGGATCAAATCCAGCGTGTTCAAAGAATCGTCGGTCTTCAATGGCGAGCACCGCGTCCCGCAGCATTTTAGGGATGTCTTGATATTGAATCAGCCGGCGCTTCTCCCGGTTCTTGTCAAACAGATTGGTGATCAGCAGGGGCTCGATTTCGTAGGAGTCGAGGGGATTGTTTGATGGCAGCGCAATGATGCGAGTGATCGATTTCTCATCGAAATCGATCCTGACATGTCCTGCTTGGGCTCCATAGAAAGATTCTTCCTGCGGAATGATTTCCAGGCTGCGTTTCAAATCGGCGTACTGACCGAAGCGGCTGCCGGCCCCTTTACCCTTTTCGGAATAGTGAGCCTTGACCAGGTAGTTTGTAATGGTACTTCGGCGAATCGGCTGGCCGCGAAAGAGCGTGAGAGGGGCGGAATAAACCCTGGCAGTATTTTGGAAGATCTCACCGGAGAGCTTACGGTCGATCATCCGGGAGAAACTCAAATACGCATTCACCAGTACTACGGAGATCACGAGCACTGCAACAAAGGACACAGCCAGCGTGATTCTCGACCACTTTGAGACAAACCAAGGCCACTGCCACCAACGCTGTTTTCTGTTGGAAGACTTCTTCTTGGAAGCGGCCGATTTTGGAGGAGCTTTATCGCTCATGTGGGGCAAGTCAGCAAAGAGGTCCAGCGAATCCGTCAACTCGGATCAGCCTGAATTCGCGGAGACCGATTTCGCCTCACAACGTTGTCCGGAAGATCTGCATCCCAGCCCTAGACGATCTGAATCTTGTCAAGTCCACCGTACTTCTCGTACCAGGGATGGGCGCCCTTTAGGATGCTGTTCAGGGCCGTTATGTTCTGCACACCGCGATCGTTCAACCAATCCTCGAAAGCCTTCAGCCCTTGTTTGGCATAGATGGGAATACCGTCCTTCCAAGTTGCTCGACCGCAGAGAACGCCTCCAAAGTTCGTGCCTGCTTCGATGGCCAATTCCAAAGTCTCGCGAAACACGGCGTCGCTGACGCCAGCACTCAGGTAGATGAACGGAAGGCTGGCCACGTCGGCAGCATGACGGAAGAGCTCCATGGCTTCGTTCTTGGTGTAGGCAACTTTTCCTGATTTGTTGGCGCGGCTGCCTTCAACGTACTCCATATTCACAGGCACTTCGACTTTCAATACATCGACGTTGTATTCCGGCTTGGAGAATTCCTTCATGCTGCCCGAAACGATTGCCGGTTTTTGTTTCGCAAAGTCGAGGCCTTTCTCATCGCCTCCGTTCGGATCGTAACCGACAAACTCAAGGAAGAAAGGCACCTGGTAGTGTGCGCACTCGGCGCCGATGCGGGATACACAGGCGTGCTTGATTTCCTTCACTGGCTCGGATTCGAATGGGCTGTAATAGAGCAGAACCTTCAGGCAGTCGCCTCCCGCTTCGATACATTTTTTTACGGTCCAATTCGGAATGAGCGTTGGGATACGCCCCTCCTGAGTCTGATCGTAGCCGGTCTGCTCATACGCGAGGAGGACTCCCGCGTGAGAAGCCCTGGCCTTCACGGCCTCCAGCCCGAACTCCGGGTCCAGCAGAATTGCGCTTGCATGCGGAGTCAAGATCCGCGAAACCGCCACCTTGAATTCAGACATCATGGCCGGCGTTACAGCTTTAGGGTCAACGCCTTTTTCTTTGGCGATTGACTTCTGAAGCGAGCCACGCTGGTCCATGGCCGCTGCCGAAATTACTCCGTTTTTGTCGGCCACAGCATTCAGTCGTTTCAACTTTCCTTGCGTCATCTTCAAAGCGAAACCCCTCCCAATTAAGTATCAGTTCCTGGTCCAGAGTCGCAGGATATCGGGTTGGATCTTAACACAAACGGAGGGATTCGACTCTGAACTGAAGTTGAACGGAGGTAGGCTGCCGCGGAGGCTTACCGGCCAATTTCGTGGCGCATTTCCTCTTCCACGAATCCACTGAGTCCCGGATAGCCTGAGCGAAACTCGGCAAGATGCGAGGAAAAGAGCTCGTAGAAAACGCCCGCCATGGTGGCGTAGTGATGCAGGTTGAACTTGAACAGGTTTGCGTCTGCTTCTGAATAAAACGCGAGGTGAAAAGTCCGGCGGCGGTTTTGCACCAGGCTGGTCGAAACGTGGCCGAGTTGGTCGAGCGCGCTCTTTAGAACCGACGCGGTTTTTGGCGAGAACTGCGAAACAAGGCGAACACCAACAAACCATAGCCTCAGCTCCCTGCAGTCTCGCTTCAAGTCGAGTCCTGGAAAATGAGTCTGCAGTGTGGACAGTGCATCGAAAGGTTCAACACAGAGGTTCCAGGGGAGGTCGGGTTGGGCTCGCATCACAACGACAGACCGAGCCTCAGTTTCATCGTGAAACGAAAAGGTGGGCAAGAGGCGCGCCAGTCCTCGCGAGAGCAGGTAACCGGAATGGTGATCGGCCGTCTCATAGGGCAAGCCGGGGAAGTGCTGGCACAGCTCTCGAGCCAACTGGACACGGCTCGATTCCTGATACTTTGGTCGGATATCGTCCCAGGGTTTTGCCAATCTTGAAAGGAAGTGATGGATCGCCAGCCCGTTGGAGTCACAATGCCTTAAGATACTCGCCGACCTCGCGTGGCAGATCCGGATACTGACATGAGGGTCAAGCACCATGCCCAGAACCTCGTTCAGTCCTGAAACAAGGTAAGAAACGTCTCGTTCCAGCGCATGGGGGACGTGCGCTTCAAAGTCAGCGAACACGATCTTTGCCAGCTTCTGGCGGAGACGCGGCACCGAGTGAAACGCGTTGATCTTTCAAACAGGAGCAACGTCAGAGCCCGATTGTCCCGGCCTTTGAGGCTTTCAAAGCGCCCGTCTGGTTCCATGTCCAGAAAGTAACACCCCCCGGAAGCCAGCGCAAGACTTGGCTGAGAGCATCTCTGAGATTTGGTTTCATCAAACGCCGGAACCGATGGGAGGCGGGTCGTGTTGAATCGCGAAAGGTATGGGAAGTTACTTCGATGAGTGAATGCTGGTATGAGATGAGGTCCAACGCTCCGACGAGGAGTGAAACTCGCTTGACTGTTGCAAGGCAAAAGACACGAGCAAGCCGCAAACTCCTCCGAAACACAGCTCCAGTGATTGAACGAGAGAAGAATGTATTCTCCCGGATCCCAGCCAAATCGAGTCCAACATCGAGGACGATGAGGCACAAAGAGACAATCAGAGGCCGCTTGAGGTTTTGGCCTTGATGCCAACGGAAGCCGAGCACTGGATAGCTTGCGATTCCGGCGAATCCACCGAGATAGAATGCCAGGCAACGGGCGCACACTGGCAACGTGGTCCCGGCCAAAACAAAAGACCGGGTTGGGTCCTGGTGGCAGAGCTGAGAAAAGAACAGTGCGATTCCGGTGCCCAGGACGGGCAGGTTTCTCATGAGCCAGGGAAATGCCAAGAGCAGTGAGGAACCGGTGCCCGCGAGCAGTAGCAAAGCGAAGTGTCGGTGCCAGCGCATGCGAGCATCCTGATCTTGCGTGCGAACCATGAGATTTTTCTGATCGCGCCGTTTGCGAACGAAACCAACTGTGGCGCAACCTGGTGAATTGAATCGGGCTCCATCCATGTGACATGGGGCAGAGCCGCGCGAAAGAAGTATTTCACAATTCACAATACTTTTGACATGTTCATGCATTACTTGCGGAGTCATTTCTTGTTGTCAGCGAGTGCAAGATCAACGGGCTAGCAAACCTCCTCGCAGATTGTCTTAAGGAGAGAACATGAAGAGAACATGGGTGGCGAAGCGTCTCGCGCTGTTGTCTGTTTTTGCATCCTTGTTGGTTTATGCTGACCACGCCAGCCGTCAACCCTTTCCAGGCAATGCGCGGGTTAAGATTTTGATCCGCACAGAGAAGAGGTAAGCCGACGGGGGTGCGTCTTCGCGTCACGAATGCAGCAGGCGAGTATTTTGCACCTCTGGGTCATCTACCTATGCCCAGCCAGACAAACCGTGCTGCTGGCAACCTGATCCTTGGCGACGGCGAGAAAAGTCCTTTCGAGCTGCACGCCCTGGTCTACGACGGTGCAGAAATTGACCTTCCTCCCGGAGACTATACATTCCATGCAACAAAAGGATTCGAACACGAGATCATTCATGCCCCGGTCCGTGTCACCCAGAGCAAAGAGCAGACAGTCACGCTACCGTTAAAAAAGTTTACTGACTTTGAAGCAAAGGGCTGGTATCCGGGCGATACCCACATGCATTTCCCAGACCCGCAAGGAGTACGCTATGAAATGGAGTGTGAAGGCCTGCGGGTTTGCAGCCTTTTACTTTACAAGAACGGCTTGACGAATCCCCCACGGCCAGGGGAGGGCACTTTTTTGAATGTGGAACACTTTACCGGAAAGCTCTCGCCGGTTTCAGATTCCGAGTATTTCGTCAAAGTCGGGGAAGAGTTCCGGCATGGACTATTGGCGCACCTGATCTTTCAAAATCTGAAGTCGATTGTCTGGCCAGTCTCGACAGGCGGCCTGAGAGAGTCGGGAGTGGGCGGCTATGACTGGCCTTTGATGTTTCATGCAACGGGCGATGCACATGCGCAAGGCGCCGTGGTCACATGGGCGCACTGGCCCTACCCGTCGCTGGAAGCCCCGCTGGACATGGCCTTGGGGCAAATTGACTCGCTGGACATACTGACGACGGGAAATCCCTTCGAGCATCATCCGGAACTTGTCGGGATCTACAAAATGCATGGTCCGTTGGTGTATTCCAAGCCACCGATCGAAGTTTACTATCACTACCTGAACTGCGGCTTTAGGGTTGCAGCCTCCTCTGGTTCCGACAAAATGGGGTTGAATCCTCCAATGGGCAGCGCTCGCGCATATGTCAAGACAGAGGGTCGTCTGTCGTATGACTCCTGGGTTGAAGGCATCCGCAAAGGTCGAACCTTCATCAGCAACTACCCGCTGATTGAGTTTTCGGTGGATGGGAAGGAAGCTGGCGATACCTTGAGCGTTCAGCCCGGCAAAGCCCAGCTCACGGTGAAGGCACGCGCTGTGTCTCTTGAGCCCTACGAGGTACTGGAGATCATCCACAACGGAGAGACAATTCGGAAAGTTAAGCCCTCCGGAAAGAACTACACCGCCGTCCTAGAGGAAAAAATTGAAGTGGAACGTGGAGGTTGGATCGCGGCCCGCGCCCATGGCCCCAAGATGTTGGAGTATGGGCGAACTTGGTGGAAGATGCCCGTCTTTGCTCATACGTCGCCCATCTATATAAGCATGCCCGGCCGGCCGGCACTGGCAGCCGAATCAGCGCGCCTGTTTCTAGACCAACTCACTTACCTACAACGCTGGGCCGAATCGGAAGCCCATTTTCCCACCGCTGATAATAAGAAAGAGGCGCTGTCCCTGATCGCACGGGCACAAGCGATTTATCAAGGACTGACGGAAAGACAATGAGAGCTGGCTTGTGGGATTCACACTGTATTTCAGAACCGTACCTTGATATCCGGACGGCAGGAATCCTCTTCGCCGGTTGTCGGAACCAGCATCGACGTCCGACTCGGTCGTCGATGCCTAGAGAGTTTCCATCCATCAACTCCCGCAGGAGAATCATCATGGTCAGGATTGCTCTTCTCGTAGCGCTGATTCTTCAAACTACCGTGTCGAGTGGTCTGGCCCAAACCAGGACTCGCGCAAGAGACTTGGGAATTCCCTTCGAAGGGAATCCGGGCTCTCTGAACGCCATCACCGATGTGAAGGGCGTAGCCGTTGGGCATACAACCTTGATCGTGGGTGAAGGAAAGCTCGTTGTCGGTAAGGGACCCGTCAGAACCGGGGTTACTGCAGTGTTGCCCCAAGGCAAAGAGTTTCGCGGCCGAGTGTTCGGAGCCTGGTACAGCCTGAACGGTAACGGGGAGATGACCGGAACAGCCTGGCTTGAAGAGTCCGGCTGCCTGGGGACACCGGTTCTAATTACAAACACACACAGCGTAGGCGTCGTGCGAGACGCGGTCATTGAATGGAACATCAAACGCGGTCTCGGCGAAGGCTATACCGGAGATGCAAGTCTGCCGCTGGTGGCAGAGACCTACGACGGGTTCTTGAACGACATCAATGGCTTTCACGTCAAGAAGGAGCATGTGTTCCAGGCCTTGGAATCGGCCACCTCGGGGCCCGTCGCCGAAGGCAACGTGGGTGGTGGTACCGGGATGCGTTCGCACGGCTTCAAGGCGGGCATCGGAACATCCTCCCGAGTGTTGGATTCGAACGATGGCGGCTACACCGTAGGCGTGCTGGTGCAGGCCAACTATGGGGCCAGGGACCTGTTGCGCATCGCCGGGGTCCCAGTCGGCAAAGAAATCACTGATCTTGTACCGGTGCCGGGAGACCAGCGGGATGGGCAAGGCTCGATTATTGTCGTGGTAGCAACCGACGCGCCCTTGCTGCCCCATCAATTGAAGCGGCTTGTCAGGCGTGTTTCGCTCGGCATCGGAATTGTCGGGGGAAGGGGAGAGAATTCGTCAGGGGACTTGTTCGTCGCGTTCTCTACCGCAAACGCCGAGGTGAGCAAGACCGGGGGAACCGTGCAATTGGAGATGCTTCCGAATGAGCGAATCAATCCACTATTTCGCGCCACGGTTAGTGCTACCGAAGAAGCAATCCTAAACTCCTTGGTTGCCGCAAAGACGATGAGTGGGGTCAACGGCAACACGGCCTATGCGATTCCTCATGATCGACTGAGGGACCTGATGATCAAGTACAAAAGGCCGGACAAGTAGCTTCCCTGTCCTCAGGATAGCGAGGTTCGACGACTTGAAGGCCATTCAACTTGTTGATTATAAATTTGTTATATTCTGAATGTTGGAAGAAACGAGCGGCCAAAATGGGTGTAAACGTCCTAGGTAATTGTTACGAAAAGTGCTAGACTCCCGCTGGCTTTGCGAATCTGAATTTTCGGAGGACCTCTTTTTTGCAAACATTGGACACCGTAAGCCGAAGAACGTTTCTCAAGACTGCCAGTTCATTCGGCTTTCCGCTGTTTTCTACCGATTTTCAGACCCCGCGTTTTCTTACGAACCGTGAGATTGAAGTGACTCGACATACGGTTACGCTACGGAATCTCCCGCCGGCGTTTGATGGGTTCCGTGTGGCTCACTTGACGGACATCCACCATAGCAAATACGTTTCGTTCAACGCCGTATACCGAATGGTTGCGTTGGCTAATCGACAGCGCCCAGATTTGGTGTTTTTGACGGGAGATTATGTCACTTGGTCAAAGAAATACATTGCTCCGGTGGCGGATGCCTTAAAAGATCTTAGGGCGAAGTATGGCGTTTTTGGAGTCTTGGGGAATCATGACATCCGAGTAGATGCTGACGCTGTCACTAAGGCGCTGGAGAGAGTTGGGATCCAGGTTCTGAGAAATGCTTCGGCACGGGTCAACAGACGTGGTCAGAGTTTGTGGCTGTCGGGTGTTGACGAATACAGTTATGGCCAGAGTGACCTCGCAAGAGCTTTCGAGGGACTCCCTGCAACCGCTCCCAAAATCCTTCTAGCACACAATCCCGAGATCATTGCCAAGGCTACTGAACACCAGGTCGATTTCGTGGCCGCCGGCCACACCCACGGCGGACAGGTGAAGCTACCGGGCCTCAAATCACTCAACAATCTCACTCAACCAACGCAAGAGTTTCTGGAAGGATTTGTCAGTTCCGGACGCACTCAGATGTACATCAGTCGAGGCTTGGGCAAGGTTGTTGTACCCCTCAGAATCAAATGTCCTGCTGAGATTCCAGTCTATACCTTCAAACCCTCTCCAAGTAGAACTCCAATCTAACCCCCGTCGATTGCATCTTTATGACGGCAGGCATTGCCTATTGCTGCAATCGTCAATGAAGGCGTCCGTTTGAGCCAGCCCGCTTGGCTGCATTTTGTCTTTCAGTGAGCAGAGGAATCAGTGCAGCAAGGTGTCCTGCAAGCTCTTCAAGGCGTCGGTCTTCCGATCGAGCTTCCAGAATGCGTTGTCGAATTCCATTCTCAAGCGGGAGAGACGAGGCCAGCCTAAACGCTAGTCCTCGAAAAGATGTTTGAGAGTTGAACTCCTGAGCATCGTGCTGTCCCATCAACATGGACACTTGGGCGTAGACCTCCAGCGTTTGGCGAGCCAAGCTTTCCGTGGGCTCTTGGTTACCCTCCGAATCGGACAGCAACTCGACACTGCCGCGCAAGTAGGCTTTCTCGGAATCGAAAAAGATCACCTGGAATCGCTCGCGTCCTGCCGCTACGAGGTCCATTCGGCCGTCTGGGTAGCGCTTCACCACTTGGCTGATCTCGGCGGTACAGCCGATCGTTTCGACCCGGTCCTCGTGGGAGTAGAGAATGCCAAAGGGTGAGTTGCTTCTTAAGCACCCTGAGATCATTTCTTTGTAGCGTTCTTCGAAAATGTGTAAAGGCAACAACATTTCCGGGAACAGCACTACATTGAGCGGGAATAAGGGCAAATAGTCAGGCATGGCAACTCAGCAGCATTCTGACATGGGGCTTCCAGCGTCGACGAGACAAAATGGCAGCTTTCTCTTAGATCCAGCGCTACTTGCGGGTCAAAACCTGAGCCATTCAACCCCTATTTGGGGCAGCTCACTGAATTCTTGTTTGGTTGATGGAAAATGTTGATTAGATTACGCGAGCATTGAACCGGTAGTGGCTTCAGGTGGGGTCCGAGCCAAAACAGACCATAAATTATTGATTTTAATGACTTTGAAATAGATGCGCTGCGAGACTGTATAAAGTTTCGATGGTCGGAACTGGAATGAGTCGCCCTCATAAAGATCGAGTTTCTGGATTTTGATTTTTATCGCACATCCCATGAAATTAGTTGAAGTTGCGAAGTCATGTGAGTAGGTAGCGACCCCTCGGCAGACCACGCCCTCCAATTTAGATACCGGCTATGATCCGGAATGATGAAACATAGAGGAGAACTTTAACCCATGCCAAGAAAGAAAGGCCACCGCTTGATGAAGTATGTTGACAGCGCCATTTGTAAGACAGCGGGTGCTGCCTTCGATTCGATCCAATTCTTCAACAAGTACCGTCCAAATCCATCCTTCACGCCGAAGTGGTCGGACAAGCCTCTGTTGAAATCCTGGGAGAAATCAAAGCCGACGCTCGGATTTCCGCGCACAACGGACTCGTTGTGCCCTACTTGTGTTCGCGATGCCCGGGAGAAGATCATCAATGGCGAGGAAGACTACCGAACGCTGATGACTGACAAGGTGGGAGAGATCAAGGCCCAGATCATCGAGCGCGATGGCGAAGTCTGGATGACCAAAGAGTGCCCGAAGCACGGCAAGTTCGAAGATATGATGGCCAAGGACGTGAAGTTTTTGGAATGGATCGAAGGGAACTTTCCTGGTCGAGACATTCGTGCCCACAACGACGAACGGCTTCACCGTCACGGTAGCAGCACAGTGAAGTACGGTCGCGGCTCGGTGTTAACCGTTGACCTCACCAACCGCTGCAACATGATGTGCGACCCCTGTTTCATGGACGCCAACCAGGTGGGCTATGTACACGAACTGAGCTGGGACGATATCCAGGAAATTATGCGTAATGCCCTGGAGATCAAACCACGCCGTCAGATGTCGATTCAGTTTTCGGGCGGCGAGCCAACGATGTCACCCTATTTCTTGAAAGCTGTCCGTTACGCCCGCGAGTTGGGCTACAACAGCGTGCAAGCGGCCACAAACGGCATTGAGTTCGCAAAGAGCAAGGAATTCGCGAAACAGGCTGCCGAGGCAGGACTGCGCTATGCCTATCTGCAATTCGACGGTATCGGGAACGACGCGAACAGTCACCGCCAGATTGGAAACCTGTTCGATGTGAAGCTGCGGGCCATAAACAACATGCACGAAGCCGGAATCGAGATCGTGCTCGTGACAACATTGGTTAACGGCGTGAACAACGATCAGGTGGGTCCTATTGTTAAGTTTGCCCAGGAGAATCCGAAGAAGATTGCCTTCATTTCTTTTCAGCCCGTCTCCTTCACCGGACGCGATGAAGAGATCTCTGCCGAGCGGCGTCATCGCCAGCGTTACACCTTGTCGCACATGGCCAGCGACGTGAAGGCGCAAGCGGGCATCACCGAGCCGACACGCGATTGGTTCCCGATTTCGCTGATGGGAGCCTTTGCGGACTTCGCCGATCTCGTCCACGGACCGGAAAAGGATTGGGGATCGTTCAGTTGCGGTTGCCACCCCAATTGTGGCGTAGGAACGGCCATCATGATTCACAAGGAAACCAAGGAAATGGCCCCGGTTCCCCAATTCATCAACGTGCCGGGGTTGGTAAAGGATCTGCAAAAAGTGACGGACGCTGCGCGCAATCGCAGCTTTTCCGGGGCCATGATGGGGTTGGCACTGCTGAAAAACTTCCAGCCGTTCAATGCGCCCAGCAAGCTGACCTTGCTGGATATTCTGAGGAAGTTCGACAAGACTTGGGGTGTCAGCGGAAAGAACTACGGGAAGTCGACACCAGATCGGACGATGGAGGACATCCAGAAGAGACGCGAGGATCCGTGGAACTTCCTGTTCATCGCGGGCATGTGGTTCCAGGATCTGTTCAACTACGATTTCCGTCGCACCGAAATGTGCATCATCCCCTACGCCACACAAGAAGGTGAGATTTCATTCTGCGCGTACAACACAGGTGTGGGCTGGCGGCAGATCATCGAGAACATGTATAAGAACGCCACCGTGGCGGAATGGTACAAGAAGCACGGAAAGCATGAAGTTTTTGCCAAGGGCAAGAATGTGAACCTGGAGAGCTACGAACATTCCCTTAAGATCGATCCGGCCGACGCAGCACGCGTGCGCGCACGCGGAGAGGAACCCTTGACGGCTGCCGAAGAGGAACGCCTGCGGAAAAAGGCGTTGCGTGAGGCCGCTGAAGTCCGCGCGATCTATGAAGAAATGGTGTTAAAGAAGAAACAGCCTGACCTTGTGCAGATTGGGCAGCCGGTAAAGTAATCTATGATTTCACCGACTGAGTAATGACTCTTTGGGTCGTCGATTGAGGCGGCCCATTTTTGTTTGGAGTGGGTTCCTGAGGTGGGGTCCCACGAGGTCTGAGGTGCCGCACGGTGGCACCGCATTTCCAAAGAGGGAGTTGCAATGATTGCAGTGGAACAAAACGTTTTTCATAGTTTTCTGACAAAGCAGGATGAAAAGCAGTGGGCAGAAGTCATGGGCCGGTTGATGTCGTCGATTCACCCTGTGGACCAGATTGCGACAAAGATTTGGTTCTCGTTCTGGCCACTCAGGCTTGCATGCGAACTGCAGGAATCAACGCGATGTCGCCCAGACCGCCAAACGTCTACAGTTGGACGGCAACTTCCGGCTCGAGGAACAGGTGGATGCTTCAATTGAGTACTTCCTGGGATCGCGCTTCTGGGGTGGAGTGAAGAATGCAATTCTTCATCACGCCGAATCCATGACTCGTTCGACGGGGGCGGGTTTGGAAGAACAGATTCGCGGCATTGCCGACAAGGTTGCGCAGGACAAGAGCATCGAGTTGCGTTTTGTTTTGGGTATTACCGCCGTAGGCGTCATGATCTTCCAACAGATCGGCATTGCGGCGTTCGCCGAGGCCGCCGTAAGGTCCTACGAGATTAAGAATCACCATTCGCCTGAACAATTGATCAAGTTGCGCCAGGGGAGGCCAGCCGGATGGCGGGCGCTCTTTGGCGCGAAAAGGCATAAGATCACGTTTGATGAGAGCCAGCAGGAGGGATCCTTCCAGGCGCTGGAAGGTCAGGACTTGTCCATGGCATCAAACTGTGACAAACGCGACTTCCGAAGCCAGGATCATCGTCGCATTGCAGGACCTGTCCCGGCGAATGCCGCAGCGGTGCCTGTGGCTATTGCTGGATTGGAGTCCTCGGTGGCCACGAGAACCTGTCGGCGTGACAGATTTCGAGAAGAAGCGATTGCATCATTTCGGCTATGTGCCGCGGGAAGTGGAAGTTGGATCTCATTCGCACATTCGCTTGGCGTGCCAATCCAAGTGCTATGGTGACGTATCGGTTGTGATCTCTCCTTGGAATGGTGTGTTGGACGGGGGCAAATAGCAGACATCAATAGGGACGGTAAGAACGGGGTTTGATTTTTCGAGGCAGGGCGGTTACAATTTTCAGGGAATCATTCAGAAGTGAGGTTCATAACAAGGAGTGAAATCGAATGCTGATACTAACTGACAAGGCACAAGGCAAGGTGAAAGAGATTCTTGATTCCCAGCCGGAGCCGTTTGCCGGCCTTCGAGTGCAGGTGGTGGGAGGCGGCTGCTCAGGCTTCCAATATCACATGGGATTCGAGAAACAGGAAAACAGCGGCGATGAAGTTTTGGAGATGGGTGGCTTCAAGGTATTCGTCGACCGTGGAAGTTCCATGTATTTGGATGGAACAGAGATTGACTGGGTGGAAGCCTTGACTGGATCCGGCTTCAAGTTCAACAACCCGAACGTCAAGAGCACGTGCGGCTGCGGCGAATCCTTCCAGGCATGACACAACACTGAGTGATCATTCCAAGGCCAACTCCCATTCGCTGAGAGTTGGCCTTTTTTGTCTGACAAGCCACCGCAGAGACACGAGAGAATAGGGAAGGCCTCCGCGTCTCAGAGGTGGCTTGTCCCACAGGTTTCTAGGCTGATGCAATCGCCAGTCGACAATCGGCAATCGGCAATCCTGCTGGATTCCTTCCATCGTCCCGCCAAGGACCTTCGCATTTCTGTTACTGACCGGTGTAACCTTCGCTGCACTTACTGCATGCCGTTTGACGAATACGTGTGGATCGACAAGAAGGAAATCCTGACCTTCGAAGAGATCACCCGTTTGGCCCGCCTGTTTGTCGATCTGGGCGTCGAAGAAATTCGCCTGACAGGTGGCGAGCCGCTGGCTCGCACTAATCTCGAAGTGCTGGTCAGCCAGCTTTCCCAACTGCCCGGTCTGAAGGATCTGAGCCTCACCACGAATGGCGTGTTCCTTGGACAAAGCGCCGGCGGACTGGCTGCTGCAGGGCTGAAACGAATCAACGTCAGTCTCGACACACTGAATGCAGAACGCTTCCGCCAGATCACCAAACGTGGCGACCTGGAAAAGGTGTTGGAAGGGATTTTCTCGGCCAAGCGATCCGGACTTCACCCCATCAAGATCAACGCAGTCATCGAGCGTGGTGTGAATGACGGTGACATTCTGGAGCTGGTTGAGTTCTCGCGTGAGCATGGATTCGCGCTGCGATTCATCGAGTTCATGGATGTAGGAAACTCGAATAGCTGGAAGTCGGAACGGATGGTCAGTAAGAAGGAGATTCTCTCGACCATCGATAAACGATATCCGTTGCGCGAAGTTGGGAGAGAGCAGGGTACGGCGCCGTCGGTAGATTACGAGTTCGTTGACGGCCAGGGTGACATCGGAGTCATTGCCTCGGTCACAGAGCCATTCTGCTCAAGCTGCACTCGCGCCCGGCTCACAGCCGACGGAAAGCTGGTCACTTGCCTCTTCTCCGAAACTGGGCACGACTTGAAGTCCCTGCTGCGGAGTGAGGCAACGGACGAGGACCTGAAACAGTTCATCAGCGCCGTCTGGCAGAAACGCAAGGATCGCTATTCTGATGAGCGGCTCGAAGCGCTGCATTCCATCCAGGGTTACCAAAGCAAGGATCACAAGAAAATTGAGATGATTAGCCTGGGGGGCTAGCAACGAAGCAGAGTCTTTGGGATGCTTGTCTGACTGGGCTGCCTGCCTTTCTGTGCGTCATTCGCGCGAGCCCGGGTATGCAGATTTATCTTCGGGGAGAGCTGGATTCCGGCTTTCGCCGGAATGACGCGGGATTGCAATAGAGATTGTCCCTCCCAAAAGATCCACTTTAGTGAGGTAGAAGAAATGAATAGCCGTGCAGTTTTGTTTGTGCTGGCCTGTTGGCTTGGCCTGCCAGCGGCCTCAGCTCAGGTTCCAACGTTGGATGTCCTGAAAACCGAGGCTGTCAGCGGTATTGATTCCCGCAAAGACTTCACTCAAGTCATGGTGGATTCGATTTTCAGCTTTGCGGAGCTGGGATTTCAGGAGACGCAAACTTCGAAGTTCATCACAGAAATTCTTGAGAAAGAGGGATTCCAGATTCAGCGCGGCGTTGCGGGCATGCCTACGGCCTGGGTGGCTTCATGGGGAAGTGGGAAACCGGTTATCGGGTTCATGGCCGACATCGATGGCTTGCCGGAGACTTCGCAGAAACCTGGTGTGGCCTATCACGATCCATTGATTAAAGGTGGCCCGGGGCACGGTGAAGGGCACAATGCTGGCCAGGCGGTGAATGTGACTGCCGCGATTGCCGTGAAGCAGCTCATGCAGAAATACAAGCTGGCGGGCACGCTGCGGTTGTATCCGGGAGTTGCCGAGGAATTGCTCGCCAGTCGAAACTACATGGTGCGAGCAGGTTTGTTCAAAGATGTCGCTGTGATGCTCAGCACCCACGTTGGTAACGACTTTGGCGTCACCTACGGCCCAGTCAACACTGGCCTGGTTTCCACACAGTATAGCTTTCACGGAAGAAGCGCGCATGGCGCAGGATCTCCGTGGATGGGGCGCAGTGCGCTGGATGCCGTCGAACTGATGAACGTGGCATGGAATTTCCGGCGTGAGCACCTTCGGCTGCAGCATCGCTCGCACTATGTCATCGTGCACGGCGGTGATCAGCCCAACGTCGTGCCGCCAGAGGCCTACGGTTTGGTATTTCTTCCGCGAACTCGATTTTCAGCGCATCAAGGATCTGCATGCACTCGGCACCAAGATTGCACGTGCTGCTGCCGAGATGACGGACACTACTATGACTGAGCGGGTTCTCGCCGCCACTTGGCCGGGGCACTACAACAAGGCTGTGGCAGAGGCCTTGTACTCCAACATTCAGAAAGTGGGGGTGCCCGTGTGGTCAGAAGATGACCTGACGCTTGCAAAGGCGATGCAGAAGGAGATTGGAAACAAGGTAGAGGGCCTGAAGACTGAACTTGCCAAGTTCGAACTATCGAAGGAAGACAGCAGCGCCGGCTCTGACGACATTGCGGAAGTGTCATGGAACTTGCCGACAGTGGTGTTGCGTTACCCGTCGAACATTCCAAACCTGGTAGGCCACCACTGGTCGAGTGGAGTGGCGATGGCCACTCCCATTGCGCACAAGGGCGCCACGGCCGGAGCCAAGGCGCACGCGATGACCGCGATCGATCTTCTGATGAAACCAGAGCTCGTGAAAGCGGCCTGGGACTACTTCGGCGAGCAGACCAAGGAAACCAAGTGGCAATCGTTGATTCCTGAAGGGGTGAATGCACCCATCGATCTGAATCAGGAAAAAATGGCTCGCTTCCGTCCGGAAATCGAAAAACTCTATTTCAATCCGAAGAAGTACAAGACTTATCTGGAACAGCTTGGGATCAAGTACCCTACGGTGATTAGGGGACAGGTTACAGGTGAGAGGTGAAAGCAAATCGCAGCACATAACTCCTGTTTCCTGTCACCTGTAACCTTTCACCGCTTTCTACTCGAAAAGCTTTCCCGCCGGACGAACGTTCTTGCCCTCGCGCTTCATGCCCGAATCACCCAGATCTTCCCGTGCTGCTTCCGCCAGTGCTTGCAGCCGCTTCACGACTTCCGGATGCTGGGCCGCAACATTCTTGGCTTCTCCGATGTCCTCTTCCAGATTGAACAGCTCAAGCCCGATTTCTTTCGTTGCGTATACGCCTGGCTTCGCGGCGCCTCCGGCTGGCGACGGCTTGGTGTAGCTGTGAGGAAAATGTAACTTCCAAGGGCCGCTGCGGACAGCCTGGAGGTGCTGGCCCCAGTAGTAGAAATAGGCTTCGTGTGGGGTCTTGGCGCCCGCTTGCATCTTGATCAGGGGCCAAATGTCTCTGCCGTCGATGATGCGGTCGGCCGGAAGTTTGGCTCCGGCCAGAGTCGCGAGAGTGGGCAAGATGTCGATGGTCGCCGCCAATTCCCGGACGGTCCGATCTCGTGGGATCTGAGTTGGCCAACGCATGATGCAGGGAACACGAACGCCTCCTTCAAAGGTGGTTGCCTTACCCTCCCGGAACGGACCCGCCGAGCCCGCGTGGTCGCCATACAAGAGCCACGGGCCATTGTCGGAAGTGAAAATCACCAGCGTGCGTTCGTCGAGGCCATTCTTCTTCAAGCTCTTCAGGATTTCGCCTACCGACCAGTCGAGTTCTTGAATCACGTCTCCGTACAAACCGCGTTTTGATTTGCCCTGATGTTGCTTGAAACGAACAGCGGCACATGCGGCATATTGTGGGGAACGTAGAGGAAGAAAGGTTGATTCCGATTTTTTTCAATGAACTTGACGGCCCGTTGCGTGTACCACGTCGTGAGTTGGCTGTTGATCTGGGTCGGTCTCAATCGTGCGCTCGCCTTCGATGAGTGGTAACGGCGGATACGGCCTGGTGGGAGCCGGATGCTTGGGCCACATGTCGTTGGAGTAGGGGAGGCCAAAGTAGTCGTCAAATCCATGGCGAGTCGGCAGGAACTGAGGCTGGTAGCCGAGATGCCACTTGCCGTAAATCGCTGTGGCGTAACCTCGCGTCTTGAGCACCTCGGCCAGCGTTAGTTCGTTGGAATGAATCCCTTCTTTGGAATAGGGATTCAACGCGCCAAGAATGCCAATCCGATTTGGGTAGCAACCGGTCAACAACGCGGCCCGCGATGCAGAGCAGACGGGTTGAGCCACATAGAAGTCGGTAAAACGAACGCCTTCTTTTGCCATTCGAGCGAGGTTTGGCGTCCTGGCCTTGCCGCCGTAAGGACTGATGTCGGCATAGCCCATGTCGTCGGCAAAGATGATCACAAAGTTGGGAAGGTGCTGCCCGTGCACGCTCTTCGCGGACATCATGAGAGCGACGAGAAGAAACGCGACGGCAGTGGCTCGCTTCTGTGACAAGTCTGGCAGCATCAGCGTAAGCTCCGAAGAACTATGACGGTTTGTGAAAGTGTACTCGAACTCGATCAATTCGTGGTTTGAAGTTTGCCACCAGGCAAAGGAAGTACTGTCAAAAAAAGAAAAGGCCGCCAGATTCAGGCGGCCCTCTGAAGTTTGGACATTTTTTCGTCACCCCGGCGAAAGCCGGGGTCCACGATCTACCAACAAACTGGATTCCGGCTTCCGCCGGAATGACGTTCATCGGCCCTGCATTCCAGCCCCGGTTTTCACCCGGGGCTGTGAAGCACCTTCCTGGTGCGACGGGAAACAGGTTCTACTTGATGAACAGCATCTCCTGGTAGGTTGGCAAGGGCCAGAGATCATCAGCCACAATCGCTTCGAGTTCATCAACGCAATGTCTCACATTCTGCATGGCCGGCAACACGTCGTGGCAAAAGTGTTTGGCTTCGTCCAGTGGCGACTTTGCGCCATTGTGATTCATCGCTTTCTCCAGCCCCCCAATGCTTGTCTGCAGACCGTTGGTAAGAGAGATGACCTGATCCAGTGTGCTTGAGTTGGACGGATACCCAGCCGCCTTGAGACTTGCGGCGGTGGCCGCAAGCTCGCCCTGATAGCGGGAAGCCGCCGGATAGATTTTGGTCTTGGCCATCTCAATCATCAGATTCGCTTCCACGTTCACTGCTTTGCAGTATTGCTCGATATAGATGTCCATGCGGCTGTGGGTCTCGCGTTTGGAGAGAACCTTGTATTTCTCCATGAGCGCGACGACTTCTTTGCTGCCGATAATGGGAAGCGCCTCCACCGAGGTCTTCAGGTTGGGAAGCCCACGGCGTGCGGCTTCTTGATGCCACTCTTCGGAATAGTTGTTTCCGTTGAAGATCACATCACCATTCTCTTTGATTACTTGTTGCAACGCCTTCTGAACCGCGGCATTCAGTTTCTTGGTATCGCCCTTGGTGGCCTTCTCCAACTGCGTAGCTAAGTAGTCGAGGGACTCGGCCACGATCGTGTTCAGCGCGACTAGAGGTCCTGCGATCGACTGGTTCGATGCCACGGCGCGGAATTCGAACTTGTTACCCGTGAAAGCAAAGGGGCTCGTTCGGTTGCGGTCACCGGCGTCTTTCGGCAGAGACGGCAGGCTGTCGACTCCGATCATGAGAGTGCCCTTTTTCTTGGAAGACTTCGCGCCGCCTTTCTCGATCTGGGCGAAGACGTCAGTGAGCTGATCACCCAGGAAGATGGAGATGATGGCAGGCGGTGCTTCATTGGCGCCCAGACGGTGATCGTTGGCGGCCGAAGCGACAACGGCGCGTAGCAGCGCAGCGTACTTGTTGACAGCCCGGATGACTGCGGCGCAGAACACCAAAAACTGGGCATTGTCGTGCGGCGTGTCGCCAGGATCAAGCAGATTGCCTTGAGTGGCGTTGCCGAGGGACCAGTTCAAATGCTTGCCGGATCCGTTGACGCCGGCAAAAGGCTTCTCGTGCAGAAGACACTCCATGCCGTATTTCTGCGCGACACGCTTCAACGTGATCATGATGAGCTGCTGATGGTCGGCAGAAATGTTGGCGTTTTCATAGACAGGAGCGATTTCATACTGGGCCGGAGCCACTTCGTTGTGCCGGGTCTTGACGGGAATGCCCAGCTTGAACAGCTCTCGTTCGGTCTCTAGCATGCAGGCGAGAACCCGTTCGGGAATGGCACCGAAGTAGTGGTCCTCGAACTCCTGGCCCTTCGGCGGCTTGGCGCCGAACAAGGTGCGCCCGGCATTCAGCAGATCGGGGCGTGCAAAGAAGAAGTTGCGGTCGATCAGAAAGTACTCCTGCTCTGCACCGGCAGTTGCCGTTACTCGCGCTGGGTTTTCATGGCCGAAGAGCTTGAGAATGCGCTGGGCCTGCTTGTCCAGAGCTTGCATTGATCGCAACAAGGGCGTTTTCTTGTCCAATGCTTCGCCGGTCCAGGAGACGAAAGCCGTTGGGATACACAACGTAGTGCCGTTGGGATTCTCCAGGATGTAGGCAGGGCTCGTCACGTCCCAGGCGGTGTAGCCACGAGCCTCGAACGTGGAGCGGATGCCGCCAGAGGGAAAGCTGGAGGCATCGGGTTCACCTTGAATGAGCTGTTTGCCTGAGAATTCGGCAATGGCACCGCCCTGGCCGTCGGGTTCAATGAAGCTGTCGTGCTTCTCGGCAGTCAACCCGGTCAGCGGGTGAAAAATATGTGCGTAGTGAGTGGCACCTTTTTCGATTGCCCAGTCCTTCATCGCTGCCGCCACCACGTCCGCTGCCGAAGCATCCAAGGGCTTGGCGCTTTCGATCGTCTTCTTCAGTGACTTGTAGACCGCTTTGGGCAGCGTGGCCTGCATTACAGACTGGCTGAAGACGTTCACGCCAAACAAATCTTTCGCTGGTGTTTCAGCGAAGTTCAATGGCGCCGAAATCGGCTTGTAGTTCGTCACCGCCGAAATCGCTTGCAAACGAGAGACACTTCCGCTCATTGTCATTTACTCCTTAAGGATGAGATTTGATAAGCCCAACATAGCGTTGACTCCTCTAGAGCTGGGCTCGCAACCACTCGCCTCTAGCGGATTCAGACAAAAAAAATCGCCCACTGAAAAAGGAGAAACTCCTCATCGCGTGGACGCCGTTGTCCTGCTGAAGATGCTGTTTCTTGCCCGGGTCGTTGACCATCTCAGGCAAGAGCGGCCCAGAGTGTATATCAAATGATTCTGAGATCAAGCCTTTTCATTTTATAGCTTCGATAAAAGCAGCTTATGAACCCAGCCAGTTCGGTTGGGTTTCGCTTCTGGCCGATGAAAGGTGGCTTGGCAGTAGACTTGACGCCGTTGAATGCAGGTTAAGCTTCTGAACCACCGCAAATGACCGTCAGGTCGATGAATCTCAACTGCGACTCTTTTGCAATCTTGCAACGTCATGCTTCTTGACAACATTGAGATTTCTTTCCTAACATTCAGCCCACTTTCCAAGTCTCATGCACCGCAGCATGAGTTAGCCCAAGTTCCACGCAGCGCTGCGTGTGCATCGGCGCTTCCTTCAGTGATCTAGTTGTCGTCCCTTCACCACAATGCATAAGGAGCAACCATGAACCCAAAAGAACTTGTCAAAATGGTGAAAGACAAGGGAATCAAGATCATCGACTTTCGTTTTGTTGACATGCCGGGACTGTGGCAGCACTTTTCGATGGCATCCAACGAGTTGGACGAATCGATGTTCGATGAAGGTATAGGCTTTGACGGATCCAGTATTCGCGGGTTCCAGCAAATTCAGGAAAGCGACATGCTGTTGATCCCGGACGCGAGCACGGCCTGCGTTGACCCATTCAGTTCCTATCCGCAGTTAAATATCATTTGCAACGTAAAGGATCCCGTCACGCTCCAGCCATACACGCGCGATCCGCGCTTCATTGCGCAGAAAGCTGAGAATTACTTGAAGTCGACTGGAATCGGAGACACCGCCTACTTTGGCCCCGAGCCTGAGTTCTTTGTCTTCGATGACATCCGTTTCGACCAGGGAGTCAACCGTGGCTACTATTTCATCGATTCCAACGAGGGCTTCTGGAATTCGGGGCGGGAGGAAAAAGGCAACAATCTTGGCTACAAGATTCGTTACAAGGAAGGTTATTTCCCGGTTCCGCCAATGGACACTCTCCAGGACATTCGCAGCGAGATGATCCTGACCATGGAGCAAATTGGGATTCGCGTCGAAGTGCATCATCACGAAGTGGCAACTGCCGGACAGTGCGAAATCGACATGCGTTTCGACACGCTGACCCGCATGGCCGACAATCTGATGAACTACAAGTATGTCGTGAAGAACGTCGCCCGGAAGCATGGGAAGACTGCGACCCTGATGCCAAAACCCCTCTTCCAGGACAATGGATCGGGGATGCACGTTCATCAGAGCGTCTGGAAGGGCGGGAAGAATGTGTTCTACGAGGCAGGAGGGTATGCCGATCTCAGTAAGGCAGCGATCTATTACATTGGGGGCGTGTTAAAGCACGCACCGGCTCTTCTGGCTTTCTGTGCGCCGACAACCAATTCCTATCGGCGCCTGGTCCCAGGCTACGAAGCTCCGATCAATCTAATCTACTCGCAGCGCAACCGAAGCGCGGCGGTCCGGATCCCGGCCTACTCTCGGAGCGAGAAGGCCAAGCGGGTCGAGGTGCGCTTCCCTGATCCTTCCTGCAACGGCTACATGGCATTTGCAGCCCTTCTCATGGCTGGACTCGATGGCATTCAGAACAAGATCATGCCCCCGGATCCGATCGACAAGGATCTTTATGACCTGGAAGCCGAAGAGAAAGCCCACGTAAAGTCCACTCCGGGCAGCCTCGAAGACGTGTTGAACTCGTTAGAGGCGGACCATGAGTTTCTATTGAAGGGTGACGTCTTCACCAAGGATGTCATCGAAACGTGGGTGGATTACAAGCGCAGCAAAGAAGTCGATGCTATTCGGCTTCGTCCGCATCCCTATGAGTTCTCGCTGTACTACGACATCTAGTTCCGCTTGATGGCGGCCAGGTTCACAAATCGATATTTCTGTGCTCCCTCGCCCCGAAAACGGGGAGAGGGAGTCAGAGGGTGAGGGGCTTCGACAAGGGTGTGCTTTCCCGTCGCACCGCGAATAAGTTCAGGATTGAGAGAACGGTGCCCCTGTGGCGTTCTGTTTCCGGGGCGCCAAGCTGCACAAAGCTGGTCTGTTCCTCAGAGCCCTGACTGCGTGGCCACGAGGGAATGACACTGATCCTCGCAAGCGACGTCACTGCATAAGTTCCGAAACGATGCGTTGGAAGACATCCCGGACTCTACCTGTGATCTCGAGATAAGCGGCTTCGAAATTCTGGGCGCCCTCCTGACTTTTTGCGCTTGAGTAGCCCAGTAGTCGTGAGATGCGCGCCAGGTGTTGAGGGGTGCGGGGAAGGGCGGCGGTGCCGCCAGAGGAGGCGATGCGCAGGCGGTTTTCCAGGAGTCTCAGGAACTCGTAGCCTAGATAAAGCGTGTAGTAGTCTGGAACCGCCAGAATCCCCTGCTGAACGAGTCCTGAAAGCGCTGCGAGCGTGTTTGGCGCTTTCAAGCTACCGAGCCGCGATCCGTGGCGTATCTGGAGAAACTGCACCACAAACTCGATGTCGGTTAGTCCGCCACGGCCAGCCTTGATGTGAAAGCGATGGTCCTCTTGTTCTCTGCCGAGCTCTACTTCCATGCGCTGACGAATATGCCGAATCTCTTCCAGTACCTGCACGGAGAGTTGCTCTCTATACACAAAATCCTGGATCATTTGTCCCAGTCGGGAGCGATTCTCGGGACTACCGAAGACGAAGCGGTGCCTGACCAGAGCCAGTCGCTCCCAGGGTGCGGCGCGGCTTCTCAGATATTCCTCATAGCGATGGATTGCAGTCACAATCCCACCTTTCTTGCCTTCGGGTCTAAGGCGCGTGTCGATTTTGTAAATCGCGCCCTCTCCGCGTGAAACGCTCAAAATCTCGTCAATTCGTTCGACGACGCGCGATGTGCGTCGCTGCACATCGGCAGGATATTGTTCACCGTCGACAGAGTAGAAGTACACCAGATCCAAGTCTGAGTTATAGCTGAGGTCACCGCCCCCCAGCTTTCCGAGTGACAGGATCACGAGGTGCTCTGTCACCCAATGGGTCAGGCCAAGGTCTCCCTGCTTTTCAAGCTGGCTGCAGGCAATCTTGCACGCTGCAACCAAGCAGGCCTCAGCAAGAGCGGCGAGCTGTGCGCCGACAGTAGGGCGGTCATTCGCTTCTAGAATGTCTCTTAGCTGGATGCGAAACAACTCCAGGTGCTGAATCTCCTTCAGCGCCTGCGTCCGCATTCTCCAGTCCCCGGGTACGTCTAGCGCTGCTCGAAAATCCTCCACGTAATCTTGTATTGTTTTCACGCCTTCGAGGAACTCGTCGCGAAACAGAAAATCGAACAACTGCGGATTGCGGCAAAGAGAATCTGCAAGAAACTGGCTGGAAGAAAGTACCCGCAGTAGGCGATGGAGGGCTGTGGGCGATTCGTTCAGCAGTGTATAGAGTGAGTCGCGGGCGCCGAGTGAGCTGGCAAATCGTTCAAAGTAGCTAAGACCTGTGTCTGGATCCGGGCTCAGACGCAACGTGGCCAGGAGGGGCGGCAGGAGGTTGGCCAGCAGGTTGCGCATCTTGGAAGGCGAGTGGGCAAACGATTGGGCATCGCGGAGCAGCCTCACCTGATGGAGGGCCGTTCGAGGATCATCGAATCCGGATTGCGAAAGGACTTCGAGCGCCCCAGCTTCGTCGAGATTTCGGTTCAAGATCAGCGCCGCCTCTCGCATCTGTTCGTTGGCACCACCGATTCGCTTCCGCGAGACCAGATCCTGAAAACTGCGCCGAACTGAGGCGCGGTGCTGCTTGAGCGTCCTCAGGAAACGATCCACTGTAGCCGTCTCGGTCTTGGCCTTGAAGCCCATCCGGCGCGCGCAGCGATAAAGCTCTTCGGGTTCGGTCGGAAGCTCGTGCGTCTGAAAGTGATAAACCATCTGCAGTTTATGTTCGAGATCGCGGAGAAACTGGTATGCCTCAGCCAGCGTTTGGTGTTCAGCGGGCTGCAGGTACCCCAGGGCCGCAAGTTTTGTAAGTGCAGGAAGCGTGCCGCGCTGCTGCAGCTCCGGCTCTCTGCCGCCGTAGATCAGCTGTAGAGCTTGCACAAAGAACTCGACCTCGCGAATGCCCCCTGCACCGAGTTTGACGTGTTGCTCGTGACTCTGTCTGGGAGACAGTTTTGCTTCAATGCGACCCTTGATCTCCTGAATCTCGTCCAAGGCTGCAAAGTCGAGAAATTTTCGATAAATAAAGGAATTGAACGTCCTGGAAAATTCCTCGCCCAGTTCTGGTGATCCGCCGACGGGTCGAGCCTTGATAAGGGCGAGGCGTTCGAACGTTTCTCCCCACGATCCGTAATAGTTCTTGCAGGCTGAAAGTGAACTGGCCACAGGTCCTGCGCTGCCCTCGGGGCGTAAACGCAGGTCCACACGGTAAAAGTACCCTTCCTCTGTCAAGGCAGAGAGCTCTCGTGTTATCGCCTGCGCCAGTTTGGCGAAGAACTCCATGTTGGAGACGCTGTTTTGAGAGTGCCCGGTAACTTCGGTCTGACCCTGCTCTCCGCTGTAGACATAAATAAGGTCAATGTCGGAGCTGTAATTCAGCTCCTGCCCACCCAATTTACCCATTGCCATGATCGTGAAGCTTGCGTCTCGACTCGTGCCACTTGCATCTTGATATCGTGGGGCCCCGTGCCTGGCTACCAGCCCGCTAAGGCACACTTCGTAAACACATTGAATGACGGCGTCGGCCAGATTGGAGAGTTCCTCCATCGTCGAAGACACACCGGAGAGATTCAATAGATCGCGCGCTCCGATGCGCAGCAATTCGCGGCGCTTAAAGCGGGCAAGAGCCCGCAGTTGATGCGTATCTCGATCTAACTTGCTCATGGCTTGCACTGCTTCTCGGAGGTAGTGCTCTGCGGACCTGGTCGAAGGAAGGCCCAGTTCGTCAAGAAGCCAGGAGAAGTACTCAGGATTGCGGATCAGTATCTCGGCATTAAACGGAGAAGCACCACAGATCAGCAGTAGCGCTTCCAAGGCCTCAGGCGTCTCGCTCAGGAAATGCAGGAAATTGGAACGGTGCCCGACGCTGGACATCAGTCGTTCAAAGTAGTTGATCGCTGCATCCGGATCGGGGGCCAACCGGGCTGTCTCTAGAACATTGCTCATCATGCGCGCCAAGATGTGTCGCGACGGCGGCTCTGAGGCGATCAGCTGGAGGTTCCGATCAACCGCCACTGTGTCCTTGAAGCCGTACGCTCTTAGGAATTCATGAATCTTGTCCGCACGAAGTTCAGGGGCTAACAGGAGGTCTTCAGCTTTCATGCAGCTAGGATGGAGGGGCTACGAGGCAAAACAGAAGAAAATCCGAGGCGCTCCTAAAATAGCACAGTCGGACGCCAAAACCGAAACAGGCAAGGCGCGATCTCGCGATGCTCGCAGAGCGAGCCTTCATCGCCTCCCACCCAAGATTCTCACCTTCGGATTTCAACTTTTATTAGAATGTGAGAAGCGGCACTGCTGAACTCGGTGTGGGAAACTCCGGCGAGACACCCCAACTACCTCAGACAGTTTGCCTTTCGATCTGAAGGATTGTTTGACAGCCACGCTATTGCCCGGGCTGTCAAGGTTTGATTCATGTTCACTCTTTATTTCATGGTAATGCTGTCATTGGCTCCGCAGGCAGAGTCGCAGCCTGCCCTTGGTGTGCCGAGAGATGCGGCGGACCAGGTGTCATTGGAAGCGATTGGCCGGCTGATCGACGAAGGAAAACTCGATCTGGCACGAAGGCAGCTTCAGGAGGAAGTTACAGGGCGGCGAGAAAATTACCAGACTCTGTTTCTTCAAGCCCGAATTCTTTTTGCTGAAAAGCAATATCAAGAATCGCTCAAGCAGTTGGAGCGGAGCCTTGCACTGCACCGTCAGGATGCGAGGGTGTACCTGCTGGCCGGCATGAACTGGGTGATTCTCGAACGGCTGGACCTTGCGCGGCCATTCTTTGAAGAGGCGGCGCGGCTGGCACCTGGCGACGGACTGATGCACTACCATCTCGGCCGGTACTACTACAGCGCCCAGCGTTTTGCCCAAGCTGAACAAGCGTATCGAGCAGCTCTGAAGTTAGATCCCGAGTCGGTGAAAACGTACGACAATCTGGCATTGGCTCTGGAAGCCCAAAGGAAAACAGACGAGGCCGAAGAGTGCTATCGGAGAGCGATTGAGCTGGCGCGCCTGCAGAAATTGACGACGGAGTGGCCCTGGCTGAATCTCGCGAAGTTGCTGATCGAAAAAAACCGGCACGAGGAGAGTCTCACATTGCTCGACTCGGCGCAGCGCATGAACCCACAATCGGCTGAAGTCTTTTATGTAAGCGGCAAGGTGTTGCAAAAGATGGGACGGGAAAGCGAGGCCGAAGCCGCTCTGCAACGGTCAGTTCAGAATGACGCGAAGTTTCCTGATTCGCACTATCTCCTTGGGCGTATTTACCTCAGGCAGGGACGGAAGTCTGAATCGCAACGCGAGATGGAGATCTTTCAAGGATTGAAGCAAGCTTCCAAGCCCAAGGGTGGTGCCATGGTCTCGGGATCAGGGCGGTGAGTCCTTGCGGAAGGTCGACGGAGTAAGACGCCTCAGCTCTGGTAATACCGCTGCACACCAAAAAACCTTTGATTTATGCCCGGGGCGAGTAACCCGCCTTCACAGGCCATGAAAAAACGGTGCTTCGTTTAAGACTCTCGAAAACCAGCGCAGCGACAGGGTTTTGTCTGATCCTCATTTTGGGGGTCGCGGCGTTGATGCTGTTTAGCTCCCCTCCGGAGTCATCCCCCCTCATCCCGACTTTCCAGGACCAGGCAGCAAAAGCAGGAATCACGACCGTTATGGTCAGTGGTGATCCGAAAGAGAAGAAGTTCCTGCTGGAGTCGGTAGGCGGCGGCTTGGCGGTTCTCGACTACAACAGCGATGGCTGGATGGATCTGTACGTTGTCAGCGGCGGCACTCTTGAGACAGCACGGTCAGGGCAGGGAAGCCAGTTGCCCGGAGCTCTCTATCGCAACAATCGCGATGGCACGTTTACGAATGTCACTCTGGCGGCGGGCGTCAGGAACTCAGAGTGGGGGAAGGGTGCACTGGCAGCCGACTTTAACAACGATGGCTGGGTCGACCTTTACCTTTGCAACCTCGGGGCAAACATTCTCTTTCAGAACAATCGCGACGGCACTTTTTCGAACGTGACTAAGCGAGCCGGAGTGGGCGATCCCCGTTGGTCTGCTTCTGCGGCTACGGCCGACTATGACCGTGATGGCGACCTTGATCTGTTCGTAACGAACTATCTTGAATACGACCTGAATCATCTGCCAGTGTCGGGCAAGTTTTGCTCGTATCGCGGTATTCCCGTCGCGTGTGGTCCGCGTGGCCTGAAAGGAGCTGGGGACACGCTGTATCGAAACAACGGAGATGGTAGCTTTACCGACGTTTCCGTGGCGGCTGCTGTCCACGATCCGCAAGGCTTGTACGGATTGGCATGTGTTTGGGGTGACTTCGACAATGATGGAGATGCGGATCTGTTCGTGGCAAATGACACAACACCCAACCTGCTCTACCGGAACAACGGCGATGGAACCTTCACGGATGTGGCTCCAGGTGCCGGTGTCGCCTTTAGCGAAGATGGCCGGGAGCAGGCTGGCATGGGCGCAGAGCTTGAGGACCTGAATAACGATGGCTGGTTGGATTTGTTCGTCACGAACTTCTCCGAAGACTGGAATACGTTGCGACTGAATCAGAAAAATGGGCTGTTTGACGACGTCACCGTGGCGTCGGGCATTGGCGAAGACTCGATGCGCGATTTGAGCTGGGGCGCCGGTTTCTACGATTTCAACAATGATGGTCTTAAGGATCTTTTCGTGGCGAACGGACATATCTATCCACAGGTGGACCGGTACGGACTGAAGATCGCCTATCGACAGCCGAACAAGCTCTATCTCAACACCGGCAAGCCGAGGTTGTGGAACGTGAGCCAGCAAGCGGGCGCAGGCTTGCAGATTGCAAAGTCTTTCCGTGGGGCTGCGTTTGCGGATTTTAACAACGACGGTAGCGTTGACATTGCGGTGGCTGCCCTGGATGAGACACCAGTCCTTCTGATCAATCAACCCTTGGCCGGACAGAATTGGCTCTGGGTGAAACTTGAGGGGACGAAGAGCAACAAGAGCGGCGTGGGGGCACGTGTCAGCGTCAAGTGCGGTTCAGAAACCCAGACCCGGGAAATCAAGGCGGGCGGCAGCTTCGCCTCGTCAAGCGATGTGCGCGCGCATTTTGGACTAGGGGCTTCCAGTCAGGTTGACGAATTGGTAGTGGGCTGGCCATCTGGAAAAGTGAGCACGCTCAAGGGTGTGGGTGCTGGCCAAGTGGTGACAGTCAAGGAATGAGCAGTTTGGCAGAAACGTCCTTAGAGTCGCCGAAAATGGCCTCCATTGAATTTGCCAACCTGCTTCAGTATAGTCTTGCCCATCACGCCCGGAATCCATTCAGCCATCATCAGTCGCGTACCTCTTTATAAGTGTCGCTCCCTCCAAGCCATACAGCTGATTCAACCTCCTCAGCAAGTACTCAGCATTCTATTGCCGCTAGAATTGAGCGGCTTCCTCTCAGCGGATTTCACCGGCGCTTCATCGCTTTGATTTCCCTCGGCGGTTGGTTCGATTTCTACGACATCTTCATGATGGCCTACATCGGAGCAGCGCTGCAGCATTCGCAGATGCTGACGCTGGAGCAGTTCAGCCACATGATTGCCGCCGGATTTTCGGGAATGTTTGTCGGCACGATTGTCTTTGGGATGGGCAGCGACTACTTTGGACGGCGTACGTCGTTTGTGTTGATGTTGCTGATCTATTCGGTTTGTACCTTGCTCGGGGCGTTTGCGCCGAATGCATGGGCGTTGATCGTTTGGCGCGGTTTGGCGGGTGTCGGCATTGGTGCAGAACTAGTGGTGATCGATACGTATGTGACGGAGATGCTGCCCAGCAAAGCTCGCGGACGATATGTTGCCATTACGCAGTTGGTGGGATTCACCGCGATCCCTGTGGTGGCCCTGCTCTCCAAACTCCTGGTTCCTATGCACTGGTTGTTGGACGGATGGCGATGGGTCATGGTGATTGGTGGCGTCGGCGGTCTATTCGCCTGGTACATTCGCCGCCGATTGCCCGAGTCACCGCGCTGGTGTGAAGCAAGGGGACGGCATGCGGAAGCAGAAGCGATCATGCAGGAAATCGAAAGTGAGGTGGTACGAGAGACAGGCCGCCCCCTGGGCGAACCTGAGGCCGTGGCGGTCACTCGTTCGGAGCGGATGCCCATCCGTGAATTGTGGCAGCCCGCGTACCGGGGGAGAACTTTGATGTTGATGGTTTTCCATCTGCTCCAGACCGTAGGCCTCTATGGCTTTGCCAACTGGGCCCCAACTTTTCTGCTGAAGCAGGGCAAGAGTCTCGGACAGTCGCTGGAATATGGTTTCTTGATCGCCTTGGTCAGCCCCATTGGCCCTCTCATCGCGGTACTTACGGCTGAGCATCTGGAACGAAAGCGGCTCATCGTCTGGCTGTCACTCCTGATGGCTGGCAGCGGCCTGCTGTTCCCCTTGGCCTCAGAACCGCTCGCCATTGTCGGGGTCGGTGCGCTTCTCACTATCTTCAGCTACTGGTTTTCGGCGGTGCTTCACGCCTACCAGGCAGAGCTCTTCCCAACCAGGGCGCGGGCTACTGGAGTGGGATTCACCTACAGTTGGAGCCGCCTGAGCGCCGTGTTTTCAACTCTCATCATTGGACTGCTGCTGACGAAGGGTGTGTTCGCTGTGTTTCTTTTTATGGCAGCGGCGATGGTAGGCGTGGCTCTGGTTGTTGGGCTTTTTGGACCCAAAACCAACGCGGTCGTGTTGGAACGAATTTCCGAGTGACGCTTGGGCACGTCAGGTGTGTTTGTTGCCAGACGGGTTGGATCGCCAGCCTCTCGGAGTAGGCCAGTCGAGTATTAGGAAGGATTTTTCTTTAATTGCCCCGCAGAAGTTCCATCTATTTGCTCGCCCCAGCCGTTCTTACTCGGCCCGTCAACAAAAGGCATGACTTAGCTCTTTGGTCACCCTGTTGCTTTCGGTTGAGTGTGAAGCATTGAGATGTTGCTCAGGCGCAGCGCAAAGAGTTGTTTCGACCTTCTGCACAGCAAGCTGAGGGCTTCCCCCTGAAAGTCCTCAGCGAAGTCCTTCCGCAGGAACTTTGTCTTGCAAACCGCAATTCCTTTCCTAATAATTTCAAGGCTGTTTGCCGTTTTCACGAGAGAGGGGTACAAGTAGTTCATGCCCGTTGACCAAGCCGATATCCGATTCTCTCGTCATCCTGCGTGGCTCCGGGTGCGTTTCCCAGGTGGAGAGAACTTCCACAGTCTGAAGAAACTGGTGCGCACGAACTCCCTGCACACGGTTTGCGAGAGCGCCAACTGCCCCAACATTGGCGAATGCTGGGACAAGGGGACCGCCACGTTCATGATCCTTGGCAACACCTGCACCCGGCGCTGCGGTTTCTGTGCCGTGCACACAGGGCGTCCCGAAGGTTATGATCGCGATGAGCCAATGCGGGTAGCGAGAGCTGTTCAGGTTCTGAAGCTAAAACACGCGGTGGTGACGTCTGTAGACCGGGATGATCTGCCGGATGAAGGGTCGGAGGTCTTCGCTGAAACAATTCGCAGGATTCGGGAGTTGAATCCGGGAACCAACGTGGAAGTATTGATTCCGGACTTCAAAGCATCGTGGGAAAACCTGGCGAGGGTGATTGAAGCTCGCCCGGACGTGCTGGCCCACAATCTCGACACGGTTCCGCGTCTTTATGCAAAAGTAAAGCCCAAGTCATCCTATGAGCATTCTCTTAAGCTTCTTAGCCGCGTTAAGCAGACGGCTCCGTGCATCAAGGCGAAGGCCGGATTGATGCTCGGTCTCGGAGAGGAAATCGGCGAGATTGATCAAGCGATGGATGACATCCAATCGGCGCGAGTCGATATCCTCACGATCGGTCAGTATCTGCGCCCATCGGTGAAGCACCTGCCCCTATTGAAGCACTACCACCCTGATGAGTTCCAGGAACTGAAGCGGATTGGCGAGGCAAAGGGGATTCCGCACGTGGAGTCCGGCCCACTCGTTCGCAGTTCCTACCACGCCGCAGAGCAAGTGGACGAGCTTCTGGAACGCTCGACTTCTAAACCTTTCCCCATTTTGTCCTGAGACGCTCCCGGCAAATTTCTCGTACTGTCATCGTTAAGCTTATATCGCGAATGGCGACCAGTGTAAGCAACCCGGCAGACGACGGCTGAACAGGGCCTGACTACTTATGCGAATAAACTTTCAGGGTTTGCTGCTCTATCATCGCGAACTCGCTGGATGCCGGGGAGAATACCACGGGGCCATTGCCTTTGAACTTGCCCATTTGCTTAGCTCCTGTAACCTCCCAAATTGAAATGCTCTCCTGACCATCTATGACCAGTAGCGATCCATCGAAGGAAAAGCTCGTGTTGAAGATTTTATATCGCGAATCAGACTTTTCGGGTTTGAGTCGGGCAATTCTTTGTTTTGTGTCAAGTCTCCAGATATCAACGAATCCTTCCATCCACCGACGACTAACTGCCACGACAGTTGACGTTGGAGCGGTAGAGATCCGGTAGATAGGTGCGTCATCGTCACGCGTTTCCCCGAGTGAAATCGCAGCGCGGTTCTGATTCTGCACCTCAATTTGTACCTTCGTCTTCTCTTGGTCAATGCCAGGCGCTACAATTTCGCCGCCCGCTTTGGTGACTCCATCGACGAAATACAGACGCCCACCGTCCACGTAAGCAATGCCGGTATCTGTAGAAACAGGAGTCACATTGTTGCTTGCTCCTGATTTCTCCAACTTATGAACCTTCTGGAGTGTAGTTATGTCCCAGAGCCACTTGACATTCGTCATAGGGTCCTGCGCAACAAGCCACTGGCCATCCTTCGAAATGCCCTGTAGGAATGCTATACCTTCAAGTTGGCCTTGGCGGGTCCAATCGACAACGGACCACAGCCTGCCGAGGCCGTCGCTTCCAATCGTCACCACTTGGTTCCGGCGAGGGACAACCGAAACTGTCTTTACGGTGCTGGAATGGGCATCTATCGTGTGAATTGCTGCTCCCGTTTTCGCATTCCAAACAGTAACGTCTCCATCTGAATGGCCGACCAATAAGTAACCACCATCTAGCGAATAAGAGAGGGCAGTGCCTGGCGAGGGAAGTTTGATCTCCAGGTGAGTAACCCAAGCTGAATCGGCTGAAAAAAACATCGCATTCAACAAGTAGACCATTAGAAAGGCAACACGCACCAAATGGACTGATGTAGGTTTCATAGGCTTCCTCCGGACTAGGCCTAGCTCAGGACATCTTTCCTCTCAAACACAATCAGCCCTGCGAGGAGGAAGCTGACGCTGTACATGCCACAGCGGCAACCTCGGTATAACAACTCGTTTGCAGGAATCTCCGGCTTGAAGACCTCACGCCAGAACTCCATGTCAGTTGTGAAAAGATAAGGCCGCAGGTCTACGAAGAAGTCCACGCGGCCAATCACGTTCAGCATTACGTAGAGAGTCAGCGCTGTGAAGGAAGCGACTATCGGATTTTCGAACAGCACTGACATGAGAAAGGCCAGTGTTGCTAGTGTGAGAAGCGACCAGGTTCCGGTGAATACCGAATAGCAGAACCGCAGCAGAGCCTCACTTTGCGTCAATTTTCCGGGCTCCTGCACCAGATTCAGCGGGCCAGGGTACAGTGACAGGTCACCCCAGCCTACCAGAAGCAATCCCACCAAGAGATTGAACAGAATGAAAAACACGAGCAGCGAAAAAACGCTGAGTACAGAAGTCAGATACTTGGCGAAAAATAATCGGGTGCGGGAGACGGGACGAGTGAGCAGCGAACGGAGGGTGCCACTGCGTGCCTCACCCGCAATCTGGGTTCCTGCCAGAATGGAAACTGAAATGGGAATGACGAGCTGAAAGGCAAAATAAGCTGAATAAAGAGTGAAGATGAGGCCGTTGAAGTAGCTGGGATTCTCGTAGGTGTACTTAAACTCCACCTGTCCTCCGGTCTTGCGGAGCGAATAGGTATAAAACCCCCACAGCATGAGCAGGACGAACGTGACAAGCATCATGAAGCTGAGATACAGCAATTTGGATCGCAGCAGTTTGAAGATTTCCTGACGCAGGCAGTTCAGCATCGGGTGAGGCGGAAATAGATGTCCTCAAGCGACGAGGCGTGCCGCGAGATCTCAAAAACCTGGAAGCCTTGGCTCACCAGGGAGCGGTTTACTTGTGCGATGTCAGCTTCAGGGATCTTGAGGTAGAGGTGATCGCTTCCGTTCCTGAGAACGGGCAGCTTGAGGCTCTCAGACAGAAACTGAAAGGCTTGGTCGATGCGATCGGTCCTGACCTTGAATTGAAGGTCGGGCTCCAACAGGGACTGCACGGTGCCTTGGTACAGCAAGCGTCCCTGGTCGATGATTGCGATCCGGTTGCAGATACGTTCGACCTCATGCAGCAAATGGCTCGAAAGAAAAATGGTCAAACCGTGTTGCCTCGCCAAATCGACCAGCAGTTGCCGGATTTCCCGGATCCCTTGCGGATCCAGCCCGTCGGTGGGCTCATCGAGAATAAGCAGCTCCGGTTCCGGCAATAGGGCTTGAGCCAGTCCAAGCCGCTGCCGCATGCCGTGCGAGTAGACGCGCACTCTGTCATGCTCGCGCCCAGACAGATTCACGCTGCGTAGCGCCTGACGGTATCGATGCGGTGCAACATGACCTGTCAAGCTGGAGAAGAGCTTTAGATTTTCGAGTCCGGTGAGATTGTCGTAGAACGCGGGCGCATCGACGATAGCTCCCACTTTCCGCAAGGCTTGCTCCCGACACTGGGGAACGTTGTGTCCTAGGAGAGAGATCTGACCTGAGGAGGGCTTCACCAATCCGAGCAGCATTCGAATGGTGGTACTTTTCCCGGCACCATTCTGCCCCAGGAACCCGAAAACGTCGCCCTGCTGAACCTCAAGCGAAACTTGATCGACAGCCGTGCGGCTGTCGAAGGTCTTGGTCAGTTCGCGGGTCTCGATGGGGAATTGATTCATTGAATCATTGACGATTGAATGATTGACGACCAATGATCCAATGATTCAATCGTCAATGGCTCAATCTAGTGGATGCTTTCGTTCTTGTCGCGGTGGCTTTCTTTCTTGTTCAGGTACACAGCAAATTTCTTGCGTGCCCGGCGCAACTTCCAGTTGAAGTAGGCGTCCTTGATTGAACCCATCACGCTGGTGCGCCTGCCTGTCCGGGCCCTCTGGCCTTTCGTGGCCCTTAAGTAAACGTAACCAAAAGCCATCCCGCCGAGATGTGCTGCGTTGGATATACCGCTGTTGGAACTGGAGAGCGCGGTGAGAAAGGCAATGCCACCAATGATCATCACGAAGTACTTTGCCTGCAGAGGAAACAGCATGTACATGTACAGAACGCGGTCGGGAAACGTGAGGCCATAAGCGAGCAACACACCGTAGATGGCACCCGAGGCGCCGATGGTCGAAGTCAGGAAATTCGAAGGAATGAAGAACACACAAAGGCCTGCCCCAATTCCTGTGAGGCAATAGTATTGAAGAAACCGCCGGCTACCCCAATAGCGTTCCAGTTCACAGCCAAACATGAATAGCGAAAGCATGTTGAACAGCAAATGGAAGATGCCTCCCCGGTCATGCAGGAACATGTAGGTGAAAAACTGCCAGAAATAAAACTCGTGCACCACCAGAGCCGGGATCAGGCTGAAATACCGCGAAATGGGTTCGCCACCCACCAGCTGAACAACGTATACAGCCACGCAGGCAATGATGATATTCCGGACTACCGGTGTGAGCGGCCCGCCAAATGAAATAGAAGATGTGCGATAGCGATAGTTCATGCCCACATTCTATAGGCAATGGGGAGTTGCATAAACGGATTTCTGGAAGGATTAGTGGGGAGTCCGCATTCTGGCACCTACGAGACTCGTCGGAACGGATGCCGAGTACTAACAATCACGAGGACGATGGGCCGAGCCATCCTCATGGCCTTGAGCGTGTGTGTTCTTCCAGGAGGTCACTTCGGAAGGTTTCGGCTGCCAGCACAGTAGACACGACGGTAATGAGACCCATGACAACAACATAAGCCGCTACGCCAGAACTTCCGAACTTTGTTAGCAAGCCCGTCGCAATGAGCGGCGCAAACCCGCCGGCAAACACGGAAGAGAGCTGATAGCTGAGTGACGCGCCCGTGTAGCGGACACGGGTTCCGAACAGTTCAGAGAAAAAGGCGGCTTGAGGACCATACATGGCGTCGTGGCCTAGATTGACACCGAGAATGATGGCGAGCCAGATCAACATCGAAGAGCGCGTATCGAGCAGCCAGAAGAACGGGAAGGCAAAGAACATCGTGAACAGGGCGCCGCCCAGATACACAGGGCGCCGGCCAATGCGGTCGGAAAGGGCACCGAAAGCCGGGATGGTAAAGAGTCCAATGAAGGAAGAAAGAATCACACCGGTCAACATCGTACTTCTTGGTAATTTTAGATAAGACTCGCCGTAGCTCAGAGCAAAGACGGTAAGCACATAGAAAGTTCCGTTCTCGGCGAAGCGCATGCCAATGCCAAGCAGCACATTGCGCGGATAGTTTCGTAACAGCGCTGCAATTGGTAGTTGCCGAGCCTCCTCATCCTGCCTCCGGTGTAGGAAAGCAGGGGTTTCGAGAATTCGCAGCCGAATAAAAAGCCCAACCCCGATCAAGACGACGCTGAGCAGAAACGGCAGGCGCCAGCCCCAGGCGAGGAATTGCGCCTCTGTCAGAGAGGAGGAACAAACGCTAAAAACGATAGTTGAGAGCAGCAACCCGGCGGGCACTCCCATTTGTGGCCAGCTGCCGTGGAAACCTCGTTTCCTCCCGCTTGAGTGCTCCACGGCCATCAGCACTGCGCCTCCCCACTCACCTCCAACGCCGATGCCTTGTGCAAATCGCATCGTGACCAACAAGATTGGTGCCAGCAGGCCGATGGTGTGGTACGTCGGAAGGAGTCCGATGACAAATGTGGCCACTCCCATGATCAGCAGCGAGCTGACCAGCATCGATTTACGCCCAAGCCGGTCGCCAAAATGTCCGAAGATGAGACCTCCGAAGGGGCGTGCAATGAATCCGACAGCAAAGGTTCCGAATGCCGAAAGAGTTCCAGTGAAGGAATCTAGATTCGGAAAGAAGAGACGGTTGAAAACCAGAGCCGCCGCTGTTCCGTAAAGGAAGAAGTCGTACCATTCAATTGTCGTTCCAATAAAACTAGCCAGGATGACTCGACGAATAGTGTTCTGTTGATCTTCAGTAGTTTTCATTGAGAGATTGCGTCTTTCCGCCAGGTTCACTTGCTGCCGCGACGAGATTTCGGCCAGGATTGCAAGCTTCTCTGCGCGCCACGGTCAGTTGCTCGGTCGATTCAGGAAAGCCGCTGCCCGGCCAGCTCCTCGTGCCTGCCGTGGAGAGCTAGGTAGAACCTGGATTCCCACTTTCGCGGGAATAGCGGGCCAGGCTCAAACCGATCTCGGAGTCCAGCCTAAGGGCTTCAAGAACGAGAGTCGCAGGACCAACGAATGCTGTGGCATACTCGGCGTTTCTCGGCCCCTAAGGGTCACATGGAGCAACAACGCAATGTCAGCGACAACTTTTCCCGGATTCTCCAAAGAGGCTTTGAAGTTTTTCATTCAGCTCAAGCGCCACAACAATCGCGCGTGGTTTCTCAAGAACAAAGAGACCTGCGAGCGAGAGATCAAGGAACCGATGGTCTCGCTGGTTCTGGCAATCAACGCAGAACTCCGGATGCTGGCGCCTGAACTGGTGACCGAACCAAAACGCGCGATCTACCGGATCTACCGCGACGTGCGATTTAGTGCCGACAAGTCACCTTACAAGACGCACACCGCCGCTTTGTTCGCGCCGCGCGGTTTTGGAAAGCATGCTTGCGCAGGCCTCTACTTTCACTTTGCTGCAGACGAACTATTACTAGCAGGAGGCGTGTACATGCCGGGTCCCAGGGAGTTGCTGGCTATCCGCAATCACATTGCAGCCAATGCGGCGCGATTCCGAAGAATTCTCGCTCACCGGCAAATTGCATCACTGGGTGGACTGCAAGGCGACCAGTTGATTCGAGTTCCGAAAGGGTTTCCGCCCGATCACGCGGCTGCAGAGTTGCTGCGGTACAAGCAGTTTTTGGTCTGGGTCAGTCATCCTCCTGGAATGGCTATGGGCAAGGGCCTGTTTCCCTTATTGGTACAAACTTTTCAAGCGCTGCTGCCGCTGGTCCATTTTCTGAACGAACCGCTCAAGCCTGCGAAGGAAGACTTGATGGAGTGAGATCATCCACGAAAACACGAAGGGGCACGAAGTGTGAACTGTTCGGAGAAAAGGCCGACGAAAGTGCGACAGAATGAAGAATGGATTAAGCTCCAAGATCCGAGGGAATGATTGATGCCAAATGGCTGAGTTGCCGTGATCTCTTATGGGAGTGGGTTTTGCCAACAATAAGCAGTCTTGGATACAGTTGGGGACATGGAAAGAGTGATCCACTCTAAGCTTCGTGCATCTTCGTGACCTTCGTGGATGTTTTTAAATCAAATCCCAAGGTTTCCGCGCAACCCGTCCTAGCAGTTTTGAAGCGTCGGGAGCGTCCTTGAAATCCTCTTTGGCGGCATCCCAAAACAACTTTCGCTTGATCTTGTAGCCGATGTTTCCTAAGTGAGGCACAGTGGTTGAACGGTGTCCGATTTCGACGTCTGCATTCGGCTTCTGCCGAGAGCGCACACATTCGATAAAGTTCTTCACATGCAGGTCTGTTGCATCTTTGGATTGAACCTGCTTTCCTTCCATCCGGAAGCCTTGGGGTGCCGAACCCCGGGCCTGATACAAGTCTTGGCTTGCATACGCTTTCGGCTCGGGGTGAATCTCAAACCCGATGCGGTCGCATAGCAGTGCGCCGTTGGTGCCATAGAATGCTTCGCCGTGCGGCCGGTCGTTTTGCCCACGCATGCTGTAGTACTTCATTTCGGGCAAACGACCTCCCAGACCGTGTCCGTTGATGTTGATGGTCTCGTAACTGAGTACGAAACCGGGGTACTCGTAGGTGACTTGCAGGACATCTGGCATCTGGCCATCGTCTTTCAACGTAAAGCGATTGCCCGACGCATTGACGCTCAACGGCGCTTGGACGCCCATGATCTGCTGCACGGTGTCGAGGCGATGCGTGCCGAAGTCGGTAATCCACCCTCCCGCGTAGTCCCAGAACCAGCGAAAGTAGCGCAGGAAGCGGCTCTTGTTGAACGGTACTTTTGGCGCTGGCCCGAGATAGAAATCCCAGTCCAGACCCGCGGGCGGATCGGAATCGGGGACATGCCCAATCCCATAAGGAAACATGTTCACAAAATTCCATACCTGCACGTAACGCACTTCGCCTAACTCGCCGCTCTGGACGATGCGTTGCACCTCCTGGTAATGGGGCGCCGAACGGTGTTGTGTTCCGGTTTGCACGATGCGGTTGTACTTGCGTGCCGCTTTCACCATCGCTTGTCCTTCTCTGATGTTATGGGCCAGCGGCTTTTCGACGTAGACATCCTTGCCCGCTTCGCAGGCGAGAACAGTGGGTATCGCGTGCCAATGATCCGGAGTGCCGACCAGCACCGCATCCACGTCCTTGCGCTCCAGAACCTGCCTGAAATCCTTGTGAGCTTGGGCACGAGTTCCCATCCATTCCAGGCCCTTCTTTGCGTTTTCGTGGTAGACGTCGCACGCTCCGACAAACTCGGCCCCTGGCACTTGCGCCATCAGTTTTGCAACATGAGTGCCGCGCCCGCCACAACCGATCAGAGCGATGCGCACGCGATCATTGGCGCCGAGAACTCTGCCTGCGGACAACGCTGTTGCTGAAACTAGCGCGGTACTCTTGGCTGTTTGGCTCAGAAAAGCTCTGCGGTTCATGGAAGTTCCTCATCAAAAAATCGCGATGCTGAAAAAACGTCATCAAGAGTGCAGCGCCGCTTCAAGAGCTGGCAGTTTCCTTGGCACGTTGTTGTGTGATCTCGCCATAGACCTCGGGCCTGCGGTCGTTGAAGCGGTGAATCTCGTGCTTTCCCGGAACGCGGACAATTCGCTTGTTTCGAGCTCTCACTGGCTCAATTTCGGCAATGATGACTTCTTCCTTGTCAGCACTCGCTTGAGCCAACGTTTTCCCGGTAACGTCCACAATACGGCTGCGCCCAATAAACCGGAATCCACGCTCTTCGCCCACTCGATTTACCGCGACGGAAAAGATGTGGTTCTCCAAACTACGGGCGTTGATCAAGTACTCGGCAAACTCTTCAGCTCCGGTGGGCCAATTGGTTGGCAATACGACTAGATCGGCGCCGCGCAACGCCATCACGCGCGAGCTCTCAGGGAAACAACCGTCGTAGCAAATGTTGAGCCCGATCCTTGCGGAGGGGGTCTCAAAAACCGTAAATCCGAGATTTCCGGGCTGGACAAATTTGTCCACACCCAAGCCCGGAAGATGGATTTTCCGATACTTGCCCACGAGGCCCTTCGGGCCGGCCAACACGGCCGCATTGTAGAGATCCGTCCCATCCAGCTCGAGCAAGCCAAAGACGGCGTGCACGTTTAACCGTGCACAAGCCGCTACGACGACCTCGGTTACGGGTCCCGGGATCGGTTCGGCGTAGGGAAGCGCTTCCTGCGCACTCTCGAAGCAGTAGCCGCTCAATGAACACTCAGGGAAAACAACGAGATGTGCTCCCGAGGCAGCGGCATCCTCGAGGTGGCGCAAAATGAGTGCCAAATTAGCACTCTTATCCATGAGCTTCGGGTTGATCTGCACGCCCGCAATCTTTAGTAGCGAGGTCACGAGTGCCTCCAGAGTTCTTGTGTGCGGGCAGTATCCTTCAGACGAAGACGAAAATCAACTTGGGCTGGGATGGACCTGAGGAAGGCTTCCGATGAGGTTCCTCACTTGCTTCTGTCGCTCGACTCGCCACTCGGAACTCGCTATTGAAGCCCGAGTCGGTCAGCGTTCCACTGGTTTACGTCGCATGATCCCCTCAAGGCTCCAGGGGCCAGATCCTTGCGACGCAATGTAGAGAAACAGGAAGCAATAGAGCACAGATAGCTCTCCTCGATTGAGGATCGGTAGGGCTCCTTGTGGAGCGTGCGCCTTAAAGTAGGCAACTGCCATTTGCCCGCTCGCTATGAAAGCGGCGTAGCTGGTAAGGAAGCCGAAGGCGATCAACAATCCGCCGACCAGTTCAACCACCCCGGCGAAGCCCATCAGTGAAACCAAAGGTGCGGCATTCCCTCCGGGCCAGGCAAAGAGTTTTTGAGTGCCGTGGAACGCGAACATCAACCCAGCGATGATGCGTAAGGTTGCATAGAGGCACGATGAATACTTGCCCAGGAATCTTTCCATGGTAGACCTCCGACTTTATTATTAGCCACGTGAACCATGACGTATTGTCGATAGCATCGCATTGCCCTCAGGTGAATGGAGCCCGGCACCCCCCAACCTACCAAAGCCTCTACATTTCAACGAGTAAGCTACTTTTTACTTGAGCCGACGGCTTTTTTCAATCTCTCGTGAATGTCTTTGTACTGCGCGTCGTTGGGAGCAAGCTCAACAGCTTTCTCAATATTTTCGAGGGCTTGCGGATACATTCGTTGATTGGCGTACGACAACGCGAGGCCATAGAAGGCTGGCGCGTAGGAGGGGTCAGCTTTCACGGATTTGCTGAAGGAGTCAACGGCCTTTGGAAACTCTCGTTGCGCCAGCTGCTTCTTTCCTGCTTCGTACGCAGCGGTTCCGACAATTTCCTTGTGCAAGTCCTGGAACTGGGCGTCGTACTTCAAAGCCTGTTCGATGGCCTCCATTGCTTTGTCCAAGTCGTTGTCCATGCGATAGGCCGCAGCAAGATTTGCCCAGAAGCCTCCGTCCTGGGGAAAGTAAATCAGAACCTGCTTGTAGAGTTCGGCTGCTTCCTTGTGCTTCTTCTTTTTGACCGCTTCTTCGGCATCTTTCGTCAGTTTGTCGAGGACCAGCTTCGTCACCAGTTTGAGTTCTATGGATACGGCGGTTTCACCCACCGATACCTCGCGCGATACCACAGGCAGAAAACCAGCTTTGCGAATCATGAGCTTATAGGCCCCGGAAGCCACGTCGAACTGAACTTCGCCCGTCTTGGAAGATACAGCAACAACATCCACTCCGGGTTGAACGCTCACCAGCCGGGTCTCAGCGGCTTCGACGACCTGGCCTTGATGATCGGTGATCTTGACATTTACTGGGACGGCACTCAGATAGGCAGAGAAGGACAACCACAGGACGACTAGGTTGAAAAAGTCTCTCTTCCAGCTCATGCAGGGCTTCCTCCGAGTGGTAATGTGTCTGACAAAGGATTTCACGAGTTGACTGTCGAGCACGTCGAAGACATGGGCCGCAATGAATGGTGAGCTATCGAGAATCCAACACCGAGTAGTACCTGCTAATCATACGCCAAGACTCGCGCTTTCTGACCGCCAACACCACTGATTTACACTAATCCGTGATTGCCTGGTAAATGAGCGCGCGCAACTTGCCGTGGTCGTCCACATCCCCAGCTGGCAGGAGCTGGGTGAAGTAAACCACCACGAGCTCCTTCTTGGGATCGACCCAGTAGCTCGAATGGTAGGCGCCTCCCCACCCAAATTCGCCAACCGAGCCGGGAACGCCTCGCGCGCCGGGATCCTTCACCACATAGAACCCCAGTCCGAAGCCCACGCCTTCTTCCACCTGCTTATTCACAAGATGATCCACGGTCATCAATTCGACTGTCTTGGGGCTCAGAATTCTTTTCCCGTCGAGCTCCCCACCGTTCAACATCATCTGCAGGAAGCGGGCATAGTCGGTTGCAGTCGAAAGAACTCCCGCTCCTCCAGAGAAGCTCTTTCGGGGCCCCTTTACATACGCACCCTGTCCCACACCCGCCCCTGGGTCTGGTGCTCGCTCGAGCTTTCTGCCCTCGGCGGCCGAGTAGACCACGGCCAGGCGATCGACCTTCGAGTCGGGCAGATAGAAATGAGTGTCCTGCATTCCCAACGGGCCGAAAAGGTGCGCCGCCAGAAAGGCGTCCAGCGTTTCGCCACTCACTCGCTCAATGAGGGCTCCCAGGATATCGGTGGAATAGCCGTACACATAGCGCTCGCCGGGCTGCGCATCGAAGGGGAGCGCTGCCATACGAGAGACTGTGGCGCCAACCGGCTCATCACGGTCCGCGAAGTACCAACCTGGATCTTTGCGCTTTGCCAGCGATCACGAGCTACCCCTTCGCCATAACCAATCCCCGCAGTGTGGGTTAGGAGATGACGAATGGTGATAGGGCGCTTAGCGTCAACCACGTCGTAGCCGCCGTCCTTTTTTGCCACCGCGACGGTGGTCTTCTGGAATTCCGGAAGAAACTTGCTGACCGGATCTCCGATGAGTAGCTTGCCCTGTTCCTGAAGAATCATGACTCCGACGCTCACGAGCGCTTTGGTCTGCGAAGCGATGCGGAAGACAGCATTCTCCGGCATCCGGGCCTTGGACTCCCGATCGCGATGACCAAAGGCGTGGAGGTAGGCGATGTTGCCGCGTCGCGCCACCAAGACGACCGAGCCGGCCAATTTGCTGTCTGCCACGTAAGCTTCAAAGGTGGCGGTCAGCCGTTGCAACCGCTGAGGTGAGAACCCCACCTGTTCCGGCGAAGTTTTTGAAAGAACTTGCGCGGGCACGGGTGTGGCAAGCACCAGTACCCCAAGCCAGGCAATAAGGAGACAAGAACGGAGGGAAGGCATAGTCACCTCAAGTTTTGGAATTTTGAGCTCAGCGGTGCGGAACCACCAACCGCAGGGGTCCTTATCTCATGGAACCCAAGCAGCAGACAACAAGCGAGAAGAGAACCGGCATCGGTTCGCAATTGAGCTGTTGAACTAACAAATTTGTAATTGAGAAGCGGGGTAGACCGATTGACTTACTTCAGGATAGGCAGGAAACGACTTTTCTATAGCAGGGTAAGTCTATCCTTCGCTTGAAGAAGGGTCTGGCCGTTTGTTGTTTTGATGACTAATATGGGGCGGCTTACGCTGGCACGAGTCAACAAGGTCTGAGACTGCCTCTTCCATGCCTGGCTTGAACGTTTACTCCAGCAACCGCACTGAGATTCTGGTTTCCGAACTGGCTCATGTTGTCTCCAGTCCGCCGCTCCCTCCACTCGAGAAAGAGATCATCGTTGTTCAGAGCAAGGGCATGGAGCGCTGGTTGGTGCAGCAACTGGGCACTCGGTTTGGAATCTGGGCCAATGGAGCTTTCCCGTTTCCGAACGCGATGATTCGGGAACTGTTCGGCGCGGTGCTTGGGGAACTGCCTGTAGAGAATCCTTTCACGCAGGAGCTGTTGGCATGGCGCATCCAGCGCCTCTTGCCCGGCTGTCTCAACCGGGCAGGATTCGAAAGCCTCAGGCACTACGGTGCCGACGAAAGGCATGGCTTAAAGTTGGCGCAGCTTTGCTACCGGGTAGCTGACCTTTTCGACCAATACACGATTCATCGGCCTGAAATGGTCTTGCGCTGGGAGCAGGGAGATGAGTCGCACTGGCAGGCGCAGTTGTGGCGTGCGGTGGTTGGCGAGACTGGGGTTGGGCATCGGGCGAGAATCCGTCAGCAATTCTTTGAACGGCTGCAAAGGCAAGGCGCCGCTTCGTCCGACTTGCCGTCTCGAATTTCCATTTTTGGGATTTCCGCTTTGCCTGCCTTCCACATAGACGTTTTTGCTGCCATTAGCCAGATCATTGACATTCATCTATTCCTCTTGAATCCGAGCCGAGAGTTTTGGTCGGACATTGTCGGTGAGAAGGAGCAAGCCAAAAGGCGGCAGAGGGAGCGCAAGCAACTGCAGTTGACGTTTCCCGCCAACCCGTATTTCGAGACGGGCCATCCGTTGCTGGCTTCCTTGGGAAAACGGGGGCGAGATTTTGTCGGCCTGCTGCTGGACCGCGGAGAAGGGCAGGAGTGGAGTCACTATGAAGATCCGGGCGACAAGACGCTGCTGGCATGCTTGCAGTCGGACATCCTGAACCTGAGGCATCGGGGGCGAGACGGCTTTCGCAGGGCGGTCGAACCGGCGGATACCTCATTGCAGATTCACTCGTGTCACGGCCCAATGCGAGAAATGGAGGTGCTGCACGACCAGTTGTTGGCTCTGTTCGACGCGGACCCAAACCTCCAGCCGAACGACATCCTGGTGATGACACCCGATATTGAAGCCTACGTGCCTTACATTTCTGCGGTGTTCGAGGGTCAGCATCGGCAGCACAACCGCATTCCGTTCTCAATTTCGGATCGGACCGAACTCGGCAGCAACCCCGTCGTGCGAGCGTTTTTCAAGTTGCTGGAACTGGGAACCAGTCGTTTGCCCGCGCCGGCAGTCATGGATTTGCTCGACGTTCCCTTTGTGCAGAGACGTTTTGGCCTAGGGTCAGAGGAGCGAGGTCTTCTTGGACGTTGGGTGGAGGAGACGCGCATTTGCTGGGGCATCGACGGCGACGATCGTGCCCGCCAGAGGGTGCCTCGTTTTGAAGAGAACAGTTGGAGAGCCGGGCTGGACCGGCTGTTGCTAGGCTATGCACTTCCCTCGGATGATGCCACGCTGTTTGAAGGCATTCTGGCTTTCAATGAGGTCGAAGGAAGCAGCGGCCAGGCGTTGGGGCGCTTCGTCGAGTTTGCCGAGGCCTTGTTCGCCATGGCCCGCGATTTGCCCTGCCCGCGGACGCTTTCGGAGTGGGGCGAGAGTCTGATCGAGTGGCTGAACCGCTTCCTCGAACCAGATGAGGATGTAGAGCAAGAGTTCCAGACGCTCCGCGCTGGACTGAAGCATTTGGCAGAGGTGCAGCGGTTGAGCGACTATGAGACTGCAGTGGAATTGGACGTGGCGCGCTACGTGTTGGAGGCGCACCTAAGGCCGAGTGAACCGGCCATTGGGTTTCTAACGGGTGGGGTGACCTTTTGCGCCATGCTGCCGATGCGCAGCATTCCGTTCCAAGTCATCGCGCTGGTTGGGATGGACGGTCGGGCCTATCCTCGAACTCAACGACCCACAGGATTTGATCTCATCGCCAGTCACCCTCAGCCCGGCGACCGGTCTGCACGCGAAGAGGATCGTTACCTGTTCCTTGAGGCGATCCTGTCAGCTCGGCAGAAGCTTTATATCAGCTACGTGGGGCAGAGCATCAAGGACAACACGGAGATCCCACCCTCGGTCGTGGTGAGTGAATTGATCGAAGCCATCGAGCAGGGCTTCATCGAGGGAACAGGTCGTGATGGTATTCCCGACCACATTTGCATCCGGCACCGGCTTCAGGCTTTCAGCCCTTCCTATTTCGAGGGACAAACCGGGCTCTTCAGTTATTCCGAAGAAAACTTGAACGCGTTGAAAGCCCGAGAATCCGGACGGATTCGGCAAAGCGAGGCACCTCCCGATCCGGGCGGTGCTGAACTGGTACCTCATCAAGATTCTCTGGGATCCTCATCTTCTCCCGAGAACGGGGACGAACGCCTGCGTTCGCCCCAAGCGCCAGTCGGCAAGCCATTTGTTGCTTCTCCAATCGGTGAGCCACCGGAAGAGTTTCGAAAGCTAGACCTAGCCGAACTACGCCGTTTCTACCGAAATCCAACAGCTTACTTTTTTAAGCGGCGTTTGGGCCTGCGCCTTGAGGAAGATAAGGAGTTGGCCGACGGACGTGAGCCATTTGCGATTCATGCCCTCGACGCTTACGGGCTTGAGCAGGAGCTAGTGGATCGGAAATTGGCTGGTGAAGAGCTGGCTGATGCATACATGGCCGCGCGCAAACGCGGACTCCTGCCAGCCGGAGCTGCCGGGGAACTGGTTTTTCAGGACGCCATTGCTTCCGTGGAGAAGTTCGTGGCTTCGTTGTCGCCGATGATTCAGGGAGATCCACTCGCCCCCGCGGATTTCGACTTCACAACTGCCGGCTTTCGCCTTGTGGGGAGGGTTGCTCAGATCTGGCCCCAACATCTTTTGCATCATCGATGTGCGTTTGTCAAAGCGAAGGACCGGCTCAACCTCTGGATTGATCACCTCCTGTTGCAGACCTTGAGCAGACCGGGTTATCCGAAGAGCAGTGTTCTGCTTGCCAAAGAGGCCGGTTGGCGCTTGCGCCCCACTGTGAATGCTCGCGAGATTCTCAACCAGCTGCTGAACTATTACTGGGAAGGTCTGAGGGAGCCAATTCCATTTTTCCCGCAAACTGCCTACGTCTTTGCAGAGCGACGTCGGCAGGGAAAAAATGACGAAGAAGCGCTTAACGCTGCTCGGAGAACGTGGGAGGGCGATCGACATTCACGCCCAGAAGCTGAAAATCCTTACTACGACCTCAACTGGGGAAAGGCAGATGCGCTGGACGAGCGATTCAAGGAGCTGGCCGGCGCTCTTTTTGGGCCTCTCCTGGAGCACGAGGAGAGGCTCGAGTTGTGATTGGAATACCTTCGTCCAACTCTTAGGCGGAAGCGTCGGTCTTAGTCATTGATTCGTCATTCGAACCTCGTCATCGTCATTTTCCTGCTTCAGTGCCGTTCTGAGCGATTTCCTGATGATGTGGTTTCTTTTTGTAGCGTAGCCATGCAGCCTCTTGACCTTGTAAACGTCAGCTTGACCGGCCGCAAGTTAATAGAGTCCAGTGCTGGTACCGGGAAGACTTACGCCATCACTTCGCTCTACGTGCGCCTCCTTTTGGAACGAAGGCTTTCCGTCGCTCAGATTCTGGTTGTGACTTTCACCGAGGCAGCTACTGAGGATCTCAAACGGCGGGTGCGCATTCGGCTTCGCGAAGCGGCAACCGCGTTTGCGACCGGGGAGGGGAAGGACGAGTTTCTGGCTGGCCTTTTGAGGAAGACAGAAAACTGGAGCGAGGCGCACCGTGTGCTTTCCGATGCCCTGCGCATGCTTGACGAGGCCGCGATCTTCACGATCCATGCCTTCTGCCAGCGTGCTCTTCAGGAGAACGCATTTGAAAGCGGCTCCTTGTTCGAAATGAACTTCGTCACCAATCAGGATGCCCTGCTTCGAGAAATCGTTGATGACTTCTGGCGTGCTGAGTTCTATCCCGCTTCACCTCTATTCATCCGCCATGCGTGGCAGAATGGCCTAACGCCAGAATCTCTGCTCCAGTTCGTCAAGCGAGGTCTTGCTTGGCCGCTGTTGGAAGTGATTCCGAAGACGGACAAGCCCGACGCGACGGTTCAGAAAGCTTTGGAGGAAGCAGTTTGGAACGGGTATCGGTCTTTGGAAACTGCTTGGGACTCATCGAACGCGGCTGTTCGCGATATTCTTCTCAACCATCCAGGACTGAAGCGCAACCTTTACCGGCAGCAGACAGTCGAGAACGACTTGCGGGAAATGGCGACGTATCTCACTTCGCAGAATCCATTGAGTGCCCCAGCTGGATTTGAGAGGTTCTGCTCAAGCAAACTGGCCAAAAGCTTAAAGAGCAACTGTGTGCCGCCAAGCCATAGCTTCTTCGATCTGTGCGAGGCGTACCGAAGCATCTGCGAAGATCTGCAGAGCTCTTTCAGGCAATCTGTGTTGGCACTCAAAGTGACCCTGGCCAGCTTTGTGCGCAATGAGATGAGGCGGCGCAAACAGGAACTACGGCTCCGCTCGTTTGACGATCTGCTTCTCGACCTTCGTGACGTACTCGCTGGTCCGGGGGCTGATGTCCTGGTGAAGGTGCTTAGGCAGCGTTACAGTGCGGCCCTGATTGATGAGTTCCAGGACACTGATCCTTTGCAATACGAAATATTCCAGCGACTCTTCTCAGGCGAATCGACTGGTGCGGGGGAAACCGCGATGTTCCTGATCGGGGACCCCAAGCAGGCGATCTACAGTTTTCGGGGTGCGGATGTTTTTGCATATATGCAAGCAGCGCAGGATGTCGAGGAACGCCTTACGTTGAACCGGAACTGGCGCTCAACGGCGCTGTTGGTGGAGGCAGTGAACCGCATCTTTCAGAACGCGCCGGATCCTTTTGTGCTCCCCGAAATTGAATTTCACGCGGTCAAGTCGGGCCGGAGCGATGCGAGCGAGTTTGTCTGGGAAGGGGAAAGCACTTCTTCTGCGCTGACGCTTTGGGTGATGCGGCGCACCGAGCCAGACAAACCCATCAACAGAGGCCGAGCGAATGAGGAACTGCCCGTGGCCGTTGCCAGTGAGATTGTGCGATGGCTGCGGGCTGGGGCCAGCGGCAAAGCGCGGCTTGACGGGGCGCCTCTGGGTGCGCACCACATTGCGGTTTTGGTCCGAACGAACGACGAGGCCCGTAACATGCAAACGGCTTTGCAGAGCGCCGGTGTACCCTCGGTGATCCACAGTGATGAAAGTGTTTTCAAGTCGCCGGAGGCTTCGGAACTGGAACGTGTCCTGGCGGCGATCGCCGAACCTGGTAATGAAGGCAAGGTTCGAGCTGCCATGGCGACGGAACTACTGGGTGTGACAAGCATGGAGCTGGCGGGGCTGGCGCAGGATGAGATGGGTTGGGACACTTGGCTGGAGACGTTTGCGCTGTATCGTAGCGTTTGGTTGCATGAAGACTTCATGACGATGATTGCGGCTCTTATTACCGGGCAGCAGGTGCGCAGCCAGTTACTGGCCTCGCCCGGCGGTGCACGACAGCTGACGAATCTTCTACAGTGCTGTGAACTGCTCCACCAAGCAGCCCTGGAAGGTGGGCTAGGTATCGAACAGCTGTTGAAGTGGCTGGCGGAAGCGCGGCGGCAGAGTGGAACAGCCAGACTTGAGGAGCATCAAATCCGGCTGGAAACGGACGAACAGGCCGTCAGGATTGTTACGGTGCACAAGAGCAAGGGACTAGAGTATCCGATTGTTTTCTGCCCATTCTGCTGGAACACCGGTGGCGGTGGACAAACGGGAGATGTGATCTTTCATGATGCGACGCAATCGGGGAAGCTGGTCATGGACATTGGCTCGAACGATCAGGAAACCCACAAAAGAATTGCCGAGAGAGAAAATCTGGCGGAGAACGCCCGGTTGCTCTATGTCGCTCTAACCCGCGCAGAGTATCGTTGTGTCGTTGTGTGGGGAAGCATTCGCGACGCAGGAGAATCTGCCTTGGCACGGCTATTGCACACGCCGAAAGGATTGGAGGCCGGCAGTTGGGTGGAAGATACTGGCACGCATTTTGAGCGATTGAGTGACGAGGACATCGTGCGTGATCTGCAGCAACTGGCTCGAGGCGGGCGAACGGGCATTTCGGTGGAAACGGTTCCCAGCTCGACGCAGCAGGTTTATACGCCGCCTGCCCGCCCGCCAGTCACGCTGGCTTGTCGCACGCTGAGCCGTGATATTCCCAGGGGATCGAGCACCGCGAGTTTCAGTTCGCTCATAGCTGCGCACGCTCGAGAAGTGGAGCTACCAGACCACGATTCTCTGTGGCGGCGCGACGAGGAGGCTCAGCCGCTCTCGCCGTCCTCACGCGGTCGAAGTTTTCGGGACTTTCCGCGGGGCCGGAGGGCGGGTACGGCACTCCATGAGCTATTGGAAGTCGTAGATTTCTCCCTTGAGCCCATTGAGACCGCGCGCCAGGTTGTAAGGGAGAAGTTGGCACAGTTTGGATTCGAGATCACCTGGCAAGAGGCCGTGCTCCAAATGCTTCAGGATACTCTCTCAGTTCCCCTTGACCCAAACGAACCGTCGTTCCATCTTTCGTCGTTGTCAGCGGCGCGGCGTCAACATGAGCTTGAGTTCTGCTTTCCTTTGGACTTGCTCACGTCGAAACGGTTGCGCGCGGCGTTTGCAGTCCACCGCAGTCTGGCATTTCCAACGGACTTAGCGGAGGCATTGGAGCAGCTAGACTTTGTACCCGTTCATGGATCTATGAAGGGGTTTATCGATCTGGTATTTGAGCGGAACGGGCGCTTCTATCTGGCAGATTGGAAGTCGAATTTTTTGGGACCCACACTGGAGGCCTATGGGCCGGCTGCGCTGCGCGATGTGATGAAAAGGGAATTGTATGTGTTGCAGTATCACTTGTACGCGGTGGCCTTGGATCGGTACCTGGCCTTTCGGGTACCTGAGTACCAGTACAATACGCACTTTGGGGGCGTGTACTACTTATTCCTTAGGGGCATCAGCCCCCAACAAGGGTCGGAATACGGCGTCTTTCGTGATCGACCCTCTGAAGCCCTGATTCGTGAACTGAGTCGTTGCCTGCATGCGACGACGTAGTTGGGAAGGGAGGTGTGAATCCTCTGGAGTCTTCAACCGTCCTCTTCGTCGTTCTCGTCCTTGGAACAAAAGCGGACGGCGACGAGGAGGAGCGCGAAGAAATGCATTTGCAGGTGCGTCATTCCGGCGAAAGCTGGAATCCACGTGCTCCCGAACAGGCCTGGATTCCGGCTTTTGCCGGAATGACGAATAGGGTGATACCGCTGGCTCACGCAACAAGGATAACTGCATGAACAGTGAAACTGCTCTCAACCCACTGGATCGATTCTCCGACATCGACCGCCATTTCGCCGATTTCCTCCTGCGTCTGGAGGGTAGGGAGGAGCCGAAACTATGGCTGGCCGCGGCCCTGGCCAGCGGCGCTACCCAATCTGGGAATGTTTGCGTGGATCTGGAGAGCATCGCGGGAGAGTCACTTTCCGAGCAGGAGAACGAAACGTCGGAGAACTCGTGCCCCGGACCTCTCAGCCTGGGTGAGCGTGCTAAAGCGATCCAAGGTTGTGGGCGAACCCGGGGATTTTCGTCCCCTGGTGCTGGACCAGGCGAGCCGTCTTTACCTCTATCGTTACTGGAAGTACGAACGGCAAGTTGCCGACGCTCTTCGAGAGCTTGCCAACTCGGACCTGTTTGATTTTGATCCGACTTTGGTTGAAAAGGGGCTCTCCACACTATTTCCTCCGCAAGGAGGAGAAGGACTGGACTGGCAAAGGCTGGCCGCGCTTACCATGATTCTGCGAAGGTTTTCACTGGTAACGGGCGGCCCAGGAACGGGCAAAACGTCTACGGTTCTCAGGATCCTGGCGTTGCTTCTCGCCCAGCCAGGCCTGGAGGGAATGCGAATCGCCTTGGCCGCGCCTACGGGAAAAGCTGCGGCGCGTTTGAAGGAAGCTGTGCAGCAGTCTAAAGAGACTCTTGATGTGACTGCTGAAGTGCTGGCCCGCATTCCCGAGGAAGCCTCCACGCTGCACCGCCTGATGGGCTTCATGCCTGGCTCGCGAACCTTTCGGCATAACCGTGGCAATCCACTTCCCTTTGAAATGATCGTCGTGGACGAGGCGTCGATGGTCGATCTGCCCCTAATGGCAAAGCTCTTGGATGCCCTGCCGGGCGACGCGAGACTGTTGCTGCTGGGTGATCGTGACCAGTTGGCTTCAGTCGAACCAGGAGCGGTGTTTGGAGACATCTGCAGCGCCGCCGATTCGGCTGGATGGTCCGAGGCCTTTCGAAAACGCGTCCAGCCGTACTTATCGCCCTTGCCAGACAGTGCGCCGAACGGTGGCCCTCTGCAGGATTCGATGACAGTCTTGAGGCGCAGCTACCGTTTTGGAGGTGAGTCGGGCATCGGGCAACTTAGCCGGAGCATTCAAGCAGGAGATAGTGATGCCGCCCTCCAGTTACTCCACTCGCGAGACATGCCCGATGTCGTCTGGGAGGAGGCCGTAACCGCCGCCAACATCGAGGGTCGCCTCGAACGTTGGATTGTGGAAGCTTCCATGGGGTATTTGCGAGCGGCATCACCAGCAGAGGCTTTCGCCTCGTTTGCGCGGAGCCGCATTCTGTGTGCTGTGCGCCAGGGTCCTTTTGGCGTGGCTGCCATCAATCAGCTCGCTGAAGGTATTCTGGCCCGAAAAGGGTTGGCGCGCGCGCGCGGCCCCTGGTACCACGGCCGTCCGGTGATCATCAACCGTAACGACTACCAGGTCAGGCTTTTCAACGGCGACATTGGCATTACTTGGGAGGAACCGCGACAGGTAAACTCAGGCCCGACACCTCTGGCTGTCATGTTTCCTTCGGAGAGTGGAGAGATGCGAAGGGTTCTGCCTTCGAGATTGCCGGAGCACGAGACCGTGTTTGGAATGACAGTTCACAAGGCCCAAGGGTCCGAGTTTGATTACGTCTTGCTCATCCTGCCAAACCAAGCTTCACCAGTGCTGACACGCGAAATGCTTTACACCGCTGTGACGCGGGCTCGAAAGCGGGTTGAAATTTGGGCGCCGAAGGAAGCTATCGAAGCAAGCATTGAAAGGCGGGTTACTCGTCATTCCGGGCTTCGGGATGCATTGAGCCGGGACTAGTTATCTCAACATCGGCAGGCCTGAACCGAGAAACCGATGGAACGCATCCAGTTTACCCAGTTGGTCGATGAAGCGCTGGCGCGCTTGCCCAAAAAGTTTAAGGACAAGCTTGAAAACCTTGCTGTGATCGTCGAGGACTATCCAGATAAGGAAACACAAGGCAACTTCTCGGGAATCATTCTGGGTCTATTTCGCGGAGTTCCAAGAACAGAGCAGTCCTTCAGCTGGGCGGCACCGCCGTCACAAATCTATCTTTACCAGAAGAACATTGAATCCATCTGCCGCAACGATGCGGAGATTCTGCGTCAGATTCAGAAGACGCTGGAGCATGAAATCGGGCATTACTTCGGGCTTTCAGAGCGGGACCTGAGGCGCAGGGGGTATTGAGGCGTTGAGTTTGGAAAACAAGTCGACATAAGCAGATTCGCATGAGCTTCGCTCCGTTGCGGCTGCCCCTCACCCCCAGCCCCTCTCCCCGTGGGAGAGGGTGGCCGAAGGTCGGGTGAGGATGCGATAGAATTAACGACGCTGTGTTTAGTGCGGCTCAGCATCGCGAAGGTGGGCGATGTTGGTAAAGCCGTTCATGGCTAGGCGGCAGGAAGGTCCTGGCCCGTGAAAGCGTGGAGCGTGAAACGTGAAGATAGGCGCGTAAACCACGTCTCCTTCGTCAGCGATGACCACGCCGTGATTTTCAATCGGGTATCGGATCTGCCCGGCCATGATCAGCCAGAACTCAGCGCATTCAGGATGATAGTGCCCGCGATTCTTCTCATTCAACGGCGGGAGATTCTTCTCGTAGCCATAGATGATGTTCGACACCGCCCGATCATCGTGAACGAAACGGCCGCCTGAATAATTCGGTGCCTTGGCCAATTCGTACAGGTTGATGTGTGGCTTGTTGCCATTCTCGTAGGGCCCGGGTTTCCTTCCAAGCTTCACTGGAATCCAGTTGATACCGGGCGTCTTGGGAGGCTCGACGTCCTTGGGATAGAGCGTTTTGGCTTTGGCGATGTTGACTTCAAACCGCAGCGAAGGCTTGTCTCCCACCGTCTCCATAGCGTAAATGGTTTGCATTGGAACCTGAACCATAGAGCCTTTCGTAGCTACAAATGGCTCTTGGTTTTCGATCTCAAAGCGAATCTGTCCATCCATAACCACCCACCATTCGCGGGTATCCGGATGAAATCGTCTGGAGACTTTGCCACCAGGAGCCATTGAGACGTATTCGGCGTGCAGGTGATCGTCGCTGACCGCCACTTCCCGCCAATCGGTCTTCCCCTTGTGCTTGGCCTTTACTTCGGAGAGTTTTGTATGTGGCTTGTTCGGCGGAACCCATTTGGTCGGCTGCACGGGCTTCGGCGCCCAAGAAGCCTCTTCCGGTTGCCTGTTCTGTCCGATCGTGGTGCTGACCACGGCCAACAGGAAAAGAGAGAGACACACTCCTGCCCATCGTCCTGACTTCATGCTCGGTCCTCCATATTTGAAATTGTGATGGATACTATAGACGAACAACAACAGAATCCCAAGCTGGAGTTTGTTGAATCGCACGAACGCAAGCAATGGAGCAGATTCGCAGATGGACGCAGATTACTGACTCTGAGGCGAGCGCGAAACGATGTTCTCGTCCTGCTACGACGACCATCTCTTGCGTACTTCACTCCTATCCGCTGCCCATTCGTCGTCTGCGTTAGCTGCGCAGTCTGGGTCCTTCAGAGTTCCAATCTCGCTCGAAATTGACACCCATCGGGCCTTTCCCTAGACTACGGCAACTGTCGTTGAGCACTTCGGGTAGCACCTGGAGGGGAGTCCTATGACCGGTCGGCGGGAAGCACTGCGTCAGCTGCTAACGTTCGTTGCAGGTTCGCCTCTGTATGCGAATTCGGTCATCGCTGCGCAACAAGAGGGAACTCTCTATCCGCCGACGTACAGCGAGGAAGTCAACGGCCCGGTGAGTTTGCATGAGATTGAGGAAGCGGCAAAAAAAAAGGTCCACAAGCTGGCGTACGATTTTATTGCCGGGGGTGTGGAAGACGAGGTGACCTTGCGCGCCAACCGAGAGGCGCTGAATCGAATCTTTCTACGCCCGCGAGTTATGGTCGATGTTAGCAAGATTGATCCGTCGGTCGAGTTACTCGGGACGAAGATGGACTTCCCGATTCTTCTGGCCCCGACGGGCGGAAAAAACCTGGTTATTCCCGACGGAGATCGCATTGCGGCCCAGGGAGCTGCAGCGACCAAGACTGCTCTATGTCGTGGCGAGTGGTGCGTGGATGAGCAAGCTGGAAGGAAACGCGCAGGCCCCCTTGTGGTGGCAAAACACAATCGGTCAAAGCAGCAAAGACGCTGCGGAGGGCTATGCCCGGCGTTCCGAGGATTCCGGTTGCTCTGCAATTTGTGTCACGGTGGACAACCAGTATCAGTCCAACCGCGAACGCAACAATCGCAACCGCTTTGACTACGGCTACATGCAAACGGGCGTTCCAGGTGACGATGCGCGACCGCAGAAACCCCGTTCGCCCGCTGTGGCAGGGATGCTGCAGCCCCACACCCCCAACATGACCTGGCAGTACATTGAATGGTTGAAAGGCTCCGTGTAGCCTGCCGATTGTGATCAAGGGCATCCTGACTGCAGAGGATGCCCGGCTGGCGGTCGAGCACGGTGCGAATGCGATTGTGGTTTCGAATCATGGCGCGCGCCAATTGGATGCCGTGCTGCCCACGATCGAGGCCTTGCCTGAAGTCGTGGCTGCGGTGAATGGAAGGATTCCTGTGTTGATGGACGGAGGAATTCGCCGCGGCACAGACATCCTGAAGGCCCTCGCGCTGGGCGCGAAAGCAATTCTGATTGGACGACCTTATGTGTGGGGCCTGGCAGCTTTCGGACAGGTGGGCGTTCAGCGGGTAGTCGACTTGTTGCGGGCCGAATTGGTGTTGTCGATGGGATTGGCAGGAAAGCCAAACCTGGCTTCGATCGATAGAAGTCTGGTGCGTTTGCCTGGAGGGTCGTAACTGAGGTCCGGTCATCCCGAAAACCCGAATCCAGCCTGATCAGTAGATAGTGGATTCCGGCTTCCGCCGGACGGACGAATATCGGAATTCCGGTGTCAAATCGCACCACAGGCAGGGTGCGAAGGATTGGCAAAGTACATGGGGATGCTCATCATCATTCTATTTGTTCTGTTTTTCCGTGCGCCTATCCTTGCAGACGAGAAGACCCGAGACTTCTGCAAAGTCTGTCATGGCGAAACGGTGCAGGACTTCCTGTCGCATCCTCATTCTCAAAAAGACCTGGATTGCGACACCTGTCATGGAGCGAGTGTCAAGCACCGGAGTTCTCAGGGGCACACCGAACCGGACCGCATCGCCGCACCCCATGAAGTTCCTGCGCTGTGTGGTGGGTGTCACCCGGGAAAGGCGAGCGTCACGATCGAGGCGCAGTATTCCTCGAGCAAGCACGGTCAGTTGGTGTTGGCAAAGGCGAAAGTACGTGCTCCTCATTGTGGAACTTGTCATGGGGTGCACAGCGTGCGGCCGCCGCAGGCGATCGAGGCTCAGTGTAAACGCTGCCACGCTCAGTTACCGGCAAGCTGCGCCGCGACTCCTGCCTCAGCCAAAGCCCGGGTTTCCTGTGCCAACTGCCACACGCCGCACCTGTTTGCGGCCAAGAAATAGAACCGTGCAAGGCCAATCCTCAGCCTGCCAGTTGCTCGTGAACGATGAGTTAAGGAGCACGACGACCCGCAACAGATGGGCCCCAAGCAGGTCGAGAGTGACGTAAGTTTCGCTGGAATCTCAACGGGACACTGCAGACTCTATCAACTTTCCGTAGGTGCGTAGTAGCCGCGTTTGGCGCGCGCAACCAGCTTCTTGACGCCTTTGATGGTGGTGTTGAGTTTGACATTAACGGCACGCCAGGCACCGTCGCGTTTGGCGTTGGAGGGTTTGTAGCCGATCGTGTATTGATTGCGGATGTCGTTGGCCACCTGTGTACAGAGAGCTTCCACTTCGTCCGCTGACTCTGGAAAGAAGTATTTGCCGCCAGTCTCCTCAGCTAATTCCTTCAAGTTGTTGGCCGCTTTCTTCTGGGCGCGTGAGCGTTCGCCTTCAGGGTCGAACAGCCCGATCACATAAATGCTGGCCTGCGATTCTCGTGCAAATTCCAGAACACTGTTGAACTTGTAGCGGCTGTCGCGGTCTTCGCCGTCTGAAATCAGCAGAAGAGCCTTCTTGTCTTCCTTCCCTTCGCGAATATGCTCCAGTGAAAGATACAGGGCATCGTGGAGGGCTGTGCCTCCGCGCGTGTCGATGGTGTCCAGAGTCTCCGCCAAATCATCCTTGTTACGAGTGAACTCTTGGTCGATGTAAACCTGGTCGTTGAAGTTAATCAGAAAAATCTCATCTTGCGGCTTGCAGGTTCTGACGAAAGTGGTGGCAGCCTTGTTCACCCGCTCGCGCTTGGTTCGCATACTCCCGCTGTTGTCAATGATTAGGCCAAGTGAAACAGGCACATCCTCTTGCTTGAAGATGGTGATCTCCTGTTGCACCTTGTCTTCAAAGACCGAAAAATCGTCCTTCTTGAGGTCTCGAATCAGCCGGTCTTTTTCGTCAAACACCGACACGTGGAGCGTCACCAGGTTTACATTGACGTTCAATGTGTAATCGGAATCCTTGCTTTTCTTTGGCGTCTCTTGCGCAAGATTGAATGCCAGCAAGAGGCAGAGGAGCAAAGCACCCGTAATGCAGATAGATTTCTTCATGATAGCGAATCTCCAACTCAACCTGTCGGGGCAAAATAGCCCGTCTTGGAACGGACGGAAAGTGAAGGCAGGCCTTTGGGCGCATTGAGCTTCACCTTGATTTTGCGCCAGCGCCCGTCTTTGGCTGGGTTTGTAGAGGCGTAGCCGAGGACATACTGGTTCTTTAATTCAATCGCAATCTTGGTGCAGATGTCTTCCAGCTCGTATACGGAGTTCGGGAAATAGGCCTTGCCGCCTGTAATCTCGGTCATTTCCTCCAGAATGGCGCGCCCGCTGCGCCCCTGCGAAAAATCTGAATAGTACGAATTCACGATTCCGATGGCATAGATCTGAACATCCGACTCCTTTACCGCGTTGCGCACGTTGATCAGGGAATAGCGGCTGCGGGTGTCTTCACCATCGGTGATCAGGAGAATCGCCTTCTTCGGATTGTGGCCCTGTTTCATCTTTTCCAGGCCAAGATAGACGGCGTCATAGAGAGTGGTTGAACCCTTTGCGCCTTTGTATGCCAGCCGATTCTGGATGTCAGCAACGTCATTGGTGAATTCTTCATCCAGGCTCGGCTTGTCGGCAAAAGTCAGCAGGAAAAACTCGTCCTCCGGATTGCTCGTCTTAAGGAACGCAATGGCAGCATCCTTGGCACGGCCGATCTTGTCGCCCATACTGCTGCTTACGTCGAACAGCAGTCCAATCGAGGTCGCGATGTCTTCGTTGCTGAACTGTGTAATCTTTTGTAAAACCTTATCTTCGAACAGCTGGAAATGATCCATCTCCAAGCCCGTTACAAACCGGTTGCTGGGATCTGTCACCGTGGCATTCACCAGCACGAGATCGACTTCGATCTTGATCGATGACTGACCACTCTTCGCGGCCGGCGGTTGATCAGGATTTTCCGCTTCCTGTCCAAGGAAAAGCAGGCGGGTGGTGAATAGAACCACAGCGCACAGCAGGAAGGTGAGACAATGCCATTTCAGGCGGCGATGCAACTTGTCTTGGGTGCTACTCCTCATGGTGCCACTCCCGGGAAGAAGGCGTCAGCGGCTGAAGGCAGGAGCTTTGCGACCTGATTGCTGCAGTCAACAACAGAAAAAAGTATAGACCGAATCATAGGGGCTGGCAACAAAGTACTCGAATACTTCAGAGCCCCCCGGTGGGGTCCAGAGGAAGCGGCTCTGAGTCGGTGAAAGGTGTGAGATCGACGGCGATCCGTGTCGGAGTGTCGCCTTTCAGCAAGCCAAAAATTCCTTGATCTTCGGTTGGAATTGAACAAAGATGCCGGGCAGTTTGGTTCGAGCGGTTCCGAGGTGTTTGCGATCAATTTGCAGAGCCGAGTCCCAGCTTCCCGGATGAGACGATGAGAAGGTTTACGCTGATCATTTCGGATCGATGAGCTCTCTGAAGTCCATCGTCATTGTGCCCGCCAGGTTTGAATCTACACGTTTCCCCGGAAAACCCCTCGTTACGATAGGCCAGAAGGCGATGATTCAGCATGTCTACGAACGTTCGCTTCAGGCGCGGAGCGTTTCTGCGGTAATAGTTGCCACCGACGACTCACGGATCCTGCAGGCGGTGCAGGCGTTTGGCGGCCAGGCAGCAATGACTTCGCCCTTGCATCGTTCTGGCACCGACCGTGTGGCTGAAGTGGCTGCATTGAGCGACGCAGACGTTATTGTGAACGTTCAGGGGGACGAACCACTGATCGATCCTGAAGCTTTGGACGCAGTGGTCGAGCCGTTTCAATCGGATCCCAGCCTAATGATTTCAACGCTGAGTGTTGATGGAACGGAAGGCGAGTTGGAGAATCCGAATGTGGTGAAGGTCGTAGTCGATCACGACGGTTTTGCTCTCTATTTTTCTCGATCACCCATCCCATTTTTTCGCGATGCGTCTGCCGTCGGAAAGAGACGCTTTTGGAAGCACGTGGGCTTGTATGCCTACCGGCGAAGTTTTCTGACGCGCCTTTCAACTCTGAGAAAGTCGTACCTCGAAGAGGCCGAGGCATTGGAACAGCTCAGATTCTTAGAAAACGGTTACCGGATCAAGGTTGTGAATAGCACGTATCAGTCACTAGCGGTGGACACACCAGAAGATCTCGAACGAGTAAACGCATTCATTAAGGAGCGTGCATGCCTACCAAATTCATCTTTGTAACGGGCGGAGTGGTTTCCTCATTGGGCAAAGGACTGGCCGCTGCGTCGATTGGGCGATTGCTGGAGAGTCGCGGATACAAGGTGACACTGCAAAAGTTTGATCCATATCTCAACGTTGATCCTGGAACGATGAGCCCTTATCAGCATGGAGAGGTTTTCGTGACAGACGATGGCGCTGAGACCGATCTTGATCTTGGGCACTACGAGCGGTTCACGAGTTCTCGATTGACCCGCGACCACAACCTGACGACGGGTCGCATCTACGAATCCATCATTCAGAAAGAACGCCGCGGTGACTATCTGGGCAAGACCGTGCAGGTCATTCCGCACGTCACGAATGAAATCAAGGCGGCCATCAAAAAAGTAAGTGTCGATGCCGATGTTGTCATTGTCGAGATTGGCGGAACCGTGGGCGACATTGAGTCGTTGCCGTTTCTCGAAGCCATTCGCCAGTTGAGGCAGGATGTGGGCCGCGAAAACTCTCTATTTGTGCACCTCACGCTGGTGCCCTACATTGGCGCCGCGGGCGAGCTGAAAACCAAGCCGACTCAGCATAGTGTCAAAGAACTGCGCGCCATCGGTATTCAACCGGACATCCTGCTCTGCCGCACGGACCGCTTCCTTTCGAAAGACTTGAAATCGAAGATCGCATTGTTCTGTTCTGTGGACGAGGATGCCGTCATCACTGCCAAGGATGTGGATTCGATCTATGAAGTGCCCGCCGTCTTGGGGGCTGAAGGCTTGGATGAGATCATCCTGAAGCAACTGAACCTGCCGCTGCGCGACTCGGATCTCAGCCAATGGCAACTGCTCATCGAGCGCATCAAGCACCCTGCCGACGAAGTGCAGATTGCGATCGTGGGAAAGTATGTGGAGTTTGAAGAATCTTACAAGAGTTTGAAGGAAGCCCTGGTGCATGCAGGGCTGGTGCAAAACCTACGGACCGTCATTCGCTGGATCGAGGCCGAGGGTGTCGATGGTGACGGGTGGCAAGAGCAGCTGCGGGCCTACGATGGCATCCTCGTACCGGGGGGCTTCGGTAAACGCGGCATCGAAGGGATGATCCGAACGATTTATTTCGCGAGGACCGAGAGGGTGCCATTTTTCGGCATTTGCCTCGGAATGCAGTGCAGTGTGATCGAGTTCGCCCGAAATGTCTGCGGGCTGACAGATGCCGATAGCTCGGAATTCAATCCGGCCACGCAACACCGTGTAATCTACAAGCTGCGCGAGCTGCGGGGAATCGATGACCTTGGCGGTACGATGCGGCTTGGAGCCTATCCATGTGTGCTCACGACTGGCTCGAACACGCAGAAGGCCTATGGGCAAATGGAAATCTCTGAGCGGCACCGTCACCGTTACGAATTCAACCGCGAGTACGAGGAAACGCTGATAGCGCATGGACTGAGAATTGTCGGTGCGTCTCCCGACGGTAATTTTGTGGAAGTGGTAGAAGTGGAAGGACACCCCTGGTTTGTTGGATGCCAGTTTCATCCCGAATTCAAGTCAAAACCGTTGACGTCCCACCCGTTGTTCAAGGCGTTCATTCAGGCTTCGTACGCTCATCGGCAGGCGCGGCAACAGACGTTGGCCAGTGAACTTGCTTCGATTGAAACAACTCGAAGCCAGTAACCTTGAGAGTGCGGACGTCACGTCCGCACCAGACTGGCCGCGGCTGTTGCCGGTTCCCTGGAACGCTCCCGACTCCTGGAGTCCTCTATGCACCCGACCCGGGAATTCAACGTTGGTTCCGTCCTTGTGGGCGGACGTCGGCCACTGTTCCTGATCGCGGGGCCGTGTGTCATCGAAAGTCCAGAACATTGCCGCATGGTGGCGCGGGAACTAAAGGCGATCACGGCTCGCTGTGATGTTCCTCTTATCTTCAAGGCTTCCTTCGACAAGGCGAATCGGACCTCAGCCAGCTCATTTCGCGGGCCAGGTTTGCTGCAAGGGTTGGCAGTCCTGAGTGCGGTCCGCCGGGAGTTTCAGATTCCCGTTCTAACCGACATTCATGAAGTGGAGCAAGTAAGGTCCGTTGCTGAGGTTGTCGATTGTTTGCAGATTCCAGCGTTCCTTTGCAGACAAACGGACCTGTTGCTGGCTGCTGGACAGAGTGGTTGCGCAGTCAACGTGAAAAAAGGCCAGTTTCTGGCACCTTGGGATATGGAGAACGTTGTCAGGAAGCTCGAATCCAGCGGCTGCAAGCGAGTCTTGATTACCGAGCGTGGCACGTCGTTTGGATACAACAACCTGGTGGTAGACATGCGATCCTTCCCAGTGATGAGACAGTGGGGGTGGCCTGTGGTTTACGATGTGACTCACAGCCTGCAGTTGCCAGGCGGTCAGGGGACAGCGTCAGGTGGGCAGTCGCAGTTCATCGAAAACCTCGCCCGTGCTGGCGTGGGCACTGGTGTTGACGGCCTCTTTCTCGAAGTTCACGAAAATCCTGCGAAAGCGCTCAGCGATGGGCCGAATGCGCTGCCCCTGGAGCGGTTGGAGGCCCTTCTGCGGACCCTAAAACAGATACATGCCATTGTGAAACGTGGCCAATTGAATCGAGTTCTCCGCGACGAAGAGTTACTTTGACGCCTTAGCATTGTGCTCTCGATCTGCTCATGACCAAAGACAGGGTTCACTTCAAAGATATTCCCAAAACGTCTGCATTCTTTCTCGACTACTTACACAACTTCCCCAAGCTGGCTCCCTTTTTCCCTTTTTCCTATGCCCTGGATCACTTCAGGAAGGAAGCTCTTTCGGCGGCGCATCTGGTTCACCGGCGGGAACTGTGTCAAGTTTTGGAGAAGCAGAATCGGTCATTCGGCGCGAGCTCGCGGACTCTTGAGAATTTGGCGAAGCTCCGTGACAACGACTGTCTTGCAGTTGTTACTGGTCAACAAGTGGGTCTGTTCACCGGCCCCGCTTACACCATCTATAAGGCTCTGACTGCGGTGAAACTGGCGTCGCACTACGCATGCCGTGGCCTCAAAGTGGTACCAATTTTCTGGATGGCCTCGGAGGATCACGATCTCGCCGAAGTGGATCATGCACACGTCGTCGATGGTGATTCGCAACTCCAGCTTATACGCTACGAGAGTGGCGCTGAGGTTACTGCCAAGCCGGTCGGCAAGGTCCGCTTTTCAGAAGCCATTGAGCCCTGCTTGCAGCAGTTTCTCGATTCCTTGCCGAATTCAGAATTCAAGGTCGAGATCGAAAGCCGGCTGACTGCCGCTTATCGCCCAACAAAAACTTTTTCCGAAGCGTTCGGGGAGGTCCTTGCTTACCTGTTTTCAAACTATGGGCTCATTCTGGTTGATCCGCAAGACGAACAGCTCAAGCAGTTGGGATCGCCTGTATTCGAGAAGATCTTGCTGAACGGAGGCCGGTATCAGTCCTTGATCCAGTCACGCAGTGACCAACTGGTTGCTGCCGGCTATCACGCCCAGGTCACGACAGAAGATGAATCGACGGGACTGTTCTACGAGGACGAGGGCAAGCGACGGGCCCTAATTCGCGATGGCGACTCCATCAAGATAAAAGGGACAACTCACCGTCTGTCGGCGGCGCATTTCCACCAGGCGTTAAAGGACTCACCCTGGAGGTTCAGCCCCAACGTTCTGTTCCGTCCGCTCATGCAGGATTTGTTGCTTCCGACTCTGGCTTATATTGCCGGACCTTCGGAGGTTGCCTACCTGGCGCAGATTGGACCGCTGTACGGGGAATTTGGTCGAAAGGCGCCCATTGTTTTTCCACGTTTCAGCTTTTCAGTGATTGAAAGGAAGATCGGAAAGATTCTCGAAAAGTATCAACTCAGTTTCCCAGACATTTTCCTCGGGAACGAGGGGCTCATCAAGAAAATCGTCGAACAGAATCTCGACCAGTCGCTTGCCGCGAGGTTCTCGGCCTTGGAGCAGGAGTTCGGTGAAAAATTGGGGGAATTGGAAGGCCCGCTCAAAGCTGTGGATGCGACCTTGGCCGACGCGTTACGAACCACTCAACAAAAGGTACAGTATCAGGTGGCCCATCTGCGCACGAAGTTTGTACATGCCGAAACGCGGCACCAGGAGACCTTGACCAAGCAGATCGACAAGGCACTTGCCATTCTTTATCCACTCAAGACGCTGCAAGAACGACGGATCAACATCTTCTATTTCTTGGCCCGCTACGGCATGGATTTTCTGGCGCAGTTGAACGAAGAGATTGACTTGACAGATCCCGATCACAGGCTATTCTTCGTTGCATGACGTCTGCAAAAAAGCAATCAGGCGGTTTGTTTCTGCCGAAACTTTGGCGTATAGGAGATTCTCGGTTTTTGGGGTGTTTACATGGCTAGAATGGATAAAACGGCCACGCGGCAAGACGAAGACTCAAAGGTTCTGGTTAAATGGACTGACAACGAAGGAAACGCGTTTACCGAAAAGACCGACACCCGGGATATCAGCGAAACCGGCATCTCATTCTATCTGAAAACTCCTGTCTGGCTTGACACACACCTCAGTTTGACAATCGGATCCAGTGCTCTCTTTGGACGTTTGCACACAGTTACCGCCAAGGTGGTCCGAGTTCAGACGGACGCGTCCGGACGCCAAATAGTTGGTGCACGGTTTGACGAGTAAGAGCGTCGTCAACTCCCCAGCTTCTCATTCCAAGCATTCAGAATTAGCTGTCACTGCGTTTGTGACTTCCAGGTGTGTGCATCTTTGATGCAGTAGAAGGGCTCGGCGTCCGTCGCCCCACACTCAGGCGACGGGTGCGGAGGATCGTTGTGGCCGATTCAACGCTGTTTCTCGACGATTGACCCCTTTCCCCGACTAGAGTAGGCTGGGGATACAAAAATTTCAGGAGGCATCCCAATGAACATTTCCCGGCGCCAGTTTCTGGAAGCAGCAGCTTTGGGTTGTGCCACTGTGGGTGGCGTAGTGGGACAGTCTCTCAGCGCATCTTCGAAGATTCCCATGCGGACGCTTGGCAAAACCGGCCTGAAGGTTTCGGCACTTGCGTTTGGTTCGGGAAGCCGTTTCATGATGTACGAGCAGGAAGAGAAGGCTCTTGAGGCGCTAAGTAAGGCGCTCGACCTCGGAATCACGTACATCGACACGGCCCACAATTACGGCGGAGGGAAGAGCGAAGAGCGGATCGGGAAGTTGATGGCCCAGCGTCGGAAGGAAATCGTCCTTGCCACGAAGATTGCAGCGCGAAAGGGCGACGACGCGATGCGGCAGATCGAGTTGAGTTTGAAGCGGCTGCAAACGGACCACCTCGATGTTCTCCACATCCATTCACTGACGAGCATGGAAGACCTTGCCGCGATCGAGGCGCCTGATGGAGTGTTGAAGACGATGTTGAAGGCCCGGGAAGAGAAACTGACGCGGTTCATTGGCATCACGTGTCACGCGGCTCCTCAGGCCCTGCAGACTGCGCTGGAGCGTCACGACTTCGACTGCACACAAATGGCCCTCAATGCTGCGCGAGCCCGAATGGCGGAGGGTTCTGGAGGAATGAAAGCGACGCCCATGAAGGAGGGCGGGTTTGAGGCGCTCGCACTGCCCGTAGCCAAGAGAAAGAATCTGGGTATTATCGCGATGAAGGCCTTCGGACAGGAGCAGATTCTTGGAACGGCTCCCATCGAGAAGTTGCTCTATTACTCCATGTCGCTTCCAGTCAGCACCGTCTCCGTCGGCATGCCAAAGCTGGAACACATCGAGCAGAACATCCAGCTTGCGCGAAAGTTTAAGCCACTATCAGAAGCTGAGAAACAAGAGTTGTCAGCATCCATCAGCCAGGGACACAAGCTGGCTCAGGAACGTTTCTTTCGGAACCACGTCGACGCCTGATCTCGTCATCCCTGCGATCGCGGCTCATGCTGGCTTGGTTGATCAGGGCGGGAAGCAGCTTCTGGCAGGGAAAGGGAAGCGCCTGCGCTGCAGGATACTTGCTTTCGACGTTGACAGTCCACGAGCAGCTCGGCTTAGCTGACGACTGTTTATGAGGGCCCCGCTCGCCGCAACGATTGCACGGTTTGGTGTCCTGACCAAGTAGACTAATACCTCGCCTGAATCAGCTCCCTCCGTATTTCAAAAGCCATGGCTGAACCCCCACCAGACCCAAACAAAACTCCCCAGGCCCAAGGGTCAACCGAAGAAGACTATTTCATCTTCATGGGCAAACGCATTCCCTTGCCTCCCGATCCTGGGAAGAAAGCCAAAGGCCGCGAGACGCAGCAGGCTTCACCAACCAGCGGGCAGGCTGCCGCGTCGGTGCCCCAGAAGAGCGAACCCCTGCAATCGTCCAAGTCTTCGTTCGATCTCGAACCGCTGGCGCAGTCATCCAAGACTAGTTCCACGGGTCACGTTTTCCTGTTTGGAGGCGGGTTGTTGTTGGTTGCCATCATCGTTCTCTTCCTCTGGCATCGTTTCGGCTCCACAGAGGCACGGATGTTTGGAGCCGCCAGCGCCGGCCGACTGGTGGTGCCTCAGGGCACATCGAGTTTTGATCTTTACCGGCGTTTGAAGACCGGTGGGGTCAGCCCGGTGACGAGGGAAAGGCTGAAAGGCGAGGTGCTGCCAAAGCTCTCCGATGCCGGCGCGGCGCTTCTCAAAAAAGTACATGATGGAGATGAGCTTCCAGAGTTTGAACAGGAGCAGCTTGTCCGCATCTATGAATTTGCAGCCGACATCGATTCCCAAGACAGTAAGCTGCTCGCCCGACGTGCCTATGCGTCAGCTTATCGAGCGACATCCAGGAAGGCCGACAAGGAGGCCTTCGCCTCGTTGCGCGAGGCATTCCAGAGTGACTCCCAGTGGGCGTTGCCGTTTCGCGACGTGGCAAGACTTTATGCGCGGGCGGGCAATTACCAGAGCGCGGAGTACTTCTATCAGCAAACCCTGCAGCTGGACCCCAAATGGGCTTTAGCCGCGCTCGAACTCGGAACGCTTGCCTTCGACAACAAGCGGCTAGCCGAGGCGGAAATCGCATATCGGCGAGCGACCGACGCTGATCCCACCTTGCCCACGGCTTGGGCGAGGCTGGGATCTCTATATGAAATTCAAAAGAAAAAGGCCGAGGCCATCGGCGCCTACGAACGTGCCCTGCAGCTGGCTGAACTGCGGGTGTCTTCCTATCTCACGACGGATGAGATAAAACGTCGCATCGAGAGCCTTAGATAGTCGTGAAAGTAGGCAACCGAGATCGCTTCCGCAGCAGGCTTCTCTGAAGGGTGGCCGCCGGCTAGCCAGGCATGGTGCGCGGGACTATCGAGGGCTCTACACTCGCAGCTTCCCCCACTCACGCGAAGACATGAACATTCTCGAATTGTTCAAGCTGGATGGCAAAACAGCGCTGGTCACCGGCTGTCGTAGGGGTATCGGCAAAGCATTCGCGCTTGCGCTGGCTGAGGCTGGAGCTGACATCATCGGCGTCAGCAAGACGCTTGAGCCAAAGGGCAGCGCCATCGAGCGGGAAGTGACCACTCTGGGAAGAAGGTTTCGAGGATATCGGTGCGATTTTGGCAGTCGTGAAGCGGCTCGAGATTTCGTCGCCAAGGTGAACGCCGACTTTCCGGTCATCGACATCTTGGTGAATAACGCGGGGACAATTCTGCGCAAGCCAGCTGCCGAGCATCCTGACGAGTACTGGGATGAGGTAATCGAGACGAATCTGAATTCACAGTTCCTGCTGAGCCGCGAGATTGGGAAGCGCATGCTGGAGCGTGGCTCAGGGAAGATCATCTTTACGGCCTCAGTCCTGACGTTTCAGGGTGGCATCAATGTACCTGGCTATGCAGCCAGCAAGGGAGCCATTGGCCAATTGACCAAAGCCCTGGCGAACGAGTGGGCTTCTCGCGGCATTCAGGTGAATGCGATCGCGCCAGGCTATATCAACACGGACAACGCAGCACCCTTGGTCGCCGATCCGGTAAGAGGCCCGGCCATCTTATCTCGCATCCCCACGGGACGCTGGGGTGAACCTGACGATTTGAAAGGGGCGATCGTCTTTCTCGCTTCTGGTGCTTCGGACTATGTGACCGGCTCTATCCTGACGGTCGATGGCGGTTGGCTGGCACGGTAGGGCTGGCGCCAATTCTCTCGGCGGATTCCCTCTTCCAAAGGAGTTTTTCATGCTGCGTTGCAGCGCCACGTTTCGATGAAGATACCGTCCTCCCTTGAACAAGGGAGGACTTTAGGGGGTTTAGGGAGGGGAAACCAACCCACCCCGGCGCTGCGCGCCACCCCTCCGATGGAGGGGATTTTCATGGGAGTTTGTCATAGCTGCGTTTTCGATGAAGATACCGTCCCCCCTTGAACAAGGGGGGACTTCAGGGGGGTTTAGGAGCAGGTTGTCCGGTCAACCTTGCCACGACAACCCTCTGAAGGCTTCACGACCGCTGTCGTGTTCACGACCGCGTAAAATCTTCTCAAGATTTCACCTTCGCCTTCTTCCCCCCTTGGTAAGGGAGATTTTCCGAGAAGACAGTTCATCTCGTTGCCGCATCCAAAACTCTTATGAACGAAACACACTTCAGTCGTCGAGACTTTCTGAAGGCTTCGGGCCTTCTTGGTGCCAGCACCGCTGCCATTGGCACCATGAGCTTTTCGCAGACGACAAATTCGGAGCTTGATGGTCAGACTTGGTTCGACAAGCCTATGCGTTGGGCTCAGCTCGTGCTGGTAGAAAACGATCCAGGCAAGTACGACCCGCAGTTCTGGTTGGACTATTTCAAGCGAACGCATTCCGACGCCGCCTGTTTGAGCGCGGGTGGCATTGTGGCGTATTACCCGACCAAGGTTGCACTTCACCATCGGAGCGCGTGGTTGAAAGATTCCGATCCGTTCGGCGAACTGCTGACGGGCTGCCGGAAGCTGAACATGTATGTGCTGGCGCGCACCGATCCGCACGCAGCGCGCCAGGAAGTCTACGATGCTCATCCCGACTGGATTGCCGTGGACGCCGAAGGCCGGAAGCGCCGCCATTGGGCGAACCCGGAGCTCTGGGTGACCTGCGCCCTGGGTCCGTACAACTTCGAATTCATGACGGAGGTTCACCGGGAGATTATGCAGCTCTACCGCGTGGACGGCATCTTCAGCAATCGCTGGGCTGGCAGCGGGCTCTGCTACTGTGAGCACTGCCGGCGTAATTTCCGAACAGTGTCGGGCATGGACCTGCCCAAGACTACCGATCCCATCGATCCTGCGCGGAAGAGCTATCTGGTCTGGCGGCTGCAGCGCCTAACTGAGCTGGCGAAGTTGTGGGATGGCGAGATCCGCAAGATCAATCCGCAAGCGCGATACGTGCCCAATGGGTTCCCAGACCTCAAAGTAGCTGGCGAGCTGGCTGACATTCTTTTCATTGACCATCAAGCCCGCCGGGGCCTGATGGCGCCGTGGTCCAACGGCAGTCGTGCCAAGGAATATAGAGCGGCACTCGGCCGCAAACCCATTGGTGGCATTTTCAGTGTTGGACTGGAGGAACCTTATCGTTGGAAGGACTCCGTTCAGACCGAAGCCGAGGTCCGCATCTGGGTAGCCGACGGTGTGGCCCAGGGGCTGCGCCCCTGGTTTGCCAAGTTTTCTGGAACCCTCTATGACAGGCGCTGGTTAAGAATCGTTGAAAACATCTACCAGTGGCATTACCGCGCTGAGCGTTACCTGCGCAACGAAGCGCCGCTGGCACGGGTCGGAATGGTCTACTCCGAACAGACCCGCGAGTACTACAACGCCTCGCGTCCGCAAGCTCGTGCTGGCGAGCACGAGTTGGGTATGTACCAGGCGCTGCTTGAAGCGCGGGTGCCGTTTGAAAAGGTACACGACCGCTTGCTGGACACGGCTCATCTGGATCCCTTCAAGCTCCTCATCCTTCCCAATATCGCCGCGCTTTCCGATCGACAATGTCAGCAGCTCAAGGAGTACGTGCAGCGCGGAGGCAGCCTTCTCGCCACTTTTGAGACGTCGCTGTATGACGAGTGGGGTGTGCTGAGAAAAGATTTCGGGTTGGCCGAACTGCTGGGAGTTTCCTGGAAAGGCAAGCGGGAAGGCCCCATGCAGAACTCATACCTTGGGCTCAATCCCGATTCAGTCACCGGCAAGTTTCATCCAGTCCTGGCAGGCTTGGAAGACGCCACGCGAATCATCAACGGCGTCTGGCGGCTCGATGTCGAGCCTCGCATCGAGTTTCCTTCACCTGTGACGCTGATACCTTCTTACCCCGACTTGCCGATGGAAGACGTCTTCCCACGAGTCCCCCACACCCAAACTCGCGAGCTGTATTTGCGGGAACTTGGCAAGAGCCGCATCGTCTATTTCCCCTGGGACATCGACCGGACGTTCTGGGAGGTTCTCAGCCTTGACCACGGACGACTGCTGCGAAACGCCGTCGAATGGGCGACAAACGAAGAAAAACCGGCAACAGTAACCGGGTCGGGAATCCTGGATGTGTCCGTGTGGCGCCAGAAGGAATCTATGACGGTGCATCTGGTCAACCTTACGAACCCGATGACGATGAAAGGTCCGTTCCGCGAACTGATTCCGCTGGTCTCACAAGAGGTAAGAGTCAGACTCCCCGAAGGCAAGAAGGCCAAGAAAGTGCAACTGCTCGTCAGTGGCCGAGTCCCGCAAACGAGCACCTCCGGACAAATGTTCACAGTCTCGATACCTTCCATCCTGGATCACGAAGTCGTGGCGATTGATCTGTGATTGGCAATCCAAATCTGCCGTCCCGCGGAACGACTGGCCCGGCCAAGATCTCGCGCCGGAAGCCAGGCGCTGCGCAAACCGTGGCCTGTGACTGATCTTCCAAGCCGGAGGCTTGCGTATCGCGCGAAGTTTGCTTCGCGCCTCCACAGGCTAGAAGACTCCACCACAATGCTGACTGTCGTTCCGATTGTCGTGCGGGTGTTTCACCCGAACCGAGAATGTAGAAACCCCAGTGCAAGCCAGAGGCTTGCGACCCATTAGCCGGTGGTTGAGCGCTAGCGATACCACCGGTTAGGGAAGCAAATGCGATGTGCACCCTGAAGGGGTGCTAGAGGCCAATGTCATGCCATCCACCTACCTCAGCCTTCATTACCATCTCGTATTCAGTACCAAAGATCGGACTCCCATGATTGAACCATCGTGGCGGAACCGCCTCCATGAATATCTGGGCGGCACCGTCGAGGGACTCAAGGGGTTCCCACAGGGAGTTGGCGGCATTGCTGACCACGTTCATCTCTTGGTTGGACTGAGGGCGACCCACTCTTTGGCCGACTTCATGCGAGAGCTAAAGAAAGCCTCCTCCGTTTGGGTTCATGAGGAGATCAGAATGCCTTCTTTCGCCTGGCAGGAAGGCTATGCTGCATTCACCGTGAGCCCTTCAGCCCGAGCGGCGGTGCAAAGCTATATTGCAAATCAGGAAGAACACCATCGCAAGAAGACGTTCCGGGAGGAACTCGTGGAGTTGCTGGAGAAGGCCGGAGTTGAGTATGACCCTCGCTATCTGGACTGAATTGTGGTCGCATTGGGTTTCGCTGCGACCCTTCTAGGGTCGTCATTTCTCTCCTAACATACCGGTGGTGGAGCGGCTACGCTCCACCACCGGCTAATCGCTCGCAAGCCTCCGGCTTGTGTTGGAGTGTGCACACTGATCCTTGTACTGATGCCATGCCCACGAAGATGTCCATTCCACAATTGTTGCGGTTGCGAAGCGAGCAAGCTGGTTCGCGTTGTCTATCTTTCCTGTGAACCGACCACTTTTCAAGCAGCAATGTCCTGCGCCAACTCGGTCTATCCATCATGCTAGGATGATGGCCGACAGGTTCGGAATATTCTCAGTTTTCTAACAGCTCAGGAGCGTACAGCGATGTCACGATGGATACTGGTCTTAGCAACCCTTGCGTTGTCTCTCCCTTTGGTTCTCTTGGCGCAACAGAAACCTCCCGCGGGAAAAGAACCACCCAAGAACAAGGGTGAACTGCTGCCTTTTCAGGCAACGGAGAAGACCTTACCCAATGGCCTGAAAGTCATCATCGTCCCCACCGGTTTCCCAAACATCGCTTCTATTCAGATTCCGGTTCAGACCGGTTCGCGCAATGAAGTGGAGCCGGGCAAGTCCGGGTTTGCCCACTTCTTCGAGCACATGATGTTTCGGGGAACCAAGACCTATCCTCCCGAAAAGTATCAGGAGATCCTGACCAAGGCAGGCGCTCGCCAGAACGCGTATACGACTGACGACTACACCAACTATCACATCACGTTCGCAAAGGAAGATCTGGAGACGATGCTGAAGATTGAAGCCGATCGCTTCCAGAACCTCTCTTATCCGGAAGCTGCCTTCAAAACCGAAGCGCGCGCCGTCCTGGGTGAATACAACAAGAACAGCGCCAACCCAATCAACAAACTGTTGGAGGTTCAGCGCGAGCATGCCTTCACCGCGCACACGTATAAACACACCACCATGGGCTTCATCCGCGACATCGAAGACATGCCCAACCAGTTCGAGTATTCCAAAACGTTTTTCGACCGCTGGTATCGGCCGGAATATACGACGCTGATCATTGCCGGAGACGTCAAACCGGCAGAAGCGATTCCCTTGGTTGAAAAGTATTGGTCGGGTTGGAAGCGCGGCTCTTTCACGGTGAACATTCCCCAGGAGCCCGCTTCCAAAGGTCCGGTCTATGCGCATGTTCCATGGCCCGATAAGACGCTGCCTTGGGTCACCATTGCATTTCATGGCCCGGCCTTCTCCGAGGTCAACAAGGAACTGGCCGCAGTCGATGCTCTGATGGATTTGAACTTTGGACAGACTTCCGAGGTCTACAAACGCCTGGTGGAGCAGGAACAGAAAGTCGACCAGCTCATCCCTTACGTGGCGCCGACCCAGGATCCGTCGCTGGTTACTGTGCTGGCCCGAGTCAAGCGCATGGAAGATGTGTTGAGCGTGCGCGACGAGCTTTTAAAAGCTGCCGCCGCTGCAACCGCTACGCCTCCACCCGCACAGCGCTTGGCCGATGCCAAATCCAACGGACGCTACGGACTGGTGCGGTCTCTGGATAATACCGAACGTATTGCTTCGACTTTGGCGCGCTTTGTCCGATTTAACCGCTCCTATCAGACCTTGAACAACTACTACCGGATGGTGGATTCTCTTGCTCCTGCTGACTTGCAGAATGCGGCGAAGAAATACTTCACCGACGCTCGCCTGGTGGTCACAACGCTTTCAGACAAGCCGATGCCGCCGGAAATGGCCAAGTCCCCGGCTCTCAATTCGTTTGCGGTGCCGGACAGCAGATCCAGCGTGGAGGATGCCAAGCCCGACTTTATTGTGAAAGCCTCGCCTCTGCCTCAGCTCACGGTAAAGCTGCTGTTCAAGGCGGGATCTGCCCACGATCCCAATGGTAAGGAGGGGCTTGCCGCTCTCACGGCCTCAATGGTTGCGGAAGCCGGCTCGCGGCAAATGCGTATCGATGAAATCAACAAAGCGTTCTACCCAATGGCTGCCTCGTTTGCTGCACAAGTGGACAAAGAGATGACCACCTTTACTGCCTCGGTGCACAAGGACAACTGGGGCCGGTTCGCCGACATCGCCCTGCCGATGCTTACCGAACCCGGTTTCCGCGAAGATGATTTTAAACGGCTGAAGGAGGCGCAACTCAACGCACTACGAGAGGATCTGCGATCTAACAACGAAGAAGAGCTTGGGAAGGAACGGCTGCAGGCAAATCTGTTCGCGGGCACGCCGTACGGTCATCCGGTACTAGGGACAGTGTGCTGGCATTGAAGCGATCACGTTGAACGACGCAAAGGAATTCTGGAAGAGCGCGTACGCCCGCAGCAATGCTTTGGTGGGAATCGCCGGTGATGCTCCTCCCGAAGTCAAAACGAAGGTCACTGAGGCGCTCCAGAATCTCCAGGAACGCCCGACTCTGACAGATTCCGGAAAACCTGTCGCTCGACGCCCTCAGGGATTCGTAGTTGAGATCGTCCAGAAGGAAACACGCGCGACGGCCATCTCCTTCGGTCTTCCCATTGAAGTGACACGGTCGCACCCCGACTTTGCCGCATTGAGTCTGGCCCGCACTTGGCTGGGCGAACACCGTTCTTCAACGTCGCACCTTTACGACCGGATTCGTGAGACCCGGGGAATGAACTACGGTGACTATGCGTATATCGAAGCATTTCCACGCGGGATGTATCAATTTTTCCCCGATCCGAATATTGCCCGGCGGGCTCAGATTTTTGAGGTGTGGATACGCCCTGTCGTCCCAGAGAATGCCCAAATGGCGATTCGCATCGCCCTGCATGAAGTTGCCAAGTTGATCGACAACGGATTGAGTGCGGAAGACTTTGTCAAGACGCGCGATTACTTGATGAAGAATGTCTATCTCTTGACGGCAACTTCGGACCAGCAGTTGGGCTATGCGCTCGATTCTCGCTGGTACGGTATTGGCGAGTTCACCCAGATGATGCGGGAGAAGCTGCAGAAACTGACGGTGGATGACGTGAATCAGGTGATCCGCAAACATCTTTCAGCCAAAGATCTCTCATTCGTCATCATCACCAAAGATGCGGAGGGTTTGAAGAAGCAGTTGCTCTCCGATGCTTTCTCGCCCATCAAGTACGACGGAGAGAAAGCCAGCCGAACTGCTGGCCGAAGACAAGGTGATTGGCGCGCTCAAACTAAACCTGTCTGCAGACAAGGTGCGTATCACGCCCGTTGAAGAGGTGTTCGCGAAGTAGGGCGACGCAGTGACGTGCAAGATTCTTAGGTCGTAAAGAAATCCTTTCGAAGTGAAACTCGGCAATAAATCGGAAAAAAGGAATGCCTCAAGAGTTGACTGGCAAATCGTGGGACGCTGCTACTGTAGCTTCGCCTCGAGTTCGGCCCAGCGCGTGTAGAGTTGATCGACTCGCTGGCGGGCTTTATCGAGAGCTTCGTGGGCGGCGATGAGTTCGGCGGGGTTCGAGGCAATGGCAGGATCTTCGGCGGCCGCTTGCTTGCGTTCCAGTTCGGCTTCGGCGTCGAGGATCAGCTGCTCCATCCGGTCCCATTCCAGCCGATCGAGGTAGGACAAACGTTTTTGGGGCTCCCGTCCGGTGGTTCGTTCGCTCGGGGCAGGCACCTCTTTGGGTTTGGCAGTCGGCTGAGTGCTTTGCTGGGCTTGCTGCCATTGATCGTAGTCGGCAAACAGTTCTGCCTTCCCCTTGCCGTCGAGAGCCAGGACTACCGTGGAAACCCGGTCGAGCAGAAAGCGATCGTGCGTGACCAGCACCAATGCGCCCGGAAAATCCGACAAACTCTCTTCCAGGACTTCCAGCGTTGGGATGTCGAGGTCATTAGTCGGTTCGTCCAATAGCAGTACGTCCGCAGGTTCCAGCATCATTCGGGCAATCATCACCCGCGCCTGCTCTCCTCCGGACAGGCGGGAAACAGGCAAGTCCAGTTGTTCGTTACTAAACAAGAAGCGTCTGGCCCAGGAATGAACGTGCAGGGATCGGTCGCGGTAGATGACCGAATCGCCAAGTGGGGCAAGCGATCGGCGAAGCGTTTCTTCCGGGATCAACTGGCGGCGATTCTGATCGAAGGTCACGATGCGTAGCCCGTCAGCTCGCTCGATGCGGCCGGTGTCGGGCGCGAGTTCTCCGTTGAGCAGCTTCAGAAGTGTAGTCTTGCCGCTTCCGTTCTGACCCAACAACCCCAGCTTGGCTCCTGGAGATAAGGTGATTGAGAGATCTTGAAAAAGCGTTTGCTCACCCACACGTTTGGATACGTTGTCCAAGGTCAATAGGCGCTTGGTTTTTCGATTGGAGCTGGTGAAATCAACAACCGCTGTCTGCTGAACATTACGGGCCCGAACTTCCTCCAGTGACGCCATAAGTCGTCCGGCTGCATCGATGCGGGCTTGAGACTTGCGAGTCCGCGCTTTCGCTCCGCGCCGCAGCCACTCCAACTCCCGTCGTGCCCTGTTGGCCAGGGTTTGCTGAAGTTGTTCTTGCGCACTCAGGAAGTCAGCTTTCTTTTCGAGAAACTGGCTATAGCTTCCTTCCACCGTCAAGAGGCCTTCCGGATACAGGCGGCTCAGTTCCAGCATGCGGCTCACCGAATTCTCCAACAGATAGCGGTCATGGCTGACCAGCAGTGTGGCAAACGGTGCCGACCTCAAAGTATCTTCGAGCCACAGAATGCCCTCCAGGTCGAGGTGATTCGTGGGTTCATCCAACAAGAGCAAATCGGGCTCAACCACCAGGCCGCAAGCGATGGCCAACCGCTTGGTCCATCCTCCGGAGAGTGTTTCGACGGCCGCATCGGCGTCGGCAAACTTCATCCTGCCCAGTATGACGGCCAATCGGCCTTCCTTCTGCGCTTCGTCCAGGGGTATGAAACCAATGCGTCGCGCAGGACCTCCCCCACGGTTTTTCCGGAAGGGAAGACCGGATCTTGCGGGACATAACTGAGTCGAGCCAGCTTGCGAAATGAGAGGGTGCCTGAATCTGGAGCCTCCTGGCCGAGCAGCAGCTTCAGAAATGTGGATTTGCCTGCTCCGTTGGGGCCAATCAGGCCTACGCGTTCGCCATCGGAGATCCCCATCGAAATGCCTTCAAACAAAAGCCGGGCGCCGTGCGACTTGCTGACCGTCTGGCAACTGAGGATCAATGCCATGAATCCCTCAACGTGATGATATAGGCTTCTTATAGCGTGCGTGCGGTGTCGGCGTCCAATGTCTCGAAGGAAAGAGAGGATCTTTTCGGTAGGGCACTCAGAGAGTGGGAGCAGCTCAACCCTGGAATTGAACCATGAGCATCCGACCGGATGCCGCACGCAAGGCCGCTGGCGGATTCCTGAAGCCGGGACTGCAAAAACGTTTATGCTGCGCTATGGATCTCGAATTCTTGCCTCACGATTGACCCAACAAGCTCGGCGAAATTCTGCAGATTTTTGAGTTGTTTCTCCGACCGAAGTAAATCCTTCGTTGCTATTTTCCGCGATTTTCTGATTTCTTGAGAAGTGCGTCGTATTTAGCTGCCGGCTCCTCCCACTTGTCCAGAACACGATCGAACCTTTTTGACTGAGCTTCCGTTTTGGCTAGAATCCGGGCGATGTAGTTCCGGTTCTGCAATATCTTTGACCCGCTTCCAGCAAAAGCTTTGCATTGCGCGAGTTTTGCTCGGCCGTTTCTGAAAGTTGACGTTCATATCGCCTGCTTTGGTCCTCGATTCTGGACATATAGTCCTGAGAATTTGCGCCTTGGTTAGTCCGTCCAGAGCAACCTGTCGCGGACAGTACGATGTAAATGCATATAAGTCGTCTCATCTCTTCCCCCTGGAAGTTATGGGTCTATAGTCAGCCTTGCCCGATGCCACACCCAAGGTTCTGACCCAGGGCAACCTCAGCGTCGTTTCGCCCACTGCTCCAGTGGCTCCGACGACCGCAACCGTTACGCCTGATGACATGAATCCTCGATTGCCCAAAACCCCCCTGGAGTCCCCCCTTGTCCAAGGGGGGACGCTGTTTTCATCGAACGTGACGCTCCCCTAGGCGGCATGAAAAACTCCCTCGAACATCGTCCTCGTCGTCGTGCTCGTTCTGGTGCTCGCCTTGTACCCTCCGAACCCTCATTTCTGGTGACAGCTGAAGCCCGCCCCGAGCTACTTCAGAGCCGCCAATCGGGGTGCCAGGCGCCCAGGTTCGTGACAGGTGCGGCAGGCAATGCTCGTGCTCGTAGCGGACTCAGGGCTTTCTTTCCATTGTTGAGCGATATTTGAGTAGGGAGTGTCGGGGAGGAGAGTTTGAATCTTCTCGAGGAATTGGGCGGCTTCCTGAGACCGGCCGGTACGCTGGGCTGATTGGGCGAGACCGGCAAGGAGTTCACCCCGAATGTGCAAGGGTAATTTGTCGACCGCTGCCGCTTGTTTTTTCCAGAGCGCCTGATAGGCGGCATAAGCTCTTGACCACGCATCAGGTTGATCTGCCTTCGGCAGGCGGTCGGCCAAGGTCGCAAGCGTGCCCCCGGTGACAGCGACCACGCCCACACTCTCACCGTCAAGGCGGTTGGCTTCGTCAAAAAGCGAGAGGGATCGCTGATACTGCTCGCGGTACTCGTCCGCTCGGCCGCTTTCATGAGCCCGAGTGGCGCGGTAGAGTACTGTACTCGCCTGCCACGCCAACAACGGCGCTTTGGCTTCAGGACGTTGTTGCAGCAGGAGCTGGATGTTCTTCTCGCCCCGAGCGAGACGCCGCATGTCGTTCTCGAGAAAGCCAGCGAAAATGTCCTCACGCAGCAGCGTGTGGATTGTCAATCGAGTCTCAGAGAGCGGCGGGTCCGGTATTTCTGCAGATGTCGCGGTGATTATCATGAGGGCCAGCAGAACTGCAGAAATACGGCACATACGCGTCTCCTCCCTGTCCAGAACAGAGGATGGCAGTGTATCAGCGCCATGTTTTTCCCGTCAACGACGGCGGGGGTTTGCAAACCAGAGAGAAGCGCTGTCCTTGACCGAAGTCCTGCTTGAGATAGGTCTTCCACCTGAACTCGGGTACAAGCGCGGTCCGCGCTACAAGTTTTCTTTCGAACGCAGCTTGATTTTCTTCAGCCTCAAGAACCTGTGACGAACTGAAACTTTTCACTGAAAGGATTTCGAAGTGATCGGTGAACTCGCGATTCAACCAGGCTTGAAAGTCTTCCCAGAATTCTTGATTGCAGAGCAAAGTGAATTCCTGATTGCCTAGAACGGCGCGCTTAATCCTGGCATTAAATTTCTCTTGCATCGCTGTTTTGGTCCGCCAGTGGTGAGGTAGGAGTTCAAACGGAGCCCGTGCGTCCTGGATTCGGAAGCTAAGCATGGGCGCAGACAGGTAGTCAAAGCGCGGCGTATTGGGACTATAGTCAAGCTGATCAGCTTCAATATACGGAGATTGAAACAAAAGAAGCGAAGACTGGAAAGCAGAGCCATTCAACGCGCCGAATGTCTCCCGCCATTGACTCCCTCCCGGCATCGCCTGGGAAAAATGACCCTTCTTGAAATAGGAGAGAGTGGGTGCGCTGATTGCATAGTAGAGCACATAAACCATCAGAAATATTTTTCCCCACGGATAAAGCTTGATCGAAAGGGCAATGGCAGGAATCGAGCAAGTAGGAGGCGAGAGAAATCAAGATCAGATATCTTTCCACCATGAGATTTATTCCCGTAAAGAGGTACAGCAGGTAAAACAAGAGTGGCGGGAATCCGTACCACAAAAACAGAAATACCAGCCCATGGAATCGAGGGGCGAAGTCCTGTTGTTCAGCCTCCGCCATTTGGCAGCGCAAGAGTTTCCATCGGAAAGGATTCCAAAAATAGATGACAGTGATCACTGCGCTGAAAAACAAATACTTCAGCTTAAAGAAAAGAATTACGTCGCTGAAGCTTGGAGTGTTGCTTACCCAATCAAGACTTCGTCTGGCGTGAATCATGTTGAAAAGTTGGCTCTGGCTCAGTAATGGTGCCATCGCGAGTGCAACTGCCAATTGCAAAATGACCCAACTCAGTGTTGTGCGCCGGGTGTTTCGCGCAAACCGGCGGGACCAATAAAAGTAGATGCTCTGGACAAGCAGGAGCGGTGAAAAAATATAGTGAGAGTAGAGAAGCAGGCTGGTAGAGATCACATAACTGAACCGATCCAGGAAGGTGTCTTTTTTTAGCCATCTCAGAAATGAAAGAATCGAAATCGAACTCAAAAAAAGACACAGCGCATAAGGGCGTGCCATTTGTGCGTACAGAATCTGAGTTGTGTTGAGTGCGCAAAGTAGGGCAGCCCATCCGGCAACTCGTGAATCAAAGAGTATCTTACCTATCAAGAAGACCAGACCGACTGTCAGGATGCCGCAAATCACGGAAAGGAAGCGCAATCCCGTTTCCCCTGCGCCAAGAAGGTCGACGCATAGCTTACACAGCAAAAAATAGAACGGCGGTACTGGCTGAGAAATCACAATGCATGTCTCGATGATGTCGTGAAAGGATTCCTTCGAAACGATCATCAATGTGGCGAACTCGTCAGACGAGAATCCAAAAAGATCCAGGAGACTAAACCTCAGGAATGCAGCGACAATCAGCGTCAGCACAAGCGGAGCAGGGTGTTTTCGCAGGAACTGAAGCAAGGATGCAAGCGCTGGAACACCATTCGTTGTCTCAGAATTGGGGGCCATACTGGCTTGTTGGGGGCTGCACCAACCCGGCGCTGGGCTTGTGGGCAGAGCTAGCGGCTATTGCTGCTATAGTTCGACTGGAAGAGCAGATGCCAAATCCGTCTTTGTCTGCGTGTTCAGCGTCATTCTCTTGGCCTAGATCGCGCAATTGAGGCATCATTCTGCGTGTTCGGTTCATCGGAAATCCAGCACAATCCGCTCCAGTGAGCAGATTGACCACTCATCACGCGCGCAGGACGGAAAGGCGCATTCTCACATCTACCTTCGGGAAACGCCTCATGCACAGTGCTGTTCGCTACGTTTGCCGGGCCAGCGTGGTCCTTGCGCTGGTGCTTCTTTTCTCAACAACCCTCCTTGCCCAGGATGTCGGCATGGGAACACGCCGCAGGAGCGGCACGCGCCTCGAGGCACCCTACACGCTCGACATCGAAACACCGCATGTCAAGTGGGCCAACCCTTTGCCCGGTGGTCCGATTCGTCTGCTGGCGGTTCCCACCGTCGATGAAGGCCGGACTGTCGTGGAGCTCGCCCAGCGGCTTTCATTGGATCTCACGACTGTGAGCATCGACTCTGCCTGGGATGTGAACAAATGGACGATGTCGTTTGGGCAGGACTACGGCGTCAGAGCAGAGCGAGGCGATCTGCGGCTGATCTACTCCTATCTCGAGCAGGAGCTGACCAGCACGAAGTCGTTCGATGCCATTCTGCTGCCTTTGCATCGCGGCTGGAATAGCCTGACTCCCGCCTCGCGCGAGGCACTGCTAAGGCGTGTGCGCGAGGGTTGTGGGTTGGTGCTCATCCAGCCTTTGGATGCGGAGGTCTCACCATTGGTGCCTTCGACATCTATTGCGCTGCCGAAGGACCCTGATAGCCCGGTTCGATTAGGCAACGGCGACAAGTCGCCTTGGAAACGCATCGGCGCGCACTATGTGACTCGTGCCATCCCGGTGGAGGCCTTTCCATTCGAGTTCCTGGAGAGCTACCCGTACAAAGCTGCTCCAGGTGCGGAGATATTAATTCAAACCACCGCTGGAGCTCCCGTCGCGGCCATCAACACCTTGGGGAAGGGAAGGGTGATTGCCTTCGGTTATCGCAACAACGGCATCAGTTGGCATATGCCGTTTGAGGCCAGAATCCATCCTGTGGATGTGTACTGGGAGTATTTCTATTCGATGTTATGCCGGGCTCTGATTTTCGCGGCCCGGCGCGAACCACAGGCAGATCCGAACTGGCAGCAGTCCAGCGCCACTTGGCAATTGCGCGACGAGTCCCAGCAAGTTCGCCGCTCTGGCAAGGGAGTTCCACCGAAGTTTGCAGATCTGTCGCCAGGAAGGTTCTTCTTGGAACGGCGATCTGCCACAGATTGGGAGATCTCGGCGATCGACGTTCCGCAAACTGACAAGGTCGAGAACGTCAAGGTCTCGCCCGACGTGCTTGCCGAAGGCAAAAAGGCGGTCATCACCTGGAGCTGCATCAAAACCTGCTCGAGGTTGAGCTGTTGGATGCGTTTGGCCGTGTGATCGGCCAAGGTTCGGGCGAGCAAGAGGCCAGCCTCGTTGTGGGGCGTCCTCTTACACACTCCGGCTTTGTGCGAGTGACTGCCGGTACGCCGTGGCGCGGGTACCGGTGCTGTTTGCAGCTTCATCACGTGCATGGCAGGACTATGAAGTCGTTCTGCCCTGGCATGGTCCGCGCTCTTACCAGCCGTGGTTACCGGTAGTCGATGAACAGTTTCGAAAGCTCGGGATCACGACGCTCTCCAGGCCTCACCGGAACTTTCGGATCATAGCCAGTGCTCACCTGCCGGCGTTCGGTATCTATTGGTACCGGCGTGAGAACTATCTGAAGCGAAAGGCCGAGTTCATCAAAACCGGAGACAAGAAATACATTACGCGGGACATTACCCTCCAGAAGGCGGAGTTTGATCGCGAGATGCGGCGGGAGTTGGCTGAGCGTTTGAAGGAGATGACTTCTCTGAAACCTTTTGCGTACTACCTAGCCGACGAATCGTCATTGACTGCGTATGCAGATGCCTATGACGTGGATTGGGCTCCGGAGGCGTTGGCCGGGTTCCGCGTCTGGCTCCAGCGGGAATATCCTTCATTGGACGCCTTGAATGCCTCGTGGAATACGTCATTCCCGACTTGGGAGGCCGTGTTGCCCATGACGACCGAGGAGGCACAGAAGCATGGGAATTTCGCGCCATGGTCGGACCATCGCGTTTATATGGAGCAGGAGTTTCTGCAAACGTTTCGCAAGGCAAAGCAGTTTCTGCATGAGATCGATCCTGAAGGTCTGGCATCGTTTTCGGGAACTCAGGTGCCAACCCCTCACAACGGCTGTAACTGGTTTGAGATCGATCAGGTGGTGGACTATCTCCAGCCCTACTCCGGGGGCAACCAGGACGCAATGCACTTTTTATTCCGTCCAGGATTGCTGCTGACTGGGTTTACCGGTTATGGAGTCACAGGCAAGGAAGCTCATCTGGAACAATGGAGACGACTGTTCTACGGACATACGGGCGCTTCGATTTTCTGGCATTACACCCTGATGAATCCGGATCTCACGTTCAGCTCGCAGGGCAAAGCGCTCTCCGAGGCGTTTGGACGCATTCAAGCCGGCATCGGACGGCTGTTCATGAACTCCACGGTTCGCGAAGATGGCGTGGCGATTCATTTCTCCATGGCGAGCATTCGTGGCGCGTGGATTACCGATGGCAAAATCACGGATGGCATGGGATATGCTCAGCGCACGTCGAAGAATTTTGCTGAATTAACAAAACGGCGCAACGACTGGGTAAAGGCCCTGGAAAAACAAGGTGTGCAGTTTCGCTTTCTTGCGACGCCACAAATTGAAAATGGATCGCTGAAGCAATTCCGCGCGCTGGTTCTGCCTTACTCAATTGCCCTGTCCGATCGGGAGATTGCCGAGATTGAAGCCTTTGTCAAACGAGGCGGCGTGGTGTACCTCGACGAACAAGCAGGCCGCATGGACGAGCATTGCCGCTGGCGGAAGAATCCCATCTGGCAGGGCGAGGTCCAAGGCTTTATCCGCCGTGAACCTGGCGAGATTGACATCCAGACGAGCTTTGCTGCAACCGGAGAGTTTCTGCGAACAATCAGGGATCTGGGGCAATCGCGTTTGATCGGCTTGCTGTCGAAAGAGCCGGTGCAGGTGGAACTACCGACCACTCAACGGATCCGATACGACTTGATCCACGGTGGAATAGCCGGACCAAAAGTGGCCGCTTCTCCTGAGGAGCCGGCGATTCTGGTAGAACGCTCGACGCGTATTGTCAAGCTTTCGCTGGACCCACAGCTTCGCGTTAGCCTGGTGGACGAGCGCGGGCACCCGGTGGATCGATCGGTAGTTAGTGTGCACGTGTTCGATCCCGCAGGGAAATCGGTTCGGTATTATTCGTCCAACGTTACGGTTATCGATGGAAAGGCAGAGTTTGTGATTCCGTTTGCGTTGAACGATTCGAAAGGGAACTGGAAAATTAAGGCGCGCGACGTGATCAGCGGGCTGACTGCGGAACAGATTGTCCGGCGATGAAGGGGTTCCACGCAAGCCCTGGTCCCTATCGTCATTCCCGCGAAAGCGGGAATCCAGACTGGAGTTCGATACACACTGGATTCCGGCTTTCGCCGGAATGACGGTATGCGAGACATCCTAGGTTTTGCTCCCTTTGTTGCGAAAATCCAACTAAACCACGCGGAGTGATGTCATGAGAATCAGTTCGATTATTGCCGTTCTCCTATTCTCCAGTTCAGCCTTCGCCCAGACGCTCCCAGCTCGCTGGGATGAACTTACCGCCAGCGATTGGCCAAAGGCGCTGGAGCAATCGGCCAACACCTGCATACTTCCAATCGGCATTCTGGAGAAGCACGGCCCGCATGGGCCACTGGGTTCAGACCTTATCCATGTGCGCGAATGGGCAGCAAGAGCGACCAAGAGTGAATACGCTGTTGTGTTTCCCGATTTCTTCTATGGCCAGATCTACGAAGCGAAGCATCAACCCGGCACATTCGCTTTGCCTAGTCGACTCGTATGGGATTTGCTGGATGCAACCTGCGAAGAGATTGCCCGCAATGGTTTCAAACGGATTGTCATCATCAATGGCCACGGCGGGAATCCTCAGCTCATCCGGTTCTTCATCCAGTCGCAACTCGAACGCCGCCGGGACTATGCAGTGTATTTTTTCGATCCGGCTCCTGACCCGGAGTTCAACGAGAAAGTCGGCAAACTACGCAAATCCGACCCGGCGACCGATGGTCACGCGGGAGAGCGTGAGACTTCAACGCTTCTTTACCTCAGGCCAGATGTGGTGAAGATGGACCGTGCCGAAGCTGAATCCGGTGCCAACCAGAAGCGGCTGACACTCAACCCGGACTTATACACAGCCATTTGGTGGTATGCAGCCTATCCGAATCACTATGCGGGGCAAGGCGCCAAAGCGACCCGGGAACTGGGTGAAGCACTCACTGAGCATCGGGTCGCCGCTCTAGCCAAGGCTCTACGCGTAGTTAAAGCGGATACAAAAACATTGGAATTGCAAAATGAGTTTTTCGATCGGGTGAAGAAATGAACGGGTGGACAGAAGTGCCCGAGGCATTTCGTTGTACGTCATTCCCGCGAAAGCGGGAATCCAGTTTTCCGGTTAAACTGACAGCAGCCTGGATTCCGGCTTTCGCCGGAATGACGTTCGGGGATCCTGAACTTGAGCCGGTTCACCGCTATTTCCCAAACACCGTTCTGAGCAAGTCCGTTACTCTCGCCGCCGGGTCCGTCCGAATCTTGCGTTCCTCTTCCGCCAACACGAAGAAAAGACCGGCCAGAGCCTTATCCACCACATAGCGATCCAGGTCGAACGCCTGGGATTTAACGAAAGGAAGGGCATTGTATCGACCTGCCAGCACCTTGTATTGTCGTGTCGCGCCAACGGACTCCATTGCCTCTGACACAATCGGTTCAAAGGCTGTCGTCAATTCTTCGGTGGTTACTCCTCGGAAGTAGTCGGTGGCTGCTGTATCTCCACCCTTCAGGATCCGGGTGGCATCGCTGAAAGTCATGCGCTTAATAGCGCCCCAGAAAACGTTCTTGGCAAATGGCGCAGCCTTTTCAGCTGCACGATTCATGCTCAGAACGAACTCATCCACCTGGCGCGATTGACCTGCCATCCGCAGCCCCTTCTCCAGTGATTTGAGCTTTTCGGGCATGAGAATCTTGATTGCTGTGTTCTTAAAATAACCATCGATTTTTCCGTTGAGGCTCACTGCATTACTACTACCAATCCGAAGTGCTTCTTTAAGACCAGAGGCCACCGTTTCGTTGCTCAGCCCCTTGTTTTTTCCCAGCTCTGTCCAGATCTTGTCCCAGGGATTCTGTGCCTGCGACGCCGCGAAAGCGAAAAGTAATCCGAAGGCCAGCCCACGCATGATCAGAGTCCTCCATTCATGTATGCCTGTCTCTTCGGGAACTCCCGTCCAAGCTTTATGACTTTGATCTATTGCGAATTGCAAATCATAGTGACACTGCGGGCTGGTCTGATCTGGAGCAGGGAGAGGGCGCGGGGTGAGGAGGACACCTCTCCGGTAGATCAACTTCCGTAACTCGGCTCTGGATGAGGATTTCAAGGGACTGTGAGAATCTGCAGGGATGTGCTCGCCCCCTCACCCCTAACCCCTCTCCCGCGTTGGGGAGAGGGGGACCAGATGTTTGTCGAGTGGTTCGGTTCCTGAACTGTGTCCTCACTCGGATACGGTTGATGCGAAGTCGTCAGGTCATTGCCGCTGACGGTCAAAGAGGGCTCTTACGGTTCGAAAAGTGTCGGAGTCGGAAGCGGACTTGTCCGGTCGGAAGCGCTTGACGCGGGCAAACCGTAGCGCCAATCCACCCGGATAGCGCGGGGATTCCTGAATCTCGTTGAACGCAATCTCGACGACCAGTTCCGGGCGAACGGAAACAGTCCAGCTATCCCGGCCGGTTTCGAGTGAAAGCAGCTTCTCGGTCTGAAAGCGCAGCATGTCGTCGGTCAACCCCTTGAACGTCTTTCCAAGCATCACAAACTGGCCGCTCTCCGAATCGCGCGCGCCCAAGTGCAGGTTTGACAGCCAGCCGGAACGGCGCCCGTGGCCCCACTCTGCAGCCAGTACCACCAAGTCGAGAGTATTGGCTGCTTTGAGCTTCAGCCAGTGATATCCGCGCTGCCCAGCCGCATACGGAGCCGTGAGTGATTTTGCCATGGCCCCTTCATGGCCTGCATCTAACGCTCTCTGCAGAAATCGCTGGGCCTCGTCGGAGTCACTCGTCAAGGTTCGCGGGATTTGGAAAGCCTTCGGAATCGCACTGGCCAAGATTTCTGTGCGTTCTCGATAGCTCCGTCCGATGACCGAGCCTTCGCTTGTGTGATAGAGGCAATCGAAAAAGAAGAAGGAAAGTGGAAGTTCCTGTCGGATGGATTCCACATCCTTGCTGCGCCCCAGCCTGCGCATGGTGACCTGGAAGGGATGGGGCCTTCCATCCGCCCGCAACGCGATGGCTTCGCCTTCCAGCAGGATGTCTCCCACTGGCAGAGCTCTCGTCCATTCGACGATCTCCGGCAGACGGTTGGTGACGTCCTGAAGTTGTCGCGTGAAGATGCGGACTTCGTCGCCGTGACGATGGACCTGGATGCGGGCGCCGTCGAGCTTGAATTCGAATGCAGCTTCGCCCATACGATCCAGCGCTTCGGCCGTGTCCTCGGCACTATTGGCCAGCATGGGCGAAACCGGGATGAGCAACTGAAGACCGAAACGAGTCAAGCCTGCGCTTCCTTGCTCCGAGGCGGCTCGCGCAACCCCGCCGATGTTTCCAGAGAACATAAACGCCTGCCGGATCTCAGCCGGCGGCAGACTGGCGGCCTTGGCAATCGCATCCAGCAGCAGCCCCTCCAACGCTCCTTGACGAACTTCACCCATGAAAAGCTGGGTGAGGAATTCGCGCTCAGCCGGATTGGCGCGCTCAAAGAGGCTTCGCAAGCCCTGGATCTTTCTGGCGGTGGAGCCTGCGCCCTGGTCTGCGGCAATGGCGTCGAGTACGGTGTCGATTTGGTGAAGTGACAGACTGGAATCAGCAACGCGAAGATCTGCGCTCGCTTGCTCGATAATTCTCCAGCCAATGCCTATTCTTCCCTGCGGAAGTGTCCCGACCAGGTAGTGTGCCACGAGCTCAATATCCTTGCCTTGGGCTTGCCTTAACAGGTTTGCGAGCAGTTGGGTCTTTTCCGTCTTTCTGGAAGTTGAGCGAACGGAGTTGACCAATCCCACCAGCTGTTTCAGTTCCATGTCTGCCATTATACGGATTCCAGCGGGACGGACCGGACAGACCGATAGGTTCGTTGGTACGAGGTGAAGCGTGGCAATTGACAATAATCTTAGCGGGGCAATATAGTCCGAGCATTCTCGGAATCAATGAATCATGAGGGGGCTTGTGATGACGACTAGCTGGCCAAAACGGTGGAGTCTCGTCTGTCTCCTGCTTGCAATGTTGGCCGCGACCTCTGCGTGGAGCCTTCAGGCTGCGGTGTTGCAAGGAACTGCTGCACGTTCGAGTCAGACAATCCTGGACAAGTTACCCTCTCAACTGCGCGAACGCGGCGCGGAATTGCTTGGGCAAGAGGATCAAAAGATACGCGCCCGCTTGGCAGACAATTTGGCCAGAGTGAATCCTGCCGCGACGATGGAGTTTCTCCTGGCGGTCCTTGAAGTGGAATCGTCTCCCCTAGTCAGGCAGAGAATTGTCGATCGATTGGGCAGACACTCTCATGCCCGCATGAGAGCAGCACTGGAAAGAGTTGCTACTTCAGACCCTGATGTCGCTGTTTCGCTGGTAGCGTTGGAACGGTTGCGTGTTCAGCGAACAGAAGAAATGCGTCAGCTTCTTTGGAAGCGCATGGAGCTCGCCCGGACGAGTGGCGCTGCGTCAATTCCAGGCCAATTGGCGCGCGAAGACCAGCGCTGGACTTCGCTCGTACGAGGCACAACGCTCCCAAGCTTCATGCAGGTGCCTCCGCCGCTGTTTTCGTTGAAACATCTTGATCAGCCGATTCGAGTTCTGGCCTTTGGTGACTTTGGGAATGGATCCATCGAGCAGAAGGAGGTGGCCTCGGCTATGCAGCGTTTTCATCAAACTCAGCCGTTCGATTTCGCCATCACTCTTGGAGACAACTTCTATTCGGTGGGCATGGAAAGCCCGACAGACCCGCGCTGGAAGACCTGGTGGAACGAGCTTTACGACCCGTTGGGCATCAAGTTCTACGTCTCTCTCGGAAATCACGATTGGGGTTCTGCCGACAGTCCTGCTGCGGAAGTGCTCTACACTCACAGCAGTCCGAGCTGGAGGCTGCCCGCCACCTACTACACATTTACCGCTGGCGCTGTTCAGTTCTTCGCTCTCGATACCAACGAAATCCCTGAGGCGCAATTGGCTTGGCTGAAGCAGGAGCTGGCAAAGAGCCGGGCCGTTTGGAAGCTTGTCTATGGGCATCATCCCATTTATTCAGCAGGTGTCCATGAGGACAGCCCCCGGCTGGTGAAACAACTTCTCCCTGTCCTGAAAGACCGAGCCGACATTTTTCTTGCCGGGCACGATCATGATCTGCAACACCTGAAACCCGAAGGCGGATTGCACTTTTTTGTCTCCGGCGGTGCGGGCGCGGGAATCCGGCAGCCCCATCCTGGACCGCGTTCCTTGTTTGCCAAGGGCGTTCACGGGTTTTCGGTTCTCGAAGCCGATGCCAAAGAGCTGAAGGTGCGATTCTTCGACAGGGAGCTAAGTCTATTGTATGAGTATGTTTTGAGAAAACCGATCTCTTGAACCGATTAGAGCTTCAGTTCTGGTTAAAACTTAGGAGGTGACGCGTAGACATCACCAACGCAACAAAGCGGGACGCTTTAGCCTCACACTCAAGAGAATCAACTGCCTCCAATCAGGACTCCACCGCCAAGTGGGAAGCAAAGAGCGCCAAGAACTTGCCTGGTGAAGACTTATGAATTTGTAGAAAGTAATCGGTCGCCCCTCTGGATTTAAGATCCATGATTCGAGATTCTCAGATTGACCGCTCGGATTTCCCTTTGCGTTCTTCGCGCTCTTGGCGGTTGAAATAGTCCGAATTTGACCGAATCTGCCCCCACATGTTTTCAGCTATCGCCATCCTCAAGTGTGTCGCTGCGTGCCCCTCAAGTCAAACCGATCCCTTGACATTTCAGTGTCTTTGGAAGATATTTTACTCATCTTAAAAGCCTTAACGAGGAAGGAGGGCAACGATGTACCGAGCGCTATGGATCTTGCCCCTCATGCCGCTTCTCTGTCTCGCTGCTGACAACAGTCAGAAACAAGAGAAGAAACCTGTTGTCGATTCTTCCACGATGTCCTCGGACGTACACGCTCCTCTGTTCCAGGGACCCAAGTCGCTGGAAGCAGGCGCGAAAACAGAACGCTTGGCCTCGGGCCTGCCGAAGCACGCGATGTCAGGCCAGCGAGTTCTGCGTCGCAATTTCATCGACAACCACATCTTCGGCAAGATGGAGCGGGACGGGATTCCGCAACGCTCCACATGCTACTGACCAGGAGTTCTTCCGACGCGTCACACTCGACCTCACCGGACGCATTCCCACTCCAGCGGAGGTGCTCGAGCTTTCTTGGAGATAACTCGTCCGACAAACGTGCCCGCGTCGATCGACCGTCTGATCGGCAGCCCAGCTTTCGTCGACAAATGGTCCTATTTCTACATGGACCTGCTGCGGGCCAACGGGAAGATGGGGCGCGGCGTTCAGTTGTTTCACTACATGTTGAAGGAGAGCCTGGCGTCGGACCGTCCGTACGACGATTTCGTCGCGCTCCCTCATTGCCGGGTCAGCCAAGAGCAACTTGGTCGTCGCTTCGGTGAATCCGATCGTCCGCGAACATGTAGAAGGCAAGCCCGGGCAGGTGGAGCACGGCGATGACCTTCGCAAGGTTCATCAAGTCGATACCCACGACGAACTGACGATTCTTTACGGCAAGGTTTTTCTCGGCATCAATCTCTCTTGTATCTCCTGTCACGACGGCGCCCATCACCTCGAGAAGGTCAACGTTTACCTCAGCCAGCGAAAGCGATCTGACTTCTTTCAGCAGGCAGCCTTCCTCGGAAATACGCGCTACATCCCTCACGTTGAGCGAAGCGAGGCCCTGATGGGCCACTTTGTCGTGGACGATCTGGCTCCGGGCTACGACACAAAGAGCTACGAGCATGCTCCGCATCGACCGCTCTGGCGGCCCATCACAGCCGAAGTTCATGCTGACCGACGAGACCGCCCGCGTCGTGGCGCCGAACCGCGTGAAGAGCTGGCACGCACTGTTGACGAGCCATCCTCAATTTGCCCGGGCCACCGTGAATCTCTATTGGTCGAAGCTGATGGGCTTTGGCATTGTCGAACCGGCGGACGAGTTTGACCTTGCGCGCCAGGACCCGAAGAACGTTCCGGCAGGGTGGGACGCACAGCCTTCACATCCCGAATTGCTCGATGCACTGGCGGCAGATTTTCGAAAGAGCGGCTACAGTCTCCATTCGCTGTTCCGCACGATCTGCAATTCCAGCGCCTACCAGCTTTCCGCCCGGTTTCCGGGCGAGTGGAGCGACCGCTACACGAAGTACTACGCGAGAAAGTTCGCCCGCATGTTGACGGCGGAGGAAGTGCACGACTCGATCGCTCTCGCCACAGATCGCCCAGGCAGTTTCGGAGGCGGCCGCCGCAGGCCGATCATGAACGACGAAGAGCCGCCCGGTCCCACGGTAAGCATGGCGATGCAGATGGCCGTCCCTCGTTCCTCAGGCGAACTCAAGAGCTTCATGCAAGCCTTTGGACAATCGAATCGCGGCGCGCCGGGGCGGCCTCCTCAAGCGTCTCCTTTGCAGCCCATCATGCTGATGCGGTCATCGGTCGTGAACGACCGGGTCCTGGCTGCCAAGGACAGCCGTGTACAGCGTTTGCTCGCCAGCTCTGACAGCAACGGCAAAGTCGTGGACGAGCTCTTTCTCGCAACGCTATCGCGGCAGCCGACGGCCGAGGAAAAGACTGTGGCTGTTTCGTTCCTGGACAAGAACCGCGTGGAAGGCGCACAAAACGTGCAGTGGGCGCTGCTCAACCTGGTTGAGTTCTTGTATAACTTCTGACAGGGAGGCGTCATGCATCGTCCCAAGACCGTAGGCGATCTGATTCCGACTCGCAGAGAGTTGTTGAAGTTCGGGGGCCTCGGTCTGGTCGGTGCCTCCCTCGATGCAATCTGGCCACTCAGAGTCCGGGCGGCGAGTATCGGTGGCAAACCGCGCCCACGCGGCAACGCGCGCAACGTGGTTTTCTTCGAGATCTCGGGTGCCATCAGCCATCTCGACACCTTCGATTTCAAGGATAACCCTGCCACTCCGAAAGATTTCCAGGTCCGCAAAATCTCAACAGGCATTTACTTGCCGGTGAACATGTTCCCGCGCATGGAGCGGGTGATGGATCGCATCGCGATCGTGCGATCGTTCGCGAGCCATGAGGAGGTTCACCTGCGCGGCCAGTACTATGTGCAGGCCGGGAGGCCCTTGAACGTCGCATTTGCCCGGGAGATTCCGTCAGTAGGTTCGGTTGTGGCGACCGAGCTCGAATCGCGCCGGCGCGAGTCGGATACGTTTCCCAGTTACGTTTCATTCAACCTGGAAACCAACCAGGTGGGTGCGCTGTCGACCGGATTCCTGCCGCCACGCTTTTCCGTGTTCGATCTGAATGCGCAGCAGGCGTTGACGGGCATGTCGCTCGACCAGAAGGCGATGGAACTGATCGAAGAGCGATGGCGGGTCCTCCAGGGTTTGCGTGAGAGCCGCGGCAAGATGAGCAGCTATGGCCGCGACGTGGAAGCTTTCGAGGATTTCAGCGGAACCGCCAAGCGGCTGCTGACGGACCCGCGCTGGCCTGTTGCCTTTCAAGTGAGCGACGATGATCGAAAGCGCTACGGCAACACGGCCACAGGGATTGCCTGTGCCCTGGCGCGCAACGTTCTGGCGCAGGACGCCGGAACCCGCTACATCCACATCTGTCAGCACGGATGGGACCACCACCGAAACATCTGGGATCGAACGCTTGAAGATAATCACTACAAGCTCATCGGTGATTTCGATCCTGCCGCTGCCAGTCTCATCGAAGACCTCGCGGCCACGCCTTCGAAGGAAACTCCAGGAAAGAGTCTGCTGGATGAAACGCTGGTGGTCCTGATGAGCGAGTTTGGCCGCACCCCCGGACCCTGAACCACATGGCTGGAAGAGACCACCACAAGTATGTGTTTCCCAGCCCTGTTTGCTGGAGCCGGAGTGAAAGGTGGACTTGTGATAGGGGCCTCCGACGTCGATGGCGCCCGCTGTGCCGAGCCCGGTTGGAACCAGAAGGAGCAGCCGCGTATTGAGAATGTGGTGGCGACTATCTACTCGGCTCTCGGTATCGACTGGTCGAAAGAGGTTCGCAATCTGCCATCTGGCCGTACCTATGTGTACGTCGATCCGCTTGGCGCCAACGGCACAATTCCCACCGATGAACTCTCCCAGATCTACGGCAGCTAACGCCGATTCAACACCAGGATCTCTCTGCGATAGGCCACTTGGAACTTCCCCTCACCCCCAACCCCTCTCCCGCGTTGGGGAGAGGGGAATCGAACCTTCTGGCTTCTGCTTACGCAAGAATCTGAGGAGCATTCGGAAATCTCTGCTGCCTTGTAAGAATGGAGATGGCGGGTTCTTCTCTATTCTTTGTGTTTCCTCTGTGCAACCTGCCTTGCGGCCGAGCCGGGATGGTCTTCATTCCAGGCGGCGAATTCTCACGTGGACGGAGCTATGACTGGCCTGACACGCGGCTCGCCTGGTATCCAAATCCACTTAAAGACGACACCCCGGTTCGAAAGATTCATGTGAATCCGTTCTATATGGACGAGGCCGAGGTAACCAATGAACGGTATGCAGCGTTCGCGAAAGCCACGCGCCGGAAGGTGCCCTACCACTGGCGCAAGAATGAGATCCCGAAGGGACAGGAAAAGCATCCAGTGGTGAATGTGAGTTGGGATGACGCTGCGGCGTTTTGCGGCTGGGAAGAGAAGCGCCTGCCAACCGAGGCTGAATGGGAGCGAGCCAGCCGCGGACTTGCGGAGGGTCGCATCTATCCGTGGGGCGACAGCAATCCCACGTCGAAACTGGCGGTTTACGGTTCCGACACGGGTGCCGCAGGCCGTCTGCAGCAAGGAACGCAACTACTTTGGGCTATGCGACATCATCGGGAATGTGTGGGAGTGGACTGCTGACTGGTACGATCGGAACTACTACGCGGTGGCTCCCGACCGCGACCCGCCTGGACCAGCACAAGGCATCTATCGGGTCCTTCGTGGAGGTTCATGGTTCGACCAGCCCCAACCCCAGCTCTTTCTCAGCTGTTCATACCGCAGCTGGGCTCGTCCTGCCGAACGGAGTCCAACGATTGGCTTTCGCTGCGTTCGGGCGGTTAGTCCGCGGAAGGCAGCGAACCAGGCTTCGATATCACACTAGTGAGTCCGCGTTGTCTTACTGAATGCAAGGCCATCTTGTGGTGTGTTGGCTTGCGCGGCATTTGAGCCAGTGCGATCCAACTCTCGCCGTCCGCCTCTAACCGGCTCATGAGTGCGCTGACGCTGGTCTACAAGCAAGCCCTCTTGCAGCAGCACAGAAATGACTTGGCTTCGATCCATCCCGAAATAAACAGCCAGCTCCTCGAAGGATTGGCCGTGGTTTGCGAAAAGATTGCAAAGCGTCACCAGCTGTTTTCTATCGGGTGACAATGTGTCCATGTCTTCCGGAAGCTCAAAGGTCTTGCCCGATTTCTTAATGCCATCCCGGACATCGAACGCGATCTTGATTTGGACCCAGCTCTTCTCAATAAGGTTCCACACGGCAATCACCCTCCTTCTAGTCGCACCACACGAATAATCAGGTTGAGTGCCAATACCGGGTCAGTAGTCACCACACTACCAACCACTGACATGTCAATATCTTGAAGCGGGGCGGCAGGAAGCTCATGCTAAAGGTGAAGAACATGGGTACACAATTTGGGCAGAAACAGGGAACGGTGTTCGCGGCCATCGGCTCGACCAGCCCTTTTCAGGAGCAAACCTGAAAAAGATTGAACAGCGGAGTAGCTCCCTGAGGGGTGGCGGTTCTCATCGAAGCCATCTGTTTGACCGTTCGCAGCTACGGCATCTCATGGCCCCGATTGCCGCTCATAGAGCGTCGGACTAGAACGTGTACTTCGCGGCAACCTGCAACTGGAACGGAACGCCTACGTTGGTTCCTCCGCGATTGAACGTTCCGTCAGGCAGGTAAAACGTTCGGAATGTCGAGAGCGGTGTTTGACCATTGCCCCAACGGGATCCCGCTGCGGTTGTGCTGCTTTCGTTTGTGCTGACACCAAATGAAAGGTTTTCATTGTTCCAGATGTTGAACATCTCAAAGATCAGAGATATTTGATGCCCCTCTCGAATCCTGAAGTTCTTGGTCACTCTAAGGTCTTGGTTGAACAAATTGGGCTGACGGAAAGCATTCCGCAATAGCGGGATGCCGCCGATGATGGGCTTGTCCGTGAACTGGCCATCGCCGTTGCTGTCTCCACCCGTAAAGGCACTGAAAGGACTTCCGGTCCGCCACTCCGCGATGGTTCCGATCTGAAACCCTAGGGGCAATTCGTAAATTCCACTCATTCCCCATCGATGCCGAATGTCGTTTCGGCCCCAACGAAATTCGTCGGCCAGATTGAAGGCATTCTCGTACGCAATTCCCGCGAAGTTTCGCTCGTTGGAGTCATCGTCACGGTTATAGCTGAGTGTGTAGTTGGTGTAAAACTGCAGCTTGCTGGCAAAGCGGCGCTTCACCGAGAGACTCAGCGCATCGTAGTTCGAACGAGCGGTGCTCTCCTGAGAGCGCATAATGGCGAAGTTTGTGTTTGGCCGGTTGGCCGTGTTGAAGCGCGGCCTGACGACTGGTGGACTAGAGGTGTCCAATTGATAAACAGGGGCCGGAAGGTTTACGTCCCGGATGCGCTGAAGATAGGAGGTGTTGTTGTGAACCCAGTCCAGTGAAACGGCTGTGTTGGTAAACATCTGGCGTTCGAGGCTGGCGGTATACTGCAAAGAACGCGGGTTGTGAAAATCGGGAGCGAAGAAGGACGTGTCGGGTCTGAGCCCGGCCACGCCGGCATCAGTGATATATGTGGAATTCTGAGCTTTAGAGGTGTCAGGCACAAACGGGAAGACAAACTCCGGGTGAAGCCGCTGCACGGCGTCAATCTGCGACGGCTGCAGGGTAAAGGTCACTCCAACATCTGAGCTGCCATTAGAATTAAACGCCTGGTTGATTAGAAGCAGCGGCGTCCTGCCATGAAAAAGTCCCCCTCCTACCTTTAGCACGGTCTTCCCGTCGCCGGTGAAGTCATACGTGATACCAGCCCGGGGCTGCCACATGGCCTTATCGCTTGGAATACTCGCACTCTGCGGTACCAAGGGATTGGGTCGCGTGGGTTGAGGCATCAGAAACGCTTCGTGACGGAACCCCAGGTTGATGGTGAGTCGAGGCGAAACTTTATAAGTGTCCTGGATGTAGGTTGCGAATTCATTCACGCTGGCGGCAAAAGCGCCATCACCGAAGAAGAGTCGATACTGATCTGCGGTATAGGGCTGATTGGTGGCGGGATTGATTTGCTTGTTCCGTGCCCGAACAAAGTTGTCAATGGTGTTGAAGATGTAGACCCCTCGCCAGTTGCCGCGGAAAACCTGATCTACAAAGGAATGGTTGTAGTCAAAACCCACCTTCACGTTGTGCGCGCCTTTGATGATGGACAAGTTCTCGGTAAGCTGCCAACGATCATCATATTGTTGGACCGGAAGGAACGACACACCTCCGAAAAAACAGCAGCCTGTCACCTGCGTCTGTGGACCGACCTTGCTCACGAAATCAGCCGCCTCATTGTTGTTGACCCGCGGACGTTCTTCATAGGAATACTGCCCGCGAAATTCATTCAGCAACGTAGGGCTGAAGATGCTGTTCAGGCTGACAACCGCCGTGTGCGTGCGGTCCTTCTCCGTGCCGTTGTTGTCAATCACGCCGGTGCCGACCCCAGTGAACGTGCCATTCAACCCTTCATTGCGGCTCCAGTTGTAGCGGCCATTGATCCGATGCGATGGAGACAGCTCATGGTCCAGTTTGATCAGATAGGTCTTAACGTCGTTCGTCGTCTGAAAAACACCCTGTTGAGCCAGTAGATCGGGGGGCAGGCCAGCAGTTGCGTTGAAACGGATGATGAACGCCTGCCGCTCTTCCTGCTGGTCGTATACGTTGTAGAAGAATGTCTTGTTCTGAATGATCGGTCCGCCCACGGCGCCACCAAACTGCTGGCGGATCGGAGCGCGCTCGTCGCCGTTTCTATCGCGTGGGGCAAATTCCCGATGCCGCAGAAAATAGAAAGCACTGCCATGGAACTGGTTCGAGCCTGATTTGGTGATGACGTTCATCACCCCGCCGGTGGACCGGCCAAACTCAGCTGCGAAATTCCCGCGAACGACTTGGAATTCCTGGATGGCTTCCTGGCTGACAACGTAAGCCACGTTAGCGCGCTCTCCGCCTCGCTGGCCTCCAAAGAAGGGCTGGTTGAAATCGGCGCCGTCGATGTTGATGTTGCTATTGATGCCGCGTGATCCTGACAGGCTGAGGTTGTTACGTTCCTTTTCCTGGTAAACACCCGGTGTTAGAAAAGCCAGATCGAAAAATCTCCGCCCATTGAGCGGCAGACTCGACACTTGTTGGTTATCGATCAGGCTGCTTGCTTCGGAGCGGGAAGTCTCGATTAAGGGCGGCGCCGCCGATACCTCGACAGTTGTCTCTACGGCCGCCAGTTTCAAGGTCACGTCCACTACAAGAGACTGGCCCAGCGCCAGCGCAATTCCAGTGCGTTTGACCGTCGTAAAGCCAGCCAATTGCACCGACACGTCATAGTTTCCCACCTGCAGCAGAGGTGCTGTGTAGCGTCCTGAAGTGTCCGTGCTCAACGTTCGAGTGGCGCCCATACGCTGATGGCTCAAGGTAACGTTTGCTCCTGAGACGACCGCACCGGTCTCGTCCACAACGGTACCTTCGATCGTGCCTGTGGTGCTCTGCGACTGCGACCAAAGAAGCCGGCACGAAAGCAAAACCAAAATGACCAGAACTGACACCCTGCGATGTGGCAAACACATAACGACTCCTCGTGGGTAATGAAGTTTTTGGAAGAACCCAGTGTTTGAGTACTTCGGCAAACCAGGAGGCCTAGTGAAACTCTAGTGCGAGATCAAGCTTAGGCCCCTGTTGTTAACTCAATGTGAACAGAGATTAAAAACTCGATGGCGGCGGCACGCCGCTTGAATTCAACTCGGAGAGAACGATTTCAAGGTTCACTGAAAGCTTGCGGCATTACAAACTTCCTTTGGCGGTGGATTTTAGGACAGATTGGACGGGCAAGCAGCAAAAAAAGGTCGCGCAAACCGTTGGCGTTTGCCGGAGCCGCAGCGAAGCCGATTGTCCGTGGCCGCTTTTCCCGACGGCATCGGCGTTGCGGATTTGACCGCCCGGCCCGTCCCTCCTCTGATATCCTTGGCAGATTCCGCAATCGAGGCGACTTTCCCGATGATTGTTCCTCTGACCCCACTCATGTTTCTGCGCCGCGCGGAGAAGCTTTTTCCGCACAAAGTGGGAGTCGTCTGCGAAGGCCGGCGGTTCAGCTACGCCGAGTTTGGAAGGCGAGTTCACCGGCTCTCCAACGCTCTGGCGGGTCTTAAGGTTCAGAAGAATGATGTGGTGGGTTACTTGGGGCATAACTGCCATCGCCTTCTGGAGGCCTACTATGGTGTCTTGCAGAACGGTGCGATTCTATTGCCCCTGAATGTTCGGCTGACTGCCAACGACTTTCGTTATATCCTCGACCACTCCGAAGCCAGCGTGCTATTCCTCGAATCCGAGTTTCTTCCGGCGATTGATTCGATTCGAAAGCAGTTGCAACGCGAAGTGATTTTCATCGTGCTCGACGCCGCAGCCTCCGAGCCGTGGGTGAGTGCGCGAAACTATGATGCGCTCCTCGAAGATGCGAGTCCTGCAGCCTTTCCCAGCGTCGTGGAGGACGAGAACGACGTGGCTGAGCTCTTCTACACCAGCGGGACGACTGCCCAGCCCAAGGGTGTGATGCTTACCCATCGCAACTTGTTTCTGCACGCGATGAGTGTCATGTGGGCACTGAAAAACGACGACTCTGAGGTGCAGCTGCACACCATCCCGTTGTTTCACGCCAATGGCTGGGGTGCAACCCATGCGATTACGGCTGCAGGTGGAACTCATGTCATGTTGCATCGATTTGAGCCCAAACGTCTCTTGCAGCTGGTGCAACAAGAAAGGGTGACCACATTTAACCTGGTTCCCACCATGGCAACGATGCTTCTGCAGGAACCTGCCATCCAGGAGTACGACTTGAGCAGTCTCCGTCTCATTCACATGGGTGGTTCTGCAATGCCGCGAGCCCTGCTCAGAGAGTTGACGGAGAGAATTGGGTGCGAGGTTTCCTGTGGATATGGGCTGACAGAGACGTCGCCTGTGCTGACGGTTGCTCTGATGAAGAGCCATCTCCGCGAGGAGGGAGAAGCTTTTTATCGCAGGGCAGCGATGACCGGCTTGGAACTCCCCGGTACGGAAGTGTGCGTCGTCGACGAGAATGGCCATGACGTTCCGCGCGATGGCCAAACAGTGGGTGAGATCATCGCGCGGGGCAACATCGTCATGAAGGGCTACTGGAAGCAGCCGGAGGAGACTGCCCAGGCGATCCACGATGGCTGGTTGTACACGGGTGACATGGCGACTATGGACTCCGAAGGGTATGTGCTCATCGTCGACCGGAAGAAGGACATCATCGTCCGAGGAGGGGAGAACATTTCCTCCATCGAAGTCGAAAAAGCTCTCTATTCTCACCCGGCCGTGCTTGAATGCGCAGTAATCGCGGTTCCCGACGAGAAGTGGGGCGAGGTGCCGCAAGCTTTTGTGGCGCTTAGGGACGGCGCCATCTGTGAACCTGAAGAGTTACAAAGTCATTGCCGGACGACACTCGCTGGATACAAAGTTCCCGCCAGCATAGAGATCGTTCCGTCGTTGCCCAAGGGTGGAACAGGGAAAATCCAGAAAAAGGTGTTGCGCGCCAAATACTGGCAAGGGCAAGAAAAACAAATTCACTGATTCGCTGGCGAGAATGAGCTGGATCTCGTCCTCGGATCCAAAAACCGAGGACGAGCGAGACGAGGAGAGAATCCTCGTCTCACCACGCATAAACTAGGCAGTCTGATGGAGGTCTACGTGATCCGCAAGAACTGGCAAATCGTCATTCCATTGCTTCTCTTGATGCTCTTCTCATTCTCAAACGCCATCGTCACGTTCTGGACGGACTGGCTTTGGTTTGAGGAGACCGGCTATCCGGTGCTGTTTACACGGAGCTTCTTTGCGGAGGTGTGGCTCACATTCGTGTTCGGTATGGTCTTTTTTGTGGGTGTATACGGGAATGCGCTCCTGGCACGCAGCCTGGCCCGGAAGACGCCTCATCACTTTGTGGAGACACTGTTCGAAATCCCACAGCTGGAGATGCTGAAATCGGGGTTGCGCTGGATCTTGTTGGCTGGGTCGCTGGTGCTCTCCTACCTCGTTGGCACATGGGCAGGAGGGCAATGGGATAGTTATCTCAGGCAGCAGAATGCAGTTGCGTTCGGAATTGCCGACCCTCTGTTTTCTCGCGACATCGGCTTTTACTTCTTCACTTTGCCTTTCTATCGATTTCTGTATTCCTTCGTTGTCACGCTGTTGGTCTTCTCTTTTGTGGCTTCGCTTCTCGTCTATCTGGCCGAAGGTGGCTTGTGGATTACTCCACGCGGCCCGGAACTGGGCCGGAAGGCGAGGGTGCACCTGTTTTCCCTGGTAGCACTGTTCCTGCTGCTGTGGGGAGTCCATTACCGACTGGAACTTTTCGATCTGCTCTTCTCAGCCCGTGGAATTGTTTCAGGCGCCAGTTATGCAGACGTCCATGCGGAGATGCCCGCGCTGAAGTTGCTGGCCTATCTCAGTGTGGTGGCGGCGCTTCTCGTGTTGGTCAGCGGTTTCCAGCAGAGGTACCGTTTTGCTTTGATTGGCATTGGCGGGTTGGTCTTGGTTTCACTGATTGGAAGACGAGCCTTGCCTGAGCTCATGCAGAGGTTTCAGGTGGCCCCTAATGAAATCAGCATGGAAACACCCTACCTGGCTCAGGAAATCAAGTACACGCGATTGGCCTATGGCATCGACCAGGTGCAGGAGCGGGAGTTTCCTGCGTTGGACGACTTGTCTGCGGAGGCCATCAAGAAGAATGAGTTGACGCTCCAGAACATTCGCTTGTGGGACCACCGGCCGTTGCTTCGCACTTACAGCCAGCTGCAGGTCATCCGTACCTATTACGATTTCGTCGACGTCGACAACGACCGCTATTTGATCGACGGCAAGTCGCGCCAGGTGAGCCTTTCTCCTCGCGAACTTTCTTCCGAGCGGCTGCCGAGCCGCATCTGGATCAACGAGCATCTCACCTATACGCACGGTTATGGGCTTTGTCTGGGCCCGGTCAACCAGATCAGCAAGGAAGGACTGCCGGAGTTTTTTGTTAAAGACATTCCCCCAGTCGCGACCACCAGTATTCAGGTGAAACAGCCCCAGATTTACTATGGCGAAAAGACAGATTCATATTGTTTCGTCAAGACTCTGGAAAAGGAGTTCGACTACCCATCTGGAGACGAGAACGTTTATACGGAATACAACGGGCGCGGAGGCATTCCCGTTCAAGGTTTTTGGCGAAAACTCTTGTTTAGTTTTCGGTTCAAGGAACCCAAGATTATCCTGTCCAGCGCCATTACGCCCGAAAGCCGACTGATGTTTGAGCGTTCCATCCCAGGGCGCGTCGCCAAGGCCGTTCCTTTTCTGGCGTTCGACCAGGATCCTTACATGGTGGTCTCCGACGATGGGCGGCTCTTCTGGATCATGGATGGCTACACTTCTGGCCGGTATTTCCCGTACTCACGTCCCACTGCTCGCCTGGGCAACTACATCCGCAATTCCGTGAAAGTGACGATTGACGCTTACAACGGCACGATGCAGTTCTTCATCAGCGATCCCAAAGATCCAGTGATTCAGGCCTACGCCAAAATTTTTCCGGGCGTTTTTCAGGGGATGGACGCAATGCCGGCCGACCTGCGCAGGCACATCCGCTACCCGGAAGATTTGTTTACGATTCAGGCAAACATCTATGCGACCTACCACATGACCGACCCGCAGGTCTTCTACAACAAAGAGGACTTGTGGCGCATTCCGACTGCCGCAACAACAGCGGAAGGCGACACACCGCTCGAGCCTTACTACACCATCATGAAGCTCAGCGGCACCAGCGACCGGGAAGAATTCATCCTGATGTCACCGTTTGCTCCCGCTCGCCGCGAGAACATGATTGCGTGGATGGCTGCACGCTGCGACGAACCGAACTACGGCAAACTGGTGGTGTATAACTTCCCGAAGCAGCGACTGGTCTACGGGCCCTCGCAGATTGTGGGCCGGGTGAATCAGGATGCGCGCATCTCACAGCAACTGTCGCTTTGGGATCGCAGCGGCTCCAAGGTGCTTCGAGGGAGCCTGCTCGTCATTCCTGTTCAGAATTCCATTCTGTACATTCAACCGCTCTACCTTGCGTCGTCGCAAGAAGGCGGCTTGCCGGAGCTGAAGAGGATCATTGTTTCTTATGGGAACAACATCGCGATGGAAGAAACGCTCGAACTCTCGTTGTCGCGCATCTTTGGAGGTTCGAGTGTTTCGTCTCCAACTTCCACGACAGCACCCCAGCCGGCACGGCCACAGGAAGATGTCTCGCTAAAGGCGCTGATTGACCAGGCTGGCGCCCACTACGAGCGCGCGCAGAGTGCATTGAGGCAGGGGAACTGGCAAGGGTATGGAGAGGAAATCAAGAGACTGGAGGAAGTTCTGAAACGGCTGAAGGAAAAGGCTGAGTGATTGAGCGGCGGGCTTTCTTCGAGCACGAGGACGACAACAAGGGCGATTCTCATCCGCACGACTAATCTTTTAATCTTTGAACAATCCGTCTAAAGCCGACTTCACCTGGTCAGTCGAGGACTTGGCTGTCTTTCCTGCGGCTCGAGTGCTGGGTGCGAAGTAGTCACAATAGTTAGCTCGTTCTTTGTCGCTGACCCACTCCGCTTGAGTCTCGCGGCATTCATTGTGGTATTGCCGATCGTAAAACTGGCAGTTCTTGCATGCATGGAGATCGGTGTCGCACTTGGAACAGGTGTCCGTCCGCAGAATCTTCCTGACGGCTGAAATGTCCGCGACTTCTGTGCCACATTTCCAGCAATACATCTCCTGACTCCTTGATCGAACTTAGTAGGGACGCGGTGCTCCGCGTCCGGCTTGGGTTTCCCGTTTTGGACGCGCGGCAGCGCGTCCCTACCTTGAATTGTCTGACTGCGTCATTATACAGGGGTCGATCGTCACTTCCCGTAAAACCTCACAATCGCATCCACGAGCGCCGGAATTGTGTACTGGCTGGGCTGGACCTGAACCTCAAGTCCCTGGCCTTCTGCTGCCTGTTTCGTGATGGGTCCAATGGCAGCGACGGCAGTATTCTTGAGAGTGTCACGCAGAATGCCAGGCCTTGCCATTTCAGCCAGGTTGGTGACGGTGGATGAGCTCGTGAAAACGATCATGTCCAGCGGACGTTCCTCCAAAAGGAGTTCAAGTCGCTCACGTCCTTCGTACGGAGATGCGGTTTCGTAGGCCTCCACCACGTCGACTTGGGCACCTTGTTTCTTCAATTCGATCGGAAGAATATCGCGAGCAATTCGGGCCCGCGGTATTAGAATGTGCGCTCCTTTGAGAACCTTCCCTCTCAGACTTTGTAACAAACCCTCCGCCTTGAATTCGTCCGGCAAGATTTGAACTTTCAATCCACGTTCCCCGAGCGTCCTTCTCGGTGGCCGAACCAATGGCTGCGATTTGTATGCCCTTCAAATCGCGCACGTCGCGCTCAAGCTGCTGGTAGCGCGAGAAGAATTTCTCGACGCCATTTGCGCTGGTGAAAACAAGCCACTGGTAGCTCTCGATAGCACGAATGGCTCGATCTAAACTTTCCCATGAGGAAGGATCTCGAATCTCTATGGTTGGAAAAGCGATAACCTCTGCACCAAATGCCACCAGTCTGCCACGAAACTCCTCCGCCTGATGGCGGGGCCGCGTAATGAGAATGCGTCTGCCAGACAGCGGACGATTGTCAAACCAGCGCAACTTGTCGCGCAACGACACCACATCGCCCACTACGGTAATCGCAGGGGCCGAGAGACCGCTGGCGTGGACCTTCTCAACAATGGTCGCCAGCGTCCCGCTGACTACCTCCTGGTGGGGAAAAGTTCCCCATTGAATTAGCGCGATCGGCGTCTGTGGGCTGCGCCCGAATCGAATCAAGTTGCGAACGATATCGGGTAGATTCGCCACGCCCATGAAAAACACCAGAGTGCCGATGCCCGTGGAGATCTTGTCCCACTCGACCTGCGATTCCTCTTTGTTAGGATCTTCGTGGCCCGTGATGAATGCGACGGAAGGACTGAAGTCACGGTGAGTGACAGGAATCCCGGCATAGGCAGGAGCCGCATAGCCGGAAGTGACGCCCGGGACGATTTCAAAGGCAATCCCTTCGCGTGACAATGCTTCTGCTTCTTCGCCACCACGTCCAAAAATAAACGGGTCGCCTCCCTTCAAACGCGCGACTATCTTGCCCGCCCGGGATTTCTCAATCAGAAGAGCATTGATCTCCTCCTGGGAAATCGTATGGCTGCCGCCGCGTTTCCCTACGCAAACCCACTCCGCGCCTGGCAGGGCATGCTGCAATAGATCAGTATTCACGAGGGAGTCGTACACGACACATTCCGCTTCCTGCAAACACCGCAGGCCCTTCAGCGTCAGCAATTCCGGGTCGCCAGGCCCGGCACCGATGAGATAGACGCGAGGAGAGAATGAATGAGGTTGGTTCATGATGGCCGCGACCGGAGGAGCATTCGCCATACTCGGCGGGTTCTGCATCAAGTGGTGGAAAGCGCCTGGAGGATTCTACTGGCTCCTTTGGCGAGGAGTCGCTCTGCCAGTTGCAAACCCAGCTCCGCAGCCTGTTCCGTTGGAGCACTGGCTTGGTCTTGGAAGAACTCTTGTCCGTCTGCACTTGCAACGACACCGAGCATTTCGAGCCGCGGTCCTTCAATCCAAGCGTGCCCGGCTATGGGAACCTGGCAACCGCCACCCAACCGCCCGAGGAAGGCCCTTTCTGCCGTGACGGCAGAGTGGGTAGGCAGATGATGCAGGCATTGGAGCCGCTTTCGCGTGTGGACATCCGCCTCACGGGTCTCGATGCCGAGAGCCCCCTGTCCCACGGCAGGACAAACTTGGTGGATAGAGATCCGCTCTGCAATCCGGTGCTGATAGCCAAGCCGGTCGAGTCCTGCACAGGCCAACACGATGGCGTCATACTGTTTTTCATCCAGTTTTCGGATACGTGTGTCCAGGTTGCCACGAAGATTGGCGACGTTGAGATCGCGTCTCATCCGCAGCAGTTGAGACTGTCGCCGCAGGCTGCTGGTCCCCACCCGTGCTCCTTTGGGAAGCGCTCCAAGACTGAGATAGTCGCGGGAGAGAAACGCATCACGCACGTCTTCGCGGGGACTCACGGCTGCCAGGGTCAAACCTGAAGGCAGAGCTGTCGGTAAGTCTTTGAGGCTGTGAACTGCCAGATCGATCCTACCCTCCAGCAGAGCGTCTTCAATTTCCTTCGTGAACAATCCCTTTCCACCAATCTGACTTAAAGGAGCATCCAGAAAGACATCCCCGGAGGTCTTGATGATTTCGATGACGACCTTAAGATCGGAATGAGCGGCTTCCAACTGAGTCTTGACCCAGTTGGCTTGGACGAGCGCTAACTTGCTGCCGCGGGAGCCAATAGTCAGTTGACTTGATGTCATGGTACGCGTAGGTGTTAGGTGTTAGGTGTTAGTGTTAGCGCCACTCCTCCTCCTCGCCGCTCTAACACCAACACCCGACACCTAACACCTGCCTCATTCCTTCAACCCAAATATGCGCTTGATGGTAGCGATGTCTTCCTGATTCGACGCCTGGCGGCTGATACGTTTGAGCTCAGAGATCGGAGTATGAAGCATCTTGTTCACCAGGCTCTGGGTAAGACCCTCCAGCGCCGCTTCCTGTTCGCTGGTCAGCTTTCCCAGGCGCTTTCTACATCGAGCCAGCTCCTCCTGACGAACGACTTCCCAATGTTCACGCAGTGTCACAATGGCTGGTGTTGCGTCGCGAGCACGCGAATGCTCCAGGAACAGTTCGACTTCCTGCCGCACAATCTCTTCGGCAGACTGTGCTTCGCGCTGCCGCTGTCGCAGATTGGCATCAATGACGTTGCGCAGGTCGTCGATGTCATACAGAAAGATGTTACTGACTTTGTTGATCTCCGGATCGACATCGCGTGGAACAGCGATATCGATGATAAAAACCGGCCGGTTCTTGCGCAGATGAATCATCCGTTCACCGTCGGCCTTGTTCAAGATGAACCCGGGCGAACCGGTCGAGCTGATGATGATGTCGGCGCGCTCGATGTGCCGAAAGAGATCCTCCGTCTGAATGGCTTCTCCCTTGAAAACTTCAGCCAGCTCGACGGCGCGTTGGTAGGTGCGATTCCACACCAGGACTCTGGAAACACCCGCACCGGCAAGGTGCTTGGCTGCCAGTTCGCTCATCTTGCCGGCCCCGAGAATCAGGACGGTTTTGCCTTTCAGATCGTCGAAGATCTTCTTGGCCAGCTCAACCGCAGCGTAGCTGATGGAAACGGCGGAACTGGCGATGGTGGTCTCGGAGCGAACGCGCTTGGCCACAAAGAATGCGCGGTTCATAAGCTGATTGAGCGTAGCGCCAATGGTGCCGGCGCTCTGCGCTGTGTTGAAGGCTGTTTTCACCTGTCCCAGGATCTGTGGCTCTCCCAACACCATCGAATCCAAACTGGAAGCCACTCGGAAAACATGGCGCACCACGTCGATCTGTGTGAAGTCGTACAGAAACTGTTGCAACGTGTCGTAGGGAACTTTGTGGAAGTTGCAGATAAAGTCCTTTACCTGGCGCACGGCTTCCGGGGAATCGGAGGTCTGGGCGAGCACCTCAACGCGGTTACAAGTCGAGAGAATCATGCTCTCCTGCGCGTCGTAGCGGGTGCGCAGCAATTCCAGCGCCTCAAGAAGTTGCGGTTCGGGAAAGTGAAGTTTTTCGCGGATGTTGACAGGGGCTGTCTTGTGACTAAGGCCCACCAGGACGAGGTTCATTGCTGTATGAATGAGTGGGCGCTGCCCTGGTGCCGGGTCCAAATGAAAGTCAACAGGACCGTGACGAAACCGACGATGGACATCAAGGCGGCGCGCCTGCCGCGAAGCCCTGAGGAGAGTCGATAGTGGATGAGCACCGCGTAGATCAGCCAGGTGATCAGCGACCAGATGATTTTCGGATCCCAGCCCCACGGTTGGCTCAGCGCGCGGTTCGCCCACAACGCACCGGCAACGATGCCAACGGTCAAAAGAGGGAATCCGACACTTAGTGAGCGATATCCCAGGTCATCGCAAATCTCCAGCGAGGGCAAACGATAGTAGAACGTTTGCGGCCGTTTGCGCTTAAGCTCCCTTTCCTGAATGAGGTACATGACGCCGGCTGAGAAAGCGACAAAGAAAGCTGCGTATCCGAGAAATGTGGTTGGAATGTGAATGTAAAACCACAAGCTTTTCAAAAGCTCCTGACGAGGGACCTGTGGCGATGCAATGAGATTGGCTGCCAGGGTCAGAATAAAGACCAGGGGGAAAACAAACACGCTCAGCGATTCCAACCGGTATCGTGCGTAAGAAACCAGGAAAGCCAGAACGATGACAAATGCAAAGAAGGAGAGCGCACCGTGATTATCAGTAATTGGAGGATGATCGAGCTCCATCCAGGCAAAAAGGATCGAGAGACCATGCGACACGAAGCCAAGGCCGATGCCAGTCATCGCCACGCGAAACAGTGTCTTCTTGCGCGAGATGATGGTTAGGAACGAATGCAACAATCCTATTGAATAGAGGCCAATGGTGAGGCGAAGGAAAAGCGTGCTCATGGTTGTGGTTCCTGCCCGGCAATTGGCAAGCAGCGGGGCACTCGGCGGAAGAGGCTATGCTCGCAAATACGCGTCGATTATACAGAGCACCCGGAGTTTCCACAAGGAAGCGGCAGAACGGGAAGCTTGAGTCCTTAGCCAGAGTGAGGAGGCGCTGTCTCCGGCTGTCGTCTTGATATGACGAGCGCGATTTCAAGTTGGAGGGTATCCGCTATAATGCGGCGATGCAGTCATTCGGTTATGTCAGCCTTGTTCGGAGCAACCGCAACTTTCGCAGACTCTGGATTGGACAGATCGTCAGTGAACTGGGCGACTGGTTCAACAACATCGCGGTTCTGGCTTTGGCGATGCACCTGACGGGATCGGGACTGGTGGTTTCAGCGGTACTGCTGTCGCGCACCGTTCCCGCTGTTGTTTTTGGGCCGCCAGCAGGAGTGTTGGTCGACCGCTTCAGACGGCGTACACTGCTGCTGGCTGCAGACTACGTGCGTGCTGTGCTTGCCTTGGGCTTTCTGCTGGTGAGTTCGCGAGAGAACATGGCACTGGCGTATCTGTTTGGCGCGTTGCTCACGTCTGTTTCCATCTTTTTCACGACGGCAAAAAACGCCTCGATTCCCGAGCTTTGCAGTTCCGAAGAACTGATGACGGCGAATGCGCTCACGGGTTCGACGACAGCCATCATGCAGATGCTGGGAGGGGCGCTGGGTGGATTTGCGGTACAGGGACTCGGGTATAGGGGGGCGTTCACTTTGAACGCCCTGTCGTTCTTGGTTTCAGCCGGACTCATTTTGCGGATTCGGTTTCCGGAATTACAAATCGTTAGGAACGAGCGCAAGAACAAACCATCGTACGCTGTCGAGTTTTGGGAAGGTCTGCGCTTTGTGCGCCACCAGCCTATTGTTCTCGGGTTGCTGTTGGTTGGCGCTGGATGGGCCACCGGAGGTGGTGCGGCCCAGATTCTTTTCAGCCTCTTCGCGATGGACGTCTATCATTCGGGAGAGTCTGGCATTGGCATTCTCTATTCGGCGGCGGGCTTTGGAATCGTGGTCGGTGCGACTGCCTCGAACGCATTCTTTCGTCACCAGTCCTTCGCAGTCACGAAGTGGGTGATCGGGATCAGCATGGTTCTCACCGGCGTGTTCTACAGCACTTTCAGTTTCACGAAGACCCTGTGGGCGGGAGTGATCTGGATCGCGCTCAGCCGTGTGGTCATGGGTATCAACAACATCATTGGCACAACCTTGTTGATGAATACAGTCCCGCCGGACTTTCGGGGGCGAACCTTCTCAGTAAAGGAGACCGTCGTCATCTCTACCATGGTGATTTCCATGCTGCTGGCGGGCATCGCCCAGCGCTATGTCGGGCCTCATACCATAGCTCTTGTTGCGGGAATCCTCACACTTCTGACCGGGGTCCTCTGGTTGGCGGCTAACTGGGCAGGAGTCTACAGCCAAAGGGGCGAATCAAAGGCTGCCTCAAGACCTGCGGAGCCGGTAGTCGTTCCGGAAGGGGACTAATGCATAGCGTGGACATCAATTGTGATCTTGGAGAGGGTTTTGGAATCTACTGCGTTGCTCCAGACGAACACATTTTCCCGCTGATCAGCTCGGCAAACATTGCCTGTGGTTTTCACGCCGGCGATCCGCAGACCATGCGCCGCTGTATCGAACTGGCGGTGAGTCATGGGGTCAGCGTTGGGGCCCATCCAGGAACGCCCGACTTGGCAGGGTTTGGACGCAGGGCTATGGAACTGTCGGATAGGGAACTCGAGAATGCCCTGATTTACCAGGTTGGTGCGGTTGAAGCCATGTGTCGCGCAGTTGGCACCCAGCTACGTCATGTGAAGCCTCACGGCTGGCTGTACAACGCGTCCGCCAAGGACGGCCGATTGGCGGCAGTCATAGCTCGAGCTATCCAGAAGGTAAACCCTGATCTCCGATTGTTTGGTTTGGCTGGATCGGAATCCATCGCGGGGGCGCAAGCGATCGGTCTGCCGCATGCCTCTGAAGCGTTCATCGACCGGAGCTATGAGCACGACGGCTCGCTCAGTCCTCGTTCCTCCCCGGGGTCGGTGATTGCGGATCCAGAGTCCGCTGCGCAGCAGTGTTTGGACATTGTGTTGAGTGCCACAGTCAAGAGTCGTTCAGGCACCACGACGCGAATTGCGGCAGACACTCTTTGCGCGCATGGCGACAACCCCGGTGTCTTACAGATTCTGAAGTGTGTGCGAGAACGGCTGGCGGCGCATCAGATTGAGATCAGGCCGCTGGGGTTGAGGGTTTAGGTTTGCACGCTCAAAATGGTCGATTAATGCACGATCTGCGATTGACAGGTGGGACTCCATACACTAAGTTAGGAACACGGGAAAGGATCAGACTCACCAAACATGAAGTAGGTTGACAACAGTCGTCAGCCATCCCTCCCATTGATTTGGAAAAGAAACTAACGAGTAGGAAGACTCTTCGAAGTAAGCCCCTAGATCCTTTCCCGATAACGTTTTACTTGCTCACCATCAGTGCTTGTGCTAAAAAACTGCCACTAATGCGGAAGTGGCGGAATTGGCAGACGCACTAGATTCAGGTTCTTCCCAGCAGTACCTTCCTAACACATTGAAATTGCTCTGAAACCCGCTCCAGTGGCGGGTTTTTCTGTTTCTCTAGCTTCCTCTAGCTGCCCTAAATTACTTGGCTTTTGCCAAGGATTCCCCTACGGTAATCACTACATTTTTTTCACGCTTTTCTCTTCCTAACAGATGAAGCCTCTGAGAGGGTTGGTCAAATGGGCAAGGAAACGCCTGACAAAGGGTCTGAAGGGCTCGAGGTAGGCGTCGAAGGCGTTGCCAAAGTGAAAGTCGGCGTCGGCTTCATTGATGGGATAGCGAAGAGCGTTAAATGGATAGCTTACCATCGTGACGCGAAGGTCCAGGTCACCAAAGCTTTGACTGAGAGAGTTGCTCACAAGATCAGTGAGGGGAAAGATCTTACTTTTGACGAACAGGCCTTGATTGGTTTGGTGTTCTTGAAGCACGGCCGGGCCTTACATCACCAGCAAGAGCTTCTCCAGAGAACAGAGGAGGTTTTGGGCGAAGTTGAATCTAGGATTAAACTTCTCCCACCAATGCCCGACGGAAACACCACGACTGCTTTCATCGAAAGATGGAGAGTGTAGCCTCGGAGGCCTCTGAGGAGGATGTACGAACGATCTATGCGCGTGTTCTTGCGGGAGAGGCTCTGCGTCCAGGCTCTTTTTCTCTAAGGACACTTGAAGTTCTGCGCGTCATGGACCACCGCGTGGCGGCTGCGTTTGAGTTAGTGAGGCGTTTCGCTTTCGCTGAAACGGAGTTTGGGGACGGAATTGTTATTTTCGGTTCGGCAGAGCTAAGTCAGATCATAATCGACGAAAACAAGGTGACCTATTCGATTCGCAAGGAACTCGAGGATGCCGGGCTGATGGACCCACAGCCCGCAGTTTTTTACCTGAAGTCGGGCTTCGAGAACCGTCAGACAGAATACAAATATCACGATCGAATTCTTCGGGTAGAGTATTTGAAACGCGGTGATGCAGAGTCCACACGACGTATCGACGCGTGGAGATTAACCCGCGCTGGTTCTGAAATTCTCAGAGTTCTGCCAACCACTCCCGATGATGCCTATTTCGCAGCCTGCGCCAAAATGTTTGCGAAAGAAACCAACCTAGAACTAAGTTGGCGACATGAATCAGAACGCGGCTGGCGCAAGTTTGACTGAAAGAAGTCCGAGGGCCCGCACGGAGAAACTACTATGCCAACAGTTGGGAATGAAGCGGCGTTTGCGGCTACAATTTGCCGGATGTTTCAAGATGGCGATCGAACACCCGCTAGAGCAAGGGCTTTAGCTGAATATCATGGCTTTACTCCCGATGATCGCGAAGTAGCGCTCATTGCCACCGTTTGCCAGATGCTCGAAGAGAACTCTGACAATCTTCATAGAGCTGAGGCTTTGTTCCAATCCTGGCTGGATTTCCGAGGCTGAGACGCAACAAGTGTGTCAAAAGTTGTCGTGGAGCCGAGACGCAATACGTCCTGGCCAAGTCCAGGATCTAAACGAAGTGGTAAAAAAGTAGGAACGCTTCACCACTTCCTCACCAAATTTTCACCGCCTGTATCTAGTAGTTCAATCATCCGCTCTCCACAGCTGCTTGAGTTTTTCGCGCTTCTGAGTAGACTGCCCTTCAAGCAAAATCGCTGGATAGCCTCCGCAGGGTGAAAGCCGGTTTCTACCCGAGCCGGCTTCCGGCATTCCAAAATCGGGAACTGGGGAAGCCAGCAGGTCCGTCACAAGCCTCAACGAACACCTCGATTCCAGACTCGACTCGCTCAACGAACAACTCGATAGTCTTAGAGAGCGACTCGTTCTCAGTTTTGACAAGATAGGAATGACTGAGGTTGAGTTCACGCAAACTTCGCCACACGAAAAAGGATTTGGGTGGCGCCGATCGAATTGGCTCGATCTCTCCATTCAGGAACTGCTGCGGAACTACACGAAGGTCTGTGAGCAGTATGATCATCTCTGGTTCAAGGCAAAAGAAAGCGGGGATGACCCTGGATCCCGCGCCGACACTAGAATCATTGTGCTTCAGGAATTGTTGCCAGATGGGAAGATTCGACAAACCCTCCAGACACACTTCAGCATCGACGCTGTGCGGGCGCTAGAGGACGGCTTGATGCGGGGCAGGTGCGGCGGAAGGCAATGGCGGCCACGAAGCCGAACCGCAAGGTGATGGCGGCGGCGGTTTTATAACGCACTCAGTAGGCTGTTGATCTGAGCTCTGAGGTGAAGAAGTTCGACCTGAAGCTCCCTGCGTGCCACAACCGACCAAACTAACGCGAATAACACGATGGTACAGATCCAGAGCCATGGCGGGTCTGGAGCAACATCGACGCGTACTCGTTCTCCGCACTTGGGGCAGAAACGGCTGTCTTCAGGTATGTAGTCTTGACAATGTCCGCAAATCATATCGTTTTTCCTCAGCTTGAATGATAGGCGGGTGGTATGAACGTGAGATCAAATCGAGGTGAATCTTTCTTTGCTAGTGCTGCACATCGGCAGTCCCTCTTGCAAAAGGCCTATGATCGTCACTGGGTATGAACGCTGGATCTCATTGAGATGAATTTTGTATGCAAAGGTTGAGGACTGAAAGCTTATCCAATCTGCTGTGCAGAGGCCGCGTTAGCCGTCCTATAGACTGGCTTGACGTCCGCCAGTTCGAAAACCCAACTTGACGGGGAGTCATACGACTCGTCACTGGCGCTGCCACACTGACAAAAATAGATTCTGTTGGCTAGTTGGACATCGGAATGACGGTGCTGACAGAAGCCAGCGATTGCTGCTGATTTCATTGCTTTCACTCGTTCGCGGACAAACTAAACGGATAAGGGAAAAAATCTTGTCGTAAGACCACCTTCTTGTCGATCAGGCAAAACCTGACGCGACGCCTGGGGAATTTGCCTCGTTGAGAACTTTGCAAGGTGGTGAATGAATATTCGAGAGTCGGGCGCTGGCACCTGCAGTCAGTACACAACAATCCAGGGAGTAACTCCGCCGTGAATGATCCTGAAAAGAACGTACCCAAGGATTGAACCGATCACCACGCCTACATATCCCAACGAGCCAATTCCAGGAGATTCCTTGTTCTCTTCGTCTTTCTCCCGAATACCTGGCGGGGGATCTATTTCGGTAGAAACTGGTGACGGATTAATCTGGAGGGTGACGATCCTTGGTTTTACGTATGGAGCCCTCTCGGGCTCGGACACTGCAACTTGTGGTTTGGTCATTGGGGAACCCCCGCGTTGTCGCGGGAGGAGGTCAGGTCTACGAAAGAAGAGACCTTCTCCCTAATGCTGTGGCATCTGCAAATCATGGAGAGATTCTGGTCTGGACCGTATCTAAAGATTGTCTAATTTTGAACAGTGCTCCGGTTAGCGCCAAGAATCGTCAGGAATTGGCTAGGTTGATTTCTCTATAGGTTTGAAATGCAATCCTGCAGCCGCGCCAATTGCTTTTCGATCATCGCTCGTTGGTCTCTTGTTGGTGTTGCCTGCGAAAGAAATCTCAGGGCCCGCTCATGAGCCTGAATTGCTCCTGCCTTCTGCCTGGAAGCCTGCAAGAAGCGGTGCGTCTGTAGTGAATGACGAGCAAATGCAGCCAGCCCAAGACCTACCCTCAGTTCAGTGAGAACGAACTGAGCCATTTCAACTACATCAGCTGGGTTGGTTTGCTTCTTTCTCTGCGCTTGGCTGCTGCTCATCAGAGCACCCTATCCCAATCTACTAAAGTTGCGACGGAAGAACGTCAGAGGTCGGCGCGGCGTGTTGGCGAATTGATAACAGCTCAGAAAGCAATAGCGGGCTTGAAATCCAGGCACGAGGATTAAGGGCGGGAATCGCATTCGAAGCGCCGAATTAGGAAGTTGGACCAATGCAGACTTTAGCACAGTTTGCTGGGAGAATCAAGCCATTGAGAGATCATGTCCACCCAAAATAGAAATGTCCGGTTGTTACCAAAGTAGAAGTGTCCGGTTTGTGGATATCAACAATCATCAGGGTTTGCAGGAAGCCTCAGGCGGTTCGATGGAGTTTGGGAAGGGCGACAGAGCACCCCGGGCGAGCGCCCGAATCGGAGCCCTAGAGTGCCGCTCAGGCCTCAGTCGTTTGTAGGAGCCTCGCCAGGGGTGCTCTGCCGCCGGGCGATGGGTTGTCTTGGCAAGCCCCGGCTTCACCCTGGGTTGCGCTTGGCGCGGTCGTTGCGGTAGCAGTCGATAACTCAGCGCACGGTTGTGGCAGCGCAGATGGATCGATCCGTCCAGACGCTGGTGGACCATCACCGTTTGGGCTTTGACGCGATCTTCGACGAGGTAGACGTGGCCTTCATGCTGGACTGTGGAATCGGCATTGAGCCGCCGTTGGGTTTTCAGGCAAAGCACCGTATGGAGATCCAATCGTGCCGGCACCCGACGATGCAGGTCCGTGGGCTGAGCCGCCTCGACCTGGAAACGCTGATTGTGGAGCGGGTAGATAGCGTTGGAGAACCTGGTTGGCCTCCGCCAGCGTCGCAGCCCCAGCCAGACGTAGTTCCTTGACCAGACGGTCCTGCAGGGTCTGAAACAACCGCTCGACGCGCCCCTTGGCCGCCGGCGAATGCGCATGAATCACTTCCACTCCCAGCTCGCTCATCGCCCGCTGAAACTGGCTTTGCGACTGTTCATGCCCCTGCAGTTGTTCCTCCACCGTGGCTGTTTGGGGAGACCGATAAGTGTGTTTGTCCAGAGACACACTGCAGGGAATCCGGTAGCGCTGGACCCAGCCCCGAAAGCTATCCAGAGCCGGCACCGTGCCCTCATGATCGTAGAAGCGCGCCTCGACCGTGCTGGTGGCATCGTCGATATAACCCATCAAGACCAGCTTCGGGCCTCGCCCTTCCAGCCAGTCATGATGCGATCCGTCCATCTGCACCATCTCGCCAAAGCAGCGCCGCCGCGGCCGCCACTGCCGATGCGGTCTGGCTTTCCGCTGTTTGTAGGGCAATCGAGCTTGGCGCAGCCATAACCGCAGGGTTTCGGGATGTACCGCAATCCGATGACGCTCCTGCAACTTCTCACTGGCCAAGGTCGGCCCATAGTCGGCGTAATGCTTCGCAAACAGCCCCAGTATTCTCTGCTTGGTCTGGTCGGCAATCCGCCGGTTCGACGGCTGTCCTCGCCGGCGATGCAGAATGCCTCGATCTCCTTCTACCTCAACTCGTTTCATCAGCCGCCGCATCTGCCGCGGGCTCAAACCCGCCACTTCGGCCGCTTGCTTCTGACTGATCCTTTGCTCCAAGGCTTGACGAATCAGGTGGAGTCGCTTGATCTCGCGCGGTTTCATCCTCAGTAGGTCCTCTCCGTCCACCCTGTTCTCCTTTCCAAAAAGCGAACAGAGTAGACGCTTCTAACAGGACATTTCTACTTTGGCCAAACCGGTCATTATCATTCTGGGACGACAGCAATATTCTTCAGTTTAGGGGATAGGTAATCAATGTCTGTGGTAGCGCAGGGTTACGCCAGAGATTGAGTCGCAATTCGCGACTTATTGAAGGGGGGAGGGAATCAGCTGCACCTCAGCGAGGGTTGCGAGTCAGGGCGGCATCCCGTGGAAGTGCATGTTCGCTAGGAGGCGGAGTGAATTTGTTGAGACCGTGGGTTCGTTGATGAGCAGCGATGATTGCGAGCCATCGGCGTCATTTCAACCACGATTGAAATAGCCAACTGGTTCCGAAAACAAGGACGATCGCTAGCCCCCAACCGATGGCAAATCCTTTCAAATCCACGGCGTATGCCTTAAGAAAACCAACTCCGTGCGTGCCCCGGAACGGATGAAGAAGGTTCACCAAAAGCAGCTGTTTTCCTGCCTTGGCCACCTGCTTTTGTTCGGCGTCGGATAGCTCCACCGCCTCCATAGTCACTGCTCCTTCAGCGGGCACGTGCAGGCGCGCGAAGAATGGCCGCAGCTTTTCTCGAGGTTCGGGAGCCGTGAGCAGGCTAACAACTACAAGAGCCGCAAATCCTGCCAGCAAGGCAGCCAGAAAGACGTTCGGGTCCCAGTGGTCGAGACGCTCATTGCGCCATGCATACAACGAGAAATTTGTGCCGAGTGAAACCAGCAGGCTTGCCAGTGCTCCCCAACGATTCGTGCGCTGCCAGAGAATGCCACCCATAAAGCTGATGCCCATGAACGTTGCCATGGTCTCGGTCAACAGGAAGGAATAGAGCACTCGTTCCACCAAGAACAGGGCGTAGACGACGCCCAGGAGAGTGAGAGCCAGACCGCTCATACGGCCGACCCAGAGATAGTGGCTGTCTGGCCTCCCTTTGGCCAGCCACTGCCGGTAAACCCCCTGGGTAAATAGGGCGCCGCTGTCAACCATGAAAGCCGAGCATGTGGACATGTTCGCGGCCAGCACTCCGGCGATCATCAAGCCCAGTCCGCCCGGGAACAGTAGTTGGCGGCAGGCGAAACCGAAAGCGTCTTCCGGGTCGGCTAGAGCCGTTGTGCCGAAACGGCCTTGAAATACCATTGCTGTTGCCACCAGTCCCACCACGGCCCAGCCTACCGTGCAGAAGCGCTTGATGTAGTTGCCGTAGAGCATGCCCTCGCGGCAGGTCTTTTCGTCCTTCCCCGTGCCGACCGCGGCTAACTGATGAGGCTGTGCCATGATGCCGACGAGGCCGTTGATGGTCAGCATCGCAATCACCCAGGGAGTGATGCCTTGAGGTGTGGCCAGAGAGAACTTGTAAGCTTCAAGCGATGTTCGCAATCCCTCGGCGCCGCCGATGGCGCTCCAGCCCAGCGGAATGAGCATGAACGACAGAATGATGATGAGAAAGCCCTGAAAAAAATCTGTCCAGGCTGAAGCTTCCAGGCCTCCCACAAAGCTGTAAACGATGAAAATCACAGTCATCGAGATCACTATCTCGTTGACGCCAAGACCTCCGCCTGTTGCCTGGTTGATAACTTTTGCGGCCCCCTTCAGCATGTTGGCCGTGTTGATGGTGAAATAAGAGAGTGCAAAAAGGGTGTAGATGCCGCCCATCCAGGCGCCATAACGGTCTTCCATCACCTCCGCCAAGGTGGTCCGTCGCATCCTGCGAAACACCGGTGCCATGATCCAATAGAACGGCGTAGCAAAGAGGTTCTTCCACTGATACCAGATGCCGGAAGCCCCAACGCTATACACAGCTCCGGCCAATGAAACAGGCATCTCGGCATGCGTACCGATACCGAAGCTTTGACCCATCATCAGCCATTTCCCGAAACGGCGTTTGCCGAGGAAGTAGTGATCGGTGTCTTTTACACGCAGCCCAACAATAATCCCTATGCCGGCGCAGAACAGCAGATAGGCGACGAGAAATATCCAGTCCAAAGTTGTGATGTGCATAGGGGGCGGAGTTTACCTCAGTTGGTGGAATGAAACTAGAAAGAGCCGCTTGTCATGAATACTGACCACAGAGAAACCGAGGCACGGAGAGCCGGGTGCCAAGTACCAGAATCGAGAGGAAAATGACTTCGGCCCGTTAGGACTTGGGATCATCCTTGCGCATAGCTTAGAAGCTAAGCGGTAGCCTATAGAATCATCATTGGCTGTCGCGGGTTCTCTCTTTCTCCAATCTGCTCTCAGTCCTCTGTGGTTTGTTTTGTCCTAACACAAAAAAAGGGACCGCGAGAATTCGCGATCCCTTTCAAGTTTGTACAGAAACACAACGTGAAGGTCAGAAGCTTAGCCGCATGCCAAATCGGAAGACGCGCTCATCGACGCCCTCCCGGCCGCCGTTCTTGACGGCGTTAATGACGGTGTAACCACCCAGGCTCCGGATGGTGCCATCCGGGTTCAGCGTCATATTGGACACGTTCCTCGCGGCTCCGGAATTGTCTGGATTCGCGAAGTGCGGCGTGTTGGTGAGATTAAACACCTCCGCCCGGAACTGCAGTTGCATACGCTCGGAGATCCGGAAGTTGCGGAAGAGACCGAGGTCGAGATTGGCCGTGCCAGGCCCTTGAACGGCATTGAAAGAGGCAGTGCCAAAGCGAGCACCGGTGACTGCTCTGAAATGAAACGGATCAAAGTACGACTGGCCCGGCCCAGCTCCTCCGATGATCTGGGGTTTTCCTTCCTTGGCATAGTCGGCTCTTTGCGTGTTCTCTGGGGCATCGAGTGATGTTCCGGAAGCGGTCACATTGAAATACTGGCCCGCAATAAGGGCCACAATGTTGTTGACCTGCCAGCCTCCCAGGATGGCTGAAGCGGCCCCCCCACCGTTCGCCCAGCGTTTGCCCTGGCCAAACGGCAGTTCGATGATGTTAGTGAGCTGGAAGTTGTGCGGAGTGTGGATCGGAGTTACTCCGTAGTTCAGATGGTAATACTCGGGAATCTTGATGTTTGGGTCACTGTCGCTATTGGCTGTGTTGGCGATCCCCAATGACTTGGACCAGGTGTAACTGGCCTGTATTTGATAACCATTGGAAAAGCGCCGCTGCATAGAGGCCTGAAGGGAGTCGTAGATGCTATTACCAATTGGCCCAACCACCCTCGTGCCGGTGGTGCGTCCAAACTTCTGATTGAAGGGGCGGCTGAGGTTGCCCCCACCCACGCGGCCAGCGTTTAGGTCCAGAAAACCCTGTTGCTTGATCTGCCGGGTCGCGACATAACCCAGCTGTCCCGTAAAGCCCCCGAACAGCTCTTTTTCAAGCGAGAGATTCCACGACTGAACGTATCCACGCTCAAATTTAGGTTCTGTACTATTGACGGCAACGCGCGTCGGAACATCAATGATCCCATTGCCCAAGTCAGGAGCGGTAACCACTGGGATTCCATCTTTGAGTTTTCCAGCTGCCACCAACGAGTTTGACGCCGTGACGTTTAGTGCCAGCAAAATAGGATGATTGGTGCGAAGGTTTCGCGATAGGCTGTAAGGATCGTTGGTCAACCCATATCCGGCTCGGATCACCATCTTTTCGGTTGGGCGATAAGCGAATCCGACTCGTGGCGCGAAAAGCAAATTGCTTTGCTCGACACCACAGTCTTTCGGCACCACTCCCACGCCACAAACGAGCATCTTGTTGTTCGCAAAATCGTATCGCTCAATTCCACGATCTTCGCGGTATGGATAGGGGAACCGTTCATAGCGCGTGCCGAAAGTCAACGTTAGTTTGGGTGTCACCTGCCATTGGTCTCGAATGTAGTAGCTATACTGCCAGACGCGCGTCGTATAAACGTCAGGCACCTGCAAAATTCGGCCGGCGATCGTGTGGTAACCCAAAAGGAACGTGGCCACGTTGTTAAACCGGTTACCTCCCGCACCGCCTTGAATCTGCGTGGGGCCTCCACCAAACGTGAAGCCGCCCTGGGCGCCGTGCTCGGCCCCCGAGAACTCGGGCTGGGTGTGGTTCATCTGCTGGTGCGCCCAGTCCATGCCAAAACGGACGTTATGCCTTCCTTTGGTCCAGTTGGCATTAGCTACATAAACCCACTGCGGGTCGGTGCGATAGTAGGGCATGAAGTTGTCTTGCACGCCCATATTCGCAAAATCTGTAATCGTGAAGCGGGGCCAGCCTCCTTCAAAGCGGCGCGGGCCATTGGTTCCCGGAATCCCCAGGAAATCCAGGCCCAGCTTCTCGTCCAGTCTGGGCTGTTCCACCGCGCTATACATGCGCGTGTAGCCGAAATTGGCGTCCACAATGAAGTTGGAACTGAACGCATAGGTCCCGGCTATGGTTGTGCCAACAGTGTTTCCCCAGCCGTGCCCCACGTTACCCGCGTAGCTGCTGGCGCCTGGTCCGCCCAACTCCCCAAATACTGGAGGATTGTCCATCGTGTACTTCAAAAGACTGAACCGGCCGTACATCGTGAATTTCGAAGTCGCATTCCAGTTAATCTTTGTGTCGATGGTATTACGGGTAAAAGCGAAACTGCCTTGACCGTAGAAATTGTCGGAGTCACCCGCATTTGTTGGCGGCGGCAGCAGGCTGAAGATCTTCCGAGCAATCGGATCGATCCGGCTGTCGGGGATGATGCTTCCCGCGAAGGCTGTACGGCCGGCTCCAGTAGTGAGGTTTCCGGTTTCTGGATCATAAATTGGCCGGTCACTAGCCGACATGTCACCGCGGCGCATAGCCATGGTGGGAACAGTGAAGAATCGTGAAGCAAATTGCCGGTCTGTGGTGCCTTCGTAGCTGGCAAAATAAAAGAGTTTGTCTTTCTTTATGGGGCCTCCAAAGGTGGCTCCAAACTGGTTGTAAACCAGCTTGGGTTTGCGGGCACCCTGCGGCGAAAAGAAAGGCTTGGCCTTTAGCGCATTGTCCTGATGGTATTCAAAAGCGGACCCGTGCATGTCGTTAGTGCCGCTCTTGATCTGAACGTTGACTGCAGCACCGGCCGCCAGACCCTGCTCTGCGTCAAAGCTGTTCGTCACGATGTTGACGGTTTCAATGGACTCCAATGCAGGAACGTAAGCTGTCACGTGAGGCAACCAGATGTTGTACTGGCTGGCACCATCGATGCGGATATTGTTGGAGCCATGAGTTGCGCCATTGACGTTGAAAGTCAGGGCACGCGATGGGTTGGAGGGAATCGAGTGAGCATTCGCGGGAGGTGTGATTCCCGGCAGTGTGCCGAATAACCCCTGGTAGTTGCGTCCCGTCACAACGGGCAAGTCCACCAACACCTTGCTGACGATTTCCGATTTCACCTCCGCCCGGTCGGTTTGTAACTGCGCCACTTCAGCAGCTACCGTGACGGTTTCCGTCAGTTCGCCGACATCGAGTTTTACGTCAATGCGGGTCAGGGTGTTCAGTGTTACATTCACCTGACTCTCGGTGTACTTCTTGAATCCCGCCATGGTAACGGTTACTTCATAGGTTCCCGTCTGCACTGTAGCAAGGTTGAAGGTGCCTGTCTCGTTGGTTGTAGCCGTTCGAGACTGGTTGGTGGCCTTGTTGGTGATTGTGACTTCTGCTCCAACAATCGCGGCGTCGGACGCGTCCTTCACGTTGCCGGTTATCGAACCGTACAAGGTTTGCGCCCTTACCTCACTCGGCAGGGCCAGAAATAGGGCAAAGCACAAAACAACTACAATCAGCTTCCCTTGACATCTGTGATTCACATGGATCATCGACGTGTTCTCCTTCCTGGGATGAATGGACTTCAATAGTTGGGACGACTTGACCTAGGCTTTTCCTCCTTTTGGCTATGCAACAATTTCGATTCTTGGACAGAACAGAAGCAAACGAAATTCACAACCAATCCAAGCCAATTCAAGCCACGCGGATCGCTGCAAACGTTGGTGCAGCAACCAGGGCAGCCGCGCCGCGGAGCCGTGGATTCTCGACCGATGAGGCAACATGGACCCGTGTGGCAGCCAGGGCTTCGGTTAGTGACCGCTCCTTCAGGGCTTCCCGAACTGTTCCTTCGATCAGATCCCAAGCCGTCGTGATCTCGCCGGTCAAAAACACTCTTGCCGGATTGAGTCCGTTCACCACATTAGCGAGACCTAGTCCGAGATAGCGCGCCGTCGACTGGATAGAGGTCAAGGCCCTGGCGTCTCCTTGCCGGGCTCGCGCAACTAGATCTATGACTGTGAGACGGGGGGTTTCCGACTCAAGCACGAGTCGAGGATGAATCTTGGAAGCATCGCGACCCAAGTACCGAGACAAGGTTGCGATATTCGAGATATAGGCTTCCCAGCAGCCAAGGTTGCCGCATAAGCAGCGCGGACCGTCCATGCTGAGGGGGATATGGCCGAACTCACCTGCCATGTTCTCGTGGCCGCGAAACAATTCTCCGTTCACCACGATGCCGACACCAACGCCGTCGGACACGGTGACGAACGCAAAATCGTGGTTGGACGCCAACTCGTCGCGGGCCAGCCACATTTGAGATAACACACAAGCTTTGGCGGCATTCTCAACCTGAACAGGCAGTCCAGTGGCTGACGCCAGTGACTCGCGCAAGTCGACATTGTGCCAATTCAATGTGGGTGCGTTGAGGATTCGCCCGCTGCGATGGTCCACCATGCCGGGGACGACGAGTCCCATTCCTTCGCAATCGGAAGTGGCGTTGTGCGCCTTCAGCAGGTGCCGGACGCGCTGCGCGAGGTCGCGGACAAATTCCCTGGGTGAGAAGACTGTGCTGAACGTTTCAAGGGCAATCTCACGCCCGCTGAAATCGCTGAGCATCAGGTCGGTTCGGCTAAACCGTACATCCGCTGCGATCACCATGCGATCGTGGGTCCTGACGTGAAGGAAGGTTGGCTTTCGTCCGCGTGCCGCCTCGCCGGTTGCTCCTTCGCAGACCAAGCCTTCGGCAATGAGTTCGTTGACCAGCAAGCTAACCCCTCCGCGCGCCAGTTGCATTCTCCTCGAGAGATCAGCGCGCGAGATGGGCTGGTGCTCGCGCACGAGGTTCAACAGAATGCGTCGATTGATTTCTCGCGACGTTCTGCGTGTGGCAATGCGAAAATCTTGTGAGTTGATTTTGCGCAAACCGACCGGGTACTCCCCGAATTTGTTCAAGTTTCGGCCAATATAAACCAACGCAAAATTTGCGGTCAATCAAAAAAGCAGACAGCTGGAATTATGTTTAAGAGTGCAGAATGCACATCCTTGACCATCGTCGCGAAAAATCTGGCGAGTTCGCGTAACTCCATGTTTTTGAATCAGAAGGACTCACTTTTGGTCAGCGAGTCATCTCAATGTACGAGATTCAGATTTTCCCTTCTTTCGGAAATTTCCAGTTGAAACTACGAGAAAGTGGAACAGAGGGAATGTCGAAGGTGCGAATGTCGAAGGACGAAGTTCGAATGTTGAAGTGCGAAGTTACGAAGGGCGAGGTATGAAGGGCTTTGGAAGGAACCCGCATGCCGTGTAGCTGTACAACGGGCGAAAGTGGGAGGATCGCTCCGCGCGGCGATCTTGGCGATCTTAATGTGCCAATCAAACCCTCCAGGCTGCGCGCTTGGCACCGCGCCAGGCAGGCAATGCAGAATGTTGCAATCCAGGCAATTCAAAATTCGAACTTCGGCCTTCGAACTTCCGTTATTCTCCGATGATCTTTACGAGAACCCGTTTTTTCCGCCGCCCGTCAAACTCTCCATAGAAAATCTGCTCCCACGGCCCAAAATCGAGCTTTCCTCCAGTAACAGCGACCACGACTTCCCGGCCCATGATCTGTCTCTTCATATGGGCATCCGCGTTGTCTTCTCCGGTATCGTTATGGCGGTAGGCAGATACCGGCTCGTGTGGAGCAAGCTTTTCCAGCCACGACTCATAGTCAGCGTGCAACCCGGATTCGTCATCGTTGATGAAGACAGACGCCGTGATGTGCATGGCGTTGACAAGAAGCAGGCCTTCTTGAATTCCACTCTCCCGCAGGCACTGCACAACCTGGGGTGTGATGTTCAGCAGGGCACGACGCGAGGGAACTTGGAACCAGAGTTCCTTTCGATAGGCCTTCATGAGGGTCGAGGGACGAAGTTCGAAGTACGAGTGTCGAAGCACGGAGTGAAGTGCGAACGTCGAAGTACGAAGTTCGAAGGAGGAAGTTCGACTGTCAAGTCAAAAACTCTCCGTTGCTGTTCTCCCTGCCGTAGATTGCCAGCACTTCCGATGACTTTCATGATTCGAACTTCGCACTTCGACATTCGGCCTTCGCACTTTAGGCAACACCCCGGACTCGGTTCGAGAAAGCAGTGTAAGCATCGGGCGCTTGGGTTTTCATCCAGGAAATGAACGATTGGGCTACGGTTTCGAGGTTACGGTAGGCCAGTGGGTCCTTGAAGTTCTCCCGCACCTGAGGAAGGACGTCTCGAACCCGCTCCCACACAAAGAGCAACTCTCGTCCGCTTTGGAAGAACAGATTCTGGTTCAAGACACCGCTGGTAATGAAAGAGGCGGTCATTTCCCAATACGTGATAACCATTCGGAAGTAGGCATTCTCATCAGAACCGACCGGGCAGAGTTTGTTGAACTCGTCGAGGGTGCGAACCTTGAAGGACTGTGCAAACCAGGCGCGTGCTTTGCGTAGCCGGTCCTCTCGACGCAATTCATACAGCCGAAGCACCAGGTTCACGTCTTCGTAGGTCGCTGGGGATTCCATGGAGGCTCCTATTTCTGGAAAGTTAGTTGGATCGCAGGAACAGCAAAAAATTGTAGGGTTGTGATCGGCACAAGTCAAAAGGAAAGGCATTCCACGTTGGATGAAATCTGCAAAATCCAGTTGGCAAGCTGGATACAGGGACTCCACCGAAAGCAAAAAAAGCAAACCGCGAAGACGCGAAGAACGCTAAGAGAAAGAGTTTCCTGAAGGGTTGACGAGGTAATGAGATGAAGAGAACCGATTCATTTGTTGTTGGGTCATCGGTCGTCACTCAATTGTCATTTGATCCTGAGCCGCGTCGATACGACTTGCACGTCATCACAATTGACCATTGAAGAATCGGTGGGCCGGCCCTGGGTGTACCTCACTCCTTGCCACCTAGAAAACAGTGCACGGGGATGCTGCGGAGGTCCCTGCCTCTTTCCCTTCGCGCCTCTTGCGTCTTCGCGGTTCGTTTTTTTCTCTATTCGTACCGGAGGGCTTCGATTGGGTCCAACCTGGCGGCGACACGGGCGGGCCAGACGCCGAAGACCAAACCAACACCGGTGGAAACGACCAGCCCGGCTGTGACAGCCCACAAAGGGATCTTTGAAGGTAGAGCCGGTAGCAGGAAGGCGAGAATGAAGCTCACAACGAAAGAAAGAACGACGCCAACAATGCCACCGACGGAAGTCAGCGTCATGGCTTCAAACAGGAATTGCGTGACGATGTCCTTGCGCCGGGCGCCGATAGCCTTGCGCACGCCGATCTCTCGGGTGCGTTCGGTCACACTCACCAGCATGATGTTCATCACGCCGATGCCACCGACCAAGAGTCCGACCGATGAGATGGCAATGGCTACGAGCCCGATTGCCCCTGTGATCGCGTCGAACTGTGAGATGAATTTGTCGGCTGTCTTTAAGTCGAAATTACTGGGTTCGCTAAACCTCACCTTGCGCTGACGGCGTAGCACAGCGTCCACCTGGTCAATTGCCGTTTGTAATTGCCCTGACTTGGCGCGGATCATCAGCATCAAAAAGTCCTGTTTGGCCATGAGCTTGGTAACGGTGCGATAGGGAATGAAGACGGCGCTGTCTTCTTCATTCTCTCCAAAAAAGCTTCCTTTGCGCTTTTCCAGCACTCCGATGACCTCGTACCTTCTACCACCCATAGTCACTTCGCGCCCGGCAATCTGGGTGTAATTTGGGAACAGCGCGTCCTTCACGTTGATGCCGATTACCATCACGTCTCGCCGGTGCAGTTCGTCAATGTCCGTGATAAAGCGGCCCTCTTCCAAAGTCAGATTGCTGATCGTGCCGTAGTTGGCGGAGACTGCTTGGAGACGTCCCTGCTTATAGGTATTGCCACCAAAAGTCATGTTCCTGTCCAGCCTCCAGGCAAAGCCGAGCAGCGCTACATCCTCCACAGCATCGGCCTGTTCCTTGATGGCCTCCGCGTCTTCAGGAACTAGAGACTTCCGAGTCCATTCCTTGCGGTCGCGCGGACCGAACTGCGGGCCTGTGGTCAAGTGGAACGCCCAGATATTGTTCGTTCCATACTCCTCTATAAGGTTCACGATATTCTGTCGCATGCCCGTTAGGATGGAAGCGATGACAACGACGGTCATGACACCAATCACGATTCCAAGCACCGTCAACGAACTGCGGAACTTGTTGGCCCGCAAATTGGACATGGCCATCGCCACGTTTTCAAACGTGATGCCTTTAGAGAGAGTTTGCATAATATCTTTCGAAGGGATGCTTGCTTAACCGCGAAGACGCGAAGAAAAGGCAGCCCGCCCTAAGGTCCATCCGTGATTCCTGGAGGCGTTGAATTCAATTCAGTGTTGCTTTCTTCAAGTTTTGCATTCGCGTCCCTTCGCGTTCTTCGCGGTTTGCTTCTTCGGCCCTTTCCCTCAGTTTTTGGTTAGCGCAATAATTGGATCCAATTTGGAGGCTTTGTACGCGGGATAGATTCCGAAAATCATCCCAATCCCGCCGGAAACGAACAGCGACAGCACTACATAGAACAGAGTGATTGTCATGGGAACGGGAGTTGTTGCACTAATCACCCATGAGAGTCCTGCCGCCAAAAGAAGGCCGAATAGCCCCCCGACGGAGGCCAGCGCCGAAGATTCGATCAGAAACTGCGCCAGGATCTGCTTGCTGCGAGCACCCACGGCCTTCCGCAAACCGATTTCAAACGTCCGTTCCGTAACACTTACCAGCATGATGTTCATTACTACAATGCCGCCGACAACGAGTGAAATCAGCGTAATGGGTGTCACGACCATGGCGATGGCACCGGTGAAGTTGCCAACTTGGGCGTCAATCGAGCCTGTATCCAGGATGGCAAAGTTATCCTCTTTCTCGGGTTTCAACCCACGAAAAGCCCGCATGAGCATGCGTACTTCATCGATGACGTTCGGGAATTCCTCGCGGCTTGGAGCGCTGCCGCGGATGCCAAATCCACCCGCCCTCTCAAACAAGCGACGATGGGTTGTAAGAGGAATGTAGATCTTGTTGTCCATGGAACCCCCAAACATCGATCCCAGTTTCTCTTCCATGCCGATGATGGTGAATGCCGTCTCCTTGATTCGGAGCGCTTTTCCGATGGGATCTGTCAAGGGAAAGAACTTGTCCCGAATGTCGTTTCCAATCACACAGACCGTGTTGGCGTGCTCCACCTCGTACTGTGTGAAGAAGCGTCCCTCGACAATGGTCATGCTTTTGATGTCGGCCATTTCAGAGGTCGCGCCGATGATCTGGGTGCCAAAGAGCTCCTCACCTTCATGCTTGAGATCGCTGCGGTCAAATTGTTCGGCGCCCACCTCTTCGCAGCTCTGACAGGTGTTTTTCACAAATCGCATTTCTGGCCATTCAATCTTCCTGTTCCGCTTGACCATTTTCTCCCATTCTTCCTCCGTGAGACGGCCAACGGAACCCACACGGGTCACATAGAAGGTGTTAGCACCCAGCTGTTTGGTGACGTTGCTCAGGACGTACGTGTTGAGTCCGCTAATGGCAGCGCCGACCAGAACAACCGACGCCACTCCAATAATGATGCCAATCAGCGTCAGGAAAGAGCGCAGCTTGTGCGCGAAAATCGACTGAAAGGCAATCCGAGTAGCATCAAAGTAAAAAAAGAAGGTCGCTTTCATATCGATGGTTTATTACGCCTGCGCCGCTTCAAATGTTTCACAAATCTTTGAGGCTGCTTGGATTTCCTCGCGGACGCTCGGATCGGTTTCCCGCTTAAGGGCTGCCTCGAGGACGCGTTGGGATACTTCTCCGCCGATCTGACCCAGCGCCCAGGCAGCGTGCGAGCGAACCAGGGGCTCATCGTATTCCAGAGCATCGGCCAGAACATCGGCGGCGCCAACATCGCGGCTGTTTCCCAACGCAACCGCGACATTACGCAGGAATCCGGGATACTTGGCGCGTCGTACCGGGCTGTTTCGGAATCGCTCTTCAAACTGAGCTTCGGTCAGATGCATCAGTTCGATTAAAACCGGAACCTGATTTCCTTCAGCAGGATAGAACTGGTCTTCCTCACACGGAGTTGCGAAGCGGTTCCAAGGGCAGACATCCTGGCAATCGTCACAGCCAAAGATACGGGACCCAATCATGGAACGTAGTTCTATGGGAATGGGGCCTCGCAACTCGATCGTCAGATAGGAGATACAAAGTCGCGCGTCGACAACATAAGGAGCCACAATGGCGCGAGTAGGGCAGGCATCCAGGCAGCGGTGGCAGGTGCCGCAGTAGTTCTGACTCTCCGCATCCGGCTCGAGATCGAGGGTTGAGACGACTTCGGCGAGAAACACCCAGGAACCAACTTCACGGGTAATCAGGTTTGAATGCTTGCCAATCCACCCCAGTCCGCTTTTGTGGGCCCAAGGTTTGTCCATCACGGGGCCGGTGTCGCAATAGCTGAGACCTTGAACGTCCGAATCGTTTTCCCCGATCCAGTCGACGAGCTGCTTTAGTCGTCCCTTGAGCACGGCGTGATAGTCGCACCCCCAGGCATAACGTGAGATCCGTCCATGCCGGCTGTCTTCAGAATGGGATTGTGGCGCGTAGTAGTTGGCCGCCAATGATATCACCGAGCGGGCTTCAGATAGCAGCATGCGAGGATCCTGACGCTTGTCGGCATTGCGGCCCATCCAAAGCATCTCACCATGATTGCCCGCAGCAAGCCACTCCTCCAGGCCATTCCGCTCATCCAAGTGCTCGGCACGGCTGATGCCGATCTTGGCGAAGCCCAGTTCTTTGGCTTTCTCGCGAATTGAGAAAGAGAGTGACGAGTGACGAGTGGTGAGTGGCGAGTTGTTCACATCTATCGCCCGATCGTTCTGTGTCCCCATCGTTCTCTCATTTCTCTTATTGCTCGCCACTCGCCACTTACTGAATGCTTTCCGACGTCTGTACAGGCACATTCACGGTTACAGGCGAAGCGTGGTGGTGCACCAGCAGCCATGCCGTGCCGAACCTATGGTAGACATTGGTCGCCAAAGCGGTAGCCGTTTGATAGTTGGCATCCTGAGCGCTGGCGATGTTCTCCGTACACACAACCCAGGCCACATCACCGATCGCGTGTACGGTCACTTTGCTCGCGTGAATCTTCAGATAGGACGTGTTCTTGAAAATGTTCGACCAGCTCTTCCGAATGGACTGCCATCCCGTCAGCATTTCCCAACCCGGATGGACACACCTCACCCAGGGTTCGTGCAGCCACACAGTTTCCATGGCTGCCAGGTCTTGAGCTGAGAGCGCTTCGTAAAAGCGCGCATTGATTTCCTTCACGGCGGCTTTGTCATCCATGCTCATGCCTTCGGATGTGCTTTGTCATATTGCTCCATGAGATGCCCGATCGTCACGTGAGTGTACCGTTGGGTTGCCGAGAGGCTCTTGTGACCCAGCAGTTCCTGGATGGATCGAAGATCGGCTCCGGAATTCAGCATGTGAGTTGCGAACGAGTGTCGGATGCCGTGTGGGCTGATCCTGCGACCCAAGCCGCTCAACAAGACATACTTGTCCACAAGCCTTCCCACGGAACGCGTGGTGAGCCGGGTTCCTAAATGATTCAGAAATACGGGATCGGACGGTTGCAAAGAACTGGCTTGGGCGAGTCTTGCTTCCCGATAGGCTTGTAGAGCTTGCAGGCAATGTTTGCCAAACGGGACAATGCGCTCTTTGCGCCCCTTGCCCTGCACCAGAACCATTCTTTCGCCAAAGTCGATATTTTCCCAGTTCAAGCCGGAGAGTTCGCTCACGCGAATCCCGCAAGCATAGAGCAACTCCAGAATTCCGCGATCGCGCAAGCCCAACAGCGTGGACAGATCGGGCGATTCAATGAGCTTCACGCAGTCTTCGACGTTGAGATGATTGGGGATTTTTTGAGAAAGCTTGAGCGACTTCACAAGCTTGGCCGGATTCTGCTTCAAAACGCCCTCGACGCAAAGAAACTTGCAAAATGAGCGGATGGCCGACATCTTGCGCGCGATCGAAGACTTCTCCTTCTTCTGGGCGTGGAGATGACTCAAGTACTCACGAATTACCCGGTGGTCGAGCTGTTCAGGCGCGAAATCTGTCCGCTTTCCAGAATCGTCGGGCGGCGTGAGGTAATCCAGCAATTGTCCCAAATCGCTCACGTAGTTTCGGAGCGTGTGCGGCGACGCCCTCAAGCGCAGCCGTTCTGCAAACTGACTGATGAGCTCTTTCATAGTAAAGAAGGGCCGCTTCGGAACGGCGGAATTGCTTATGGACCTCGTTCTTGTCACCCGTCGCCCTTTCGGCGAGGATGAGATCGAGGACCGGGCAACTTTCGTCGGAAGCAACTTCACCCAGTGGCCCTGCAGGTCTGCGTCTGAAGCTGAGTCCTAAAGTCTGCCATGGCCTTCAGTGCGTGCCGCGTCTGAAGCAGGTGTTTCTCCTTTTTCCCCATTCTTCGGCTGCCCGCCTCCAGCGCCGGCATGATGCCAAAGTTAATGTTCTCCGGCTGAAAGCCGTTTGGATCGGCCGACACGAGATAGTGAACTAGCGAACCAACGGCTGTGGCGCGGGGCGGAACAACCAACGCTTCGCCGGCTGCCAGCCTCACAGCGTTGAGTCCAGCCAGCAGACCTGTGGCTACGCACTCTACATAGCCTTCCACTCCAGAGATCTGTCCCGCGAAAAAAACGTTTCCATTCTGTCGGGCCTGCAGCGTGGGTTCGAGCAAACGCGGCGAGTTGATAAACGTGTTGCGATGAATCTGCCCCAGCCGCAGAAACTTTGCCTGTTCCAGCCCCGGGATCAAGCGAAACACGCGTTCCTGCTCGCCGAAGCGCAGGTGATTCTGGAAACCGACGAGGTTGAAGCTATCGGCTCGGAGATTTTCCTGGCGCAGTTGGACAGCTGCGTAAGGAATTCGGCCGGTGCGTGGATCGGCCAGCCCAACGGGCTTCATCGGACCGAACCGTAGCGTATCGACACCGCGACGGCCCATCTCCTCGATCGGGAGGCACGCTTCGAAATACATCGCTTTTTCACAGGTGTGCAAAGGAACCGATTCGGCTTGAACTAATGCATCGTAGAAGGCCTGGTATTCCTCCCGAGTGAACGGGCAGTTAATAAAGTCAGGCTCGCCCTTGTCATAACGCGAAGCCTTGTAGGCCTTGCTCATGTCGATGCTGTCCGCGTCGACGATGGGGCTGATCGCGTCGTAGAAATAGAGATGCTCCTCGCCAGCCAACTCTCGAATCGAGCGGGAGAGGCTATCAGAGGTGAGAGGGCCGGTGGCAATGATGGTGATGGCGTCGTGTGGAATGGATTGAAGTTCTTCGCGACGAATCTCAATCTTGGGATTCTCACTCACGGCTTGCGTTACTGCGGCGGCGAAGTGTTCGCGATCCACCGACAAGGAAGCACCGCTCGGTACCCGGTGGGCATAGGCCAATCGAATGAGCAGGGAATCCAGAATCTTGAGTTCTTCCTTGAGTAGCCAGGGAGCGCTGCCCTCCTGGTCGGATTTGAAAGAGTTGCTGCAAACAATTTCGGCCAAGGCACTGGTTTTGTGTGCGGGTGTCGCCTTCACCGGCCGCATCTCAAACAACCTGACATCGAAGCCCGCTTGGGCAATCTGCCAGGCAGCTTCCGAGCCCGCTAGGCCTCCGCCGGCGACGATGATGGAATCTCGCTTCATCGTCCGCGATTCTACCACTGTTTGCCTAAAGAACCTGGACCAAGGAGGTAGCGCTACTTGTTGCGGATGCCGTTCAAGAAAATGCTGAGGAAACTCTGGATGACTTCATCGTGGGTGGCTTTTGGGTAGTAACGGCCCGCGTCGAATAGATGCTGTGCCGTCACATAGGTGTAAAGCATGCCCGTGAAAGCTCTCGCAACCAGGAAGGGGTCCAGATCGCGAAAGGCACCTTCGGAGATACGGAGCTGAATATAGTCCACCAGCTTCATTACTTTCTTGATCTCGTGGTTCGCATAGAAGATGTCTGAAAGCTGATGTCCTTCCAAGGCGCTGAAATACAACAAGCGGAGCATGGTTGGGTTTTCCGAAGTCTTCTCGAGCACAAAGCGGGCCAGTTCACCAAACACTCGTTCGTCGTCATGTGCCTGGAGGGCCTCGTCAGACAGGGCGTCGCCAGTTTCATGAATACGCTGATCGATGATTGCGGTGTACAGATCCTCTTTGGAAGCGAAGTGGCAGAAGATCATGGCTTCGCTGATGCCGGAAGCCTGGGCGATCTCTTTCGTTGTCGTCCCGTTGAATCCATTCTTGGAGAACAATTGCTTGGAGACGTTGATGATCTGGGCGCGCCGCTCGGCGGCAGTCATCTTTGGCGACCGGCCGTTAGGCTTGGGCGGCTCAGACGGTTTCGACCAATTCAACGGCTTCCTTGAAGTCGCACGTTTCGACATTGCAGTAGTGGATGGTTCCTTGCTTTTTGGTCGTCTTTTCCAACAAGTACCCCGCACCGCATTGCGGACAGGTCTTGTTAATTGGCTTGTTCCAGGCAGTAAAGTCGCAGTTCGGGTACTGATCGCAACCGAAAAATATCTTGCCGCGCCGCGACTTCTTTTCCACCAACTCGCCCTTGCAGGTCGGCTTGGGACACGCGATTCCGATGGTTTTCTTCTTGACGTGCTTGCACTCCGGATAAGCGCTGCAGGCAGTGAATTCTCCGAAACGGCCGTGTTTGATCACGAGATGCTTTCCGCACTGGGGACACTTCTCCTCCAACGGTACATCCGGAACCGACAGCCGCCCTGAACCAGAAGCTGCCAGCTTCTTCGTCGTTTTGCACTCCGGGTAACCCGTGCACGCCAGGAATTGCCCGAAGCGTCCTCGCTTGAGGGTCATGGGCCGTCCGCAATTTTCGCAGAGTTCTTCGATCTGCTCGACCTCAGCCTTGCCCTCGGCGTTGGCCGTGGCACCTTCCCGTGCGATCTCACGGGTGTTCTTGCATTCGGGATAGGCCGAACAGGCCATGAACCTTCCGTGCCGTCCCCAGCGAATCACCATCGGACTGCCACATTTTTCACATTTCTCGTCCGTGGGTTCGGGTTCTCGAATCACGCCCATGCGCTCGCCGGCCGACTTCAAGTCCACTTCAAACTTGCCGTAGAATTCCTGGAGTGCCTGAGTCCAGGCGATCTTGCCTTCTTCGATCTCATCGAGTTCCTCTTCCATCCGGGCGGTGTATTGGATGTCGAAAATATCCGCAAAACTCGCGACGAGAACATCATTGATCACGAAGCCCAGCTCGGTGGGAGAGAACTTGCCTTCCTGCTTCACCACGTATTCACGGTCTTGAATGGTTGTCAGAATCGTGGCGTAGGTCGATGGGCGGCCGATACCTTTCTCTTCCAGCATCTTCACCAGCGTGGCTTCGGTGAAGCGTGGCGGCGGCTGGGTGAAATGTTGTTCGGGAAGCAGCTTGTTCAACCGGAGAATTTCACCTTCCGTCAATACAGGAAGCTTGTGCTCGAGTTCTTCGTCTTCTTCATCCTTTTCATCTTTGCCTTCAGCGTACACCTTCAGGAAACCGTCGAACTTAAGCACGGAACCCGTGGCCTTGAACATGTACTTCTCGGCGAGGATTTCCACCGATGTTTGATCGAACAGGGCCGGCTTCATCTGCGACGCAAGGAAGCGTTGCCAGATGAGCTTGTAGAGCTTGTATTCGTCGGGCCCCAGGTAGTGCTTAATCTCATCGGGATTGTAAGCCGTTGAGGTTGGGCGGATGGCTTCATGCGCGTCCTGGGCACCCTTCTTGCTGCGATAGAAAACAGGTTTTTCTGGCAGGTAGTCCGCACCGAAGGTGTTGCCGATGTAACTGCGCACATCGGCCAGCGCGTCGTCCGAAACGCGAGTCGAGTCCGTGCGCATGTACGTAATCAGTCCCACACTGCCCTCGCTGCCCAGTTCAATTCCCTCATAAAGTTTCTGCGCGACCATCATGGTCTTCTTGACGGAAAAGCGCAGCTTGCGCGAGGCTTCCTGCTGCAGTTTGCTGGTGATGAACGGTGGCACGGGGTTGCGTTTCTTCTCGGTTTTCTTGACGCTATCAACAATGAAGCGGGCGTTTTCGAGATGCTTGAGGATTTCCTGCGACTGCGCTTCGTTCTCAATCTCCAGATTCTTGCCCAGGAACTTTTGCAGTGCCGCGTCGAAGGGCGGCGGGTTGTGGCCGGAGAGGTTGGCGGTAAGGCTCCAGTATTCCTTCGGGACGAAGGCCCGAATCTCGCGTTCGCGTTCTACGATGAGCCGGAGCGCCACGCTTTGGACGCGCCCGGCCGAAGTGCCGCGGCGGACGTTTTTCCACAACAGAGGACTGATCTTGTATCCCACCAGCCGGTCCAGAATGCGACGCGCCTGCTGGGCATCTACCAGCTTGGAATCGATCACACCCGGGTTGCGAAAGGCTTCTTTGATGGCTTTTTGGGTGATCTCGTTGAACATCACCCGGAAGATCTTGCGTTTCTTGGATCCCAACTCCTCCGACAAATGCCAACCGATGGCTTCGCCCTCGCGGTCCGGGTCAGTCGCGATGTAGATCGATTCAACCAGCTTGGCAGCTGCTTTTAGTTCCTTGATAACCTTTTCTTTGCCGGGGATGATCTCGTAGGTGGGTTCAAACTCGTTCTTAAGGTCGACCCCAAGGCCCTTCTTGGGAAGATCTCGCACGTGCCCCAGCGACGCCTTCACCGAGTAGTCTGAGCCAAGATACTTATTAATAGTTTTCGCCTTGGCTGGTGATTCAACAATGACAAGCGATTTGGGCATGATGGGTCTGGGTCCCTAAAATTTCCTGACAAAACTCTTTCCCGGCAACTGCTTGATTTGATCCTTCAGCTCCAGATCGAACAGGGTCGAGAGCAACTCCGACGAACTCATGCGAGAAATTTCCAACAGCCGATCAATGTGCATGGCCTCGTCAGAGGGCAGCAATTCTAGCACACACTTTTCAGCGCCCGTCAAAACCACTGGGAAGAGTTCGGGTTGCGCGCCTGCCAGAGGCGCTCCAAGAGGGCCCAGGATGTGTTCTTTCACGGCTCTGGGCAACTCTTCGACAATATCCTGCCAGTCCTGCACCAATTTCGCGCCCTGCTTGATCCAGAGGTTCGGTCCAAAGCTGGTCTTGGAAGTGATGTTCCCTGGAACCGCGAACACTTCGCGATTCTGTTCCAATGCCAAACGGCCGGTAATCAGGGAGCCGCTGAACTCTGCCGCTTCCACCAGGCAGGTTCCCAATGAAAGTCCGCTGATGATGCGGTTGCGAATGGGAAAATTTTGCGGTGAAGGGCTCGTATTCATCGGGAACTCTGAGATGACACAGCCGTGCTGCTCAATCTGCAGCGCCAACTTCTTATTCTCCCGCGGGTAGATATGATTGAGCCCGCTACCGAGTACGGCCAAGGTCTTCCCTTTGGCCTCGATGGCTCCGCGATGCGCTGCCGTATCGATGCCACGTGCCATACCGCTGCAAATCGCCAGACCGCGGCTGGCCAGATCGCGCGCCAGTTTCTCGGCCACGTTGATTCCGTAGGGTGTGGCCCGGCGGGAGCCCACAATGGAAATGCAATGCTGGTTCAAGCATTCGATGTCGCCCTTGCAGAACAGTACAAGAGGAGGGTCAAAGATTTCTCTTAAGAGCTTTGGGTAGGCTGGATCGTCCAGCCGTAGAATCCTCACTCCGTTCTGAAGGCAGTTCCCGAGTTCAGCTTCGGCTTGCACCCTGCGCGCTTCCGAGAGCAGCATCTTTGCTACTACTTCAGGTAGTCCCTGGGCCGAGAGCTCGGCAACCGGGGCGCGCAAAATCGCTGCGGGCTCCTTATAGAAGTTGAGCAGCCGATGAACCCCACGGCAGCCCAAGCCCTCGACTGATGCCAGAATCAGGTAGTGAAGAGTCTCTTCGTGCATGGCTTTCGAAAAGCGCGGTGAGACTATAGCGGGGCTGGGTGGTTGTCAAGAAACGGCACAGTGGCAATAGAAATGTCCGTAGTTACCAAAGTAGAAGTGTCCGGTTTGTGGATATCAACATCATCAGGTTTACGGGAAGTCAAGGGAGTTCAGGGAATTTGGCAGAAGCGACAGAGCACCTGGTGAGTCTGGAATGGGAGTTCTGGGGTGGACTAGGTCTAAACCTTTGTAGGAGCCACGCCAGGGGTGCTCTGTCGCCGGGCGATGCCGAGTCGTCCTGCCAGGGCTGATTTCAATGCTGGTTGGGGCTTAGCAGGCCGATGCGAGACGGCTCGATAACTCAGCGAGCGATTATGGCAGTGCAACTGAATCGATCCGTCCAGATGTTGGAGGACGCTGACGGTCTGCGCTTTGACGCGATCTTGCACTAAATAGACTCGGCCTTCATGCTGGACGGTGGAATCGGCATTGAGGCGACGTTGTGACTTGAGGCAAAGCACCGAATTCAGATCCAGCCCTGCTGGCACCCGACGATGCAGGTCCGTGGGCTCAGCGGCCAGGACCGGAAGCGCTGATTGTAGAGAGGCAGATAGCGCTGCAGAACTTGGTTGGCCTCCACCAGGGTCGCAGCCCCGGCTAGACGCAGTTCCTTGACCAGACGGTCCTGCAGCGTCTGAAACAACCGCTCACGCGCCCCTTGGCCGCCGGTGAATGCGCATGAATGACTTCCACCCTAGCTCACTCATAGCCCGCTGAAACTGACTTTGCGACTGTTCCGCCCTGCAGTTGTTCTCCACGCGTGGGTGTCTGGGTCGACGATAGGTCGTGTGTTTGTCCAGATAGACACTGCACGGCAGCCCGTAGCGCTCACCCAGCCCGAAAGCTATCTAGAGCCGGCACGGTGCCCTCGTGATCGTAGAAACGCGCCTCGACCGTGTTGGTCGCGTCGTCGATGTAGCCCATCAAGACCAACTTCGGGCCTCGCCCTTCCAGCCAGTCGTGGTGCGATCCGTCCATCTGCACCATCTGGCCAAAGCAGCTGCGCCGCGGCCGCCACTGCCGGTGCGGTCTGGCTCGGCGCTGTTTGTAGGGCAGTCGCGCCTGCCGCAGCCATAACCGCAGGGTTTCGGGATGAACCGCAATCCGATGGCGCTCCTGCAACTTCTCACTGGCCAAGGTCGGCCCATAATCGGCGTAGTGCTTCTCAAACAACGACAACACTTTCTGCTTGATCTGTGTCGGCAATCCGCCGGTTCGAGGCTGTCCCGTCGACGATGCAAAATGCCCGATCTCCTTCGACCTTTACCGTTTCATCAGCCGCCGCATCTGCGCGGCTCAACCCCGCCACTCGGCCGCTTGCTTTTGACTGATCTTTTGCTCCAAGGCTTGAGCAACTGGCCATTCCCTCGATCGCGGTTCACTGGCAACCACTGAGAGTGGAAGGTGAGAAACGGTATCTGTTCTTCATTGGCTTGTCGGCTCATTGGGTGACAGCGAACTTGCCTGCAGTGTGTGGCTTGTTATGTAATGTCTTAAATTTCCCCTGATGGTTTCTGCGGTTCTTGCCGTGCCGAGAGCCGCGCGAGAAAGGGTGAACGTGGACAAGGTGAACTATCTGGGACTGCCGAATTGCTACCGGTTGTCTAATGGAACCATCGAAGCGATTGTAACGACGGATGTTGGCCCTAGAATTCTGCGTTATGGATTTGTGGGCGAAGAGAATATTCTCGGAGAATGGCCTGATCTAAAGGTTGTCTCAGAACTGGGAGAGTGGACGGCCTACGGGGGACACCGTCTCTGGACAGCTCCCGAAGCGATGCCGCGCACCTACGCTCCGGACAGTCTGCCAATCGAGTTTCGGATCGACGGCGCCCTTGGTATTCAGTTGCTTCAGCCAGTCGAGCCATCGACGGGAATCCAGAAGGAAGTTGGAGTGACGCTGGATGCGAAAGGCAGCCGGCTCACTGTGCGCCACAAGGTGACGAATCGAGGCCACTGGAGCGTCGAGCTGGCGCCATGGGCCATCACGATCATGCGATATGGTGGCACGACGATTCTGCCGCAAGAACCGCATCGTTCACACGACGAGTATCTGCTGCCCGCCCGCCCCATGACGCTATGGCACTATACCGATCTGTCGGATCCGCGCTGGACCTTGGGAAGAAAATTCATTCGCTTGCGAACCGATGACACGATGGAAGCGCCGCAAAAGATCGGCATAGCCAACAAACAGGGTTGGGTGGGCTACTTGAGGAATCGGATGCTGTTCCTAAAGCGCGTTTCATATCGGGAAGGCGCTCATTACCCGGATTACGGGAGCAATGTTGAGACCTACACGGCGGGTTCCTTTGTCGAAGTGGAAACGCTGGGGCCGCTTGAGCGCTTGCAGCCCGGCCAGACGGCAGAACACACAGAGATTTGGTCGTTACACGCCAACGTGGAAATCGGAAGTGAATCTGCGCTCGAAGCAGCCTTGGCGCCAATTATTCGTGAATAGGACGACAATCCCCCGAGCGCAGGAGGGGCCTCACCCCCTCACCGCGCATGATGGCCTTGCTGTCCTGTAGTGTGGTCGCGGAGAAGGGGAAGTCATAGGGTGTTTCATTTCCCAGGGTCGAAGAGGTCGCGTCCTGCGACCCCTTCGACCCTGGCTATCGGTCCTTTGCCCTGACGGGGCTCTTTAAGGAACGCGGGCTCCTGCCCGCGACTTTTCTTTAGAGCTGTCGCTAGCGAAGTTCATGAATAATTCGGGTTGGCGTCAATCGTAGACCTGTGAGAATGAATGCCTCACTCCGGCGTGGAAAGACATGGCATGATCGATCCCACAATACATAGCGGCACTCGGTTGTTGGCAGACTGGAAGGCTGGCAGCGACGCGGCCCTTGAGCAGTTGACCCCACTCGTCTATCGTGAACTGCCCCGGCTGGCGGACAGCTACCTAAGGCGCGAACGGGCCATCGTAGCGCTGGCGGGATGAGATTCCATTACCCCGAATCCAAATCGGCTTTCTTTCCAAAATAGTCTTTCCGACATGAGCAATGTTTATGGCTTTTCTCGCATAAGAGAGATGAAGGGCTACTGAACAATCATGGAGGAAAGACGATGAAGGAGAGACGCGAGCAGCCAGCTCATCAGTCCTGGTTGACCGAAATCAAGCAACGTCTAGCGGCGCATCTGACGCGAGGGCTGTGCGTCGCACTCAGTTTGGCACGCTGTATGGGATACTGAGATAGCCGAATTCGAACCGTGGGCCCGGGTCCCTAATTCCAATCCGAAACAGTCTCACCTCAAGCGTGAAGCGTCAAAAGCAATCATCACAACCCGCCCACTGTCGCGTTCGACAATTTCCAGATTCTTGTCTTTGACTCTGACTTCCCGAACACCTTTGAATGCTTCAGGCACTTCGGTGCTGAAAGCGCAGAATTTCTTCACCAGGCTAGCTCGCGCATTCAGCCATTCGTAGGCCGGAACATCCCACAATTTTGGAACTGCCACCATGGCCTTGAATGAGCCGTGCGTGGGTGTATTGCTGAACTCCAACCCACGCGTCAGCATGGCGGGCTTGTCGGTGGTTGCTGCTTCGTTCGCTTCCCACACATTGAGCCAGGGAAATTCAGTCCGGCGAAAGAGATAGCCCACGAGCAATCGCTGTTCAGGATTTACGGCGGTCAAGTAGCCAAACTCTCCCTTCGGATCGACGAGGAAGTTATTTACAAAGCCGGATCGCTCAATGTCGCGTACCGTCCGCAAGTTAACGACGGTTTCAGCCTGCCCAGCCGGCCACTCGAAGCTCCCGTCCGAACGGTCCCCCAGGTTGCGTCCCCGCGTTAGGGAGGCATCAAAAAGCGTTATGCCCTTTTTGAGGAAAGGCGGGCCAACTGTAACATGCTCACACCACCCTACTGGGCGGTCGAGTGCAGTAAGATTCTCAGCCCGGTTTTCGAAATAGACGACCGGCTCACCCGCAGTCACGGAGATGGTCCGGGTAAATCGCGTTCGAGATTCGGGAAGCTCTGCCGCCATTGTGATTCGCGAACCCTCTCCTACTTGTGATTCTGCAATCTTTCGCCATCGGACGATGCCCGTTTCTCCGTGGAAGGTCATGCCAGCCTGGTACTCGCTATCGGAGGGATCACCCCAGTATGGGAAACAGAGGTTATGGCCTACCAGCCCGCTTAGCAGCCTTGCGGAGGGACCCCCGCCGTAGAGCTTTTCGTGTTTTTCCCGAACAAATTCAGTCGGCTCGATGGTTGGAACGGTTTGTACCCAAAGAGGGTTAATCGCGTTCCTTCCTTTGAGAAGGATCTCCGCAACGTGCCCGCCCACCTGGGTTATGGTGACTCTTAATTGAGGGCTTTCAATTTGCCAGACTTCGCGGTTCTGAAGCATTGCGGAACGAACCTGAGCCCACCCACTCACGGTGAGTGAGCAGGCCAGGGAAAAGCAAACGAAGCGGTGCATTCTCTGTCGCCTCCAATGACGCAGCGATGCTTGGGTCTCATCGAGTACCTTCGCTCAGTGCAGGCGCCGATTGTGGCAGATGAGCGAGCCTTAGGGAAGAGGATGACTTCTGCCTGAGCCGCGACTTCAAGGTTTCTGCGAAACTAGGGATCAGGAAAGCTCATGTTGCACCATGGGATAGACCACTCTGCGCGAATTCAGGGCGGCGTGTATTTCAGCCTTTCTGGATGCTGGTGGCAGTGATAAGATAACGCGTTTTTCTTTGGTCGGGGCGCAAGGATGACGAGCCCTGACCACGAGGTTGAAATTCAGAAGCGCAACTTATGAAAAGAATCGGATTTGTCAGCTTGGGTTGTGAGAAGAATCTGGTCGACACGGAAGTGATGATGGGAATGCTTGGCCGCCGCGGGTATGAGATGACCCCTCATCCTGTTGAGGCCGACGTGATAGTCGTCAATACCTGCGGGTTTATCGACAAGGCAAAGAAAGAGAGTATCGATACGATTTTAGAAATGGCGGAGTTCAAGAATACTGGGAATTGCTCCCGCTTGGTTGTGACAGGATGCTTGGTCGAACGGTATCGCGCGGATCTGCAACGCGAGATTCCGGAAGTTGACGCCGTTCTGGGGACCACGCAGCTGGAATCGATTATCGACGTTTGCGAAGACCGGCCGAGTCCCAAGGTTGAGAACCCTTACTACCTTTATGATGAGAACTCTCCCCGGCTGCTAACGACGCCGCGCTATACGGCTTACATCAAGATTGCTGAAGGCTGCGATCGCCCTTGTTCCTTTTGCATTATTCCCAAGATTCGGGGGCATTATCGCAGTCGTCCGCTTCAATCGGTTATCAACGAAGCCCGCTATCTCTCGGAAAACGGAGTCAAGGAAGTCGTCCTGATCTCGCAGGAAACCACTCGATATGGTGATGACCTCGGAATGAAGCACGGCCTGTCAGATCTGCTGCGGCAACTGGCCACACTGGAAGGTTTGCAATGGATTCGCTTCCTTTATTGCTTTCCATCGCAGGTTGACGACGCGCTCCTCGCCACGATGCGTGAGGTGCCCAAGATCTGCAAGTACATGGACATGCCACTGCAACATGCCAATGGCCGCATCCTGCGATCCATGAAACGAGGGGGCAATGCCGAGAGCCTGAAGCGTCTGGTTGGACACATTCGCGATCAGGTGCCAGGTGTGACCATGAGAACCTCGATGATTGCCGGCTATCCCGGAGAGACCGAAGAGGAGTTCCAGGAGCTCTGCGCGTTTGTTGAAGAGATGCAGTTCGACCGGCTCGGCACGTTTACTTACTCAGATGAAGAAGGTACCGCCAGCCAGCTGCTCGATCATAAATTGGGCGCTCGGGTGATCACCAGCCGGCGCTCGCGGCTCATGCAAATTCAGTCGCGCATCTCGAAAAAGAAAAATCGGCTGCATTTGGGCAAACGCTATCCCTTGCTCGTGGAAGGCCAGTCGGAGGAAACGGATCTACTATGGCAGGGCCGCCTTGAATCGCAAGCTCCACGCATCGATGGTGTTGTGCTCATCAATGATGTCGAAGGAGTTGCTCCAACCCCCGGTGACTTCCGCAGCGTTGAAATCACTCAAACCCTCGACTATGATTTGGTCGGCAGGCTGGTCTGAGTCGATGGTCGGAGTTTTCCGCGATCTCGACAGTAACGTTGTTATGAAGTGTCCGATTTGCAGGCAGACCATAACGTGGGAAGAGAATCCGAATCGGCCATTTTGCAGTGAGCGATGCCGGCTGCTGGATTTGGGCAACTGGGCAAGCGGCCAATACAGTGTGCCTGCCGAGGAAACGAACACAGAAGAGACCGACAAAGAGGAGCAGAACGTCGAAACCTGATGGAACACCCGACGGCCACGACTCCCTTAGGGATTGCCGACCGGATCGCGCTCGTTATTGCTACAGGCCTCGGTTCTGGCTATTCGCCCGTAGCTCCCGGCACTTGCGGTTCTTTTCTAGGCATCCTTCTTATTCTGTTGCTTTCGCGCCTGAAGTATAGCGGCGGCTCGCGGCTGTTGTTGTTTCTTGTGGTGGTTTCAGTGATCAGCGCCGCAGGAATTTGGGCGGCATCGCGCGCTGAGGTACTTTTTGGAAGAAAAGATCCGCCGCAGGTTGTTATCGATGAGATCGTGGGACAATTGCTGACATTCGGGTTGATATTCAGGCATCCAAGATTTCTATTGTTATTGATTGGGTTTTTCTTTTTTCGGCTCTTCGACATTGTGAAACCGTTTCCGATCCGCGATGTTGAAAAAGTCCCCATGGGATTCGGAATCGTATTGGACGACTTGGTGGCCGGCTTCTACGCCTCTTTGGTGGTATTTGGGTTGCACCTTTGGTGGCCGAGTTTGACCTGATGCTCGAAGGGCGAAAGGCAAGGGTCGGGTTCTTTCGGTTTGACCCTTGCCCCTTGGGTTGTGTGCTAACGGTATGATGAAGATCCTCGACGTCCAGCCCACCGCAGCCGTGCCGGGTGGCAGTCTCTTCATTCGGTGGGCAGGCGGGGAATTGCAGCCGTTTCGCCGTCCGCAGGTTTGCTTTGGGGGAATTTCAGCCCACCTCGTGACGGTTTCGCGAGACTTGATTGTTGCGCAAGTCCCGGCTGAAGCTGCCATCGGAGAGATGACGCTGAGCGTGGACGGCCATGAGAGTCCCTCTGTGGACGTCGAGATTGCCAGTGTCCTGGCATCGAATCTTCACCCAGTGGCCAACCCAGCTGTAGACCCGGAAGGAAATGTCTATACGACGCTAAGTGGGCGGCGGGGCGAAAAGGTTCCCAACTCGGTATTCAAAATTGATCCTCAGGGGAATGTCCAACCGTTTGTCGCGGACCTTGTGAATCCGACGGGGGTCACCTTCAACACTCGTGGGGAGATGTTCATCTCCAGCCGGCATGACGAGAACATCTACAAGATTTCTGCTTACGGCGAGAAGTCAACTTATTGCAAAGGGATGGGTGTTGCCACGGGGATTGCGTTCGATCGCGACGACAACCTGTATGTCGGGGATCGCAGCGGGAACATTTTCAAGATCGACAAGAAGCGCGAGATTTTCGTTTTTGCGACGTTGGAACCGAGTGTCTCTGCCTATCATTTGGCGTTCGACAATCAGCAAAACCTTTATGTGACCGGCCCGACGACGTCCAGCTATGATCACGTCTACCGGGTCTCAACCAGCGGAACCGTTTCCACGTTTTTCACAGGCCTGGGGCGCCCGCAAGGGCTGGCATTCGACACCGAAGGAAATTTGTTTGTCGCAGCTTCTCTCGCCGGCAGACGCGGCATCATCCGCATCACGCAGCAAGGTGATGCGACCGTCGCTGTTTCTGGCAACAACTTGGTAGGGCTGGCTTTTGGTTCCGACCACGACCTCTATCTGGCAAGCACTGATTCCATCTTCCGATTAAGCTGTGAATGGGCAGGCAGACGCTTGCCCTAGGAATGTGGCGTTGACAGCCCGCCGAATGCACCTCGATGAAGCGTTCAGTCGTTAGACCTGCCTGACTGCGAAGTGAGCCCATGCTACAGAACGGCGAAATCATAGCCATCGGATCCGAGCTGTTGACCCCGAGTCGGCTGGACACGAATTCTCTTTTTCTGACTGAGCGGCTGAACTCGATCGGCATTGAAGTTGAGCTCAAGACGATTGTGGGCGATAACGAAGAACGACTCGAGCAAGTGGTTCGCGAGGCCGTCAAGCGATCTTCGCTCGTGATTGCCACGGGAGGTCTGGGACCGACGGAGGACGACGTCACGAAGAAAGTATTCGCGCGCGTTCTCAAGCGGCAAATGGTGTTGGATGATCATATCCTGGAGCGCATCAAAGCGCGTTTTCGCAGGCGTGGATTGGAGATGCCTGCCAACAATGCGCGACAAGCCTTGGTGCCTGTGGGAGGCCGCATTCTGGAGAATCCGGCTGGGACTGCGCCGGGTGTCTGGATCGAAACGGAGGGATGTGAAGTCATCCTTCTTCCGGGCCCGCCCAGCGAGTTGAAGCCGATGTTTGAAGAGTACTGCATGCTCCGGCTCGCGGAGCTGGCAGGGGGCGTGCGGCTTTTTAAACAGGTGTTCAAAGCCACCGGGATCACCGAATCAAGTCTGGACGAACGTATCGCGCCGATCTATGCCAAATACAAGAACCCAACTACGACGCTTCTCGCTTCCCCCGGAGAGGTTCAGATTCATTTGACGGGCAGGGGAAAGTCTGAGGAAGAGGCGCGGAAGATCGTCACTGAACTTGCCGACAAGATCGAGTTCGAGCTTGGAGATTTGATTTTCTCGCGCGGCGAGGAGAATCTTGAGCAGATCCTGGGTTACTACTTGATGATGCGGGAAATGACTCTGTCGGTGGCAGAGAGTTGCACCGGCGGGCTGGTGTCGCAAAGGATTACCTCGGTGCCTGGAAGTTCGAGCTACTTTCTCTCGGGGGTCACGTGTTACAGCAATCGCTCAAAAATAGATCTGGCCGGTATCCCACCGCTCGTGATCGAAATGGGCGGTGCCGTCAGCGCCGAGGTCGCCAAGGGCTTGGCCGAGGGCATTCGCCTGAAAACGGGCGCAACGCTGGGCCTGGGCATCACGGGCATTGCAGGCCCTGCAGGCGGAACCGTTGAGAAGCCAGTAGGCCTCGTTCACATTGCGCTGTCGATGGACTCGAGCATTGACCACCAAGAATTCCGCTTTGCTGGAGACCGTGAGCGGATCCGTCTGTGGGCCTCACAGGCAGCTTTGGACATGGTGCGGCGCAAGTTGATCTAGGAACCCTCCTGTATCGGCTCTCTGCTGTCAGCTAGCAAATTCCTTGGCTGCCTCTCTGAGGCGCGGTCCTCTCAATTAATGGAATTCCTTCTAGCCTTCATTGCCTACCTGATTGGATCGATTCCCTTCGGATACCTTATCGTAAAGCTGAAGGAGGGGCGGGATGTCCGTTCTACAGGAAGCGGAAACATTGGTGCCACCAATGTGCTTCGCACTGCCGGACGCGGCAGTGCTTTTCTGACGCTGTTGCTTGATGCCGCAAAAGGCTATCTGGCTGTCTGGCTTGCCAGCTGGATCAGCGATGACTCGCCGCAGACCGTTGCACTTGCCGCTATCTGTGCCGTTTTGGGACATCTCTTTCCAGTCTTTCTGAAGTTTAAGGGTGGCAAAGGCGTGGCGACCGTTCTGGGAGTATTTCTGTACGTGTCGCCAATTCCGATCCTCATTGCCGCAGGTTCATTTGTGTGCGTGGTTGTTGTATTCAGATACGTCTCCCTGGGTTCGGTGGTCGCAGCCATAGTATTTCCTGCAGCCTATCTTGTCCTGAGCTATCCCAGGGATCCCTCGTCATGGCTGTTCCTCCCCGTCATCGTTTGCCCAAGCCTTGTCATAGTAAAGCATCATGAGAATATTCAGCGGCTTTGGGCTGGCACTGAGCGAAAGCTCGGAGCGTCATGAAGCAAATAGCAATCATCGGTGGCGGCAGCTGGGGAACCGCCCTGTCTTTAGCTCTTGGACGCAAGGGACATCCCATTCGACTCTGGGTTTTCGAAGAGGAGCTGGTCGCATCAATCAATCTCGAACGAAGAAACGCGCTCTATCTATCCGAATTTGAGTTGCCCGATTGTGTCAGTGCGTCCCATTCACTCGCGGCAGTTCTAAACGGGGCTGACATCGTGGTGACGGTAGTGCCCTCTCACCACTGTCGCGCCATGTACCAATCAATGCTGCCGTTGCTTCATCCGGAAATGGTGTTGGTCAGTGCGACCAAGGGCATCGAGAACGAGTCGCTGATGCGTATGTCGGAAGTCATCAGTGCAGTAACCGCGCCCGTGTTTCAGGCAAAGGTTGCAGTCATCTCTGGCCCGTCGTTTGCCAGAGAGGTTGCCAAAGGGGACCCAACCGCAATCGTCGTCGCCAGCGAGGATCTCGGAATCGCTCAGTTGATCCAGCATGAATTCTCGAGTCCCTCCTTGAGGTTGTACACCAATACCGACGTAGCTGGAGTGGAACTGGGTGGGGCGGTGAAAAATGTCATTGCGATTGCAGCAGGTGTTTGTTCCGGCCTGGGGTTTGGGTTCAATTCGCTGGCGGCTCTTGTGACCAGGGGCTTGTCTGAGATGACGCGGCTGGCGGTGGCCTGCGGTGGGCAGCGGGAAACGCTGGGCGGGCTGGCAGGAATGGGTGACTTGCTGTTGACCTGCACCGGTGAACTCAGCCGCAACCGATCGGTTGGAGTCCAGCTGGGCCAGGGCCACAAGCTTGCGGAAATTGTCGGTAGCACGCGGATGGTTGCTGAAGGCGTTCTAACGACTGCGGCCACACTCTCTCTGGCCAGGAAGCATGATGTGGAGATGCCCATCACGGAGCAGATGGACGCGGTCTTGCATCATGGCAAGAGTCCGCGAGGGGCAATTCGCGAGTTAATGGAACGGAGGTTGAAAGGCGAATGATGAAGTACGAATAGCGAAGTTCGAATGACGAAGTGGGAAGTTCGAACTGCAAAACTTGTGAAGGGCAACCTTCGCACTTCGACATTCCTGCTTACAAATTGGGTTGCGGTCTGAAAGGAATACCAAACAAAGCCTGCACTTCTATCGGTCGCGTGCCTAGATGTGCTGCCTTAAATTTCCAGCGCTTGAGCGCCGCCATGGCGCGCACATCCAGTGCCGGGTTTAAGCTGCGAACAATTCGAACCCTGTCCACCTCCCCATCCTGGCCGATGACAGCGTACAGCACCACCATACCGCGGAGCTTTGCCAGTTCCTCATCCTCTGGCTTGCCTGGATCGACCTTCCGGAGAGGACGCGGCTGCGTGATGGAGTCGACCGATGACACCAGGATTTCAGATTTGAGCGACGCCTGCGCAGTTGCCGCGGCTGAATGGGAGCTAGCATTGCCCATTTCAGAAAACTGCATGATCCAGCGGCCTCCCGGCATCGGGACAAACACCGTGTAGTTCCTCTTGCCCGACAGCACTCCATAAACTCCAAGCCCTGCGCCTCCTCTTCGGCCTTCGACGACGGTGATATTGTAGGATTCCCCTGGGTCGTCAATCGTCAGCATTTCGCTGAATCCGCTTCCCGAACGCGGCCGTCTGCCTGCACCAGGCAGCCGTGACGGTTCGTCATTGGGGCCTCCCTTCACAGATATTCCGGGAATTTGAATGTCTGCGATGCTTCCGCCACTGCCAAAACCACTCCCATCCCCAGTGCCACTACCACCGCCGCCGGGCGTTCCACCCGCTAGAATTCCACCCTCTTCTCCGTCCGGAGATCCGGGACGGTTTCCTTCCGGCGAAATTGAGAAGGCACCGCTCCTGTTTCCCGCTGGAACTCTAATACCCCCCGGCCTTGGAAGTCCCGGGTTGGCACTCAGGACTACCAGGTTTCGCAGGTCTGACTTCAAACCAGATCCCTCGACTTGAATTATCGGACCAGGATTCCCATTGTCGGCGGCGATCGACCACTCAGGAGACGCTGCCGCGCGGACCGCCATTTTAGGTTGAGGATTCACCAAGTCAGTTTTGGCGGTGGTCAACTCAGACAGGTTCTGCTGTACATCCTTAAGCTCAGGATCAGGTGGCCGAATGGCCGCTGTCGGGGCATTCAGTTTTGCCGTCACCAAAGAGCCTACCTGTCGGCTTGCAATCTCCAACGATTCCACTTTGGTCTCTGGAACATTCCAGACGACCATGTTAGGCACTTTCACGTCGCGCTTGATCTTCAGATCGGGCGTACTGGGCTGGACAATGGTCTGGGCAAAATTGTCTGGCTTCGGCGGAGACGATTGGATGGTCTGCCTTGGATGATATGAGGTGCTTCCTGGCGGTGGCTTGATGCCTCTCTTCCTCCCGGCTGGGTCTTTCGGTCCATCGGTGATCGATTTGATTTTGGGCAGGAGATCGGAAGGCCTGTAATAGGTGATCTGGAAATTTTTTTCCAACTCTGCTCGAGTGAACGATAGCGGCCGTTGGAACGAGATGCCGGAGAGTCCGTAAAGAAGAATAATTGCCCCGACGTGAAGCAGTGCAGAAATTCCCAGAGACCTGGCAGGGTAACCACTGGAAACCCAGACCTGAGAAAATACCTCGGCGCCTTCCCGGTCACCGAAACGAACAGAAGCCAGGAGACGATCCAAATCCAGGTCGTCGAGCTCCGGTTCAGCCGGAGATGCAGAAGCCTGCTGCGAGGTCTCACACAGGGCGTTTTCTTCCGCAAAGAAGCCTTCCCAATGTTTCGTACACTCAGAACAGACCTCAGTTCCGAAGGAAGACCACTTCATTCTTTTTCCACAAGTTTTGCAGCGTCGCATTGCCAATCCTCGATTCGATTCCGACCTCTCGAGTTCCTATTTGCGTTTCCGTCACCTAAGCGACAGAAGCGGCTCGTTCAAATCCTGTTTGGCGCTGTCTGCGTTTCCTTGGCGCTCAAACCCACCAACTGATACCCATCAAATCTCTCAGAAACCCAGACTACTCGGCCAATGGCCCAAAACTCAGACGAGTGCGTCGCTGGATTGGCAGGCAAATTCAAGATTTCCGCCAGCTGCAACTGGTCTCAAGAGCAAGCAACAGAGGCCTTCCCGGCTCAGGTTCAAAACTCTCGTCTTCTCCAGGAAAGGCGCCCCAAACATATCCACTCCCTTGACGGCCATCTCGAAATCTTCGTGCAACCGGGGAAACAACCTGCGATCAACACGCCGCATACCTCATCTCCTTTTGAGCAGTTGGGTTTTCAGCCAGGAAAACAGATTTGTAATTGGCAATTTTTTTGCCAACCAGACCGGCCGTTTGGCGGTTGATCCAGCAAGCTACATTTTTTCAGTGGTTTACACTGAATTTTGAGGGTATTCAGCTATGTCTTTGGGAAAGAATAGGTTGGAAGGGCGGAGAAGAATAGGGAAGACATTTTGTCCACTTTTGGGCAAATGCTTACAGACAATGGCCGCTAAGCCGTATCGACTCGAACTTGCTCAACTGCGAATTGCAGCGGAGGTATTGTGAGATTTGAGTTCGAACTGGACCTTTAGATCTCGGAGAGCTTGTCGAAAAAGCGCTTAATCATCATCTTGGCGGTTGTATCAATGAGACGTTGCCCCACAGCCGCCAGTGTGCCGCCGACTTGTACGTCGCCGTCATAGGCGACTAGCGTGCCGCTGCCTTCGGGAGTGAGGTTGAGCTTGCCATCACCCTTCATGAAGCCAATCTTGCCTTTGCCTTCCACAATGAGGCGGAAACTGGACGAAGGCTCTGGCTCGATGATCTTCACGGTTCCATCGAACAAACCCGAGAAGCTGGCTAACGCCATCTTCATCTTCATTTGATATTCGTTCTCGCCCATGCGAATGAGAGCCTCGCAGCCTGGCATGCAGCGGGCCAGAACGTCGGGGTCCTGCAACAGTTGATAGGCGCGTTCCTGAGGCACCGCGAGAACGTGTGTGCCGGAAACCTTCATGAAGCTCCTGCCGAGCCGGCCCGGAGAGCACGGGCTGCGAAGACTTGTGCCATCTGCTTGCGATAGTCCGCGGAGGCGTGAATATCGGTGTTGGCTTCAACGCCCTTGGCGATTAGTGCCACAGCTTGGCGGATATCGTCGTCCGTGCCAGCCGAACCTTCCAGGCGGGTTTCGACGGCCGTTGCTCGGAAGGGACGGGAGGCCAGCCCCGTCACGCCCACGCGGGCCAGAGTGATCTTGCCGTTTGCCTTGCGCACCCGGGCAGCGACCCCCACGATGGCAAAGCCGGACGCTGGTTGAAGCATCTTCTGGTAGTTCACTCCAGTCTTGGGTTCTTCCACGGGCACGATGATCTCACGGACAATTTCTCCCGGCTCGGCAGCGGTGGTGAAGGTATCCAACAAGAAATCTTCCAGGCTGAGTGTTCGGTCCCCTCCGGAGCGCACCAGACGCACTTTGGCACCCAGTGCGAGGAGCGAGGCTGGATAATCGGCAGCCGGATCCGCATGCGACACACTGCCTCCGATGGTGCCCATGTTCCGCACCTGCACGTCGCCGATATGGCTGGCAGCCTCAGCCAAGAGCGGGCAGCGTTGGCGTAGCAGCGAGGAGGACTCAAGGTCGTAGTGAGTGGCCATCGCTCCGATGTGGATCTCGCCGGAAGATTCCGAAATCGTCTTCAGATCGGGGACTCGTCTCAGATCCACCAGGTGCTCCGGAGCGGCCAGCCGTAACTTCATCATTGGAATCAAACTCATTCCACCAGCCAGTACCTTGGCAGTTCCGTCAGCCAGCAACTGCAAGGCTTCCGGCAGCGTGCTGGGCGCGGAGTATTCGAAATTTTGCGCTATCATGCTTGACCTCCCTGTTGCACCAGTTTCCAAATTTTTTCGGGCAGCATGGGCATGTCAATGTGCCGCACGCCCAGCGGACTCAGCGCATCGACCACCGAGTTCACCAGGGCTGGCGAGGCCCCAATGGTGCCCGCTTCTCCCACGCCCTTCACGCCCAGCGGGTTCACGGGCGAGGGGGTCACGGTGTGGCCGGTTTCCACCCACGGCATCATCGTGGCTTTGGGGATGGCATAGTCCATCAATTCACCGCTCAGCAATTGCCCGTTGTCGTCGTAAACAGCCTGCTCATAGAGTGCCTGGCCCATACCTTGGGCGACGCCGCCGTGCACCTGTCCGTCAACCAGCAATGGGTTGATGATGTTTCCGCAATCGTCCACGGCCACGTAGCGGAGAATGTCTACCTGTCCGGTCTCACGATCAATCTCAGTCACTGCGATATGGGCGCCGAAAGGAAATGTAAAATTGGGCGGCTCCCAAAAATGGGTCGCCTGCATGCCGGGCTCCTCACCAGGCGGTAACTTCAAAGCACGATAAGAGGCAGCCGCAATCTGAGCCAGGCTCACCGATTTCCCGGAGCGATTGCAGACGCAGCTTCCGTTAGCAAAGGTCACGTCGTCAGACTCCAACAGAAGCACACCGAATTTTTGAATTTTCTCTTTCAATTTCTGAATCGCGAAGTAAACCGCCGGACCGCCCACCGCTGTGGCCCGGCTCCCGAAGGTGCCGATACCGTATTGCACCACGGCCGTGTCACCGTGCAGAACGATGACATCGTCGATATCAACGCCCAGTTCGTCGGCCGTAATCTGCGCGAAAGACGTTTCTTGTCCCTGGCCATGTGGTGACGTGCCGGTCAGCACCGTTACTTTGCCTGCCGGATCGATTTTGACAGTCGCGCTTTCCCATCCACCTGCCGGTGTGGCCGGCGAAGGACCGAACGCGCTGACTTCACCGTAAGTGGAAAGACCGATGCCCATCAAACGTCCTTGCTGCCTCGCTTCAGCCTGTTCCTGACGCAGCTTCGGGTAGTTCACAAGCTCCAAAGCCTTCTTCAAAGGGGCTTCATAGTCGCCGCTGTCATAAGACAGTCCAGTCGCAGTGGTGAAAGGAAAGTCCGAGGGCTGTGGGAAGTTCTTGAGCCGAATCTCTGCCGGGTCCATCTTGAGTTCGGCAGCCAGCATATCCACCATGCGTTCGATACCGTGAGTGGCCTCGGGGCGACCAGCACCGCGATAGGCATCGGTGGGGACGCAGTTGGTGAACACGCCTACGATGTCGGCGAGGATGTTCTTGAAACGGTAGAGCCCGGGCATCATCAGCACGGAAAGCGTGGGAATGGCCGGCGTCAGCAACTGATGATAGGCGCCCAGGTCTTGAATCAGTTTCAGCTTCAGGCCCAGAATGGTGCCGTCTTTCTTGGCTGCAATCTCGTAATAGTCCACATGGCCGCGGCCGTGAATGGTGCAAACAAAGTTCTCGCGCCGGGATTCAATCCATTTCACAGGCTTGCCGAGTTTCATGGCGACGAAGCCCATCAAGGCTTCCTCGGCATAGACATTCAACTTGCTGCCAAAGCCGCCTCCCACTTCCGGCACCACCACTCGCAGGCGGTTTTCGGGAAGACCCAGCATTCCTGCGAGGAGAGATCGCAGCAGGTGAGGAATCTGCGATGAGGAATACACAGTGAGTGCTTTGTCTCCTGGCTGCCATTCGGCCACGACACCACGAGTTTCCATGGCGGTCGGAATCAACCGCTGGCTGGTGATGCGCTGCTTGACGATCACCTCCGCATCGGCAAAAGCCTGGTTCACATCGCCACCTTCCTGGTGATAGGTGAACGCGGTATTGTCGGGCCACTCCGGATGGACGGCCGGTGCACCGGGCGCCAGAGCCTTCTCCGGGTCGGCTACTGCCGGCAACTCTTCGTAATCGACTTCGACGAGATCCACGGCATCACGCGCAATGTATCGATCGGTTGCCACCACAACTGCCACCGGATGGCCCACGAAGTAGACGCGATCCTGAGCCAAAATATGATGATGGGGTACGCGCAGTCCCGGCAGCGAAGCTCCGCACGGCACCGGACCGACACTGGCTACATCCTTCCCTGTGAAGACGGCTGCCACGCCTGGCAGATTCAGCGCCGCCTTTGTATCAATCCCTTTGATCCGGGCGGCGGCATAAGGGCTTCGCACAATGCAGGCGTGGTGCATGCCTGGCTTCTGAATGTCATCAACGTATGTGGCGGTGCCCGTGATCAGGCGTGGGTCTTCGCGGCGGCGGACACGCTTGCCAACCAGCTTCCCGGTTGTCTGGGGTGCGAGTATGGTCGCCATGGGTTGTTCCTCCGTGCTCTTAATTTGTCTCTGGTGCGTCATTCCCGCGAAAGCGGGAATCCAGGGTCTTAGCGATAGTGGACTTCCCGCTTTCACGGGAATCACGCGAATGGCGTTGGTTTGCCGTTTAGTTGTCCAAGTCAAGAACCGATCTTCGCCGAAGCGGCCTTCACGGCATTCACGATGTGCTGATAGCCGGTGCAACGGCAAAGGTTCCCCTCGATGCCGTGGCGGATTTCCTCTTCTGCGGGCACCGGCGTGCGCTCCAACAGTTGTTTGGAAGTCATGATCATGCCGGGCGTGCAGAACCCGCACTGCAATCCATGTTCATTCCAGAAGGCCTCTTGTATCGGATGCAAGTTGCCGTTTTGCGCGAGTCCTTCAATGGTCAGCACATTACACCCGTCAGCCTGGACCGCAAAAAGCGTGCACGATTTGACGGCCCTGCCATCCAGTTCCACGGTGCAAGCGCCGCACAGCGAAGTTTCGCAGCCGATATGAGAACCTGTCAGTCCGACAACCTCGCGCAAATAGTGGATGAGCAGAAGGCGCGGCTCGACTTCGTCAGTCCGCTGCTTGCCATTGATCGTCACAGAGATCAAGCGCTTCATGGGACCTCCACAAGAAACTGCGGTTCGTTGGATGGGTGAAAACGGTACACCAAAAGATGACAAAAAAGCAAAGGCGAGAAAGGCAGTCAGTAGTCCGTCGGACGTTGAGTGTGCTGGGATTTAGAGTGTGCCTGTCGCAGCTACTTTTTCGTTGGACAGCAGGAAACTACTGCGCTCCAAAAGCCCCTGCTTGGTGATGGAAAAGAACTGGAAGGGAATCGGCGGCGGCAGTATCCTGATGCTAAACTCACGCAGACTGTTTCCGTTGCTTCCTGTCAACTGCAGCGTTTCCGGTGAACTCAGCGCGAGCTAATTCTGGAGTCCTATGCCGGCCAACCCTGAAGAATACGATGTGATTGTCGTGGGATCTGGCGCTGCCGGGGGCATTGCCTGCCACGTTCTTGCCAATCACGGGTTGAAGGTTGTGTGTCTGGAGGCAGGCAGAATGATCGACCCTGCCAAGGACTTTTATAATCACAAGTGGCCCTACGAATGGCCGTATCGGGGAAGTGGGAAGCCTGGGAAATATGGGCAGCTTCCGCAAGGCATGGGATGGAAGATCAAAGAGTGGACTGACCATTTGTACACAATTCCCAAGGACGATCCCTACGCACTGGCACCCGGGATCCAAATTCACCTGGACGCGCATTCGAGCTGTCGGTGGGCGTACATTGCTGTGGGGCCGTAACTGCGATCGTTTTGGGCCGCTCGATTTCAAGCCGAAGAGCTTGCAAGACGGTTGGGGCGAGGACTGGCCGATCAGCTACGATGACATTGCTCCTTACTATGATCGGGTCGAGGCCCTCATTGGGGTTTCAGGAGGCACGCAGGAGGTTCCAAATACGCCCATCGGCAAGAAACTGCTTCCTCCGTTTCGCCCGCGTTGTGGCGAATTGCTCATCAAGAAGGGAGCCGCCAAACTCGGAATTGCCGTATTACCTTATCCTCTTGCCGTGCTCAGCCAGCCCTACGACGATCGAGCGCCTTGCCACTACTGTGGGGCCTGCAACTACGGTTGCGACACGGTGTCGCGTTACAGCAGTTTGGAGGTACTTCTTCCGAAACTGCTTCAGAAACCGAATTTCGCGTTGCGCACACACGCTGCGGTTCACAAAGTGCTGCTGGATCCGAATACCGGCAGGGCTCGAGGAGTCACTTATCTGGATACTCAAAAACACCTTGAGTACGAGGTTCGCGCCAAAGCGGTTGTGTTAGGTCCGTCCATGGTCGAATCCATCCGGGTCCTGTTCAACTCCGCAAACCGTGACTATCCCCGCGGGCTTGCCAACTCGAGCGGAACACTCGGCCGCTACCTCACCGAGCACGTTGCTTTCAATTCGATTCAAGGGTTCTTCCCTGAACTTGCCGGCCGGGCCGCCAGCAACGATGATGGGCCCGGTGAAGCCAGCCTGTACATTCCGCGCTACAACTTCGGACACAAAGACCGGAAGAAATTCCTGCGGGGTTACCGGTTCAGTTTCGAAACGGGTTGCAGCATGGGACCCGGACCCGGCGCCAGTTTGGAAGGCTTTGGTTCAGGCTTCAAGAAGCAGATCAGGGAGCTTTATCCTGCAGCCGTCAGCATCAGCGGTTATGGAGAAGGACTGGCTTTCGCCTCAAACCATGTCGAAATCGATCCCAACGGACTGAAAGACCGCCTCGGGATTCCGCAGGTGCGATTCCACACTAGCGCAGAATATGATCATGCCTTCGCGATCCGAGATGAGATGTACGGGCAGATGGAGGAAATTCTTCGCGCTTCGGGTGCTGAAATCTTTCCTTATCAGAAGGTAGCTCCCTATCCGCTCGGCAGCGTCACGCACGAAGCGGGAGGTTGCCGGATGGGAGAGGATCCCAAGACCTCGGTGCTGGATTCATGGAACCGCTGCCACGATGTCAAGAATCTGCTGGTTGTTGATGCCGCTTGTTTTGTGACTCATCCGGAGAAAGCGACGACGCACACGATCATGGCTCTTTCCTACCGTGCATGCGATCACCTTGCGGAGGAGTTCCGCAGGGCAAACATCTAGCGTGCGATGTGCTGACGTTGGGAGAAAGAAAGAGAACGTAGCGCCTCATTCGCGCTCCGGCTCGGCCCACATCTGGCCTCAGTGGCGGTGAATGATTCTCTGCACGTTGGCCAACCCGATCCCGGCTCCCTCGAAATTCCTTGGCGGAATGCAATCGCTGAAAAACTCCGAAGAGCTTGCCTGCATACTTCATGTCAAACCTCACACCGTCGCCCTCACGCGAGAATTCTCCCGAGCAGAAAAACGGTCCAAAGCGTCAAGCGTAACCAATAGTTTAGGATCAGCTGAAGGGCTTGCTGCATAAAGTTCCCAGATCCAAACAAAACCGAGACAGATTCTCTTTTGGCGCTCCACTTCGAAAATGGAAGTGGCAACCCGAAGCAGGAGTCTTCGGGTTGCCAGAGGTCACACCGATCTGCAGGAGGGCACCAGCGGAGGCAGGGCTACTTTGTGCTGGCAGTCAGAATCTCGGTGCCAGGCTTGAAGGTTCGGGCAATCTCGCGTTCTGCTTTGGATGGCCTGAGTAGGTGGCCCGTGTCATTGCCTACCATCCACACCTGGGAGAGAAAATAGTGGCTGCCGTACCGGTTGAAGACCAGCTTCGTGGTAGTGCTCGGGCGACCCGCTTGAATCGCACCAGCGAGGCAAACAGCCGTCTCGCCCTGACTGTTGACCAGCCGAACCATACCCTGAGCTGGCGAGTTGCGGCTCACGCTGTATTCTCCTGCAGCCAAGGTTGCCTGTGCCGCAACGAAGTCAAACGGGATCTCGACCTTCATCGACTGTCCATAGAGCGGCGCCAGCGCGGGCGTAAGAAACAAACCCAGAAAGGCGATGAAGAATGTGTGTCGTTTCATACAACCTCCTCGTAGTTTGGGGGCTGGGCTGAAGCGGACCCAGTCACCTTGCGTTTTCAGCGGGATCGGATCGGTTCCGATGCTTCACCACCGTGGATCGATCACGCTCGTCGAATTGCAAGGCGACGGCCAGAGGTTGCGGCCGGAGCTCGCAACGGGTTCAACTCATTGACAGATACACAGATGCAGCTCGCGCCCAGCGGGGGCAGGAGTCCGGCCACGCACTCCTTCACTAGCCCAACAGCTACAGGTCTATCTTCCAGGTTAGTGTTGGTTCGAGATGACATCGGACGGAGCGTTGCGTGAGCTTCGATGCACGCGGGAAGTCGAGTTATTTGTCTGAAGAGGAGTCTCCGTGGATCGCAGCGGTTTGGGATTGGCTTCCGACAGGTACCGGCAATCATTGAATGCTGCTGCTGGCCTGCCGTATAATCACCTCACGTCTCATGCCAGGTTTGACATTCATCACCGAATCTTCGATCGAGGTGGCCCATGAATCCCAGGCTTGTTGCCCATTCAGGACCACGCAAGGGCCAGACAATTCCTTTGACAGACAACGAGATCGTTGTCGGCCGTGAAACCTCGGCCGGTCTCTGCCTGGCGGATCTTTCTGTGTCGCGCTACCACTGTCGCATTCACAGCGAGGACGGACAGCTCCAGATCGCGGACCTTGAAAGTCTGAATGGAACATTCGTCAACGGTCTTCCGGTCTCAGAGAGATCTCTAAGCCATGGCGATCAGATCCGAATTGGCGACTCTTGTTTCTCTTTGGTCCTTCGCGATGAGCCTCTACCGCCCGCGATGACCTCCATTTCCTGGGATGAGGCTGCTGGCGTAACCGGACAAACCGTTGAGCTGCGGCGCGAGGACGCCATCTTTCTTCAACCAGGAGAGAAGAGGGAGAATCCGCGCCTCGCTGGGAGCTTGAATGCATTGCTCAGGATCAGCAGTGCCATTCATTCGGTCCAGGACGCTGGGAAACTCGCTCGCCGCCTGCTTGAATTGGTCTTTGAGGTGATCCCTGCCGAGCATGGCGTTGTGCTGCTTCTTCAGCGGGATGGGGATTTCTCGATGATCGCCCGGCACGGAATTCCAGGGGATGCTTCCACTGAAATGGTGAGCAAGACAGTAGTGCGACGAGTCACCGAAGGGAACGTCGCGGTTCTCAGCAACGAAATTCGAGAGCGCCCCGATCTGATGCAAGTGACAAGCCTGGCATCGGCGCATGTGCGCTCCCTGCTGGCGGTGCCGCTGCAGGTTTACGACCGGGTGACGGGAGTCATCTACCTGGCTACGAGCAGCGCGGCGGCCCGGTTCGACGGGGACCACCTGCAGTTGCTGACGGCCATCGCCGCCATGGCGGCGGTCGCGATGGAAAACGCCCGCCATGTGGAGCTGCTCAACGAAGAAAACCGCAGGTTGCAAGGAGAGATCAACTTGCGGCATTGCATGGTGGGCGACAGCCCGAAGATGCGCGAGGTGCTGCAGTTCACCGCAAAGGCCGCTCCCAGCGAAGCCACGGTTTTGTTGCGCGGCGAAAGCGGCACTGGAAAGGAACTGGTGGCGCGCGCCATCCACCAGAACAGTCCACGACACGACAAGCCATTTGTTGCCATCAATTGCGCAGCGCTGACCGAATCGTTATTGGAAAGTGAACTCTTTGGTTACGAAAAGGGCGCCTTCACCAATGCGCTGTCGCAGAAAAAGGGCAAGCTGGAGACCGCCGACGGCGGGACGATCTTTCTGGACGAGGTGGGAGAACTGGCGCTGACGTTGCAGGCGAAGCTGCTGCGCGTTCTGCAAGAGCGCGAGTTTGACCGGGTTGGAGGCACGCGACCGGTGCAAGTCAATGTCCGCGTTCTCGCAGCCACAAACCGCAATCTCGAAGATGCCATTAAAGCCGGGCTGTTCAGGCAAGATCTCTACTTCCGGCTCAACGTTGTTTCCTTCACGCTGCCGCCGTTGCGGGAGCGCCGGCAGGACATCCCATTACTGGCCAGCTATTTCATTGAGAAGCACTCCAGACAAGCCCGCCGGCGCGTCAGCGGGCTTTCACCTCAAGCTCGGGCTGTCCTGATTGGCCACGACTGGCCTGGCAATATCCGCGAACTGGAAAACGCCATTGAGCGCGCCGTTGTGCTGGGTTCGTCTGAGATGCTGCTGGCAGAAGATCTCCCTGAAGGCTTGCTGGAAAGGAATCTTCCGGAAGGCGACAAGCCAACACTCTTCCATGATGCCGTCAACCAAACCAAACGCGAGGTCATTCTGAAAGCCTTCGAAGGAGCGGGTGGAAACTATACGGAGACCGCTAGACTTCTCGGCCTGCATCCAAACTATCTGCATCGCTTGATTCGCAACCTTGATTTGAAACCCGCACTGAAGAAGCGCACGGTTCCCTGAGAGAGCTTTCCTGCACCACGGCCTTTAACCCCACGGTTCGATTCTGGGTACACGACGCCAATGCAGGCTTGCAACCGTGGTGTTTCAAAGATAATGTCGGTTTGCTGACCATCCTCTACATTTGCAGATCAAAGAAGAAGGAGACTCCAACCATGAAACTGCACTCAACGGGACGACGACAGTTCTTAGGTATGGCAAGCGTTGCATCAGTTCTTGGCAACCTGATTCCCATGAGGATGCTTGCGCGAGCTGCGGGGAAAACTAACTCGACGTCTAGTTCTTCTGCCGAGGTTTATACCCGATTGGGAGTGCGCCCGGTCATCAACGCGATTGGCACGGTTACGGTGCTGGGTGGCGTCATCATGCCGCCTGAAGTTGTCGCGGCCATGGAGGAAGCGGCACGGCATTTCATTCACATGCCTGAGTTGCTGGAGAAATCGGGAGAGCATATCGCGCGCCTGCTGGGCGTGGAGGCGGCCGTGGTCACCACCGGCGCTGCGGGAGCCTTCACTCTGGCGACAGCTGCGTGCGTCACCGGAAAAGACTCCGAGAAGATCCAGAAGCTACCGGACACTCGGGGCATGCGGAATGAAGTCGTGATGCAGAAGAGCCACCGCTCCGGATACGAAGCTCAAATACTCCTGGTCGGGACGAAAATCATTGAGGTTGAAACCCGCTCAGAATTGGAAGCGGCGATCACTGACCGGACTGCCATGCTCTTCTTTCTGAACAAAGCTGAACCGGATGGTCAGATCCGCATGGAAGAATGGATTGCCCTGGGGAAGAAGCACAAGATCCCCACTTTCAACGATGCTGCAGCCGATCTCCCTCCCAAGGCACACCTGTCTGAATACTGCCGCAAGGGTTTCGACCTTGTTGCGTTCAGCGGAGGCAAAGGGTTGTTGGGGCCGCAGTGTTCCGGCCTTCTGCTAGGCCGCAAAGACCTCGTGGATGCGGCTCGCATTAATGCCAGTCCGTTTGGGGGAATTGGTCGAGGCATGAAGGTTGGGAAAGAGGAAATCATCGGGTTGATCGCGGCGTTGGAACGTTACCTCAAGGTCGATCATGACGCCGAGTTCCGCGAGTTGGATACGCGGGTGAGCGACATTACGAAAGCACTCTCTGGAATTCGCGGAGTTAAGGTTGAACGCTACGTTCCGGAAATTGCCAATCATCTTCCCCACCTGGCCGTGAACTGGGACAGCCCGGTAACCCTGTCGTCGCAGGAAGTGGCGGCATCGCTTCGCGGTGGAGATCCTCGGATTGAAGTGTCCCAACGTGGCCCGCGGGGATTGGCGATTTCTGTCTGGATGTTGCAGCCCGGTGAGCACAAGATCCTGGCGAAGCGGTTGGGCGAGGTTCTCGGTCGCTCGTCGAAAGCGTAAAAGAGCGCGTGGCTTGTGCGATTTGCAACCAAGGGTCTGATCCCGCATGCAACCGCGTTCGATAAAAACAGCGTCCCCCCTTGGACAAGGGGGGACTTCAGGGGGGTTGGTGGGCCGTCATCCACAACTTCCTGTGACACCCTCCTGCGGCATGAAAAACTCCTCTGTTAACGCGTCATCACCTGACGTTCCGCACGCTTCTCTGTTTGGAGAGCACACGAACACCCGCAATCACCCAGCCGATCAATTGACAAAGCAGAAACCAACAACCTAAGATGCCGTTGGGCTTCTTGGGTACACCATTCCTTGTTTAGCTCGTCATCAAAGCATCATTCAGTGGGAGGAAAACTTATGGCTGAGACTTACGGGAATTTTATAGCTGGAGAGTGGGTAAACACTGCTTCGGGCAAGACCTTCGACAGCGTCAACCCAGCCAACGTCGGCGAACTGGTGGCTCGTTATCAATCTTCGACTGCGGAGGATGTGAAGAATGCTTTCGACGTGGCGCAGAAAGCGCAGCCGGCCTGGGCCGCAATGCCAGCACCCAATCGCGGCATCATTCTGATGCGCGCCGCCGAGATTCTTGAAAAGCGTGCCGAGAGCGTCGCTGCCGATATGACCCGCGAGGAAGGGAAGACCCTGCCCGAAGCGAAAGGCGAAGTGGGGCGGGCAGTGAACATCTTTCGTTACTTCGGTGGCGAAGGTGCAAGGCTCAGCGGCGAAACGGTGCCGTCCGAAAGAGATGGTGTCTTTGCGTACACATTTCGCAAGCCTCTGGGTGTGGTCTCGCTGCTGACACCCTGGAACTTTCCCATCGCCATTCCAGCCTGGAAAATGGCACCTGCATTGATCGCCGGAAACACCGTAGTCATCAAACCTGCTTCGGTTGCTCCTCTTTGCACCGTGCGCCTGATTGAAGCTCTGCATGAAGCCGGGCTCCCCAAAGGAGTCCTCAACATGGTAACCGGCGCGGGTTCCGCCATTGGCGACGAACTGATCTCTAACCCGGCCGTCAAAGCCGTTTCGTTTACGGGGTCTTGTGAAGTGGGCACGGGAATTCAAAACAAAACGGTGCAACGTGGTATCAAGACGCAGTTGGAAATGGGTGGGAAGAATCCGACGATCGTGCTGCGCGACTCAGACTTGAACATGGCGGCCGACATCGTCGTGAACGCTGCGTTCTTTTCAACCGGCCAGAAGTGCACCGCCACCAGCCGGGCCTTGATCGAAGAGCCCATTTTTGAGGAATTCGTCAAACTGCTGATCGAAAAGACCCGCAAGCTGCGCGTCGGCAATGGCATGGAGAAGGGTGTCGATATGGGTCCTTGTGTGGATGAGGGTCAGATGAAAACCGTCCTTCGCTATATCGACATCGCAAAGAAGGAAGGCGCCAAGCTTTTGTGTGGCGGCAACCGTTTGACGGGCACCGGGTATGACCAAGGCTATTTCGTCGAGCCGACCGTTTTCTCTGAAGTCACGCCCGAAATGACCATTGCTCAAGAAGAGATCTTCGGACCGGTCCTGGCTGTCATGCCAGTGAAGGACTTCGATACCGCCATCCAACTGGCGAACAATGTGAAGTTTGGCCTTTCGGCGTCGCTGCTCACCAACCAACTGAACAAGGTGTTCAGCTATATCAACCGAATCGAAGCCGGGTTGATCATCGTCAACCTACCCTCCGCGGGTGTCGAATACCAGTTGCCGTTCGGAGGCACCAAGGCCTCCAGCACCGGTTTCCGCGAACAGGGAAGTGTCGCTATCGATTTCTATTCCGAATTGCGCACCGTGTATTTGAAGCACCAGATTTAGGAACGGCAGCAACCTTCGAAGGCATCTCGAAATTCCTGGAGGGCTGGAAGTTCGCAATCGCAAGCCTCTCAGTCCTCCCAAAAATCTCTCATCAACGGTAGGGAATGCCGGCTTGGCGTTCCCTGCGATCAGGTACTGATCACGAAGCGGGACAGCGTGCGTCTTCTATCAGAAACGAATTTTCTCGCGAAGCCTGGGAAGGTGAAGCCACTAGAAGGCACCCTTCCTATTGCATAGACCGTTTCCAATTACAGTAACAGATGCTGCCCTAATTCCCGTCATTCCCGCGAAAGCGGGAATCCAGGTTGTTTGGATCTCTACAACGGCAACGCCGGGACTGGATGCCTGCTTGCGCGGGAATGATGGGTGGAACGTCTGGCTGGTGTCCACTAGAGCTACTCGCCGTAACTGCGAGCAGCAGCACTAAGTTTCTGTGATCGAGAGCACAAGGCGAAAGCCGATGCACCCATCGCAATACTGCCGCTCAATCTGATAGCGCTTGGACACCGAGCAATGGACCGCCCAATTGTGAAAACAGCCCCACGAAGGACGCGTTCGTCCCCCAGGCCAACAAGCGGAGTACCGTCCCGGGGAATATCCGCCACGTTGGATGTGAAAACATCCTGGCACCACTCCCACACGTTGCCCGACATGTCGTAGAGGCCAAGTTGGTTCGGCGCCTTCTGCGCAACCGGTTGCGTGTGATCGCCGTGCCTGCGGTCGTACCAAGCTACCGCGTCAATATCGTTGCTGCCGCTGAAGCGGAATCCATCGCCGCAAAGGGGGCCGCCCCGAGCCGCGAATTCCCACTCCGTCTCCGAGGGCAACCGAAACACGCCCCCGCTGGTAGCTGAGCCAACACTTCTTTGCGAAGCCGGCTCTCGTTGATGAGATCCAAGAACCCGCCTGCTTGGGTGATCGCGTCCCACGATACATTCTCGATAGGCAACGCTAGCCCGCGGTGGGCGGCTGGATTGCTGTTGGTACCGACGACATGAGTCCAGAGCACCTGGGTCACCGGAACGGTCCCAATGAAAAAGGCCGGTATCTCGATCTCGGCACGGGCGGTGCCCTCGCCAAAAGCGTACGGGGATCCGTTGGTCCCTTCGACGTAGACGAGTTCAAACGTGTGAACGGTGCCATCCGAGTTCCAGGTGTATCTCAACGACGCCATTTTGCCCACTTCCTCGGTGCGATAGCTCGGCGATCTTGCCATTTGTCATGGATCCAACACCGATCAGCTCCGTGCTTCCTAGGGGCCGGTGGCATTTTCAGACAGCATACTCCGTATCCACCCGCTCCTGGCGCAATCCCACACGGAGTTTCTTTTGCCATCCTTCAGTGCCGCGCTCACACCACGGGAAAGAAAGTGCCCGATAATTTCTCGTTGAGCGGCCTTTGCCCCTTCTGCGCCGGTTCCGCCCCGCCCGGTGTTTTGCACGGCAAGGTGAAAGGGAGTAGAGCCGGGATTGTTTCTCAGCGTCGGGTTACACCCTGCTTCGAGAAGGCATTTCACGGCAGCGGCACATCGCGTACGAACCGAGCGGTGCAAAGGAGTGGCACCATTCTTGTCCTGGATATTGATGTCAGCGCCGGCGTCGAGCAAGCAACGGATGGTTTTCACTTGTTCCTGAGCATCCCAGGCGGAGCCATTGATGTAACCATCTGCTGCATAGTGCAACGGGCTGCTATGACGATGGTTCCCGGAAGCGTTCGGGTCGGCTCCGGCTGCGAGTAGCAATTTAACAATTTCAACGCGATAACCGGCGGCCGCCAGATGCAGTGGCGTGTCTCCGACGTAGATCCAGTGAAAGATGGGCGACTCGTAGAGTCGGGCTTCTTCGATGACTCGGGTCACCAGGCCGCTGTCTGCCTTTAGCAGTTCCTTCGCTCTTGCGCGGTTGTCATCCAGTATGGCTGCAAGTAAGGCGCTCATGAAGCTCCGTACCGCAGTTCAGAATCGCTCCTGCCAATCCCGGTCACACTCCTCGCCTGCGTTTTTTGGCGATGGGTCAGCAAGGGTACCGCTCTTACTTCAAGGGGGACGCAAACCACCACCGATGCCCTTCTACATCCCTGACACCATACTCCCGCTGGCCGTACGGCATGTCCTGGGGTTCGCTTTCGAGATGTGCTCCGTGGGCACGCGCGCGCTTACAGTGAGCATCAACATCCTCGACGTGGACGACGATACCGGAGCTTGCCGCCGGCATCGAGTGTGGTGAAGCCAGGTCTAATTCTGGGGCAACACGATGCAGCCAAATCACAAAATCACCCGCACGAACCTCTGCGTGGACAGGCTTACCATCGGCATTGCGATGAATGCCGCCCGAGGTGAAGCCAAATGCCTCAACAAGAAAATCATGTCCAGCTGCTATGTCCTCGTACACGAGGACTGGAATGACTCGCTCGATCGCGGACATGTCTGCCTTCCGTTTGCTGCATCCTTCAAGGCCCAAGGCTTGAGATCAGGACCGGCGAAGCGCGAAGGCGTGGTGCACAAGTCTCGCGTCAGGTCACCAGAGATCCTAGGCCGCGGCAATCGCCTCAATCTCGATAAGCCATTCCCGGTCGAATATCCCAGCGATAACCACGGTGGCTGCGGGACGATGGCTGCCAAGAAACTCCAGGCGAATTTCACGGTTCACGAGCCCATATTGCCGGTCGGCAAGAAACGCTGTTACTTTGACTAGATTCTCAATTGACATGTCTGCCGCATGCAACTGGGCCACGATGTTGCGCCATGCAAGCCGGCATTGTGATGGGAAATCAGCCGGGACATGGCCATCTTGAGACACAGGGATCTGTCCGCTGACAAAGAGAAGCCGCTTGTGACCTGAAATCTCGAATGCCTGCGAATAGTTGCTTAGAGGTTGCGGTGCATCGGCTGCATTGATCAGTCTGGTGTCCATTCTCTTACCTCCGATGGGTGGGCGCTGCTGATGTCTAGGACGTTAAGATCACCGTGCCAGGCGCTCAGGATGGCTCATAGGGCCTCGGGACTATCGGGACCGATCAGGTCCCAGAGATTTCCATACAGATCCTCAAAAACCGCTACTGTTCCGTACGGGGCCGTCTTTGGAGCTCGAGCGAACTTGATTCCTGCCGCCAGCATTTCCTGATAATCGCGCCAGAAGTCATCTGTGCGCAGGAATAGAAACACTCGCCCTCCCGTCTGTTTACCTATGAACGCCGCTTGCTCCGCTGTTGCGGCCCGGGCTAAGAGGAGGCTCGTGCCCCTCGATCCTGGCGGAGCCACGACCACCCAGCGCTTGTCCTGTTCCGGCTGATGAGAGTCTTCGACCAGAGTGAAATGAAGTTTGCGGCAAAAGAAGGCGATGGCTTCATCGTAGTCACGGACCACCAGAGCAATGTGGATAATAGACTGCTGCATTTTGGATGATGACCCTCAGCACCGCCTGACGGCTCTGGGCCAGGTGAAGTTTGTTTTCTTGATTCAGTGCCAGGAGGCAAGCGCGGACTTCTATCCCTAAGCTGACTCTTGCACAATGTATCGGACGCGTCTACAAAGTGCAATTCATGCTCAATATTTGCATGCTCGAACAATCCCCGGAACCACGCACGCTGCGCCTTTGTATTACCAGGGAAGTCCAGTACGACGGAAATGCCTTTCGACAAAAGAGCGCAAATGTGTGGCACGAGGGCGTTCTTCAAGCGGGAAGAGCACTTGACGAATCCCGGTATGTCAGTGATCTCACCAGGATACAGGCTACCCAAGAACTGGTCCTGGACAAGGAAAATGGCATTTTCTCGCTCGGCCAGATCTCTGGCGAGCGAGGATTTCCCTGCCGCCATCTTGCCGCACAAGAAGATCAACTTCGCTGATTTGCTCGTCTTTTGAACGCACATTCGGGCGCCTGACTGTAGCCCACACAACTCATGGTTTTCGGCCGATGATCAGATCGCGCGGTGCATCGAATCGAACGACCTCTATATTTCGAAACCCTGCTTCTTCCAGGAGCGACCGATATTCGTCTTCATTTCTTTCCTTTGCTCCAGGTTCACATACAACCAGCATGTGCAACGACATCAACACCCCGAACTGAGTTCCGGAGAGATCGTTGTTGAGGACGTTTTCGCTAATCAGCAGGACGCCCTTTGAGGGGAGCGCTTCAAAACAATTTCGGAGGATTTTGCGACAGTTCTCATCGCCCCAATCATGAAGAATCCAGCTCAGCGTGATAGCGTCTGCACCCAATGGATAGGGGCCGTTCAAGAGATCGGCTGTTTGGGTGCTGAATCGGTCCGACAGGCCGTTGGCTGCAATGCGCTCTTCTGCCACCCTGCAGACCGGGGGTAAGTCCATAATGATCCCGCGCAGATGCGGATGCTTGCGCCCGATTTGAATCGCCAGTCCACCCGGTCCTCCCGCTACATCCATCACGAATCGGTGGGGGGTAAAATCGAAGCGCTCCGCAATTTCCTGTCCGATGGGGAGGCTGAAGGCATCCATGAGCTGGCAAAATCGGCGCAGGCGCACTGGGTCTTCGTACAAGGCGGCGAAGGTTTCCTCTGCGGTAGAGCCCAGAGCCTGTTGCCAGCGCGGACTGAACTCCCTTAGTGCATCGAGCAAGAACTCCCACATGTGGGGCCAAGGGCTGCCCCACATTGAAAGTGGTTCAAGTGCGACGGCAGACTGTGACGTGAGAAAATCGCCCAGTTCGGAATTCCTGTAGTGATCGCTCTCGCGGTCGACCAAGCCCAGTTGCTTCAAGGCCACCAAGAGTCGGCGGCACGCGTCGGGATGAACGTTTAGCTTCTTGGCTAAGCTTTCGGCCGTAGTTGGCCCCTGGCTGAGCTCTTCGAAGACACCCAAGTTACAAGCAGAAGAGAACGTTTGCGTGACCATAAAGCTGGTCGCGATGTCATTCAAGCGATTCAACGCTTGCGTAGGCTTCATACAGTCTCCTTCTCTTTTTGAGCCATGATGCCTAACGAGACGGCTAAGTTGTGGAGCCTCCCACTGTCAGGGATCGCGGAGATAAATGTGAAAGCTTCACAGCCGTTTCCAAAAGGAACGCGCGGGCCGGGCAGCCTCAGCTGTTGGCTAGCCGATGCAATGCGCGCAAGAGGCTATCATTTCTCTCTGATCCCCTCGAATTCGTCAGTCTTCCACGCGGCTTGTTCTCTACTCATTCAACCCCGCGAGGATTTGCCTGATGGCCCCAAAGTGATACGCCGTGTGAGCGGCCGTGGAGAGAGCGGCGGCAGCACCCAAGTCGTCCCAATTCGTGCGGGTGGCGACGACCTTTCGCCATTTTTCGGCTTCGTGGCGGAGGCCGTCGCGTAGAGTTCGCCACTGATCGTCGGTAACTGCGGTGCGCTGCCAACTGGCGTTCCAGTCGGCGCCGGCCCACGGATTCGCCTCGCCCGCCGCCCAGCGGTTCAGGATGGAGAGGCCGAAATGAACGTGATCGACGTGCGCGGCGATCGTCGTTTTTCCGGGCATGGGCCGCTTCGACGCCGCGCTCGCGTCGATCGTGTCGAGCTGGCGAAGCAGGCCGGGATCGCCTGGGTTGAGCAGATACGCCTCCTGGCCCGGCGGGCCATCGAAAATCTCCGTCAGCATGTTGGACAAGGCGCGTTGAAAGACTGAGTCGGTGGTGGTCATCGATTCCTCTGAAAATCCCCTCCTTAGGAGGGGTGGCGCGCAGCGCCGGGGTGGGTTTCCGGATCAACAACCCGCACCAGGTTGTCGGTCACGGCCCCAAAACCCCCCTGAAGTCCCCCCTTGTCCAAGGGGGGACGCTGTTTTCATCAACCGTGGCGCCGCCTAGGTGGCATGAAAAACTCCTTTGAAAATGAGCTCCCCTCCTCAGTCGAGGAGGGGATGCCGGGGCCAACGGCCACGGCTGGGGTGGTTGGTGTTCCGTGTTCGTCGGCGACTGATCGAACCACCCCGATAGCGGCGCGCCGCGCCGCTGTTCCCCTCCTTATCCAAGGAGGGGACTCTTCCTTTTTTTTCATCACACGTGGCGCCGCTGGGCGGAATGAGATTCTCCTCTGTAGAAAAAGTTGGTTCGACTTAAGTCACGTTAATAGACGAGAGCGGCTACAAACCCAAGCTTGGCGTCCCTCAGGTCTGCGGCCATCCGGAGTCGTCGCGGCTAGGCCACCCGCCGCTTGAATGCCATGCTGGCGATCGCCAGGATTCCATCGATGAACGCCTCAACGGCGTTGGAAGATCCAAACGTTGTCCTGTTCTCGTCCGCCTCCACGGAGTTGTTCCACGGCTCGAAGACGTCGCCCGGAGTCAAGCAGTTCGTGCCGAAAAGAGACCTTCATCTCGCCATCGGAGCGTTGGATTCGCCAAGTGGCAACCAGCGCCTCTCCTTCCCACCGAAGGCTCGACACCGTCGTCACTCCCTCCCGAGTGTTGACGACTTCGCTTCCGTCTGTCAGCAACTCGTATTCGTACTTCAGGGGACCGCTGTCGCTCACAAACGTGGCGCTGTACCGAAACGTTGGATCCCGGTGCTCGATTCGCGCGGAACCGCTCTTCACCGCGTCAGCACCGGGGCTGAGAGTACTGGCCTGCCGGTTCAGGATCCATTCGCCAGAAAAGTCGGGCTTTTGCTGGGAGAGTCCCACAGCCGCGAATCCAAGCAGAATGCCCATAGCGGTACACGTCTGGATCAACATCAGGCACCTCACATCGGTTTGTCGCTAGACTTCGAGTGACTCAAGTGACAAGTTTTCGACTTGAATACCGTTTATGGGCATTGAAACGCCGGCCTGACGATCAGGCAGCTGCCGCCGCTGCTTTTGGCGGTGGGCGCTGCATGCCCTTGTTGGGCCGCATGCTCATTTTTGCATCTGGCAATAGCAGTATACGAACTCTTGTTCGGTGCCCCACGGCGTGAGGTGGTTCTCCGTGCACTGGTAACAGGGCAAAATCAACTAGACGGCCTTTCGGAGACTGCTACGGTACCCGACCTCCCAGAGCGATATGAGAGTGCACGCCAAAAAAATGCCGTCAGCAATGAGATTCACTGCGCCCGAAAGTCCCGAAAGAGCCAACAAGTAAATCATCACGTAGATAACTCCACCGCCAGCGACGAACGCCAAGATACTGCCTAACCAATGTCGCCGAAACAATAGCCCGGCGGCAAGCAGGTAAAGTGGAATAAAAAACATGTCCGGGTAGATCAGAGAAAAATAGGCTCCCTCTGGAAATTTTTCTGGCTTTTGCCAAGTTCCAGCGAAAATCGAAGCAACTGCATACGCCTGAAACAAGCCCCAGATCATGAACCAGACAATAGCGAACCACGGTCTATTCATTACTTCCGTCGTTGGATGAATCTCACAATAGATCCTCAGATCGAAGGATGGCGCTCGAACGCCCGGCAGCAGCAGCGCGCACGGACGACTGATGAGAAGGAGCTACTGAATGCGCGTCCGTTGGATGCCGTCGCTATGCGGCGTGTCGCTAACCACTGGAACGACGGCCAACACGGAAACGAGCAATCCGTGGCCAACACCAACTCTCACGAGCCGTTTACCGGTCGAAGGCCTTGAACGTCACTTCCGGATAAGCCTTCGCGGCCGATTCGAGGTCCTCGCCTGTCTCGCCATGCAGGTGCCGAGAAAAGAAGGCCCGAAGCACGCGGGAAATGATTTCAAACCCGCGCTGTGGCGCAATCTCGGCCCCGTGTTTCTTCATTAGGGCCTCAGGCACGACGAAGGGGAAGTCGCTAAAGCTGAGTCGTACTTCCGACCTTGATCACAAAAGCTGCGGTTCCCTTCTTCGATATGAAATCTGCCCAGCCCTTATCGCGCTGCTCCCGCACGGCGACCGGCGGGCGGCGAGACTCCGGAGGTTCATTGAGCAGCACGAGGAAAGGACGGCTAAGGCCCTCGGCCTGCATTTTTCCCAACAGGTCGCCGTCCAAGTCGGCGCAGGCCTTGAAACGACTGTCTTGCTGACATGCCCTGAGTGCCACTGCCCCGCCGAGGGAATGTCCAAGCATACCAACTCTCTCCGGGTCAATGTGGCTGGCAAAGCGTCCCGCCTCGCCTTTTCGGTCCATCAGGGCGTCGAGCGTGAAGGAGGCATCCCGAACCATCTCATCGATGCGTTGCCCGTTTACAACTTCGAGGTCATCGGGCTCACTGGCGGCAGTAAACGACAGTACGCGCCCGTCACGCAGCATGGTGAAACCAGTGTGTGGATGATCGATAGCTACGACAATGTAACCGTGACTCGCCAAGTCTTCGATAATCGAAGTGTAGTTGGAACGGGACATGCCAAACCCGTGGGAAAAGAAGAGCAGGGGCAGCCCCGGGGGGTTCTTCACGATGGGCGCGTGTGGGATGGAGTGTGACTGCACTGTGTGCCATCGCTCCAGGATTTCCGGGCTCAAATTGTTGTATTTGTTTTTTTTCATAGCCGAGATCAATGCCGGGTCAGGGATATAGAGAGCTGTCGCTCTCGGTTTCGACGCCTTGGCTGGATACCAGACCTGAATTGTTAGTTCACGGAAGCTACCGAGAGGCGAGCCAGGCGCATCCTTTCTCGTCGCATCATTCAAATGGAAGATAGCGGTGCCGATAGGCTGCACGCCGGTTGGCATCGGTAACACCGGGGATGAGGAAGTGGCAGTTTGGTGTGCGGAGCACGGGGCAGAAGACAGGCAAGTGACAATCAGAAACGTAGCCGTCGTTATCGCCAGAAAATTCCGGAGAACGAATTTGGCCTGTCTTTTCATCACTTGAGTTAGACGCTGATTGGCTAAGAATAGTTCAGCCAGCGTAGCCGCTTAACGATCTCGTGTTCAGCGGCAACGGCGAAGGCACCGTCCACTGCAACGACTTGATGGGCGCGGTCTGAGATCCGTATGCAGCGTAGAACTACGGACCACCGCGCTCTCGATAGAAAATGCCGACAACAGAGCACTTCGAAGACGTAGGAGTCTACTTTGGAATCTTGCTCTCCCTGAATTCGGGCGGCAAAAACGGTTCGCTCGTGAGATATCCTGACGACACTTTGCCGGTTGGAACGAGAAGAGCACGAGCTGCGGTGCGGATTTCGGGACTCGACATTCGATAAACGCTCCGGTCGAGAAGGTAGTGGATGAATCCGGTCGCGAAGCCGAGGGCCAAAAGTGCAGGGACCCATGAAGACGTGCGCAACTCCGCCGCGAGAGCGCCGAATATTCGGTCCCCATAGTATCTCTCATCCTGCCCGATCGCTTCGACTTCGAAGAGCGGCAAGAGCATGACCGATGCAACCACAAGGAGGACCAAGATGGCCCACGGCCGCGTGTTCAAGGCGTGGAACAGTCGCCGCCCAGTACCGTGCGCGGGAGCCGGCTCACCAATCGGCGTTTGGGAAGCGATCCCTGTCGCGAGAATCCAGTGCTGCGAAGTCCAGATTACCAGGAATGGAAACAGACTCCGTGGGCGGAGAGCGAGGATGACCATGGCGGCCATTCCCAGAACGTAAAGCAGGCGCGGGAGCGACCATCGCGACGAGCGCAGCTCCAGAAAAAGCATTGCAACTGTCGCTGCGAGCAGGATGATGGTGGCGCCTGCACGGATCCCGTCCTGCGCTGAAACCAGCCAGGCGGGGAAAACCCACCGATCGACCCATTGGTCCTGATAGGCGACCGCTCCAGCCAGGATGTCTGCCAGGAAAACGAGAACGCCACCGGCGCCGAGCGCGAAGAGCCGGTCCATAGTTCTTGTGTAAGTGCAGACGGTGCGACCGACCCGCGTTCGGTAAAGCGAGAGTGCGCCGAAATGCTGGGTGGCAAAGTGATAGGTCACAAAGACGTAATCGAGGATGGCAAGCGCCACCAAACGTTCCTCGCGACTCCATGGTAACGCCGTGTCTGACGGAAGAAAGACGGCAAAGCACCCGGCCGCTACGAGCAGCGGGAGGACGACGAACCGGACGGGCTGCGCTCGCAACAGAGGCCGGTATGCCTCTGTACAGTAAGCGAGGTACGTGCTGGACAGCCGATGACCGATCCAGAACAGCGCGGTTAGGCCGAAGTAAAGCAGATCGAGCGGACTGTCCTCCGGGTCAGAATATCCATGGCAGAGCCACAGGATTATTGGCGCCAGCCAGAGTGCACTCAACATCCAGAACGCGTCCCAAGCTGGACCGCGCACCCACGGAGATGGCAACGGCACCGCGTTCGCAGCCCCGGCTGGGAGCGCCCTCCTCTCGTAGGCCGGTCTCGTCTGGGTGGGGCTCGTCAACCAACTCTCACCGATCTGTGGCATCCGTCTCCGAATTCGCCGATTCAAGAGGACCGTCAAGTTTAATCCGAAGTAGCTCCGACGTTAACAACGCGCAGATTTAACAATGCAGCGATGAGACTTTTCAAGACGACTCGCCATTCGTCCACCACGCCGAAGCCCCCTGTCACGCCCAAGACTCTAGACATAGGCAGCCCCGCTAAACAAGCAGAATCCCTCAAATCCCAGCTCCTGGTGGAGCTTCGAACTCCCAAAGATCTCATACCATTCCTCCGAAAAATGCTCACGATGCTCTTGAACAAGTGTGATCTCGACACGGATCTCTCGCCCGCCGTACAGCCTGTGAGACCATCTCAGATTCTTAGAAATTGTGGCGAGCCCTGAATGCCGCCGCGCACCAACCCCAATTGGACAAGCCCAAGGACCTCCCGAACACTCTTATCGCTTCGCAACCCGCTTGGATAGGCCGTGCGCGCGTGTTCAGGGTGTTCTGCCGGTGCTTTGTATTTGCCCCCTTAATGCGTTAAGTGATCATCTTGTTTGGCACGAAAGCATGAATTTACTCTTTCTCTCCTACAGGTTCCTTTGAGGTTGATAAGAAACCGGGATTGTGAACAAACACCGGTTTTTCGTTGCGTAATATATCCAGCACATTTTGGAGCATAACAGAAGGCAAATGCATCACTGGGTTGTTGCCTCTGTCTACAAAACTGGGCTTAATAGACTTGTCTGAATCATAGAAATAGATGCGACCTACATGCCTGTCTTGATCGCCAATTAACCAGATTTCAGCTCGTAGCTCTTGCTCTACACCAGTATTAAAGGAAATTTTGTGCTTCTTAATCTCCTCAACTTCTGCGGATAGAGACATGATATATACCTCCTTTGTTTCTTGAATTTTGCTAGTGGATTTTTCTTGAGGCTCTGTCATCCACTGGCCATATAAGGAATTCCATCACCTTCCTTACACTTTGAGTCCTCTCACACTACCTCCTTCCAAATTGGCAAGCAACGTGTCGCCTAACGCTGTGGATAACCTGCGGCGCGAAGCGCTGTCAGGCCCGTACGAACACCGACCGACGATCGGACACTTGGACAACCTAATTCGCCGTCAAACCTGAGAGGATGAGCGTCATGCGCGTAGCGAAACCTCGATCCAAATTGAGCACTCGCAGGAACGCCTAACATTTGCGCATCAGCCGCGCCCGCGTTTTTGGCCGGCGTCGGCTGGAACCTGCGTTTGGTGCAGACCCTGGTCTGTTGCCCGCATTGAAACGAAGTTAGAAACGGGTCGAGCCCGGAATCGGCATCGTCAGTGATCTAGCGAAAAGTTCGTCTGAGGGTTTTTGCTTTTCCAGCCCTACGGTGAAGTCTGTTTGCTTGACTCAGGGAGGCCTTACAAGTGTTGGGCAGCGCTGGTAGCCCCTTCTCCCATATCTCGACGCCGCCAGGCACAATGCGAAACAGCGGATTGGACTGCGGACGCCTCACGCGTTCGAGTCGATTGCGCAACTCAGGATCGCGACTTGCCAGCTTTGCCAGCAGATGACTCCACTCATGGTGGATCTGGCCGCGAGTCACGGCGATGACGCCAGAGCCCTGCGCCAGGTTAATCTTCCGCCGCGCGAACGTGTAGCCGCGACTCACAGCCTCTGCGTAAACGCTCCGAAGATAGTCAGCAATCGCGCCAAGAGGCGAAGGCTGAGCGCGGAATCGTTCCAGTTGTGGGTGACGCAAGTAGCCGTGCGTGTGATCCCTGAGCACAGCCTGAGCCAGGAGGCCTTCCCGCCAGAGAGCCACAAGCCCGCGAGCGTCGAGGTACTTCGGATGCACGGACCAGAGACGCATTTGTCAACTCACTCTTCGTGGCTGCCCAACGACTCTTGGCTAAGCTGCCCGGCTTCCCAGAGCCGTGGGGCGGGAGAGATCTCTGGAAAATCTCCCCGCGGTTTCCGAAAAGAACGCGAAGACCGGGGCAGCTTGAGCCGTTTGTTAGAAGGACAGTCTGCGCGCCGCGATAGGGATCTGTCTGGCGAAGAACGCTAAATCAGATGGATCAAGCATGGGAGCCATCGCGGTCATAGCAGATCTCAAGGGCTCAGGGGCCCGTTCGGGGTGCTTTGCAAAGAACCATGAACGCAGTACCAAGCCTTCCGCAAACTGACGGCCAGTTAGCGAATAGTGAAAGGAAACGCCGTAGACCAGGAAGCAAACAGACAACATCGAACCGAAACGCACTGTTTCGTCTGAATCGCGGTCAGCGTGCTTGAAGAAGTTCTGAGGCTTCCGCATGGCCGTCAACACCCGCTTCTTCACGCCCATTTCCTCGAGGATGGCAGAGTCCTCGATCTCGCGAGGAATCCCACGTTTCCCACACATATCGGAGAGGATCTGGTAGGCGGCTGACGCCAGTGTGTGGATGGCAATTTCGTCGCCTTGGCCAAAGAAGAGGCGAATGGCCTGAGCGAGCTGCCGCTCTGCAGCTTCGAGCTTGGTTATGCTCTTGAACGTCGCGCCCATTGATTAATAGGTTGACTTGCCCTGACAAGTTGATCAGTCTCCAGTTTTCTGGCGGATTGGACTGAACCTGTTATTCATCCTGATTCTGGAGCGTGATGCTATGACCGCCACGGCTGAAAGTCAACGACCGCACGGGACGCTGAAGAGCGTGCTCCGGTGCCTTCGCCCGTATTTTGTCTAGACTGAGGTCTCCGAAGTGGGGCCAATTCTCATCCGATCACGGATTCGACGGGGACCTATTCCTTAGCGGTTTTCTTGACGACCACGGTTCGCCCTACGGTGTCGAACGTGGCTTCGCGGTATCGGGAGGTCTGAGTGGCATTTGACTTGGTGTAGACCACGAAGAGGACGCCGGGGCTGACCTCGCGGACCCCCGTGTAGGCCATGGTGATGGAGCTATTCAACCGGGTTTCGCTTGTCCAGGTTTCACCCTGATCCAGGCTGAAGGCGAGAAAGTTTCCGTGATCCTGATAGTCGGGCTTGTGACCATAGGACATGACAAGGGTTCCATCACTCATTTCGATTAGATCGGGGTCTACGCCGATGAGATCACGTTGACGGCCGAAACGGCTGTAGGTCCATCGCAGAGGGCGCGCCCTGGTCCAGGTTTTGCCCTCGTCATCGGATTCTGCCTGGTAGATTGGAGATTCGCGTCCGGTCCTCATTTGGCAAATGAGCCTGCCTGCCCGCCTGCCGTGCTTCAATTGAACCACTACCGGTTCTCCAAAGCCCTCCTGTTCAACCGGCGGGGCGGCAATGGTGGAAAAATAGGTCCACGTCTTTCCTTCATCGCTGGAACGCACCAGGTAGGAGCGGGTTTGCTTCATCTTAGGCAGATACTCGACAGGGGCTGTATCTCCGTCAAATCTTCCATAAGCTGATGCCAGCAGATCGCCTCCTGACAACACCAGCATGGAGCGGCGAATGTACAGACGTGAGATCGGCTCGCCGCGATCGTCCACTCCGGAAATCTCCGCCTGAGGCACAGAAACGCGCGTGGTTTCAGGTCCCGTAACGCTCTTCCATCCATCCCGAGAGATCCACCTCTTCCCCTGGAAGATTCTGTTTGCCAAATGCTCGGCATACACGTCGAAAATCAGAATACGGCCATCCTGCATTTGAACTGCGACTCCTTCAGTCATGGGTCCCACACCCTGTTCCGCCGAAGGTGTCCAGCGCTCCCAGGTCTTTCGTCCGTCGAACGACCGGACTGTGAAATGGATTGGATAGGGAGACTTCGGAATCCATTTCACGTGGCCCAAAACAATCGTAGTTCCTTCGCGACTCTGAAACAGATAGGGCCAGCCGGCGCCTGCCGCCACTATCTGCTCAGGCCCCAGCTCGATCTGGATAGCGGGAGCGAACAAGGGGTCGCTGGCGCGGATGGGGAGCGCAAACAGGCAAAGGCAAGTCAAGATTCGGATGGATGAAGCCGGAGGTCGGACTGAAGCGCGGAATGTTTTTGTTGAGGTCAAAATGAGTGAGATTTTATGTGAAAGAATGACGCTTTGGAGCTGACCACCTGATCCTACCATTGAATTTCACAGCTCCAGCATCACGTGAGGCGTCTAGTTCAAGGGAGTTTTTCACGCCGCGTTGTGGCGCCACGTGCGATGAAACTATTCTCCCTGCTAAAGGGAGCGGCGCGCAGCTTTCTGGAACCGATCAAGACAACCCCTTTAAGGCTCCACGACGGCCGTCGTGAAGCCTTCTTCCCCCTTTGCTGAGGGGGATTTTCAGAGGGAGCGGCCAGACAGTGGCTTACGGTGCACTCGAAAGGTATGCCCCGTCGCCAGTGCGTTGTCCAGGGCTTGCGCCGTCGTTGATAACCGAGTAAGCAATAAACGGATTGGTGCCGGCGATCCGGCTGATCCTCACGTAGCCTTGTCGCGTGGCAGGCGCGTACTTTTCGAAGAGTGAGCCGATCTGCAGCAGCCGTTTGGACGGCACCTGAAGCCCCTCCACGGTCGCGACTCTCTGGCCGCTCTCGCCGTCGTACAACTCGAGTCGAAACGTGTTGGAGCTGCCGTCCGCCTCCCCCGTGTTGAGGAGAGCGAGGTTGCTGCGATTCTCCAAGTTCTGCTGCAAGCCATGGATCCAGACGCTGGGCAACGCCGATGCGCCATTGGGAATGGCCGCATAGGAAACACCGTAGCGGCCGCCCCCTTCGCCACTCGTCAGAGTTCTGACGGAAGCATAGATTCCGCTTGAATCGCCATTGAGGACTGTGAGGAACAGTGCCCCCACGTAAGGCTGAGTGCTCGATTCCAGTCCTGCGGCGCCGCGTTGGCGCATCCATTGAACCACGTTCGGAAGAAGGAGCTGCTCCTGGCTTCGCAGTGTGACGTTCACTGCTGCCGTCAAGTCGGGAGCCTGGATGCCATCGGCCACCAGAGAGACGCGCAGCGTCTTGGCAATTGCGGATGCGTTGGTGAGCGCGAGTTCGCTGCTGAAGGAGCCCGATTCCACAATGACCGGAATGGTCAAACCATTGGGGCGTGGCGACACGCCTTCCGGAACGGGTGCGATAAAGGAACCATCCGAGCTGGCCTGATCGTTAATGACGGCGTAAGCATAGTAAGGCGCCACACCAGCAACGCGTTCAACGCGGACATACCCATTGGTTAGTCCGAGCCCGGTCGCCTGTAAAATTGGACTCAACTGCCGAAATTCCCCCGGGGCAAGCTCTTCATCGGGAAGGGTGCGGGATACCGTCGGAAACGAGGGCTGTCCGGAGAAGACGGTCAAACGCAGGGTGATGTTGCCTTCCGGTGCTGTCCCGGAATTTTGAATGGCGACGTTGGTGCGATCGACTGCATCATGGCGTAGCCCTGATAGGTAAGAGGGTGCGGTCAAGCCGCGGGCGAGACCTTGATAGGCGAGTCCCACTCGCCCTTGACTGACCGGAGTCGCGGTCCTCACCGTGACGGCACCTTCAGCGGGAGACGTGAGTCCAGAGAATCGCACACCCAAGGTCCCAACCCGGTTTCCTGTCTCGGGGATGGGCACGCCGAGCGAACGCAGATAGCTGATGGCGTCAGGCACCACTTTCTGGCGTCCTGCGGGCAAGTTCTCCATCGCTGAACCGCTCCCGCCGCCAGTCGCCGCAACGTAGGTGTACTCGAGCACAACGTCGCGTGTGGATCGATTGGTGAGCGTCAGCTCCGACGTAAAGAAGGAATTGTTCTGCCCGGCAGAGGAAAGAATTACCGGAACGAACAGGAGCAGATCGTCGAAGAATCTCGCAACGAAATTACCGTTGCCGGTTCCAGCCTGCGGCTGAAACGCCCCAGCTGTTATAGGAAACGACGGACCCGCAGTTCCTGTTACATAAACACTGCCCGAGGCATCCAGCGCCACCGCGCTGGAGCCTTCCGTGGTCTGGCTGGCTCCGAGAGTAGAGGCAAAAACAAGTGCCGAACCACTGGCATTTAGTTTGGCAACAAAGGCGCCGCCAGCGGCTGCAGAGGCGCCAGTAGGCACCGAAGTGCCGGCGGGCACCGAAGGGAAATTAGCGGAGCGGGTCACCCCGCAGACGTAGGCGTTTCCCGCCGAATCCACGGCGATACCGGTTCCGTAGTCGATGGAGTTGCCTCCCAGAAAAGTGGAGTAAACTAACGCGGTACCGTTGCTATTCAGCTTGCTGACAAATGCGTCGCGACACAATGAACTCCCGCAGATCCCCAAGCCTGGAGGGTTGGGGAAGGCCGCGCCGGTCGTTGTCGGGAAATCGCTGTACGCAGTATATCCAGTGACGTAGGCGTGACCCGCCACATCCACGGCGACTCCGGTCAGAGCCTCCACCTCTTCGGCGGGAGCCGAGAACATCGTAAATGTGCCGCCGAGACGGAAGGAATAAATCACAGCTCCCTCAGCACTGAGTTTTGAGACGAAGGAATCGGTTCCTTTCCGGCCGGTTGTGTACGCGCTGCCAGTTCTATCAATGGCGATCGCTGCGCCACCCACAGCGGCGACCGAATAGGCGACTGCCGTGCCAGCTGCGTTTAGTTTCGTGACGAAGCCTCCCGAAGGCCGGTCGCCCGTCACATGCGCCTGGCCCAGAGAATCAACGGCGATGGCATTGCTTCCGACACCTCCACCGGCCCCGTTCAAGTAGGTTGAATACACCAGCGCTGTCCCCCTGGAGTTCAGCTTGGCGACGAAGGCGTTGCTGCATGGAGCGGTCGCAGAGATCGAACCGCAAATACTTCGACTGTGCGCTGGATTCAAGGCATTCGTTGTCACGGGAAAATTCGTGGAACTGGTGGCGCCTGTGACGTACACATCGCCCGATGCGTCCACTGCAATTCCGTAGGCATAGTCGGAACCGCTGCCACCGAGGAACGTGGAATACACCAGATCCGTTCCGGCAGCGTTAAGCTTGGCAATCAGGATATCGGGGCAGGGAATGGTGTTGGGTCCGCTAACGCAGGTTCCTCCTCCAGGACTCGTCTGAAAGGCTCCCGCGGCCGGCACGAAAGCTGGATTGGCGATGCCTGCGACGTAAGCCTGTCCCTGAGCGTCGACGGCAATGGCCGATCCACCGATGCCCGTCACGGAATACGACAGCACGGGATCGATGATCAATGGCAAACTGGGGTCATACTCTCCCAATTTGAAGCCTATCGTCAATCCGTCGTTCAGAATTGCATACTGACTGGCCACCACGTTCCGGCCGGCTTTCGTTTTTTGGAAGGCCACGGGCTTGTCTTGGCGAATAGCGCCCGTTCGGGTGCGTAACCAGAGATCACCATTCTTGTCCAGGGTGAGAGGGCGTCGGGCGTCAGCTACGTCCAAGCCTTCGAAACGCAAAACGATCGCGGAGGGGTTGGCTCCCGGGGCGAGCACAAAGTCATATTCAAGGAATTCTGGATTGCCATAAAAGACGAGATCGATTCCAGGATAGACGGCTTTGTAACGGAGGCGCGAGTAGTTGGGAACATTGATGCGCCAATTGCTGGGGTTGCCGGCCAGGTAGTGGCTCTTGCGAGCCAAAGGATCCTCACCTATGACTACAGGGTTCGCATTTGAGCCCATCCACTGCAAATGAATCCGAGTCTGTTCATGAGCTTCACTGTTGTTGGAGTGGGCGTTGGCAGCCGGCGAGCGAAGATCCTGCGTCTGCAGCAAGAGTTCGTTGTTCTTGAAGAAAAGCGTAGCGTTTGGACTGCGGGAAAGAAAACGAATCGATGGGTCGGCTTGTCCTTGATTGGATTCAAAGCCAAGGGGCAGGCGACCGTAGGCCGCCTGCGTCCTGGCTCTCGCAGCGCCCCCGAGGGGATCTTGAACCAACTGGGATTGTGAAGACGGAAGAAGTTTGTTCTGGTCCAGAGGTTGGAGCTGCAGGTTGTCGGCGCCTGCGGACATCGCCCACAGCAATCCGGCAATCCACACGGCAATCTCCAGCATCCAGAATCTCAACTTGAACCGAGCCGATTTCATGGGTCCTTTTCGGGCCGTCATCATGTCTCAATGTTGCGGACATTGCGCTCACAGGACTGTAGAGTGCGTTGAGTCAGTCTATCAACGCACCGGTATGGGGTTTCTGGTACGGCGGTGCGTCACCCCGCGTGACGCACCCTACTTGTCCCGGATGGGGCATTCATCGCGCCTTTTCTGGAATGCAACGAATTCACCACGGCATGACACCGGAAGCATGCGTTGTGGCTGAATGTTGGCTTGCATCGAAAAAGCGCGATGGCTGACCCATCCAATGATGCTTCAACACCTTTCTAGAAGATCAGTTTCACTGCCAAAACCAACTGGCGGGCCTCCTGTGGGAATCTTTCCGGCGTCCCAAACGATGCCAGAACTCCCGGAACTGAAACGCCTCCGGTTGTGTTAAACGATGAAACGGCGACGTTGGCGGTGTCCGACTTAAAGTACAAGTTCGAATGATTGAAGAAATTATAAAACTCGGCCCGAAATTGCAGTTTTGTGCCCTCACGCCTGCTGGAGGCGGGAAGATTGAAATTCTTAATGAACGCCAGATTCTGGAAATGAGTTCCAGGTCCTCGAAAAACATTTCGTCCCAAACTCCCCTGGAAGGGCCCGTTGACCGAAACCTGGCAGGCAAACGGAGCTGCCCCTTCAAGACAACTGCCGTCCGCGCGTCGCACCGTGTTTAGCGGAAGAATCAGGAAAGCATTGGGGGTGCGGGCGTCCGCCACGAGGTTGCTGCCTCGAAGTGCCCCGGGAAGCGGGCCGGTAACCCGGGGTCGTGTGTTATCAGCCAGGTCGCGGTCGGCGACCCGGCTGTCTCGCAGATTGAATGGCTGGCCCGCTTGAAATGAAACGATGCCGGTGATTTCCCAACCGGAAAGCAACTGCCGCTTGGACAACCTCGAGGTGGAACCAAATGGAAGCTGCCAAACAAAATGTCCGACCATCCGGTGGCGCACGTCATGATCGGACGAACCCTTGTCGAGCTTCGGATTGAAGGCGTCGAGCGGAAACAGCGAATTCGAAACATCGTTGCCCAACAGCGAGCTGGCGCTGTCGATGGAGTGGCTCCAGGTGTAGTTCGCGCCAAATTGCAGCCCGATGTTTTTGATGCCGGGACTTTCCATTCTGAGCTGCAGGGCATGAAAACTCGAGTTTGCCTGATTGCTAATGGTGGTGAAGCTCGAGGCTGAATTGAACAGCCGTTCGCCGGGGCGGCCATCGAAAACGCCGCTGCCAATCCGGTTGATGTTAAGCAATCGATAGAGCCGGTTTCCCCTCGAACCAAGATAGGTTCCAGAGACCACGAGGTTCCGCATCAGTTCGTGCTCGAGAGTTGCGTTCCAGTGACCGACGTAAGCTGTTTTTAGGTCCTGGTCGAAGTGCGTAACCACGCTTGGCGGCACAGGGATTGTGGTCTGCGGAAAGACGCTGTACGGATCGATGAAGAGCTCCGGAGTCAGCGACACTGCACTCAATTGCGCGATGCCAAATGCAGGAGGATTGGTGTTCTCAAACGCAACCCCTGGCAGTCTTTCGAAGAACAAGCCGCCGCCGAGACGCAGCACCGTCTTGCCGCTACCTGAAATGCCATACGCGACTCCGAGGCGCGGGGCAAAATTGCTATGGCGCGGCAGGAAGTAGTGATTCTGATACTCCCCGGGTGCGTCCGTGGTTCGAAGCAAGCGCCCGTTGGCAATGCGCTGATAAACGGAGTTGCCCTGACCGTAATAGAAGCTGGCATCCAGCGGCTTTTCGTGACCGGTGCGATGACCGGAACCGAAATACTCATACCGCAGCCCCGGGGACAGGGTCAGACGAGGCGATATCTTCCAGGCGTCCTGGAAGAAACCGGCCGTATCATTGAATCGATAGTTTCGGTGCAAACCCGAAGGGCCGAATGGCGGTGAAATCAGTTCTCCTGGAGCTTTCCCTTTAGGGTCCAACGATAGCTGATACGAAGTGAGAAAGCCGTCCACAAAACCTTGCAGATCGCGAAACTCACCCTGATTACTGCGGGTGAAAGAAACCTCGGTCGGCACACGACTGTCCCGCAAGTGCTGGTACTGCCAGCCGAATTTCAGATTGTGAGTTCCACGAATCCAGTTGGCGCCTTGGTAGAGCTGATAAATGTCTTGGGACCCGCCAAAGGCGTTTCTTGCCGACGGTAGTGAGAGCGAGCCGCTGGAGCCGCTGATGGTATCGCCGGTGATCGTGAATGACGGGAACTCCGTCGCGGGTGCGGCAGGACTCTGCTGGAGCAGCCGGCTGAAGACAACCCGCGATTCCGTGAAGAAGTTGCCCGACAAGAAATGCGTCAGGTTTAGTGTGATGTTCTGGTTTCGAACATTGAACGGCTGATCCAGTTCAGCGGAATAAGGTTGGGTCACAGTGGCAAACTGATTCGCATCCTGAAAGGCATAGCGCACATTCAGTGTCGAACGCTCGTTCAAGTTATAGTCCAGGCGTCCTGTCCACAAGAGGGTATCCTGCGGCACCCCCGCGCCTGCATCCACCGGACCGGTGCGGGTGGTCGACGCAAAGGCGGGAATCGTGACAAAGCCGCTGTTGATCGTAGAACCGCAAAACCGGCCAAACGGGCAAACGGTCCGAATACTGACGTCCGTCTGAGAAAGATTTGAAGGCAATGGAAAGCGGCGAAACATCGCGTTTGTTCCTGCTGAACTGATCGCCAGCAGATCTGGTGTCGGAACGTAGTAACTGAGTGTTGCCGAACTGCGCACCAGGATGGGTTCTAACGCCGCATAGAAGAACAGCTTGTCTCGCAGAATCGGGCCGCCGACAGCGCCACCCAATTGGTGGCGGTTAAATACCGGTCGGGGAATGCCCCGGGCGTTGTTCTCGTAAGTGTTGGCGGCCAATGCCGAGTTTCGATTGAAATAGTAGGCAGCGCCGTGAAAGTCATTCGTGCCACTCTTGGTGACCACGTTGGCGATAAACCCGGTGTTCCTCCCATATTCAGCGGTGAAGTTGTGCGTCATCAAGCGGTATTCTTCCACAACATCCAGAGGAACAATCTGGCCTGGTCCCGGGTTGTAGGAGTCGTTGTTGTCGCTCCCGTCCAGAAGAAAGCTTCCACTCTCGGCGCGCTGGCCATTCAGAGCAAAGCCGATACCCCGGATTCCGGTCGGAGCGGCACCGGCGCTCAAGGTTACAAAGTCGTACGGATTGCGGGTTAGCGAGGGCAGGTTGGTGATGGCAAGTTGGTTCACCGTGGAGCTCTGCATCCCGGTTTCCGACTGGACGAGCGGCACACCCTCCTCCTGAGTGATGCTGGCGATGGTGGAACCCAGCTGCATAGAGAAATTCAGCGCAATGACGTCTTGAACATGGAGTTTCAGCCCGGGCTTCACCATGGTGCGAAACCCGAACGTGCGAACAATGACCCGATAGTAACCGGGGGGCAGATTTGGCACGCGGTAGAGTCCAAGATTGCTCGTCTTGGTTCTGAAGCTCGTGTTCGTCTCAATGTTCGTTACTTCCACCTGAGCGCCGGCCAGTGCCCCACCCAGCGAGTCAGTTACCCGGCCCGTGATGGTCGCAGTCGGGCTGGCAAGGGCCAAACTATTCAATCCGATCCAGAGGACGAAGAGTCTGACCAGCGCAGAAATCACACTGATCGGGTTCAACTTGTCGTCATTGGAGTATGCCGTCGAGAAAGGCATTTTGTATCAGAGGCGGGAGAAAATTCTGGCTAGCGACTCGAAAATGACCGGCGAATGGCTAAGAGACGAGCCGGCCTGCCGAATGGCTATGGGTGATTTGGATTTGCCCTTAAGTAGGCGTACATCAGCTGCCGTCCCTGGGGCCGATTGCTGCCCCCCTTGGGCTCGATGGTAACGAACACGGAATCAATCTGAGCCAGTACCTGGGGATTGTCGTACTTCAGTACCCAGGGACTCTTGCCTTGGTCTTCATTGACAAACACGCCCAAGCTCTGCACAGGGCCACCCTTCGCTTCACGCTGGCCCCACGCCTGAAACGAATACTTCTCCAAGGACTTCCGACGTTTCTCCAAATCGAACGCATAGAAGATGAGGGACTTACCTTCGGTGTAAAACACGCGGCCAACCGGTTGCTTGGTTCCACGGCCGTCTTCCACATCCTCAACGTCGATAATATGGAGGTTCCGGGCACCCATCAGCTGGCGGATGTCGCGGCCGGCAGCAGTCAGCTCGCGTTCCTGCTCAATGCTTTCTGTTTGTGTCACAAGCTTTTCCATCAGCTCACGAATTTGCGTCTGCTGGTCGGCAAACGTGGAGGCATATACCGACCGCTCGCGCTGTAGTTTCTGGAGTTCGCTGCTTGCAGCTTGAAGCGCGGCCTCCGTCTCCTTGAGCTTCGCAGCGCTGGCCGAGTCACCCTTCAGCCGGGTTGCGTCCTCCTTTAGCCGTACCAGTTCAGCGGAAGCCTTCTGCAATTCGTCATCGAGAACTTGGGCGCGCTGAATAGCGGCCGCAGAGTCTTGACGTGCCTGAGAAAGCTGCTGCAGAAGCCCGGGGTTGGCCGCGGAAACTACAGGTCGCGGCTGTGAAACGGGTTCTTCGGGTTGGATTCGAGGTGTCGGGGTGGCCCGTTGTGCAATTTGCTGCTTGAGGAACGAATTCTCGTCCTGAAGCTTTGCAAGCTCCTGTGAAGGCGACACTTGAACCTTCGTCACTGGACGCTCTTCCAAGGTGCCCAGCCAGAATCCCAATCCAACCGCCCCTAGCGAGAAAGCCAGCCGTTTCGGTTGCCACAACCATGCCAAACCGCGCCAACCGCTCGCTTCGACCTGTTTGGGTTTTTTGGTACCAGTCACCTCAGGCGAGAAAACAAGCCCCTCTTTCTGCGCACGCTGCAGGAAGCGTTGCTTGTAGCTGGCATCGTGGAATGCCACACCTCGAGAACCCGGCATTGCTGCCTCTTCCGGGGCAAGCAGAGGCAAGTGCTCGTGAAGGATCTCGGCGAAATCAGCCTGCCGCAGGCGGCACGTCGCGCAAGTCTGCAGGTGCGCCTGAAGGTCTCGAAACTCTTCGACAGAAATCTGCCCGATTTCCGAAAGCGCACATAATTCCTCAAACCGCTCATGGCCAAATTCACGGGAGTTCATAACCATCTCCTAGCCTTCCTCGCTTAAGCTCTACGCCGGCTTCTTCTTCAAACACGACCGTTCCTGCAGAAAATCTCTCAACTTTTTCAGTCCCCGATAATAGTGGTTCCGCACATTCCCCAAGGGTTCATTGATCTGGGCTGCGATCTCCTTGAGCTGAAGACCCTGAAAATAGGCCAAATCCAGTGTCATCCGCTCTTTCTCACTGAGTGAAGCCATCCCCTTTTGAAGAACCTGAGCCCAGTCATCATAGGTCAGACCGTTCCACCCATTTGGAGACTGCGGCAACTCCCACTGCTTCAAATCCGAATCCTGCCGGCCATCGTAGAAACTCCTTACGCTCAGGTACTTCTGACGGTTCAAGCTTCGGTGATAAGCGTATTGGAGAATCCAGGTTTTGGCGTTTCCCTTGTCCGGGTCGTAGTCTTCGATCTTCTTATAGATTTCCAGAAAGACCTCCTGCATGAGGTCCTCGGCTTCTCCGTGGTCGTGGAGAATGCGCAATGCAACACCGAACACCAGCCGGTAGTGCCGATCGAACAGGACTGCCAAGGCATCAGCCTGGCCGATCCTGAGTTGCTCCATCAGCTCTTCGTCTGTGCAGGATTGCAAGCGGTAGGGTGTCACCGGAACTCTCAGAGGGAGGGCTGAGCAAACACCTTCCATTGTCTGCAGAAGTTTGGCGTACAGACTACCATTAAGTATGCCGCTGGAAGGGCCCTTTTGTATCAGCTAGAGCTGAAATTATTCTGGTTTCTGTGCGCCAAGGAATTGGCTCGGGCAACACTGACTGGCAAATTCGCCGCACCGGCGGGACGTTTAGACACCGCGGCGGGCCGGGTCCCAGATGTACTTGTGCATCTGGAGTTGAAAACGGACTTTGAGATTGTCTTGGAGAACCCAATCGACGAGTTGGCGTGGTTCGAGCTGATTAAACACAGTCGAGAACAGAATCGGAAAGCGAGCGGCAAGGTCAAATTTCTCAATGGTTTCTTTGGACCAGAGGTAGTCTTCGCGGGTGCCAATGACAAACTTGATTTCATCGTGAGGCTGAAGTTTGTCCAGATTCCCATAGAGATTGTGCCGTGATTCGCCGCTGCTCGGGCATTTCAAGTCGAGGATCTTGATAACCCGCGGATGCACCGGGCTTATATCCAGGCTGCCGCCCAGTTTCCAACAGGACGGTACGGCCAGAGTCAATGAGGCGGTCCATCAAGGGGAACACTTCCTTTTGCAGGAGAGGCTCACCGCCGGTCACCTCAACCAGTGGGCAGTCATAGCTCAGAACTGAGGCGATGACGTCGTCTACAGTCATGTCTTTTCCCTCATAAAAGGCATATTCGGTATCGCAGTAGGTGCAACGCAAGTTGCAATAGGTAAGGCGGACGAAAACACAGGGAAGCCCCGCGTACGACGACTCGCCTTGAATGCTCAGGTAAATTTCGTTGATCTTCATTAGGCCATCGGTTCATTGAGTGATTGGTTCAATTGAATCATTTGATCAGTGAACTCAATGACTCAATGAACCAATGCCTCAATCCTTTCTCTCACGAAAGACTATCGAGAAACCTCGGATCGTCGCGCCACTTGGGCTTCACTCGAACGTAGAGTTCGAGATACACGCGCTTGCCTAGCAGTGCTTCGATATCGGCACGGGCTTCAATCCCGATTTGTTTCAGCATCTGTCCCTGGCTACCGATTACGATTTTCTTCTGCGACTCTTTCTCAACAACAATATCGCAATTCAAGACGACCACATCGGGTTGCGATTCGTCGAAGCGCGTGATTTGAACAGTTGTCGAATACGGCAATTCGTCCCGCGTATTCAGGAGCACTTTCTCCCGGACCATTTCGCCTACGAGAAAACGTTCGTGGCGGTCGGTAAACTGCTCCTCGGGGAAATGGGGTGGCCCTTCCGGAAGCTGCTTCAGAATCAGGCGGATGAGCAAATCCAAATTATCCTTCTTCAGAGCCGAGATCGGAACAATCTCGCTGAAGGGATGCTTCTCGGCATAAGTCGCGATCAATGGGAGCAGTGCTTCCTTGCGTACGAGGTCAATCTTGTTAAGGAGCAGAAACGTGGGCAGACTGCGACCCTTCACAAGGTCAACCACATACTGGTCGCCGGATCCGAAGGCCGACGACGCATCGACCAGGAGCAGCAAGAGATCGATGCCTTCCAGGGAGTTGTAGACAGTCTGCATCATCCGCCGGTTGAGCTCGTAACCCGGTTTGTGAATTCCGGGCGTGTCGGTGAAAACCATCTGACCCTCTTTGAGCGAAAGGATACCCAGAATATTCTCTCGAGTGGTCTGCGGCTTGTCGGACACAATCGAAACTTTCTCGCCCAGCAATTGATTGAGGAGCGTGGATTTCCCTGAGTTGGGCCGGCCGATGATGGAAACAAAACCTGACTTAAACATGGGAACTGAATGTGAGGGCGGGGAAGCTGCGTATAAATGCCTGAACTCGAGGGCGGGGTATGGCTGCCTGCTGTCGTTGGAGCACAGCTTGGGTCGGCTCAGTTACTGGCGCGCAATTCAGCATTGCCACCTTGGGCCGGTGCCGCTCGCGCTGCCGAGAGCTTATAAATTTTTCGGCGGTCCGCTTCCCTGATCTCAAACAAGACACCCTCGTGCTCGAACCGTTCGCCCTTGCGAGGGACTCGCCCAAACGCGGAATTGACGAAACCCGCGATTGTGGTGTTTTCGTCGTGGTTGAGATTGATCCCCAGGACTTCTTCGACACGCTCGACCGGAATACCGGCCGGAATCATGTAGTGGCCTTGCGAGTCCTGTGTGATCTGAAGCATCTCACCGATCTCATCTTCGTCGTGAATCTCCCCTGCAATTTCCTCCAGAATATCTTCAATGGTCACGAGTCCAGCCAGACCACCATGCTCGTCAACAACCATCGCCATGTGCGAAGCCTGATGCTGCAATTCCGTCAACAACTCGGCCACGCGCTTGGTCTCGGGGACAAATTGCAGCGGGCGCATCAGACTCTCCAGACTCGGCGGATTGCCAATGCCTTGATCGGCACGGTCCCAAATGTCCAGCAGATCCTTCAAATAGACCATTCCGGCGATGTTCTCAATCTGTTCGCGGTAAACCGGAATCCGGGAATACTTGGTCTGTGTCATGAGCCGTTTCAGCTGCGCCAGCGATGAAGAGATCTCAATCGCGACAATTTCAGTCCGGGGGGTCATGATATCGCCGGCGAGCTTGTCACCGAACTCCACAGCCGACTGAATCAGAGGAGCCTGGTCCTTCTCCAGAATTCCTTCTTCCTTTCCAACATTGATGAATGCCTGAATCTCTTCCTCGATATGCTCATCCGTCTTTGCGAGTTCATCCTGGGCATTGAGCTGATTGAACAGGCGCAACGTTGAAGACAGCGGATATGCCAGTACACCCAGCACTGGCCTGATCAGATTGTACAGAGGAATGATCGGCAACAAGACCCGCTCAGGTTTGCGGAAGGTGAACAGCCTTGGGATGAGCTGGCGGAAAATGACGACCACAGCAAACATGATGCCGAAGGCCGAGGGCAGCGCTGCCGCATAGCTCTGGAGCCGGTTATGGAGATAGCCGGTGGTGAGGATCGCAAAGCCCACCATGCAGACTTGAATGCCGACATAGACTGAAATCAGACTTTCGATCCGGTTGTCGGACAGCGCTTTCAGTTGATCCAGTCTCTTGGATTTGTGTTTCTCAACCAGCCGCCTCAACGTCACTTTGCTGATGCGGCTCAGGCTCATCTCAAAAACCGACAAGAGTGTAACGACCGACAGAAAGAACAAGGCGAAGAAAATCACGGCCGTCGTGATCATAGCAGCTCTCTCTGCAGCCTCAGTTCTTTGCGGCGCATCTCACCCCGGTCGACTTCATGATCGTAGCCAAGCAGGTGCAGCAGACCATGAATGGCCAGCACGCGCAGCTCTTTTTCAAGGCTGTGGTGTCTGGCAAAAGCCTGTCTGCGCGCCGTTTCGACGGAGATGATCATATCACCTAAGCCAGGTTTGTCCAAATGGGCCGGACCTTCCGGTCCCGAGGGAAACGACAACACGTCGGTGGGTTTGTCTTGCTTTCTGAAGTCGCGGTTCAACCGGCGAATTGCCCGGTCGCTGACAAGTACGATTGTGAATGACTGACCATCAACCCGCAGCCGGCGCGACAGCAGGTTGAGGAATTCGAGCAGTCTGGAAACGGAAACCCGATGTCGGCGCTGTCGATTCAGAACGACCGGCGCCTTCATGATCTGCCGTCAATTGTCTTGAATGCCTGTGATGTGGGTGCTGTGGCCGAACTTCCTGCGGTTCGTTCCGGGTGAGCCCTGGACGGCGAATAGGCGTCGTAGGCCCTCACAATCCGCTGAACCAACGGATGGCGCACAACGTCCTTCTCGCTGAAGTGCACGAAATCAATGCCCTCCACATTGGAAACCACGCTTCGAGCTTCAATCAACCCCGAGACTCTTCCTGCCGGCAGGTCAATCTGGGTGATGTCGCCGGTAATCACGGCTTTGGAGTTGAAACCCATACGCGTCAGAAACATCTTCATCTGTTCGGAGGTCGTATTCTGCGCTTCATCGAGGATGACAAAGGATTCGTTCAAGGTGCGTCCACGCATGAAAGCAATCGGAGCAATTTCGATTGTTCCGCGTTCCAGATAGCGGTCCACCTTTTCCACATCCAGCATGTCATACAGGGCGTCGTAAAGCGGGCGCAAGTAGGGATCGACCTTCTCCTGAAGGCTTCCAGGCAGGAATCCAAGACGCTCGCCGGCTTCGACCGCCGGACGGGCGAGCACAATGCGATTGAACCGTTTGCTCAGCAACCCAGCGACTGCCATCGCCACTGCCAGATAGGTCTTTCCTGTGCCCGCGGGACCAATGCCAAACACCATGTCAGATTTTTCAATAGCGTCCAGATAACGGCGCTGGTTGAGGCTGCGCGGCGTCACTGCCTTCCGGCCGCAAATCCGGCTCTTGCCCGAGGGGAAGCAATCGCGCAAACGCAGCGAAGAGTCTTCGGAGATGATCCGAATCACAGACTTCAGGTCACTGTTGCTGAAAAGAACTCCCTCGCGGCGAACCTGATCGTAGTCCGCGATCAGGCGTTCAATGATCCCGACCTGTGCATCTGAGCCTTCAATGATGAGATTGTTCTCGTCGAGGGACAGGCGAACTTCAAAGGCAGTTTCCAGGAAATGCAGGTTCTCATCCAGGGTCCCGAAAAGGGTTTCGGCTCCCTGGCCAAACGTCACATTCTTCTTCATACCCCAGCTGCTTTGCGACCTCCTTCAAGTTCGGCGACCCTAAGAACCGCCGCACGGAGTGTGGCATGGGGATTTACATGGCGTCAAGGCTTGACCGTCAAGGTTGACCTGAACGAGCACTTCATTGCTGGGATTGGATTCTGCGACACCGTCAAACGCTTTGACCATCAGCACAAAGTTTCCAGATTCAGTCGCGTCCATGGTGTACTCCAAGACGTGTATCGGTACTGAGGCGATCTTCTGGAAGTTGCGCCCAATCCGGTCGGCCCGATAGATACGGTATTCCTGAAGCCTTGGGATTTCAGCTTCGGGGTATTGCCACTGCAGCGTCATGCGCTGGCCGAACCGCTTGGAGACTGACGGCCGTGTATCGACCGAGTTCACAACGCCGCGTACTCCCCTGTTAGCGTTTGCAACGTGGGAGAATGCGGCTAACGGCTGGCCTTCAACCGAACGGAGCTGCAATGGACCGTAACCTGACGGAATTCCCAAAAGGGTCAAAACCTCGTTCAAATACATGCTGCCTTGGGCCGGGAGCCATGTTCTCGACACGGCGCTACTGCCGCCGCCCTCAGCGCGATGCGTGATCTCGATCCACGTTGCGGAATCGCCAAGATTACTTACCAAAAGAGTAGAGGAAAACGGGGAAACCTGGGTTACTGAAGGAATGAGGATCTCAGGCGAAAGTTCCGTCTGCATGTTGGTATGGATGGTATCGTGCGTCGCCAGATCGGTCTGAATAGCCAACCCGCTCAAGCGCAGACTCGAAGTACCGCGAATGATGCCATGGGGTAACTGGCTTCCGCCGCCGTCTAGAAACTGGGCATCGTGAATGATCACCGAACCCAAGGCGGGCACTTGAGTCGAGTAGTCGTTCAGTGCGATCCCATGCGGAGAAAGAGCACGGAGGGTTACTGAAGCGGCCTGATCGTTTGGGTTATTGAGGACCAGCGCGCTATGGCGTATACCAGGCGCATGCCAGTAGGGCAGGTAGAAGGCTTGGCCGGTCCTTCGCAGATCAAAAGGTTGCTGGAATACATCCTCCCGGGTCACTGTTTGCGTGTGCCGACAAATGGCTGCCAGGGGTGAGCCATCGAGCGACTGAACCACCAGAGAGCCTCTGACACCATCGATTCCGAGCTCCCGGTGGATGTTGGTTGCGATCCATTGAGAACCTCCCTCGAGGTTTCGTTCGATCTCCGCCAGAAGAGATCCGGCTTCATTGCGAAGCGAGACTCTGATCGCTGTGGCGCTTTCTCCCAGATTCACGATCGCCAGCGTGCTAGACCAAGGTTCGATCGAAGTCGTGATGGGAAGAAGAAACTGGCTTGCACCCTGCGGCAGTGGCGCAATGACGCCAGGATCGTCGTTTGCGTTTCGGATCTGCGAGGCAAGGACAGCGAGACGAGCAGCGGACCGCAATCGGACGAAACCTTCAAACGACGCAGTGTGAGGATAGCCGAAGGCGAAGGAAACCACTTTCTTCAGGTTGATGATGCCCAAGCTGGGGATCTGGACAGCGCCTTGGGCGGCCAGGACACCTGAATTGTCGTATAGAAGGATCGAAACTTCGGCTGGAGACGAATCGATATTGCTGATGGCCAGATTGGTCCTGTAAAGAGCGTCCTGAACAACGAAGGGGATAGTCTCATCGGCCCGTGAGTGGGAGGCGCAAATGAGCGCGAGAAGCGCGACCCATTCAAGTGCAGAGACAGCGCGTCTGGGAACGATGCATATCCACCGCTGGAAACACGAATGCAGCAGCATAGTTCGTGACGAACAAACAAAGTATGGCGTTGGCCTCCGTGCCAGGAACGCCATCCAGCATTAAACTGACTATCGCTTTTTGCTGCGGGCCAAGAGCATGTAGACGATCACCAGAACAAGGAAGCAACCCACGGAGTAGGCCACCGCGACGACCTGATTTTCACGATACTTGTGAATGTAGTAGCGTATGGTCTCCTGAAAGTTTCCCAACTGGAGCAGGAACGGAAGCGATTCAGTTGTAGTGAGTCCAAGGATCAGCATCACGTTCTGGTCGGATCTGTAACGAGACAATAGTTCGGGCGAGTCTTGCAGTCAACTGGCAAAGTGAGGGAGGCAGGCCCCTGGGATGGCTATGGCCGGCTTAGTGAGTGCAGATGAGACTCCATTCAGCGCCAAGCACCAACCGTTCAAGCCTTGTTTCGAAGGCTTCGCTTACCCATAGCTTGCTGCAACTGCTGAGGATTCATAGGCTCGCAGGGCACAGTACTGAACAGCCTGCTTTTGAACCACATTTCCACTGTTGACTGCGATTCGGGGTGCTTTGCGCCCCGCCAAACTGGAGGCAGCATGAAACGCTTGATGACTGCAGGAATATGCCTGATGTTTTTAGGTCTGGCGCTGGCGAGCCCGGCCTTTTCACAATCGAGCCAAACCTTCTATGTGAAGGCCAAAATGAGCCCCGACAACGAAATCCCAGCAATCCCAGGTTTGAATGCGTCGGGGTCGTCACGGGCGCGCGTTACTGTGAATCGGGATGCGGGTGGAACCATTACCTCTGGAGTTGTAATCTTCGACGTGTCGTACCAATTCGGACGGCCGGTCACTTTGACTGGCTTCCATATTCATTCTGGAGCCGTTGATGCCAACGGACCCGTTGTGATTAATTCCAGCTTGACTTCGACGCCTGATGCCGACGGCGCAGGTTCCCTTTCTTTCACCACGCCAAGCCTCACCACAGCCACGCAGCTGGCAGCTCTTACGGGTCTGGTCGCAACGCCACACCTCTACTACATCAATCTTCACACCAGCGACAATCCGGGCGGAGAGATCCGCGGGCAGTGCACCAGTGAAACCTTCTTCTACAAAGCGACGATGCTTCCCTCGAACGAAGTGCCAGCGATCACGGGCCTGAATGCCAGCGCTTCCGTCCTCGTCACCCTCGATGTGACGCGGGACCCCACCTCCGGCAACATCACCTCCGGTGCGATAATGTTCGACGCGAATTATCAGTTCCCTGGCACCGTCACCTTCACTGGATTCCACATTCACACAGGGGTGGCAGGCGTGAATGGGCCGGTGGTCCTCGATACGCGTACCACCGGTATTACGGAACCGACCGGCACAGGACGGCTTACTCGAATTATCTCTCTCGCCACAACACAAACTGTCCTGGAAGCCCTGAAGGCAGTGATCGCCAACCCCAGCGGTCACTATATTAATCTGCATACCTCGGTCCCGGCCCACCCCGGTGGGGCTGTGCGGGCGCAACTGTCTGACGCACACCAGTTCACCAGCATCCCGTCTCTGTTGGACAACGGTACCTTCCGCTCGAACCTAGGAATTCAGAATCTGACGAATATGGCCAGCACGGTGGTGGTGAATGTTGCCGGCGAAACTGGCGCAGGCTCTGAGATGACCGTTGCTCTTCCTCCGCGCGGCTTTGTTCAGCTTACCGGTGTGAACTCTCTGTTCGGAATCGGGTCCCGGGGTGTCGTTCATCTGGATCCCGACCAGCATGTCACCGCTTTTGTTTCGACGATTGAGAATTCAACCAACATACCGTTCATCATCCCCCTGAACTCCAAGGGCACTCGTCTGGGAATAGCGGCAGTGACCAACCTCGGAGGGCGTTATGTGTCGTCGCTGGTGGTTTCTAACGAAGGCCGAGCGGCTGCTACCGTGGACATCGTGGCTCGCGATCCGAGTGGTGCAGTCTCAGGGCAGCTGCTTGGCGTTAGCATACCTGCCCGTGGTTTCTTGTATCGGGCCGACATCCTGACGGAGCTCGGCATACCGAGTGGCTACGGTCCACTGGAGATCCGCTCAACCAACGGCCAGCTGATTTCGGCTCAGAGCGTTGTTGTGAATGCTGCCGCGAATCACGGTGCGGTAATGCCCGGCACGGATTTTTGAGCCAGCACGTCCAACCTCGAAGTACGACCTCTTTCTCGATCCTTCCTCATGACGGTCCACGGTGGAGGCAGATGCCTCCATCGTGGACTTGAACCTTCGACAGTGGTTCGCACCTTCTTCCGTTGATGCCGACTAGCGGATTGGTGGCCACGATTGACGCGCTATCGGCGGCAATCGTGGCCTTCCGGCGGATCGACTGCCCACGATTAAACGCAAAGGACGCGTTCAATCGTGGCGACCCAAACGTCTGACATCCACCTCTGCAAGGAAAGCTCACGGACCTTCGCCGGTCGTACGATCCTGTTTCCGATTGAGGGAACCCGCTCTGGCTTGCTAAAGTACACGCCACATGTGGGGAAACCGGATCACTCATGAATAAGAACTTAACACAGACGATTTACGATTGCATCGTGGTTGGCTCAGGCGCTGCTGGTGGGTGGGCGGCGCAGGAACTCACGGCTCAGGGAATGAACGTGCTGGTTCTGGAGGCGGGCCCGACGGTTGATCCGGCCAAGGATTTTCGGTCACATCAGTGGCCCTACGCATCGAAGTACCGTGGCCGGCTGGGCCCCAAAGAACATGAGTTTTTCCCCAGTGTTGCCAGCGAATACACCCAACAGTTTTTTACCGATCTTCGGGAACATCCTTACGTGACACCAGCCGAACAAGCCGTACGACTGGGTTCGTGCTAAGGTCGTCGGCGGGAAGACGCTGGTATGGGGACGTGGGGTTCCCAGGTACAGCGACTTGAATTTCAAAGCGCGCAGTCACGATGGCTTCGGTGACGATTGGCCCATCTCCTACAAGGACATCGAGCCGCACTACGACAAGGTGGAACGCAGCATCGGAGTGGCTGGCGAAGATATTGGCGTCTGGCATGCTCCGAACAATCGCTTTATGAAGCCATTTGCGCTCACCTGCGGTGAGCAACTCCTGAGGCGCGGAGCGAAGAAGCTGGGTCGCCACGTCGTGCAGTTCCCAACCGCTGTACTCTCGCAGGAACTGGGAGATCGCGCCCGTTGCCATTTCTGCAGCAGCCACAATTGCGATCGCGGCTGTGACAGTGGCGCCATGTTCAACTCGATTTACGTAACGCTGCCACGAGCTGCTAAGACGAAGTTCTTCACATTACGTCCCAACGCGATGGTTCGGGAAGTGACCCTGGATGAGGAAGGCAAGGCACGCGGTGTCGTCTTCGTGGACCGTCTAACCCACGAGACCCACGAGGTAAGCGGCAAGACTGTGGTCTTGGGCGCATCGTGTCTGGAATCCACGCGCATTCTGCTCAACTCCAGGTCACGCGAATATCCGTATGGTTTGGCCAATTCCAGCGGATTGCTGGGACGCTATCTGCATGATCATCTCATGACCGGATCTATCACTGGATTTGCCCCACAGCTCTACAACGCCAAGGTGGTGAATGACGATGCCAAGCCCTGCGGCTTTTACATTCCACGTTTTCGCAACGTGGACACACGTTTGAAGAGTTTCGTTCGCGGCTATCAGTTCTCAGGCGGGTCCGGCGCGCGGATGTTTCCTGGCTTCAGCAAGGGACTGGGCGAGTTGTTTGGCACTTCGTTGAAGCGGGAGATTCACAAACTCTATCCTTCCGTGGTTTCGATGACCGGCTTTGGCGAATCCATTCCCAACAAGGACTGCGTGGCCAGTATCGATCCGCATCAGGTGGACGCCTGGGGAATTCCGGTTCTCAAGATTTCTGCTTTCTGGGGTGACAACGAATTGCGCATGGCGCAGGATATCGCCGCCACGGCCGAGGAAACCTTCCGCGCGGCCGGGTTTGAGGTGCTGTCGGTGAGTCGCGAGTTGTCCAATCCTGGCCGCAGCATCCACGAAACCGGCACAGCGCGTATGGGTGCCGATCCGAAGACTTCTGTCCTCAATACCTTCTGCCAGTCTCACGACGTGAAGAATCTGTTTGTCGTGGATGGCAGCAGTTTCGTCTCTTCCGGAAATCAGAACGTAACGCTGACCATTCTCGCGCTGTGCGACCGCACCTGCGAGTATCTTGTGGACCAGTTCAAGAAGGGAAATCTGTAGAGATAGGTCCACGAAGGACACGAAGACTCACTAAGGTTGAATTTTGTCGTTGCTGCAATCAGTCGAGGACCAGCGCGACTGAAGGTAACTAGAGGAAAAATGGCACGCAGCAAGCACTTCTTCGCCACACCCTCCGATCTTCTTCCTGGGCTTGAGTGTTTTGAGGGTGCGACTGGGGTCAGATATTTCTTGGCGGGTCTGTTCGCATCTGCGCAGCCGGAGGTCTTCACGAGCGCCAAGAGTCTGCCAGGATTTGGCATTGCCCGTTTTGGTGATGCGCTTCAGGAACCGGCGTATCTTGTGCTCGCTCAGTCAAGTGACCTTGTGATCCGGGATGTCGTACAACGCATGGGTGGGTGCAAGTACGCTATTGACCAGCTTCACAACCCCGATTCGCTTGTGTTTCGGCCAGGGGGTGTCCACAACGATCGGGTACTGATCTCAGGAGAGATTTCGAACACCGGCGCGACACTCAAAGCACGGAACCTTTACCAACTAATGGTTCGGGAAGTGACGAGAGGATTCGAGGGGATTCGGTGTTTCTGGGTCGGGCGTGAGGCTCAGGTGCTCTTGGCTCAAGGTGCAAGACTCACTGGATCGGTCAGCTCACCAACAGAATATGATCTCGTTCGGCGAGGTGGGGCGTCGGTCCACTCTACCTCGACCAAAAATAGCGGGACATGCGGCCGGGTGATACCCCATCGTTGGCCGCCATCGCCATAGGAGGACCATGCAAACTTTTCTATCTCGCCGTTCGCTGCTCCAGTTGAGTGCTTTGGCTGCGATGTCTCGAAGACAGGTGAAAGCAGCTTCGCTACGCTCCTCTCGTGCGGTACATCTTGGCGGAACTGACTCGACAGTCAGCGCGTCGCTGCAAACCAAAGGTCTCTTCATGCACGCCTGGGATTTGAAGGACTCAGGCGCTGATGCCGTGATGGGCTGGATGCGCGATTCCGGTCTCAATCAGATGACGATTGCCGGCTGCTACCATTCGGGTTGGTTTGTCCATCCTCACAACCCGCGGCATCGCGCCTACATGACGGAAGGGAGCGTCGCCTATTTTCATCCTGACAAGAAGATCTTCAGGAGTTCCCCGATCAAGCCGATAGTCGCCACCTTCGCGAAGGATACCAACTGGCTGGCGGTGGCAGGCAAGCTTTTGGGCAAATATCAACTCCAGATGGTCTCCTGGACTATAGGCACGCACAATACGCACCTAGCACAGAAATATCCTGAGTATGGGCAACAGAACGTCTTCGGTGATGCGATTCCACACGCTCTGTCGATTGGGCATGATGCGACGCGGGCCTATCTGAAGGCTCTTTGTCGCGACCTTGCGTTGAATTATCCGATGTACGGCATTCAGTTGGAGTCGTTCGGCTGGATGGGCCTGAGGCATGGCCATCACCACGAAAGGGATCTCACGGGCTTGAGTTCGCTTGAGCAGGAACTCTTGGCTATGTGCTTCAATCCTCAGACGTTGGATAAAGCCAAAGCTGCAGGTGTCGATGCCGACAAGGCACGAGAGGTGGTGAAGGCGACTCTCGAAGCCGCGTTCAAGGAAGCGCCAGATCGGCCCAAGGGACATCCCGCATCGATGGACGAATTGGAAAACCGGTCGCCAGATCTCAAGGCCTATAACCAGGTTCGTCGGCAACTGGCGGATTCAATCGTCGTTGAGATCAAGCAGGAAGCGCTGAAGGGAACTTCGTGCAAGATGTTGTTGCAGAGTGGTTATCAGAAGGAAGTGGCTCACGTGGCGGATGGCTTTGCTTCTGGCGTTTATGGGAAGCTGCCAGCGGAAGTTCTGAAAATTGTAGGGCAGGGAAGAGCCCGAATTCCCGCTGACTGGAAGGGAGACTATCCTTGCTTTGTGCGGCTGGGTATGGGCGTGCCGGCGAGCCAGGAGCAACTGCGGGAGATCGTTCTGGCCCTGAAGAATGGCGGCTCCTCCGGGCCAATCTTCTACAACTATTCAGAGTCTCCGGTGAAGATGCTGGGCTGGATCAAGGGGGCACTGGAAGGGTTGTAGTGTTTCCTTGAAGATCCCCTCCGTCGGAGGGGTGACGGCTTGAGAATCCTTCATCGCAGTGACAGTGGTCACGGAGCGCCGGAGTGTTGGTTCCTTTCCAAAAAACCCCCCGAAGTCCCCCCTTGTGCAAGAGGGGACGGTATTATTATCGAACCTGGCGACGCCAGGCGGCATGAAAAACTTTCTCGAAAAATCACCCTCGTTCGTCGAGGGCGAAGAATTCTCATCGAACATGACGCCTCAACGCAGTATCAAAAACTCTCGCGAAAATTCTTGATGCTGTTGATCAGAGAACGTCAGCCGCTCTTCCGTACCTGCAGGGTGCAGGAACAGAGGGCCAACACGAGGAACACGGGGAGAAGAGGCACCAGGAAAAGCCAGCGCCAGGAGTATGTGCGCTCGGCGGCCGGTTCTGGTGTTACAGAGCTGATTTGTGGCTCCAAGGAAAAAGGCTTTGAGTTCGTTCGAGGTTTGAAGGAGTGAATTGAAATGATTTGAGCGCGCATAGAAAGGAGAAAGGTGGCCATCCGCTGCGAATGGTTGCATCGGGCAGCTGCGGCTTAAGGGGTTGAAAGCCCGACGCGAGAAGTACGTTACCGTCGCCAAGGGGCGACTTCCGAACCGGAAGGCTTACTGCCTCTGCATTTTTTTCTTGGCGCGGCACGCATCGTCTTCGCGAACCATTGCCTCGAATTCCGGTCGCTGCGAATCTGTGAGCTGTTCACGGATACGATCTCGAGTCCGGTTACGAATGGCTTCGAACTGGGGCTTCACCGACTCATGTAGGGCACCAAACTGTTGATGGGTTTCGTCCAGAATGACCTTCAGCTGGGCCGTCTGCTGCTGGGACAAATGAAGACGAGCGTTCAGTCTGTCAACGAATTTGGCCTTACCGGGTCTTGCGGCCGATTCGTGAGGAGCGGCGAATTTCCTGGAGACAATCGTCGTACCCAATGAGGCACCCACAATCGCACCCAGAAGAAAGACAATAGACATTAGCGCAAGGGCTTTAAATCTTGAGGGACTCATCATTTGGTTTCCTTTCCCACTTCCTGCGGCACAGTCTCCGCTTCCAGTAACGTGGACACAACCTGCTCTTTGTCTTGCGAAATCTGTTCGGAAAACACGGCAGCTTCCTGGCCCCATTTCGAAGAGAGTTCGAGCGACGTTTCCAGCAGTGGCTCCTCCGTCAGTTGCTGGGCGTTCAATTCAGAAGAGATCTGTGTATAAGCCAAAATCCCCAGGGCCAGGGCAAGGAGAGTCATCACGGGCACAGCCTTCAGCGCCACCAATCGCAACGGACTCCAAAAAAAATAGTTTTCACGCTGCTGCTCGATAGCCAAGAAAACAGATCTCGCAAACCCAGCCGCTGGGACCGGCCCTTCATCCAGCCTGGAGGCCCGCAGGACGTTCGCAGTGAACCGAATGGTGCGCAACTGATCCTGGCAGTCGCGGCACATAGCCAGATGCTGCTCCAGATCCTGTGTCATCTCGGCCGATAAGCTGTTTTCTGCGTATTCTTCAAGCCAGCCCTTCAGATTTTGATGACTCATACTCGTTGTTTCCCTTTTTCTCTTTTGCGATTCTTCTCATAAACTGCCTTCAACTGATTGCGGGCTCGGAACAGGCGGAGCTTGATCGCACTGGCTGAAGACTTGAATATCTGAGTCAGCTCCTCGATCGACAGATCTTCGATTTCTTTCAGGATCAGCAAAGAACGATCCTTGGGAGGCAATACGCTTAAGAGCCTCTCCGCCGTCTGCCTGAGTTCCAGCCGCTTGCTGATGTCCAGGTGTCGCGGCTGCGTGATGGAACCGAATCGTTCGAAAAACGCAGCCTCTTCGTCGGAAAGGTCCGACTCTGTGACCTGAGCCTCCCGTTTGCGTTTTCGCAAATAGTCATAGCATTGATTGACCGTGATCCGATACAGCCAGGCTTCAAAAGAAGCCTCAATCCTGAACTGCGGCAGGGAGAAGTAGATCTTGGTGAACACTTCCTGAGCAATGTCTTCGACCTCGCTCGGCTGCCGCACCATCTGGTAGACGAGTCCAAAAACTCGACGCTCGTGCTTCTTGACAAGCAGTTCGAACGCAGCTTGGTCCCCCTGCTGACACCGCTGGATCAGTTCCTTGTCAACCGTCATGGGGCCAGGCCTTCTGACCTGGAGCATCGCGATGTTGCCCATGGTTCTATTAACGCATGCTCACAGCATATGGTTACATGGAATTTTCTTGAAGAGACGGTTCTCTTGGCGTCCTGTGCGCCGTTGATCCAGGAAGCCCGGAACTGGTGCCAGGAGGTGGAACTCAGCTTGGGTTTTGAGGCTCAGTGGTGGCTTGCGAGAAACTCGCCGAGTCGAGCCATGGCCGGTTCGAGAACGCTCCGGTCGGCGGCATAGCAGATACGGATAGAACCTTCGCCACCTTTTCCGAATGCCACGCCGGGCGCCAGCCCGACCCGTGTTTCCAGCAGCAGCTTCTTGCAAAACCCAAAGGAATCGTCGAGCCCATTGATTCGTGGAAACAGGTAGAAAGCGCCTTCGGGTCTAGGAAGAACCACCTGTGGCATGGATTCCAGCGCGCTTTGACAGAAGGCCAGGTTTTCTTTCAACCTGGCAACCATCGATTTGATTTCAGCCTCTCCCTCCCGCAGGGCAGCTTCGCCAGCTTTTTGAACCATCGATGGCGCATGCGAGACGATGAACTCGTTCATTTCGGTTGCCTTACCAACCAAGTCGCTGCGGCCTGCTACCCAACCCAGTCGCCAACCCGTCATGCAGTAACTCTTGGAGAATGAATGGGCCACGACCACCATGTCGTTGGGTTGGCACTTCCTAAGGATTGATGGAGCGGCATGAGCACGATAATACAGCCGTTCATAAACCTCATCGGCCAGTAACCAAAGGCCTTGTTTTCTACAGAACTCAAGGAGCTGTTCCTGGTCTTCCTCGGTTGCCACCCAACCCAGCGGGTTTGAAGGGGAGGTATAAACCAACAGGCGGGTTCTCTCGCTGGTGGCGGCTTGGAGTGCTTCGAAATCGATCTCGTAGCGAGTGCCGTGAAGCAGCAAAGGGACTTCCTTCGGCACGGCTGAACAGAGTTGGACGATGGCCGAGGCGTTTGGCCAGGCTGGGGTAAGTAACAAGGCCTCATCCCCTGGATCCAGCAGGCAGCGAATGGCGACGTTCAAAGCCTGGACGCCAGACGCCGTGACCAGAATCTCAGACTCCGGGTTGAGCGAAACCTGATGAAGCTCCCAATATTTGTCGGCGATTGCTTGCCGGAGACTGGGGAGTCCTGCATTGTGGGTGTAGAAGGTGAATCCTTCTTCAAGGGCGCGAGTAGCAGCATCCTTGATGTACTGAGGAGTCGGAAGATTCGATTCCCCAAAATAGAGCTTCAGCACCCCGTCCATTTTGAAGGCGATATTCGCTAACTCACGAATACGCGACGGTCGTACATCAAGAATGCTTCGGGCAAGCTTGGATTGAAGCATCCGGTCACCGTTCCCAATTTCCAGCCGGCTATCAGATTGAGGAGCAGCTGTGCCCTCGTTGTTCTCTTTGTATCTCGAGAGGAAAGCCGGGCACGATAACGAGCAGTTGCAGGTTGATCCGTGGAGGCGCTCCGCTTTAGCCCTCGGTGGGGTGTGTCGTCAATGCTTGGCGCCGCGAAAACAGTCACGCCCAACCCTCATCGTCAAGCAGTCTTTCCAGGCGGTTCTCCAGCACGTTGTCTAACTCGAAGTCTTCAATCTCAAGGTAGTGAGCCGCAGCAGCTTCCAAAGCCTTCCGCGGCACCAGACCGACTAGTTGGCTTCCTGCGATGCCCACGCCGTGTTTCTTGGCTTCCAAACGAACCTGCTCGAAAACCTGGTGCATCGGAGTCTTCTCAAACGCGGTCAGATTCAAGGAGACCTGGGCCTGATTCCGGGCTTTCAATTCAATGCCCAGAGCTTTGACGTGCGGCAGACCTCCGTTTGATTCACGGATGGTTTTGGCAATGGCGCGTGCAACCCGGACGTCAGGTGTGTCCAGATTGATGTTGTAGGCAATCAGCATATTCCGGGCGCCGATTGCGGTCGCGCCAGCGCTGGGATGGAGCTTGGCCGTGCCGAAATCCGGCAGACGGCTGGAACCGGATGCCAGCTCATCTCGCAATCCTTCAAACTGGCCGCGCCGGACGTTCTCCAGGCGGACCCGATCCGCATGCTTGGCTGCGGCGTCGTAAAAATAGACCGGGACCTGAAATCTCAGCCACGCCTGTTCCCCCACGTAGTGCGCAATAGCAACGCAGTCCTGTAGAGTGACGTGGTTCAGAGGGACGAACGGGACCACGTCAGCCGCTCCAATTCGGGGATGCTTGCCTGAATGGCGATTCAGATCGATGAGCTCGGCTGCTTTCCCGATAGCCCGCAGAGCGGCTTCGCCAATGTTTTCTTTTGAACCCACAAAGGTCACCACTGATCGGTGATGGTCGACGTCCATCTGGAGATCCAGCACGTGGACCGCCTCAACTGATCGAACGGCTGAGACAATCGCATCCAGAACCTTGAGGTCACGTCCCTCGCTGAAATTGGCCACGCATTCAACCAGCGTTTTCATTGGAAATAACCGCGATACGCCGCTGGAAAAGACTTGGGGCGGCCCTCAGAATCGAGAACGACATGCAGTGTACTGCCTGTTGCAACGAGGATCTGCGGGTTCTTCCGAACAACCTCATAGACAAACCGGATGGTCCGTTTGCGGAACTCTTCCACACGCGTCCTAATTAACAGCAGATCGTCGTAGCGGGCGGGCGTGCGGTATCGACATTGCGCTTCGGCCACCGCCAGGTAAGCGTCGTTCTCGCGCTCGAAATCTCGATAGGCGAAACCGCGTTGACGGCAGAATTCAGCACGCCCTACCTCGAACCAAACCAGATAGTTGGCGTAGTAGACCAGACCCATTTGGTCAGTCTCAGCGTAACGTACTCGAACTTCCGTGGAAACCCAGGAATCACAGGAGATTGGAAAATCAGACTCGGCGGGGTTGGATGAACCGGTCATCGCATCTGGCAGACAAGCTTGGCGGCGAAGCTTCGATGTCGTGGGAGATTCTGGGAGGCTTTTGTGCTTCAAAATCGCCGAAAGTTGCGGCCTGAATCCGCAGACCGAATCACTCGTCGGTCTGCGGAACAGGTGCGTGCCCCCGTTGGGAAACGTCTATTTCTTGGCTCCAGGAGGTACCGCAGCAGGAGTCGTTGCCGCAGGAGGAGCAGCAGCAGGTGCCAAAGCCGTATCTACCCGCTTGATAATGTCGTCCGTTATGTCGATTCCCGGGTCTGCATAAATCAGCTGAGAGTTCTGATTGGAAGAATCGACGATGATCGTGAAGTTGTTTTCCTTGGCATACTTCTGAACAAGTGGTCCGATCTTGTTACCAATACGGCCGAGAATTTCATTCTGCATTTGGCCGAACTCTTTCTGAGCATCGTCGGTCGCGCGCTGTAATTCGGTGGTCTTGGACTCGATGCTTTTAGTTAGGGCTAAGCGCGAGTCATCGTTCAGCGTGCGTGCCTGGCTTTGCAATTGCTTTCGCAGTTCCTCGATCTCGTTGTTCTTCTTTTCCAACTCTTCTTTCTTGGCAGTAGCTTTCTTTTCAAACTCACCCAAAGCTTGCTTGCCTTCGGCGCACTGAGAAATGGCTGTGTATACGTGCAAAACACCGATCTTTCCCGGGCTACCCTGGGCGAGCAGGCGGTAAGGCATTATCAGCGCCAGGGCGGACAGCCAAAGCACGCATTTCCTGTTGATCAACATCGTTACTCCTTGCTGAAGTGAAATATGGGCAGAACTGCCCGAGACCCGTATCATACACGGCCTTGGCGCACTTTGGCTAGAGTGGATTTTGGAATGTATTCCATCGAGTCCACGATTCCCGAGACGTCGGCACTCAGCCAGTCTCAAGGTCCGAGATTTTCGTGGCGAGGGAGGGATGCCCACTGCGTCTTGCAAGCAATGCGAGTTGCATGCCTTGACTTAACTTGACCAGTAAAGATTAGAATAGGCATCTTCTTGCACAGTCCAGGCTCTCGATGAAACCCATTCCTCTCGCACATACCGACGTTTCTCAAACCGCTGTCTATCGAGGCATGTCCCAATTCCCAGGTAGGCTTGTAGAGGCGCTGGGTGACCGATCGCCAGCCTCGCTCTCGATCGCCAGGAATGTTGAACTCCTGAGCATCATGGATTCAGGTCAGAGGCGAACCGTGGGACTGGCGGCATCTGTGGATACCTCAGCTGCGGTTCTTGAGGAAACCGATCGCCTGGTTCGGGCATTAGCTCACGCCGGTGTCTTGTTTGTTGGAGGCTTTCATTCGCCGCTGGAACGAAGGTGTCTCGGTCAGATGGTGGCTGAAAAGTCCCCCGCCGTTGTTTTCCTCAGCCGGGCGTTGACAGACCTCAAGATTCCGATTGCCTGGCTCCAGCCATTGAGGGAAGGCACGCTGGTTCTGGTCTCTGCCTGCTCACCGTCAGAGCGACGGGCGACGAGGGAATCAGTGCAAATGCGTAACGATTGTGTCGCGGCCTTGGCCGACAGCTTTCTGATTCCTCATGCCTCAGTCGGAGGAAAGACGGAGGCTTTGTGTCGCGAGGTCCTCAAGGTGGGAAAGCAGGTCTGGACTTTGAACCACGCTGCCAGTCAAAACCTTATAGCGCTTGGGGCGAAGATGGCAACGGCTGATAGGGTGTCTGAAATTCTCGACTCAGGTCGCAAGGGTCTGGCAGCGTTCTCTCAGTCGGGTGACTGACCGGGTCCTGGGCAGTCGGAGAACCCACAACTCGGCACTCAGGCGGATTTGAGTCCCGCCTGTTTACCTTCCGAGGTGGCATTCGACAGATTGGCTTCCACGTGAAACTCGACCTTTACCTCAAGGACCTCTTCCAGCAGTGTCTTCCGAATGTCTGCGGTGTAGATCTCAAGGGAGGGAACCACGCCTTGCGCCGTTTCCAAATGAACCTTCAAGGTTTCGCCGTCAGGCTCGCAGCGCAGATTCGTGATCATGCTTGCGTGTGTCCGGTTCAAAGCATCGGCGATTCGCAGGATGCCCGCTAGTTTGCGCACGATCATCTGGTCTTTCACACTAAGGCGCGCAAACTCCTCGTGTTTGGGTTTCGGCTCGCTCTTGCGGTGGTACCGGGCGACCTGAGCGATGATCTCCACCTCACGACTATTGAAGCCCGTAAGGTACTCTGAGTTGCGAATGATGTAGTAGGAATGCAGGTGGTGTTGTGCGTGGGAAATGAAGAATCCGACGTTGTGCAGAATGCCGGCTGCCTGCAGGTATTCGCGATTGATATTGTCGAGTTTGTGAAGGCCGCCAAGCTGGTCAAAAAGCTGGAGTGCGAGTTTCGTGACCTGATCCGAGTGATCCTTCTCGTAGTTGCAGCTCTCGGCGAGATGCAGCACGCCTTTATAGCGGATGTCCGTTAGTTGGTGGAGGCTGCTGCCCCGGGATTTTTGCAGAGCGTCCAGAATGACGCCCTCCCGCAAGGCGAAGCCGGAAACCATCATTTGTTCGATCTTCATTTCTTCGAACGCCTGCTCCAGAATGATGGCACCACCCAGAATGATGTCGGCCCGTTTTGGATCAAGCCCTTCGACTTTCTGGCGCTTCTTCACCGTGTCGGCTTTGACCAGTATCTTGATCACTTCCGCCAGCTCGGAGCGCGAGAACACAAAGTTGCTTAGCGAGCGTGTGGGCTCCTGCTTGCGAAGCAGTTGAACCATCTGTGCGATGCTCAGGACGGTGCCGGAACTGCCAACTGCCGTTTCGAATCCGTGCAACCGGACGCGGCGGGCCATGGGGTTGATATAGGCTTTCACATGTTGGCGGCACTTGTTGACGTGCTTGGCCTCGATCGGCTCATCGTTGAAAAACCGGTCTGTCATCCGGATGGCGCCAAGTTTGAGACTGTTGGCATCGATGATTGTCCCGGCCTGCCCAATCAGGAACTCGGTGCTTCCACCGCCGATGTCAACCAGGAGGATCTTCCTTTCAAAGATCGGCAACGTCTGTAGAACTCCCAGGTAGATCAAGCGCGCTTCCTCGAAGCCGGAGATCACTTCAACGTCAATCCCCGCCTCTTGTTTCGCACGTTCCAGAAAGTCCTCTTTGTTGATCGCTTCACGCACTGCGCTGGTGGCTACGGCGCGAATGTCGGCCTGAGAGATCTCGGCGATCTGACGAAAGCGTTTCAAAGCTGCAATGCCCCGGTTCATGGCATCGACTTTGAGAACCTTCATATCCTTCGATCCGGACCCGAGGCGAACGACCTCCTTTTCCTGAGCCAGGATCTCGAACCGGTCGGAGTCCTTGAGTTTGACGACGACCAAATGGAACGAATTTGTTCCGATATCAATTGCAGCCAGTGCTTCATTCATGGAGCTTTTTCCATGCAGAGAGAACGAAAGGAGCTTGTTAAGGGCATCACTCATCTTCTCGCACAGAACAGAAAAGCGACGCAAGAGGAAAAGTTCTGGCGAGGGCCATTTTGTTCGGAGGCGAGGACTTCTTCGTGAGCAGTGCTTTGGGACCGCCGAATGAGCGTTGACAGATCTCTTTGCCAGGACATCACTTCAGACTTATGCAAGAATGCGCCTTATGATCAACAGAGTTTCCGAAATCGAGGAGAAGTTGCAAGCGCTGGAGGCCAACCCGGATCAGGCGCTCGAACGCATCGATCTTCTGAACAGTCTGGGTTGGGAGCTGCGAGTGGATGAGGACTGGCACCGGGTCCTGGAATTGGCGAGACAGGCGAGGCAACTGTCAGAGGCCTGCGGCTACCAACGCGGGATTGCGGGCAGCCTTCGAAATACCGCGTTTGCCCACTATCTGCTGGCGGACCTGGAGAAGGCGATTGCTGAAGCACTTGAATCTCTAAGGCTTTTCCGCGAGGTTGGGGACCGAAACGGTGAAGGCCAGGCTGGCGCGGTCCTCGGATTTCTTTACTGGACGCTCGGCAACTATGATCAGGCACTGGCGGAGGGATTTCAGGCGTTACGCTCTGCCGAAGAACAGGGTGACAAATGGGGCATGGGCTGGTGTCTGACGCTCATCGGAGGGGTCTACCAGAGCCTCCACGATTTTGAGCAAGCGGTCCGTTATCACCAGAGGAGTCACTCGGTTTTCGCAGAGATTGCTGACCCGTTGGGTGAGGCGCGTTCCCAGATTGGCATTGGTGCGGCTTTCCAATCGTTGGGACAGACCGGCAAGGCGCTTCAATGCATCCAGCGAAGCCTTGAGATTTTTCGAGGCATGAACAACCGGATGGGAGAGTCGCGAGCACTCACCGATCTCGGAGTCATCTTCCAGGAGCAGGGTCGCGACGATGAGGCGCTCGAGCTGCATCTGGGAAGCCTCCGCATTCGTGAGGAAGGGGGCAATCGCCAGGGTGCGACCACGAGCCTTCTCCATCTGGGTCGTCTTTACCTCAAGCGTAACGATTGTGGCAAAGCGCTCGATGCGGCCCGCAAGGCTCTTTCCATTGCCGAAGAGATTGGCGCCAAGCCCAAAGCCTACCAGGCCCACCAGCTTCTTTCGGAGGTTTACGAGAGGAACAGCGATCTCGCTGGCGCCCTGCGCCATGCACGTATCTTTCAGCATCTGCGTGAGGAGGTTTTTAGCGAAGAGGCCAGTACCAGGGTCCGCAATTTCCAGATTAGTCTCGAGACTGAAAGGAGCCGGAACGAAGCGGAGATTCACCGGCTACGCAACGTCGAGCTGAAGGCAAAAAATGAGGAGTTGGCACAACTGCTTGAGGAGCTTCAGGCTACGCAAACGCAGTTGATACAAAGTGAAAAGATGGCTGCCCTCGGTAAATTGGTGGCTGCCCTCGCCCATGAGATCAACTCGCCGCTCGGCGTCATCCAGAGCGCATTTGATTTGTCTCAGCGATGCACCGACAAGATTCTGCAAGCGATTGAAGTGGCCTCTTCCATCGACGAGCTGCGGCGTGACGAATCGCTGACCAAGTCGGCTGCGATTCTTCAGCACAACCAGCCTGTGTCAACCACAGCCGTGGAACGGGTGGTTAAGATTGTCCAAAGCCTCAAGGGTTTCGCGCGGCTCGACCGGGCGGAATACGCCCTGATCGATTTGGAAAGCGCTCTGGGGGACGTCCTCACCCTGCTACAACCGACCCTGCGAAGAGACGTTAACGTGGTAACGAACTACAGCCAGCTTCCCAAGTTCTACGGGAATGCTGCCGAACTGAACCAGGTCTTCATGAACTTGCTGCAGAACGCAGCGCAATCGATCGAAGGGGCCGGGACGATCTTTCTGAGGACTTTCCTTGGTGACACCGACATCTGTGTCGAGTTTGCCGATACGGGAAAGGGAATTCCCCCTGAGCAACTGAAGCAAATGTTTGATCCGGGAATCAATGCAAAGGGATCACGCGTCAAGGCAGCCATGGGGCTCTTTAGTTCCTTCCACATTGTCCGCAAGCACGGGGGGTTGATCCGCGTCACCAGCGTGCTGGGAAAGGGCACCACGTTTACGGTGCAGCTTCCCATTGGAACCCCGGCATCTGTGCCGAAGGTTGCAGTCGTTTGACTCCAGGTGTGGCTGCCTTGAAAGAGCCGTGTTTGCTCGGACGCAACTTGCCTGATAAGTCTGCTTAACGGCAGACCGGAGCAGTTGGCACTGGCTTTACAGATCCGCAAAAATTATGGTACGACCTAGCCCCTCCTACGGGCGGTTCAGATTGTGCCGAGGTGAGCTGAGTTGTGGTCGAGTGGCATGCCACGGCACGGAGCGGGTAGGAGCGCCTTTAAGAGGAGTCAACGAAATCCGACGGAAGGTTCTCGTACCCAAGTTGGAGGTCGCCGGACAGGCCCTGCGAGCCTTGTGGGTCTTCTCCGTTCTGTTCGCAGCCTTGTTCCCTGCGGGCTGCTCAGTTCGGCGTTATGCGATCAACAAGCTCGGCGATGCGTTGGCCGACACCGGCACCACCTTTGCTTCGGATGACGATCCGGAACTGATTCGTGGTGCGTTGCCTTTTAGTCTGAAACTAATTGAGAGTCTCCTTGCCGAGAGCCCACGCCATCAGGGGCTGCTGCTGGCAGCGGCCAGCGGCTTTACGCAATACAGCTATGCCTTTGTCCAGCAGGAAGCGGATGAGATGGAGGCGCAGGACCTGCGCGAAGCCGAGCGGCTCCGGACCCGTGCGAGACGCCTCTATTTGCGGGCCAGGAACTATGGCATCCGCGGGCTGGAGCATCGCCACCGCGATTTCGGGTCGGCGCTTCGTCAGAATCCAAAGCAGGTTGTTAAGCAGGCCTTCGTTACCGGAAGTTCCATTGCTGTATTGGACAGCGGCTTCGTGGGGGGCAGCCATTGCGGTGTCGAAGGATGATCCGGAACTAGTTGCCGACCTTCCTCTGGTCGAAGCACTCGTCGATCGCGCACTCGAGCTCGACGAGAACTATGACTTTGGCGCAATTCATGGTTTCCTTATTACGTATGAAAGCGGCCGGCAAAGCGGGCAAGGCGATCCTTCCGAGCGCTCTCGCCGTCATTTTGATCGAGCTGTAGTCCTCTCTTCGGGCCAATTGGCTTCTCCCTTCGTAGCCCTAGCAGAGGCGGTCTCGATCGGCAAGCAAGATCGCAAGGAGTTCGAGTCCTTGCTGACTCGGGCCTTGGCAATTCAAGTCGATGACAAACCCGAATGGCGCCTGGCCAATATGGTGATGCAGCGACGGGCACGTTGGCTGTTGTCGCGAGCAGACGAGCTATTTCTTGAGTAGAAGGAGGGTGCATGCCTCAGGACCTGACGCCTGGAGATGGGACGCGGTTCGCAACGGCCCGACACTCCCCTCCTCAGATGAGGAGGGGAAAATGGCGCGCAGCGACACAGGGGTGGTCTGACAGATCTAACCCTCGCCATTATTCGAGCATCTCCTGTGGAGTACGCGAATTCTACAGCAGGAAACCAGTGGTTGAGGCTGTCAGCGACGACCAGTTGCACCACCCCGGCGATGGCGTGGGACGAGCGTCCCGCGCCATCGCACTCCCCTCCTCAGTCCGAGGAGGGGAGCGGAGATGTCCAATTTCCAGACGTCAGCAGCTGACCAGGAGGCTATTCGCTTGTGCATTGCTTGCGGTGCTCACAGCTGTGCCGGAGGCCTTGTGGCTGCAAGCTCAGACGCCGGGGCGCATTCGATTGGCTACTTTGGCGCCGAAAGGTTCTTCCTATCATCAGATTCTGATGGCTATGGGGGAAAAGTGGCGGCAGGGGCCGGGCGGTGGTGCGTCGCTGACGATTTTTGCGGATGGTTCCATGGGAGGCGAGGCCGACATGGTTCGGCGCATGCGAATCGGCCAGCTCCAGGCCGGTATGCTGACGGTAGTAGGACTGTCCGAGATTGATCCGTCCGTGAGCGCGTTGCAAAACATGCCGATGATGTTTCGCTCACTTGATGAAGTGGACTACATTCGGCAGAAGCTTGCCCCATCGATTGAAAAGAAGCTGTTGGACAAGGGTTTTGTCGCATTGTGTTGGGGTGACAGTGGATGGGTGCGGTTCTTCTCGAAAGAACCGGTGATCTATCCGGCAGATCTCAAGCGAATGAAATTATTCACATGGGCAGGGGACGCCAAGCAGCTGGACATCATGAAAGCGGCAGGCTATCAACCCATTCCCTTGGAGACCAATGACATCTTGCCGAGTTTGCAGACAGGCTTAATCAACGCAGTACCTTCCACACCGTTCTATGCGCTTGCCGGACAATTCTACGGTCCTGCGTCGCACATGCTGGAGCTGAACTGGGCCCCGCTTGTGGGCGGCACCGTTGTTACCAAGAAAACTTGGGACAGCTTGCCCGCGGAGTTACGAGACGTGATGCTAAAAGCTGCTGCGGAAGCGGGCGAGCAGATCAAAGCCAAAAGTCGCGCCGAAAACAACCAGGCGGTCGAAACGATGCGAAAGCGGGGTCTCACGGTTCATCCAGCCACCCCCGAGGTCGAAGCTGCTTGGCGCAAAGTGGCGGAAGAGGCCTACCCGAAGATTCGTGGAGCCATTGTGCCTGCAGAAATGTTCGACGAAGTGGTTCGCTTGCTTCAGGAATTCCGCAAGGCTACCGCCCCCAAAAGGTGACCCGCGCGATGAGCGACCAGGCCACGCCTGCCAGTCAATGGGATCCCACGACCACAACAGAAACATCTCAAGCCCATTGGAGCAAGCGGTTTGAAGATGGGTTGATTTGCCTGGCACTGGCAACCTTGGTTGTGTTGCCGATTGCTGAGATTGTCTTGCGAGCGACGGTTCAGACGGGCATCTCTGGATCCAATGCCCTTGTCCAGCACATGACGCTTGTCATCGGTATGCTGGGAGGCGCCGTGGCTGCCCGAGAGAATCGGCTTTTGGGGCTCTCCACCGGTAGCTTTCTGAAGGGCGGCTGGAAGTCAGGCGCCGCGTTGTTCAGTGGCGTGGTTGCCGCAACGATCAGCCTCTTTCTCGGCTTCGCGAGCTATCAGTTTGTAATCACGGAGAAAGAAGCCGGCAGTATCCTGGCGTACAACGTTCCGGTGTGGGTGATTCAGTCTGCGCTTCCCATCGGCTTTGGGTTGGTGGCTGCCAGGATCCTCTACTATGCAGGCGAGAGCTGGAAGCTCCGGGCGCTGGCTGCCGCGCTTACCGGTCTGCTGATGCTGTTCGTATGCGCACCCACCGGTTCCGCCCGCGGAAGCGGTGACACCAGCGCTCATTGGGTTGCTGGCGGCGACTGCACTGGGCTCTCCGGTATTTGCCACGCTCGGGGGAGCCGCCTTGATCCTCTTTTGGGGTGCCGATCTTCCCATTGCCTCGATCCCGCTGGATCACTACCGGTTGGTGATCAATCCCTCGCTGCCAACCATTCCACTCTTCACTCTTGCAGGCTACTTCCTGGCGGAGGGCGGCGCTTCTCAGCGTCTGGTACGCGTCTTTCAAGCGCTCTTCGGCCAATTTCGAGGTGGACCTGCAATCGTGACGGCATTGGTCTGCGCGTTCTTCACGTCGTTCACTGGCGCTTCCGGCGTGACCATTCTGGCTCTCGGTGGCTTGCTCATGCCCATATTGCTTACCGCCGGCTATCCACCCAAGTCAGCGCTGGGGCTGCTAACCGGGGCGGGCTCCCTGGGTTTGCTGTTTCCTCCCTGCCTGCCGCTCATCTTGTACGCCATCGTCGCCAAAATCAGCATCGAAGACATGTTCCTGGGCGGCGTTGTGCCGGGCATCTTGATGGTGGCTCTCACGGCTTGGTGGGGAATGACGCAGGGACCCAAGACGAATGCCAGCACCCAACGGTTTGGCTGGGAAGAAGCCAAGAGCGCAATCTGGAAAGCGAAATGGGAGTTGCTCCTGCCGGCGGTTGCCTTGGCAGGGCTGTTCGGAGGAATTGCCACACCCGTAGAAGCCGCGGCCCTCACGGCACTGTACGCCTGGGTTATCGAGACGTTTGTATACCGTGATTTGAAGGTGTTTCGTGACGCGCCGCGAGTCATGACTGAGTGCGGACTGCTGGTTGGCGGAGTGCTCTTGATTCTCGGCGTTGCCCTTGGATTCACGAACTACCTGGTGGATGCTCAGATCGCAGAGCGTGCCGTCGAGTGGGTGACTGGCTCCATCCATTCGCGCTGGGTGTTTCTTCTTCTGCTGAATCTCTTCCTGCTTGTCGTCGGATGCCTGATGGACATATTTTCGGCCATCGTCGTTGTGGTGCCGCTGATAGTGCCCATCGGCGTGGCATTCGGAGTCGATCCAATTCATCTCGGAATTATTTTCCTGGCAAACCTGGAGTTGGGTTACTTGACTCCTCCTGTTGGAATGAACCTCTTTCTTGCCTCGTACCGATTCTCCAAGCCCTTGTCGGAAGTGTCGCGCTCGATTATTCCAATTCTTCTGGTGCTCCTCGCCGGTGTATTATTCATTACTTATGTTCCGTGGCTGACAACCGCGTTGCCAAGGGCGCTCGGACGGTAGCCCAAAGTCGGCCCAGTTCATTGAGCCCGACTGCTTTCGGTGAGATTCGGACGCGTTTCCTATGAAGCTGAACCGGACTCGACGACTCTCGTCCCTGATGACACTGTTGACGATGGGGTGCACGAGCGCGGGCACTCCGGCAACGCAGGCCACCTTTGAGCAACTCCGCCAGACCATGGTCGAGAAGCAATTGTTATCTCGCGACATTACTGATCGCCGCGTTTTGGATGCGCTTCGCAAGGTGCCCCGTCACTTGTTTGTTCCAGAGGAATTTCGCCGGCTGGCCTATGAAGATCATCCGTTACCGATCGGACTTGAACAGACGATTTCACAGCCATACATCGTTGCCTTAATGACTGAGCTCGCACGAGTCGCGGAGGGTCACACGGTTCTTGAAATCGGCACCGGTTCCGGATATCAAGCGGCGGTCCTGTCGGTGCTGGTCAAGCGTGTCTACACCATTGAATATCTCGCGCCCCTCGGTGAGGCGGCCCGGAAAAGGCTGGCTGAACTCGGGTACAAGAACGTTGAAGTGAGGATCGGCGACGGATACCAGGGATGGCCCGAGCAGCAGCCGTTCGACGCAATTTTGGTGACGGCCGCCAGCGAAGAAGTGCCTCAAGCCCTCATCGACCAACTGAAGCCGGGCGGGAGGATGGTGATTCCAGTGGGACGCCAGGCAGACACTCAAGTGTTGCAAGTACTGGAGAAGGACTCCGACGGGGAAGATTTCCCGAAGGAATACGATTCCCGTGCGGTTTGTACCCCTCGTCAAAGGACAAGAAGGCCGCAAGTAATTTGACATCATGCAAGCAGGTTTTCGTGCTGCGCTGAGATAGCAAGGGTGATGAAATCGGGAAGTCTCAACTAAGTAATAAGATCACAGTGGGACACAGCTCCCACTTTGAGTCCCATAAAGGGAGACATAGATGAATCGACGGCAGCTACTTCGATCGCTGGCGGGCCTAGCCGGCATGGGATTTGTGACGCACGCGGTTTCTCCTCGATTGCAGGCAGCGCTGCAGAAGATGAAGATCACGCGAATCCGCTACCACCACGTTCCCAATTCGCGACCGATATTCAACCAGAGCGGTCACATCGTGACTGTCGAAACGGACCAGGGCATTACTGGCATTGGCGAGGGTGGCACGAAGGATTCGATCGAACAGTTGGGCGCAATGTTGATTGGGTCTGACCCGGCGCGCATCGAGCAGCTGTGGCAGCTGATGTATCGAGGATACTTTTATCCACCGGGCCGGGAAAAACTGCATGCCCTCGGCGCTTTGGACTTGGCGCTTTGGGATATCAAAGGGAAAGCGCTCGGCCTTCCTGTTTACGAGCTGCTCGGCGGCCTGGCCAGAGATTACGTTGAGTGCTACTCCACGGGATATCCCGACCAGGGTAACTTGAAGGATACGGCGAAAGCCTGCGTTGAAGCAGGATTCCGGGCCTTTCGAACTTCGGTCGCCGATCCCGGAGCCGAGCATGGCTTTCGATGCCCAACGGATGATCTCCAAGACTTTTGAAAACTGCAAACAGATCCGTGAAGGTGTCGGGCCGAATGGAGACTGGGCGATCGACTACCATACGCGATTGGATCAAGCCGAAGCCGTGCGACTCAGTGGACTGTTGGAGGGGCTGCACCCGCTGTTTGTCGAAGACCTGGTTCGTTCTGAAAATGCGGCGGTCTATCGGGTCTTGCGGCAACAGGTCAAAAGGTGCCGATTGCAGTGGGCGAACAGTTTGGCGACCGCTGGGACATCAATGAGCTGGTGGAACAGCACTTGATTGATTACTCGCGGGTCAGTTTACCCAACACGGGTGGCATCACCGAGTTCTTGAAGCTGGCGGCTCTGTGTGAGACCCATTACGTTGGGTTGACTCCTCATTTCACGGGGCCCGTTTCAACGGCGGCTCTGGTTCACGCGTGCGCTGCCTTCTCTGGGCCCGTGCTGATGGAGATGACCGGCGCTGGGCCGCGAGAGGAGCCGCATCTTCCGAGGCATTTCGACTTCCGCAACGGCAAGTTGTGGCCGAATGCACGGCCAGGTCTGGGTGTGGAGTTTGATTCTCGCAAAGCCACGCAGGTCGCCGAGGTGACGGAGTTGAGACGTCCTATCCGCCTGTTCCGGCGGCCTGATGGCTCGATAACGAACTGGTAAGAATCGTCTTTGGGGAGCGCGCTCGGTCCAGGTTGGAGGGTACGAGACGGAGCGGATACTTCTTCCACCGTCTCGGCGCGGCGGTGATGGCTGCTACGATCACCTGTCGAGCCTGCAAAAGCCCCGTCATCCCGCGGAAAGACTATGACTCAAGAACTCTTGCGGTCAAGGCCGGATCGACCGGAGCCAGCTGGATATTCGAAAGAGTCTTCGAGACTGCCCTGGCACCGCAAGGCTTCGTTCCTGGGAAGCCTGGCCATCCTGCTCGCGTTGTACATCGCCTACCTGCTGAGGCCGCCATTTGCGCCTCCTTACATTGCCCGCTTTGCGCCGCTCAGTGCTTCAGGCAAGGCAAAGTTTGGGCCTCTGGTGACCGACGGCCGAGACATCTACTATCTCGAGCTGATAGGCGGACATCAATCGCTTGCCAGGGTGCCCGTTTCTGGCGGGGATTCCACGCTACTCACTACTACCCTCGATAATCTGCAGCTGGCAGACATCTCGCCGGACGGCCGCGAGTTGCTTGTTGGTACCCGTGTGGGCACCCAATCCGAATGGCCACTGTGGAAAATTTCGCTGGACGCAGGACTGCCCGCGTCGCGGCTCGGATCTGTGCTGGGTCATGCAGGCACTTACTCTCCCAACGGCGAACAGATCGCCTATGGCATGGGCTACGATCTGTATCTGGCAAATAGGAGTGGAAGTGAGCCAAGAGTGTTGACGTCAACGACCGGGGTGGTCCGGTGGATTCGTTGGTCGCCCGACGGATCGGTCCTTCGATTCACGATCCTCAATCCGCAGAACCGGACAAGTGCGCTTTGGGAGGTTGCGAGTTCCGGAAAGAACCTGCGGCCGCTGTTGCCAGGTTGGAACAATCCGTCGTGGGAGTGCTGCGGCAACTGGACGCCGGGCGGAGAGTATTTTGTGTTTCAATCTACGCGCAATTGGTCATCCCAAATCTTTGCGATCAGAGAAAAATCGGATCTTCTCAGGAAGCGGGATCCATTACCTGTCCAGCTCACCAGCGGGCCGGTGGGTTACCGCAGCCCAGTGCCAACCCGCGATGGGCGGCGAATTCTGGTGGTGGCAGACCAGCAGCGCAGTGAGCTGTTGCGGCACAACGCTGCAACAGGCCAGTTTGATCCCTGTCTCGGAGGAATTTCGGCGGAGTCGCTGGACTTCTCGCAGGATGGGCAGTGGTTGGCGTTTGTGGGCTATCCCGATGGAGCGCTGTGGCGATGCAGGGTGGATGGAACGGAGCGGCTCAGGCTAACGTCCCCGGCCTTGCGAGCTTATCTGCCACGCTGGTCGCCAGATGGAACGCAAGTGGCTTTCAGGGCCGAGTCCGCGAGTTTGCCGGTAAAGGTCTACACCGTCTCGGCAGACGGATCCAAACTCAGGCAGTTGCTGAGTGACGGGCGGAATGAGGCCGATCCGAGTTGGTCTGCGGATGGCAGGAAGCTGGCTTTCGGACGTACTGCGCTGCCGTATGAATCGCAGCCGAAAGCAATCCACATCTACGATTTTGACAACGGCCAGGTCAGCACGGTGCCAGGATCGGAAGGGTTATTCTCACCCCGTTGGTCGCCCGATGGGCGTTACCTTGCCGCGATGTCCCTGGACTCGCAACGACTGATGCTGTTCGATTGGGAGAAGGAGGATTGGCAGGAGTTGGCGCGTGTCAACGCGAGTTATCCTTCGTGGTCGTCAGATAGCGAGACGCTCTACTTTGGTGCAAAGGTCAACAATCGGCAGGGCCAGTATCGCATTGGCATCACAGACAGGAAGCTGCAGCGAGTGGTGAGTCTACCGGAGACCCTTCATGAAGTGGTCTCTTTTGCCCTGTGGTTTGGGATGGCACCCGATGGGTCATTAATTGTCGCCCGCGATTTGAGCCGCCAGGAGATTCTGGGTCTAGAATGGCAGACACCGTGAGGGGATTCAAGCGGCTTCGATACTGATCATGAAACGAATGTTCGTAGTGAAGCACGCCAGTGTTGTCATTACCGCGAAAGCGAGGTTCCACACCAATACGCTGGATTCCCGCTTTCGCGGGAATGACACTCTAGGTGGTGATTTAGTTTCAGGGAAGTCCAGAAACTCGCTAGGGGAAGTATTTGCCGAGTGACGCAGGCAGTGTGCGAATGATGTCATTGTAGGTCACGACTACCGCCAACAGAATCAGCATCACGAATCCGACTTGTGTGATGCGCTCGCGAATGGGAAGTGTAAGGTCGCGGCGGATAAGGGTCTCCAGCAGGATAATCGCAATCACTCCACCGTCCAGGACCGGTATTGGGAGAAGATTCATGATCCCGAGGTTGAGGCTGATGAAGGCCATGAGCATCAGCAGATCCGAGAACCCGCTTTCGGCGGCCATGCCCGAATGGCGCGCAATGCCAATGGGTCCTTCCAGCATTCGGACCGAAACCTCACGTTTGAACAGCCGCTGCAGAATGTCGAAAATCGAGCTGACGATCTGAATGTTTTTGTCGATGGCTTCCTTGAAAGCCTGGCCGAGTGTCAGCGTCTTTGTGATCATTCGTTGAGTGCCGTCCAGTTCGATGCCGATCAGGCGGCGATCGCCTTCTTTATAAGGTTTGACTTCAACGGTCAGCTCTTTCTCATTCCGAAGGACGGTTAGCTCCACCACCGGGTCAGTGTTACGCTTGAGTGTTTCTTGCAGATCCTTGCCGGCTTTGCTCAGGTCAACGTTCCCCACTTTAATGATCTTGTCGCCTGGCAGAATTCCAGCTTCCTCCGCTGGTTTTCCCTTCGAGACGCGCTTCACAACAACAAGTGAAAAAGGCGGAGTTGCCGGATAGACTCCCAAATAGCCGGTTCGCTCGCGGCCCTTCGCTTGGGGTGTCACTGTCTGGTGTATGGTCTGCCCCTGGCGGACAATCTCCAACTCCATGGGGCGCTCTGCACTGGTCAAGACATCCAGCAAGAAGTCGTCCCAGAGAGGATTTCGACGGCCATTCACCACTACGATGGCATCGCCAGGCAGAATTCCTGCTTTCTCCGCAGGAGAGTCGTACTGGACAATTCCGGCCACGACTGGTTCGAGCAGAACGGCAGGCTCCTCGTACTTGAAATAGTAGATTCCGGTAAAGAGGAACAGGGCCAGCAGAATATTCATTACCGGACCCATCACGGCCACCAGGAAGCGCTGCCATTTGGGCCGCGAGAGGAACTCTTCAATGCCTCCCGTCAGATCTTCGCCAGGATTCTCGCCGGTCATTTTGACGTAGCCGCCGAGAGGAATGGCGCATACCTTGTACTCGGTTTCCCCTTTGCGAAATCCGAACAATGTGGGTCCAAAGCCAACCGCAAAGGCTTCGACGCGGATCTTAAGCAGTTTAGCGACGGCGAAATGACCCAGTTCATGAATGATGACAACAGTGCCAAAAACGAAGATGACACTTAAGATATGTGAAGAAACAAAATCAAGCATCCAGCGTCTCCTAAGAGCAACTTACTTCCTTCCAACTTATCGGAAAACTAACGAATCCCATCATCGATGAGTTGCGGTGGTCTTTCTGCCTTAACCTCAGCGGTAGTCCCGCTCGATGAGCAGCTTCGTCTCCTCCCTCACGGATCTATCATACTGTAGAAGTTCTGAGACGGTCGAGAAGTTGCTTTGGCCTCCGCAGCTATCCAACATTTTTCGGACAATCCTGGGAATGGTCACGAACTGAATGTCTCCCGCAAGAAACTGCTGCACAGCCACCTCATCTGCGGCATTGAGGGCGCAGGGCTGTGCTCCCAGCTTACGTGCTGCCTGATAAGCCAGCTCGAGACAGGGAAACTGATCGAAATCAGGCTGCATGAATTCGAGTTTCTGCACGGTTCGAAAATCCAGGCTGGGCCGGGAACTGGCGAGGCGATCGGGAAAGGTCAGGGCGTACTGAATGGGATGTCGCATGTCAGTGGCGCCCATTTGAGCGATGACCGAGCCGTCGCGGTATTCGACCATCGAGTGGATGGTTGACTGCGGATGAATCAGAACCGAGATCTTGTCGATTGGCAGATCGAACAACCATTTGGCTTCCAAGACTTCGAATCCTTTGTTCATCATGGTTGCCGAGTCGATGGTGATGCGATGTCCCATCCGCCAGGTTGGGTGATTGAGTGCCATGGCGGGTGTCACGCTTTCCAGCATGGCAGCGGAATAACTGCGAAAGGGTCCTCCGGAAGCAGTGAGAATGACTTGCCGGACTTCCTCCCGCTTGCCTGCTCGCAGGCACTGATGGATGGCGTTGTGTTCGCTGTCAACCGGTAGAATCTCAACCTGGTTGCGTTTGGCGGCGGCTGTCACCAGTTCGCCCGCAACCACCATGATTTCCTTGTTGGCGAGTGCGATCGTTTTGCCACACTCGATCGCCGCGAACGTCGGCAGCAGGCCGTGGACACCCACAATCGCACTGACCACCAAATCGGTTTCTGGGTGTGTTGCGACTGCAGTCAGTCCGTCAAGATCAATCAGGATTTTGGGGCGCTGGCTCGAGGGGAGTTGCTTCAAGCGACCGTTGAGAGCTTCCTTCGCAGCTACGTCTGAAACTGAGACAATTTGCGGGTGAAACTGCTCAATTTGCTGAGCCAGCAAGGCGGTATTGCTGCCCGCAGCCAGACCGACCACGCGGAAATCGTGCGGGAGTTCCTCGATGACCTTGAGGCAGCTTCTGCCGATTGAACCTGTCGATCCGAGAATGCTGAGTGTCTTCATGACCTGCTAGCGCCACTAGGCGGCGATGAAGTTCAAAACTTCGGTCAAGTTTGTTAACTTGCTTACCCCTCACCCCCTGGCCCCTCCCATTGGGAGAGGGTTACCGAAGGTGAAGTCTTGAGACGACTTCACGCGGTCGTGAAGGCCGGGTGAGGGGTCAGTCTGAAATGGAGACCCAACCCTCGGCGGTCTGGGGTTGCTCGCTACTATCTGCCGAGAACAAAATGCACGTAGCCAAACATCACCGGGCTGGCAAAGAGCACACCGTCGATTCGATCCAGCATTCCTCCATGCCCTGGCAGGAGGTTGGAGGAATCTTTAACTCCGGCGCCCCGCTTGAGTGCCGATTCCGAGAGGTCACCAATCTGGCTCACCAGGCCGAGCACAATGCTGAGAGCGAGGAGCTGGTGCAAGCGGGCATCGGGGAAGAAAATCTGCTTACCAACAAGCGCGGCCAAGACGTTTCCCAGGATTCCACCCACGGCTCCTTCGATGGTCTTCTTGGGACTGATGAGCGGTGCGAGGGGGTGCTTACCCAAGGCACGGCCCACATAGTAGGCACCTGTGTCTCCGAACCAGACCACCAGCAGGAGAAAGAAAATCCAATTTTTCCCGGGTCCCAATGTCGTTGCAGATAAGTGGACAACCACCAGCAATCCTAGGGTGAGAGAAACGTAAAGCAAGCCCAGGACCGTTGCTGCAACACCGGGCAAAACCGTGGAGAGACTGGTGCCTCGCCGCAGCCCGAGGGCGAACAACAGCAGGCACGAAGTCACCAGGACGATAATCGCCGCCCAACCGTTTCCCTGGGAGCCGTACAGGCTGGCCACCAACAGTATCGAGCTGCCATGACCTGCGATGCGAAAAACTTCGAGGCCCGATTGTGTCGCCAATGAGAAATACTCCTCAAGAGCCAGCACAGATGCTGCGCAGACCAGGAGGAAAAAGTAAAAGGGCGGGGCGTATCCGATAATCGCAATGAGAATGGGAACCAGGACCAGGGCCGTGAGGACACGCTTCATTGAGTGGAGAGGCCTCCGTAGCGGCGATCCCTCTTCTGATAAGCAACGATTGCTTGAAAGAAGTCCCTCATGCGAAAGTCGGGCCAGAGTGTATCGGTCACCCAGATTTCAGCGTAGGCAATCTGCCAGAGAAGAAAATTACTGATGCGAAGCTCGCCGCTTGTTCTCACCATCAGGTCCGGATCAGGTAGCCCGGCGGTGTAGAGGCAAGAAGCAAACGTAGCCTCGTCGACTTCCACTGGGCTTCCATTGCTGTTGGCCCTTCGATCCAGCAGGATCTTCACCGCATCCACCAGCTCTGCTCGTCCCCCATAGTTCAAGGCCACATTGAACAGAAGGCCGTGGTTCCCCGCGGTTTTCGTCTTGGCAAGGGCAAGTTCTCTTTGAATACTGGGGTCCAGTTCGCTTACGCGGCCGAGTGTCTCAAAGCGGATGTCATTTTTCAAAAGAGTCTTCAACTCCTTCTTGAGAAACTCCTTGAGAAGAGCCATCAAGGTAGCCACTTCACGGGCGGGTCGCTTCCAATTCTCGACTGAGAAAGCGTAGAGCGTTAGAACCTGCATCTTCAAGCGCGCAGCCGTCTCAACGGTTTCACGCACCGACTGGATGCCGGCACGGTGGCCCGCAACTCGGGGAAGGCGCCGTTGCTGCGCCCAGCGTCCGTTGCCGTCCATGATGATAGCCACATGCCGCGGAATGCGCTGAAAGTCAATCTGCTGAAAGAGTTGTTCCTCGACAGATCCCTTCTTGAGGTGGCCTTCGAAATTCGCTTTTATTTCCCGGATCAGGACGGACATGAGCGAAGAGCTGCGAGGTTAATAGCGGACCGAAACCAGAAAAAGCCCTTTGGCAGGCGCCGTATGTCCGGCATTAGATCGGTTCTTGGAACGCAGAATAGCTAGAACATCATCGCTGGGAAGCTTCCCTCTGCCAACCTCTAGAAGCGTTCCCACAATGTTCCTAACCATATGATGTAAAAAGCCGTTAGCGCAGACGTTATATTCCATGAGATGCCTAGAGGTGTCAAACACAAAGAACGAGTTCGTGACCGTGCGTACTTTGAATTCGACTTCAGATTGAGAGTCACAGAAGGCGGAGAAATCATGTTCGCCCAGAAGCAGTTCTGCCGCGCGGCTTAGCTTAATAAAGTCAAGTTCACGAGGAACATGATGGACGAAACGGTGGTCGAATGGAGAACAGTCCGATGAAGCGAGAATCCGATACCGATAGTGCTTCCCCTGCGCGTCAAAGCGGGCGTGGAAACTCTCTGAAGCCTCTTCAATCTTGTTGACCCGGATAGCTGGCGGAAGCAGCGAATTGATGGCCTTCCGGAGGTTGGTTAGCGGAACGAGACTCTCGGTTTTAAAACTGCAGACTTGGGCTAAGGCGTGGGCTCCCGCATCGGTTCGCCCAGAACCGTGCACTTGCACGGGAGCCTGAACAATCCGCTCAATCACACGCGTCAGTTGACCCTGAATTGTGTCCAGATTAGGTTGAATCTGCCAGCCATGAAAATGAGTGCCGTCATATGCAATTTCGAGGCGGAGGTTGCGGGACATTGAAGGATACCCGGCAGAGCTAACTCTTCACGGCGGCGCGGCTGCCTGGCTTGACCGGCGATGATCCCGCCTTGCACAGCGGACAATGTTCAGCGTCAAACGTAGGAATATTGAGGGTCCAGAGGCTGTGGTAATGGGTACCCAGGCTGGCTTTCCCGCCGCTTCGATCGATCACAGACAGGGCTCCCAGAACTTTCGCGCCACGAGATTTCACGACTTCCATCGTTTCCAGCGTTGACCCGCCAGTTGTGATGACATCTTCCACCACGACTGCTAGTTCTCCCGGCTCGATGCTGAATCCCCGGCGTAGCTGCAGAGCGCCATTTTCCCGCTCGGCAAAAATCGTGCGACACCCGAGCGCCCGGCCCACCTCCTGCCCAATCACAATGCCGCCAATCGCTGGGGAAATCACCAGAGTAGGCTTCTCTGCGGCGAACTGACTCGCAAGAGCCCTCCCGCAAGCTTCGGCATGATGCGGCCATTGCAGGACCTTGGCGCACTGCAGGTACTTCTCGCTGTGCAGCCCGGAAGTCAGCAGGAAATGCCCGGTAAGCAAGGCGCCCGTCTCTTCGAAAATTCGAGCGATGTCTGCTGGATTCATCGTCGTCTCAGATCTAGCGGTAGAGATGAGCGGAGCAGCTCAAACGCCAATGGTTGCGCCTCAAGCCTCAGGCGCGGCGCATGTTAACACCGGCTCATCCCAGAAATCAATTTGACACCCTCTGAACGGCTCTGGCACAGTACATGCCTTAATTGGGCTGGTCTTGCATCATTAGACGAGCCATCAACCCACTGTTCAGGGGATCCAAAACACAAAGTCTGTCTGCAAAGCCCAGAAATTTCTTGGGAATTGTTGAAACCTTGGGCGCCCAAGATTCGTAAGTGTCTCTTGAAAGAAGGTTTTTGTCCTGATTCCTCAATAAGGGAGTTTCAAATGATTCGACATGGAAGTTCCGCCTCAGACAGGCTGCTACACCGATGGGTGGCGTTTATGCTGGCACTGGCTCTCACTTTCGGACAAGTTCCGTCCGTATTCGGACAGTCGGTGTTTCCATTGCCGGGCTGGTTCAAGGACAACGTGAAACGCCCCAGGACCGTGGACCAGGAGAAAGCTGCTTCGGATTTCCTGAACAGCCTGATGAAAGATGGCAAGATGGGACTCACGGAGTCTGATGCCATTCGACTGGTTCTAGAAAACAATCTGGATGTCGTGGCCGACCGGTACGATCCCTGGTTAGCAGAGTATGACATTGAGCGCGGATACTCACTCTTTGATCCGAAGTTTGGCATGACGCTAACGGCTGGCCGTACAACGAACCCCCAATCCAATATCGTAACCAGTGGCGTTGCTGCTCTGAGAAACCTCAATGAGAACATGAACTTCAACTTCAGTCAGCTTTTTCAGACTGGAACCAAGTACACAATTGCCTACACGAATTTTCGTCAGTCGAGTAACAACATCCGGAACCTGCTGAATCCGTTCTTGAGCTCTTCCTTAACCGCCACGGTGTCACAGCCTCTGCTCAAAAACTTCGGTTTGCTGCCGAATAAGCGGCCCATTCTCATCGCTCGCAATAACCGGGATATCAGCGGATATGTGTTCGCTCAACGATTGATTGCCTTGGTTAACCAGGTTCAAACGCTGTACTGGAATATGGTATTTGCGCGTGAAGACATCAAGGTGAAACAGCGCTCGCTGGATCTTGCAACCAAGACCAACGAAGACAACAAGCGTCAAGTGGAGATCGGCACGCTGGCCCCCATCGAAGTCGTCAAGTCAGAATCGGAAATCGCTAACCGCAAGGAGGAGTTGATTCGAGCACAGTTTCTGCTGGAACAGTATGATGACCAGATGAAGAAGTATGTCAGTTCGTTCAGTGACCTTTCCAAAATCACCGTGGCGATTGATCCAACCGACAAGACTCTGTCCCCTTCTGACTTCAAAGATTTCGATCTTGCTCAAGCCGTCAGTTATGCTATCGAGGCGAGGCCTGAAATCAAACAGCTGAAGAAGGATTTGGAGAATCAGGAAATCAACGTGAAGTATTTTCGTAATCAGTTATTGCCGAGCGCCACTCTAGACCTGACATACGGGAGTAACGCTCTTGCTGGCCAGAGCCGGACGTTTCTGCCGGACGGCTCGTTTGTTCCGGGCCTCGAGTCCGGTTTGAGCGACAACTTGGCGACCCTCTTCAGCGGCGACTTCCCAAACTACAGCGCTTCGATCACCTTGGAAATTCCAATCACCAACCGAGCAGCGAAGGCTGATTATGCGCGTGCGAATTTTTCCAAGTATCAAGCCGAGAAGCGGCTGTCGGCCCTGGAACAGCTGATCGCACTGGAGGTTCGCAACGCGCATACCGAGCTCGAGATGAACCGTGCCCGAATTGAGGCAGCCTCGAAATCGCGCGAGCTGGCAGAGCGCAATCTTGACGCTGAACAGAAGAAGTTTCAATTGGGTACATCAACGATTCGATTCGTGTTGGAAGAGCAGCGCAATCTGGCGGTAGCGCAATCAAACGAGGTCCGTGCGTTGGTGGACTTCACGAAAGCAAAGAACAATCTTGACCGCGCTGTGGGAAAAACGCTTGAGGTACAGAGCATCCGGGTCGAGGATGCACTGTCTGGCAACCTCCAAAGTCCGAAACGAATCCCCGGAACACCAAGCCAGGCGAAGGCAACACCGTAACCGACAATACAGCCTGCCGTGCAGCCAGCGGACGAGTCAGCGCTCACCGCACTTTGCACTCACGATGCCATATGCTAGGTTTAAGGCCGTCTCAGACTACTGAGGCGGCCTTTTTTTGTCCCTTTCACTGCATGAAGATCTCCGCGACGGTTATCACGCTGAATGAGGAGCGCCATATTCGACAATGTTTGGAATCGCTGCAAGGGATCGCCGACGAAATAGTTGTCGTGGACTCCGGCAGCCAGGATGCCACGCTGAAGATCGCGGCCGAAGCCGGCGCCAAGACCTTTCTCCACGAATGGACAAACTACGCAGACCAGAAGAATTTCGCATCTTCACTCACCCAGCATGATTGGATTCTCAGCCTTGACGCGGACGAGTGTCTGAGTTCCTCACTTCGTCAAGATATCCTGCTTGCAAAGCAGAACACGACGCAGGCGGTCGCTTTCGAGTTTCCTCGGAAGGCTTATTACTTGGGGCGATGGATTGAACACTCAGGCTGGTACCCTGATCACAAGGTACGTCTTTTCCAGAAAAGCAGAGCGCGATGGGAAGGTCGGTTCGTTCATGAGGCATTGCTCATCGATGGTGCGATTGCACGCTTGCCTGGAGATCTACTCCACTACAGTTGCGAGTCGATCTCTGAACATCTCCGGACGCTCGATCGTTACACAACCCTGGCTGCAGAAGACCTCTGGCAGCAGCAGAAGCGCAGCGGGTGGGCTCAGCTCCTGGGTTCGGCCATTACGGCATTCGTCAAAACCTATTGGCTGAAACAGGGATTCAGAGATGGGGTGCAAGGTCTTGTGATTGCCTGTTTCGCCTCCTACTACAATCTCGTGAAGTACGCCAAGCTTTGGGAACTGGAACAGCGCCACTGATGAGCTCCTTTGCCTCATGCATGCAAGAACCCCGAGCAAGGAAAGAGCAAGAGGTTTTCTTCAACGACGACATCTTCTACCTCCGGTCGATCCAATCACAGCCCTAGATGAAAGTGCTGCACCTGGACTCAGGAATGGCGTTCCGTGGAGGGCAGCAACAAGTTCTCCACTTGGCTATTGGACTCGCCTGCGCCGGGGTTGAACAGCATCTAGTTTTGCGGCGCGGGAGCGCCTTAGAGCAGACAGCGGCAGGAGCAAAGCTTCCACTGACGACCTTGCCATTTCGATCTGAAAGCGATCTGGCTTCGGCTCTGCAGCTGCGACAGTTGATCGCGCGATTCAATCCCGAGATTGTTCACGCTCACGACGCGCGAACCCTGGGACTCTCGGCACTAACGTGGGCGATGGGCACTCGGAGTCGCATCATCGCCGCGAGACGAGTTGCATTTCCGTTGAAAAGGAATCTCCTAACCGCAGTGAAGTACCGGTCTGTCGCGCGAAGAATCGTGGCCGTCTCCAAATACGTGCGCGAGTTGCTTGTTGCATCTGGAGTGGAGGAATGCAGAATCGATGTGGTTTATGATGGGTTCGACTTGAACAGAGTCGTTCAGAGATCAGACTCGCGGAGGAGCTTGGGCGTTGCAACCAATAGTTGCCTCATCGGATGCGCTGGGCATTTTGTTGCGGAGAAAGGGCACGAATCTCTGATTCATGCGTTTGCTCGCATCAGCCAGGTCATGCCGGACGCGACGCTGGTCCTCATCGGTGATGGTGAACTCAGGGATAGGTATCGACTGCTGGTCGAACAACTCAGTCTGGAAGAGAAGGTAATTTTCCCCGGATTCGTCCCGGACCTAGCATCGGTACTGCCCGCGTTGGATGTATTTGTGTTTCCCTCTCTCCAAGAAGGCCTGGGATCGAGCCTCCTGATTGCAATGACTTGCGGGGTTCCGATCTGCGCAAGTCGAACGGGAGGCATCCCAGAGATCGTTCAGGATGGCGTCACCGGATACTTGTTCAATTCTGGCGACGTTGCCTCGATCGTGCAGAGTGTGTTGGGCGCACTCCAGTCACCGCAGAGAAGCCGTAATCTGGCAGATGCAGCAGCCAAGACTGCCCTGCAGAGGTTTTCAGTCGCGCGGATGGTTGAAGCGACCCGTGAAGTCTACGCTAATGTCTTGTAAGCGCGATTTCGATGAATGGGTTGACCGCGGCTGAAAGCGAGCTGCAGTTTTGTTGGCGACAAATGGGACAAAAGAAGCATAGCCTTGTCAATGGGATCGGCGTAGCGACTGCGCAGATGCGGGTCATTTCTGGTCGGCGGGAATCCGTTGAGCCTGGCTGATTCTCCGCTCCTTGAGGAACCCCGTTCCACTAGGCTTATCAAACATCCGAAATCTCCAGTCTAGAACCTGTGCCGATCCAAGTCGCGATATTGCTGCCCGATGTTTTCGTTATCCTTCTCGGCCTGATCATCGGTAGTTTTCTGAATGTCTGCATCGCCCGGCTTCCGGCTGAAGAATCGGTCGTGCTTCCGAACTCGCGCTGTCCGAAATGTGACAAAGCCATCAAGCCGTATGACAACATTCCGGTGGTCAGCTATTTGTTGTTGCGCGGCAAGTGCCGTTCTTGCAAGGAACCGATCTCCTGGCAGTACCCGGCTGTTGAAGTGCTGACGGCGCTCACCTTCTGGACGACATACGCGGTCGTTGGGTTCCAGTTGAAAACGGTTGTTCTGCTAGTTTTCTTCTCGGGAATCATCGTCCTTATTTTCATCGATCTCCATCATCGAATTCTTCCTGACGTCATTACGCTGCGCGGAGCTGTCGTCGGATTGCTTTTCAGCTTGCTCGCGCCAGTTGAGGACGGTACAGCCAAGTTTCTTTCCGGACTGGTGGGATTTCGGATCGATCATCCGATTCTGCTCTCTTTCTGCGATTCATTGATTGGGGCTTTGGTATGCGGCGGGTTTCTTTGGGCCGTCGCAGAGATCTATTACCGAGTTCGGAAGATCGAGGGACTGGGGTTCGGTGACATCAAGCTGATGGGGATGGTGGGTGCGTTTCTGGGTGTCAGGTTGGCGTTATTGACGATCATGTTGGGATCCTTTATGGGTGCGGTGGTTGGGCTTGCGTACATCAAGTTTGCAGGAAAGGACAATCAATATGAACTGCCCTTTGGCTCCTTCCTCGGGGTTGCAGCGATCATCGCCGGCTTGCGGGGTGCACAAATGATTGGTCAATACACCAGTTTGTTCCGCGGGCTCTGAGATTGTGGAGCAGCGTTTCCATCCTCTAGTCAGGCCTGCGTCCCGCCCTTGTGCCTTCGATAAGGGCTGCGCGACGCTCTTGAATCCATTGAGACTAGACTGTGAATGACCGGCTTCTACAAACTGCCAACTGGCTGGTCGTTGGCTGTGGAATCGTGCTTGGCATCCTTGTGATTATGGTGCTTCTGCGCATCTTGAGGAGAACCTCGGTTAGACGCGGCGCAAAAGACGATGCACCGCGCACAGGCAGCTCCCCAAACGACCAGCAATTTATGTTGGCGACCTTTCAGGGTGTGATCCAGCAGCAGAAGGAACAGGAACGAGAGTTGGAACGTCTGCGGCGACTGGAGAAAGAACGGGCGGACCTCAGCCAGAGCATCAATGAAAACATTACGCGCAATATGCCGACTGGGCTGATCACCATCGACCGCAGCGGCATTGTCAGCAGTTCTAATCCGGCGGCGAAGGAGATTCTGCAACGGAAGCTGTTTGAAAAGATGCTGTTTACCGAAGTGTTGCCATCGCCCGGCACGTTTGTACCCATGGTTGAAAGTTGCTTGCAGACAGGGCAACGCTTTCATCGCGTGGAGATCGAGGCGGCACTCGTCGGAAACCAACACAAGACCCTTGGCATTAGCATGTCGCCGATCAAGTCCGCAAAAGATGAGATCTCGGGAGTCGTCTGCCTGATCAGCGATCTTACAGAATTGGTCGCCCTGCAGAAACAGGTGCGACTCAAGGAAGGGTTGGCCTTTCTGGGGGAGATGTCGGCTGGGATTGCGCATGAGTTCAAGAACTCTCTTGCAACGATTAGTGGCTATGTTCAATTGGTGGGAAACGATTCGTTGCCGCCGGCGGTTGACAACAGCCTAAAGATGATTCGCAAAGAGACGTCGCAGCTGACGAGCACCATCAACAAGTTTCTTAACTTTGCCAAGCCCCAGCAGTTGAATCGGCAGCCCCTGAATCTTGGTCAATTGCTCAGAGATAGCGTCGACGAAATTCGTAGGGATGCTCGTTTTCATCACGTAGAGTTTTCGTTCGAAGGCAACGCACGCGTTTATGCTGGCGACGAGTCGTTGCTACGAAGCGCCTTCAACAACTTGCTGCTAAACGCCTCCGAGTCGATTGATTCCGGTGCGAAGGGTGGACAGGTTTCATGTGTGCTGCTGGATCTGGTCGGTGATCGGTCGCACACGACACTCTTGAAGGTCAGTGACAATGGTTGTGGCATTGCTTCAGAAGACCTGCCCCGTATCTTCATTCCATTCTTTACGAGCAAGAGCAGCGGCTCCGGTATGGGTCTGGCGATCGTCCAAAAGATCGTGCTGATGCACGATGGAAGAATTGAGGTTGAGTCAAAGCCTGGAGAAGGAACCTGCGTGAACGTCTATCTCTGAGGACGGAACTCGAAGGAACACCGGCACGACGACGAGAAAGGGAACGATGAAATAATTTCAATTCATCGGCGAGGTTCTTGTCGAGCTGATGAATCCTTGAAGCGGGAAACCGGTCTGCTACGAAAGTATCAGATCTCGCGAAACGCGAGCCGGGCATACTGCAAGAGGTTGAATTGTGTCCTGATCACGCTGGAATCATTCCTAATCTGCACCACGCCATCAAGAATTGACTGAGAGCTGCCCAGGTCGGAACTCGCTATCAGCGCACCATAGATCCTAATCCCTTCCAACTCTCCTCCATTCAGGTGAATCTTGCCTTTGACGATGATCAACCCGAAGAAGGTAAAGCTACCGGTCACCGAAAGGTCTCCATTGATCACTAGAATTCCCCGGCCGCTGGAATCCGAGATGTTCAGCGGTCCGTCAACATAAGTTGACTGTGAAACGTCGCCACTACCGGGAATCTGTCCAAGGCTCAGTCCGGTTCCAACATAGGTTCCATCCGACAGGATCGTGATTCCGGGGACCACGTGTTCGATCTCCTTGGTGAATGGAGGCTTCAATGCCTTCATCAGGCTGCTCATGTTGTAAGAATAGCTGGAGAGTGGTCTGTCAGCCATCGGTGTGCCGTTCACGCCTGCCAAGGTTCCTGTAATCGAGCCTTGCGACTCGAGCCCATTCAAATTAACGGGTGTTTCTTCACTTTGATCGTTGCCTTCCACCAGCACTCCCGATCCAAGCACTTGAATTGGGTCCTTCGAAAAGAGTGCTGCGTTCAGAGGCGGGGAGGGAATCGCCGCAATGTCCGCTACCACACGCTGCTTGTAGCCACTGCTGTTGCTGGCAAGGGCCGTAACAAGGTAAACAGGCGAACCTGCATGGCTCGCAACGTTCGAGCCGGCATTCACATACTGAGTAAGCAAGGCGTTGGGTTGAATCCGATCAACGCCATAGTAGACGGGGTCACTCGTGTTACTAGAGGCATTCGTCAGAGAATACGCTGCGCGGGCCTCCGTCTTCTGCCAGATCTTCACCCAAGCAGATCCGATGGCGCTGAGGTCGGAGTTGATGATTGAAACAGACAGCGATGACGAATAGTCCGGGTCAAAGTAGGGGTTGGAGTCGACGTTGCCAGCGGTTGGATTGATCGACGAATCTCCAACGATGTAGACTACTTTCAACGAATCTGAAAGCGAAAGCTGGTTTGACGCAATCAAACTCCGAATGCGATCTCGCGCTTCCTCGGTGGCGGATTCAGCCAGATACAGGTTCACGAGGCGCATCCGATTATTCTGATTCACCAAGACTTCCGTGGAGCTGACGAAAGTCATCGAGAGCCCGATCAGCGTGAGCATCGACAGGGCCAGCAGCGAGGCAGCCAAAGCAATTCCTCTTTCGGACGATTGACGACAAATCATTCGAACCATTCTTGTGTCCTCTGTCCTCACAAATTCTGGGGATGAATGCGGGTAGATTCATTCAGAGTGCGGTAAATCCCGGTTTGAGGGTCGACATTCTTGGTGCGCATAGAGACGCTTAGCTCAATAGTGGAAATCTCCTGAAGATCGGCCGTCTCGTTGCCGGAACGATCAAAGTATCGAAACAGCAAACCTTCCAGCTGCTCCGAGAGCTTCTGGGCCGAGCCTCCAGGCAGCGAACCATCCGGGTTGATGCTGCCGGCGAAACGGTGAAGTGAATACGGCGCAGCACTGCCACTCAGATAGTAGTGAACATAGTCCACGGTCTTGTCGCTGTTGATATCTCCTTGAAACTTCAACACGGTGCTGGTCGCTTCGACCAATCCCTGTGCCACGAGGTTTTTCGGAGAGCCCGGATCTCGCAGGAAGCTCTGGTCGTAGTAACCGGCCGGTGGAAATCCAATCGTACGCATTTCAGTTGTCATCAAACTAAAAACATCCTGCAGATTCTGATTCATCTCACTTTCGTCGCGGGCGATGGCCGAGGCGTTCTGACTTTCGCTCAATGACGAGAAGATCATGCCCATCAGCAGACCAAAGATGGCCAGAACGATCAGGAGTTCCACCAAGGTGAAGCCCGACAGGCTTGCGCGATTCCGAATCGATTGCATACCTTCTCTCATCACGCGGTTCAGGGAGCAAGGACAACCTTGAGGTTTACAGGTTCAACACCAGAGGGAGAACCTCCGGTTTTACGCGTGGCAACAGTGATGATTTTGCGGAATCCGGAAGTCGTAATGTTCCAGCGCGTCTCGAAATTCAGCGCAGTATTGCGCGCGGTATTCAACACGAGTTGCTTCATGACGGTCGCCTGAGGGTCGGCTGCCGCAGCGAAGTCAATCTTCCCGCTGGGATCTAGAGGGTTCCCTGAAATGGAGAGCGCAGCATGCTCCAGGGAGTGCGACTTTGAGCTCTTCCAGCTTCTGCTGCGAAAGCTTCAGCGCCGCGGAATCAATGCGCGACGAATAGCGTGCTGCCAGCGCAAACAACACCATCGACATCAACGACACGATGGCAACGGTGAATACCAGAGAAGCGATGAGCATCTCGACCAAAGTAAATCCGCGCTCCAGGTACGAGCGATCCGGTAGCGGGGCTGACTTCCCATGGCCAGTGACACCACGGAGGCTGGACTCAGCGCTGTATCCCATAAAACGGTCCGAACGCGGGACGACGAATGTAGAGAGCTGACAATCAACTGCAACTAGATTGAGGAAAAAGCTTGTTCCAATGTTAGGAGAATCGATAGGATTGTCAAACTAAATCACAAGGAAATTGCCATGAATTGCAAAGTAACGAACGAGAATTCGGGACTGGGGCTGCTCGAAATTGTGGCGGCAATCGCTATCATCCTGACTCTGAGCGCAGTGGCGTTTCCACGCATCGGCCGCTATTGGCAATTGTATGCGCTGGACTCGGCGACTCAGGTGATGTCATCCAATCTGGAAGTTGCCCGCTACTCTGCGATCTCCAGAAGGTACAACGCGGTGGCTCAGTTTTACGTGGGCGCATCGTCGTACGAGATTTTTGAAGACAAGAACAGCAATGGCGCGAAGGATTCTGGAGAACGATCCTTGGGCAGTTATTCGTTGCCACGCCAAGTCCTCTTTACCGGCGCAAGCTTGCTCGGGCCACCTGCGAATCCCAGTGGCAGCGTTTCAGATCCGATAACCTTCGGCGGGGATCGATTGACTTTCAATCCGGCGGGAAAGGTGAACAGCGGGCTGGGAACGATCTATCTGCAGAACAGCGCAGGCGACGCGTCTGCGTTAACCTTCAATATGGCAAGTCGGCTGAAAATCTATCGCTGGAGCAAGACGGCGCAGACTTGGAAGTAATCTTGAATTTGTTGTCGATCAGATGCGGCAATCTGCCGAGTTCCCCTTTCATTCAGGCCATACCACACTCTGGCCTTCGCGGCCATCCAAAGGCATCCAATCAAGTCCCAAGCCAAAAGGATCTTGGTAAGATGGCTGCGTATGAACGCCAATGAAAGCGGATTTCAAGAGTTGAACTGCGGTCGAATCGCCACTGGGAGAATCACTTCTGTTGTGCTTGCGTTTCCGGGCTTTCCCGCAAATCGCCAGGCTTGAATCCCTTGTGCTCCCCTTCAGCCAGCAGTTTGGCCTTATTCTCTTCCGCCTGTTTGACTTCCTCTGTGGCGCGGTTGAGGTTGTTTTGCGAGTCGTTGATCTGATTTTCGGTCACGGTTTTCTGAAAATCAGTTTGTGCATCGCGGCGTTTCTGCTCGAATCTCTGCAAAGCTCCGCTGTATTTCACCTGGTCTGCTTTCGCTTTTTCCAAAGCGGTTTCTGCTTCTTTCAGCTTCCCAGCCCATTTGGACCCCTCCTCGCCCGCGGTGGCTTTGGGTTCAGAAGCCGGCTTGTCGGATTTTCCGGCGTTGGGTGTGCCCTTTGGCGTGGAGACCTGTTTGGGTGGTGTGTCGGAGCCATATTTCTCGCCGAATCTGCTCAGATCGTCGTTGGTAAAGACGCGCTTTGCTTTGGCAGGTTTTGTTGGTTCAACTTGGGCAAACGCAGCATCAGCGGCCAACACAAAGATAAGCAAGCCTGTCCAGCGCGTGATTTTTCCCACAAGGATAAAGTTACTCTTATTCACGAACCCTCCTGAGCTAGCTTGCTTCATGGTCGTCAAACTGCCTCCGAATACCGGATCGCCAGGATGCGGAAAAATCAAGAACACTCTGTGCCGTGCCTAATATAACGCCCTGTCCTTAAAGGTCAGTCTGGTCATCGGCATTTGCGTAAAGAGGTTGGCAATGGAGCAGGAATTGTATTGGACATCAATGCTGCCGCCGATATCGGTCGTCGTATCGTTAACGCTGTCACCGGCGATGACGGCGCCGCGAATATTGATGGAATCGGAGGCGCCGCCCGTAAAATTGAAGGTGCCTTTCGCAATGATGATACCTTCGAAGTAGATGCCACCGTGGAATTCGACGTCGCCGTCGACGACGAGGATTCCATATCCGATAGAACCGTTGCCAGACAGGTGCAAGTCGCCCGGCGAATAGTAGTACTTCGGGGTTCCGCCTAAGCCTCCGGGTGTGGAGGGGGGCGTTCCCAGTTGGGCATCCGAACCGGAACAACTGAGAGGCGATCCTGAACAGCTAACTCCGGTTCCCGTGGTAGTGACGGGCTGGAAAATTGGGTGTTTCTTCAACCTGTCAATCAAGGCTGGCACGTCATGATTAAACGGACAGCCCGGGCACGTTGAATCGCTGCCCGGTAGGGCGGGCGGCGGTGGATCTCGACCGTCCACTTCCTGGGAGCCGTTGGTGTTGTCCACGGTTCCAGCCGAGCTGACCCCGTAAACCGAGTAGTTATCATCCCCGGGGTGGCACTCATCGTGTCCGTCGATGTCCAAATTGCCTTGAAAATCGACGTTCTGATACGAGTCGATCGCTGCGTTCGCTTCAATCGGCGGCATGACGACGAGTTCAGTCTGAATCTTGCGCTGGGCGCCGGTCGCATCGAGCGACATCGTCGTAATCAGGTAAACGGGATTGGAATATGCAAGGTCATGCGTGAGCGCGTTGACTGCGTCTCTCACGTACTGCGAAATCTTCCCGTTAATGTTCAACGGGCCGTAGAATACCGGGAAATTTTGGTTTGTCCCCAGGGCGTCAACGTTCTGGCCGGCCAGAGTCTCGGTCTTGCGCGTGATCTTCACCCACGAATAGGGGATTGTGCCTGTCATGATGCTGGTGCGATAGGTGGCCGCATTACCGTACAACGTCGACGTGGTGCTGGTTTGCGAACCGCTGGAGTTCCGCGTTCGAACGGTTGCGTACTCGGAGTCGCGATAAAGATTCGAAGAGCTCTGGTCGGTTGGTACGATGGACGTGTTGGCGCGAATGTAGACCACCTTGGTCGAATTCCGTGCCATCGTCAGGGAAACAAGAGTGTCGATGCGATTGGCGCGGCGGCAGAGGTGAGCCGGAAACGTGCTTCCTCCGTCCCGGCCTCTGCAGCTAGAAAGGTAGACTTGGAACGCTTGAAGTTGTCGTTGATCAGAACTTCCGTGGTGGCGCGAGTCAACATGGCTAGCCCAATCAGCGTCAGGATCAGCAGGGCAAACATGGCGACCATCAAAGCGATGCCACGCTCATCCTGCCGTCGGCCAGACTCTTGTTTCATCCTAGTTTCGGGTGCTGTTCATAGTTGTCCCCTTGCTTGCACTAGTTTCGAACCGATGCACGAGTTTGAACGGTAATCGTTCGGCGATTGCGGTTCTGCGGGTCCACGTTGGTTGTGTTGATATTAAACAGAATATCCACACTGCGGACGTCCGACCGGAACAGTCGTCGTGCTTCCACTGGAATTCAGATAGCTGAAAGTCAATCCCGTCACGTTCGTGGCGAGCGTCTGGTAAACGGCCGCCGGCGCGCCACCCCCGGCCGTCTTGTCCCGGGCGCTGCGTTCCAGCGTCGTGCCGTTGAGACGATACTCCACCCGATCGACAATGCCGTCCTCCACTAGATCCGCTTCAAACACGAGGTTGGTTGCACCCAGGGTAATGAAGCCTGCGGCAACGCGTTCGCTATTGGCGCTGGTCCAGTTCAGGGCGCTGTCGTAGTAGCTGGCTATCGGAAAACCGGAAAGCTTGATTTCCCGCTCCATGATGTCGACGGCGTTTCTGGCTGTCTGTTGCACTTCTGCAACTTCTTGCTCAAACTGATATCGCGTCTGGCTTTGGGTAAGGTTGCTGAAAATGCCGCCCACGATAAAACTAAAGACGGCCAGCACGATCAGCAGTTCCAGCAGTGAGAATCCGCCATGTATTGGTAGTGCGCGTTGGGTTTGCATCCGTATCCCTCGTCTTAGTGGCTACTCGGCCTTGGTGAATACCAGCTGCACCGGAGGCAGGCGCTGGTTGCTGGGCACGCGGCGGGCGCCGATGGTGATTCTGAGCAACCGGTTCGTGCCGTCGTTGAAAGCCGCGGCAATGTTCCAGCGTACCTGATAGGTCACCGATTGGCCGGCTTCGTCGGAGTTTGCGAGCGTGATGTTTCGGAAGTAGCCGTTCACCGTGGCGTAAGCCGATCCGTCCGACGGGTTCTGAAAGAGCAGTCGGCCGTCCGACTGAAGCGTGCTCCCGCCAACTGTGAGGCTCGCAAAAGATGTGGTCTTGAGCTCCTCCATCACCTGCTCCGCCGCCGCCATCGCTACCGTGTCGTTCTTAGACGAGAGATTTCTCGATATCGAAGTACCGATCATGGTAGTGACTGACAGAACACCAATGCCGAGAATGAAGCAGGCAATCATCAGTTCGATTAGAGAGAAACCTCGCTCGCCGGCTCTGGAGGTCGTGTTGCAGAAGAATCTAGTCATGATGGACTTCCTGAACTCCAAACTCGTGTTTCGTTTGCGGAAGGTGCTCATTTCCAGGTTGCTCCGTTGGCTGAAGTTGCTGTCCAAGCTCGGACCCGCCCAAGTGGGCTGACTGTGACCGCCGCGAAATGGTTCTGTGTGTTCGACAAGTAAATGGCATAACCGCTGGCTGCCAGGTTGGCTGGGTTGTAGTCAGGAAGCCCACTCGAGGCGACGGCGGTCAGGGTGCCGCGCGGCGTGAACCCGATTCCCGTCTTCGTGCCGTTGCTGAGGGTCGCGGCGTTGGTGACGGGCGGCGTGCTTAGATCAGAGAAACTCACATTTGTGTTCAAGCCCAGAACCACATCGGCGCTGCCTGAAATATTGCCGTCGCCATCCACGTCAATGCCAAACTGCCGGCCAGAGGCGCTCATCAGGAAAGTGCACATTGCGTTGCCGCGCACGGCTCGCAGCCGAGCCGATTGCACTTGGCTGGCAATCTCTTGGGCCGAGGCGGAAAGACGATAGTTCTGAATGGAAGTGTTGATATTCGGGATAACCGCGGCGCCCATAGCGACGATAACGCCCATGGCGATGACCAATTCCAAAAGCGAGAATCCTGTTTGTTTATTGTCTTGAATCCGCATCGACGTTCGGCTCCAATGCCAGTTTCTTTGTTGCCGTTCCTATCGGCCTTTCGATAAGCAAAGTTGAGTCCAGTCGAGGCTAAGAGGAGCACCGCATTAGTAAGTGCCATCTTAAGAATTATTTGACTGGTGACGGTGAGCGTCCGTAGGTTTGGATCGTTCGCCTGCTCACTTGCGGAACATGTTACGATTCGTTACCGACTAGGCTTTCAACAACCCAATGCACATTCTGATTGTTGAAGACAAAGAAACCCTGCGGCAGATGCTCACTGCTGCTGTCGAAAGAATGGGATTCGTGGTTGATACCGCAGAAGACGGACTACAGGCCCAGGCGAAGATCAAACAAAGAAGATATTCTCTGATTTTGACCGACCTTCGTTTGCCCAAGGGCTCAGGCTTGGAGATATTGGCCTATAGCCAAGAGCAGGACGATACCATCCCGGTTATCGTGATGACGGCCTACGGAACTATCGAAGAGGCCGTGTCGGCGATGAAGAACGGGGCATTTGACTTCATTCAAAAGCCGCTGGATCTGGATCACCTTCGCTTGCTTATCGAGAGAGCCCTCGAACGGGAAAGAATGGTCCGCGAGAACATCCTGCTGCGGGAGGCGTTTCAGCAGGCCTATGGGTTCCCCGAAATCATTAGTGAAGACGACGGCATCAAGAGCATCGAGCGGGAAATCCAGAAAGTGGCGCCTACCGAGGCCACGGTGCTCATTCAGGGCGAGTCCGGAACCGGCAAGGAGCTGTTTGCCCGGGCGATCCACCAGCTCAGTGCAAGAGCAAAGCATCCTTTTGTTGCGGTGAACTGTGCCGCCATTCCTGAAACGCTGATTGAGAACGAGCTCTTCGGTCATGAGAAAGGGGCCTACACTGGCGCTGATTCACGCCGTATGGGCAAATTTGAACTGGCTCACCGAGGGACGCTGTTTCTGGACGAGATCGGCGAGTTGCCCCTTCAAGTTCAGGCGAAGATCCTGCGTGTGCTGGAAACCAAGATATTTGAGCGGATTGGTAGTGTGCAGACTCAGGAAGCCGACGTTCGCATTGTGGCTGCCACCAACAGGGACCTGCAGGAGGCGGTGCAGCAGAAGCGCTTTCGCGAGGACCTGTTCTTCCGGCTTTCGGTGGTACCCGTAACGATTCCGCCTTTGCGCGAGCGTCACGCAGATTTGCGACTGCTGGCGCGCCATTTCTTGAAACGGTTTGGACGCGAGTTTAACAAGGAGGACCTTGTGTTGTCGGAATCGGCCCTCAGGCTTATCGAAAGTTATCGATGGCCCGGCAATGTCCGAGAGTTGCAGAACTGTATGGAAAGAGCCGTGATCATGTGTGAAGGGACCGAGATTTTCCCAGAGGATCTGAACCTTGCTTTTCGGCAGCCGCAACCAACGTCGGAAGTCCCGGAAGGGTTCGATCTTTCTGGGACTCTCTCTGAAGCGAGTTTGCGGGCGATCGTGCTGGTCGAAACGGCCAAGATCTCCCAAGCATTGAGGCAGGCGAAATGGAACAAGACAAAGACCGCCGAGACTCTTTCTGTCGGGTACAAAACGCTGCTCAGCAAGATCAAGGAGTACGGTTTGGAGGAGGAGTGACAAAGTTCGAACGTCGAAGTACGAATGAAGAAGCTCGACTGTTGCGGAGCGTGAGTGTTCCGTGGGTCCTGAGTGCTTTTCCTGGCAAGCGGGATCCAGTCATTCGAACTTCGACATTCGCAGCTCGATTATCCTGGCGGAACCTTGCCGTCGTAGGGGTGGTTCAAGAACTGGCGCGCTTTGTCGTGACTGGGAGTGACAGGACTGAGGGCCAGAGTTGCTTGGTAAGCTGCGACTGCGCCCGTCCGATTCTTGAGGAGGTCGCGTGCCTGTCCCAGCGTGAGGTGGGCGGCGGCCTTGACTAGAGGAATGGCATTGGTATCCTGGGTGGCCTGCTCAGCCTCGGCCACTGCCTCGTTTGTTTGCCCGCTTCCCATCAGAGCCAGCGCCAGCCGCAACCGAATTTCACCAGGCGACATCACGGCGTAGCCCCTGTGCTTTTCCTTGATGCGCTTTGCAATCAATCTGAAGGTCTTTGCAGCTTCCTGATGTTCTCCGAGGGCGCTTTGGATGCGGCCGATCACGAGCGCCAGCAGGGAATCCTGGGGATACTTCTGCATCACTTGTTGAGCGGTTGACAAGGCTTGTTTCCAGTTCTCCTCTCGAATGTGACAGAGCACCAGACCCAGGCGCGCATCGTCGGCTACGTAGCGCCCTTCATTTGCCGCGAGCTCGACGTATTTCCGTCCCTCCTCCTTCGAGACCCGATATCCCATCATCTTGAGCAGCATGCGGGTGAAAAAGCCGCGCGTGCCAAGCAGATGCATGTGCATTCCCATTGAGAAGTATGGGTCCTTGAAGTTGGGGTCAAGCTTGGCGGCTTTCTCCATACCATCGAAGGAACGGTCGGCAGGCCCTTTGGCGGCCAGATACTTCTTGTCAACCGAAGCGATGAATACACTCTCGCTACCTTCTGCCATCCCCAGCCAAAAATGACCCTCCGGGTTGTTAGGTTGTTGGGTGATGATGGCGTTTGCCTTCTCCTTCATGCGCCGGATCGCGGCCCCAAACTGATCGCGGAGCTCAGGAGGGAAGGCTGTGGTAGGCGATGGAGAGTAAGGGTCTGGTGGCAGGCCAAACGCTGTTGTTAGCAGGCTGTCTTGCTTGTAGAGAGTCTTCATCCAGTAGCTAGTTGCCAGATACAAATAGGCCCTGGGATTATTGGGCTCAATGCGAATGGCTTCTTCGAACTGCTGGGCTGCTCGGTCATAATCGATCGCGTACATCGTGGCTACAGCACTCTCCAACGCCTTGTCGTATGCGCCCTTGGCCTGCGCACTGAGGTGGACTGCCGGCCACGACGAAACTGCAACAAAAACCAAGAGCCATTTTCGAAACATGCAGATCCCCTCTCAACAGTTTGACTTCAAGCTTTCAATCTAGCATCCGTCTTGGGAAAACTCCACGTGCTGTGTCGTGAACACATGAGACATGGCCCGAGTCTCAAGAGAGCCACTTCAACCAATTCCTCAATTTCGATGTTTGAAAAATGAAATGTGTTGCAGGGCCTAGTGGCAGGACTATAATGCTGGCAATCACCTTTCATCATGCCTAACAATTTGGGCGTGTCAACCAGTACCAAGGGAAGTCTTTCACCGTTAAGGAGGTATCTGTATGCGCCACCATCTATTGGTTCGCTGCCAGAGGTTGGCCTTTGCTGCGGTTTTGGTCGCTATGACTGTTAGCTTGGACAGAAGCGCTGTTCTTGCAGGCCAGGCAAAGGGTCAAGCACCACAGGCACCGCCACAAGAGGAAAAGAAGGACGCGGAGGTTCCAAAAGCTCCTAAGGACGATTTTATGGTGCAGGTTTATCAAGCGCTCGATGCAAAAAAGACCGAGAAGTTGACCCACAAAGAGAAGTACAAACAGGACAAGACTGAAGAGGATGTCGAAGTGGTTCTCTCTTACTTCAATTGGGCGGTTGCTGATGACGACTATTGGAATCGTCAGATCACTATCGACACCAAGACCACCGATGGTTTCGTTGTTGAAAAGATCGTCAAGAGTGGCTTCGGAGAACTCGGTTATGTCAAGCAAGGCGATGCGAAAACCCAGGACGTGTATCGCAAGGAAAAGATCACTGTAAGCGGCGGCCAGGCGACCGCTACGATGGCCGACGCCGCGATCGGCCCTGCTGAAAAAGAGCGATTCCACAAGCTGCTGGATCGGATGGTGCTGAAGAAATGACAAGCAGTTGGGTGAGAGAAAGATTGAAAAATCAATTGGCGATGCTGCTTGACTTGGTGCGGGGTTTTGGCTGCCGCAGTCAGCTCTGTTTCATTGGCGAGCTCAAGCGGTAGCCGGACCCGCCAGCACAGATATCAGTCACTACACGGTGATGCGGACATTGGGACCAATCAAAGTGGATGGAGTATTTGATGAGCCTTCGTGGCGAGCCGCGAAGAGCACTGGAGCATTTCGAGCCAATGACGGTTCAGACTCTGCTACGAGCAAGGTCGAAGCGAAAATGCTCTGGGACGATTCGAATTTGTATTTTGCTTTTGAATGTGAGGACACCGACCTCGCCGCCACGATGAGGAAGCGTGATGAGCATCTTTGGAAGGAGGAAGTGGTCGAGATCTTTATTGATCCCGATGGAGACGAGAAAAACTATATTGAGTTGGAGGTGAATCCCCTCGGAGCGTTCCTCGATCTGTTCGTGCTGACACCAGTGATTCCCATTCCCTACGAAAGCTACAACATTCCGGCCAAGTGGGCAGTGAAGGTCGACGGGACAATCCAGAATTCCTCCGATCGGGATCGTGGTTGGAGCGTAGAGCTTGCGATGCCCCTCAAGGATGCCGTAACGGCGCCGAATCTGCCACCTAAGAATGGCGATAAGTGGCGACTGAATCTTTACCGCATCGAACGCAAGCCAAAAGATCAGCTAATCGCTTGGTCTCCAACGCTAAAGCCTTCGTTTCACACCCCTTCGCGATTCGGCGAAGTCACCTTCTCCACTCGCTCAGCCGGTGAATAGAGGGTCGTCGAGTACCTCTCCTCAGGTTGAAGGGACCGCACCATAGCACGAATCGTCCGCGCCAGAGAGTTAGCCTCGAAGAGCAAAACTCGCCTTATGCCTTTGCCTTGTACGAGGGAATGTTTTATAGTTGGCCAACGATTTTGAACGAGTTCGGGCAGGTCCATTAAATACACCGTCGCACGAAGAGGGGGGCAAAGAAATGGCAGTTTCTTTTCAGACGAAGAACATGGGTGAAGTTTGCGTGCTGAGCCCCGAGGGCAAGATCGTCATCGGGGAGGAAGTGGGTTTGCTGCGGGAGAAGATCAAAGAATTGCTCGAGGGAGGAAACAAGAACATCCTGATCAACCTTGGGAATGTTTCCTACATTGATAGCACCGGAGTAGGTGCTTTGGTGGGATCGTTCACCACCATTCGGAATCAGGGTGGGCAGATGAAGCTGTCGAACTTGAGCCAGAGAGTTAGAGACATTCTGCTTGTCACCAAGTTGCTCACCGTTTTCGACGTTTATGAGAACGAGTCGGAGGGGACGAAGAGTTTTGCGGCAAAGAAATAACTTCTCCGCTGGAATCACAGAATCATGGTGAAATAAAGCCTGGTCACGAGCCAGGCTTTTTTATTGTGCGGCACTGGAGAAGAGCGAGAGTTGGGATCGGCGGAACTTAAGCGATGTCCAGACACGGTCTGCGGGTTGGTTCGACAATAACAGGCTTATTCTTGATCCTTTTTGTCGGCAGACATGGAGTCGAAGCTCAGAAGAAAGACAATGCCCGAGTGATGGGTTTGGTGGAACTCTATGGAATCTCTGCCTCCATCATCTACGGTGACGAGGACGAGTTTGCAGCCAACCTGCTGCTGGAGTTTCTGAAGCCTCATCTGGCAGGCATCAAAACGTTCCCAGCGAAAGGAAGTAAGGCGAGTCGAGATGATCTAGTCATTTACGTGGGCAGTTTTGACAAGAACATTCCCAGCGCGAAAGTCTTCAAGTCGTTGGGGTACAGCTTGAACTGGGATGCCCTGACCGAAGGGAGTTTTCTTCTCAAGACATTTCGTAAGGAGGGCAAGACAACCATCTTTGTAGCGGGCAAGGATTGGCTGGGAACCCTTTATGCTGCTCATGATTTGAAGAACTACTACCTGCGAATTGAAATGGGGCGGGTGCTCCTCAATGAGCTGAATCTTGCAGAGCGGGCGCAGCTGAAGTACCGCTGGTTTCGCCTCTCAAGCAATCCTGTCAACTGGCAGGCCCTCGAACCTGGCGCCAGTTTGAATGCCGAGGCTGTTTCCCCCAAATCAGATACTACTTTCGGGCAACTCAGGGCGATTGTGGATTACATGAGTGCCCGCAGGCTGAACGGCTTGGCTCTCTGGGGTTTTCCAAGCGAGCCGGGAGGCAGCGTTGCCGGAGCCCAGGAATTCTGCAGATATGGCAGCGAGCGCGGTGTTCGCGTTCTTCCCCGGATCGGGTTAACCGGAGCGGAAGGACTCTTTTCGGAAGGAAATCATGCCTTCAATCTCAAAGCCTGGGCTCAGGCCCACCCTGAACTCTGTGCTGTGGATAAGGCCGGGGCCCGTCGGGTTGGAACGCTCTGCCCGGAGAAGATGCAGAATCGGCAGTGGTACCGGGAAGGGCTTCAGTGGCTATTTCAGAACGTCCGGGTTGGTGGTGTGAGCGTGGAGCTGGAACCCTTCTTCGTCTGCTATTCCGAAGATTGCATGCAGGCTCGAAAGGTAACGGGAGGAAGTGATCCAGACTACTCCAAGGACCTGGCTCGCTTTGTGGCGTTCGTTGCTGGGGAAGTGGCCCGGCTGGAGCCGAAGGCCTGGATGACCTACAGTTCTGGCACTGGGTTCGATGTCGAGTCGATCCAAACTTCCTCGGCTGGCAGGATGCCGCTGGGCCAGCGTGCAGCCTTTCCTCCAGAATTCATTCAGAAGATCCCTGAATTCGCGATTGCGCAATGGGACCTTGCCCCAATGCTCAAGGCTGGAATCTGGCCGTCTCCATTTAAGGCTCCAGGCCAGCACAGCCTGGGATCATTGCGATGGGCCGACGGAGTACCGTCGACGCCGGAGATCTATTGGAAGAGGGTCGAAGAAGTCACGCATCACACTATCTCGAGTAATCTCGAAGGATTGGTGACACCCGCGGATCGATCCCCTGACAATCCAGCGGCCGAGTTGAACTACTTGATTTTTTCTGAACTTGCTTTCAATCCTGCCGCTAATCTTGATGAACTTTTTCGTTTCAAGCTCTCCCGTCTGTATGGTGGCGAGGAAGCAGCCCGTCAGCTTGCGAAGATCCTCCAGCTCCTGGAGGACGCAACGGGGATGTTGGCCGCAAACAATGGCGAGGCGCTGCGTCTCGCCAAGCAGGCGGCTGAACTTTCGGACCGCAACGGCAGGCCGAGGTGGACCCGGCTTATTGAGTATATCCAGTCGCTGAAGTAGTGCTGCACGCAGTTCTACACCGCTGCAACGGTGAAGGAGTTTCGCTTGAGAGGAGATTTCAACCGTCGTGTTTTCCTGTTATCGTCGATAATCCTTGCGTTGGCGCCCAGATTCTTCTCAGCAAAGATCTTTGACAAGGCTGCGAGGAAGCAGCTCACTGCCTATCTCGAGGATATCTGTCAGTGGATTCTGGCCCGAGAGCAGGCCGCGCTCGACGGCCAGATTCCAGCCATAGCAAACACACCGCTCTCACTTCAGGGCAATCTGGCGCGTGTGCTGCTCGCGGGTGGGGAGCTTACGAAGAACGGCGCAAAGTGTTTCGACGAAGCCTTGCGGTGGTGCGATGGGTTCGCATCAAAACAGCAGCGGGTGGTTACCTCTTTAGGGAATGAAGGAGGCTATTGGGCCACTGGTGCTGCAGGAGACGTGGACCTTGTTGAAAACAGTCTGGCAGCGGTCGCGTTGGCTCGCGGATTCGCTTCTGTTGATGGTAGTCGAAAGAAGGCCTACCGGCAGGCCTTGGACCGGTACGCTGCCTTTCTGTTGGAGGGAGTGCGAGCTGGAAATGGGCTGGGAACGACGGTCAATAGTTGGCAGCTCCAGGGAGACATGAGTGGAGCTTTCGGAAGTGGACTTCAGAAAGGTGTGCCGGAGCTAAAGCCATCCTCTCGCTCCACTGCTGCAGGAACAGGCTTCCTCTCTCTCATGTCTGCGGTATCGCGCGAACCGAACCAGCGAAGCGCGGCGCTTCAGGGAGTGGAGTGGATCCTGAAGAACCGGCGACCCAATGGAGAGATGCCCAACCTTGTCGCTGGGCAAGAGTCAGACGAAGCGCTTTTCACCACAATGACCCTCGCTGGCGAGGCCATTCAATCGGCCTACTATCTGCTCAATGATACAGCCCTCAACCAGCGGCTGGGTCCGGAACTCGACAACACCGTTCGCCGGATGATGCGAATTCAAGGAGAGAGCGGTCTCTGGGGTGAAGGTGATGACCGGCGAGGTTGTTCAGGCGTGGCAACGCTTCTGGCGTGGCACTTTTTGAGCTTCAAGGGTGACGAAACCATTCCACAAGCACTCGATAAGTTCTGGCAGAACCTGTCCAACCCCGTTCATGCCCAGTCTTTCGGTGTGCTTCTCCACCCCGTTTCGACGGCCTGGGTGGGACTAACCACAGCAGAAATGATCAAGCCGGGAATTACATTCAAGAAGATATAGGGTGGTTCAACACGCAGTCTTCGCTTCGTCGTTATTCTTCCAATCTGCAACTGACCACAAAACAGAGTTCTTGCGATTTCGCGCAGGATTGCAATGGGGTCTTAGCCTTTCTTCGGTCTATCTACTTACTTTTCAAACTAGCTTCGAAGAGCCGGAAAACTCTCTTGTACTCATCAGCCCAGCTGCTGGCTTCCTTGAAGGCGTGGTCTTCGACGGGGTATAGCATGACTTCGAAGTTGGTCTTCCGCAATTCAACCAGCCGCTGTGCCAGCCGGATGGTGTCCTGCACGTGGACGTTCACATCGGTCAGGCCGTGGCAGATGAGTAGCGGGTCTTCCAGCCCTTCAGCGAAATAGATCGGTGAGCTGCGACGAAAGGCGTCGTCGTCGTCCTGTGGCTGATTCAGAATGTTGGACGTGTAGGGATGATTATAGTGCGCCCAGTCAGTGACCGGACGCAAAGCGGCGCCAGCGCCAAAACTCTTAGGCGCGGTGAATAGGGCCATCAGCGTAATAAAGCCGCCGTAGCTTCCGCCATAAATGCCGATGCGATCCGGCTTGGCGCCGTGCTGTTTGATGAGATATTCAGCAGCGTCGATCTGGTCGGTGAGATCCTTGCCTCCCATGTGGCGATAGATGGCGGTGCGCCAGTTGCGTCCGTAGCCGGCGCTGCCGCGGTAGTCCAAGTCGAGAACTGTATAACCCTGCTCCATCAAAAAATGATGGAACATGTACTCGCGGAAGTACTGAGACCACCAGCGATGCACGTTCTGCAGGTAGCCGGCTCCATGGACGAAGATTACTGCTGGCTTTGCGGCGTGAGGCTTCGGAGGAAGATAGAGTCTGGCTGGCACCGCGACGCCGTCGCGCGCGGTGATCTTGATCAGTTTGGGTTCGATCCAAGCATAGGACTTAAATGCAGCCGTTGAACTGTCTGTCAGGGCCAACCGCTGGCGAGGTGCCTGGAACGGCTGGATGTACAGCTCCCATGGTTTGTTGCTGAAGGAGTAAACGTCCGCCAGGAAGGTCTCGTCGGGTGACAACGTCACCTGATGATTTCCGACGTCGGAAGTCAGTTTTTGTGGGACTCCACCCCTGGCTGGAAGTGTGTAGAAGTGCATCACCTCAGGCCCATCCTGGTTGGAGCGGAAATAGAACGTCTGCTCGTCCCGGGAAAGCTTCACGTTCCAAAGCTCATAGTTTCCGCTTGTGAGCGCTTGAGCCTCGCTACCCTCCACGGGAACTGCGTAGAGGTGGCGAAAACCTGTGTGCTCTGACATGAACCACACCTTGCGGCCCTCTTCCAGGAAGCCATACTCCAACAGGCTGAGAGATGGGGCGTCGTCGTCATTGAGCACCCAGGCATCGTCATGTTCATGATTCACGACTCGCTTAGCTGCTGTTTCGGGGTCGAATGAGAGCAGCCATTGATCCTTGTTGCTCGGTGAACGAATCGTCGCCAGAAGACTGTGTCCTGTCTTCGACCACACGGGGCTAAACACATCCGAAGCTGGCGCCTTTCGTTTTGAATCTTTCTCTTGTCCCGATTCGGCAATTGGACCCGCCTCGTCCTGCAGCTTGACTTCGGCAGCCCGGTTGCCGGCCACATCGAGAACAACCAAGGAATAGCGCTTAGGGATATCTCCAACTTTGACCCGCGACTTCAGTTCGCCCGTGAAGCCGGAGAGCGTGACATAGTCAGGGACTTGCGTGATGCGCTGCTCCTTGGATTCTTCAACCAGCTCTACTGTGACAAAGCGCTCATCGGCTGAAAGCGACATCCTTTCGACCTTCTTGTCCTCGATGTAGAAAGGCTGAGGGAGCCGTGCCTTCTTGCGATCTTCGTCCTCCTTTTGCTTCTTCGCCTTGGCGCGAAGAACGGCGAATAAATCCTCTTGCTGGTCTTTGAGATACTTTCGTTGGCCCTCTTTCTCTTTCTTTTCCTTCTCGACTTCGGGATCCTTGCCAGAGCGTATGTCAGTGAGTTGCCGGATCAAGGATTCCCCTTCTTTCAAGACGACAAAGAGATTGTCGCCACGCCGGAAGGAGATCTTCTTTTCATCGCGCGTGAAGGCCGGGTCGGTCTCAGCCTCGGCGGTTTGAGTAATATTCCTGAACTTCCCAGTAGCAGTGTCGAGCAGATAAATGTCACCTTCAAAACTGTAGACAGCCCACCGACCTGATTGATCGCGCCCGGCGGTGTAAGGCGGCGCGCCAGCTTCTTCGTCTTTGGTTAGTCGGCGGGGAGTGCCTCCGGTTCGCGCAACTTCAAAAATTGCAGATTCCTCTTCTCCCGGTCGTTTCCAGCGGAACCAGAGCTTCGAGTTGTCGCCCGCCCAGCTTACCTCGCTCGGTGCAGTTCCAGCGAAGTCGGGCCCCAACATGATGAGGTCAATGTCCAGATTCCTGATAGGCGATTGCGTTCGCTCCTGTAGCGCTTGCTCAATCTGCTCGGTGCGCGTCGAACCCCGGCCCGCCGACAAACTTTGAGCCAGCGGTGGAGTGGTCAATTGAGTGACGAGAAGTAGGGTGAGAAGTGTTTTCATGATCGCAGTGGCGTGCCGTCCACGTGTGTTCTCTGATGACGACGTGACACACAGATTCTAGAGACAGACTTTTTTGGGGTGCTACCGCTTGGTGGGCTGTCGGCCTACCGCTTAGGCAACTCAACGATGCTCAGATTCTTGAAATCCAGGTTTGTGGTCGGGTCATGCGCTTGGAGACTCAGCGTGCCTGTAGCCAAGCGCGCTTCCTTACGGGCGTTGACGCCTTCAGGACGGCTGTCGGTGTAGTCGCTCACTTGAAAGCCATTTATCCAAATAGCAATGTGACGACCAGTAGCCACGATGGTTTTGCTGAAGAACTCGCCGTCATTCGGAATGACCCGACGTGTTGGCTGGTAGTGGTAAACCCCACCGGTTCCAAAATCAACGGGCTGGGTTCGATCCTGCCCTTTGAACTCATTTCGGATTTGAGACTCATAGCCGGTCCAATAACCGTTCTTGTCCCCACGGAAGAAAACACCACTGTTCGGATGATGATTCCCGTCGCGAGGATGGGTGCGAATGTCCAGTTGAAGCACGAAGTCTCGATAGGTGTTAGCGGTTTCCAACTGGCCCGGTCCGCGCTCGACATGGATCATTCCTTGCTGCACCGTCCACTCAGGCGTCCCGCGGCTAAGATCCGGACTATTCACTTTTTGCCAGCCGTTAAGGTCCTTGGCGTTGAAAATCGGCCGCAGGCCGAGTGGCTTCAGTTTCAAATTGCGGAATTCAATTTTCTTGTCTTTGTTGTACTGCAGTCCAATGTGACCGACTGTGTGAGTCGTGTCCTTGCCTTTAGCGAGCGTTTTCCCGTCAACCTTCACGAGAAACGCTCCGCCTTCGGCACGGACCTCATAGCTGTGCCATTGATTCGGGGTCGTTTTGAACTTCTTGGCTTTGAGGTGATTCACCAGGCTGCCGGTGGTGTATTCCTTGTGGGCATCGAAGATTTGCAATTCGTATCCTGTTTGATGAGGTGGGCCCTCCTGGCTGGATCGTAAGAAAATGCCGCTGTTGCCGTCGGCGCCTGTTCGAAAGTCCGCCTTCAGTACAAAATCGGCAAACGGAGTGTTGCTCGACAGCCAGCCGCTCTCACCTGAAGAGGCCGAGAGAACCCCATCCGCGATCTTCCATTCCGCCTTGCCAAAGGATTCCCAGCCGAATGTCGTTTCGCCGTCCCAGAGCAGAATCCAGCCCTCTCCTACTTCCTTGGGTGTCAAAGCGTTCGGCTTGGACTGGGCTATGAGAGAAGGACATAAAGCGACAAGTAGAAAAGTGACCAAACACTGCAACATCCATTTCATGATGGAATTCCTCCTGTCCGGCAAGCGATGATTTTCAAGGTTGGAATTGTAGCAGAACACATCGACGGCTCCCCGGGTGAAAGTCCAACGCAGATCCGTTTGGCGATGACCGAGACTCGTGAGCGTCATCAACCTTGAGGTACAGGAACTCAAGTTCCAAATAGAGTGCTACGCTCGTAATCTCATACAACACCAGACTCTTTGAGCCCTCTCCCACAACTTTTGCGCATTAGGTAGCAGGAGAAAAAGGACGTGGGCCAATGGAAAAGACCGAACCCTGAGGATGTCAGGCACGCCAAGCCAATTCATGTGAACGAGTTAGCATCCGATTCGACTCGGAATGACTGGCTGCAGGTGGATTTTTTGGAGTTTCTCGCAACAACCGTAGACCTCCGCATCGTGTTGTTCCAAGCTCAGGCCCCTTCCATCCTGGCCTAGTTGACTGTAAGTCTTTGGCCTCACTGGCCACTGATTCCGGCAAGCAATCTGTCCCAAAATGAACCGTAAACTATCCGATCAAAACTAGTTCGACCACATCGCGCCTAAAGTGCACGCAGCCTCTGACCGATACAATCTGTCAACTTGACGGAGGCAATATGTCGAACCTTCACTATCAATTAATTCCCTGCGAAAAATGCTCCGGCGAACTCTATGGACCCATCGGGGTAAAGCTGGAATTGACTGTTCCTTTGGCAGCTCAAATCCAGTCAATTGAGACAGCTGTCTCATCATCGCATCCCCATCACGAGGTGAATGGTTCGCCTTTGAAACGCTACAGCGATTTTCAATTTCCTCAGTATTAACCTTCTGTTTTGGCGGCTGCGACTAGCCGCTCCACCAAGGACTGGATTCCCGCTTGCGCGGGAACGAACCCGGTGGGCACGCTGCCACCAGGCATCCACTCTCGAACTAGCGTGTGTGTTGCAGATGCACTCAGGGTCTGGGACAATCCGCGGCTGATGCTGAGTGGGGGTTCCGTTGGCCATTTCGATTTGAGGTTCACTTCGTCCATGTACAAACTAACGCGGCAAGAACTGTCCATTCTCAAACGTCTGAACACGCCTGAAAAAATTCAACGCTACGTCGACGAAGATATTTCCTACAACAAAGAGAAGGATGGCGAAACGTGCCGCTCTCCGCGCCGGGTGTTGCGCGATATGACCGGCCACTGTTTTGAAGGGGGATTGCTTGCAGTCGCGGCTTTAAGAGTGAACGGACATCCGCCTCTCGTGGTCGACCTCGAAGCCGACCGGACGAAAGACGACGATCACATACTCGCGGTCTTTAAGCAGAACGGAGGTTGGGGGGCCATCGGCAAATCGAACTATGCTGGACTCCGCTTTCGGGAACCTGTCTATCGGACGATTCGAGAGCTGGCAATGTCATACTTCGAGCACTACTACAACCTCAAGGGAGAAAAGACCTTGAGGCGATTCTCACAGCCTTTGGATCTGTCGCGATTTGATGGCATGGGTTGGATGACTGCGGAAGAAGATTTGTGGGAGTTGAACGATGCCTTTTTCATGATCCGCCATTGGCGATTGCTTACGCCCAAGATGGAGCGCAGCCTGACAAAAGTAGACAGACGGCTTTACGAGGCAGGGAAGACAGGCATGGTGCTCTAGCGCAATCAGGGATGCGGGCTATACACAATGGGTACATCCAACCGGAGCTCCTTGTGAAACCGCCCTCGCATGTCGCCCAGCCAGGGTTCGACAAATCGGTGACTGAGATCGACCGACACCGTCTTGAACACGCCTGACTCCTTCGTGGTGTGCAGCGCTTCTCCTAGGGGATTGTAGACGGCTGTTTCACAGTCATAGCCGGCCGTTACCAGATAGACGTGGTTCTCCAAGGCGCGGGCTTGCATTAACGTGCTATACCCACCCCAAATCGGAAGAAAAATGATCTCGGCGCCTTGAACCGCCAGAGCCCGAGCCGGATCCGCATACTGGGAATCCCAACAGATCATCATGCCGATTCGACCGAAGTCGGTATCAAAAACCGGGTAACTGCTGCCGGGAGTCAAGCCTCCCTCAATCTCTTCTCGCGGTAAATACACCTTGCGATATTTTCCAGCGACTTTGCCCTGGCGATCGATCAGCACTGCGGTGTTGTATAAGACGTCTCCTTCTCGCTCGTAGACGCCCGCGACGATATACATGTGGTGCTGGCGCGCCTTGCTTCCCAGCCGCTCTGTAGTGGGACCTGGAATCGGTTCTGCCAGCACTGGAAAACTGGCATTGTGGCCAATCAAGGTAATACCTTCGCCCAGACACACAATGTCGGGTTTGCCCAAGGCGACTTCATCCAAGGCTTGAAGAAAGGCGGCCACGCTTCCTTCCTTTCCGCCGGTCTGCCGCGGTCTGAGAGACACGCTGCCAATGCGGACAGGTCTCGGTCGTGGTGCCGCAACTTCCTCCAAAACGACGTCGTCCCACCAAACGGTTCCCTGGGGCGACCAGCTCAGAGACAGTTCGATGCGTACGGCGGTGGCGCCTTCCGGTGCTGGAGCCTCGAGTGTGACTCTCTTCCAGTCGTCAACCGGTTGGCTCAAGTACGCGTAGTCCGGGTAACCTACCCGCTTTTGACTTGCATCCTGCCAGTCCAAACGTGCAACAACGCGCAATTGCTCGTGGCTGACAGCTTTGCTGCGGTAGTGGGCAGTCAAACGATAGTGGTGTCCAGACTGAATCGAGGATGCGCGATAGCTCCAACCACCATACCCGGCGGGATTGCCATTTCCAGAGATCGCCAACGCATTGGGCTTTGACCGAAATTCTGCTGTGTCCACAAAGCAGCGAGGTTGAAGCTCTGTCCGGGGTGCCCAGGTCTGCCAACCTTCGGGATTGCCCGCCTCTCCACGAGCCGCAAAATCGGCAAGTTCGAGCCTGAGAGCGCCCGCGACGATTGTCACAGGCGCAAACGAAAGAGCAGCCAAAAGGATCGCAACAGGCAATATGAGTTTCATAGACCACCTCAACATTATTTGGGAACGCGGAGTCTATTGCGACAACTACAAACCCACCGCCTCTGGGAGCGGGACGGATGGGGTGTTTGCTCTCCCAGGGTTTATTTCAGGAATCCGCTAAGTCCCGTGATCCTGGAGCTGATTTCATCGTTTTCCGGATCGTCCAGAGCTAGCAGGTTGCGTAATTGCGGTGACAAGCTCGCCTGCAGCGCCGGGTCGAGATACTTCTTCTGATAAAGCTGTTGCGGTTTGTCGCTGCGAGTGTAGTAGGCATGGATCGCCCGGCGTGCCTTGGCGGTGCGATTGGCCGTGCCACCGTGCCAGAGGTGAGAGTTCATCACCACGACAGTTCCAGCGCTCCCGGTTATCAAAATCTCTTGCGGGTGAGGAGCGGTCAGATCTGCGAGAACCTCGGCCGGCTTCTGGTTCCAGCGGTGGCTGCCCGGAATCAGCCGCGTGGCGCCGTTGTCGATCGTAAAGTCATCCAAGATCCAGATTGAGTTGCAGACATAGTCTCCCTTTTCATCTGGCAAGCCGCCGCCGTCGATGTGAAGAGGCTGCACCCAGTCAGACTGGGGATCGGCCGAGCGGACATTCAAGCTGCTGAGTTTGAACCTGGGCCCGAGAACGTGAGTCATGCATTCGAGAACAGCCGGGGTATTGATGACTCTTAGGAAGATCTCACCCTTGTTCACTACATTCGCCAACCGCTTGCTTTGGGGTTCCAGCTTGAACTCGGAGCCGGCCGCCCCGCCTTCCTGCTCATAGAGTTCATCCACGCGTCGTTGGGCAGCGCGAAGGAACTCGGGTTCCATAAGACCAGGCAAGACAACATAACCTTCCTCGTCTAACTGCTGTTTCTGCTCGGCGTTCATGTGGACGGTCATTGCCTCTCAAGAACACGTTAACGATATCGGAAAGGTGCGATGCCAGCAAGCGAGTGGATGTCCTTCAACCAAAAGGGCCGTGGCTTATTCATTCGGTTCAGTCCAGCAGTGGTTGGCGGACACGACTCTGGCTTGTACTCTCCACTGGCCCACGTCATTCCGGCGGAAGCCGGAATCCAGCTGGACCCCGGCTTGCGCCGGGGTGACGGAGATTGGGTGGAGGGGCGCTGATTGAGGTGTTAGCTTCTGAAAGAGCTGACTTTCGTTTCTGTTGTGATTTCTTTCGTTTTCATGCTTGACGCAACCAGGGCTTGTACGTATAACCGGCTTTGGCGTTGGGAAGCATGATCGGCGCTAGGTGCAATGAAAAGGTGGTAGCCGCTCGTGCGTCCGCTGACGCCCGAGCGGCTGAGATCGCCGCTGGGACAGCGGCTCCCACCTTCAAGTCACATTTTCAACGAGGACCTTCTGAGGAGTCAGATGTCGATTGTCACCGTCAAATCCATTGCGACTGAAGAACAGTTGGAAGAGTTGCTGTCGAGGCCCAACGCGGCTGACATTGAATGGGCTCGCGGACTCAGTGGCGGCATTATCGTCCTCGGGGCTGGCGGCAAAATGGGTCCGTCCCTGGCATTGCGCGCCCGCCGGGCCTTCGAAGCTGCTGGCGTCGGGCACCGGGTGATTGCGGTCTCGCGGTTTTCCGAGAAGGCGGCGCGTGACCTTCTGGAGAAACAGGGAGTCGAGACCCTGTCTTGCGACTTTCTGGATCACGAACAAGTCGATCGGCTGCCGGCCTGCGACAATGTCCTGTTCATGGCGGGTCGCAAGTTTGGCACCGGTGACCGGTCGGATCTCACCTGGGCGAGCAATACTATCGTTCCCACCAATCTGGGACTTCGTTTTCGCGGCTCGCGCATCGTGGTCTTTTCGACAGGCAATGTGTATCCGCTGGTCGAGTCGAGCGGCTCGGGATCGGTCGAAACCGACCCACTTGGCCCGGTTGGCGAGTATGCACAGTCGTGTCTCGGACGGGAACGCGTGATGGAGTATTGGTCCCGGGAGTTGGGAATTCCCTGTCTGATGTTTCGTCTCAATTACGCGGTAGACCTCCGTTACGGCGTGGTGGTCGACATTGCGTGGAAGGTGCGTGAGGAAGCGACCATCGACCTGTCAGTGGGTTATGCGAATGTGATCTGGCAGGGAGACGCCAACTCGATGGCGTTGCGCAGTCTGGGGCTGTGCCAGTCGCCGCCGCGCCTTCTGAACGTTACTGGTCCGGAAAAGCTGTCGGTCAGAGAGGTAGCACAATTCTTTGCCGCGCGGTGGGGCAAGGAAGCAAAGTTAGTGGGAAATGAAGGTCCCCGAGCTTTATTGAGTGACTCGACTCTGAGCCGTTCGCTGTTGGGCGAGCCTGAAGTTTCCGCCTGCCAGTTGCTGGAGTGGGTGGCCCATTGGGTGGAGCTGGATGGAAGTTACTTGGGTAAGCCGACCAAGTACGAAGTCGCCGATGGGAAGTTCTGAAGGCGCGCGTCGCGCATAACATCTCTCGAATGCAAGGAACCTGAAACAGTGTCCGACATTCAAGCCCTTCGCAAAACCCTGTTGGCAGGCTGCGTCATACCGGCCCACCCGTTGGCTTTGAACGCCAATCGCAAGCTGGACGAACGGCGGCAGATCGCCTTGACCCGCTACTACTGCGATGCGGGAGCCGGTGGTGTCGCCGTAGGAGTACACACCACGCAGTTTGCCATTCACGATCCAAAGACTGGCTTGCTTGCACCCGTGCTGCAACTGGCTGCCGACGCAGTGCAAAAGCACGAGCAGAAGACCGGACGACGTGTTTTGAAGGTTGCTGGCATTTGCGGCCTCACGGATCAAGCGTCACGTGAGGCGGCGCTGGCGCGCGAGCTGGGCTACGATGCGGGACTGTTAAGCCTTTCAGCGCTCCGTTCCGCTTCGAATGCCGAGATTCTGGAGCATTCCCGCCGTATTGCAGAGCTGATTCCGATCATTGGCTTTTACTTGCAGCCCGCCGTGGGGGGCCGCCTGTTGGAATATGAATTTTGGCAGGAGTTTTTGGAGATTGAGAACGTTGTCGCCGTCAAGATAGCGCCCTTCAATCGTTACCATAGCTTGGATGTCGTGCGGGCATTGGCTGCTGGCGGACGGCATCGTGAACTAGCTCTCTACACCGGCAATGATGACAACATCCTGGTGGATTTGCTGGCCGACTTTCCTGTAGGTCCAGAACCTGCTTCACCGCCCATGCGGTTTTCAGGAGGCCTGCTCGGGCAGTGGGCCGTCTGGACCCAACAGGCGGTGGAGATGCTCGAAGCTGTAAACCAGTGCCGGAATCAGGCGCCTGGAAAGGCATTGGAGCTTCTAGCCCTCTCCAACCAATTGACGGATGCCAATGCGGCGCTGTTCGACGTTCGACACGCTTTTGCTGGATGTATTGCTGGGTTGCATGAGATTCTCCGCCGCCAGGGACTCTTCGAAGGACGCTGGTGCCTGGACCCACACGAAGACTTGTCTCCCGGTCAGATAGAGGAGATCGACCGGGTCTGCCGAACCTACCCACACCTGACGGATGATGCCTTTGTTCAAAGGAACCTGGACGCGTGGCTAAGCTAATCAAGGTTGCCAGCAGGACGCCCAAGAAACCGAAACTCCTGATCGAGGAAAGGCGTCGCAGAATTCTCGACATGGTGAACTCTCAGGAGCGAGTCACGGTTAGCGACTTGGTAGAGGCGTTTGGCATTTCTGCCGTGACCATTCGCGGTGACTTGGATGCGTTGGACGAGCAGGGAGGATTGGTGCGCTCCCACGGCGGGGCCGTGAAGCGATTGAACCCGCTCCAGGACTACCCAATCCAGGTGAAGGAAATTCTGCATCATGGTGCCAAGGTGCGGATTGCCCAGGCAGCAGCGCGCCTCATTCGTCCCGATCAAAAGATTATTCTCGATTCGGGAACAACCACGGCTGAAATCGCCCGACAGATCAAACATTCGAAGCTCGCGTCGCTCACAGTAATCACCAACGCGCTGAACATTGCGATGGAACTCGCCAATCTGCCCTTCGTTTCCGTCATCATGCTGGGTGGCATGCTGCGGCAGATGTCGTACTCACTGGTAGGTCCGCATGCGGAGCAGATTCTCACCGATTTGAATGCGGATCATGCGTTTCTGGGCGTGGATGGCCTCGATCCGGAGCTGGGACTTTCGACGCCGGATGTTTTCGAGGCAAAGCTCAATGCCCTGATGATTCGCGTGTCAAGACAAGTCACCGTGGTTGCCGACTCGAGCAAGTTGGGCCAGCGCAGCCTTTCGGTGATCAGCCGTGTTGAGAGCGTGCACCGAATTATCTCTGACACCAAAGCTCCTCCCGATGTTGTGGCTGCTCTCCGCGGGCGTGGGGTCGAGGTGCTGCTGGTTTAGGCAAACTCGACGGTTATCCAGCAGTAGTACTTCACTATCCGCCACGCGAAAACGTGACGCGTGAAACGTGATGCGTCAAAAACGTGAGCCGTGAGTCACGTATCATGCATCACTCATCACCTTTCCCTCTCAATGTTCCTAGTCCGCCAGTTCATTCTCCGGCATCTTGCCAAGGAATGGCTGCGCGCGGTGGTTGCGATTCTGGGCATCGCTCTGGGCGTCGCCGTTGTGGTGTCGGTTCAGATGGCGAACGCTGGCTCACTGCGGGGCTTCGAGACGGCAATCGAAACCCTCTCAGGAAAGGCGGCGTTGGAAATTGTGAGCACCGGTCCCGGAGTAGAGGAGACCCGGCTGCAGGGGCTGGAGTGGCTTGCCGAGTACGGTCAGGTGAGTCCCTTGCTGGAGGGAGAGGCCGTGTTTCAGTCAGAGGCCTCCGGCAGAGAGTTTTTGCGCGTGCTCGGAATTGACATCCTCTCCGACCGTTCGTTTCGAGACTACCGGTTGCTGGAGTTTGAGCAACAACAACGCGAACCCAGCACTCGGGAGTTTCTCGATCTGCTGGTCGATCCCGCCTCCCTCATCCTCACAGAGAAATTCGCACAGCGATTCGGTCTTACGACGGGCAGCCAGATTCGTCTGACACTGGGTGATCGCTCGCAGAGCTTCGTTGTTCGCGGACTACTCCGCAATGAAGGCCCGGCACGGGCAATGGATGGCAATCTGATCCTGATGGATATCGCTGCCGCACAGCTGGCTTTGAACCGGCTTGGCTGGATTGATCGACTCGAGTTGCTTCCAGCCGATGGAGCATCGTTGGAAACCCTGCGCAATGAAATCCAGCAACGCCTGCCTCCCGGACTGCAAGTTCAGCGGCCATCACGTCGTGGGGAGCAAATCGAGAAAATGCTGCAGGCGTTTCATTTCAACCTCACGGCTCTCTCCTACATTGCTCTGCTCGTGGGCCTCTTCCTGATCTACAACACCATTTCTGTGTCCGTTATCTCACGGCGGGAGGAAATTGGGATCCTGCGCGCACTGGGCGTGACGCGGAGCCGAGTTGTCGGGCTATTCCTGGCCGAGGCGGTGGCCTTGGCGGTGACCGGAATTGTTGCTGGCCTGCCGTTGGCAAGCCTGATGGCGCTGGGTGCCTTGCGCTTGACGTCAACCACCGTGAAGACGCTCTATGTGGCCACGGCGGCTCAGGCGCCCCCATTGGATGCCGGGCACTGGCTCCTGGCATTTGCAAGCGCTCTGCCACTGGCTTTGCTGGCCGCTGCCATTCCCGCCCTGGAGGCCTCGCGCGTTCCACCTGTGGCGGCCATACGGGGCGGCCGACGCTTGGAGACTGCAGCACGTCCGCACTGGAGCGCGTTGTGGTTGCCGTTGTGCCTCTTTGGTCTGGCTGGTGCTTTCTCCGCTTTGAAGCCGATCGGGAACCTTCCTGTGTTTGGATATGCTGCAGCGCTGGCCATTGTCCTGGGAGCCGCGTTCTTGTGCCCCAGCGCCCTGCAGGTAGCCCGCTGGATTGGCGAGAAGAGTGTTCTCCGTCTGTGGCGTCGGTTCCCAAAAGCAGCGGTCGAGTGGCGGCTGGCGCTGGCGAACCTGGCGAGTTCCATACCGCGGATCTCGATTTCGGTGGCCGCGCTGGCGGTGAGCTTGTCAATGCTCGTTGCCATTGCCGTGATGATCGGGAGCTTTCGGGAGACTGTGATTTACTGGGTGGAACAAACCCTGCGTGCCGACCTCTATCTGCGTCCGTCAACCCGATCGAACGTTTCTGTTGAAGCGACGGTTTCGCCCGAAGTAGAACAAGCGGTGCGGCGCCATCCGCAGGTGGCTGCCGTTGACTGTTTTCGGAACTTTACTCTGCCCTATGGCGAAGGTCTCGTGACCCTGGGAGCCGGTGACTTCCGTGTGCTGATCGAGCACGGCAAGCTGCTCATCAAGGAACCCTCTGGCGACGTGGAAGCCCTTCGCGAAGCGATTGGGCAGGACGCAGTCGTTGTGTCAGAGAGCTTTTCTCTGAAGCATTCCGTTAGACGGGGCGATCACGTAACTCTCACGATGCCAGGCGGGGCCAAAGACTTTCGCGTTGTCGCGGTCTACTACGACTATTCGAACGATCGCGGTGTTATCGTCATGGATCAGACTACCCTCGCCAAATACTTTGGGCCTATGGCGCCTACGAGCCTGACGATTTATTTACATCAGGGCGCTTCGGCCGATAGTGTTCGAACGGAAATCTTGAAATCGTTGGAAAGCCGCTATCGCGTCTTCATCTACACAAACAGCGCATTGCGGGCGGAAGTACTGCGGATCTTCGATAGCACTTTTGCCATTACCTATGCTCTCGAACTGATTGCCATCTTCGTGTCCATACTCGGCATTGCCAGCGCTCTGTTGACTCTGATCCTGGAACGCGTAAGGGAGCTTGCCATTCTGCGTATGGTTGGTGCGGACCGGGGACAAGTGGGCCGGATGGTGGTGGCTGAGGCTTTGATGCTCGGCGCCGTGAGCCAGACGATTGGTCTTGGCGTAGGACTGGTGCTATCACTGGTCTTGATCTATGTGATCAACGTTCAGAGTTTCGGGTGGACCATACAGTTTCATTTGCCTGTAGGTTTCCTGTTGCAGTCTTCGCTCCTCGTGCTCGTGGCGGCCGGGCTAGCAGGTTTGTATCCAGCCCGGCGAGCAGGCAAAGTGCATGCTGTTGGGGCGCTGGCGGAGGAGTGAGGAGTTAGTGGTGAGTGACGAGTGGGAGTGGTGAGTGCCGAGTGAAACTTATTCCAATGCGTTTTCTCACTAACAGCATGGCAGTCGTCTTGATCCTGGCCGGAGTGCTCTCGGCTGAGAACGCATGGCGGCAGGCCTTGCCAGGGTACGAGTTCGAGTTTCCCCGCGACCATGCCAGCCATCCTGAATACAAGATTGAGTGGTGGTACTACACTGGAAATCTTGCGGGTGGTGGCAAGCGGTTCGGCTACCAACTCACGTTCTTTCGAATTGGCGTGGAAAAGGAACCGAAGAACCCGTCACGGTGGGCACTGCGGGACTTGTTCATGACTCATTTTGCTATCACCGACCTAAGCAGCAAACAGTATCGCTATTCCGAGCGGATGAACCGTGCGGGTGCGGGCTGGGCTGGCGCAGAGTCCAGTTATTATCGAGTGTGGAATCAGGATTGGGAAGCACGGATCGGTGCAGAGAATAGGCACCATCTCAAGGCTTCCGATCGCGACATAAAGCTTGCGCTAGTGCTTTCAGAAGGGAAGCTTGCCGTGATCCACGGAGAGCGGGGCATCAGCCAGAAAGGAAACGCGGCCGGGAACGCTTCGCACTACTACTCTCTCACCCGCATGCCCACACGCGGAACGCTCGGCCTGAACGGCCAGACCTACAGTGTTGAAGGCGAGAGTTGGATGGACCATGAGTTTGGCACAAGCTTTCTTGAGAAGGAGCAAACGGGCTGGGACTGGTTTTCACTCCAGTTTGAGGATGGATCGGATCTCATGCTCTTCCAATTGCGCCGCTCCGACGGTTCAGTAGACCCCCATTCCAGCGGTACCTGGATCAGTGCCGACGGAACGAGCGTTTCCATCAGAGTCGATGATTTTGTGTTGCGGCCTGGAAAAACCTGGCGCTCTGAAGCCAGCGGGGCACGCTACCCGGTCACTTGGGAGTTGGAAGTCCCCAAGCAAGGCCTGCGCTTGAGTCTCAGCACTCCGGTGGAGAACCAGGAACTCCGCACTGAGCGATCCACGGGCGTTACCTATTGGGAAGGGGCTGTCGAAATTCAGGGAACCCGCGGAGGGAAACCTGCACGCGGCCGGGGGTATTTGGAAATGACTGGATACGCCGGACAGGCGATCAGCGAAAAGTTTCGATGAAACTCTGTGGCATCGATGCTTCCTTTCTGAGCGCATTCGAAGAGGTGCGTCATTCCGGCAAAAGCGGGAATCCAGTCCACATACGATTCTTCGTGCATTGACTTACAACGAACGAAAATCAGTACATTCCGATCTTCGTTCCTTCGTAGCACCTTTCTGTTTTCTCGTAGGGAAAACTGTGTTGTATCTGCTTTCTCACACTAACGTTGAGTAATCGCCTGACCTTACCACCAGCCGAAAACTGGTGGTACGATTGCTCGCATGTTTTTAACTAAACTGTGGGCTCTGAACAGCCGACACCTTTGCTTGCCCTCGAGCAACTGACTTCCACTGACTGCCTCCGCGCGGCTTGAAGTCGCGACTGCCTTAGAGCGGCCATCCCTTCCATACAACGTCAGGAGAAAACCATGAGCGAGAGACTTCGCGCGGCCCTGTCTCTTTCATTTCCTCTGCTGCTCGCCCTGTTGATGGCGGACGCTCCTTTGCTGGCGCAGACCAGTCGGGGAACAGTTACCGGGACAGCAACAGATCCTCAGGGAGCTGCGATTGCCGGCGCCGCAGTCGAACTTCATCACCGTGAGACCAATCAGACACGTGCGACGGTGACCAACGAGGCGGGTCTTTACCGTTTCGAGGCGGTGGATCTAGGTATCTATGACGTGACCGTGAGAGCTGGCGGATTCAAGGCTTACATCAAACGCGAGATTCCTATCGTTGCAAATCGGATCACGAATGTGGATGCGGCCCTAGAGCTGGGCGAGCAGCAATCCGTCATTGAGGTGAGTGCTAGCGTCGGAGAGATTTTGCAGAAGAGCGACCCAGTGCGCGGAGGGAACTTTGGTCAGCGAGAGATCGTGATGTTGCCTTTGACCAACAGCGACCCATGGTCGCTGGCTCGGACACTTCCGGGTGTAACGGTGCCCACGGGAATTACCAGCAATGGCGCTACTAGCAACTTGACCAACGGCGGGGCTGGTGCACAATTTGCCATCAACGGACAACGAACACGCGCCAACAATTTTCTGTTGGATGGAACGGATAACAACGACATTTCAATCACAGGCCCGGCAGCCACGTTTAGAGAACTGGACGCGTTCGCGGAGTTCTCCGTTCAAACCGGGCTCTTCAGTGCCGAGTTTGGCCGAGCTGGGGGCGGCGTGTTGAACCTGATCACAAAATCAGGCACGAACCAATTTCACGGAACAGCTCGCTGGTTGTTTCGATCGAATGCTTTGAATGCTCTGACGAATGAAGAACGGGTTGCAGGCTTGACGAAGCCCGCTGTGTTCACCAACAACATTTTCGGCGGCACGTTTGGCGGGCCCATCCGGAAAGATAAGACCTTCTTCTTTGGCAGCATCACGTTGGACCGCTTTCGCGCCACGAACAATTCACCGGCGTTTGTCATCCCCACCGCGGCTGGAAAGGCCCAATTGCGGCAGCTGTTTCCCAGCGGCAGAAATCCTCGCATCGATCTGTACCTCGCCGCTTGGGAAGGGCTGGATGGACTAACAAATCCAACCACGGTCGCTCTGGGCGCAAATCCGGTAACGGGCTTGGACCGGGGCTCGATTCAGTTCGGGCGCGCCGGCATTACTTTTTCCAACCCGGACGACGCCGACCAGTATCTGTTTCGCATCGACCACCGGCTTAGTAACACTCAGATGGTAGCTTTTCGTTACTTTTTCGACGATGCTCTCGCTTCACCGACGACGAGCGGGCTGAACGGCCCGGGATTTACGGCTGATGCCGAGGGGCGGAAACAGAATTTCCTGATGACACATACCTGGGTGCTCAGCCCAACCCTCACCAACGAGTTTCGATTCTCGTACGCGCGGCCTCGCTCCTGGTTCCCGTTCACAGCCGGCAACAAGGAACTCGCAAATACCTTGCAGCGGATCGATATTCGAGGCCTCTCTCTGTTTGGTATGCAGCCCGAGTTTCCGCAAGGGCGGGTTGCCAATAACTGGCTTTACCAGGACACGATGTCGAAGGTCAAAGGCACTCACACGTTTCGTTTCGGCGCGGAGATTCTGAGGCAGCTTGCAAAACAGTCGGCGCCTTTCAATGCGCGTGGCTCTTTTGTGATTCTCGCAGGCGGCGGCTATACCTCGCTCGCGAACTACATTGACAATTACAGTGGCCCGCGCGGTGTTGCGACCATCGATTTTGGCAGCCCGATCTACTTCCCAAACCTTTTCCGGCAGACGTACTTCTTTCAGGACAACTGGAAGGTCTCGCAAAACCTGACCCTGACGATTGGTCTGCGATACGAGAATTTTGGGCAACCGGCGAATGGAGCCTTCACATTCCCAGCTTTTGCCGGATTCGATCCGGCCGAGTTCCTGGTGCCGAACAAGGTGAACCGCGACGACAACAATTTCGGACCTGTTTTCGGATTTGCCTGGTCGCCCAGTTACAAGTCTGGGGTTCTCGGCCGGTTGTTTGGCGATGGTAAGACCGTTTGGCGGGGTGGATTTCAAGTCAGCTACGACACGGGGTTTAACAATCTGTTGTCGAACATCGCCAGCGACAGTCCCAATGTTCTATCCACGAATTTCACTGATCCTTCGGATACGACAACTCGCGGAACAGCAAATTTCTACCCGAGTGCTATTCCGACCACGGCGCGAACTCCCACTATCCTGGACCAACAGACCTCCGTTCAACTGAAGGGCCTGGTTGCACCGTACACAGAACGCTTGTCCTTTGGTTTCCAACGGGAGTTACCGCAGACTTTGGTTATGGATCTTTCATATGTTGCTTCGGTCGCACACAAGTTGTTCACCAACGAAGAGCTCAATCCCATTCTGCCCGGGGGCACGCGACTCTATTCTAATTTTGGACGCCGCGCCATTCGCGGCAACAGCGGCAGCTCCAACTACCACGCGCTACAAGCACGCCTAGATCGCCGCTTCTCGAAGGGAGTGCAGCTGACAGGGTCCTACACCTGGTCGAAGTTTATCGATGCCACCAGCGAGGTGTTTGCCCGCGATGGAAACAATTCGAGTTTATCTATCCCTCTTTACCAGGGGGGGCTGCAGTTGGACCGTGCGGTCTCGCTCTTTGACCGCACACACCGTCTCGTTGTTTCGTACATTTGGGAGGTTCCCGGGCCGAGAAGTGGCGTTCTTGGCAAAGTACTAGGTGGTTGGCAGATGTCGGGCATCACGACGCTGCAATCTGGCAATCCTTTCACGATCACCCAAGGTGGGGACCGAAATGGAGACGGCGTTCCAGGTAGTGACAGGCCGGACATTGGAAACCCAAACGCGCCGCACAACACGCGAGCAATCATTAGTGCGACGAGCCCAACCGGCTACTTGAATCCGGATACGAATCAGCCAGTCACCCGCAACGACGTTTATGTGGTTCAGGGTGTTGGCACTCCAGGGCCGGGAGCAATCGGCAAGAACACCGAGCGGTCCAAGCGAACCAACAATTTCGATTGGACGTTGTTCAAACTATTCAGCATCCGCGAAGGACTCAAGCTCGAGTATCGGCTCGAAACATTGAATTTGTTCAACCACCAGCAGTTCTTTGAAATTCCGGCGGCGACGCTTGTCACCGCTGTTCCGGGTGCGTTCTTGAATCATACCCTAGTGGACGGAACAGGGCGGGAGATGAGGATGGGGTTGAAGTTGATTTGGTAGCCCAGCCTCGGAAGATCCCCTGGGCGCGCGGGCGTCTCGCCCGCACCAGTAGCCGCAGTCCATTGGAGCTGCCTCCGACCGCTCCGTGGAAATTGGACGTTTTTGGCTCCCCTCCTGAGATCAGGAGGGGAAGTGCCGCGCAGCGACAGCGGTCGCACCGCGGCACGGGGGTGGTCTGCGGGAGGTGCCAGGAAGCATCATCCAGGCGCCGAGTTTCAGAATTCTGGGCACGAAACGCGAGTTTGGAGCTTCCTCGACCAACGATCGCACCACGCCGGCGCTGGCCGGGCCAGCACCGGCCCCTCCTCAGCCGAGGAGGGGAGCAAAATGTGCAACCTCCGGGCCCTCTCAGCGGGCGAGACGCCCGCGCTCCCAGGGAGATCATGCATGAAGCGGTTCCGTCGTTTCCGAATGACAACTCTTCCCGGACTTTGGTAGTTTCCCTCACTGAACTCCCAAAATATCAAGCACCAGGATAGCCTCCGGGAGGAAGCCATGAGCCATCGTGGGCTTTACAAGCTCGCCGGTAGATGTGCGCTGTGTTACGCCTGTTTGTCGCTGGCTGGTTATGCGGCGTGGATTTACGCTAGCGGATTTGTTGCTGCGACAAGCACGGCGCCGTCGCCCGGGCGGTTGTTGGGTTTACGGCTGGCAACGATATGGTGCTTGCCCGAACAGGAGCCGGAGGTTGCCGGCGAGTCGGACGAAAGTGTCGCTGCCCCAGGACAGTCACGCCTTGGCAAAATAAGAAGGGGACGCGAAACGCGTCCCCTTCTTGGCAAATCATGATGTAGACCGCAGCAGGCAGTTCCTACCAGATGACCCGCAAGACCATCGTCATGTTACGCGTGTTCGTGTCCGTGTCTGTGTAGTAGCCAAACGTCGCCGGAGCGGAAAGCACTTGTCCTGTCCGGCTGAAGGTTGTGTTGTTAAACACGTTGTAAATCTGAGCCTGGAATTGAGTGCTGACTCTTTCCGTGATCTTGAAGGTCTTTCCAAATGTCCAGTTGAACTCGGCAAGCCGGTTCAGCCTCATGGTATTCCGCCCGAGAGTTCCGAAATTGCCGACCAGGGGCTGGACCAGATTTGAACCGGTAGTGAGGTTGGGATTGCTTGCTCCGAGCCCCGGATTCGGAACGAAGTTGACGTTGACGGGTCCGGTCGCGTTGGCACGAACCAAACTCGTGGTGACGCCATTAACGGATGCGGTGCCAACGCCGACCAGTCCCGGATCGGTAATGCCAGCACCGCCGCGAGTTCCTGTAAAGATCGTGGCCGGCTGGCCCGACTGAATCTGGAAAAACCCGTTGAATTGCCAGCCGTGTAGTATCGTCCGCAACACCGCATTGGAGATTCCAGCGGTGAACTGAGGCTCGTAGAGATGGCTGATGACCAGTCTTTGCGGGATGTCGAATTGGGACACCGCCCGGTTGTTGCGGTTGTCGAACGGATTCTGCTGGAGAGCGCTTTCGTTCACGAGCACACCGAGTGCATCAGATCCGTCGTCTATGGACTTGGAGATTGTGTAAGCGGCCTGGAAGGCGTATCCAGCGGCAAAACGGCGCGATAACTGGAATTGTGCGGAATGGTAAATTGAATTAGCCGAAGACTCCAACATCGTCACGCCATTGAAGCGCGGGTCGATTCGATTTCCTGGCGTGGTCAGGGGAGCATTAAGCCCCGCGTTGACGCTGGTGAATACTCCTGCGGCCTGCATGGCCTGCTCTTCTTGGAGAGTCGTGGGTGGCGTAAATCGTCCGGGTGCCAGTGTATTCAGCGGGCGCGAGCGTTGCAGGAAATTTCCTTTCGTCCCCACATAGGCCGCGCTGGCCACCAACTGGGGGGAGAGCTCCCGCTCCAGTGTGAGGCTCCATTGTTGGATCTGAGGATTCTTCAGGTTTTGATCGACGGGTGAGATACCACCAAAATTCCGAATGGTCGTGCCAAACGTGCCGACCGTGGCAAGTCCTTGTTGTTGGAACTCAGAAGTGCCTGCGACCAGATTGGCAAAGGTATTGGAGCCTGTAAAAGGCTTGGCAACGAAAAGTTATACATGAATGGCGCCAAGAACCGCATATTGGTGATCGGGTTAAGGTAAATGAAATCGTAAGCGATTCCATAGCCACCCCGAACTACATTCTTCCCTCCTCCTGGGCTCCATGCGAAACCAAACCGGGGACCCCAGTTCCAATTCCGCTTGAAGGAACTCCCTCCGATGTCAAAACCTCCCAAGGCCCCAGTACCGGCTCCACCGAGAGCTTCCGTCTTGTTCACGTTCAGATTTGAGAGGATATCGTTGACTTCCGTCACGCCATGAGCAATTTCCAACCTTAGACCAAAGTTCAACGTCAGATTGCGCGAGACTTTGTAGTCATCCTGGACAAAGAAATATTCGTTCCAGACTCGATTGCCGCGAACCGAATTTCCAAATCGTTGGGTGTACAGGGCAGGCGTTCCCTGGAGAAAGGTATTCAGTGACGAAAAAGTGAATGTCCCACGCACGTTAGAATCGAAAACACTGTTGGCTTGAACGCGACTGAGTTCGCCGCCGAATTTCAACTGGTGGGCGCCTTGAGTCCGAGTGACGATATCGGAGTATTGGAACGTGTTTTGAACACGGCCCTGCGGCAATCCAGACCAGGTGCCGAAGGCGGAGGTCCCGTCCTGAAAAGTAATTTCGGGCCCACCAAAGTCAAAGAGAGGCGTGAAGTTTGGAGAGCTTCTGCCATATGAAAACATGAACTGGTTAACCGTTCTGGGCCCAAAGGTGTGAGTTTCCGAGATCGTGGTATTGAACGGACGGCTGACGCTGGAGGCCCCGTTGGTGGGTAGATTCGAAGAGATGAAGGTGAGGCCTGCGGACCGCTCTTGGGAGTCAAACATTCCGAACCGAACGTAGAGAAAGTCGTTCGGCGTGAGGTTCGCATCGACTCGCGTCGAAAAGGCGTACGAATTTGTTAGGAGCGGCGCCCCATTGCTAACAGTGCCGCTCGGACTTACAGGAACTTGCAATTGAGTGAGCAGAGCCGCTGCTGTTGGGTCTATGGGTCCGCTTACCTGGTCTGGGCGGGGCACGGTCGCAACTCGTGTTCCACCCACGCCTCGAGTTTTCTGCGCCTCATAGGTTCCAAACCAGAACGCTTTGTCAGCCTTAATCGGGCCGCCAGCTACCGCTCCATATTTGTTGTCACGCAGTACAGCTGCCTTTCCTGTTCGGTCAAAATAGTCACGAGCGTTCAATTTGTCGTTTTCAAAGTATTCGAAGGCACGACCGTGAAACTGATTGCTACCGCTTTTCGTCAGGATCTGAACCTGCGCGCTCCCGTTTCGCCCATATTCAGCGTTGAAGTTGTTCGTGATGAGCGTAAATTCCTTGATGCCGTCAATCGGCACCGTTCCCAGTCCAGCTGAGCCTGTCGTAGAAACATCCGTGGCGGTCGCATTATCCAGAGTGATGTTGTTGCCTCGGCCTCTGCCACCGTTGGAGTTGAAACTTCCCAAGCCCAAGAAGGGGTTTCTGGGAGTCACAGGAGCGATTCCCGGTGACATGCCCGCCAGGTTAAGGGTGTTTCCATTGAGAGGTAGATCAACAATTTTCTTGGCTTCAACCGAGTTCTGAAGTTGAGCATTAACCGTGTTCAGCAGCGCAGCAGCATCGCTAACGACCACGGTCTGCTCGGCGCCCTTCACTTCAATGGTGATGGGGAGCGTGACAGTTGCCCCTGAATTCACCGACGCCTGACTCGAATAAACGGCGAACCCGGCGGCTTCGACCTTCACTTCATAGTCGCCAATGGCCAGCTGGGAAAGAAGCGCCACGCCAAGTTCGTTGGTAACAGCTGATCGCAAGGTACCTGTAGACAGACTACGAGCCCTGACGGTGGCTCCGGGAACGGAGGCTTGGCTCGCGTCTGACACTTTCACCTCAATGCTGCCGCTAATTTGCGCCATCAAGTTAACTGAGAAAAACAAGTTCAGAACCAGCAGTAACCCAATGCAACATAGGTCGGGATAACCCCTTTTAGAACGGACGGTTGTTTTCATATTTGATCTCCAAAAAAATGTCAAACTCGACAGATCCTTAGGTGTCATCTGCAATTGCCGGACCCAATTCCAAGCTTTGCCCTCGGGTCCAGGCAAATAACCTAGGATCAGTTGTTTAATGAGACTCAAACTAGGTGTTTTCAGCAATCTTAGTGATTGTAATGCGAATTGTCGTATGTTTAAACATTTTTTCGTATGTTTGGTTGGAAAAGGAACCTACTTAGTCAGTCTGGGGACACCCATCAGAGGCTGGCCCTGCCTAACAGTCATCGACTGGATGCTTACGGAAAGAAGCTTGACTCTCCCAATTGATCCGGGCCTGACGGAATCCTTGTTTGGTGGGTCTGAGCTGCGGCTTTTATTGTCTGACTGATGATTTGTTGGTTTTGCTTCGAGCCAGCCTGTGTAGGAATCCCAGGTTCAGCTGCCGACTAGCAAACAAACCTTGCCGTGAACGGGAAAGGCGGTTTCGTCCTCGCCGAGGCTGGACTCTACTTTCGGACCAGATGTTGATCGAGGAATTTCAAGACAGCGCTGTAACCTTCGATCTGATTCTTCTTCTTCGCGAAGCCATGGCCTTCATCTGGAAACACGACGTATTCTACGGGAACGCCGTTCTTCTTGACCGCGGCGACTATGTCGTCTGATTCGACTTTGATGACACGCGGATCGTTGGCGCCTTGAAGAACCATCAGTGGTTTTTGAATCTTGTCAGAGTGGAACAGCGGTGAAATGGCGCGCAACATCTCCTTGTCTTTAACCGGATCGCCCATCTCTTTGTACAGCGCCACACGAAACGGCTCCCAATAGACCGGCATGCTTTCCAGCGTGCGCTGCCAGTTGGAGATTCCGAAAATATCCACACCGGCCGCAAACACGTCGGGCTGAAACGCCAGAGCCGCCAGCACCATGTAGCCGCCGTAACTCCCGCCAATGATGCCGATGCGGTTGGGATCGACATAGGGCAGGCTCGCCAGATATTTCTTGCCTTCGACGCAGTCCCACAGAGGTTCGCGGCCGTGTTTCTGGTCGTCAGCCACATAGAACGTCTTGCCATAACCGGAGCTGCCGCGATTGTTGATGCCCAGCACCGCATATCCATGGTTCACCAAATACTGAATGAAGGCGCTGTAGCCCTTCCGCGTCTGTCCCCCGGGTCCTCCGTGAACCCATACCAGCGCGGGCGACTTGCGGCTGGGGGAAGCTTGATGGGGCTTGTAATAAGTTGAAGGGATTGTGAGCCCGTCGAAGGATTTAAACCGTACTATTTCGCTTTCGACCAGGTCGAGGGGATCAATCTCTTTGCTCAGTGTATCCGTAAGTTTCGAAGCCTGGCCGGTTGAGAAGTTGTAGACATAAAGATTGCTCGGCGCGCGGTCGCCATTCAAATAAAAAGCCATCTGTCTTTCGTCGCGGGAAATGCGCACTGAAGTGATGTCACCGGCTGGCAGCTTAGGCAGCGGCATCGCCTTGTTGGTTTTCGTATCCAGCACGGTGATGACGGTTTGTCCATCGTTGTTGAGGCTCGTCACGCGATAACGGCCGCCGTGCGAGAATTAGCTGTCGCCAATGTCCCAGGCCGCCTTTTCTACTTCCTCATGTCGTCCGCTGGCCAGATGATAGCGACGCACACGGATGAACTCGCCACCGTCGTTGGTCAGGTAATACAGCCACTCGCTCGTTGGATCAAATGCAGCAAACTGGTGGTTGGCAGGATCTCGATGCGGCGTGATGTGCTTGAATTCCTGCGTCGCTACACTGTAAAGGAAGATGTCGCTGTCAGAGGTAGTATTCGTCTTGGCGAGCGCAATCCACTTCTGATCGTTTGAGCTGCCCTCGGGCTGATATCCCTTTTCTTCCTTGTAGAACAGGGTGCGTTCGTAGGTCTTGGCGTCGTAGCGATAGACATCGAAGAATCGACCATCGCGCTCATTGGTTAGAACAAAGAAGGCCTTGCCATCCTGAGACCATTGTCCGAACTGCGCTTTCAGCTTGACGCCTGGTGTCAGGTCGCGCTCCTTGCCGTCCAACTCCAGCACGTAGAGACGGTTCTGCTCATTACCGCCGGCGTCCCGCGTGTAAAGAATGCGGTTGTCGTTGGGAAAGTAGGAGACCGCGAAGATGGAATCGGTTGTTGACTTGGTGAGAGCCTCCGCTTTCCCGCCGGCAACAGGCAGGCTGAACGTGTTAAAGATACCGCTCTCGTTGGAGGAAACGAGGATTCTCTTTCCATCCGCAGAAAACGACGCACCATTGACGGTGGTCGTCGCCATGAACTGTTCCATCGAGTATTGCTTCAGCGGCCGCTGGCTTCCTTGGCTGCGCCAGGGCCAGCGCTTAGGACTGCCAGGATCAAAAGCATCGTGAGAAGTCTCGTGCAATGCATGGCGGCTCCCTGTCGGTTTGTTACGAAGTAATTTATGAAATTACTGCGAACTCTATAGGAACAGATGCAGAAGAGGCAAGCTGAGATAGGACACTGACCTTTCATGGACTCCTTCCGCGAGTACAGAATCTACATTCGGTGATTCGGCGCGGTTAACGTGCCCGTCATTGAGGCAAGATAGGAATTCCATGCCACGAAAATGCCACCCACCGAGCTCCATCAAATGCTGGACTTGAAGCGCGGACTGCTGCAAGATTTCCTCATCTTTGAGTTCGATTTGAGACCGCCATTTCTTCTGGAGAGAAATCCTCTATGAAACAAATAGCCTGGCTTGGAATCGCTCTGCTCTCACTAGCGACTTTGACGTTTGGAGAGGGGAGCGAGTTGCGGTTGATGCGTCATCCCACACTGAGCAAGACGCAAGTTGTGTTTGCTTACGCCGGCGATTTGTGGATCGCCAGCCGGGAGGGAGGCGACGCAACCCGTCTCACGACAGGCGTGGGCAATGAAAGCAGCCCGTTCTTTTCCCCCGACGGCAAATGGGTCGCATTTACTGGAGAGTACGACGGCAATGTCGATGTCTATACTGTCCCCGCCGCCGGCGGAATACCGAAACGGCTTACCTACCATCCTGGAACAGACAACGTGGCGGGTTGGACCCCTGACGGTCGACAGATCCTGTTCGTTTCCCAGCGGAACAGTACGTCCGGGCGCTTTGCCCGCCTCTTCACAATGGCGTTGGATGGCGTCTTTGCCTCCGAAGTACCTTTGCCCATGGCGTATGAAGGAGCGTATTCGGCTGACGGCAAACGGCTGGCATACACTCCCATTCCGCGAGCCTTTAACGCCTGGAAACGCTATCGAGGTGGGATGACGTCGCCCATCTGGATCGCGGACCTTTCTGATTCCAGCGTCCAGCCGATACCCCGCGAGAATTCGAATGACTTCAATCCAATGTGGGTCGGTGACAAGGTGTTTTTTCTATCAGACCGGAACGGGCCGGTGACGTTGTTTGCCTACGACACAAAAAGCCGCAAGCTTGCCACAGCTTTTGCTCACAACGGCCTCGATGTCAAGTCAGCCGCCACCGGGCCGGATGCCATTGTGTATGAGCAGTTTGGCTCGCTCCACCTTTTTGACTGGAAGTCGGGCAAGTCGAAGATGCTGCCCGTCCGGATTAATGCGGACATGCTGGGTGTGCGTTCGAAATTCGAGAAGGTCTCCACCCGTATCACGAACGCCACTATTTCTCCGACGGGTGCCCGCGCTGTTTTCGAGGCCCGCGGCGAGATTCTTACGGTGCCGGCTGAGAAGGGAGATGTTCGCAATCTGACTCGGACCGCTGGTGTGGCGGAACGCGATCCTTCATGGTCCCCGGACGGAAAGTGGATCGCTTATTTTTCAGATGAGTCGGGCGAGTATGCACTGCACCTGAGAGACCAGAAGGGCCTGGGCGAGGTGAAGAAGATTGGATTGGGGAATCCCGCTTCTTTCTTCTATTCGCCAGTGTGGTCTCCAGATAGCAAGAAAATTGCTTATTCTGACAAGCGGCTGAATCTCTGGCATCTGGACATCGAAAAAGGCGTACCGGTAAAGTTTGATACGTTGCGCCGAGGTTTCGGAATGAACCTGGTCTGGTCTCCAGACAGCCGTTGGATCACCTACACCAAGCCGTTGAAGTCATGGTACAGCGCAGTCTTTGTGTATTCGCTCGAAGACAGCAAGGTAACTCAGATCACCGACGGTCTCAGCGATGCAGGCCACCCTGTTTTCGATGCCAGTGGTAAATACCTCTATTTTACCGCCAGCACCGACGTTGGGCCCCGGGTCTTCGGCTTTGATATGTCGAGTTATCCACATCGGGTCACACGTAGCGTTTACGTGTGCGTTCTGAAAAAAGATCTTCCTTCTCCATTGGCTCCGGAGAGCGACGACGAGAAATCGGAAGACGAGAAGAAGAAGGAGGAGAACAAGGACGACAAGAGCGGCGACAAGGCTGCCGAGGGAACCGAAGAAAAGAAGGATGGCGATAAGGTAGACCCTCAAGCTGATAAGAAATCCGAGACTCCGAGCAAGTCGAGTGATAAGAAGACGCCACCCAAGGTCGAAGTGCATTTTGAGAACATCAGCCAGCGGATTCTGGCGTTGCCAATTCCAGCCCGCGACTATGTGGCGTTGGCTGCCGGGAAAGCAAATATGCTCTTCGTGGCTGAGAGGCCGACGGATGCTGGTTCAAGGGGCGCCACCCTCCACAAGTTCGACCTGGAAAAGAGAAAACTCGATAAGGTAGCAGACAAGATCAACGCCTTTGAGATTTCGGCCAACGGCGAAAAGATACTCTACCGCCAAGAGCAGAACTGGTTCATCGCTTCCAGCTCGCTTCCGGTAAAGCCTGGCGAGGGCAAGTTGAAGATGGATGAGATGGAAGTGTTTGTCGATCCTCGCGAGGAGTGGAAGCAAATGTATCGCGAGACCTGGCGTATTGAACGCGACTTTTTCTATGATCCCAACCATCACGGTCTGGATCTCAGCGCGACGGCAAAGAGGTATGAGCCCTACGTGGACGCCTTGATGCATCGAGCCGATCTGAACTATTTGTTTCAGGAAATGCTCGGTGAATTGTCGGTTGGGCACCTTTACGTTGGAGGTGGAGACGTTCCCGATCCTCGGCGGGTTGCAGGTGGGTTGCTGGGCGCCGACTATAAGATTGAAAATGGTCGCTACCGTTTCTCTACAGTCTACAACGGAGAAAACTGGAACCCACAGCTGCGTGCCCCTCTAACCCAGCCTGGCGTGAACGTCGTGGTGGGCGAGTACCTCCTGGCGGTGAACGGCCGTAATGTGGCAGCAACCGACAACGTCTATCAGTTCTTTGAAGCCACCGCCAACAAGCAAGTGGTGTTGCGCGTAGGGCCTAACCCGGACGGCACCGGAAGCAGGGAAGTCACCGTGGTGCCCGTTGCCAATGACATCCCGTTGCGCAATTTGGCTTGGGTGGAAGAGAACCGCCGGAAGGTGGATCAAGCCAGCGGAGGAAAGCTGGCGTATGTCTACCTGCCGGACACAGCCCAGGGCGGCTACAGCTTTTTCAATCGCTACTTTTTCTCTCAAACCGACAAGGAAGGCGTGGTGGTTGATGAGCGCTTTAACAGTGGCGGCCACTCGGCGGATTACATCATCGACTACCTGCGCAAACCGCTGATGAGTTATTGGGCCGTCCGTGACGGCGAGGATTTCCGGGCTCCGTTTGGAACGATTCCCGGCCCGAAGGCGATGCTTGTGAACCAATACTCAGGGTCTGGTGGGGACTTGATGCCGTGGATGTTTCGCAGAGCCGGTGTGGGACCCCTGATTGGAAAGCGCACTTGGGGAGGTCTGGTTGGTATCGGTGGATATCCAACCTTGATTGATGGCGGATCGGTGACGGCGCCGCATTTTGCGTTCTACAGTCCGGAAGGAAAATGGGAAGTTGAAAATCATGGTGTGGATCCAGACATCGAGATCGAGTTGGATCCCAAAGCCTGGCGCGAAGGACGTGATCCGCAGCTCGAAAAAGCCATAGACTGGCTGCAGCAGGAGCTGAAGAAGAAACCGGTGACGAAACCCGAACGCCCGCCTTACCCGAACTACCATAGCAGGGAGATCACAAGCGGGAAATAAGAGGACATGAACCGCCAAGACGCCAAGGACGCGAAGGCAAGTAGCCTTCTAACCACAGAGACACAGAGACACGGAGAGTTTGGTGTACCAGTCAAATCAGGAGGGCCACGGGTTTACTGCGCAGCTTGACGAGATTTCTCTGTGCCTCTGTGTCTCTGTGGTTTGCCTTTCCTCAGCTCCGTCGGTGATCTGAGGTTGCTCGTTTACTGTTTGGGGAATTTTTCTTGGCGATCTTTGCGTTCTTGGCGGTTCAATCCAAAAGCTGCAGCATCACACCTGGCGACTGGTTGAGTATTGGAACCTCACGAGGCTCCCTTTTGCCGCTGCGGGTTCACCTGCTCAAACAGAAACAACCCAGACTTGCCTGGTGCAACCAAGTCCAAGTCTCCATCGCCATCAATGTCCAGCGCTGAGATCTGCATGCCTCCACCGACTTTCGATCCGTAGTCAATAACGTGTTTCACGAAGCTGCCGTCGCCAGTTGAACGAAACCAGTAGAGCCCCAAAGGCTCATAGGCGCCGGGATCGATGTCGTGTGCTAAGTATCGCTTACCGGTGATGATATCAAGTTTTCCATCATGATTCAGATCGGCAAGTGTTAGCGCGTGTGCCTGTGACCAACTGTCGTCCAGAGTATGTGTCTTCCATTTTCCGCCGAGATTTTCCAACCAATACACTCCATATTGGTGACCGGAGCCATACACGACATCCTTTTTCCCATCGCCGTTCACGTCGTGAGCGTAGATCGGGCTGCATTGGCCTCGCGGCGGAAGTAATTGGAAGTCTGGATGAAACGTCCACGTACCTGCCCTCGGGTTTGGAGGTGCCTCGAACCATCCTTTCGCTGTCAGGATATCGGGACGGTTGTCACCGTTCAGGTCGCCAGCCCCAATGCCGTGCATACCCTTTGCCTCGGGAACTCGACCAACGACATGGCGAACCCATTCTCCCTTGGCTGAAAGTTCACTGCGTACCCACCAGACGATTTCAGGAACACTGCCATAGTTAGGTAGGAACTCCTGCGCCTTACCATCTCCGTCGATGTCAACCATCAGCATTAATTCGTAGTTGAAACCGCTTTCGATCACATGCTCCTTCCAGAGTGTGTTTGACAGCTCACCGTCGTGCCGCCGTGGATTCTCATACCAGGCCATTTTCTTGCTGAACCAGGCGCAGGTAACGATGTCTGCGAAGCCATCACCATTGACGTCTAGAGGGTGATTGCTGAAATCGTCAATGTAGCCATTGAGGAACGGAATTTCCCGCATGCGGTGTTTCTTCCATTCAGGAGCCTCGTACCAGTTCTCGCCGCTGACGATATCCAGCCGGCCATCATGGTTGATATCTGCCACAGTGGCTGCTTCGTTGGCACCGGAATCGATCTGATGTTTCTCGAACATCGGCCAGCGGGGAACATCGTTGGTGGAGACAACCGAGGCCGAAACCACCAGCAATACAACCGCAAGCAGCAGGAGCGCTAGGACGTTTTTCATGGTTCACCTGTAGGTGTGCGAAGGACGCACTGAAACCGAACTAAATGAGGAGGCCAAGCATGTCTGAACCCCTGGTGCGCCAGAACGCCGGTACAGACCTCCAATGCACTGGCTCGTCATTCCGGCGAAAACCGGAATCCAGCAAGAGTTGAAGGACCCTGGATTCCCGTCCCGGCTTACTATCCGCCGGGGTGACGTTCTTTCGCAGGAAAGACGTACGATTCTAGAATTCCAGCTCGGGCAGTCTACTCATTACTCGTTCCGCGTTGCGAAGCGTATAGGAGGAGATCCCGGCGGAGAGGCCGCAAAGCCGAGGACGCCCCACTGTCTCAAACTTGATATCCCTTCGCCAAATCTTGAAATGCACTCATCTGTTCTGCTTGCCAGCGATGGTCTAGCTGTAGCTCTGTGGCCATCAGCGCGGATACTCGTGAAGCCATAGCTACCGCTGCGCGCGCATCCAGAAAAAGGGCCCGAGTGCGGCGGGCCAGGAAGTCGTCAACTGTGCGGGCCATTTCGAAGCGCGCGGCCCACAGAACCTCCGCGCCGCAGTAGGGAAGCGCGGGATTCAGCCTTTCACCCAGCCTCTCATCCGATCGTATCAAGTCCTGGATCGCCGGTGCATCGGCCCCATAGACAGACAGGTGGCCAAATTTGTCGGCATGTTTGTGAAAACCGTGAATGTTGAGATGCGCCGTGACACAAGGCTTTTCCGGAAGTCTCGCCAGCGTTCCTGCTTGGTTGACACAATCTTCAGCCATATGACGGTACGTGGTCCATTTACCACCCGTGATGGTGAGGAGACCACTTGAATCGATGTGGATGGTATGGTCGCGGGAGAGGGAAGCGGTGTTCCTGGCGTCGCCTGAACGAACGAGGGGACGGATACCGGCAAACGCGCTGAGCACGTCACTGCGTTGAGGTGCCTTGTGCAAATATTCCGCCGCAGTCGTGAGAATGAATTCGATTTCAGCTTCCTGTGGCACTGGCTCCAGCGAGGCGTTTGGAACCGGCGTGTCGGTCGTGCCCACCAGGGTGTGTCCGTGCCATGGGATTGCAAACAAGACCCGGCCATCGCTGGTGTGCGGCACCATGATCGCGTTGTTGCCCGGCAGGAAGGACCGGTCGAACACAAGATGAATACCCTGGCTGGGGGCGATCAGTGGAGCTGCGCCTGGGTTTGCAAGCTGCCTCACGCCATCGCAGAAAGCGCCTGTGGCATTCACGACGACTTTGGCCCTCGCGCGGAAGGAATCGCCGCTTTCCAAGTCCTTGGCCTCGACTCCATCCAGAAACCCATCATCACCGTGCGTCAGCCCGGTTACCGGAGCATAGTTCAGAAGTGTCGCACCTTGTTCGGCAGCCGTGGCCGCCAGATTGATTAACAGCCGCGCGTCGTCGAACTGGCCATCGTAGTAGACCACCCCTCCACGCAGCCCCTCCGTCTTGATGGTCGGCAGCCGTTCTAGTGTTTCCTCTCTTGAAAGGATTTGCGAAGGGCCAAATCCATACTTGCCGGCCAGCAAGTTGTAGACCTTCAGACCGAGGCCATAGAACGGCGCCTCCCACCAGTCGTAGTTGGGAACCACGAAGCCCAGGTCACGTACAAGATGTGGAGCGTTCTGTCGCAGCAAGCCGCGCTCTTTGAGTGCCTCCATGACCAGAGAGATGTTGCCCTGCTCCAGGTAGCGCACGCCGCCATGCACCAGCTTCGTACTGCGGCTGGAGGTGCCTTTCCCAAAGTCGCTCTGCTCGAGGAGCAAAACATCGTAACCTCGCGAAGCGGCATCCACGGCGATCCCAACGCCGGTTGCACCGCCGCCAATGATGACCATGTCCCACGGCTCGCTTTGGGCGCAGACGCGGCTGAGCATTTCCGGGCGATTCATGCGTCTTGCCGGACCTCCCAATTTCGGGCGCGCCCCAGCGCGCGGTTCCACTGTTCACGCAACCGCCGTACTTGTGAAGAGGGCATCTGCGGCTCAAACCGGCGCTCCACTTTCCATTGGGCCGCGACTTCCTGCGGACTCTTCCAAAAGCCAATCGCCAGGCCCGCCAGGTAAGCGGCTCCAAGCGCCGTGGTCTCGGTGACCGCGGGCCGGACGACCGGAACTCCCAGCAGGTCAGCTTGAAACTGCATCAGTAGATTGTTCATGGCGGCGCCGCCGTCCACGCGCAACTCGGCAAGCTGGATGCCAGCGTCTGCGTGCATCGCATCCAGCAGATCCGCAACTTGGTAGGCAATGCCTTCCAGTGCGGCGCGCGCCAGATGACCTGCCGTGGTGCCGCGTGAAATGCCCGCCAGCACACCGCGGGCGTAAGGATCCCAATGCGGCGCTCCCAGACCCGCAAATGCTGGCACCAGAAAAACGCCGCCGTTGTCAGGCACCGAGGCTGCGAGGGCTTCGATCTCGGGAGCAGAACGGATGATGCGAAGTCCGTCGCGCAGCCACTGGACCACTGCGCCTCCGATGAAGACGCTGCCTTCCAAAGCGTATTCCGTGCGATCCCCAATCTTCCAGGCAACTGTCGTCAACAGCCGATTGCGCGAAGCCACAGCCTTCTCACCCGTGTTCTGCAGCATGAAGCAACCGGTGCCATAAGTATTCTTGGTCAACCCTGGAGCGACGCAGGTTTGACCAAACAACGCCGCCTGCTGATCGCCGGCAATTCCGCCCAATGGAACCTGCTCCAGGCCCAGGCTTGTACTGATGTCTCCGTAAAGCTCACTGGAGGAGCGTACTTCGGGGAGCAGGCTCGCAGGAATATTAAACAGCCGGAGAATGTCCTCGTCCCATTTCCCGCTGTGAATGTTGTACAGCATGGTTCGCGAGGCGTTGCTGGCATCGGTGAGATGCTTTTTCCCGCTGGTAAGATTCCAAACCAGCCAGCTATCAACGGTTCCGAAGGCCAGTTTCCCCGCGTTGGCCCGTTGCCGCGCGCCTTCAACATTGTCGAGAATCCAGGCGATTTTGCTGCCCGAAAAATAGGCGTCGATCAGCAGTCCTGTGCGCTCCTGAATCATCGTCTCGCAGCCGTCTGCCTTAAGTTGGTCGCAGAAGCCGGCCGTGCGGCGATCCTGCCAGACGATCGCGTTGTAAACCGCATGGCCCGTTTCACGGTCCCAGACAATCGTGGTTTCGCGCTGGTTGGTGATGCCGACGGCAGCGATGTCGCGTGGACGAAGACTCGCTTTGCCGAGAGCCTCAACGGCCACGTTCATCTGCGAGCTCCAGATCTCTTCCGGTCGATGCTCCACCCAGCCCGTCTTGGGAAAGATCTGTTCGAACTCGCGTTGAGCAACCTCGACGACAGCGCCATCATGGTCAAACAGAATAGCCCTCGAACTTGTCGTTCCCTGATCCATTGCCAGGATGTAGGCCATAGCAAACCCTCCGTTGGGACGGTTGCCGATCTTAGTACGGCGGCCAGAATTAGCAAATGAAAAGTCGGGCATTTCGAAGTTCCAGTTCGAAAAGGGAAGTTGTCAAAAATGACCGGGGCCTGCGGTAAGAAAGGGGAAGCTCGCAGGCGGCGAAGGAGGTTCTTGGCACGTTTGCGCAGAGAGGTCCGTAAGCTTTTGCTGTTTCCTCGAAACGACTGCCCGTGGACGGACTGATTAGGTATTCGGTGGTCTGTGTTATACTCCCTCGGCCAAAAACGTGGCGGGGTAGCTCAGGTGGTTAGAGCGAAGGTCTCATAATCCTTAGGCCGGGAGTTCGAGTCTC
>CAWBTP010000027.1:0-205130 GCA_963791795.1 uncultured Acidimicrobiia bacterium
GACTGCGTCAAGCAGATCCGCGCCTTCAAGGCCTCCCAGGAGGTGCGCGACACGATCCTCGGCAGGACGGCCGCGACCCTTCTCGGACAAGGCCAGGGCCAGGCGAAGCGGGCCGCCCGCGGGTAGCGTTTTATAGATCTCGATCCACCGTCATTCCGGGCGCGCGAAGCGCGAGCCCGGAACCCATATCCGTCACCGGTTCAAGAAGGCGCGCAACGGAACTGCTGCATGACCATCTCCACCGTTGGTGTTTACGGGTTCTGGGTTCGGCCTTGCAGGCCGCCCCGGAATGACGGTTGAAGTTCATAACCCTTAGCAAGGCCGCCGAAACCATGGCAGGTCCCGCCGAGCAGACACGCCCCTCACGCCGGGCCGGCGACCTTGTCGCCGCCGGCCTGCTCGCCGTCGTGGGGCTCGTCTTTCTGTGGCGGAGTTCTGATCGAGACGCCCCTTGGGACCCTGGCGAACCCCGGCCCCGGGGCGGCCCCGCTCCTCCTTGCCGTCCTGATCGCCTTCGCGATCTGGACGGCGGCCGCTCGAACCCCGCTGGGTGCGGAGACGGCGGAGGGCGATGAGCCTGCCCGGTGGGGGCTCGCCCATGCCGCGTGCATCTTCGCGGCCATTGCTTTCGCGGCGAGCGCGATCGGCTATCTCGGCTACCGGCTGACGGTGCTGGCCGTGCTCTTCTTCCTGATCGGCGTCGTCGAGAGAAAGCCGATCGCGCCCGCCTTGTCGGTGAGCCTGCCCTTTCCTTCGGCACCTACTGGCTGTTCGTTCGCGTCGTGAGAATCCCGCTGCCGAACGGCGCGCTTCGGCCTCTGAGCGCCATGCTCGAGACGCTGCAGAACCTGCTGCTGGGTTTTCGGTCGCGCTGACGCCGGAGGTCTTCGCCTATTCGCGTTCGTCGGCTGCGTGATCGGCACGCTGGTCGGCATGCTGCCGGGCGTCGGGTCCGCTCGCCGGCATCAGCCTGCTGCTGCCGGCGACGTTCGGCCTGAACCCGATCATCGCGATCGTGCTGCTCGCCGGCGTCTACTACGGCGCGATGTACGGCGGCTCGACGACCTCGATCCTGATGCGCATTCCGGGCGAGGCGGCGTCGGTGATGACCTGCATCGACGGCTACGCGATGACGCAGCAGGGGCGCGCCGGGCCGGCGCTCGCGATCGCGGCGATCGGCTCGTTCGTCGCCGGCACGCTCGGCGTGATCGGCCTGATGCTGCTCGCGCCGACGCTCGCCGCGTTCGCGCTGCGCTTCGGGCCGCCGGAATATCTTCGCGCTGCTGCGCTGGGCCTTCTCGTGCTCGCCTACATGAGCGGCGGCTCGATGCCGAAGACGCTGGCGATGGCGGCGTTCGGCCTGTTGCTCGGCATGATCGGCATCGACGTGATGAGCGGCTACACCGCTTCCAGTTCGGCGTCGTCGAGCTCGGCGACGGCATCGGCATCGTGCCGGTCGCGGTCGGCCTGTTCGGCATCTCGGAGATCCTGCTGACCGCGGGGCAGAACGGCGGACCGGCGGTGCAGAAGCCGCGGCTGCGCGAGCTGATGCCGTCGCGCGAGGAGTGGCGCCGGTCGTCGGCGCCGATCGCGCGCGGCAGCGTGCTCGGCTTCCTCATCGGCATCATCCCGGGCTCGGCGCACATCATCTCGTCCTTCGTGTCCTACGCGCTCGAGCGCCGCATCTCGAAGCACCCGGAGCGCTTCGGCAAGGGCGCGATCGAAGGCGTCGCCGGGCCCGAAGTCCGCCAACAACGCCGCGGCGTCCGGCGCCTTCGTGCCGATGCTGGCGCTCGGCATGCCGACGGGCCCGATCCCGGCGGTGATGATCGCGGCGCTCATGGTCCACGGCATCGCGCCCGGCCCGCTGCTGATCAGCAGCAGCCGGAGCTGTTCTGGGGCTTCGTCGCGAGCATGTACGTCGGCAACCTCGTGCTGCTGATCCTCAACCTGCCGCTGGTCGGGCTGTTCGTGAACCTGCTGCGCATCCCCTACGCGCTATCTCTACCCGTCCATCCTCGTGTTCTGCATCGCTCGGCGTCTACTCGGTCAACAGCAGCGTCGTCGACGTGTGGATCATGATCGGCGATGGGCGCGCGTCGGCTACGTGCTGCGCAAGTTCGACTTCGATCTGGCGCCGGTCGTGCTCGGCCTCGTGCTCGCGCCGATGCTGGAGATGGCGCTGCGCCAGTCGCTCGCGATGTCGGGCGGCGACTACGCCATCTTCCTCGAGCGCCCGATCGCGCTCGCGATGTTCGCCCTCGGCGCGGCCGTCCTGCTGGCCGGGGCGGCGCCCTCCGTGCTGCGGCGCGGGCGGCGCCCGGATGACGGGGGCGGGCCGTGTCGCCTAGACTTCAAGGATCAAGGGCGCCGCGCCAGCGGCCATAACGGGAGGATGATATGCGCATAGGCACATGGATCGCGGCGGCGCTCGTCTGCGCGGGCTTGAGCCCGGCAGGGGCGCAGGCCCAGGACAAATACCCGAGCCGGCCGATCACCATCCTGATCGGCTTCCCGCCGGGCGGCTCCGTGGACCTCACGGCGCGCGCCATCGCGCCGGCCCTCGAGCGCATCCTCGGTCAGCCGGTGCTGGTGCAGAACCGGGCCGGCGCCGCGGCCGCCATCGGCACGCAGGCCGCGGCGCGCGCCGCTCCCGACGGCTACACCATCGCCGCCACGACGACGCAGATCACGTGCTGCCGGTGGTCGACGAGGTGTTCGGCCGGCCGCCCAACTTCACCCGCGACGAATTCCAGCCGATCGCCCGCATCTCGGCCGACCCGGTCCTGCTCTTCGTCAACGCCGAGCAGCCCTGGAAAAGCCTCAAGGAGCTCGTCGACGACGCCAAGAAGCGGCCCGGCCAGATCGTCTACGCGTCCGGCGGGCTGCACGGGGTGACGCATTTGCCGGTCGAGATGTTCCTGAAGGCGGCGGGCATCCGCATGCGCCACCTGCCGACCGCCGGCGGCGGCCCCGCCATGACGGCGGTCCTCGGCAACAACGCCGCCCTCCTCTCCTCGCATCCGGGCGTCAGCGGTCCGCAGGTCAAGGCCGGCAAGCTGCGCCCGCTGGCGAGCTGGGGCGCCGAGCGCATCCCCTCCTTCCCCGACGTGCCGACCTTCAAGGAGGCCGGCTACGACATCGAATACTACCTCTGGCAGGGCCTGTTCGCGCCCAAGGGCGTGCCGGAGCCGATCATCAAGATTCTCCGCGAGGCCGTGGCGAAGGCGGTCAAGGAGCCGGACTTCCTGCAGGCCGTGGAGAGCGCCGGCGGCCGGCGTCGCCTACCTGGACGCCCCCGAGTTCAAAAAATGGTGGGACCAGGACACCAAGCGCCTCGAGGACATCGTCCGCGCCATCGGCAAAGGCGAGTAGCTTCGCTTCACGCTTGCCAGCGGATGGCGGCCGCGAGCTTCTCGGCGACCATGATCGTCGGGATGTTGGTGTTGCCGCGCGGCACGGTCGGCATGACGGAGGCGTCGGCGACGCGCAGGCCCTCGACGCCGTAGACGCGGCCGCGCGGCGTCGACGACGGCGTCGGGGTCGTCGGCGGCGCCCATGCGGCAGGTGCCGCAGACGTGGAACGTGCCGGCGATATTGGCGCGGACGTGCTCCGCCAACCGCTCGTCGTCCGCGGCGAGCGTCGGCGAGTCCTCGGCCCCGCCGGTGAGCCGCGCCAGGATCCAGTCGCTCAGCGAGCCGGGCTGACCTGCAGCATCGGCGCGAGGGCGCGCGCCTTGAGCGCGTTGCCGCGGCTGCGCTGGTTGAGGCGCCGCAGGCGGTCGGTGAAGCGCACCGGAAACGGCTTTCCCATGAGGCCGCGCACCGGCTCGCGACGCGACGATGTCGACGACGCGGCGGAAGCCGATCATCATGCGGCGGAGGTCGCGCTCGTCGGCCAGGAAGTTGAACTCGACGAGCGGCGGCCCGTCCGGTCGCGCCGCTGCAGCGTGACGCGCCCGCGCGAAAACGGCTTCCACAGCACCGGCGCCGAGATTGGCGATCTGCTCGCCGAGCGCGTTCCACGACGACTTGCTCTGGATGTTGAAGTAGAGGTCGGTCGGCGGGCAGCCCGGCACGCCCGAGGAGAGGCGGAGCCCCGTCACCTGGAGGGTGCGCAGGGACGGCGGCTGCCGCCCGTGCGGCCGCAGATGCGCGCCGACGAACAGGACCGGATGGTTCTGCAGGTTGGCGCCGACGCCCGGCCGGTCGGCGCGCACCTCGATGCCGAGGCCGCGCAGGGCCTCCGCCGGCCCGATGCCGGCGCGCAGCAGCATCGCCGGCGACTGCAGCGCGCCGGCCGCGACGATCGTCTCGCGCGCCGCGGAAGCGCCTGCGCTCGCCGGACCGCGGACCTCGACGCCGACGACCCGCCGGCCCTCGAAGAGCAGCCGCCTCCACGTGGCGCCTCGGCCATGATGGTCAGGTTCGGACGGCGGCGGACGGCGGCGTCGAGGTAGCAGATCGCCGTCGAGGCGCGCCGCTCGGCCGTGTTGCTCATCGGCACGGAGGTGTAGCCGTCGCGGAAATCGCGCGTTCATGTCGGCGATGGTCGGCAATTGCTGCGCGCTCGCGCGTAGGCCTGCGACGCGCTGCGCGAGCGGCGTCCACTCGGCGCGCGGAACGCGGCGGATCGGCGTCGGCCCGCCCTGCCCGTGCAGGTCGCCATCGAAATCGAGGTCGGTCTCGAGCTTGCGGAAATAGGGCAGGACGTCGTCCCAGCCCCAGCCCTTGGCGCCGAGCGCCTCCCATTCGTCGTAGTCGTCGGGCGTGCCGCGCAGGGCCACCATGCCCATCACCGAGGAGCCGCCGCCCATGATGCGGCCCTGGTCGAGCGTGATCGCCGGCGAGGTCTCGCGCGTGCGCCAATGCGCCCTGAGGCCGGGCCACATGTAGGCTTTGTTGTAGTACGAGGTCGGATAGACGTCGAGCACGTCGGCCGGCTCCTCGCCCGGCGGCGTGTCGCGGCCGGCCTCGAGCAGGAGCACCGAGTGCCGCGACGAAGCCGACAGCCGGTTGGCGAGCACGCAGCCCGGCCGAGCCTCCGCCGACGATGATGAAATCGAAACCTTCGCTCACGCCGTCTTTGCCCCTAGCCGCTTCGGAGCGCCGATTGACACGATCTGTCGATCGTCGCTCAAGGCGTGAGCGAACCCACAAGGAGACGCCATGGACAGCGTAGACTTCGACGCTCTCGAAGAGGAGGCGCGCGGCCGCGTCTCGCCCGGCGCCTTTGCGTTCTGCGCGTGCGGCGCCGACGACGAGATCACCGTCGCCGAGAACGTCCGCCGCGTGGCGCGGGCTTGCGCCTGCGCCCGCGCGTCCTGCGCGACGTGAGCCGTCGGTCGACACGTCGCTGACGCTGCTCGGCGCGCCGTCGCGCACTGCCGATCATGCTGGCGCCGACCGGCCGTCATCGTCTCTATCATGCGGAGGGCGAGCGGGCGACGGCGCGCGGCGGCCGCGCGCGCCGGCGCGGCTTACGTGCTCTCCACCAACTCCACCGTCTCCATCGAGGAGGTGGCGGCGGAGCGGCGCGACGCGCCGCAATGGTTCCAGCTCTACATGACGCCGGAGCAGGAGCGTGACGGAGGCGCTGCTCGACCGGCTGGCGGCGGCCGGGTTCACGGGGATCGTCCTCACGGTGGACCGCCGGTGGCGGGCTACAGCCCGCGCGCCGCGCGCATCGCCCGTCGAGGCCGATCGCCGACATCCGCCACGTCAACCTTCCCGGCGCGCCGATCGCGCGCACCGCCTACGATCCCGCCTTCAGCGGCGTCGTCGCCTTTCCGACGACCTTCAGGGATCTCGAATGGCTCGTGCGCCGCTCGCCCATGGACGTGCTGGTCAAGGGCGTGCTGCGCGGCGACGACGCGGCGCGCTGCGTCGATGCCGGCGCCAAGGCGGTGATCGTCTCCAACCACGGCGGCCGCCACCTCGACACCACCGTGACCACGGCCGAGGCGCTGCCGGAGGTCGTCGCCGCCGTGGCGGCCGCGCCGAGGTCTACGTGGACGGCGGCATCCGCCGCGGCACCGACATCCTGAAGGCGCTGGCTCTCGGCGCGCGCGCCGTGCTGATCGGCCGGCCGATGCTGTGGGGTCTGTCGGTCGGCGGCGCCGAGGGCGTGCAGGACGTGCTGGCGCATCTGCACGCGGAGCTCGTGCGCGCCATGGCGCTGAGCGGCGTCGCGTCGCTGGCCGAGATCGAAGCCGACCTGATCGCTCCCGCTTGATCGGCCGGGCTTGACCCGGCAATCACCGATCATATGAGCGCAAGCGCTCTTTCGTATCGGGATGCGACCGGGACAAGCCCGGTGATGACAGGGACGTAGCTTGACCCTAAAGTAAACGGCCGTTTACATGCCGGCACGCGTCAGCCCCCGCAAGAACGCCCAAGAGGCGTCAGGCATAACAACGGGAGGAGCAATGCCTGCATTCATGCTGACGGCTTTGTCGGCCGCCTGCAACGCGTCCTCGTCGGCGCCCTCATGGCCGTCGCCGCGGCCGCCGTCGGCGCAGGCGCAGACGCCCTATCCCGCAGAAGACGATCACCATGATCGTGCCGTTCGCGCCCGGCGGGCCGACCGACATCGTCGCCCGCGTGCTCGGCGAAGCGCTGGGCCAGTCCCTCGGGCAGCAGATCATCGTCGAGAACCGTCCCGGCGCCGCCGGCAACATCGGCATGGCGGCGGCGGCGCGCGCCAAGCCGGACGGCTATACGCTGCTGCTCGCGTCGACCGCCATCGCGGTCAACACGGCGCTGTTCGCCAACCTCCCCTACGATCCGTTCAAGGACTTCGCCCCGGTCGCGGAGCTCGTCGGCGCGCCGAACGTCCTCGTGGTGCGCGCCAACTCGGGCATCAAGACCCTGGCCGAGCTGATCGAGCGCGCCAAGGCGAAGCCCGGAGAGATCAATTACTCGAGCCCCGGCGCCGGCACGAAGTCGCACCTCACCGCCGAGCAGCTCAAGCTGCGCACCGGCATCGACATCGTGCACGTGCCCTATCCGGGCGCCGGGCCCGCCGTGCAGGCGGTGCTCGGCGGCACGGCGCAGGTCGGCTCGGTCGCGCTGGCGCCGGCCGAGCCGCTGATCAAGTCGGGCCGGCTGACCGCGCTCGCGGTGACCGGCAAGGAGCGCTGGTTCTCGCTGCCCGAGGTTCCGACGATGATCGAATCGGGTCTGCCGAACTTCGTCTCCGATACCTTCCAGGCGCTGTTCGCGCCCGCCGGCACGCCGCCCGACATCGTCGCCGCCTGGCCAAGGAAAGCCTCGAGGCCCTCCAGCAGCCGAAAGTGCGCGAGCTGATGCAGAAGGCCGGCTTCGAGATCATCGGCGGCGGGCCGGAGCAGCTCGCGGCGCGCGTCGCCGAAGAGGTGCCGAGCACGAAGGAGCTCGTGGCCAAGATCGGCATCAAGCCGGAATGACATGGCGAAGCGCTCCCGCAACCCTCTCCCGATGGGAGAGGGCTCGTCGGCGACTGGGCGACGAGCGAGCGAGCTGAAGGCTCGCCAGCGAGCGGTGAGGGGGAGCGCCCTCTCCGGATACGGCGCACCCCCTCACCCTACCCTCTCCCCCTCCGGGAGAGGGTTTTGCGTGAGCAGACTGAAAGGACAGGCGCGTGCAGGTGAACACCCGCGACGCGGCGTCCGGCGTCATCTTCATGGCGGTCGGCGGCCTTTCGTCCTCGGCGCCCTCGGGCTCGAGATCGGCTCCGCGTTCCGCATGGGGCCCGGATACTTTCCGCTGGTCCTCGCGGCGCGTCTTGATCGCCTCGGGCTGGGCTCCTCGTCGGCTCCTTCGGCGCGGCCTCTCGTCCGATCGCGAACGTGCCTGGCGCGGCCTGATCCTGATCCTGTCGGCGCCGATCATCTTCGGCCTCACCGTGCGCGAGCTCGGGCTGCTGCCGGGCATCGCCCTCGTGGTGCTGATCTCGAGCTTCGCCAGCCGCCGGGTGTCGGTGCGGCTGGCCCTCGCCCTGACGGTCGGCCTGACGGCGTTCTGCGTGCTCGTCTTCGGGGTCGGCCTCAGGCTGCCGATCCCGCTGCTCGGCCCGTGGCTCGTGGATTGAGGCCGCGGCCATGGACCTCCTCGACAATCTCGCCCTCGGCTTCGCGACCACCTTCGAGCCGCTCAACCTCCTCTACTGCTTCATCGGCGTGCTGCTCGGCACGGTGATCGGCGTCCTGCCGGGCGTCGGGCCGACCGCCACCATCGCCATGCTGCTGCCGATCACCTTCTCGCTGTCGCCGGCGACCTCGCTCATCATGCTGGCCGGCATCTATTACGGCGCGCAGTACGGCGGCTCGACCACGGCGATCCTCATCAACCTGCCGGGCGAATCGTCGTCGGCGGTGACGGCCATCGACGGCTACCAGATGGCGCGGCAGGGCCGCGCCGGGCCGGCGCTGGCGACGGCGGCGCTCGGCTCGTTCTTCGCCGGCACCTTCGCGACCGTGGTCATCGCCCTGTTCGCGCCGCCGCTCACCGCAGCTGGCGCTCGAGTTCGGGCCGGCCGAGTATTTCGCGCTCATGGTGCTCGGGCTGATCTGCTCGGTCGCGCTGGCGCACGGCTCGGTCCTCAAGGCGCTCGGCATGATCGTGCTCGGCCTGCTGCTCGGGCTCGTCGGCACCGACTCGTATACGGGCACGCCGCGCTTCACGCTCGGCCTGCTCGAACTTGCCGACGGGCTCAGCTTCGTCGCCCTCGCGGTCGGCGTGTTCGGCATCGCCGAGATCCTGCGCAACCTCGAGAACGAAACCGAGCGCGACGTGCTGGTCGACGAAGGTCACCGGGCTCATGCCGACGCGCGAGGACCTGCGCGGCGATCGTCGGCCCGGTCGCTGCGCGGCACCGCGCTCGGCTCGATGCTGGGCATCCTGCCGGGCGGCGGCGCGATCCTGTCGTCGTTCGCCGCCTATACGGTCGAGAAGAAGCTGTCGCGCACGCCGGAGCGGTTCGGCAAGCGGCGCCATCGAGGGCGTCGCCGGGCCGGAGGCGGCCAACAACGCCGGCGCGCAGACCTCGTTCATCCCCATGCTGACGCTCGGCATCCCGTCCAACCCGGTCATGGCGCTGATGATCGGCGCCCTGATCATCCAGGGCATCACGCCGGGCCCGAGCGTCGCCACCGAGCAGCCGGCGCTGTTCTGGGGCATCATCGCCTCGATGTGGATCGGCAACCTCTTGCTGGTCGTCCTCAACCTGCCGCTCGTCGGCCTGTGGGTGCAGGATCCTGCAGGTGCCCTACTACATGCTGTTCCCGGCGATCCTCGCCTTCTGCTCGATCGGCGTCTTCAGCGTCGAGCAACAACGTCTTCGACCTGTTCACGGTGGCCGCTGTTCGGGCTGCTCGGCTACGTGCTCGTCAAGCTCGACTGCGAGCCGGCGCCCCTGCTCCTCGGCTTCGTGCTCGGGCCCATGCTCGAGGAGCACCTGCGCCGCGCCATGATCGTCGCCCGCGGCGACCCGGTCTGGCTGTTGACGCGCCCGATCTCGGGCGGGCTGCTCCGTCTTGGCTGCGGTCGTGCTCGCGATCGTCGTGCTGCCGGCCGTGTCCAAGAAGCGCGAGGATGTGTTTCAGGAGGGATGACCCGGCACCCGTCGCGCAATGTGCTACATTTCCGGCGAGCGCCGCAGGCGCTCGGGCAGTCGGAGCCCAGGCACAGCTTGGACATCCGAACAGGCGTTCACTGGGTCCACTACATCTAGCGCTCGCTGCCGCAGCTCCGGCCGTGTATCACTGAGGTTTGCTAAGCTGATAGACCGCGATATCGTCCGCAGAGTGAGCGCATGATGGCGTAGAGCCGCGGCTGCGCCTCGAAGCCGATGCCGGGGTATTCCGGCAGGTCGAGGAGGCCGTCGCGCACCTCCATGCCCTCGGCGAAGCCGCCGAAATCGCCGAACACGCCCGGATAGGCTTCGCAGCCGCCGAGGCCGAAGCCCGCGGCGACGGCGAACGACATCATGTTGCCGCCGTGCGGATAGATGCAGGAGCGCTCGCAGCCGTGCGCCTCGACAATCTCGACGATGCGCCGGAAGGTCGAGATGCCATAGGCTTGCGGCGGATCGACCTGCAGCACGTCGCGGCCGGGCCGAAAACCCCCGAACCGCAGAAGGTTCTGCACGTCCGGAACGGAGAACAGGTTCTCGCCGGTCGCCAAGCGGCGGCTCGTAGGAAGCGGCAAGCTCGGCGAAGGTCTCGAGGTCGAGCACACCGCAGGGCTCCTCGAACCAGCGCAAGCGATAGGGCGCGAGCGCCTTCGCGTAGGCGCGCGCCTTGTCCGGCGCCATGGCCGCGTTCGCATCGACGGCGAGATTGGACGGGCTGCCGACCACCTCCAAGGCAGCCTCGATGCGGCGCAGGTCGTCGTCGAGCGGCGCGCCGCCGGCCTTGATCTTGACCATGCGGTAACCGGCGTCCCGATGGCGGCGCACCTCGTCCTGAAGCTCCGCCAGGCCCTCGCCAGGCTTGTACCAGCCGCCGCCCACGTAGCACGGCACCTTTCCGGGATGACGCCCGCCGTTGCTGCGGTCCGCCAGGAGCACGCCACAGCGGCACGCCGGCGATTTTGGCGACCGCGTCCCAGACCGCCGTCTCGATGGTGCCGATGGGGACCGAGCGTTCGGCGTCGCCGCCGGGCTTCTCGCGCAGCATCATGCGGCCAGGACCTTGTCCGGGTCGATGTTGGATCCCGACTCGTCCAGCAGGTCCTCGGGCGGCGCGGACAGGATGCGCGGAATGAAGCGCGCCCGCATGGCCGCCCCGCAGGCGTAGCGGCCGGTCGAGTTGAAGGCGTAGCCGACCACCGGGCGGCCGTCGCGCCGCACGTCGGTGACGACGGCGACCACGGAGGTGGTCATCTCGGAGAAGTCGAAGGCGGCGTTGCGCATCGACGACCGGACGGGAACGGCCGTCTCCCGAATATCGACGATGCGCACCACGATGTGCCCCCGAAGCTCGACCCGATCAACTCGCCTTGATGCCGGTCTCGGCCGTGAGGGCCTTCCACTTCGGCACCTCCTCGGCGATGCGCTCGCGCAGGCTGTCCGGGCCCTTGCCGATCACCTCGAACCCGGCCTGCTGGAGACGCTAGCGGATTTCGGGCCGGTTGACGATCGCCGTCGCCTCCTTGGCGAGGCGCTCGACGATGTCCCGCGGCGTCGCCGCCGGGGCGAGCAGCGCCTGGAAGGTGTCGGACACGATGTCCGGATAGCCCGTCTCGACCAGCGTCGGCACGTTCGGCAGGTCGAACCAGCGCTGGCGGCCGGTGACGGCGAGCGCCTTGAGCGTCCCGGATTGCACGTGGGGATGGGCCGGCGGCAGCGCCGTCACCGAGACCGGCACGGTGCCGCGAGGATGGCCTGGATGGCGGGGCCGGCGCCCGCATAGGGCACGTGGGTCATCTTGATGCCCGTGCGCAGCTTGAGGAGCTCGGCCGCGAGGTGGGGCGTCGTGCCGACGCCCGGGCTCGAATAGTTCAGGCGGTCGGGCTGCGCCTTGCTCATGGCGATGAGGTCCTGGATGCTGTTCACGCCGAGCTTCGGGTCGACGAGGACCACATTCGGCGAGGTGCCCAGCTCGGCGATCGGCGCGAAATCCTTGAACGGGATCGTAGGGCACCTGCTCGTAGAGCGCCGGGTTCAGCACGTAGGCGCTCGAGGTCAGGAGCAGCGTGTAGCCGTCGGGGTCGGAGCGGGCCGCGGTGGCGATGCCGATGTTCCCCCCTGCCCCCGGCTTGTTCTCCACGAAGGCGGATTTACCGAGCACTTCCCCGAGCGGCGTCGCGAGGACGCGGGCGATGATGTCCGTCGGCCCGCCCGGCGCGAAGGGCACGACGATGCGGATCGGCCGCTCGGGATAGGCGGCGTGGGCAGTCGGAAGGCGCAACGAGCCAGAGTGCCGCCAACGGCGCCGGCGCCCTTGAGCAGCCGGCGCCGGTTCAGGCCCCGATCCGAAAACATGGAGCGTTCGACATGCGTTTCCTCCGAGAATGATCTTTGCACGCGTTCTTGAATGGGCCGGCTATGGGTTGCCGGCGCTTCGAAATGGTGTCGACGCCAAGCGCGTCAGCGGATGGCGATCGGGTTCACGGGCGAGCCGACGGCGCCGGTGATCGGCAGCGCCGGCGCCACGAACATGAACTCGTAGACGCGGTCGCCGGCGCAGGCCTTGGCCAGTTCGTCGAGCTTGAAGATCTCGCCCATGGTGAGGCCCATGATGGGGATGCAGATCCAGTGCCACGGCTGGTTGGCCTCGTCGGTCTCGTTCGGCCTCACCTCGACGCCCCAGGTGTCGGTGGCGACCGCCGCGACCTGCTTCTCCTGCAGCCAGTCCAGGGTCTCGAAGGCGAGGCCGGGCGCGTCGCCGCCGGGATAGCCGTCCCAGCTCCCGGCCGCCGCACGGCGCTCCATATGGCCGGTGCGGATGAGGAGGTGATCGCCGCGGCCGACCGTGACGCCCTGCGCCTCGCGCAGGCGTCGAGCAGCTCGTTGGTGATGGCGAAACCGTCCTGCAGCCAATCGACGGCCACATGCGCGCGCGACGTCGAGGAGCACGCCGCGGCCGATCATCTTCTCCTTGGTCTTCTCGATGCCGGCCTTGGCGGCGCCGAACGACGACACGAGCGGCAGTCGTAGCCGTTCCACATGTGGTCGCCGTAGAAGATGTGGCCGAGCCCGTCCCAGTGCGTGCCGCCCTGCAGCGGGAAGAGGACGATGTCGTCGGCGGAGCGGATGCCGCGCTTGTCGAGCACGCCGGAATAGGCGTCCGTCCCGGTGCGCAGCATGGTGTGCACCGGGTTGAAGCGGCCGACCGGCGGGAACTTGGTCTTGCCGCCCTGCGGGCCCTTGTTGTCGTAGTTGAGCGCGAGCGAGAAGACCTGCCCTTTGCGCACGAGCCGGCGGCGCGCACGATGTCGTCGGGCGTCGTGTAGTTGAGCGTGCCGATCTCGTCGTCGGGGCCCCACTTGCCCCAATTCTTGAGCCGATCGGCGGCCGCTTCGATATCGGCTTTGGTGAGCTTCTCGCGGCCCTTCGTCTGGGTGGCAGCCTCGACTCATCGTGTGTCCGTCTCCTTTGTCGGATTGAGGGTCATTCGCTTCCTTCGGACCTCGGCCTCGCTGCAGCCGGTTCCGAGCGGAAACCCGCGGCGAAGAACGGGATCATGTAGTGCAAGGCGCTCTCGACCTGGCTCGGATCGCAGGCGCCGTCGGTCAGGGCCTGGATGCGGCCGTTATTGGCCATGGTGTAGACCATGGCTCCGAGCAGAAAGTGAAAACGCCATTCGAGGTCCGCGCCGCGGCACCTCCGGCGCGGCGCGCCGCAACGCCGCGAGGAAGCGCCGGCTCGATTCGTCGAAAGCGCCGAGGATCCGGCGTCCGATGCCCTCCGGTTCCGCCGCCAGCCTCGCCCGCAGCTTGACAAAAGTCGGCCCGCCGAAGCGGGGCTCCATGCCGAAGCGTCAGGGCCGGCCGCAGGAACGCCTCGAGGATCTGCTTCCAGCAGCGGCGGCCGCCCCGGCCCGTCGGCGCATTGCTCGAGCAGGCGGATGCGCTCCGCAGCGATGGGACCGGCCCGGGCCGCGAAGATCTCTTCGAGCAGGTTCTCCTTCGAGCCGAAATGATAGTGCAGCGATGCGAGGTTGACGTTGGCGGCCGCCGCCAAGGCGCGAACGCTGACGCCGGTCCACCCGTGTTCGGCGAACAGCCGTTCCGCAGCCGCGAGGAGGCGTTCGCGCGGAGGCAGGTCCGGACGAACGTCGGTCCGCGCTCAGCGGAGCCTTGCGCCGGCAATGCATAACCTTGACTGGGACAAACGTACGTTTACGGTATCACGCGCTTCACCTCGGTCAAGGAACGCATGCGCGCGCGACGACGCCGCGGCCGGTCTCGACCTGACGGGCCTGCGGCGAGCAAGATGATCTCATCGATAGGAGACGGCGGGAATGGCGGACAAGACGATCCTGAGCGTTGCGGTGACGGGCAACCAGACCACGCTCGAGCAGCATCCGGGGCTGCCCTGCACGCCCGAGCAGATCGCGACGGCGGCGATCGAGTCGGCCAAGGCGGGCGCGGCGATCGCCCACCTGCACGTGCGCTATCCAGACGGCCGGCCGAGCATGGAGCTCGAACATTACCGCGAGACCGTCAACCGCATCCGCGACAGCGGCGTCGACCTGCTCATCAACCTGACGACCGGGCCGGGGCAGCGCTTCATCCCGAGCGAGGACGATCCCAAGGTGGCCGCGCCGGGAACGACGCTGATGCCACCCATGCGCCGTGTCGAACACATCATCGCGCTCAAGCCCGACCTCTGCAGCCTCGACCTCAACACCATGTGGTCCGGCAACTCCGCCGTCATCAACTCGCCGAAGAACATCACCGTCATGGCTCAGGCCATGAAGGAGGCCGGGCGCGAAGCCCGAGCTCGAAGTTTTCGACAGCGGCGACATCCATCTGGCGAACGCGCTGCTCGCACAGGGCGTTCTGGACAGCCGCCGCTGTTCCAGATCGTCACCGGCATTCGCTACGGCTTCGCCGGAACCCCGGAGACGCTGATGTATGCGAAGTCGCTCCTGCCCCCCGGCGCCATGTGGGCCGCCTTCGGCATCGGCCGCATGGCCTATCCGATGCTGGCGCAGGCCTTCGTGCTCGGCGGCCATGTCCGCGTCGGTCTCGAGGACGCGGTCAACATCCGCAAAGGCCAGCTTCGCCTATGCGGCGCAGGTCAATGGCTCGACCCCTATATTGCGAGACCGAGGTGCGAGAGGCGACACGCAAATATCGCCAAGCCCGTCAAACTGGCGATCAACTCCTCGGTCAGACCATCGCACAGGTACTCTTTGTCCTTCGACGGACTCATGTCCTGGAACGGCAACACAGCAATAGAGGGCGTTCCGACGGGCTGGGACGCCGGCTGACGCTGCCGCGCACGCCAAAGGTACGGAAAGTGCGAGGGCTAATAAAGCAAAGGCTATGCCAGCGGTGACGAGGAGGTTCCGCTTAGATCTCAACCCTCGTTTCGCTTGTCGCATTGTGCTCGGCGCTAGGCGTATCCTCCTTGACTGCTTCATTTTTTCCCTCTTCGACTACGGTTCGTTCACGGCGATCGACAGAGAACGTTGGTGAAAGTCTGGCTAGTGCGCTGCCGCTTAAGATCCTCCTTAAGTCGAAGGCCAGATCTGATGCTGATTGGAATCGCTCCTCCGGCCGCTTCTCCAGGCAATGCCGGATTACCCGCTCCAATTCTAGAGCAACCTCTTGGTTTCCCGCGGCGAGCGGCGGCGGCTCATCTCTCAAAATCGCCACCATCGTCTCCGCTGCCGTCTGGCGAGTAAAAGCGCGCCGCCCCGTCAGCATTTCGTAGAGCACACAGCCGAACGCGAAGATATCGCTCGGAGCCTCTGCCGTCTCACCACGTATCTGCTCCGGCGACATATATCCGACCGTGCCCATCAGCATCCCGGATTCTGTGGCCTCAGCTAACCCTGACGCCGAACGAACTGCCTGCGAGGAGAGCCCGGGTTGCATTCGCGCGATTCCAAAATCAAGAATTTTCACCTGGCCATCCCTGGTCAGAAAGAGATTCTCCGGCTTGAGGTCTCGGTGAATAATTCCTTTGGCATGGGCGGCGGTAAGCCCCTCAGCCACTGCCAATCCAATCTCCAGAGCCTCCTGCCAAGACAGAGCCGAGCACGCCAGATGGCTGCGCAGCGTCTCACCTTCCAACAACTCCATCACCGCAAACTGAAATCCTCGCTCGGTCCCAACATCGTGGATCGCCAGAATGTTCGGATGAGAGAGGGCCGCCACCGCCTTGGCCTCGCGCTTGAAGCGCGCCAGCGCCTCAGCGTCCTGGGCCAGGTGCGCTGGCAAGACTTTCACTGCCACCTCGCGGTCCAGTCGCGTATCCTGGGCGCGGTAAATTTCTCCCATCCCTCCCGCGCCGAGCAAAGCCACCAGCCGGTAAGGACCTAGCTCACCACCGACCAGCGACCGAACTCGTCTTTCCGCCATCAGCTGGGCCGCGACTTCGATCGGAGGTGCCTCGATCAAGTCCCCGGCCCGATCGTGGGCAGCAACCAGCGATTCTACCTCCCAGCGCAAGGCCTCATCCCCAGCACAGGTCTCGGCCAGGAAAGGTGCTCGCCGGTCCGGCTCCCGCTCCAAAGTAGCGTGATAAAGATGCTCGATCCGCTCCCAACGTTCCGGCGGCATCGGCTCAATTTGCATCGCCTGCTTCCTTGTTGAGCGCCCGATAAAGCCAGGCCTTGGCCAGGCTCCAATCGCGCATTACTGTGATCGGCGAAACGTGTAATACCTCGGCTGTCTCCTCTACACTCAACCCACCGAAATACCGCAGCTCCACCACCCGGCTCTTCCTTTGATCCACTGCAGCTAGCCCCTCCAGCGCCTCATCCAGAGCCACTAACTCGGCGGCCGGCTCTTGCGAGAGGACCGCCGCCCCCTCCTCCACCGACACTGGCTCCGCTTCGCCCCCACGCTTCAGATTGTGACGGGCACGGGCGTAATCCACCAAAATGTGGCGCATCACCTGGGCCGCCACCCCGAAAAAGTGAGCCCGGTTCTGCCACGGTCTTTCTTTCTGATCTATCAACCGAAGGTAAGCTTCGTGGATGAGCGCGGTGGTTTGCAGCGTGTGGCCAGGATTTTCTCCTCCCATGTACCGCTGGGCCATGCGGTGCAGCTCGGTATAAATCAGCGGCAGCAAATGGTCGAGCGCTGCCTTGTCCCCCTGGCTCCAAGCCACCAGCCAGCGGGTTATCTCCTGTGACGAGGGTGTCATGGTGCTCACCCCTCTATTTGCCTTTGAGTGCAACTTTCGACACGCCCAAGCATATCACCAGGTAGCGCACCTTGCTATGCCACAACGCCTTGATTTATCGACTACTATCAGCCCAGCCGCTCGCAGCGACCTTGCACTGAGAAGGCCGGCCCCGGCAGGTATCTGGTCCCCTCCCTTCTGTCTGAACTGACATGGTGAATGAAGAATCTTTCGTCGGCGATGATAGTTCTGTGGCGTAAATTTCGCTTACCCAAGTGAGGGTGTCATCGCACATGCAAAAAGGTGAAGGTTTGAATACTAGCCGCGGACGCAAAGGGGGAAACAGGCGCTCCATCCCCTTTCTGCCTCGCCAGGATTGATTAGGAAAATCTTAAGAAGGAGAGTCTTATGGCAGAAATCAAAGATGTAACAATGCAAGTCCAACCTGGAAACAACAGCGACAACAAGAAAGTTACGGTCAGTTTCAAGCTCGCTTTCAGTGGGGCTGAGGCGGGCAAGACTTTCAAGTACGGCGTTAGCCTGCGCGGTGAAGACAAGACCGGTGACGACGAAGCCTCTTTTCTCACTACAGGTCAATCGCTCTACACGTTCCGCTTCGGCAGCCTTAAGCCCCTAGCCCACAAAAGCGTCACCGCGCAACCGGGTGAACAAAGCTTCAGTGAGGAGCGCGAAGTCTCGATTGAAAAGCTCAACGAAGACCCCGGCTTTGACATTATCAAACCTGACATAAACACCACGTTGAAGATACCCCACCCTGACGAAGTTTACGCGACTGTCAGCTTGGTGGCTGATGAAGAGCGGTCGCCTGCTGTGACCTTGTTACTTTAACTTCAACTTCTGATGTGAGCGTTGCGCGTTCTCTTCAGCGGCTGACCGGACCGGGGATGTACAGAACGATCTCGAGAAGAGTTAACGCCGAGAGGATAGATGAACGGAATTAACACCTCTGACTTCGATGGTTGGGGTCGCCGATGGCAATACTAACCAAAGCACCGCAGATCGACGTTGGAGGCTTCGGCGGCGAACCAGCTTCGTTGTTGAGGAGAGCACTATGTCAGACATTCCGAGTGCAGGTGGAATAGGTCCTGTTGTCGCAGTCTCCCGCTCGCCGGACAAGCTGGATATTTTTACCGTGGGCCGAGACGGCGTCGTGTACACCGCCGCATGGCAGCCCGGAAATAAAGCCTGGCGCGGCTGGTGGCCGATTCCGGGGGTCGTAGCAGCACCTTGTGCGCCGGTAAGCGCTGTATCGCGCTCGAAGGAGAAACTCGACGTGTTCGTTGTCGGGTTGGATGGGCGCGTTCATACGGCCGCATGGGAAGCTGGGGATGATCATTGGCGTGGATGGTGGACGATTGGCGATCTGAAGACCGTCCTGCACGCGCCTATTGCTGCGGTCTCACGGTCTTCTGACAAGCTCGACATCTTCGCCACTGACGTAGATGGACGCGTGCGCACCGCCGCGTGGCGCCCCGGAGACACGGCTTGGAGAGGCTGGTGGCAGATCGCTGACGGAACGGCACCGCCGGGCGCCCCGGTGGGGGTAGCTTCGCGCTCTGCTGATAAGCTCGACGTCTTTGTCGTTGGTATGGATGGTCGCGTCTTTACCGCAGCTTGGGAACCCGGTGAAACCGCGTGGCGGGGTTGGTGGCGAATCGGGAATATGCAAACGCAGCCACGCACGCCGGTGACTGCGATCTCTCGTTCTTCCGACAAGCTGGACGTGTTCGTGGTAGGCGGCGACGGTGGTGTGTACACGGCGGCGTGGCAGCCAGACGACACGCATTGGCGCGGCTGGTGGCGAATAGGAACAGCGACCGCGCCAGCACGCAGCTTGGTCGCTGCCGAGTCGCGCTCGGCTGACAAACTCGACGTCTTTGTCACGCGATCCGACGGGAGCATCTCTACCACGGCCTGGCGGCCAGGCGACGAGACTTGGCGCGGACTGGTGGCAGATTGCCGAGGGCACCACACTTGCAGGTGCACCTGTAAGCTGCATCTCACGGTCCAAAGACAAGCTGGACGTATTTTCAATTCGAATAGACGGCCGGGTGCACACAGCCGCATGGCAACCTGGCGACAGAGCTTGGCGCGGTTGGTGGGTTGTCGGAAACCTTGTGTGCGGTATGACCGATCCGGGAGTAGAGTCGTGGCACAAAGTCGGAGTGGCGTTCTCATCTGAAAACACAGGCCACTCCGAAGAGGCACAGGGCGTGACCACCGACGGTCAAGCTTGGTTTCTTGCATCCAATGGTTCGAAAACCGTGCGGAAGTACGGCGACGGCACCACATTGCTCGGCGAGATAGCGGTTCCCCAGGGCAAGCAGGGTGGGCACGTTGGCGCTCCCGGGTTCTTCCGTGGTCGAGTATATGTCCCAATCCAAAAACCATACGGCGTCTGGCGAACCCAGGCCGATTTTTCGGACCAGCAATGGCTGCCCGTGGACACGAGTGATAATCGGTTGTCGTGGTGTGATGTGAATCCGCTCAATGGACGGCTGTATACATCGATGTTCGATATCTTTTCGGGGCAAAAGGCCGTGCTCTTCGCATATGACCGCGACACGATGGTGCGCCGCCCCGAAGACGATATCACTCTTGGGCCTACACCGTTCTACCTCGATCGCATCCAGGGAGGTGTGTTCACTGTTAATGGGCGAGTTATCCTGTCGCGCTCCGATCCGAACGGAATCTTCTGTTTCTCGGCGCTCACCGGTTATTGCTTCGGTGCCAAAAAACTCGGAGATTTCGGCTCCGACGGGTCCGAAGTGGAAGGCGTCACCGTCAGGGCATGGCAGTTCGGGAGCACACCCGCCCACGTACATGTTCTCGAGCTGGATAACGACGCGAGCAAAGACGATTGCTATCTGCACGGTTTCCAAGTGCCGGACGGCGCCCGGCTTTGAATAGGCGTTCAGGCCGAAACATTGCGAACCCAGTGAGACTGGACGCAAGTGCCACAGTGAGTTTCATCGTAGGACTGAAGTGGCCACCCGCTTAAGCTGGAGTGCAGCAGTTCTCGATCTCCTCCATTGGGCGCTGCCGACCGTTGAAGATTAGAACCCAAGCCTCGATGGTCCCTGCAGAGAAGCATGGGTTGACTTATCCTTGGACGGCAAGGAAGCCAAGGCAGCGCGGCCGACGGTGCCGAGCCTGGTTCTGCCACGGTCTTTCTTTCTGATCTATCAACCAAAGGTAAGGTTCGTGGATGAGCGCGGTGGTTTGCACCGTGTGGCCAGGATTTTCTCCTCCCATGCACCGCTGGGCCATGCGATGCAGCTCGGTATAAATCTCCAAGCCACCAGCCAGCGGGTTATCTCCTGTGACGAGGGTGTCATGGTGCTCACCCCTCTGCCATGGCGAATGAAGAATCTTTGGTCGGCGATGATAGTTCTGTGGCGTAGATTTCGCTTACCCAAGTGAGGGCAGCAAATGATCTGCTCCATTGCCCAGTAGACAGACCGACTCGGAGCCAACTATGCGACGATCTTCAGGGTTAAGCAAAGCGACAAAGGCGCACAAGAAGGTCAACCACACCAAGCAATCTATTCCGCCACCGGTCAGCGACGACGGGACCCCGCTCACGCCAGTCGATGGAAAATCCCAGCTTGGCGATCTCAAGATCATACCAATCGAGCCACCGCCCTTCCCCTCGTCTCGCCCGCGCCGAAGGACAAAAAGCGCATCCCGGAGGGCTGAAACCACGTCGACGCCGAAAGAGACAGATGACTCGCCTCTCGTCAAGAACAAACCGGACACCGAGCTTGAGCAGCAATTCCGCCACGACAAGGGTTCCGAGCCCAACAAGACCCGAGAGGTCTTCGGCACCGACAGCCGGGTGCTCATAACGCCAACCAGCACCTTCCCTAACAGCGCTATCTGTAAGCTCATTGTCAGTTATCCCCTTACGCCTCCGGGTACCGCCTTTGTGGGGACAGGCAGCCTGATCGGAGATCGGCACGTCCTAACCGCTGGACACGTGCTCTTCAATGCAGCGCAGGGCGGCTGGGCACGTAGGATCCGAGTCGTTCCAGGCATGGACGGTGACACCTGGTGGTTCGGCTCTGAATTATTGGTCTGGCCCAACTTCAGGCAGCGATCCGTAACCGGGTGGACGGAGGACCAGGATATCGACTACGACTACGGTCTCATCACCCTCAACACAGGTTTTTCGGCCGGCTCGTTCGGCATGCTGTACGCGTCCGACACCACACTAGACAGCACTACTGCGTACCTCACTGGATACCCCACAGGAAAGGGCACTCCTCCCGGTACCCAGCAGTTTGGGGTCCCGGGTGGCGGTAGGGTCACAGACTGCGACTCTACCCTCGTGTACTACACGATCGATACCTCGAAGGGACAGAGTGGCTCAGGCGTCTACCGCTTCTGGGAGGGCAAGCGCGCTATCATTGCCGTGCACGGCGGGCAATATGACAGCGAGGAGAATCGCGGTGCGCGGATCACGAAGGATCGATATAACCGGATTCGCGGTTGGCAGAGCGCTGACCTTGGGCTGCTTCAGGGTCGTCTTGCAGTCAATCTTTGATTGTGGCTAACGCTGCGAGTTACCACGACAACTAATTTATTCACCATCACAAGAGAGTGAGGCGCATGTGGCTGGTGCGACGCCTTACGAAAAACAACCGCCAGTCGAACCTTGGCAAAAGGAGGAAACGATCATGGCTACAAACACTGAGACATTCTCCGTCTTTAAGGACCAAGCCACGAAAATTATCAGTGGAACCACCCTGGCTACGCTTTTGGTTCCAGATGGACAATGGGCGATTTTCGCGAAGATGAACCTGGATAACGACGCTCCGGAAGTCCACACCGTGGATTGCAAGCTAAGTGCTGGCGTCGATTTCGACCAGAACGTCGTCCGACTGCGTCCGAGTGGAGTCACAAACACTGACATGGCGGCGCTGTCATTCAACGTAGTGCATACCTTTCCGGGAGCCAGCGAACAAGCCAAGAATGCCATCACCTTGGTCTGTGTGTTAGATAAGGGCGGGGCGAATGTGGCGGCTGGGCGCATCAAGATTACCGCAATCAGGGTCGCTTCCATATCCAACAAGCCTGCAGCTTGACGGGGATTGTCGTGAGTCCCCCTTCCATTGGAAGGCCCTTCTCACTCAACTAACGAAGGAGGGCAACTTCCACGACGAAGATGAGCAGGCCATCCTCCAGCTACTAACCGACAGCAAGGCACGCTCGATCGCGGAATTCGCTCAGCTTATCAACGCCCAGGGTTGAAGTCGCTAAGCCTCAGCTTCGATGGCCAGGAATACGATGACCTCGAGAAATTGCTCTCGGAGTGGTGAGGACCTTTCGACGGCACCCATAAAGCATCCTCGGCGAGGTGAACTAAGATGGCTTGGACGAAAATTGGGGGACCCGCAAAGACGCTGGCTGTCTTCGAAACAACCTTGTGTGCTCTGAGCCCCGAAGGCACATCGGTGTACAGATATGATGGGCATCCCGAACACTGGACCAAAATCGGGGGACCCGCAAAGAGTCTTATTAGCGGAGGTTCAAATCTTTACGCGATTTCTCCGCAGAGCGCCGATCTCTGGCAGTATTCAGGGCAAGGCGATCAGTGGCATAAGATCGGTGGTCCCGGTTACATGTTCGTGGGTGTCGGCGAGACAGTTTATGCACTGAGCCCCGACAGGAGCGCTGTGTACAAATACCAGGGGACTCCTGAACATTGGACGAAGATCGGTGGGCCAGCGAAAGCCCTCATTGGCGGAGGCTCGAAGCTCTACGCAATTTCTCCTCAGAATTCCGATGTCTGGCAATACTCGGGCCAGGGGGATCAGTGGCATAAAATCGGGGGTCCCGGTTACATGTTCGTGGGTGTCGGTGACACTGTTTATGGCCTGAGCCCCGACAGGAGTGGTGTCCACAAATACCAGGGGACGCCGGAACATTGGACGAAGATCGGAGGGCCCTCGGAGAGACTTATCGGAGGAGGTTCCAAGCTGTGTGCACTATCGCCGCAGAACTCCGATATCTGGCAATACACAGGGCAAGGGGACGAGTGGCAGAAGATTGGCGGCCCGGGCTACTTGTTTGTCAATGCCCACGACGCGGTTTATGGGCTTAGTCCTGATCGGAGTGCCGTATACCAATACGACGACGCGAACGAGGAAACGCGTCGCCTGAGGGACCTGATCCGAGTCGCTTTCCGCAGCGAGGACTTCGGCCCGCAGGTAATCCGTGGTTTTCTCGTGAAACCCGTGGGTGGCGCCGTTTTGGCTGAGCTGTGTGCCAACCTCCGTTTTCAGCCGCTAAGTACATTGAAATTGTTGCCGTACTTTTACGCGATAGCGCAGGTCGACAAAGGAGACGCCAGCCTGGGGGGGACGTTCTCTTGGAAAGAAAGTTCAACGGGTGAGACGCCCTGCTTTGCTCCGGCTGGTTCTGCCATCGAGAAACGTAGCGCCACTCTGGACGACGCTTTGCGCACGATGATGTGGGAATCGCACGGACCGATCTTGGAAGGCTTTCTCGAACTATACACTCCAGACAAGATCACCCAACGATTGCAGACGTTAGGTCTCAAGGAAACAGAGATGTATTTCGGCTGTCCGCAATCTGCGGGCGCCTCCCCGCCTTGGTTTGCCAACCGCTCAACTCTCTGCGACCTGGCTCGTCTGTTTGAGGGAGTGGAAGGGCTGGAGTTTGTATCCAAGTCGGCTTCGCGTGAGGCGTTCTTCGATCACATGATCAATGGAGACTACAGCGGTGTTTCATACATGAGTCCAATCACCGGAAATGCGAACGGGTGGAACAATGGATTCCTGCGTGATCTTATCAAACGCGAGGCTGGTCCGAGCAAGAAGTCCGTCGTGGAGGACTTCCTAAAACACGTGGTGCTGCGCGGGAAGAGCGGCAGCGGGGGGCCTAGCAGCGGTGAATTCGGCTACTCCGATTTCCTCCACCTCAGTCTACCTTTCAAGGCAGGTAAGAGAATCGTCCTGAAGACGTTCGTGGTCGGCTGGTTCGTCTACAGACTGAATACGCCGTCGGGCTGCCCGGAATCCATGGCGAACGACAATGGCCCGTGCGAGGCCATCTGGCAGTCAGCGCGCGACAATCTCTCCATATTCAAAAGCGAAATCCACGCTGCCCCGATCCGCTTAGCGCTGGAAACATGGTCCGCATCCTAACAGGCGATTTGAACGGGGCATCATGTTGGTTTTATTCAGAGACGCTTTCTCTCTGCAATTGCTTGCCTGCAAACACAACCCCCAAGACACAGACCACTAGCAGCCCTGCCGGCACGTGGCTGGGCTGGCGAGTCCATGGGAAGAGCTCTCCGAGTCTGGTATTGACTACGAGGATGGCCCAACCATTGATCACCGCATGCATCAGAATGGCGCAATAAAGACTGCCAGTTCTCCACACAGCAAAAGCCAGCACTACCCCGGCGAGCGTTGTGGGAAGAAGAGCCGCCAGGTTGCGGTGGAACAGTCCAAACAATAAGGATGTCATCATCAGGCTTTGCCCTGGCTGGCCAGTTTCCAGAAAACGCCCGAGAATGAATCCTCGAAAGAGGATCTCTTCACAGAGCGCTGGAATCAAGGCCACTGCAAAGAAGATCCAGCCGAGCTGAAGCGCTGAGTCTGCACTCAACAATTTCTGAATCTCGGGACTCAAACTGGCTCGAACTCCCGTCAGTTGCTCCTGCCAGAAAACAATCTCGTCCAACAAGAACAGCACAGAAAATGCGAGCAGGAGACACCAAAAAAGGTTTTTGGCCGTGACTGGGCGCAGACTCAGCGCTGTTCGCTTATCAAGGTTTAACAGTCGCAAAAATGCGAGAGGGACCAGCGCGACCAGAAAAATCTGAAGCAGGGCAGACTGAAGTGTTGCGGCGGGGCTGTCAGCTGCAGGTGTGAGTCCTAGCGTCGGAAGGAAAACAGCAAGAAAGACCACCAGTGCTTGCGTAACTGGGTGCCCGGAGAGAAACGGCATTGGAAGGAAGGACCCCCACTGTGCGAGCCTGGAGGTCGACTCACGGCTTCGGCGCTGGAGTCGACTGAACTGGGATCGGAGTAGGATCCTGGAACAACGCGGGATCGAGAACGTCCGCGAAGCTTACGCGACTAACAGTGAGCCGGGAAGTCTTGCGACCTTGGCGGGATGAAACTTCGGCCGGAACCTTGAGGCCATCCGTCTCCATATAGCGGAGATACTTCTCTTCTCCAGCAACAATCCCCTTTCCTTTGGGAAGTTCACGTTCGATCTCGAACTCGTACTTGTAGATCAGATGTGTGCTCGAATCGAACGAGAGTCGTCCGCGCACGTACTCGCCCGAAAGAAATCCTGAGATTTCGACGAGATCCAATTTCTTTCCTTCATCCTCGCCCTTGCCGGCGTAACGAAACTTCTGAAAAGAGACCAGCAAGAGATCGGGTCGTAGCTGTGAAATGATCGCAGACTTAAGCGGATCGACACTCTTTTGGGAAAGAGAAAGTATCGTATCTCCGACCTTCACCCAGCCTTTGTCTCGATTGAGAATTGTCACAGCGTCAGTTCCTTCTCCGGACGCTTCTGAACGAAAGTAGCTGGCTTCCTTGAAATAGGCCTTCATTTGAACGGGCTTGGCAGGGGAAGCCTCCAGGCTGTCGACCTGATACTCAAAGGTTGCGTTCTTGAACGAAAGGATTTTGGCTTTTCCCCCATAAGCCGTCAACGCCTTGTTCACCACCGCCTCGGCAAGGTCGGGCGGTGGCGATGGCCGCTGCTGCGCAGCTGCGGCAAATCGGTTAGAGAATCGCACCTCTGCGGTCTTGGGGCGAAATGGTGTCTGAGACGAAATCGCGGCGAAGTAAGACGTTGCTTGATTCAGATAAACAGACAAGACGACCATGAGCGCGAGCGACTGGGTCATCCCGTTGCGCAATTTGTGGGTCCAAAAAGGGCGGGGAAGGGGGTGTTTTCGATAGCCATCCCAGAGTCTCTTCCTTCCGGAAATGGCGCGGTGCTCCTGGCATGGAGTCGTCAAGGTTGGATCCCTTTCAATTCAGTACGGCAAATTGCCTCTCAGAGCCGCTCAAGTTTGCCTATCCTTTGGATGCATAGTACCCCTTCTTGGTGCGCACTTTGAGGTTTTTCTGATTTGGCAGGCTGACCTTCAGTGCACGATAGCTGCCGTCCTTCGTCGTGTTCGTCGAGCTGTAACTGAGTATGTACTGGCTCCGCAATTCTTCCTGAATCGCCTCGAATGCCTTCTTGAAATCCTGGGGCTTGGAGGGGAAAAAAGCCTTCCCGCCAGTGGCTTCAGCGTACCGCTTGAGGGTTCCATCGTCTCCGCCCCCGAAAAAAGGTCCCCCAGAACTATTTGAGATGGCGTAAATAATCACGTCAGCGCGCTGAGCCGACTCGATGGCATCCTTGATTTTTAGCTTGCTTGTGGTGTCTGCACCGTCGCTGATCAGAATAATCGCCTTACGGCCGGTCTCACTCTTCAACTTCTCATCGCACGCCAGGAAGACGGCATCGTGAACAGAGGTCCCTCCGCCAATGGCCACCGACTGAATGGCTTTGCTCAGGCGCCTGATATCCGCGGTGAAGTCCTGAACAAGTGAGACTCCCCGGTCGAAATTCATTACCAGAGCCAAGTCTTCCTTGCGTAACACCGAATGCAGAAACTCAATAGCAGTCTGTTTCTCGAGATCCAGAACCGGCTGCACGCTGGGGCTCGTATCAATCAGAAGGGCTAGCGTCAAAGGCAGCGTAACTTCCCGGGCGAAGTGCGACACTTCCTGCTTTCTTCCATCCTCCTCGACCTGGAAGTCTTCTCGGTTCAGTCCCGGTACTATCCGGCCATTCCCTTCGGTTACGGTCAGAATGACGTTTACCAGATCCACATTTACTTTGAGTGTTGTCTCGGATTCAGGTCTGTCGCGCTTTTCTTGAGGGGTCCCGAGAATAAGTGGTGCTGAGAGGGCTGAGAACAGAGCCAGCACGCATATCAGTAGAATGGAGAGATAGCTTCGGAGATCTTTCTGGTTCATCATAAGTTGCCTTGAAATCAGAGTATAGAGATCAAACCCCAAGGTGTAAACGACTCGCTCACAGGATGCTTAGAGTGCTGCTTGCCAGTTGAAGTTTGCTGCTATCGCTAAATTCCTTTGTGACGGGCTCGACCTCTCCGCTCAGCACTATCAAGTTGAGCGCTGCTGGCCATCGAGACGGCCGGTTATAATGGTCCTATTTACAGGAGGCAGCCGTGAACGCAGCGATTATCGCAGGGGCACTACGAACGCCAATCGGAAAATTTCAAGGCGCATTGAAATCTTTGTCTGCTATCGATTTAGGAGCTTCTGTGGTGAAGGCACTGGTGGAGAAGTATGCGCTTCCCGTGGCTCAGGTCGAAGAAATCATCATGGGTAACGTCGTCTCGGCTGGCTTGGGACAGAATCCGGCCCGGCAGGTGGGTTTGCGAGGCGGACTGCCGGCCAGTGTTGCGGCGATGACGATCAACAAGGTGTGCGGCTCCGGGCTGAAGGCGGTAGGATTGGCGGCTCAAGCTGTCCAGTTGGAAGAGGCCCAGCTTGTCATCGCAGGTGGTATGGAGTCGATGTCAAACGCCCCTTACCTCCTACCCGCGGCTCGCGAGGGAATGCGGTTGGGGCACGGGAAAGTTGTGGACGCGATGATTCAGGACGGCCTCTGGGAGGCGTTCGAGGATTTCCACATGGGCAACACGGGTGAATTGGTAGCGGAGAAGTATCGCATTGCGCGGCGGCAGCAGGATGAGTTTGCTTTGAACAGCCACCGCAAGGCTGTAGCCGCAGCCCAAGAAGGCAAATTTCGCGGCGAGTTGGTGCCGATCATGATACCGCAGAAAAAAGCGGAGCCGATTTGGGTGACGGTTGATGAGTCTCCGCGCGAGGATGCATCCCTCGAGCAGTTGGGCCGGCTGAAGCCAGTGTTCAAGAAAGATGGCACAGTCACAGCGGGCAACGCTCCGGGAACAAACGACGGTGCCGCAGCCGTCATAGTCACTTCCCCTGCCAAGGCCAAGGAACTGGGCTTGGAGCCGATGGCAGGTATTGTTGGACAAGCTGTAAGCGGCGTCGAGCCACGAGATGTGATGATGGCACCTGTCAGTGCAGTGGAAAAATTGCTGATTAAGACAGGCTGGGATCGAGGAGCAGTGGATCTTTATGAGATCAATGAAGCTTTTTCAGTGCAGGCAATTGCAGTGATAGAACAGTTGCGACTGGATCCGCAAAAAGTGAATGTGAATGGCGGCTCGGTAGCGCTGGGCCATCCCATCGGGTGCAGCGGTGCTCGCATTCTGGTCACGCTTCTGCATGAAATGGCAAGGCGCGAAGCCTGTAGGGGCATTGCTGCCCTTTGTCTGGGTGGCGGCAATGCGGTGGCGATCGCCGTGGAGCGTTAGGTAACTGTCCTTGACACGGATAGCTGGACGAGAATCAGGACTGCGTCATGGTAGACTCGCGGCCACCGTCGCGCGAGGATTCAGTCACAAATATAGCTAATATGAAAGAACTGAACTCCATTGGAGTTGTTGGTGCAGGAACCATGGGCAACGGTATTGCCCAGGTGTTCGCCCAGAAAAGCTATCAGGTCTTATTGTGCGACGCAGTGCCGTCGCAGCTCGAAAGGGCTTTGTCCACAATCAAGAAAAGTCTGAACCGTGACCTGGAGAAGAACCGCATCAATGAAACCGACAGGGATCGAATATTGACCAATATTCGGCCTCAGGCAGATCTCGAAGGACTAGAACAGGCAGCGCTCGTGATAGAAGCTGTAAGTGAAGTTCTTGATGTAAAACAGCGCGTTTTTGCCGAACTGGACCAAATTTGTGGGCAGACAACGGTCCTGGCGACAAACACATCTTCTATTTCTGTGACGGAGCTTGCCGGCAGAACCGGACGGCCCGACCGTGTGATCGGGATGCATTTCATGAACCCTGTTCCAGTGATGAAGCTGGTAGAGATCATTCGTGGATTGCAGACTTCCGAGGAAACATTCTTGGCGATAAGGAGCTTTGTCGAGAAATTGGGCAAGGTTCCAGTGGCCGTGAATGACTCGCCGGGCTTTGTCTCCAATCGTGTTCTCATGCCGATGATTAACGAAGCCATTTTCTGCGTTTACGAGGACGTTGGAACGCCGGAAGCGGTCGACGCGGTGATGAAGCTGGGGATGAACCACCCGATGGGCCCTTTGACTCTGGCGGATTTGATTGGGCTTGATGTTTGCTTGAATATTATGGAAACTCTGTATGCAGGCTTCAGCGATCCCAAGTATCGCCCGTGTCCGCTTTTGAGAAAGATGGTTGCCGCAGGACGTTTGGGACGGAAAAGCGGCGAAGGTTTTTATCGATACACTCCATAGGGGGCTCCAGGTGCCGGTGATTTTCTGCCAGAAATGCGGGACAAAGAACCAGATTGGCGAAGAAATCTGCGTGAAGTGCGGGACAAAGTTGATGATTCTGGCCTACGCCCACCGCATGAACAGTACTTTGCCGATTTTGGACGAACATTTTCTGGAAAGGATCAGCGCACTGGAATACAGCATCGGCCGACTGGATGACCGGCTGAATGAGATCTACGATCTCGTTCAGCAGTTAAGTACCGATAGTTTTTACGATCACACGATGATCGAATCGATTGCCGAGGCGTTGAAGCGGCTGCAGATCGTGGGCAAGCAAGACCTGGAGCGCGACTGGCACAAGCGCGTCACCCAGAGATTGTTGGAGAGCGAAGAACGCGAGAAGTTTGAGGCGAACAAAAAGTCCTTTCTGAACGCGTTTCGGGGAAAGGACAAGAGCCGCTTCTCCAAGCTGATCGAAGAGAGCAGCCAGTACTTCATCAAGAAGAATTATCGTCGCGGCCTCAAAGCTTTGGAGCGGGCCTTCGCGGCCGATCCGCAAAACTGCGAGGTGGGAATTTTTCTCGGTAAGCTCTACTACGAGTTTGAGAATTTTGTGGATGCCGGGAAATACCTCAGGCGAGTGCTCAAAAGCAACCCGCACCACTTCGAAGCAAATCTCTTGACAGGCCTGCTCGCCAGACGGCGCGGCGACTTTACGGCAGCCCGCCGGTTCTTAGGCAACGCGACAGACATCTGCCAAACGTCGCTCGCAGCCCATCTTTTCTTGGGATCTGTGCTTGTCTCGCTTGGTCATGATGCTGAGGCGCTGGGTCATTTTTCCCGAGCACTGAACTTAAAGCCTTCACCCCAGATGTATCTGATGGTGGGTTCCATCTATTCGCGCCAGGGACAGCTTCGTCACGCAATCAAACACATGAAAAAGGCGATTGAACTCGATCCAGCCTGCCATGAAGCCTTTTTTCATCTGGGACTGGCATTCCTTGAGCAAAAATGGACCAAGAAGGCTATGGAGTGCATTCGGACCGCTGCGGACCTAAATCCCAAAGAAGCACGATACCAGGACGCCTTGGCCCTAATGGTTCGCGATCGACCCCGGCAGGCGTCTTTTGCGAGTCTGAAACGGGAGCCGGCTCTGAACGAAGAGAGCTTGGAGTTCCTGGTCAAAGACGAACTGCGTCTGAATTTCCGGCCTGAGAAGTCAGCAACGCGGGCGAGGGGCAAGGACGCTGAAGGCAAGTAAGCCGCGCGCTTGTAACCTTGTGATAAGCGCCGCAGGCTCTCACGATCTAACACCTCTCATTTCAAAATTTCTCAAATCTCAATACCCAAGGGGGTTGTGGCATGGCTGACGACAAAGCAGAGCGCGGCAGGGCGATTGATCTGGCGCTATCGCAGATTGAGAAGCAGTTTGGCAAAGGCTCGATCATGCGGCTGGGAAGCCGCGACGTGAGCGCCAATGGCGGCATTATTCCCACAGGCTCGCTGTCGTTGGATGCAGCGCTCGGTGTGGGCGGGATGCCCCGAGGACGCGTGGTCGAAATCTTCGGCCCGGAGTCGAGCGGTAAGACGACTCTGGCGCTACACGTCATCGCGGAAGCACAGAAAACCGGAGGCATGGCCGCCTTCATCGACGCCGAGCATGCACTGGACGCAGCGTACGCACGGAAACTGGGAGTGGATGTTGACAACCTCCTTGTGTCGCAGCCGGATAGCGGCGAACAGGCGTTGGAGATTGCCGAAATGCTGGTGCGAAGCGGGGCGCTGGATGTTTGCGTGATCGACTCCGTTGCGGCGTTGGTTCCGAAAGCAGAACTCGAAGGCGAAATGGGTGATTCGCACATGGGCCTGCAGGCACGGCTCATGTCGCAGGCATTACGCAAGCTCACCGGCATCGTGTCAAAGTCGAACACTTGTTTGGTTTTCATCAACCAGATTCGCGAGAAAATCGGTGTCATGTTTGGCAATCCCGAAACCACTACCGGTGGACGCGCCCTGAAGTTCTATGCGAGCGTTCGTGCCGACGTACGCCGTGTGGCTTCGATCAAGGACGGCGATGAAGTGACTGGCAGCCGCACGAAGGTGAAGGTCGTGAAGAACAAAGTGGCCCCCCCCTTCCGTGAAGCTGAGTTCGACATCATGTATGGAGTCGGAATCTCGAAAGAGGGCGATCTGATCGACCTCGGCACAGAGCGCGGCACTATCGAGAAAAGCGGAGCTTGGTTCTCCTATAAGGGTGAGCGCATGGGGCAGGGACGGGAGAACGTAAAGCAGTTCCTCAAGGAGAATACCGACATCCGGCAAAAGATCGAAGACGAGCTTCGAAGATCACTCAATATCCTCCTGCCAGGAACAGCCGAGGTGGCTGCTTCAGCTTCAGCAGGGGCCGCCGACGCAGCGGCAAAGATTCGGCCATCCAAAGGATAGCAAACGTGCAAACATTTGCGCCGGCTTGTCAGCCGGCGCAAACCCGCCAAGCGGAAACCCGGAGTCCGCGAGACAGGGCTTCGGCTCATGCCTTCACCGTCTTGCTCAACCTCAAGACTTGCGAAACTCCTTCCGTCGACCAAAGCTGATTCCCCCTCGGGTACTGTGGAATTGACTCGTGAGATCTGTTGCTCGAGGAGTGGGGCGGTGTGGACGGTGAAGCTTGCGAAAACAGTAAACATTCATCCCTCGCTATCCGAGAATATGGGTAGCCCGATCCCAGCATCCTAGAGGCAGGAGCTCTTATTGGCACCTGGTCTTGACACATCCGACAACAGGAAATTTCTCAAAGTGTCGCCGTTTGTGGAGCTGGCACTTTGCACCTTTGGCATTCTTGTTCTCGAACTCGCGATCATCCGGTGGATGAGTTCGCAGATCCGCATCGTTGCCTACTTCTCAAACGTCGTCCTGTTGGCGTCATTCTTGGGAATGGGACTGGGGATCGCATTGGGGTCTCGTTGCGGCGCCCAAGAGTCTTCCATCGGGATGCGAAGCATCGGACTCGCACTCGACAAGGCGCGTGCCTCGATCCCGTCGAATTCGTTCGGCAATCGAGTGGCATGGCGTATCATAGCCCCGGCCTGACCTCTAGGTACTTTGCACGCGTCTTCTCATCCTTCAATCGGAATGACCTGGCGATTCTTCTCCAAAGACTGGCATTGGGCCTTCCTACTGGTGCTCCTGAATCTGCTTTTGTTTGGGGACGCTCTCTTTACGGATCAGACGTTCTATTTCAGGGATGTCTCCTTCTTTCACTACCCGCTAAAAAAACTGGTCACAGAGGCCTACGCAAGTGGGGAATGGCCGTTGTGGAATCCGTACATTCAGTTGGGGCAGCCACTCTTGGCGAATCCCAACACCATGGCTCTCTATCCTACGCAACTTCTCTTTCAGCTCCTTCCCTTTCAGGTAGCGTTTGAAGTGCATTTCGTTTTGCACTGCATACTCGGTGGAATCGCGACGTTCTATCTGGCAAGAAACCTGGAGTTCTCCCGCAGCGGAGCCTTCGTCGCCGCCGCCATTTACAACTTCAGTGGCGTAACGCTTTCGTTCGTGAACCTCTTCAATATATTGCCTGTGGTAACGTTCCTGCCTTTGTTGACTCTCACCCTGATCAAGCTTTTGCAGGGTGCAACCGCTGCGCGGCTGCTGCTGACCAGTGTTGTGTTTGCCACGTTTGGCCTATTGCTGGAGCCCTTGTCGTGTCTGGCCATAGCACTCTTCCTTATGTTCTTTCTAGCGGCCTACTTTTGTTTCTCGGGCAAAGTGAAGCTGAGGGCACCAGCAGCACTGGGTTGGATCTCGCTCGTGATCATCTCAGCAATTCTGTACGCGGCGATCCAAATCCTTCCAACACTGGAGCTCATTCAGTCCTCGGGCCGACGAGGGGGATTGGATTTTCAGACCGTCTCAGGCTGGTCTTTGCATCCCATCAACCTGCTGCAAGTGATTTTCCCCAGAGTTTTTGGGGATTTCTTCAAGCTCACGCGAAATGGCTCATGGGCGGCAGCATTCTTTGAGAATCGCGAGCCCTACCTGCTGTCGTGTTACGTGGGGGTGTTTTCATTGTTGCTGGCTCTGCTTGGATTGCTGCTATCCGAACGGCGCTGGATGTCGCGGACTTTGGCGCTTGTTGCGCTGCTTGCGCTTTTGCTGGCTTCCGGAAAGTATGGCTCGGTTTATGAGCAGCTCTTCAAATTCTGTCCCTTGTTTCGTTATGGACGTTACCCAGTAAAGTATCTGCTCACCTTCAACTTTTCCTTAGCGCTGTTGGCCGGCTACGGAATGCATCGGATCATCGAACTTAGAAAGGCAGGCCAGTGGAAGGATTACTTGAAACGACCAGGGGTAGTAGGGTGCTTGATCTTTCTGGGTATTGCTTTTGCAGTAAGCGTCGTTACCATCGGAAAAATGGGAGCGCAAGCCAACAATCCTGAGGCCGTGCTGCTTTTTTCCTATGAAGGTAAGGCGCTTGAAGTTCCACGACCGATTATCGTGGCAGCCCTACAGAGCTTGCAACTGCAACTAGGTGCGCTCGCTGTGTTTCTTGCCCTGTCCTGGGTTGGAAAAGTGAGAACCAGTATCGTCACGGCGTCTGCCGTAGTGTTGCTTCTATTTGATTTCGGAATCCATGACTACTGGATCAACCCGTTGGTTCATTCTGAGCTTTACGATCCTGCCCCGGCTGCACTTTATTTTCAGGAGCGGACGCGAACCAGTCCACCTTTCCGCATTTACAAACTGGCTAATGAGGGATTACAGGAAGACCCCTTGACACTGGGGGAAAGCAACTCGATAGTCTGGAACTACTTCTACAGAAAACTGACACTGACCCAGTTTCTGTCTGCCAAAGAACATGTCTCATTCGCGGTGTTTCAACCGGTTGACCGCTTGGAGACTATTCCAAGCCAGCAGATCTATCTCGAACTCGCCTCCGTCAAGGCACAGGAAGAGAAGCTTCGGTTCCTGGCTGGGCTGAATGTCGGATATGTTCTTGCTACGCGGAACGTCGAAAGCCCGCTGCTTACACTGGAGTCGACGTTTCCCGTCAACAGTCCGGAACCCCTGCGAGTTTATCGACTGTCGAACCCTATTCCTCGAGTCTTTCTAACGGATTCCCAAGGGCAGGCCGACAAACAACTTTCCTTCCAGGACCAGCTTTCGGTTGAGGGCAACGCCGGAAATCGGGAGAACTCGAGTCAAGAAAGCGCTCAGGTTGTCAGCTATCGCCCCAATCAAGTCGATATCGAAACGGAATCCCCGCGAAACCGATTGCTGGTCTTACTGGACAGCTACTACCCGGGTTGGAAAGCCACGATCGACGGCACCGCGGTGCCCGTGATCGCCGCCAATTTCGTATATCGAGCGATCGAGCTTCCTCACGGGCGTCATCGAGTGACTTTCCAATATGCGTCTCCTCCCTTTACTCTCGGTGCTTGGATTAGCGGATCTTCAATCCTGGCGTGGATAGTTACTTGCGTAGCGCTGCGAATCCGCAAATCAGTACGCCCACTTCGACGTCATGCGCATGCCTAGCCGCGACTCGTTGAGCCTTGAACGTTGCCGCTGTATTGCCGTTCTTGTCTTGCTCGCCGTGGTCATGGTCGTCCCAGCGATCATCATGACCGAGAAGTCGGCAACGTTTGACGAAGTGACACACCTTCCAGCCGGCTATTCGTATTTGATCGAGCACTCGATTCGTTACAACCCGCAGCACCCACCGTTGATTAAGGAAATCTGTGCGCTTCCATTGTTGCTGCTTGACCTTCGCTATCCCGAACGACCTTCAGAAAACGAGTGGACCTATGGTAGGGACTTTCTGTTTCGGCAGGATGCTCAGCAAATTCTCTTTTGGGGAAGGATCCCAACTTGCTTCTGTCTTTAGGCATGGCCTCGTTGGTGGCGATGTGGGCCAGGCATCTCTGGGGATGGGGCGGGGGGCTACTTGCCTTGTTTCTCTACGCCTTTGACCCGACGATAACAGCTCATTCGCAACTCGTGACGACTGACGTCGGAGTTGCTTTCATTTCTTTGCTCTATCTCTGGGCTCTGCGTTCCTATTTGAGAAACCCGACCTGGAAGAGTTTGCTGCTTTCAGGCTGCGCACTTGGATTGGCCCTGGGGGCCAAATTCTCCGCAGTTGCGCTGATCCCGATTTCTGCGGTGATCTTGGCCGTCGCAGCGTTTCGCGGCGAGCTCCATGGAGCGGCGAAGACCGGGATGGGGGACCAACCTCCCCGAGCTTCGCTCTCGAGAAATCTGGCCGCACTGAGTCTGATGATCGTGGTCGCCGGAGTTGTTGTTTGGGCCATCTACTTGTTCCCGAAAGATCCACTCTTCTACTGGAAAGGCATTCAAGCAGTCAATCGGGACCGCGGCGTGCAACCCTATTTCTATTTGATGGGGACCCTCAAACCGGGTGGTTGGAGGTCCTACCTGCTGGTTGCGTGGCTGCTGAAAACTCCGATTCCGTCGCTGCTGCTGGTGTTCGCTTCAGTTGTCATGCTGTTCAAAGGTCGCCGGGCCACACGGCTTGACGAAGCCTTTCTCATCGTGCCTGCTGCGGGGTACTTCCTCTTCTACTCGATTTTTGCCGACAACATTGGAGTTCGCTACCTCATCCCCAGTTTCCCATTCTTGTACACTTTCACGGGCAGGCTGGTACAAGGGTTCCGCTCCGCTCCTCGCGTTCACAAACTCCTGCTCGGTGCGCTGCTCGTTTGGAATGTATCCGAGTATGCCGCCATTATGCCGGACCATCTCTCCTACTTTAACCAGATCGCTGGTGGGGCGGACAACGGTATCGAATGGCTGAGTGATTCGAACGTGGATTGGGGACAAGGGTTGATTCAGTTGCGGCGATACCTTGAGAAGGAGAAGATCACGGACTACGCTTATTTTTATTTTGGAACGGCAGACCCAGAATACTATGGCATCCACGGGCGTCGCATTGAGGGTTTTGATTTCGTCATTCGTCCTACTCGAGGTGTGGTTGTCATGAGCTCGCACCTGGTTACAAGGGCTCGGGACGTTTTGGATCGCGTCTTTGGAGACGGCCCCCTCAATTGGCTGCGTCACCAAGCACCGATCTACATTGTCGGCCATGCATACTACATCTACGAGCTGTGATTCGAGACGTCTGGTCCTGTACGTCTTCCTCTTTCTGAACTGCCTCTTCGCGCTCACTTCCACCGGGCGAGTGCGGGTTCCCGACGAGGTTTTGACCCTTTTCCAATCGCAGAATGCGGTCCTAGCGAGAAGTTTCACCATTCCCCAGGCGTTGGAAACAAACCGCTTCTATGGCAGGTACGATCGTCATGGCCAGCCCCGCGCACCTTACCCGCCGATGCACGCGTTATTGGCAACGCCTTGGTATGTGCTGGGACACTTTGTCCTCGGAAGGTTACCTGGCGTCGCGCCACAGAATCTCGATCTTGTGGTGGGGTTTGCGGTGACGTTGAGCAGTGCCACGTTTGCCGCTCTGGCGGCGGCTCTTGTACTATTTTACTTCCTGAGCGCAGGTCTTCGGCTGGGTTCGGCTATTCCTGCGACGTTCATGATTGCGCTAGCAACTCCACTGTTTGCCTATTCTGGCTGGTTCTTCTCTGAGCCGCTGGCTACCTCCATTTTGGTAGGGGCGGCCTGCCTCCTGATAGCGCCGTCTACTTCGATCGAGCACCCCATTTCCGCGCAGCGTGCTTTTTGGGGCGGATTGCTGTTAGGCGCGCTGATCTTTGTCCGACCTGTCCATTTGATTGCCACTCCAGCCTTCTTGCTGGCGTTGTTGGCCCAGAATGGGATGAAACGCAGCCTTGAGCCGGCGTTGGCCACGCTGGCCGCGGTAGTGGCTGCCACCCTCATCTACCTGTTTTGGAATCTGAGTGTCTATGGTTCAGCATTCGAGTTTGGCTATCCAGTCGCCGCCGAGGGGGGCAAACGGTTGAACTCTTTTGAAACGCCCTTGGCCTTGGGACTTTTCGGCTTCCTCTTCTCCCCAGGCAAATCGGTCTTTCTCCTTGCTCCTCCCGTAATGCTGGCGTTGTGGGGCCTGCCCGCATTGTGGAAAGAACCGAAGTGGCGAAGTCTGGCTGTCGCCTCGACAGTGATGCCTCTCACCTATCTGTTGTTTTACTCCCGATACACACAGTGGGAGGGAGGATACTGCTTTGGCCCAAGATATCTTCTGCCACCGGTAGTTCTGCTCTGCCTTGGATTAGGGCCGTTGCTGGCGCGGTCCACGGAGTCTCTGAGCACGAGCGAAGGAACCGGAAGCGGCGGGACCTATGTGCCGGTCAAAGAGGGAAGCGACGTGAACCGGGGGACCCCAGGAGCTGTGCTACCACGAATCCAGCACCATAGGGGTATTCCGCTTCGGAGGGTGGTGGCTTGTTTGTTCATTGCTGGAGTGGCGGTACAGCTGATTGGCCTCTCGACGAGTTTTCTAGAAGATCAGGCCAGTGGCAACTATTACGATGAGCACTGGAACTATCGTCTAGACCATTCGCCTCTGTTGGGCCAAGGCCGTTTGTTCGTCAAGTATCTCTTCAGTCCATTACCAGCGCCACTGGGGAAGGGCATGGATCGCTGGTTTCTATTCCTTGCAAAGGCCAAATTCTCCCCGTGGTTCATTGGTTCCATCTGGCTCCTGATGACTGCCGGCGTCATAACCGCTTGGATGCGGATACAGAGGGAACTCAGGTCTGATGGCCCTCCTTGATCCTGCCTTCACGATTCATTCTTGGAGCCAGCAGCCCATATAACCGGTATCTGCAATAAACCGACTTGAGGCTCGGTCGAACACCATACGAGATTCTAGAAACGTTTCACAGCACTGTCAGGCGACATCTGCACATTCCTTGTTTCAGGGTCGAAAATGTAGGGAAAGCCCTTCGGGTCGAGGGGACGTTGCTTGAGAAAGCCCAGGTTTACTAGTTCCTCTATTGATTGGACGGAGCGTCCAAGGCGCGCTTCAACCTTGTTGATGAAGTCTCGCAGGATGTCCATCTCATCGAGGGCTCGGAGGCGAAGGAGGTTTTCCATGGCGTTCCGCTTCATCTGCTCAGTCTCTGCGGTGTCGTAGAACTGTTGCCACAAGAACCGCGCCGATTCGCGGCTTCCGCCCTTGGCCATCAACTCAGCGGCAAACGTCTTCATCCAGGTTGCCGACTTTGGATTCTTGCTGCCTTCAAGAAAGGCCTCCGCCCCTTTCTTGTAGTCTTGGAGATACCAGTAGTAGACAAATCCCAGGTCTCGATACAACTGCCATTCATCGGGGTTCTGCTCTATTCCTCGTTTGAGCAAGGCTACCGCTTTCTCCGGCTGCTGGGCGCCAATAGGGCTCTGCTCCGATAGAAAGATGGCGCCGAATCGATAGGCATGGATCAATTGAGGGTCGAGAGTGGTAGCGATTCCGATCAGAGGATCGAGCAGATCAAAACGTTTTTCGTCTCTTAGCCTCTTGCCTCCGTAGTACTGAACTGCGCGCATCCAGTAGACATCAGCTAAGAGCCCGTTGTGACCTAGAGAGAGAGCTTTGATGACTTTTCCTGAAGGCAGGTAAAGAACTTCCTCAGTGCTTCGAAACTGTCCAACCCTTGCGTCAATCGCCCTCTGGGTCCAGTAGACAACAGTGCCAGCGAGCAGCATGAGCGTCGGCAGAACGATGTTCATTTGAAGTCCCGTTTCTGGAAAATCCAAATCGCGATGAGCAGCAGCGCAAGCGAACACATGAGCCCATAAGCGGCTGCAAAAAGATAAATATCGCTCGGGATGAATTGGCCATGGGCAGTCTTGGCAATCACGTCGAAGTTTCCGAAGTTGGGTAAAAGATAGTACATCGCACTAGACACCCTCTTTGTTATCCAGGAATCACTTGAGAGTCCATAGTGGCGGATATCGGCATTGAAGTGTCCGATGACGTAGAGACAAAAAGTAAAGAGCGCCGACAAGGCAGGTGTTGAAAAAGTCGAAAACAGCAGTGCAATGGCAATCACCAGCATGAGCTCGATAAGGATAAGAATGCCAGCCAGAAGGATCTGCGCATCCGAAGCTTGGAAGGAATGCCGAAGATACAGGACTGCCAAGTACACGCCGAGGATCATGACGGATACATTGACGGCTAGCGTCATGCTCAAACCCAGGTATTTCCCAAGAATGAACTCGTAGCGTGCCACCGGCTTCGACAGCAGGCTGTAGACCGTTTTCTTGTCGATCTCTTTGTGAACGAGTTGGATGCCTATCAAGATCGCGATCAACGTCCCGAAGAAGCGAGATCGTGCTCAACCCGAGGTTGATAATGATCTGTCTAACGTCTCCAATGGTGATGGTGCCCAAAATCAGAGAACTTCCGATAATCAAGAACTGCGAAGATGACCAGGTTGTAAAGCACCTTGTCGCGAACGCATTCACGGAAGGTGTTCCTGGCAATGTGAAGAACCTTCATAGGTGTAAGTCAGTCTCTAGGTCTAGGAGTCGCTCGTCGCTCCGGTTTCCCGACCAGCTTAAGGAAGTAGTCTTCCATCGTTTGGCGCATTGGATTGATCGAAATGATCCTGCCGGCGGCCTGTTCGATCTCACAACCATTCGTGACAGGTGGTCCTGGACTGGTAACTCCAATCGCGAGTGGTTCCCATTCTGGGTTACTGACGCCTCAGGGCCAACTAGATCACGAAGTCTTTCTGCACCGATTCCTGAAATGACCACCTCTACGTGAGACACTTCCTGGCTAAAGAGCTCGTTCAAGGTTCCGGAACCGATCACCGTTCCCCGATTCAGAATTGCGATGCGATCACAAAGGGTTTCGACATCGTTCAGGATGTGCGTTGAAAAGAAAACTGTTTTGCCCTCGCGTTTGAGCTGCAGAATCAAGTTTCTGACTTCGCGCCGACCGATCGGGTCCAGCCCGGACATGGGTTCATCGAGAAACACGACCTTTGGATCGCCAATGATGGCTTGAGCGATTCCAACCCGCTGGAGCATCCCTTTCGAGAACTTCCTAAGCTGCAGCTTGCGGGCGTGGAAGATGTCCGTGAGCTTCAGGAATTGATCGACTCGTGATTTGAGCTCCGCTTTGGAATAGCCAAACAAACTGCCATAGTAGGTCAAAAACTCTTCCGCAGTCAGGTGCTCGTAAAAATAGGGGCTTTCGGGCAGATAGCCGATGTGACGGCGCGTTTCGAGATTGAACACCGATTCACCGAGAATCTCGGCGTGGCCTGCTGTCGGATAAATCAACGACATCAGAAGCTTGAGAGTGGTCGATTTCCCGGCACCATTTGGACCAAGGCAACCGAAGATCTCATTCTCGAAAACTTCCAGGTTGAGATTGTCGAGAGCGAGCACAGGCTTTGTTTTCCAGAATCCAGTTCGGTAGGTTTTGCTCAGACCTTCAGTGCGGATGACAACCTGCGGCATAGCGCGAGATCGAAGTTCGTGGTGTGTTTTAGTGCGGAGCCTATGATAACCAAAACAATCCAAAAACAGAACAAGGTGGAAGAGGTTCCACCTTGCTCATTCAGATCGTTTGTCTTGAGAGACTGGTTCTAGTTGCCGATCGCACCGGAACCAGAAGTGGCAGCGTTACCGACGGCGAAACGAACCACTTGGGTTTCGTCAGTGAAGAAATAGCGGGCGCCAGTCTGAGTCGCACCGGTGGGCACTGAAGGTGTGCCAACTGAAGTGAATTGCAGATCCGATGAGGTTCCCTCAGTTGCCGCAAAAGCGTAGCCACTCTTTACACCGCTACCCAGCACGTTGTCGATAATGCTATCCGCAGCCAGTCCGGCCAGGGTGGTAAAGTTTCCGTTGGTGGAGCGATACAGCAGTTCGCCGCTGCCAATCGTTCTCATCGAGGCTGTGGCGGAGCCCTCGTTGGCCGAACGGCGCGCTCTGAGCAGGTTGGGGATGGCAATCGCTGCGATGATCAAAATGATCGCCACAACGATCAACAGCTCAATCAGTGAGAAACCCTTGGTTTTCTTGCTCGTCTTCTTCTTCATATAATATCTCCTTCTCTCCGTGAGAGCATATCGCCTCCCCGAGTTTGGGGTGATGACTTAGAATAGGAACGCAAGTGTTGTGTGTCTGAAGGTGCACCCTATCACAACCATGTACCGTGCGTGAAAAACAAAAGGTGGAACAATCAGTTCCACCCTTGTCACTTCGGTCAGAGGTTCTAGTTGCCGATCGCACCGGAACCAGAGGTGGCAGCGTTACCGACGGCGAAACGAACTACTTGGGTTTCGTCAGTAAAGAAATAGCGGGCGCCAGTCTGAGTCGCACCGGTGGGCACTGAAGGTGTGCCAACTGAAGTGAATTGCAGATCAGACGAGGTTCCCTGAGTCGCGGCAAAAGCGTAGCCACTCTTCGCACCGCCACCCAGCACGTTGTCGATAATGCTATCGGCAGCCAGTCCGGCCAGGGTGGTAAAGTTTCCGTTGGTGGAGCGATACAGCAGTTCGCCGCTGCCAATCGTTCTCATCGAGGCTGTGGCGGAGCCCTCGTTGGCCGAACGGCGCGCTCTGAGCAGGTTGGGGATGGCAATCGCTGCGATGATCAAAATGATCGCCACGACGATCAACAGCTCAATCAGTGAGAAACCCTTGGTTTTCTTGCTCGTCTTCTTCTTCATGACATCTCCTTGTCGTTTTGGTTGACTATGTTGTAGTACTGCTGGCAACTGCACTTGCTTGCCGTTGATCCGGCACAGCGAAGATCCCTGGTTCTGCAATTCTCCTTACATCGCCGGACTGGAAGCGTCCGCGGCGCCCACAAGGTTGAACCTGATCACCGCAGACTGGTCCCCATAGTAGTGCCGGACTCCCGTCGCAGAAGGCCCTATGGAGAGTTGCGGGGTTGCTTGAATCGAAAAGTCCAAACCGGCTGCAGTTCCTGAGCCTGGCGTAGCATCGAACATGTATCCGCTCTTGTGCCCCCCGCTGAGCAGGTTATCCGTCAGGTAATCGACGCCGAGATTGGGCATATCTGTGAACGTCCCAAAGGTGTTTCGGTAGAGGTTCTCTGCAGAGATGATCGCTCTGACTGAACTCGCTGCTGAAGCTTCGTTGGCTCGAGCCATTGCCGCAAGATAGTTCGGCACGGCCATGGCGGCCAAGATGAGCAGGAGAGCCATGGCGATCAGAAGCTCAATGAGAGAAAAGCCTCGCGTCTTGCGACGCTGTTTCTCAGGATTCGTTGGAACAATAGGGTTGACTTGTTTCATGGCGTTGTCTCTGGAAAAGCGTTTGTACTGACATCTCTTGTCCGTATCGTCACTCGAATCGCGGAGCTTTAGTGCAGATTTGGTGCCAAGCAGAGCTGGGATTCAAGGGAAACGACAGAGGAAAACGCTATCTAGTTGTCTTGAGGTGAAATACACGAGCAGAGTTTTCTTCTCGAGGAGGATCGCTTGGCTTCCCGCCTGTCAGCGATCTGACAATCCGTGTCACCTGAGGGGAACCCATTTTGTTTGTTGGTCTAGCAGGTCTTATTGTGGCGTGCGGTATCTCGGATCCGACGGAAAGAGCGCCACCGCCTTGGCCCGGCTTTCATCTGAGAGCTTCGCATTACCGAGGCCTTTGTAAACCCGGCTCAACTCAAAGTGGAGTTCGGCGTTGAATGGATCCAACCGAACAGCCTCTTCTAAAGAGCGGCTCAATGTTTTGAGAAGTTCAGGGGTTGCTTCGCCCTGTTGCTTCAGGAGCTGCGTTTCGAGCTTTCCTTGAAACAAAACACCGACTGCATCTTGTGGTCTGATCTTCACAGCCCATCGTCCATAGCGGTTCGCATCAGTCAAATCGCTAGTTGAGGCCGAGATCCTTGCGAGATCGAGCAGGGATCGCGACAGGTAAAACCTAATGCCCGTAAGGAGAGCCAGTCCAAGCGCGATCTCGACCAAAAGGATTGACGAGTCGAGCACCTAGGGAACAAGGTACTCCGTCTTCTTCGGAGTCTCGGTTCGGATAGTTCCAGAAGAGACCGAACACAAGGACGCCAAGCGCCCCGAGGCTAGGGAAATAGAAATCGATGTCCAAACCGTTGTGCACCAGCCAGGAAACCAACGAACCCATCATTCCTAAATACAGCGGATCTGTGAAAAGTGCTTGGCTTGGGTTTCGATTCTGGGTTGACTTCCATCGAATTCCCACGAATGCGACACACAACAATCCAGCCATCAGAGCCACTCCCCCTTCAGATAGCAGCTGAAGAGGAGTATTGTGAGCGAACTGCGTCACAAGGCGTGGCGATGTTTGATAGCGGGGGTTGAGCATCCCATAGTTACCAAGACCCACACCTGTAACGGGGAAGTCTCGAAAAATGTCCAATGCAGTTCTGTAAGCAACCAATCTCAGAGTGATGGGATTCTCAGCAGCGCTCAGGTTCCATAAACGAAAACCTCTCTTGTGGGAGGTCCACGCGAGCCAGGATCCGGCCAGGGTTAGCAGCAGACATGCACTTATGATCCAATCGACGCTTCGCCCTCTCTGGGAAAGCCATACGAAGAGCACGACGCCCAGTGAGCAACAAAGACAAGCCCACCCTCCAAAACTCTGAGTCAATGCCAGCACCCAGACCGACAGGATCACCCCACCAATCAGAGCAAGTCGAAACCATGAGCTTGTCAGAATCATGATCCAACCAGGACTGGCTGCAAGCGACCTGGAAGGAGAAAGGCTAGCGACGAGAAGTCCGGCTTGGATCGGCAGGATCATGGTAACGAGCCCTGCCAGGGTATTTGGAAGCGAGAAATTTGCAAAAACTCGGCCGGATTCGGCGCGGGCCAACAGGGCAGCTCTAAAGTCTCCATCCATGTTAGTGTGCTGGGCCAGGTCTGCCTTGAGTACATCCAACCCAACGAAATGCTGGTAAAGCGCCTGGGCTTCAACAATCATCGCTGCAACCACAATCGACAATGAGGCCCAAAGCGCGACTGAGCGAACCTTGCACCTCCACAGACTGAACAGAAGACAGGAGTATGAAAAGAAGAGGAGAAGCACTTCTTGGCTACGGTCTTGGTTTGTCGTCCAGATTACGGAGGGAACCATACCGGCTAACGGCAAGAAGGCCACTGCTGCTTGGGGGAGCATGGCCCTTGCAATGCCTCGTCTGTGTCCTGCAAGCAAGACAATCCCACAAGCCGACACGGAGCCCAGCACCAGCAGGTAGCGTGATTGGAAAAACACCTCCCCAGGATAAATGAGGTTGACTACGACCGCAGTCAGCAGAACGACAAGAACCAGCCTTGGATAGTCGGGTGATTGTCCAGAAATCCCGGAATCAACGGTCATACTGAGGAAGATAGAGTGCTGAGTGGGACACCTTGGCGCGAACCGGACCAAGTCTGGACTCAATTTGCTGAATCAAAGGATCGCCGGGTACTGCGCGCTTCAGGCCTTCCTCCCACGCAGAAATGGCTTCAGGGAACCTTTCTTGAGCTTCGCGGCACATTCCAAGCCGGAAGAAACCTTCAGGTGCTTCCGGAAATCGCTCGATGATCAACCCAGCAACCTCTTCGAGGGCATCCAGCTTGTTGATGCGCTGATAGGCAACTGCAATGTTACTGAGGGCGCGGAGGTTGTTTGGATTTACGTATGTTGCCCGGTAGAAGAAGTACAGAGCTCGCTGTAGCTGTCCCATTTCAGCGTACACGCGGCCAAGGTTGTTGATGGCGACATCAAAATCAGGCGAGGAATTCACCGCGGCATGAAACCTTTGCCTGGCCAATTCAATTTGCTTTTTGTCGAAGTAATATCCACCGATGCCAGAAAGAGCCAAGTGGTAGTTTGGATGGATAGCCAGAGAATGCCAAAACTCGATGCCGGCGCGATTGACGTTGCTTTGATTCATGTAGTGCAGCCCGAGATTGTAATGCGCAACCTCGTTGTAGAAATCCTGGTCGATAACATGAGCCCAAAACAGTTCGTTGTTCTTCCAAGCACGATTGAACTGAGTCGTTTGGTAACCGAGCCAGACAAGCCAGCCAACCGACAGGCCCGCCAAAGCCACGCGCGCTATGGGAAACGGGTGGCAGCGGATCCACACCCACCGAGCAGTGATCGCAAGCAGCACCCAGATCCCCGCTTCCGAAACGTAGAGATACCGATTTGCCATGTGAATAGGCAACGGCACGATGTTCAGAACAGGAATCATCAAAATCACGAAAGAGGCGAACCAGAAGAACAACGGCTTCGAGAGCCGTGCCAGGAGTACGAGTGCAGCTACGCATAGCAGAAGTGGAAGCCAGTAGCCTACTGCCGTGAAGGAAGGCGATTCTCGTGGATAGTAGAAGCCGCTGAGATTTACGGGAAACAGGAGCAGTTTGAAGTACTCTTCAAATAGGTGCCCGGACGCAAAGGCGCTCAGAAGCGACCCGCCATGGTGGTAAGAATTTAGTGCTCGATGAGCGCCCGCTGCATGTATCGAGAAGAACGTGTGAATCTCTGCAAGGATAATGAACGGCAGCTTGTCGTAAAGCCGCAGCTGCAATAGCTTTCTTTCCTTAAAGGCAAAGTCATACGCGAGAAAGACCAGCGGCGCAACGACCGTGCTTGCCTTTGAAAGCAACGAAAGCAGAAAGCAAAACACCGAAAGCAGAAAGTTCAACCGGGCGCTGGTTTTCCTGTACTGGATGTATTGATGAAAGGACAAGAAAAAGAACAACGTGGCCAATAAGTTCTTCCGTTCAGACGCCCAACTAACTGATTCCACGTTCACCGGGTGAACGGCAAACAAGAAGATGCTGCTCAAGACGACGAATCGGGGTAGGGAAAACTGGCGCAGCAAAAAAAACAATGCGAGCACACAGGCAAGATGCAACAGCAAATTATGGAGGTGATAGCCAACAGGGTTTAGCTGCCACACGCTGTAATCCAGTGCGTAGGAAAGCAGCGTCAAAGGAGCGTAGTTGGCGAAGTACGGTTCCGTAATGATCCTGTTCAGTTTCTGAAGGGACAGCGAACGGATCAGGGGATTGTTGACAATGTATTCCGGGTCGTCCCAGTTGGTGAACTCCCGCGGAAATGTGGTGAGGTACAGCCCAGCGGAGATCAGCAACGTGCAGACCAGGATCAGCCAATCCGTTCTGCACACTTTGACTTCCGAGTTCAAGAGGCTGATTTGCTTTGTGGAAAGAGTCAGCTCGGACTCGCTGTTGTCCAGGATGGATTCTTGATAAGTCTCCAAAAGTGCGCTCCTTGCCCCGTTGATACTTCAGTTTCCGCCTGATCTCGCTACCACTCTCAATACCCCGCCTCGACCGATTGCTGCTTCAATGAGGGCAAAGAATAGGGAAGGCAAAGCCAGAATCCCAGCCATTGCAAACTGTCCGAGCCTCATACCCATTGTCGGAGAGATCTCGGCCTTCAGGATTCGATACAGCTTGTTGCGCTCCGTCCCTGTCGCGTTCAGACAGCTCTGCAAAACACCGTAAGGCCCCTGTTCCAACGACAACGTGGTTGTCTTTTCAACCTTGAAACCAGTCGAGAGAAGCAACTGGTGCAATCCGTTCAGCGAGAAATGATAGAGGTGATGCTCCAGGTCGAGATGAAACCAATTCTTGCCGGTGGAGCAGGACTGCAGGCTGGAAAGGTTGGGCACCTCCAAGTAGAGAAGGCCACCCGGTTTGAGCAATCTCGAAATCTGTGCCAGCGTCGTGTGCGGGTGGTCCAGATGCTCCAGAACATGCCAGAGGATCACCGCATCGAAATGCTGTTCCTCGAAATGACACTTCTCCAACGGTTGAGTGTAGACTCGAAGGTTCTCCGACTGTGCTGCCCGCCGGGCAGCGAGCGCAGAACGCTCTATGCCGTGGCACTCGTGTCCCAGTTGCGCGAGGTGTCGAAGCAGCAAGCCTCGCCCGCAGCCAATTTCAAGAATTCGGCCGCGTTGCCCGATCAAGGCATGTACACGCGCGGCTCGTTTCCGGGTCATCCACGCGACAAAAGCCTCTACGCTGGGAACGAACTTGACGTTGTCGACGCCGTAGTAGGCTTCAGAGTATTGCGCTTCCAGAGTGGCTGGGTCGGGTCTTGGAAAGGTTTCGCTGGTTCCGCAACCCACACACGTGCGAAGGGAGGGATTCTCCCCTGCCAATCGAGGGGCACCAGACTGGGCAGCACCACAGGCAACACAGGCAGTGGCGGGCATCGGGCTCAATTGAACTGCTTGTATTTGACGAATCCCCATCTGAACAGCAGATACTTGGCGATGGTTCGCAGAATCGACAGACCGTAGACGACTCCGGCTTTGAAGCTGACTGAGGAGGAATCAAAGGAGTAGCGAGTTGATACGGGAATCTCTTTAAAGCGCATCTTCTTGATCACAAACTGAACCAGGATCTCGTTGTCGAAAACAAAGTTCTCTGAGTTCGCTTCGAAGTTGACGCTTTCCAGCGCATGGCGGTTGTATGCTCGGTAGCCTGTGTGAAACTCTGAAAAGCTCGTTCCCAAAACCACATTCTCGATCCAGGTCAGAAACTTGTTCGCCACGAACTTGTAGAGAGGCATGCCGCCCCGTAGTGGATTCCCCAGCATGCGGGAAGCGAGCACAACGTCAGCCTCTCCACGCAAGTATCGGCTGGACGATACCGCTAGCAATCGTGGGGTCGTACTGATAGTCCGGATGCAGCATTACGACAATTCCTGCACCCTCATCCAAAGCCTTGGCGTAGCAGGTTTTTTGATTGCCACCATAGCCGCGGTTCTTGCGATGACGGATCGACTGAATGTCCAGCTTCGACGCTACTTCCAACGTATTGTCGGAGCTGGCATCGTCCACCAGAATGATCTGGTCATAGCTGCCTTGAGGCAGTGCATAATAGGTTTTCTCAAGAGTGAGGGCCGCGTTGTAGGCAGGCATGACGATCACAATTTTCGGCCTAGGGGAAGGTGAGCCAGCTTCCTTTGCTTCTGATGAGCCTGTATGCATTGTGTTACTTGCTGTTAGTTCTTCTGCCATCAACATCATTCTATATTCCAGCAGAGATACTCTCGTAAAGCTCTGAATAGTCTTTCAACATCTTTTCCGCTGAGAAATCGTCGACGCTCGACCGGGCTTGCTCGCCCAGGGTCTGCCGCAGCGACTCGTCTTTTAGCAAGCGAATCACAGCCGCGGCCATGGCTTCAGCGTTCCCCGCCGGCACTAGAAAGCCGTTCCGGCCCTCCTGTATCACCTCTCCAATACCGTCGACCTGGCTCGCTACCGCAGGAACTCCGGACAGGAATGCTTCTACCAGCGATCGAGGGAGCCCCTCCCAGAGAGAGGTCAAGAGAAAGACATCAAATGTGCTCACTAACTCGGGCACATCGCGCCTCCAACCTAACATCCGCAACGCCGAGCGGAGTCCAAGGCGTTCAGCTTGTGATTCGAGTTGTGGCCGCAGCAAACCATCCCCAACCATCAGAAAACGAACTCCTGGAATCTCCTTCGCAATGATAGCGGCAGCTTCGAGAAAGAGGTGCAGGGCCTTGGCGGGCGTGAAAGATGCTACAACGCCGACGACCTTATCGGATGGTGCAAAGCCTAACTCTATCTTTTTTTTGATCTTATCACTTGCCACAATTCGAAAGTCGGCAAAGTCAACACCCGGTCTAATGAGAGCACATTTCTCACGAAGAAAGATCCCGTACGATTGCCCGAGCACTCGATTAGGATCCGAAACGGCAACAAACTGGGAGGTAATCAGAGCACTTGCTCGTTCCAAGCCGACATAGAATGCCCTTTGCCAAAGAGGATGTTGTGGGCTGAATCCAAAGCCATGATAGGTATGCACGATCCTGGGGACTCCAGCCAGCTTCGCCGCCCACCGCCCGACAATGCCCGCCTTCGGAGTATGAGTGTGAACGATGTCTGGACCGAAGCGGCGAAGAGTTTCGCAAATCCTTCTCACGGACCTAATGTCATCCCATGCTCCTCCAGGCCCGACGTGCCTTGTCATCTCAGGAATCACATGGTGCCTGATGGTTTGGATTGCGGACAGTTCCGGAAGCAGCAATCCGCCGTCTCCCGTGAGTCACCATTTGGTCGAAGCGGTGTGTGTCCAGACCACGACTCAGATGCAGCACCACCAGCTGTGCGCCGCCCAAGTCCATGCGCGTGATGATTGTGACGATCTTGATTTTTCCCGTCGAATCTGTAGGCACCGATTTGTTGAGACCGATCCGCCCTGACGACTCTCAGCTAAAGAGTCATATCCACCCTCTTAAGAGCGTAGGCAATCGAAACACACACCAGGAGGGCGAGCAAGAGGGTTACAAGCACCGCTGTCGTGCTGATGCGAGTCACCAATAGAGCGATGATCCCGAAGGGCCGTAGCTGCGGCATAACTCGCGATCACCGTTTGTTCTACACTTAGTCGCCATTTCCGCAACCGAAGCGCAAAGTGATCCGGGCTACCCTGCATGATGGGCAAACCCCGGCAGAAACGGAGATACATGACCAGCAACATGTCGAAGACAGGCACTCCAAGAATCAAAATCGGCGCAACCGCTCCCAATAGGCTGGCACGGGTGTACGCGCCGTTCATTGACAGGGCGGCCAGCATAAGCCCGATGAAAAGACTGCCTGCGTCCCCGAGGTAGATCTTTGCGGGGCGAAAGTTGTAGCGCAGAAATCCGAGCAAACTGCCAGCCAGAGCGATCGAAAGCGGGACGATCAGCTCACGTCCGCTGCGATAGTTCACGACTACTAGAATGAGGGCCGCGATTGCTCCGACTCCCGACGCCAACCCGTCCATAATGTCAATCAAGTTGAAGGCGTTGGTGATAGCCATAACCCACAATACAGTCAGGGGAATAGCAACCCAAAGGGGAAGTATTGTCAGCTTGATAAATATCGAAGCTTTGACCAGAACACAGGCGGCGATGAACTGCCCCAGCAGCTTGACTTTCGGACTTAAGACCCCGAGGTCGTCAATCAGCCCCAAGATAACGATGATCGCTCCGGCGAGAAGAATGCCGAGCACTTCGCGGCTGTACTGATGGACAAATCCGGTTGCGAGCAGAAATGAGAGATAGACGGCCAAACCTCCCAGATACGGTACGGGTTCGGCATGCTTCTTAAGCCCCCTGGTTTATCCATGATGCCAAACTTCAAAGCAGCCTGACGAAACAGCGGCGTGAGATAAAGAGACAACGAGGAAGGCGAGAATGAACGTCAGGAAGTGAAGAATCATGAGCATCTGGCGTCAGGGTTTTCTTGCATAAACCACCAACTTTCCTCCGAGCCCGGAAAAAGGTTTGCCAGCCCAAAAGGCCACTCTGGCGGCTAGCTTTTTCAATCCCTGAAAGTTGCACGCGCGACAGTTCCTGATTCACTGATTAAGCGAAATCAATTCGAACCCGGTGGACACCAAGAGCTGCGATAGACTCTCAGCCGTGAAATACGACAAATGATCGGGGTAGTATAACCGGCGCATTGGGTCACTGAATGATTGCAGGCTGGCCGCAAACAGGACTCGGGAAATCCGGCGCAGAAGGGCTTGGTCGTTCGGCGTCAAGGCAAAGAAGACCCCGCCCGATTTCAGAATTCGGAACACATGTTCGAGGTCCTGCCGGGGATTCTCTGCGTGCTCGATTAGATCGTACATGGTCACGACGTCGAAACTGGATTCCGGCAGCTTAAGTTCCGCAAGTAACTGCTGGTGTACCTCGCAGCGAAGTTGGTCTTTCACCAACAACGCAAGTCTGGGTGAGATTTCGATGCCCGCTGCTACGAAACCAAGTGCTTGCGCCCGCCCAGCAGAGCACCGTTACCACAACCCACATCAAGCAGATGCAATTGGGAATCATGGTTTCGCACGGCTGCCTTGCAACGTTGCAAGTAGCCGTCAAGTATGCCTCAACTTCCTGGTCGATGCCAGAAAAGTAGCTGGCTTTGCCCACCGTTGCCATAGGCGGAGTACATGCTGCGAATGGACTCGGCATCGTGAGCCACGTCCAGATAGACATGTGTGCACATCCTGCAGCGGCGAACTCGTTGCTGTTCGATTTCGAACAGCAATCGCCGTGTTGGATGAGCCGCAGGCTCTGACAACTGGTTCATTGGCACATTCGGCCATCATCCTGCTAAGGGCCATGATTTGCGTTCCATTCCGAATGAACTGGGTTCCGACTGGTAACTCTTCACTCACGACGGCTGGCTTTGGGCTGTCCTCCAACCAAGCCTGAAACATCAGCACATCCCAGATCGGATACTGCCAGTTTCTTTGACCCGTGAGATGTTCTCCACTTTTTGCGAATCGGAGCTGGGTCGAGATAACCCTTCTTTCTGAGCCGCGATTTAAGCAGTGTTTCTGCCCAGTCACGCAAGGGCCCTGGTAGCCAGGCATCCAGTGGAACTGCAAATCCAGCTTTGGGACACTCCAAAAGCGATTCCGGCACATACTTGTACAGCACTTGGCGAAGAATCCATTTGCCTCTGCTTGTCGCGAATCTTGAGATGATGCTGGCAGAGTCCAGGCAAATTCAAACAGCGTGTGATCCAGCAGGGGAGTTCGGGCCTCCAGGCTCGCAGCCATGCTGGCACGATCCAATTTGACCAGGATATCGTCCGGTAAATAAATAATCGTGTCCAGAAAACATCATGCGCTCTGCCATTTCTGCGGAGTCAAGCCGAATCTGGGATCTGTGATCGCCGTTGCTGTCGCAGCTCGCCATGGTTGTAGATCTCGCCATTGAAGACAATGACGAAGCGCTTACAGCGCGAGTGCATTGGCTGGCGGCCGCTTTCGGTAAGGTCCAGAATGGCCAGCCGGCGAAAGCCGAGCGCGATACCAGCTTGCGCGTCGGTCCAGGTTGCATCGTCGTCCGGACCGCGGTGGCGCAAGGTTTCAGCCATTCGCGAGACCAACTCGGCAAGCTGCAGGTTGTCCTTCTCGCCAGAGGTATCGATGAAGCCAGCAAGACCGCACATTCAGTATTTTGAGTAGAGGCAGTGAGAATTGTTGTTTCAGGATGCCACGCTTAATGGAATGCGAATCCGTGCGCCAATACCCAGTGCTGACCAGTTGAACTTCGATCACCTATGTCGCTGCCGATTTCAGCAGGTCAGCCAGCCGTGGCGCTGTGACTCCCAGAGAATAGGCACTCTCAACCCTTCTTCGGCCCAACGCGGCCAAACTCTTCACTGAGCTTGGCTCGCTTCGAAGCTGGCCTAACGCACGGAGCCACTCCCCTTCGTTGGCAGCGAGATATCCGTTGCTGCCGTGCTCGACGATTTCGCAATTGACACCAACCGGAGAGGCCACGACCGGCAGGCCACAAGCCATATACTGGATCAGCTTGTAGCCGCACTTGCCTCGCGCCCACGGATCGTCCTGCAACGGCATGATCCCGACAGAGAAACTCTGGATTGCTTCCACTTCAGATGATTCTGACCAATCCATGACGTCAGCGGCAACTCCCGGTAAGGGCAATTCACCGGAACCCACCAATCGTAAGGAAGTTCTCTCCCAACTTGTGGCTTGCCGCAATACGTCGTGCAGAAGCATCAGGTAACGCGACGTCGTCTGAGATCCAATCCAGCCAATGACAAAATCGTCGTTTCGTTTGGATGTGGGCGCGGGATAGCGACTTACATCGACCACCGTTGGCAAGATCTCAATGCGGGCCGCGCCTGCCTGGCGCGCGCGATTGGCCAGATAAGAGTTTCCAGCGACAACGAGCGCGGCTTGTTTCATTACGCGATCGATCTTTCGGCCTAGAACCCAGCGAACCAGCGCAGCCCGATGAAGATCGTAGCGATGAAAAGCGGCGTCGTCGTAATCGACAACATAAGGAATGTGCTTCCAGGACAACCAAAGCTCGGCCCAATCCGGGAGCCAGGGAAATACTTCCGCTTCCACCCAAACCAAGTCGAACCGGCGGGAACTGGCAAGACTCCGCACCCGCCTCACGTAGGACCCAAGAATCGAGGCCCAGTCTGTCGACTTCCCGGAGTTCAGGTTGCGTACGTAACTATCATCCAACAGAGCTGCCGTATCGACATGAATCTGCTGGGATTCGAGAAAGGGCAGATACTGGTAGAAGCGCATTCGGCTGCTGGCGCCGAGCCGCCCGTAGCGACTAAGGAGGAGGCAATTCATCAATTGAGACTCAAATCGCTATCGAAAGGTGTGCTCGTCGAGAACCCTCTGCTGCTCGTGGCTTGCTCTCTTGGGCAAGCAAGGAAGGCGCGAAAGGCTGAGTTGATTCATGATGGTCTGGGTCGTGCTGACGGACTGGAGCGCCTCATCTCGAACCGGATTTCGTAACAGGGGAGAAGATAACAGAAATTCTCTTCGTACAGTTCACGGGTCCAGCGGTTCAAGTTGAACACCACCTGGAGAATCTTCTTGAAACGCATGACGAACATAGAACGGAGGCGATGACTTGAAGATCAGTTCGGCCCGCGATAATTCGAAGCAGATCTCACGTCCGTAGGTCGGAACCTTGCGTCGGTGGATATTGTCAGACACCAGATAGGAAAAACTATAGAGCCCAAAGAAGCCACGGTGTGAATAGTCGGAGTAGAAATAAGGATTCGAGAAATGAGGGACGACGACTCTGAGAAGCCCACCGGGTCGGATGACTCGGGCAAGCAGATCCATCAGCCTTGGCAGATCGGTGACATGCTCAAAGAAGTGATAGGAATAGACCGCCTTCGACAGATGCCGCCGGCATACGCTCCAGGACCTCATAGACATCTCCCACAATATCAACACATTCATGGTCCAGTGCATCGATGCCGATCGCCTCCGGATGCCGTTTGCGGCCGCCACAACCAAGCTCCAGTGTTGCGCCTTGCAGCGAGCCAGGCAAGCCTCGTTTGTCTAGGATCGCCATCGCAACTTTTTTGTGCACAGACAAACGAACAATGCTGTGTATCCTTGCAACGTCTCGACCAACTTCGAAAGCGACATCGAGCCGAGAGCGGCGAAGAAGGCGGGCTGCCATCTCAACGGTTAGTGTCAGGAGGGCAAGCGTAAAGGCATCGAGAAACGAGTAGTGCTTGAATCCATAGAGCAGCCGGCTGCGTAACGAATAAAACAGGCGTGCTGCCTTTGCTTGCTGCGAGCTTCCGCCACCTTTGTGGTAGGCCGTGGCGGTAGCCAAATAGTAAGATCGATACCCCACCTGGCGCGCCCGCAGAGAGAAATCGACCTCTTCGAAGTACACAAAAAAGCGAGGGTCAAATCCACCCAGCGCATCAAACAAAGTGCGGCGCACCAGAAAGAATGCGCCGATGATCTGATCGACCTCTCGACTTTCCCGGCACTCTGATTCGGACATCAAATGTGGGGGGAACCACTGGGGAAAAATCCGGCTCAACCCAGTCATCTGGCCGAAAAAAATCGTGAGCGTCGGGAAGCGAGCGCAGCTCGTTGAGAAGGCGCCTGAATCATCCACGTGTCGCACCCCGCAAATTCCTACTTTGCCATTCCTTTCTCGTTCGAGAAATTCTAGTGGGCTCCACAGGGAGTCTGGGAACACGCGCGTGTCGGGGTTTAGAAACAGTAGGTAGTCCGCTTGCGTGCCTACGGCGCCTTGATTGCACGCGGCAGCAAAGCCTCGATTCGTGTCATTGTAAATAACAGAGACAGGTTGGTCTGAAACGTCTTCCAATTCCTCGGCCGAACCATCGACTGAGTTGTTGTCGACAACAACCACTCGCTCGAGACGAAAGCCCTCTCCCCGCGCTTGAGCGATCGATTTCAAGCAATCACGGATCAAACTCCCGGTGTTCCAGTTGACGATGATGATATCGAGAGTTGGTGCCATGTGCCTTCAATTCCTGAGACCTATAACAGCAAGTCTCTCAACAAGCTCTGGCTCCCATTGGAATATCTGAAATAGCGGAGCGTTGCGGTTTCCCGAAATACTTGCGGGAGGCGAAGGATTCTCTTGGATGAAAGCGATCGCCGGGCCTGCAAGTGAACCAGTTTCTCCTCGATCATTGAAAGCAAGGAGAGAGGTATCGGGTTCATGACCTTCTCCAGCCGGTCTCGGACTTGCACGAGTTGGTTCACGTAGCGGTCGTAGGTTTCTTCCAGATTGCCCTGCGGCTCGACCAGTTTTCTCGGGAGGCTCCTCTTCAGCGCGCCGAGCTGGTTGGCTCCATGCTGCCGGTATGCAATTAACCGATCTTCGATTCCGACCAATTTCGAAATCGCGGCCATAACCAGAGCGATCCAACCATCATGAACCCACTCTGGAGGTATTGGGAGAAGCACATTTCTAAACTGGGCTCGAAACGCGAGGGTTGCACCGGTGATCACATTGTGCTTCATCAGCACTTCAAAGGCTCTGCCATGAGCGAAGCGTCCTTGCTGCCTTCGTCTAAAGCCGAGTGCTTCCCAAAGCGAGTAGCCGATGGGCTTGAGGTCTGCATCAACCATGTCGGCATTGCTGAATACCAGGCCCACTTCGGGACATGCCGAGAAGGCCCCCTCGAGTCTTGAGATTTTTTCCTGATGCCAAACATCGTCCTGATCGCAGAGAACGACGACATCTCCTTGGCACTGCTGGATGGCCTTTTCAAAGTTTTTTGTCGATCCGATCCTGGCTTTGTTCACCGAGACTTTGACAGGAAAACGAGCTCGTGAGGCAAAGTTCTGTATGAGCAAGAGCGTGTCATCCTCCGAGCCATCGTCACAGATCACGATTTCCATTGGCAGACGAGACTGGGCTGCGATGCTTTCGAGCTGATGGAGAAGGTACGTTCCTCCATTGAACGTGCACATCGCAACTGAGAAGCGATGAGGGGACTCCTCGTCCCGAACCTGGCTACCTTGGGTCATTTGCAGTCCAGTGTCGCTGGTATTCCGCTTCGATATCTGCCGCATAGTCGGCAGAAGAGCGTGGTCGCACGTCGGAGTCGCCATCAGGGCGCAGCAAGGACTCCGGCTGCATCAGAATCCGTTTGATCACGTCGGCAAGAGCTTGGCTATCGCCGGCTCGAAAAGAGAACCCATGAAGTCCCTGTGCGAGATCCTCGGTCAGACCTCCAAGCCCGCTAACGATGACGGGCACTCCGGCCGAACGGGCGCTGCACAGGACCAGAGGAGAGCTCTCATACCAAAGGGACGGAATCACCAATGCGTGAAGGGACCGCAAGACTCGGCCAATATTTCCATGGTGAAAGGTTCCAGGAAACTGGACTGGAACTCCGATGGTCATGCGCTCCAGCGACTGGCAGTAGGAATCGGTCCGATTCAGGTGTCCGTAGATGAAAACAGAGACTCGACCAAGGTCCGTTCCCAACTTTGTCAAAGACTGCAGAAGGACGTGGGGGCCTTTTATTTCCGAGAGGGTTCCAACGAACCCCAGACGCAGAGGACAATCTGGTGTGAACTGGAGTGGAACAGGGTGCTTTGGAGGTCGCTCCCCGATGTCGACGCCGTAAGGGACGACACGGAGCAGGTCGGGAGAGATGCCGTGTGCCACGAGAGAGTTCTTCAGAAAGTGCGTCGACACAAAGATTCGATTTGCTGCATTCAGTCGGTCAACCATCAAATTGGGACGCTGTTGCAGATCATAGGCGCTCTGGAGTCGACTACTGGCACTGCGCAACGGAGACCGGGCAGCGAATGAAGTTGCACGGGCTGCCCAGGCGGACATGGGTCGAAAGCAGCGAAGGCAGTTGACACCGTCTCCTGGGCCCTCGCAGACGGATTTTTCAAAAGTCCTGAAAAGTGTGGTCTGTGGGCAAATGGGCCAATAGTCGGTCGCTGTGAAGAGGACTGGGAAACCCGCATCTCGCATGGCAGGAATAACCTGAGCGGAGAAGCCAATCACATGGTTCCAATGAGTGATATCGGGTTTCAAACGCTCGACCAATGGGAGAAGACGGCGGATCCGTTCCAAAGCCCCCCAATGGAGCGCGATCGGTGTCTTTCGCTCACTCGTCCCATAATGAAGCCGATGAACGGCGAAATCGTCGTATTGATCCTGCGTCAGCCAAGAGGGTGTCGCCTCGGGGAAATTAGCCTCAGCCGCTCCTGAGATCACTTCCACATGATGGCCCTTCGCCCTCAGGCCGCGCGCCAACTCCAAAGTTAAAACTTCAGTGCCGCTTTGTTTGTGAGGAAAGAATTGATGGACCCCCAACAAGATCTTCATCAGTAGGAACCATGCTCAAAAGCTTTGTTCTTCACCGTAGAAGCCAGACGTCTCAGTCGGAACAAGGTTCCCATTCGGCTCACGGCTAGAAATTTCTCTGCCAGCGTTGTGCTGCAGGTTCGTGCTTCATCCCACCGACCGGCGAGCACCAGTTCCGAAAAAAGGTCCTTTTGAATCCTCTTCTGTCGCGCGTCAACCAGGGGCCGATATCTCTCATGAAAATCGGGATAGTCCGTCAAAATGTCTCGATTGGCTGTGAGAACAGATCTCTGAATCTCTACGGTGTTCCGAGACTTCGAGCCGGCGTGCCATCGGATCCAACAGCCTGGTTCCGGTTCGTAGGCACCCTCACGCTCGAGGGCAATCCGCTGCAGAAACTCCGAATCTTCGTTATATCTCAGATCTTGCCGGAAACGCCTGTGTTTGACGGTTGTGGCCCGGTAAAGAATGGCGGAGCATTTGGCCTCATTGGTCAAGAAATGTTCAATGGCAAAATGTTCCGGCTTTCCCGCAGCAGCGACAGTCTTAAGGAATGTGTGATTCGCCTGTTCGTCGAAAATCACGCTGTCTGCATAGGTGAATCCCTTGTCGGGATGCAGGGCCAGCAATTCGCTCTCTCGTTGCAGTTTTCCGGGTAGCAATCGATCATCAGAGTCCAGAAAACAGACATAGTGAAAGCGGTTATCAAGCCAATCGAGCCCTCGATTTCGTGCGCTCGAGCAACCTTGGTTCTCCTGGTAGAGATAGTAAAACTGATCCGGGTAGCGGGCGCTGTAGTCTTCGCACAAGCGCCGCGTCTCATCGTGAGAGCCATCGTCCACAATCAGGATTGAAGGATTGGCATCATTCTGGGATAGGACGCTTTCGACAGCTTCGGGCAGAAACGCAGCGCGATTGTAAGTTGGAACAATAACCAGAATGGCCGGGCTTGTTTGTTTCATGGGAGCCGGCCTCCCGTTCTGGATGGTGGAATTTTACGAGCCACGACGAGATAGTGCGTCCGAAGTGCCGGCACCGCCGCCATCGCGCGCGCGAGGAAGTCAGAGGAGGCCGCCGCACCTGCGAGAGAAAAATCCAAGGAGACAGATTGGTAGTGCAGTTCACCTTGATCGAATAGTTCTTGAACTTCAGTAATGGCCAACGGTTGAACAGGGATGGTGGGCTGGGGTTGAGCCACTCCAGGAGTCTTGTCGTTGGTCACCAACTGCTTGCCCAAGAGAAACCGCAAGAGCCTGGCCAGCCGCCAACCCAGTTTGCCTCCCGGCCGTAGATCGTAGGACAGAATCGCTCCGCCCGGCTTCAGCACACGCCACATCTCGGAAGCAATCTGCCGCCGCATGGAAACGTCGAGCACGGAGCTGAAGCACATGAACTGCATTACCAGATGAAACTGTTCGTCTTCGTATGGTAGTCGGGAAGCGTCTCCCTGGTGGAGTTTCAGGTTCGGGTATCTGGCGGCGCCCTCCAGAATGCGATTGGACATTAGGTCTACACCACAACCGGAAGCGGCCCCGAATTCCAGGAATCGTTGCAGGATATGACCATTGCCGCACCCAACCTCAAGAAGATGGCTCCCGCTTAGAGCAATGCCCAGCCGTCGCAGTGAGCTGAGAATGGCCTGCTCTCGTTCTTGCATGTGAAAAAGAAAGGCAGGGTTCTCAAAGTTGTAGAGACGATCTGAAATGCCGGACGAGTCGTTCCGAGCGTATTCACGTTCGATTCTGGCAGATTCCTCTGACGGAGCCAGGTGCTTCATGTGCCTAGTGTCCTTGAATCAACTCCCGATAGACCTGCCCCAGCCGGATTCCCTGCTTACCGACATCGAACTCGGCCTCCACACGCTTTCGTGCGGCATCGACAATTGACTGCCATTTGGCTGGGTTCTGGTAAAGCCATTGCAGATGTTCTGCAAGTTGGTCAACATTTCCTTCCGGTGCCTGTAGTCCTGTCACTCCGGGGAGTACGAGCTCAGGGATATCGCAGTGATTGGTGGCTACGACGGGCATCCCTGTCGCGGCCATTTCGATGAGAGTGACCGGCAGCCCTCCCTCAGTGTCGCCGTCCTCAGCCGTCACGCTGGGCGAAACGAAGACGTGATGTCGGTAAGCTTCCTCCAGCAAGACTTGGTGAGTCTGGTAACCCATCAGTCGAATCTTCTTACTAAGGCCGTTGTCCGCGATGGCCTGGAGGATTCTACCTCTTTCCTTTTGACTGCGCGGTTCGCTGTTGGCTTCTCCAATCAGGGTTGCTTCGAAGGGAACATTCCTCGCCTGAAGCGATCCAAGCGCGTCAACTCCAGTCGGGAGGCCTTTCTTCTCCTGAAAGGTCGCGGCCAGTAAGATACGTAGCGGCTCTCCCGGAATGATTTGACGAGGCTGAAACCGGATCTCATTTGTCGCAACCCCCAAATGAAGGATCCGTATCTTGGATTCTGGGCAACCCAGCTCGATCAGGGATCGGCCCATGTGAGGTCCTTCGCAAAGAACGCCCTGACAACCGTCGAAGAGCTCGCGATAGCGTCTGCTTCCAAATTGAATCCAGGCGGGGAAGATAGTTCACGTCAAAGCCGTAGAAGGTAGCGATGATGGGGAAGCCGGGCCTCTTTGGGCAACTTTCAGATCCGCCCACGCATGGTTTCCAAAGTGCGAATGGAGCAAACGGGCGCGATGCTTTCGAATCATTCCGCTCATGAAGCTCGGATGTGTTCGAAACATGATCTTCCTCAGTAAGGCACTCCAGCGATGTCGATCAGAAGCAGATTGACCGAAGCAGTGAATCTGAGGCAGGCGAAAATCCTCGATGTTGACTGCCGATTCACAGACCACGTGCGGATCGATTTCTTGAGGAAGAAACCGCAGTAAGTTGTAAATCCAGTTCTCCGTTCGAGGGAGCCAAACACGAACCGATTGGAATACGGTCAGTGGTTCATCGGACCGGGGGCGCCGACTCATGAACGGTTTCCCAGTGCCTGGAACATGGCAAAGAGTTGATCCCGGTTAATCGTCCAACTGGCAAGTGCATAGATTGTGACGCCCAGAACGACAAGCGATGCCAGAGAAAACCAGTGCGGGCTGGCTAAGGGAAGGCCCCAACGAACCAGTCCCAGGCAGAGTAACATGATGACAGTTGCTGCAAACGGGCGCGAAAGAGCAAGTAGCAGTTGTCGAAATCTGAGACCGATCAATCTCAATGGGATCAGGAAGACGGGAACGATGAGAGCAGCAGAAAGAATTGCGTAGGCCGCCGCGACACCCATGATCCCCCACCTTAGTCCAACGATGAAAGCCAAAATGGACAACGTGCCAGTGAAAAGGCCCCATCGTAAGAGTAGATCGGTTCGTCCCTTGGCTTGGTAAATGTTCCCAACGGTTGTTCCAATCGACTGAAGCAACCCACAGGAGCAAGAATCAAGATCAAGGGGACTACGGGAGCCCACTGGGATCCAAACATTGTGAGCGCAAAAAGGTCGCAAACAGCCATCAGGCCACCCATCATGGGGAAAGTGATGACTGCAATTGAAGCACAGAGGATGAGGTAGACCTTGCGGAAGCGAACGTCCTCGTCTTGAATTTCCGAAAACACGGGGAACATCACTCGACTGATTGCAAAAGAAACGGTCTGAAGCGGGTAAAGCATTAGTCTGTATGCCAGGGTATAGTAACCGAGATCTACTGGACCCAAAAAACGGCCGACGAGCATGTAGTCGGCGTTTCTCGAAAGATAGTTAAAGAAATTGAACCCGGCCAGTGGAAGACTGTAGTGGGCGATACTTCGAATTTCCGTCAACCTGAAACAGAGAGAAGGTTGCCAACTTGAGGCCGTCAAGAGCAGCACTGTGGCTATGACAGCTGCCCCGATGGACTGCAGAACTAGACTCCATACTCCGTATCCCACCACTGCCATCCCTACAGCAAGAATAGTCCCTCCCAAGTATGACCAGATTTCTATCCAAGCGAGCTGGTTGAACTTCAGATTCTTTTCTAGCAATGCTCGTTGGACTTGTCCAACGCCGGAAACTACGAAAATGGGGGCCAGGACTTGAAGCAAAAGCTCGAGTTGGGGTTCGCGATAGATACTGGCGATCGTGGAAGAAAACACCCATAGGAGAAGAGCAGCTACTAGCCCAATGAAAGCGTTCAGCCAAAATAAACTCGAAAGACAGTCTGAGGAGATCTCTCTGCGTTGGATCAGTGCGGCCGAGGTTCCCAAGTCTCGGAACAGCTCGATGATCCCAACAACGACCAGAGCCATGGCCAGCAGGCCATAGTCACTCGGTGCGAGCAGGCGTGCCAGAATTGCGGTTGAAACAAACTGAATGACCTGTCTACTAATTTGAGACGCGAACGTCCATTTGACGCCAGATACGGCTTTTCGCCGAAGGGACACGAAGATCTTCTTTCTTAGTGAGTGGCGACTGTGCGACTTGTGCCTATTGAACTGACCTAGAACCTGAAAACCGTTCGCCCACTCGTTTCGCTGGGTTTCCAGCGATCATGGAATTGGGCTCAAAGGATCCACCAGAAACCACGCTGTTGATTGCCACGAAACAGTTCTCGGCAAAGGAGGCTCCGGGAAGGATGACACAGTTCAGAGCGATTCCGGTGTTACTTCCCAAGTAAATGCCTCCTTCCATCAAGCACTGGCGTGCCTGGGATACAAGCGGACCAAATGAAATCGCCGTGTCCCAAGGCGCTTTCTTTGAACGATAGTGGTGGCTGAATCCATAGAGCTTGGTGTTCGCCGATAGGCCGCAGTCGTCGGAAATGAAAATCCCCGAGGAGATGCCAGACAACAAACACCCAGGCCCAACGTGAACGTTCTTGCCGATGTGAACGACTCCAGGCACACCTGGAAACTGTTTGTTACGCTTGACGATCTTCTCGCGCTCAGAAAGATCGGGTCCGGCCATGATCACGACGTTCCGGTCAATCCAGCAGTTATCTTCAATTTCAATAAAACCAGGGTTCTGAAAGTGGATGCCCGTGTCCAGAAGAACGTTCTTCCCGAGAAATCTCAGCCGCTTCCTCCAGAATGAGTGGCGAAGCCGATAGCCAGTGGTCCCCGGCCAGTGCGTTACAAGCATCAACCGGAAATCAGCCAGCATCGTGAGTAAGAATCGAAGTCGTGTCTTCATGCTACCAGCGTGGGAAAATTCACGCAGCTGCGTACTGCCTCGTCAGCCTTGGGGCATCCAACAACTTGCCAGGAGGCTGGATGCACATGGCTGACAAACCAGACTCCTAGTTCTATATTGAGTTCGCGCTCTGCCCAGCTTGGATCTTGTTTCATCTCTGGCGGCACTAAGGTCGGGTAGCGCAAGAAAACGGGTGTCGACCCTTCCAGAATCAAAGGAGTCGGGTATTTACGACGGTGGCACCATTCCTTCCAGTAGTGGGCTCTGTTCCTCCTCTGTTGGTTGTATCCGTCGATCTTTCTCAACTGATTGAGTCCCAGTTGGGCTATCGGCGCTGTCATCCGGCAACCGTAATCCCGGGGGCGAATTCCCAGCATTTCCTCGGGAGTCGTGGAAAGAATTCGATGACGTCCAAAGCGAATCTCGGCCATCTCGGCACGCCAGCGTCGTTGGGAATGTTTACATTGGTCGTAGTTCAGGAGGACATTTAAGAGCTGTTGCTCAGTAATATCGTCTGAGAGTTCAGGAGACTGTCGCCAGCACTCGCGCAATCTCTCTGCGATCAGGGGATTGTTGGTAGTTGCCACGCCACCTTGGTTTGTGTTCAAGATTTTTGATTGTTCGCTTGAAAACACGGCCACATCACCGAAGTTTCCAACTTTTGTCCCGCGAAACTCAGCCCCTGCTGCATGGGCACAGTCTTCAATGAGCCAAATCCCATTTTGTTTGGCAAGGTGGACCAACGCCTCCGTATCGCGGCTGACTAGTCCGTAGAGGTGCTGGAAAACGATGGCACGGGTCTTGGGCCCAATCTTCGGTTCAACCAGGGATGCGTCGAGGCCGTAAGTCTCAAGCTCAATATCACTGAACACGACGTTGATGCCCGCAAAACGAAAGGCATTGGGTACGGCAACGCAGGTATATCCCGGAAGAATCACTTCATCTCCAGGTTTCAAATCGATCGCTTGAATGGCGGCGCTCAATGCTTCCCGACAACTCCTGAACGCGAAGCAGTGCTCCGAACCGATCCAGCGCGCGAACTCTGCTGCAAAGGTCAAGGTGATCTCCGAATCGCTCCACTGGTTCCGGTCTTTCAGAAGAGCTCGCACTAGAGCAAGGTCATCTGTGTCGAGAGTCATTGAGGTGAGGTTAGTTTTGGAAGGACGAGGCGTTGAGACGAAGCCGGCAATGGATCGTAAGAATACTCGGCTTAGGTGTAAAGTCTCATTGAAAGTGGTCATGCTCGAAGTACCAGGCTCGCTGCCCGTGCGACATCCATGATGTCCTCTTCTGTTAGTTTTGCCGACAACGGTAAACTTACAGTGGAGCGGCCGATTCGCTGGGCATTTGGAAAGTCCTCAGGCTTCCAACCAAAGCTCGCTTGATAGTAAGGATGTTCCGGAATGCTCAAATAGTGAACTCCGACGCCGATGTTCTGGGCTGTCATCGCGTCGAGAAAGGCGTCTCGGCTGATTCCGGCTTTTTCTTCATCAATCAAAATCGTGTACAGATGATAGGCATGGCGAGTGTCGGCCGATGGTTCGGAAGGTAGCTTCACCGGAAGCCCGGCGAGTTTGAGATTGTAGTACTCCCAAATTTCCCTTCGGCGGCGCCAATAGGCTTCAATCCGCTCCAGTTGGTGCATGCCGATCGCCGCCTGCAAATCCATCATGTTGTACTTGAAGCCGCATTCAACAACCTGATAGTGCTTGTAGCCTTCGTCGCCGAATCGTTTCCAGGCGTCTTTGCTCATGCCGTGCAGACCCAGCACTTTGACGCGCGCGATGTCTTCCTCGCGTTTCGCGAGCACCATTCCGCCTTCGCCCGTGACAATGTTCTTGGTGACATAGAAACTGAAGCAGCCAAAATCGCCAAAGGTGCCGGCTTTCTGGCCTTGGTATTCGGTTTCGATTGCGTGAGCACAGTCTTCAATGACCTTCAGACGGTGGCGTCGGGCAATCTCCATCAGCTTATCCATCTCACAGAGGCGTCCAGCGAAATGAACCGGCAAGAGGGCCCTCGTTTTCGACGTAATTTTTTTCTCGACCTCTTGCGGGTCGAGGTTCATCGTTTCAGGGTCAACGTCGGCCAACACCGGCGTGGCACCGGCATGAATGATGGCATTCACCGTGGCGCAGAATGTCAGGGCTGTCGTGATCACCTCATCTCCGGGTCCCACGCCCGAGGCCAGGAGACTCAGGTGCAACGCTGCCGTGCAGGAGTTGACCGCCGCAGCATGATTTGCCCCCTTGTAGGTGGCAAATCGTCTCTCAAACTCGGCAACTTTCGGGCCGGTCCCCAACCAGCCGCTCTTCATTGTGGCAACCACTTCCTGAATCTCGGCGTCTTCAATTGCAGGCGCGCCAAAAACCAGAAAACGGTCTTTGGGCCGGATGGGTGTATCGGATCGGAATGTCATCTTGAAGAACGCTCAGTCATCCCCAATGGTTTGTGTGACGCGGAGCCGCAAATTGCGCTTGCCGCCAAGAACTCGCGAGTGGACACCCTTCGCTGTTCTACTTAGAATGGTTATGCAGCAACGATTTGAAGGATCGGAACCCCATTCAGGAGATTGAATTTGCGCTTCTTTCACCTCTGCAAGTTTCCCGTTTTCCTGGCTTCCCTTCTGGGCGTAGTGGCCGTCGTAACTTCCGCAAAGCCAGCAGACCAAGATCTTGACGTCGCACTTGAAGGGCTGCAAAGGAAGTACTCCCAGGTTCGCGATCTCAGAATGGAATTCATCCAGAGCTACAAGAGTCCGCGTCGCGCCGCCAAAACCGAAACCGGTACGCTGGTGCTTAAACGTCCTGGCATGATGCGTTGGGAATACAAGACTCCGATTGAGAAGCTTTTTGTTTCCAATGGCAAAACAGTTTTCTTCTACCTTCCTCAGGAAAAGCAGGTGCAAAAGACAAAGGTCAAAGAGAGTCGCGACCAGCGTATTCCGTTTCTGTTTCTTCTGGGTAAAGGGAATCTGAAACGTGACTTCTCAAAAGTCGAGTGGGCTCAAGAGAAGCCTTTCTTCCAGGGGAACCGCGTCATTCTTGCTTATCCGAAGAAAGGTATCGACGAATTTGCCAGAATCCTTATGGAGTTTAGTCCGCAAACGTTTCAGTTGCAACGCGTCACAGTTTTTGACGTCGATGGGACGACGAGCGAATTTGTGTTTACCAACATCCAGCAGGACCTGGGGACGACAGCCGGAGATTTTCGATTTCAAGGTTCCTCCAGGCACAGAGGTTGTCGAAAGTCGTGATGGCGAGTGGTGATGCCCAATTGCCCAGGTTGCAATTCTGAGACCTGCAGGCGCAAGGATGATTCTCCTGAAAGACTTTAGATTGGTCGATGAGTGTGGTGAGGACTGTGAAAACGGTCTTTGGTCGAGCGTGAGCTTTCTATCCCTTTGATTCCGATCTCGTCTCAACGCTTCTCTTACCTTCCAAGTAGGGAAGACTGAGAGGCTCTGTCTAGAACTAACGGTATGAATGAGTTCCGGGCGCGGTACGTTAATAGTAATGGCGAGATTGTCAGCGGCACATTCAACTCTGCTTCGGAAGCCGATCTGCGTCATAGGCTCTCGGAACAGGGCTGTTACGTCTACTCAGTTGACGAGAAGGGGAAGGGGCTTTCGCTGGGCTGGGGTGGGGCTCGCGGCGGAAAAAAGTCAAATCTCCGAATTCATCATTTTCAACCAGCAGTTTCTAGCCTTGATTCATGCCGGACTTCCGATTCTGAAGTCTTTGGACTTGCTCACGCGACGGATGAAGAATCCCTACTTCCAGCAATTGCTCACCGACATCAGCGCTCGCGTCAAATCAGGAGCCCTGCTTTCGGAAGCTTTTGAGGCGCAGGGAGTGTTCGCCAAGGTGTACACCGCGTCGCTCTATGCTGGAGAGAAGAGTGGCAATCTGGAAGAAGTCATCCGCCGCTATATCGAGTATCAGCGCATCATCGATGCCACACGGAGCAAAGTGAAATCGGCAATCACCTATCCGATTATCCTTACCGTGCTCCTGGTCGTGTTGGTGACTTACTTGATGGCTGTGGTTGTTCCGCAGTTTGCCACCTTCTACGAAGGGCTGAATGCACAATTGCCGCAGGTTACATTGACGCTGATTGCGATTTCCCGCAGCATTCGCGAGCATCTCGTGACCGCAGTGTTGCTCATCTCTAGGCGGCATTGTCGGTTTGCGGATTTGGAGCCGAACCGAGAAAGGCGCATTTGCTGTCGATGGCATCAAGCTGCGGCTGCCCATCATTGGCGACCTTTGGAACAAGTTCGCGTTTTCGCAGCTGAGCCGCACGCTCTCCACACTGCTATCAGGAGGAATCCCACTGGTCAATGCGCTCGAGATTGTGGCCGACTCGTCAGGTAACCAACTGGTGACTCGTGCTGTCAGAAACGCCATCACGTCAATCCGAGAAGGACAGTCGCTCTCAAAGAGCTTCGAGTCGAGTTCGGTTGTGCCTGAACTGGCGACTGAGATGATCCAAGTGGGGGAATCGACGGGGTCGCTGAGTGAAATGCTAAGGCACGTGGCAGATTTTTACGATCAGGAGGTCAACACGCGGTTGAGTCAGGTGTTTACTTACATCGAGCCCATCTTACTGGTGATCCTGGCGACGATTGTGGCATTCGTGCTGATTGCTCTCTATCTGCCAATTTTCAATCTGAGTAGTATGGTGAAATAGAAGGACATTGACGATTGTGTCGTTGATTCATTGATCCAGTCGGTCAATTGTCAATGAAGGAATTCACAATGAATCAAAAGTTAACCAGTCCTGCAGACGTCAAGCTCCAACGGCCGGAGCAAAAGGTCAACCTGCAGGAAGAGGAGCAGCAGACGCGGCGGCTCGCAGAGCGTTACCGTTGCGAGTTCGTGGATTTGAAGAATTCGCCTATTGACCCGGAATTGTTCCGGACCATTCCCGCCGAGTTGATGTTCCGCTATAACTTCGTGCCGCTGAAAGGCGTCAACGGGTCACTGATGGTCGCGATTGCAGATCCCTCCGAGCTGCTGCTAACTGACGAATTGGGTATCTTGCTTGGCAAGAAACTCGTTGTGAAAGTGGCGACGCCATCGCAAATCAGCGACATCCTTAAAAAGAGCGAGTCGTCCCAGCGGGTGCTCGAGGAAGCGACGGAAGGGTTCACGCTCGATCTCATTAAGGAAGACGAGTCGGGCGATGAGACGATTTCGATCGAAAGGCTCACCAGCGAGAACGAAAGTCCCATCATCCGGCTGGTCGATTCAACCATTTTCAATGCGCTTGAGCGCCGCGCCAGTGATATTCACATCGAAACGGAAGACAACGATGTGATGATTAAATACCGCATCGACGGTGTGCTGCAGCAGGCCATGCAGCCGATTGCGAAGGAACACCACTCCACCATCATCTCGCGCATCAAAGTTATGTCAGAGCTCGACATCTCTGAACGCCGTGTGCCGCAGGACGGCCGTTTCCGCGTGCGCTACAAGGGGCGTCTGATTGACTTCCGGGTATCCATCATGCCGTCGATTCACGGCGAGGACGCCGTGCTGCGCGTGCTGGACAAGGAGGCCATGAGCGAGAAGTTCAGCCAGCTCAGCCTGGATGTAGTGGGGTTCTCAGAGAATGACATCAAGAAGTTTCGCCGCTATATTCATGAACCCTATGGCATGGTGTTGGTCACGGGGCCTACGGGCAGCGGCAAGACCACGACGCTCTATGCAGCCATCTCTGAGATCAAGAGCTCCGAAGATAAGATCATTACCATCGAAGATCCAGTGGAGTATCAGCTCAAAGGCATTACGCAGATTCCGGTGAACGAGAAGAAGGGCCTGACATTTGCGCGAGGTTTGAGGTCCATCTTGAGGCACGACCCCGACAAGATCATGGTTGGGGAGATCCGAGATTCTGAGACGGCGCAGATTGCGATCCAGTCGGCGCTCACCGGTCACCTGGTCTTTACCACGGTTCACGCCAACAACGTGGTCGATGTCCTGGGGCGCTTTCTCAACATGGGTGTGGAACCCTACAACTTTGTTTCGGCGCTGAATTGCATTTTGGCGCAGCGGCTCGTGCGAGTTATCTGCGAGCAGTGCAAACATCCAGTTCAAGCACCGGCTCAGCTGTTGGATGAATCGGGGTTGGACCCCAAGGTTTACTGTGACTTTGTCTTCTATGAAGGGGCTGGCTGTCTGGACTGTGGCGGAACGGGCTTCAGGGGTCGCACTGCGATCCATGAACTGCTGGACCTCTCAGATCGCATCCGCGAGATGATTCTGGAGCGCAAACCGGCTTCAGAAATCAAACGTGTTGCTCATGAAGAGGGCATGACCTTTCTCCGTGAATCAGCGCTGCAAAAGGCGTTTGCTGGAATCTCGACCTTGAAAGAGATCAACAAGGTGACGTTCATTGAGTAGGGCTCAATAGCCACCGAAGGGAGAGACACGGGGTTGAAATAGGACCCAGATTACCCAGAGGAACGCAGATTGAAACCACAAGAAACAAATGAACCGGCAGACGCCAAGAACGGGGAGAAGGCCACCCTTGGAAAAACACCACCACGGAATTCTTCAGTCAGCGAGTTTATGTGCGCAATCTGCGCCCCAGTGTGATTTCTCTGAGTCTCTGTGTCTCTGTGGCTCGTTAGTATTGTGATGATCCAGAAAACGCTGACTTCCAGAATACAGAAATTCTTTGAGCCAAGTCTTCCCGGGGTCGCTTGCGAGATCAATCGCCGCACTATTGCGATCGTCCGCCTCGACTCCCGGAACCCTGCTTTGGTAGATCGCTTTGCGGTGACTTCCCTACCCGAAGGGTTGGTGTCTCCTTCCTTGGTCCGGCCAAACATCGCGGACATGTCGGAGTTTGTAGCAGCATTGAAGTCTGCCTTTGCCAAGGCGGAAATTAAGACAGCCAGGATATCTGTCGCGTTGCCCGATGCTTCTGGCAAGGTTAGCCTGCATCCTCTGGACACTTTGCCAGCCAATGAGAACGAGAAGCAGCAATTGCTGCGTTGGAAGCTAAAAAAGACAGTTCCCTTCAATATTGATGAAGCCCACATTGCTGCACTTGATCACAAGCTTCCGAACGGTAAGCACCTTGTGTTGACGGTCTGCATTCACAAGGACGTTTTGTCGCAGTACGAGGAGGCTTTCCAGAGGCTCGGGATTCACGCGGGTTATATTTGTCTTTCATCATTTGCGACCTTCGAGTTGCTTGCAAAGCTTGAGCCAGACCTCGGCCAACGCTCTGTGTTGTTGCTGCGTGTCCGCCCTTCGGGCGTGTCGTCACTCATTGCTCAAGAGGGGCGTGTGGTGTTGTTCCGGCAGGCGGGCGTTGAAGAGGAAGCGCCGGGAGCCGCACACGACGGTCTGCCTGACCTTTTTGACGAAATCCACCCTTGCGTAACCTACTATCAGGACAAACTGAGTTCGCAGCCGCTGGACAAGATCTATGTCGCTTGTCCCCAAGATCCGTCGGCTGCGTTGCTCTCTTCGCTTTCAGAGCGGTTTCGCAGCCCGGTTGTGAATCTCGATCCGCTGCGTTTCTTTCAATCGTCGAATGCAGCAGCGTTGCGCACCTTGAAGAACGCACTGATGCCGTCGCTTGGCCTGGCTGCTGGGAGATTCTAGATGATCAAGATTGACGCCAACCTGGCTTCTCGCCCGTTTGTCAATCACCGCAAGTTCTACATTACTGCGGGTGGGTTGCTGGTCCTGTTGTTTGGCATCTCTTACTGGAATCTTGCGTCGTATCAATCGACACGGGCTCGCCGGAGCCAGGTGAATGAGCGGCTCAATAGCGATCGCGCTCGCTTTGATGCCCTTGGACGGGAGCAAGAGAAGGTTTTAGGGAGACTCCAGACTCCTGAGACTGCCGAGTTCTTGGACAGGTTAGAGCATGCCAATCAGCTGATTCGACGGCGCACATTCTCGTGGACCCAGTTGCTCAACGATCTCGAGCGTTTGACACCTGCCAATCTGCAGATTGTCACCATAAAGCCGCAGATCGCGGGCAAGGGAATTATCATCGAGATCGTCGCGAATGGACGCTCCAGCCAGGACAACGTTCAGTTCGTTTCCAATTTGGAGTCGTCCGGGAAATTTTTCGACGTCAGCCCGTTGCACGAAGAGATCTCAAAAAATCCGGCTTTCGTGGGTCGCGAGATCGCGGTCCAAGTCAGGTACAAAGGACAGTCGTGAGGCGACTCACGCCGCGGAGAAAACTGGACAGCAGCAAATGAACGCAAGATATCAAACGATCGTTTACATCGTCCTGTCAGCGCTGGTTCTCTTGAACCTGCCCTTGTATCTCGTGTTTGTACGCCCAGAGATTGAGGCAGATGCTGGAGAAACAGTGCGCATCGACCAGATGCGATCTCAGCTGGCGAGACGCGTCAACACCCTCAACGCGTTAAAGGATATTGAGAAGAAACTCAAGGAATCACGCGAGAAGTACCAACAGTTTTCGGCGGAATACCTTTTCCCTCAGGAGAAGGGCGCTTCAGAACTGCTGAAAACTCTAGACGAGATTTGCGCCGAAGCTGGCCTGTTGCGGAACCGGGTGACGTACCGGCTAGATCCTGAACCCGCTTTCGGAATGCAAAGGCTGGCAATCACGCTGCCGATCGAAGGAAATTACTCAAACATTCGTGATTTCCTCAACGTCCTGGAGGGCGAGTCAAAGCTGGTCATCGTCGATTCAATGGCGCTGGTGTCAGAGCGTGAAGGGACCGATACACTGCGGCTCGACGTGAGTCTTTCAACGCTTTTTGCAGCACAGCCATGACACTGAACAAACAACAAAAGCAGGTACTTTTTCTTTCTGGGTTGCTGGCAGTGCTGGCATTCACGCTTTACCGGTGGCTTGCGGGCTCTGCTGGGTCGTCGAGTGCGCTTCCATCTGCGTTGCCGAACGTCCCGCAAGAGCAAGCCCTGGATTTGAAGGACCTCTATCTGAAGAGAAACCCTCGGCGAACCGCTCTCAAGAAGGAAACCTCATTCCGTGATATTGATCCGTCTCTCCATTTGGAGAAGCTGGCAGACTTCGATCCGGGCAGTCCGCTCAACGCCCGAAATATGTTCTCAGTTCAGGCCATGCAGGAAAGAGCTACGACTGCGAGGAATCCGAAGCCTGGACCGAACAGCTCTTCAGCTAGCCTTAGCCCGAGCGGCCAGGCCACTCAGATATCACGTCCGGCACCGACCGTGATTATCAACCTGAAGTTTTTTGGAACCAAGACTGACGTGCGTCAGAAGAGCCGGCAGGGATTTTTCGCCGATGGAGATGAGGTCTATCTGGCTTCGGAAGGCGATCTGGTCGCAAATCGGTATCGCATTCTTCGCATCGGCGACAGTTCGGCTGAGGTCGAAGAGTTGAGTTCGAAGACGCGCCGGCAGATCAGTCTTCAGTAGGGGTGATGGGTGACAGGTCACAGGTTACAGGTTCCGGGTTCCAGGTTGCGGGTCAGACGTCTCTGGGGATCGCCGCAATCCTCCATCCTCCATCCTCCATCCTCGAACCGCGATCCTCTATCTTCTTCCCCTGTCCCCTGTAACCTGTCACGTAGAAATGACGCAGGCTACACGCTGGCCGTCGTTATGGTGTTTACGAGTGTCCTGCTCGTAACTTTGTCTGGTGCTGTCATTAATTGGCAGAAAGCCATGCAGCGTGAGCGTGAGGAAGAGCTGATCTATCGCGGCAAACAATTCATGCGTGCCGTCGAGCTCTGGCAGCGCAAGTTTCCTGGGACCTATCCCACGACCGTCGACGCTCTCCTGAGTACCAACAACAGCCGGTTCCTCCGTAAGAAGTGGAAGGACCCTATCACCAACTCAGATGAATGGCGCTTGCTCAAGATGAATCCTGACGGATCGATTTCGGGGCTCACGGTCATTCCCGGAAGTAGCCCCTTAGGGCCATCGAACTTTGGAGGCTCTGGCTCAGGCGGTAGTGCATCAGGTGCCGGCCGTACGGCAGGAGGCACGCAGGGAGGCACGTCTTCTTTTACGGGAACAGGGCGAGCACCACAAGGATCGCCTGTATCGAGGGCCGGGCAGTCTGCATTCAACCCGGTTCTCGGAGGAATTGTCGGTGTCGCCAGCAAGAGCGAGAAAGAATCGCTGAAGTCTTACAATGGCCGCTCGAAGTACAACGAATGGGAATTCGTGTATATCCCTCGCGGTCCTCAACCCGGGACGGGCACAAACACTCCGCAAGGGGGGCGACCTCAGCCTCAAGGCGGTGCCCCGACACCGGGCGGCAGAACCCCACCGCCGGGCTTTCCCCAGCAGCCTCAACCCCAGGCCCCGCCAAGATAATCAAGACTCGCGTTCTGCTTCCTCAGACCAGAACGGAAAGCACCTAAAGCCTTTGCGTCAACTCCAAATCTTGTTCTAGCGAAAGTCGCGGTCGAATCCTGAGCTTCTGGAGTTCCCCGTGATAGCCCGAGACAGCCTCCTTCGCGTTGATCTCCCCATCCGCAACACTGCGAAGATACTTAATGAAAGTGAGCTGATGCTCAGCGCGGTTAATCTTGCGTCCAAATAGAGCCGCTCTAGCTCCGTGCTTCCGAGCATCTGCCAGTAGATGAAAAGCATCATGGGTGGTTCCCGCCGCGCCCCCAAGGATGCCGGGCACCAGGTGCGGGTCGTACGATGCCAATTCCTCCATACACCTCGGTCCGTGATAGGCGATCTTCAGAAACAGGGGGCGCCCAGACCGTGGAACCGCTGCAAGCAAGCGAACGATCTGGTCATTGACGAAGTCTCCAACCTTTTCGGGCTCGATGGCACCCTGGACGTTTGGATCGAAGACCTCGAGAAAATGACGGAAGCCCTTCTGTTCGGCTTCAATTCTAAAATCCCGATAAGCTTCGAGCGTCCGCAAGTCGGCTTCCGGATGATTGTTGAAGGTCACAGAATACAACCCCAGGTTACATCCGCGCTGGCGCTCATCATCGCTGCAGGTGACACGCCCAGACTGGAGCTGTTCCAGCGTGGCGGATCGAAAAGGCATTGACGGCACGCGCGGATAGCATCCTCCGCGTGCCATATGAATATCTGTGGTGTCGTTGGCGCGAACAGCTACCGTCACAGGCGAGCCGTCGAACAGCCGTTCCTCCACTCCCAGCAGATGGTGGCTGCTGGCGGACATCAACAAAATATCGACCAGCGCTTGCCGCCCGACTTCCCGCATCTGTTCGCGATAGTCTGCCAGGCTCCTGGGTCGGTCCTTCTCGCCATCCCAAGCCGACCCGGGTGCCTGTATCCCCATCGCCATGTCGGCATCTTTCGCATCCGCAAGAATAAAATCCCGCGCGCCCTGCGGGTCCGCATGAATTCGCGCGAGCTTTGCGTCGAGACTTTTCTGCGTCATGATTGTTGGACTCCAAGCCAGAGTTATCGAGCCACACAGTGAAAGCGATTTAGAGGGAGTTCCTTGCGAAGCGCACACTGGAACGCTTTTGCAAGAAAATGCCAGGGTTTACGACTTGGTTGGTCCATTGAAACCGCCCTGCGAGCCGAACTTGGCCTCGAGCAATCGCGATGAGATCAAGAAACGCCCAGGCTCACCGCAGATCAACGGTTCGAGAGCCCGCCCAAGTTATTGAAGAAAAGACGGATATAGCCAATCAGCGGTTCTAGGAATCTCCGTCTGGCGCAAACCTGGGTGATGGACGCTTTTATGTTTCCCTTCTTACCATCACTTGGCAGGTTTGGCCAACCAAATGCCTAATCTCAACCGCACCCCGGAATACCCATCTTCTTCAGGAGGCTCTATGAAGTCCAGATTTCATGTTGTTATGGTTCTGATCGCGTTTGGCCTCACCTTGTCTTTGGTTGTGAACCAAAGAACTCGCGCCCAGGGAAACAGTGACGAACAGGACGAGACGCCATTTCATTTCAATGGCAAGGCTTGGCGCAACAAGAAGGCCTTTATCGACAGTGGAGCGCGTTGCGCAACTCGGCAACTGGACGACATTGAAGCCGACGAAATCGAAGCGAAACTGAGAGGTAACCGCGGGGGCAACAAGGGTGGACCTGGCGGAGGCCAGCCGCCTTCTAATCCACCGGTCGTAGGCTCGGTCACAATTCCGGTTTATGTCCACGTCATCAATAAAGGTAGTGGCATTGCGAATGGAGACGTGAGCAACCAGATGATCAGTGACCAGATCAATGTTCTGAACAACGCCTATGGCGGGACCACCGGTGGTGCGCAGACTCAGTTTCACTTTGTGCTTACCGGAACCACCCGTACGACGAATGAGACATGGTATACGGCCGAACCTGGCACACTTGCAGAGAAAGCGATGAAGACAGCACTGCGGCAAGGCGGTGCGAACGCCCTCAATCTCTACACGAACAACCCTGGGAGTAATCTGCTGGGTTGGGCATCTTTCCCTTCAAGTTACGCGAGCAACCCTATGAATGACGGCGTGGTTTGCCTGTTTTCTTCGCTGCCTGGCGGCTCGGCTGCCCCGTACAACTCAGGGGACACTGCCACTCATGAAGTCGGTCATTGGCTTGGGTTGTATCACACGTTTCAAAACGGTTGTTCCAGCAGTGGCGACTACGTCAGTGATACGCCATCCGAGCGCTCGCCCGCGTACGGCTGTCCTTCCGGGCGAGACTCCTGTACCGGTCCCAGGACCCCGGGTCTGGACCCTGTTGAGAATTTCATGGACTACACCGATGACACCTGCATGTTTAGATTCACCGCGGGACAGGCGAACAGAATGAGTTCGATGTTTGCGCAATACAGGCAGTAGTCGGCGAGTGTTGGGTGCCGGCGAACCTCAGGAAGAGTCCCCGGGGTTCGCCGTGTTCTTATTCCTCTGAAGGTTGCCAATCCACAATGGGTGTGGATCCGTCGTCACAGACCCAGACGGTGGCGCGCATTCGAGGGTGCAGTTTGTTTTTTCGAGTTTCGATCCGCTTCCAATGTGAAGACTCAAAGGGTTTGCCTTTGAGGAGAAACCATTCGGCAGCAGATTCCTTTCCTGGGTGTTTCAGAGTGAACACTTCCGTCGTGTCCTCGTCAGTTCGCACCTTTAGAAACGTCTCGTTGTTGTTACGCCTGAACTCCAGGACCCTTCCAGAAAACGAAGTCAACTGATCGCGTGAACAGCGGATCTTTTCAGGCGGCCTGAGCCGCTGCGAAGGCATGGCTGTGGCCGCGAGTGACGAATGAATCAGCAAAACTCCCCATAAGAACGTCTGAAGGCCCAGTGGAATTGCCATGGTTCATCTCGCGTCTTGCGCTGAGGCTGTGGTTAATTGGGACAACTCCCACCGGCAGCCTCAACTTCCGACTGTTCCTCCAGTTTTGTGACGTGCGGCTCCACGATCTTCCGACGCCTTCTTAGCTTCCTCAAGTTCCTGATCGCTAATCTGTCGAGACTGATGCATCCGCGACAGAATAAGATCGAATCGGTACTCTACACGGCGGCTGGGGCGTGACGGATTCATCCTGCGTGGATTCGGAATTACAGCCGCCAGTAGCACTGCCTCGCGAACGCTCAGGTCTCTGGAAGGCTTCCCAAAATAGGCATGGGAAGCTGCTTCCGCTCCGTAGATGCCATCACCCCACTCGATGACGTTCAGGTAGATCTCAAGAATCCGGCGCTTGCTAAGTTCTTCCTCCATACGGCGCGCGATCAGAAACTCCCGGAGTTTTCGCAGGGGGTTCTTGGAGGTTGAAAGGTACAGGTTCTTCGCCAACTGCTGGGTAATCGTGCTGCCGCCCCGCACGAAGCCTTTTTTCTCCCAGTTCCGGGCGAATGATTCCTTGATTTGGTCCAAGTCGTAGCCTTCATGTTGGTAGAAAGCATCGTCTTCTCCGATAAGCACGGCACTTCTCAACCTGGCCGAAATCAAAGCGTACGCTGTCCAGAGCTGTTGTCGACGGGCCTTCTTGCCGGCGGCCCGCGCTTCCTGCTCGCGCTGGCGCATCAAGGCAGTGACCTCCGGGTTTGTCTTTTTCAGCGGAGAAACATCCGGCAGCGTGAGGTACTCAAAAGCAACGAAGCAAACGAGCAAGACACCAGACGCCACAAGAAACTTTTTCATGGACAGGAGTACGGAAAGCGGGACGGCGCTGCGTGGCCTTAGGAACCGGGCCTGGCTGCAGCACGCTCTTTCACCAGCCCTTTTCGGCCAATATCACGACGGAAATGCATGTTGCGGAACTGGATGCGTTCTGTGGTCGCGTACGCCAGATCCATTGCTGCCTGCAGGCTGGCGGCTTTGGCTGTGACGCCCAAAACTCTGCCGCCAGCAGTCACCAGATGGCCATTGCGTCTCTCCGTCCCGGCATGGAACACCTTGACGCCCGGTCTCTCGATGCCGTTCAGGCCTGAAATTTCAAGACCTCTTTCGTACTCCCCAGGGTATCCGCCGGACGCTAACACGACACAGACGCTGCGCTGCGAATCCCATTGCAGACGCAATTGATCGAGCCGCTGTTCCAGCAGCGCATCGAATACATCCAGGAGATCGCTTTCCAGGCGGAGCAAAACGGGCTGTGTCTCAGGGTCTCCCATCCTGGCGTTGTACTCCAGAACATGAATGCTATCCTGGGTAATCATCAACCCAAAATAGAGAATTCCCCGATAGGGCATACCTTCGGCTGCCATGCCTGCGAGTGTTGGCATGACAATGCGCTCCATCAGATTGCGATGCGCTGAGGGAGACAGAATCCAATCCGCCGAATAGGCGCCCATCCCGCCGGTGTTGGGCCCACGATCGTTGTCAAAAACTGTCTTGTGATCCTGCGAGGGCACCATGGGCAGTGCATGAATTCCGTCGGAAAATACCAGGAATGAGACTTCTTCGCCGGTGAGGAACTGCTCCAAAAGAATCTTGCTGCCAGCCTCTCCCAGGATTCGACCTTCGAGAATCTGCCGGATGGCAGCTTCCGCCTCGTCAAGACTCCGCGCGATGATCACTCCCTTGCCGGCGGCCAATCCGTCTGCTTTGATCACCAGTGGGAGCCCGAAGCGGCTGCTGCGGGCTGCATCCAATGCCTCATCGAGAGAGTCGGTCTGCAAGCACGCGCTCGTGGGGATGCCATGCCGCTGCATGAAGGCCTTCGCGAAGGTCTTGCTGCCTTCCAGCCGCGCCGCTGCAGCCGAGGGTCCAATTACACGCAATCCCATGGCTTCAAAGTGGTCCACAATTCCCAGTGTCAGGGGAAGTTCGGGCCCGACAACCGTCAAATCGATAGCTTCCTTTTCGGCAAAGGCGGCCAGCGCACTAATCTCATCAATCCCAATGGGGACGTTCACGGCTTCCTGGGTGGTTCCGCCATTTCCGGGAGCGCAGTAGACTTGCACATCCCGTTTGGATCGACGGATTGCCCAAACCAGTGCGTGTTCTCGGCCTCCGGAGCCAACGACCAGGACTTTCATAAGTTTGAGAGATCGATGCGTTTGGGGCGCAGCAGGATCATCAATGCGAAAGCCACGACCGACAGGTTGATAAACTGGGTGCGCGAGCCACCCAGAAAGAGTGCGAGAAGACCCAGCAAGCCAACCCCCTCACACAAGACATAGCTTACCAAATGACCAGAGCGGAAGGAGCCAAGAGAGCCCTTGATCTCTGCCTGCGACGATCCTGGCAATACGGGACGAACCATGCGCTTCTTCACGAAAAAGGCAGATGCTGCCAATCCGAAACTGAGCAGGTAGAAAGCCCTAGTGGACGGAGAAGTGACCCTCGCAGGTACTGGCGTAGAGCCCACCACCAGACCAATGACAAGATAGCCCGCCAGCGAAGCCAGCATCGCAAAGTACAGAACCTGAACTGCGCGGAACTGCTGATCGAATTCGGCTTTGGTTCCTGCGTCCAACAAGCAGTTTCTCCTAGGCGGTCTCCCGACATCGTGCGGCGCAAGACCCTGCCTTTCAGGGTGGTGCGGGTTCGGTTCAGCGACGCTAGCCCCGCCCCAGCCAACATGGGGGCTTTCGCGAGGAGCAGCGTCGAGATTGACCCGTTGTCTATTGATGAATGGGAAGTACTTCGTTCAGGGAGCCGGAGCGATAGCCTTCAAGATCGATGGTTACGTACTTGAACCCGAGGGCCTTGAACCGGGCGACCAGGATTGCGGCCATGGTCACATTCAGCGCTTTCGGCAGCTCCTCGGGCGAGAATTCCAGGCGGACCAGTTCTTCGTGGAAGCGCACCCGAAAGATCCGAAACCCAAAGTCCCGCAAGACGGCCTCTCCCTTGTCCACAATCGAGAGCTTCTCCGCTGTGATGGCGGTCCCGTAAGGGAAGCGGGACGACAAGCAAGGCAGCGCAGGCTTGTCCCAGGTAGGTAGGCCGGCCGCGCGCGACCGCTCGCGGATCTCCAACTTGGTCATCCCCGCTTCCAGCAAAGGACTGCGGACCTGGTGTTCTTTGGCAGCGCTGCGACCGGGCCGGTAGTCACCAAGGTCGTCATGATTGGTGCCGTCGATGACAGCGTTGTAGTCTTTCGCCGCAGCCAAGCTTTCAAGTTTTGTGAACAGCTCGCTTTTGCAGAAGTAACAGCGATTCGGAGCGTTCTCCCGATATGCCGGGTTGTCCAGTTCCTCCGATTCAATCTCCAGATGGTTGAGGCCGAATTGTTCCACAAAGAGCGCGGTTTCTTTCTTTTGGAACTCTGGATAGGACGGACTGATCGCAGTGACACAAAGCGCGTTCTTGCCGAGAACCCGGTTGGCCATGTAGGCAAGGTAGGCACTGTCAACGCCGCCGCTGAAGCCCACAACGACGCTTTGGAGATCGCGCAGGATCTCGACAAGCTTTTCTTCCTTCTGCAGTGTCGTAATGGCTTCCAAGCTGGCTGTTTGTGTCGTCATAAACAAGGCCCTGCAGTGGTTCTCAAAGCAACCGAAGCACCGATTCTAGCACGTCAATCGCCCGTGCGTACTCGTCAATTTCGATGTGCTCATTCGGGCGTGTGGTCCAGCGAAGAATCACCGGGACCATAGGCCAGCATGGGGCAGCGCCAGTATGGGGCTACGACATTCATGTCGGCCGTCCCTGTTTTGACTTTGAACTTGGGATCACCTTGGTGTTGTCGAATCGATTGCAAGAAAGCCTTGACCAACGCATTCGATTTGCCGTTGCGCACCGCGAGTTCTCCGCCCGAGAAGGAAAGCTGAGCCCCACGTGAAGCCTTCACAAGGAACTCCTTGAATTCTTCCAGTGGGAAGCCCATTGGCAGCCGGAAACCCATCTTGAGGCGAGCCGTTTCCACGATGCCGTCGTTTTCGGAATTGAACGACCGAATTGAAGGATCAAGAGCGTCGAAAACTGCTTTGTCTTTGTTGAAAGGGCCACACCAAGCCTGGACTGCATTCCAATAGTCCACGGCTTGTTCACAGACCAACTTGCCTTGAGCTGCTGAATGTTTCCACGGAATTTGCAACTGGTAGTCGAGCAGCAAGCGACCTTTGTAGCCTAATGTGATTGCGTTCCAGCGGCTCGGCTCTCCAATGATGCAGAAGTCGGGCGGGGCGAAGTCCTTGACTGCTTGCTGCGCACCGCGGGACGTGGCAGCCTCCTCTTCGACGGCGCCAATGACCACAATCTTCTTGCCAGAGGCAGCGATATCCTTCCTCAAGCGCGCGGCCGCTGATACGAAACACGCCATGGGACCCTTGGCGTCGACCGAGCCCCTGCCGTAAAGCTTCCCTTCCCGAATCTCAACCGGAATTATTCCCGGAACTGTGTCAATGTGTCCCAACAGGATAATTGTTCTTCGGCCCGTTCCCAAGAATCCCGATGGCGTTATTGACACCGTCCTGGTGCGACTGGAAGCCTAGCTCCCGCATCGCTGCAACGAGAAAACCTGAGACCTCAACCTCCGCATGAGAGGGGCTGTAGATCTCCACCAGGCGATGCAGCAGAGACACCTCGGTTGTGCTGGGGATTACTCAAAGGATGTTGGATGTTTGTTGGGAGATTGTCCGGCTCGCAACCAGACCGCTTGGAAATCACCTAAGCCACTCAGGCAAAGCCTGGGCTTTTCGGGCTTCTTCTTCCAGATCCTGCTTTGACTTTAGAACTTCAGATCGTTTCTGCTTGAGGTCGTCGATGCGCTTCGCTACTTGAGTCCGGGTGTCTGAGGAACTGGCGCTGAGCTTGCCGCTGCGAGAAAGTTTCATGCCGCTCGCGGCGTTCAAGCCGTCGTATTTGGCCTGCTGTGCTGCAATCTGCGAATCCAAGGTCTGCAGCTGGTTGTTCAACGGCCGGATCCTCTTTTGCCAGTACTCACGGTCATGGCCTCCCGTGTCGCGATAGCCCTCGATTCCTGCAGAGGGTTTCCCGGACTTCTGCGTACGACTTGTCGCTGGAGACTGGTTCACGTGTGTCGTGTCTTTCAGGCTTTTCAGATCTTCGTTTGTGTAGACCTTTTTTGCTTTTTGCTTTGCCGTGCTTTGGGCAGGCGCTGGTTCAGATTCATCTTCATGGATACTGGCGCCAAACAGAATTGCCAGACATCACAAAGAGCACAGCGAAGTGACCCGATGATCGAAACATCCAGCGCATTTGAATATCCCTGCAGGCTAGTTTTGAACTCTTCGTCATTCCCGCGCAAGCGGGAATCCAGTGGCGCATGATCGAAGGTCTGGATTCCCAGTTTAGCGGGAATGACGGAAAGAGGTTGGAGGGTGGTTCAATCCAAGTAAGGAAACAGGCCCTATTTCAACACTGACGCCGTCTCTGCCACGACACGCTTCAAGTCATCACGCTCAATAACCAACGGAGGCAGATACCGAATCACGGTAGGTCCTGCGCCGAGCACGAGAATGCCACGCTCCATGAGTTGCTGAATGTAGGGCCCGCTTTTTCCTTTAGCTCAACGCCAACGATCAATCCGAGGCCCCGAACTTCGCGAATCTTGGGCGAGTCGATCTTGCGCAACTCCGCCATGAACTCCTGTCCCAGATCCTGTGCGCGCTGGGCCAACTGAAAATCTTCCATATAACGAATGGCCGCATTCGCCGCAGCACAAGCCAGGGGATTGCCCCCAAAAGTCGAGGTGTGTGCCAGCTTGAAGAGTTTGGCGGATACGGCCTCGCTGATGCCGATCGCGCCCATGGGAACGCCGCCGCCCAGGGATTTCGCGAGGCAAAGGATGTCAGGCTCGATACCGAAGTGTTCCAATGCAAACATCTTGCCCGTACGACAAAAACCGGTTTGAACTTCGTCAAGGATCAACAGCGTGCCGGACTTGCGGCAGTGATCCTGAACACCCTGAAAGTAGTCGTGCGATCCAGGCCGCACGCCGCTTTCTCCCTGTACAGGCTCGACGATAAAAGCGGCAGTCTTATCGGTAATGGCCTGGCAGGTTTTCTCCAGGTTGTCGAAAGGAACGTGCGAGAAGCCGGGCACCAGCGGCTCAAACGGCTCCCGGTACTCCTTGTTCCAAGTGGCGCTCAAGGCTCCCATCGATTTCCCGTGATAGCCCCGCATCGTGGCCACGATCTCGGTTCTGCCCGTTGCCAACCGGGCAAACTTGAAAGCCCCTTCGACTGATTCCGCGCCGGAGTTGCAGAAGAAAAACCGGGAGATGCGAGCGGGAGTCAGCCGGGCGAGCGTCTCCAACAACTGGGCGCGCTGGTCGTTGTAAAACAGCTCAGTGCAATTTACGAGCTTCTGCGACTGCTCCTGCAGTGCTTTATTGACGTAGGGATTCTGGTGGCCGATATTGGCAGCCCCTTGGCCGCCAATACAGTCAATGTACTCCTTCCCCTCTTGACTCCAGAGGCGTGCGCCCTCGCCGCGAACGATCACCAGCTTTCGTTTGTGGTAGGTCCCCGCTCCGTACAGGTCCTCGATCTCCGTAATGGACCGAACCGCTGTCTGCGACATTCAAGATCTCCTCAGTCAAATACGCGGTTTCGCCAGTATCGCAACTCTTGCCGTTCTTGTTGGCGACGACTTTGGCTAAGGCTTAAGCGCACCGGCTCCCAAACTGACTGGGCAGCCGAGAAAACTTTGGCAAATGTTTCGATGCTCTTTCCATGAGAAGACCGCGTAAGCCGGGAAGATTCAGCCGCGTGCTAAACATGCCTTTGGTGGATAGCCTTAGACTACTTCAGCCTCGCAGATTACGAGTCCGTAAGTGAATCTGGAGCGGTCGCCTATCTCTATCCTTATTGGCTCAATTGACTTCAATGTCCTACCTTTGAGACTACCAGCAGTGCTTGATCGGTAACTAACGAGCCCTGGCAAGCAGCTATGGCGTATACTCGACATGGATTCGTCGTGGCAATGCAACGACGATTTTGTTTCTTCCCATCACGTACTCCGTCTCTTGCGAAGTGAGGGTCTTGCCGACACGTCACCGGTTCTCGTTACTTCCAGTCATGGCCACCATTGTCGATCGCTTTAGAGGAGCTGTCTCTGTCTGGGGTTGCAGGAAGGTATTAGACTTGTCGCCACGACCCCACTGCATTTTGAAAGCGAACCTGAATGGCTGCTCAAGGCGCTTTTCAGTACTGATCATTCCGGCGGTAAAAACCTGCTTGGAAATCATAGGTGAATCCAGTACGGGGCCCGCTAGTGGCACTGCTTGTTGAAATAGAGCCAAACAGCACCAGCTGTTACGATCAATGAGCAACGACGCAACAGAGAGAATCGACTTCTTGGAGAGCAGTGAAGGCATATCGTCCCTCTCTTGATCTGGAATAGCTGACACGTGGACTGTGAAGAATGAATGAACCCGTAACCTCGCAGATTGTGCGTTCGCAATGCACATTTAACAACGGTTAGGCTACATTCAGCTCCGGATCCTCTTGCGAGGCGGCAAGAGCCGTATGGAAGAATTCCTCGATACGATCCATCACTTCGCTCTCGGTTTGAGATTCAAAAATCGATTTCCGCAGTGCAGCTCCGTAGGGAATGGCATGCGTGAACCAGGAGGCAAACTGCTTCATTTTCCCAATCGCGCCTGGAGTCTCTTCTTCGAACAAAAGCTGGAAGTAGCTCTTGATGAGCTGGTACTTCGCCGCGACATCCGGCTGCGTCGTCGGCAATCCGCTTTCCAGTTCATAAATCTGCCGGAATATCCAGGGATTGCTCAGGGCACCGCGGCCAATCATCACGCCGTCACAACCGGTTTCCCTCTTCATCCGAAACGCATCCTCGGGTGTGACGATATCTCCGTTTCCGATTACCGGAATTTTCAGAGCCGCTTTCAACTCGCCGATCAAATTCCAATCGGAGTGTCCGGAAAACCCTTGCACGCGCGTTCGCGGGTGAAACGCAATCGCATTGATGCCGATATCCTCGGCCATCTTTCCCACTTGAACCGATACGATCTCAGTTTCGCTCCATCCGGCCCGAATCTTGATGGTGAAGGGAAGGCTGGTTGCAGCCCGGATCGTCTTGAGAATTTCCTCCAGCAACTTGTTTTCTCGCAGCAGAGCGGAGCCTCCGCAGGCTTTCACCACTTTCTTGGCAGGGCAGCCCAGATTCAAGTCGATGGCGTCAAACCCCAAGTCTTCCACCATCCGCGTCGCTTCTGCCAGCCGGGAGGGTTCAGCGCCAAACAGCTGTGCGGTTACGGGCCTCTCCTCTTCATGGTAGAACAACATCCGCTTGCTTTTCAGAGAGTTCCGTGTCAGTCCTTCCGCGCTCGTGAACTCCGTCATCACCAGACCGCAGCCACCAAGACGCTTGATGAGCCTTCGAAACACACTATCAGTCAGCCCCGCCATGGGGGACAGGAAAGTGGAAGGATCGACGATCAGATCTCGAATGCGAATCACTGCGGCTAGCTCCGCGAGAAACAGCGCGCATTCTATCTTGATTCTGCAATGGATGGAAACTCTAAACCTCAGTTCTTGAACAGGTTCGTCTAGAGTTGACTGAGTCTACTCTTTCATTAGCAGCAGTTTTCCAGACAAAAATTTGTAAAATTATTCATAACGCAATAGATAAATTTAGACGAAAAGATAAACAAATGCAGTTGGTCTCAGTAGGGCTCCAGAGGAAACAATTGATTATCCGATTCGCGAAACTCATGTTGCGCAATAGCTGGAAAGCCTTTTTGTGTGCTGTACTTTCGTCACTCCTGGTGTCTTGCTGGCACAGCGGCCAGTCCTTCCTGTTCTTACTCGAGTCGAGCAAGTTTCTGAGCTGACTCCCCAGAAGGCCAGGCTGGGATATCCGGTGCACCTGCAGGGAGTTGTTACGGTCTCTGATCGCAGACCCAGGTTGTTCTACATTCAGGATGAGACCGGCGGCATCTATGTAGACCTTCACGGTCGAAAGAGCTGAGCCGCTCCCTGGAGAGCGAGTCGAGATTTTTGGTACCTCCAATCACATGGGGCGTGCACCCTTCGTTCTCAACGATCGGATCAAGATTCTTGGAAAAGGCGAGTTCCCCAAAGCATTGCCCGTCGCTCCAACAGAACTGGTTTCTGGAAAACACGAGGGCCGTTTCGTGGAGCTCGAGGGTGCCTTGGTCTCTGCTCGTCCCTACTTTGATGGCGAAGCCCTTTCCCTTCGTGTTGGCCATCTCACGGTGAGCGCGCTTTTGTTGAGATCGAACAAGCGTCCAGTAAAGTTGACTGTAGGTAGCAAGGTGCGGGTCCGGGGCGTCTCTGCAGTAAGGGTCGATGAAACCACGCTAGACAAAAGCATTGACTTGTATGTTTCCAGGCCGGACGATCTTGAAGTTCTTCACCTGTCGCAGATCCCTGACGGAGCCACAAGCGAACTGTCTGAGAGCGCGACACCAGGCGTCGGATCCCACCCCACGCACGCTCACCAAACCAAGCTTCCGCTGCTGACTGAAGCACGCCAGATCTTGAGCCTCGGCAGAAAGGATGCAGCACGGGGTTACCCGATTCGAATCAGAGCCGTCGTGACGTATGTCGATGCAGATTGGAGAGCGCTCTTTGTGCAGGACTCGACAGCCGGCGTTTATGTCGACTTGAAGAGGAACCCTACCGTCGTGAAGCGAGGGCAATGGGTTGAGTTGGAAGGTCGCAGTGGCCCCGGAGAATTTGCACCACTCATCGACTGTTCCCAGATGCGGATCCTTGGCGAAGCGCCCATGCCTCCTGGACGAAAGGCGTCCATGGAGGAACTTGCTTCCGGACGGCTCGACAGCCAATGGGTAGAGGTTGAGGGGGTGGTTCGTTTCGCAACGGAGTCGTCGGGTTTCCTGGTTCTCGATCTTGCGGTCGACGGCGGTCGTCTGAAGACGATGATCCTCGAATTCGACGAGAAGAACCCCGCCCGTTGGGTCGACACCACAGTGCGGGTCAGAGGTGTCGTTGGAGGGAGATTCAATCGCAAAAATCAGCTCATTGGAGTTCAGCTATGGGTACCGGGGATATTGGACCTTCATGTCCTCAAGGAGCCGCCGGCAGACCCGTTTGACCTTCCTGTTCGAGCCATCGAAAGCCTGTTCCGTTATTCCGCGGCCGAGAAATCCAGCCATCGCATAAGGGTACAAGGGATTGTGACCATGCAGAGACTGGGCCGAACCCTCTATGTTCGGGATGACACTGGCGAACTCCAGATTGACACCTGGCAGAGAACCCCGGTGCAGCCGGGACAGCTCGTCGATGTGATTGGGTTTCCCGGTGTGATCGAGTTTAGCCCTGTACTGCAGGACGCTCACTTCCGAGCGCTTGGCGATGTGGGCACGGCCCCCGCGCCCGTCAAGATCAAGGCAGATGAGGCGCTTGCGGGGAAACACGATGCGGCTTTGGTGCAAATCGAAGGACGTTTGTTGAACCACAGCCTGGCACAAGGAGAAGAAATCCTGATTCTCCAGGATGAGAAGACCAGCTTCAGCGCACACCTGAATCTGGAGAGCGGCCAGGAATCTTTGGGAAATCTGCCGGTGGGAAGCCGGCTTCGCCTGGCCGGAATTTGTGTGGTCCAGAACTCACCCGAGGGGTACCCCCTCAACTTCCGCTTGCTGCTGCACTCCGCGGCAGACGTGTCCATATTGCAGCGGCCATCCTGGTGGACCCTCTCACGTGTGCTGGCGGCCGCGGGAACCCTGGCAGGTCTGATGTTGTCGGCGTTTGCCTGGGTGGTTGTTCTCAGGCGCAGGGTTAGACAACAGACTGACGTGATCCAACAGCAAGTCACGACACTGGGAACAGCGAATGAAGAGCTACACGAGGCGATAGACAAAGCCAACGAGATGGCAGCAGCCGCTCAGGTTGCCAACCAGGCCAAGAATGAGTTTCTGGCGACGGTCAGTCACGAGATACGGACGCCGATTAACGGCATCATCGGCATGACGCACCTCGCGCTGGAAACCACACTAACGGCAGAACAACGTGAATACATCGAAACAGTGGGGGGTTCTGCCGACTCATTGCTGAATGTTATTAACGACATTCTGGACTTTTCCAAGATCGAAGCTCGGAAACTGGAATTGACTCCCACGACGTTTAGTTTGCGGCAATGCCTTTATGAAACTCTCAAATCCCTCGCCGTACGAGCTCATGAGAAGCAGATCGAGCTGATTAGTTGTGTTGCTCCCGCAACGCCGGACACCCTCACAGGTGATGCCGGGCGGCTGCGCCAAGTGTTGGTCAATCTGATTGGAAATGCCATCAAGTTTACGGAAAAGGGTCAGGTCGTGCTGAATGTCGATCTTGCTGACCACACAGGTTTGACAAGGGGTGGGGTAGAGAGCGAAACACTCCAGTTTTCCATCCGCGACACGGGGATCGGGATTCCGGCAGCCAAGCAGGACTCCATCTTCGATCCCTTCACGCAGGCCGATGGATCGACGACTCGCAAATTTGGTGGCACCGGACTGGGATTGACCATCTCGTCCCAACTCGTGGCGATGATGGGAGGGCGAATCTGGCTTGAGAGTGAGCCAGGAAGAGGCAGCTGCTTCCACTTCACAGTTTGCGTAGGTTCGAATCCGCAATCTTCCGCTTCAGAAACGCCTCAATTGCCCACAGGACTTGAAGGTGCGCGAGTGCTGATTGCCGAGGACAACCCCGAAACGTCCGAGACACTGGCCAGGATGCTGCTCCGCTGGAACCTGGAGCCCACTTTGGCCCATGGTGGAGCGATGGCGTGGGCTTGCATGAAACAGGCGCAGGACAGTGGTCAACCTTTTTCACTTATCCTGCTGGATGAACACCTCAGCGGACTGGAGACCCTGGCGCTCGAACTCCGAGCGTTCAACCCCGCGCCACGTATCGTGATATTGCGGCAAGCCGGATGGCCGGGCGAAGGCATTGAACAGCTCTCCAGCCCTCAATCGATCTCAGTTTCAAAACCGGTTCAGGAGTCTGACTTGTTAGCCTCGATGATCCAACTATCGACGCCGGAACACCGCCAGACATTAGTGCCAACACGACCTTCGGCCCTGATGAGGCAACCGTTGCACCTCTTGCTGGCCGAAGACAACGAAGTCAATCAGAAGTTGGCCCTAGCCATTCTGAAAAAGCAGGGGCATTCGGTCGTTGTTGCTAGAAATGGCCGCGAAGCTGTCGAAGCCGTCGAGCGTGAAGCGTTCGATGCGGTACTGATGGATGTCCAGATGCCGGAAATGAGCGGACTTGAAGCGGCACGCGCGATTCGGCAGCTTGAGTCGGCTGGCCAGCTCACAGTTGGCAGCGAGTGCTGCCGGACACAGCCTCTGCCCATCATTGCCATGACAGCTCACGCGATGACTGGAGATCGGGAGCGTTGCCTGGAAGCAGGCATGAACAGCTATCTTTCAAAACCGATTCAACCCGATCTACTGCTCAAAGCATTGGACGAGCTGGTTGCATGCGCCTCACGCTCCCCGACCACTCAAGACAGAGTTTCCACCTCGGGATTGCCGGAGCGAGAGAGCTCCCAGCGGTGCTGGATGCGTTTGTCTACTATGACCGAGACTCAGCGCTGCGTCGCATAGGTGGCGACGAGTCCTTGCTTTGGGATTTGATGAATCTTTTTGTTGAGGACTACCCGAAACAACTGAACAGAATCAGGGATGCCCAGGAGCGCGGGGATCATACAGCGCTGCACAGCTACGCTCACACATTGAAAGGAACCATTGGTCATTTCTCAGCGGCGCGCGCCTTGAAGGCAGCCGGGGACCTGGAAGAAACTGCAATCGGGCGAGATCCGTTGGCAATCCAGGAATGCATCGCGAAGTTGGAAGACGAACTCAACTTATTGAAAGAAACGTTTCGTCAAGCCGCCAATGACCGGGCGATCAGTCGGGCTTGAGGTGCGCCGCCGCCACGTTTTGAAATCTTGCACTCATCGGCTTCCGACTTCAACACCCAACAACTTTGGCTTCGAATTGGAGTCAGAGGTGGGCTTCCTCGGAGCTCTCCGGCTGATGGCGGGTTTCGTTTCGACGGTTTCTTCAGGCAGCGCGAAGCTGTAGAGCACCTTGCCGGCCGCGAGACCGATGTATTGCTGCCCGTCAATCGCGTAGCTCATTGGCGAAGAATTGATATCAGAGCCCGCCTGAAATTTCCAAAGCAGCCTGCCCGTTCGAGACTCCAGGGCCAACAGGTTTCCTTCGCGGCTGCTGGCAAAGAGCACACCACCTCCGGTAGCCAGCACCCCTGCAGAGAGGTTGCCGGCGACAAGTTTGTATTCCCACTCAATCTTTCCGGTTTCAGGGTTGATGGCTTTGATGCCTCCCCACTCACGCTCCTTGGCATTGACAACCTTACCGCCCCAATAGGGCTTCCCGGGTTCGTACTTTTGTTCCTCTTTGAAATAAACGTCGCCCGCTTCCCGATACGCGATGTATAGCCAGCCTGTTGCCGGGTCATAGGAAGGCGCCTGCCAGTTGGTGGCGCCGGCCAGGCTTGGGAAGTGAAGCTGGCCCTCGGCGCTGGCTTCCGAGTTCGGCACCAATATCGGTCGCCCCTTCGCATCGAGACCCTTCGCCCAGGTTTGCCGCGCAAAGGGCTTGCCCAGGAGGAACTCGCCAGTCGTCCGGTCCAAGACGTAGAAGAACGCGTTCCGATCGGCGTGCAGCAACAGTTTACGCATCTTTCCTTGAAACATTCGGTCTACGAGCACCGGGGTTTCGTTCGAGTCCCAGTCGTGGGTATCATGCGGCGTAAACTGAAAATGCCAGCGACGTTTGCCGGTGGCCGCCTCCAGCGCCACGATGGAGCAGGTAAACAAATTGTCGCCCAGCCTCACGTCACCGTTCATGTCCGGTGCCGGATTACCCACACCGTAGTAGAGCAGGTCAAGCTCCGGGTCGTACGTTCCTGTCATCCAAACCGCGCCACCACCGCGCTTCCAGCTATCGCCAGACCATGTGTCATTGCCAAACTCGCCTGGCCCTGGAATTGTGTTGAACCGCCACAAACGTTTGCCCGTGATGGGATCGAGCGCATCGATGAAGCCACGTGCACCAAACTCACCGCCCGAGACTCCCGCGATGATCTTGTCTTTCAAAGCCAACGGCGCCATGCTGCCGAAATAGCCTTGCTCCGGATCGGCCATCACCGTGTGCCACAACAAACGGCCGGTCGTGGCATCCAGGGCGGATACGCCTGCGTCAGCCGTCACCAGAAACAGGCGCTCCCCCAGCTTGGCCACGCCACGATTCGCAGTCGCATTCATGTTCACGTGAGAGCTCTTAACCCGGTGCTGGTATTGCCAAAGCTGTTTGCCAGTCCGCGCATCCAACGCATAAACGTAGCCCGAGGCTCCGGTCGTATACATCACGCCGTCTTCCACAAGCGGCGTGGTCTGCAACGCACCGGCGCCAGGGAACTGCCATGCCCAGCGAGCCTGGAGACCTTTCACATTGCCGGTATGGATCTGCTTCAATGCCGAGTAGTGCCTGCCCTGGTAGTCGCCCCAATAGGTGAGCCAGTTCTGTGGTTCCTTGCGAGAATCGCGGAGCCGGTCGTAGGAAAGACCTTCGCCCCTGGAGGACTGTGCAGCCACCTTCCCCATATCTCGCACCTTCAAGGTCTTCAGAAACACCAGCAGGTTTTGCAATTCCTGCGGCGAGAGCTGTTTCGCATAGTCATCCGGCATGAGCGACTTGTCTTCATAGCGGATGTCTGCCAGGTCCCTCTTCAGCAGCAGGTGAAACTGGTCTGTCATGTCCATCAACTGAATTGAAAAGCTATCTTCATTCTTTTGTATCCCGCGAATCTCTGTCCCGCGTTTCGTCTTTGCCCGCACGACATTCGGTCGCCGGCCTTCCTGTTCGTTCGGGCTCACAATCGCCTGGCGCAGGGCCTGAACTGTCCATTGGCCTGCAGTTGACAAGTCTGGCCCAACCCGTCCGCCGCGCCCATTCACTTGATGACAGAGCTGGCAAGCGCCTTTGCCAAAGAATATTTGCTCGCCAACCGATGGGTCTCCTTGAATCGCTTCCTCTTTGCCTGTAGGTGTCAAGGTTCGCAGATAGGTAACCACCTGCCAAAGCTCCTCAGGGCTCATGCCGAAGCCCGGCATCTGAGTTCCAGGAACACCATCGCGAATGGTTTGAAACAACTGCCAATCTTCGCCGCCGTGTCGGAACTCACGCGTCGCCAGGGCAGGTCCTCTGCCTCCGCCTCCGTCGCCGCCATGGCAAATCTGGCAGGAATTGACGTAGGTCCTCTTGCCGGCCTCTGCTGCCGACGCATTCCCGGCGAAGGGATTTTTCTCGGCCACCGGCGCATGCTGCGCCAAGAACGAACTGGATAGGAATAGACCCAACAATGCAACTCGAACGCGGGCACACTTCATGCAGCCTCCGGAGAAAAAACGAATCTGGGATCATTCATGCGGCGCTGCGCCACACGACGGGATTGTGATAACTCCCAGGGCCGGGATCAGCCCAGAGACTCAGTGCAAACACGGCTGGCGTTACGTGCTCTGCCACCTGCGCACTGCGTCCTGCAGTTCTTCGGCGGAAACCGCGTGCGTGACTTCTTGCGCGACCGCCAGGGAAGCAGCCAGGTTGGCGAGAACAGCCGCTTCTTCCAGTGCTGCTCCGGCCGCGAGCGCGGCACTTGCCGTTGCGAACACGGTATCGCCCGCGCCGGAGACGTTTACTGGGTGTTGCGTGAGCGCCTCCAAGCGGCAGAGCGTGCCGCTCCGATTCACTGCCAGCAGGCCATGCTCGGACATCTTCAAAACCACCTGACTCGACAGTTGCCTGCTCAGAGTTGACGCCAGCTCAGAGGGTTGTTCAGGGATGGAACTCTCCGGTTGCAACTTGACGAAGAGTTCACGAGCCTCTGATAGGTTCGGTGTGATCAAGTCGAGATTCTTCCAATGAGCTGCATTGCGTGGCTTGAGGTCACCGTAGATGGGTAACTTGGCTTGTTGAGCTTTCGACTCGATCCACCGGATCAGGGAAGGAGTCATTGCTCCCTTGTCATAGTCGGATACCAGCACTGCGGCCGGGCTTCTCCAGGCCTGTTGAGTAATTTCCGTTAGCTTAGCTGTTTCCTCTTCAGTGAGTGGTTCAGTCTGCTCTTCGTCCAGTCGCAGGTAATAATGCTTGCCCGACATGATGCGTGTCTTGTGCGGGATTGGCCGACGCAGGACCAAGGGATGGAAATCGACCCCAGCTCCCATAAGGATCTGTTCCATCTGTGCAGACTCGGGATCGTCTCCCAGAGGAGCCACCAGCCTTGTCTGGACCCCCAGCCGCGCCAGGTTAACCGCGACGTTGCCTGCTCCTCCCGCAGTTTGCCTTTCGCCTTGAATTTCAACTAGAGGGACAGGGGCTTCGTTGGCAACGCCCAGGGCACGGCATTCGAGATAGCTGTCCAGAATCAGATCGCCGATGACGAGCAATTCGACGCCAGAGAAAGCCGGATGATCTCGGCAAGCCTGTCTTTGTTGACTTTCAATCCAACCTCTTCCTGAACGCAGCAACATGGATGGTGTGTCGGGCGTGACAAACCCGTCGGATAGCACCGTCCTCACCCGTGTCTCCAGTCAGGCATTGCAGAACGCTGTGGTGATCTCTCCGTCTTTCGGGAAACTCGATAGACTTCGGTTCCCCTCTCCCCAGCGTGGGAGAGGGGCCAGGGGTGAGGGGGCAAGCACCGCCTGACTGGTCTTGATTGAGACTCGCATATCGCCCTTAATTTCTCTCGCTCCACGTCTTCATCCGCGCGCGAGTTCCTTCTCCAGCAGCTCACAAATGATGTGCACCACTGCCAGGTGGGATTCCTGAATTCGCGGTGTATTGTCCGAAGGCACGCGAATGCAAATGTCGCACAGAGCGGGGAATTCTCCTGCTGCATTGCCAGTAAATCCGATGGTTGTGGCTCCCTTCTGCGCGCCAGTTCCAGGGCGATCACGACATTCCGGATTTCCCACTGGTGGAGAACGCAACGACCAGATCGCCTTGACGGACAAAGGCATCGACCTGGCGGGCAAACGTCTGGTCGTAGCCGTAATCGTTGGCGATGGAGGTCATCAGAATTTCGTTGGTCGAGAATGACACTGCAGGCAGTGCCTTGCGTTCGATCATAAACCGGCCAACCAATTCCGTAATGAAATGATTGGCATCGGCGGCGCTGCCGCCATTGCCGAAGGCATAGACCGTTCTGCTATCGCGGTAGGCGCTGACGATCGTCCGCACCACGCTCTCGATGGCTGGCAGTTGCTCCCGCAGCAGGCGCTGCTTGACGTCCACGCTCTCCAGCAGCAGATGGCTGATCTCCTGGTGAAAGAGATTCATGAGTTCTTCGGGTGAAACATAGGCGATGCCGGGCTTCGCCACCACAACGCCGGCGGCCTTGTTGGCGAGTTCGGCTGCCTGTCGCAGCGGCACGCCCGCAGCCAGACACAGCGCCAGCACGGCAGTGCTGCTGTCTCCCGCGCCAGCGCGGTCAGCCAGCGGAACGCGGCTGGCCGGAATCCGCTGTGGCGTTGCGGAGCGGTCGAACAAAGCCATGCCTTCGCCACCTTGGGTCACGAGGATGTCCGAAGCTAGCTCTTCGGCTAGAAACTGTCCGGCACTGTTCACACTGTCGACACGGGCACCCAGTCGGCGTGCGGCCTCCAGGCTTTCGTCTGCATTGAATGTAAACAAGTCTGCGGTGCCGTACTGATCAACGTGCTGGGGATGAGCGTCGATCACTACTTTGATTGACGACCGACGTCTGAAAGTCTCGACAGCACGCAAGAGTCCGGCATCAACCGCTCCGTAGCCTTGGTCATAAACGACCAGAACCTGGGCATTGGCACCAGATGCGCCTGCGAGGTCAACGTCTGATGAAGTCGATGCTGGATGCGCGGGAGCGTTTAGCATCTGCAGCAACTGCTGGTTGGCTGCAAAAACCCGATATCGTTCAGGCAAACGAAAACCCGGCCGATGAGCGAGTGGCAGGAAGCTGAAATTCTCAGAAGGCAATCCCTGCCAAAGGTCGTTTGGATACGTCGTCTTTTTCAAAGCTGCCGCACAAAATTGCTTTGCCACCCAGCAGCGCGATGTTTTTCGCCACATTAGCTGCGCCGCCGGGGACAAAGCGCTTGGATTTCACCTTGACGACGGGAACTGGAGCTTCCGGTGCGAGACGCAACACGTCGCCATAGATCTCGCGATCCACATACGTGTCTCCAGCAACCAGAATCGTCTGGTGCCTAAATTGATTGACAACATCTTGGGTTAGCACGATAAGTTTCTCTACTGGCAGGCACACCCGGAGAATAGCGACACAACGTGCGGGAAGAGCCTCGTGGCGAGAAAGCGCATTCTAACGCAACTCTAAGCGATTCGGGTGCGTTTGTTTGGCGTGCTCTGGCGTTCGTTAGCAATGAGCCATCTGGATTGCGGGTCGCGCTACGCTTGCCCGGAATGACGATGAGCGGGAGGCGTCTTTGTTTGTCATTCCCGTGAACGCGGGAATCCAGACCGGATAGATTCCAGAAAATGTAGCCGGTAACCGCTGAAAGGACGTTGATGAAGCCTTCCATCCCACGTCTCGCGGCTTCAGCTGCCGCTCTTTTGCTAGTCCTTTCGCTCATTCCCATCTGGCCGTCAGGCTATTACCTGTTGTTGACCTACCTTGTCGGGATTACTGCGGTTTTCATGGTGGTGCGAGCACAGGAGATCCGGTCGCAACAATGGATGATGACCTGGATTGTCATCGCCGTCCTTTACAATCCCATCGCGCCATTGCGTTTACCAGCACCGCTCTCCCAATCCGTGAATCTCGTGTGTGCGGTGCTGTTTCTCATCTGTGTTCGCCGATTTCGTTTGTAGGAAGGTAGCGGGAGAGCCGGGATGCAGGGGCGATTGCTGCGCATCCTGGATGCCGGAATGACGGGTTTGGTCTGTTGGCCCACATCGCCTGAAATTCTCCGGGGCAAATGCTTATTCCAGTGGATCTGGAACTCAACGAGTCTCGAAGAAATCTGTCAGGACTGCTGGGCGGCACGAGGCAAGTCTTCGGAACGGGAGCCAGTGCCTCCAGGATGCGTTCGGCACATTCTTCGCCGCGGCGGATGCAGTCTGGAATGCCGATTCCGGTAAAGCCGTTTCCGGCGAGCTGCAGAGCTGGGTGCTCACTCGACGAGAGATTCGATCTCAGCCAACCAGATCCAGATGGCCTACGCGGTATTGGGCCATCGCACGGGCATGCCGTTCGACAAGTGCAAACAGCGGCGGTTTCTCGATGCCAAGCAGTTCGCGGAGGTTTTGGCGAACAATCTGGATCATCTCACTGGTCTTCGTAGTCAAAGGCTCCGGGCTGTAGCGCTCCGCCCATAAAGGCTCGCAAGAGCGCATGGTTGCGGGGCGCACGCCCGGAGAACTTCATGTGGGAAAACGTGCAGGCCAGGATCTCGTCGCTTTTCAATCGCGGGGACGACAAATCCAAACCCCTCCAAGGTTGCCGGGAATGTCTTCCAAGGGATATGCGAGATTGACCGTTGCTGTCGACGCGTAGCGAATGCTGCGCAACTTGGCTGCAAGCTGCGTGGTCGAATCCTTGCACCAAGTCCGCGGACTGAAAGGCTGCCAGAGCCAGACAAACGGCGTCTGCTTCGAGTTGAGTTCCGTTCCTGAGATCCAGAATCCATGAGCGGCCCAGAGGGGCTTTTTCGTAACGCCGAGACCTGCGTGTTGAGATGAATCGAGTCTGGTGGAAGGCGCTTCTGGAGTGCCTCCACCAGTCGGACCATTCCTTGGTCCAACGAAACAAACAAACCATAGCGTGGTCCCGCGGCTTGATGATTTTGCGATTGCTGCGTCTTTTGGCGTTGGCGCCACATAGCCAGAATCAGGCTGCGGTGCTCCTGTTCCATGTCGAGAAACCGCGGCATGGTGGCCCGCAGGCTGAGCTCTTCCGGATCGGAAGTGTAGATACCTCCGATCATGGGTTGGGCCATTCGGTCCAGCGCCTCCTGTCCCAGTCGGCGGCGTACAAAGTCGGCCAAGCTTTCATCTTCCGTTGCCGAGGTACGTTTCTTTCGCGGCAAGACCAGATCCGCCGACATCCGGATCTTGCCGGCCCAACTGAAAATCGGTGTGGTGATGGTCGGCCAAATGCGCGTTGGTGCCAGGAGATAGAAGCCGTCAGGAACTGGCTGCAACTTGCCCTCGCGGACAATGAAGCTTCGCCGGTCGGTGTCGCTGGTGCCAATGAGGCTCGGTTCCAGTCCCAGACGATGGCAAAGGGATAACGCCCACGGCTTTTCTGAAATGAATGAATCGGGACCTCCCTCCAGCAGGAAACCATCCCGTTCGCTCGTATGAATGACTCCACCCAGCCGGCTCCCTGCTTCCAGCAGTTTCAAATCGACAGGTTGGTTCAGCCGGTCAGCTCCTTCCAGAATGCGGTGAGCTGCCGCCAAGCCGGAAATGCCGCCACCGACGACGACAATGCGCAGGATTGTAGGGTTGTGAACGTTCTTCATGCGGTGTCTGAAAGTCTTGGGGGAATCGGAAGTGATTCGCCTCCGATCCGATCTGCGTCCTGCCCGCTGACATCATCACAGATGGGCAATACAGTCTGCAAGTATCACAAGGAGACGAATGGGCCAACTATCTAGAGAGAGCTTCAGGTGGGCTTGAAAACAAGCGATGAATTCTGCAGTACTCGCAGCGGCGTCGTTGCTTATTTATTGACAAACAGCACGCTCAAGAGAATGCCATCGTAAGCAGCGGGAAGGTGTCGTGGCTTCACGGTAGGTTGCCACCACTGGAGACGGAGGTGACAGAGGACCACAGGTCATACTGATAGTACCTAGGCTATCGCCACCTTCTTTGTACAACAGTATTTTCTCGGGATCTGCGGTATGAAGTCTAAGCGTCTTCCCGCCCGACTTCACGACGAACGTGACCCCATTTTCTGGGCACTCGATTCGGACGAGGACTCCTGCGGCTTTGTCACCTCTCGGAGGATGAAGTTGCAAAGTTGGCTCTGATCCCGACGACGGTGCCAGCCGCTGGGTTCTTGCGTCTCATCACCGGGGCTTCTGAGACTTCGCTTGTCGATCGAGTCTCCTCTGGAACTGATTCCTGAGTTGCGAGGTTTTGTTGTCGTGCAGTTTCAACAAGGCTCCGCTGCTCTTCAAAATTTTGCAAACGAGCCAGCAGCAGCTCGGCCTCCTGCTTGATGTGCGGCTCGGAACTTTGGCTGCTAATCGGCTCTAGCAGCTTGCGTGCTGCAGCATAGTCTTCCATGCGCAGATTGAGCCGAGCCAGGTCCAGACGAAGGTCCTGCCTTCCAGGAGCGTACGCTTGGGCCTTCTTCAGCTGAGCCACGGTTGCTGGCAACTCTTCGCCGGTCATGTTCGCGGCGTACGCCAACAAACGGTACGACTCAACGAACCAGGGCGCCAACTCGATGGCTTTCTTAGCTTCGGATTGGACTGCGCGAAACCTTTCCCGAGAGGAACCAGATGGGGTACGTCTCCTTGGTTCCCATCGTCCGACAAAAGGTGGGCATAGTGATAGTGAACCAGGTAGTTGCTGGAGTCGGCAGCGACAGCCTTCTGAAAATAGTCTCGAGCTTCCGACCGTTGCTTTTGCTGCAAGCGGAGAGTTCCCATCGCTGCCAATGCCGGGCCCAAGTTTGGGTTCGACTCTAACGACTGTTTCAGGTGCTTTTCAGCGTCTTCGAAACGCTGGGTATGCAGCAACAGGTCGCCCAGATAGTACGAGGCCTCGGCATCACTCAGAGGAACTGCGCTTAAGGGTTCCTCAACCTCCAGCTTCTTGTCGAGCTTGTGGATCGTGTAGCCATAAGCATTCTGCTGAATGTAATTTTTCAGGTCGCGCTCCAACTTGACGTAGTCTGTCTGGAACGCCTTGGTGAAGCTTTCCTCCAGAGATACCCCTGATGCGAGGAGGTTCAAATACTGAATCAACTTAGGGAGGTGCTTCCCATTGTCACCAGTCATGAGGTAATGAACAAGTGCCCACGACTCGGCGTAGAACACTCCTTTCTTCTGGCGTTCGTTGTATTCAGGCGAATCATGGCCCACTGAAAAGAGCGTGTTGAGAGGAAGGAAGCGGCTCTCGCGCAACAGGTATACGTGGCTGCTGATTGGCTTGCCTACGGAGATCTGGCGATCCTTGTCGGTTGCTTCGAACGTACTGTAATACTCTGCGATGCCTTCGCTAAACCAAACCGGAAGACCGCGCACATTGTCTCCGGTCAACTGGTGAACATACTCATGGAAAATGGCGGCGAAGGGCCGCTCCTCCGAGTATTCTGAAGTCAAACAAATATGATTTACATCGGCTCCTTTTTGATAAAAGCCAGCCAGCAAGGCAGGCTTTCCCTGATAGAGTGGCTTAAATGGCTTGAATGAATTGTCACTCTTGAAAACCAGGACGCGCGTCGGTACCGATGAGTTGAGTTTCATCTTGGGGAGGATTCGTGAGAATGCTTCGCGAAACTGCTCAAACTTCAAAGCGACTTGGCGAATGTCCTTCTCGCTGTCATTTCCCACGAGGAAAAAATTCTCTGACTGCACACTGATCCATTGGTCCTTGGCATCGGAGGAAACGTGGGCTATATGAAGCAGCATTAGGAAGAAACAGATACGAGACGGGCAGAGTTGTCGCATGACATACCTCATCGGCAGTTCCGCTTCACGGCATAGTGCCAGAAGCGAGTGGCGTTTCTCGGGGAGTCCCCTAGATTGAGTCGGAGTTCAGTAGGCCCGAAAAAAGTAGCAGACCGTGCCAGTAACGTCAAGATGAACTCAGGCTGCTAATGGCCGCCTTCCTTGAGTATCGACTAGTCCACGCCGTTTGAGCCCGATGTCTTTCAAATAGCCGGAGACCAGCCATGATTTCTACGCGCTTCACTCAAAAACTAGATATTCAGCACCCTATCATCCAGGCTGGCATGGGCGGTGTGGCACGAGCGGAGCTGGTGGCGGCGGTGTCCAACGCAGGTGGCCTCGGTATGCTGGGGATGGTTCGGATGACGCCTGATTTCATCCGAGACCAAATTCAGAAGACTAGGGCACTAACTAAGCGTCCTTTCGGCGTCAATCTGATCCAGCCCGTGGCGCCCGTTTCCGGCTTCGAGAGCCAACTTGAGGTTTGCATCGAAGAAAGGGTTCCTGTCGTATCGCTGTTCTGGTCAGACCCGGCGCCGTTTGTGCAGAGGTGTCATGCCGCCGGGATCGTGGTGATGCTCCAGGTCGGGAGCGCCGAGGAAGCCAGTCATGCCGCCGCGGCTGGCGTGGATATGATCGTCGCTCAAGGTGTCGAAGCGGGCGGTCACGTTCGCGGCCAGATAGGGCTCGTATCCCTCGTGCCTACGTTGGTCGAGGCGGTGGCACCGGTGCCAGTGATCGCGGCGGGAAGCATCGTTGACGGGCGTGGACTGGCCGCGGCCTTAGCGCTGGGCGCCGACGGCGTGTGGGTTGGAACCCGTTTTGTCGCGAGCATGGAATCTGAGGCCCACCCAGACTATAAGAAGCGCCTGGTCGTGGCCTCCCAAGCCGACGCCATCTACACGGAAGTGTTCCATGTAGGCTGGCCTCCCAACTCTCCACATCGGGTGTTGAAGAACCCTCTCACCGAGGGAGGCTCGGCGCCACCGGGTCCGGTCGGCTCAGTTCGCATCGGGGACCAAACCTTGGAGGTCCCTGCGTTTGGGAGTATGACGCCGACCATTCACACTGAGGGCCGCATCGACCTCATGGCCAACTATGCCGGTCAGGGAGTCGAGCTGGTCCGCAAAGTCCTTCCCGCTGCGGAGATCGTGCAGGGGATGGTCTCCGAAGCGGAAGTAATCATTCGCAGCCTGTCGTCCAAGCTGACTTGAAGCGGTCGTTTAGTAGCAGTTCTTCCTACCTGAGTTTTGTACCCGAAGGATGCGGCTGAGAAGAATTCCCCCTTAGCAAAGGGGGGAAGGAAGGCGAAACGATGGCGGTCGTTGCGCCTTCAGGGGGTTGTCGCGACGGGTTTGGGTTAAGCCGACCGGACAATCCTCCTAAACCCCCCTGAAGTCCCCCCTTTCCAAGGGGGGACGCTGTTTTCATCGAACGTGGCGCCGCACGGCGGCATGAAAAACTCCTTTGATAAGGAGGAATTTTGTCCACGACTTCGGGTCGTGTACAAATCACAACGACTTACCTCGGCACGACTGCTTACGCTGCACCGTAATCCGTCTGGGCAGTCATCCGCAGCCGGGAAAACAGAAAGCCCAAGCTTGCGCAGTTCTTGAGCGATCACATAGACTGGAACCAGATCGACTGAGCGTTTGCAAAGGCAAGGAGAGAATTCATGGCCAAAGAGACCGTAACCATCACCGATAACCGAACGGGAAGACAGTATGAGGTTCCCATTCAAAACGGAACGATCCGGGCGATGGATCTGCGCAAGATAAAGGTCTCTGACGATGACTTCGGGCTGGTGTCCTACGATCCTGCCTTCATGAACACCGCTTCCTGCCGCAGCAAGATCACCTTCATCGATGGCGACAAAGGCATTCTGCGTTACCGGGGCTACCCCATCGAGCAGCTCGCGGAGAAGAGCAACTACCTTGAAGTGGCCTATTTGATCTTGAACGGTGAGCTTCCGACCAAACAGCAATTGGCCGACTGGACCTGGCACATCACGCATCACACGTTCATTCACGAGAACATCAAGAAGTTTGTGGATGGCTTCCATCACGACGCACACACGATGGGGATGCTGGTCGGGACGATCGGCGCGCTCTCGACGTTCTATCCCGATGCCAAGAGCATCCACGACGCAGAGTCACGGCAGAAGCAGATCTACCGGCTGATCGGGAAAGCACCCACCATCGCGGCGTTTGTTTACCGGCACAGCATGGGCATGCCTTACGCTTATCCGGACAACGACCTGAGCTATTCCGGAAACTTTCTCAACATGATGTTCAAGATGAGCGAGGTGAAGTACCAACCGAACCCTGCCTTGGAGCGTGCGCTGGACGTGCTGTTCATCCTGCATGCGGACCACGAGCAGAACTGCAGCACCAACGCCATGCGCAGCATTGGCAGCTCACAGGCCGATCCGTTCTCTGCGGTGGCTGGCGCTGCAGCCGCCCTGTATGGGCCATTGCACGGCGGCGCCAATGAAGAAGTGCTGCGCATGTTGAAGGAGATCGGATCGAAGGAGAAGGTTCCCGAATACATCAAGCGCGTGAAAGCTGGCGAATTCCGCCTGATGGGGTTTGGCCACCGCGTCTACAAAAACTACGATCCGCGAGCCAGAATTATCAAGCGCGTCGCTGGCGAGGTGTTCGAAGTCACGGGCAAGAACCCATTGCTGGAAATTGCCTTGGAGCTTGAGCGCATCGCTTTGGAAGACGACTACTTCGTGAGCCGGAAACTCTATCCGAACGTGGATTTCTATTCCGGCATCATTTACCAGGCCATGCGTTTCCCGGTGGAAATGTTTCCCGTCCTCTTCGCCATTCCGCGCACATCCGGTTGGATTGCCCAGTGGCAGGAGATGTTGCTGGACTCCGAACAGAAGATCGCCCGTCCGCGCCAGATCTATGAAGGCTACGACAAGCGGGATTTCGTGCCGATGGAGAAACGGTGAGCTGGACTGGAACCCGGAGATGACAGAGCCAGAACAAGCGAGCCAATCCCAGCGGCATGGGTTTCTGATTCAGCAATTCGAAAAGATCCACCGGCCTCCCTGTCAGTGCGGAGCTTCTTGTCCAGGTTGCCGGCCCGCTCGAGTTCTCAGCACCAGAAGGCTTTTGAACACTTTAATCAGTACCATCAAACGTGTTGCCAAAAGTGAGGGCAGTGGCAGGAGCTTTTCCTCGCGAGGCCGCTTCGAGCCGAGAGTGCGAGAGGTGAGACTGCCAGTCTGTATGCTTGCGGCCGGAGCAAGTGAGGCACTGAGAATCATGAGGAATTGGAAAACTGGAGTTGTGGGTGCAGTGGCTTTTTTGGCGGTGTTCTGCGCCTGCAGTCACGATGCACGTGCCGAGCAGCCAAGGAAAGCGTACGGAGAATGGAAGGTGTACGGGGGCGGGTCGGAGAACCTGCACTACTCGGCGCTGAACCAGATCAATCGTGAAAACGTGCATCAGCTCGAGGTCGCGTGGACTTACGATACAGGCGATACCTACGAGGGATCGGAGATGCAATGCAACCCGATCGCCGTGAATGGCGTGCTGTACGTGACGACGCCGAAGCTGCGCGTCCTCGCGCTTGACGCTGCGAACGGAAAGGTCATCTGGAGTTTCGATCCAAATGAAGGGAAGAAACTAATCGGCCAAAGAGTCAACCGCGGCCTGACTTATTGGGAGGAGGGCGAAAACCAGATTATCTTCTTTTCCTTTCGGCACTTCATTTTGGCGCTCGATGCCAAAACGGGACGGCTGATCAGCAGCTTTGGGGACGCCGGGCGCGTGGATATGCGCGATGGCTTGGGGCGCGATATGACGGGGTTGTCCATCTCAGCCACAACGCCAGGCATCATCTACAAAGACTTGTTCATCGTCGGTAGTTCTGTCGGAGAAAGCCTGCCGTCAGCTCCCGGCCATGTCCGGGGATATGACGCACGCACGGGCAAGCTACGCTGGACCTTCCACACCATCCCACATCCTGGCGAGTTCGGTTACGAAACCTGGCCAAAGGACGCTTGGCAATACGCGGGGGGCGCAAATAGCTGGGGCGGAATGGCGCTGGATGAGAAACGCGGCCTGGTCTTCGTGCCGACGGGTTCGGCGGCGTTTGATTTCTATGGTTCAAATCGCCACGGAGATAACCTGTTTGCAAACTCACTGCTATGTCTCGACGCGGCGACAGGGAAGCGCCGGTGGCACTTTCAGTTCGTGAAACACGACGTTTGGGACCGGGACCTACCCGCGGCACCCGCTTTGGTCACGATCAGGCGCGGCGGACGAGTTGTCGAGGCTGTGGCGCAAATTACGAAGTCCAGCCACATCTTCGTCTTCGAGCGTACGACGGGGAAGCCGGTCTTCCCGATCGAGTATCGCAAAGTACCAACCACTGGAGTAACTGGGGAGAAACTGACAGAGACACAGCCGCTGCCCTTGAAGCCGCCTCCCGTCGCCCGGCAGACTCTTACGGAAGAGATGCTCACGCGGCGAACTCCTGAAGCTCATCGGAGCGTGTTGGAAAGGTTTCTCAAACTGCGCAGCAACGGCCAGTTCGAACCGCCCAGCCTGGAAGGAACGATCGTCTTTCCGGGATTTGATGGGGGCCCAGGCTGGGGAGGGGCTGCATTCGATCCCGAGACGGGCCTCTATTATGTCAACTCGAGCGAAGTCCCCTGCGTGTTGCGGCTCGTCGAGCAGCCGAAACGAAGCGACGTTTCCAGTGGAAAAGATCTTTACGAGCGCCATTGCGCAAGCTGTCATGGCGTGGATTTGCAGGGTAATCCTCCTGAGTTTCCCACGCTTGTGAAAATCGCCAGAAAGTACAACGCAGAAGAGATAAGAACTGTGATCCGGGAAGGTTCAGGTCGCATGCCAGGGTTTGCATCGCTGGGCAGGGAGTCCCTCCAGGCGGTTGCGCAGTACCTGCTGGGCGGGGAAGAAACAAAGATCTCTCTCGAACGATCCGGACCTTCTCCCATTGATCTCAAGTACCGGCACGACGGCTACAACCGTTTCCTGGACCCTGACGGTTATCCTGCCGTAAAGCCTCCGTGGGGAACGCTGAATACGATTAACCTGCACAAGGGAGAAATGGTTTCGCAAATTCCCCTTGGCGAACATCCTGAGCTCGTCGCCAAAGGGTTACGCGATACCGGGAGTTGGAACTACGGTGGCCCGATTGTTACGGCTGGAGGATTGCTATTCATTGGTGCGACTAACTACGACAAGAAATTTCGCGCCTTCGACAAGTCCACCGGAAAGCTCTTGTGGGAAACGGTACTGCCCGCAGCCGGAAACGCTACACCGGCGACCTATGAAATCGGCGGGCGCCAGTATGTGGTGATCGCCGCGGGTGGCGGCAAACGCGGTGCCCCGTCAGGAGGCACGTATGTGGCTTTCGCCTTGCCAAAGGTGACTCGGAGAAACGGCCAGCCGAGGTAGATCGCCGGCGCTGACTCACAAACGCACCTAAGAATGCGACAGATTGGAGCCTAATCCAACCGCTGGCGTTAGCCAGTGGCACCCAGCGTCCTCGTTCTCTCTGAGATACCGACCGCATCAGCGGTCGGAGCTTCACCTGACCGGCCACCTACTTGACCCTCCAACCGCTCACGCGGTCGGTATCCCCGCAATCACTTGCGCCTAACCACTGGCTCGCGCCAGTGGTTGGGTTAGACAAACCGGTTATAACGCTACCTATCGCGTCTGTATTAGTCACAAGCAGACACTTGACAACGAGAGCTAGAACCTCCCTTTGCATCCTAAATCTTTGAAAGAATCCAGCGGTAGGGACACGCTGCTGCGCGTCCGCTGACGCCGGAGCGGCGACGGATTTCGGTGCTGGTTCTTCACCGTTGACCTCATCTGAGCCGGGAGCGCGGCAGGCGCCAATCTCCAGGGGCCCGGCAGGGCCCTCATTGTCACTCTCTCCAGGCCTTTCCGCTACGATCGAGGTTCTGCACATCCACAGTCTGTTGTGCCGATCTCAAGGCAGGGTTTCTCGCTAGGATCTCCCGGGCGCGGGCGTTCAGGGCTACTGCCTCGGATTTGCGTTTGGTTTTCTGCAAGAGCAAGGCGTAGTCGGCTAGGGTCTGAGCCACATCAGGATGATTCGGCCCCAAGCTTTTCTCCGCAATACCAAGGGCTCGGCGGTAGAGTGAGTCCGCTTCCGTGAAACGTTGCTCCAGGAAGTAGAGTTTCGCCAGGAGCGGGCGCACGCTTCTTGCCGGAAAGAGCCTATCTTCAATTTTTTCACAGCTCCCTTCCGGAGAAGGGATTTCCAGGCAGCCATCAACTGACCCCCGGCAAATTCACGCACTAACCTTGTCTACATTTCGCCACTATTAACGTGATGTCGTCATGCTGTTCATGAGAACTGAACCGCCTGACATCATCGACGATCGACCCAAGCAAGTCCTGTGATGACAGTTCCCGATGCCGCTCCAGGGCTTCAATCAGACGCTGCTCTCCGAATTCCTCTTGGGCGGCGTTGAAGGATTCAGTAACCCCGTCGGTGTAGAGGGCGAGCGTGTCACCAGGGAAGAGCAGGGTCTCCGTTATTGTGCAATCCCATTCTTTGAAGAGTCCCAGAACCGTGCAGTTGGAACTGAGACGCTCAAGAGTTTGGTCGCTCCGAAGAAGAAGGGCAGAGAGATGCCCGCAATTTGCATAGCGCAGACGCCGCTCTTGGTCGTCATATTCGGCAAAAAAAAGGGTTGCATAGGCGTTCTCGGCCGTATTCTCGTAAAAGAGCTGATTCACTGATCGCAACAGATTTCGCGGCTGTTCCAACGCGATTGCGCATTGGCTGCGTAGATTCGCTTGCAGATTGGCCATCAACAGAGCCGCCGCAATTCCCTTTCCTGAAATGTCGCTGATCACAAGCCCGAGCCGTTGCCTGCCCAGGTCGAGGAAATCGTAGTAATCGCCACCCACCTGGCGAGCCTGAAGACACATACCCGAATAGTCTAGCGAATTAAGGGAGGGCAGCGCCTGAGGAAAGAGCCTTGCCTGGACTGTTTTTGCAATTTCCAGTTCCTGCGCCGTCCGGCGCTCGGATTCCAACCTCTCCTCAGCCGCCCGGCGATACGCTTCGTCGGCCTGGCTCACCTCGCCCTGGAATTGCTCCGTTGAGGATTTCCAGTAGGCCGCGAGATCGAAATCCGCAGGCCGCTCGGCTGGCTTGTCGAGCATCTGTGCGTCTTCGATCCGCGAGATACGATAGGTGCGAAATCCATCGGGCGTGCGGGCGAAAAGATACCAAGTACTGTTCTTGACCACGAGACCGAGCGGATCGACAATTCGTTCGACGAGTTCACGGCCCGCTTTCCAATAGCGAAATGCCAGCTTGCGATCGCTCCAGACAGCATCCTGTATTACCGGAAGCATCGAGAGGTTCTCGGTCGTGCCGCGCCAATCCGTCGTATCCACGTGGAGCCGTTGTTGAATGGACGTCGCCCGTTCGCGCAGCGTGACTGGCAAGCTTGCTTTTAGTTTGTCGAGTGCTCTCTGGGCTGCGGCTGCAAGCTGCACGTCACCGATGACTCGCGGCTGCGCCATCAGCAGGGCTCGGAGTTCCTCCTCTTCGAGTCCGGGTATCTGTGTCCGCCATTCTTCGGCCAGCAGCCAGCCGTCCTGCGAACCGCGTAGCTCGATGACCGGCACACCGGCAGCACTTAACGCCTCCATGTCCTCGTGCACGGTGTGCTCCGATACATCGAGGCGCTTCGCCAACTCGCGTCCAGTTAGCTGGCCGTGCGCCTGTAGTAGATGGAGAGCGGATAACAAACGATCGGCTTCCATGAATATCGCTCTCGCTTCCTTTCGTAAACCAATTCGAATACTTCGGCGGCCATAGTACTTGCGATCATGGCGCAGAAATTATGACACAAGCGCCGCGTATCTTTGCACTTGGCAGCTTCTGATGCGAGCGTCCTTCGCAAACGGAGCTACTGCTTCGCGCAGCTCCTCGCCAAGGTGTGGAAACCGGACGAACTGTAGCAACTCCACAAGAACGTCAGGAAAAGAGCCAGGATGGGAACAACCGTACAGCCCCACTCGATCATCGTCGTTCCAGTAACAAACGCACTTAAGAATGTGACAAATTGAGGCCAATTCCAACTACTGGCGTAAGCCAGTGGCACCGAGCGTTCTGGCCTCGCTTAAGATACCGACCGCATCAGCGGTCGGAGCTTCACCCGCCGACTTGAGTCTCCGACCACTCACGCGGCCGGTATCCCGCAATCACTTGCGCCAACCACCGACTCACGCCAGTGGTAAACAAACCGATGTAAAGCTACTTATCGCGTTTGTATTAGTCACAAGCAGACACTCGACAACGAAAGCGAGAACCTGCCTTTCCACCTTAAATCTGTGAAAGATTCAAAGGTAGGGACGCGCGGCTGCGCGTCCGGAACGGAAATCCCAGGCAGACCCGGAGCACCGCGTCCCTACCGGTCAGCTTCATCCGGCAAACAGAAGTTTTTCACTGCCACCCTCTCTTCGGGGGGTGTGGCGTGGAGCCGCTGGTGAGGGGATGCTATTGCGGGCGATAACAGTAGCAATAAGTCAACAGTCATAGAGCAATCGCAGGCCGTCTCTGACCAACGCCGGTTGCCTGCTCGAAGGCATGAGCGATTTGCAACACGCCGAAATCATCGCGGTGACGGCCTACGATTTGGATGCCGACGGGCAGTCCGGCAGTAGTAAATCCTGCCGGAACTGAGATCGCTGGGCAAAACGTCGTTGTGATCCAGTAGGCGGATTTCATCCAGGCAATGTAGTTCTCCATCTTCACCTCTTCTATCTCCTTTGGCCAATCAAGACTCGCATCGAACGGCGGAACCTGGTTCACAGCGCAGAGCAGAAATTCGTATTTCGACTGGAACTGACGCACCCGTTCCAATAACTCACTGTGTCGAATCATGGCATGAGCCAGGTCCGTGGCGCTGACCCGTGCGCCTGCCTCGATCTGCCAGATGGCTTCGGGTTTCATCTGGCTGCGATGCGTCTCCAACAAAGGCCCGAGCACGTTGAATGAACTCCACAGCCGAATGTCGAGAAAGATTTTGTCGGCTCCGCTCAAGTCTGGGCAGGCTTCTTCGACGATGCAGCCAAGGTTTTCGAAGGTCTGGCGTTGCGATTCCAGAACAGTCCGGACCCTACGGTCCAATGGAAGTCCGCCCAGGTCAGGGCACCATGCCACTCGCACACCTTTGAAGCTGCGCTCAAGTGGCTTGATGAAGAAAGAAGGATCGGACGGATAACAGGCCAGGGTCACGCGGATCGGGGCCCGAGATCGTACTCAGCAGAAATGCAACATCCGCGACAGAGCGAGCCATCGGGCCTTTGACTCCAAATCCGATGAACGGCATCTGATTGGGCGCCGTCGGCACCAGCCCAACCGTCGGGCGCAATGCGACAATGTTGTTGAAGTTGGCTGGGTTGCGCAGAGAGCCGCCAAGGTCGCTGCCATCGGCAATCGGCAGGAGGCCGCAAGCGAGCGCCGCTGCTGCCCCACCACTGGAGCCGCCGGCACTCTTCGTCAAGTCATAGGGATTGAACGTCGTGCCATAGACTTTGTTGTAGGTATGCGAGCCCATCGCGAACTCGGGCACGTTCGTCTTGCCTATGGGCAGCGCGCCTGCTTTCCGCAACCGCTCCACCAACACCGAATCCTCCTGGGGCATGAAATCCTTGTAGATCGGTGACCCACGGGTCCAAGGAAACCCCACAGCAGACTCATGGTCCTTGAAAGCGATGGGCAACCCATGCAGCGGCCCCACACGTTCCTTTCGAGCCAGGCGCCGATCCGCTTCGTCGGCGAGGGCGAGACAGCGGTCATCGTCCAGTTTCGCAACGATGGCATTGATCTTCGGGTTGATTCTCCGGATCTGGTCGAGATGAGCCGACATCACCTCGCGGGCGGAAAGTTTTCGTTCACGAATGAGGCGCGCGAGCTCGCGTGCACTCGTAAAGCACAAGCTGCCCGGCTGCTGACCTGTGGGGATCGTCTGAGGTGTTCCTAGAGTTTTCGAAACATTGCGGCTCTGCGTGCTCATGGCGGCTGTCGCTCCGGCTGTTTTCAGAAACTTTCGTCGATTCACTTGCATCCCACGTGTTTTGCTTTCACTCGTAATCGTCCTCGTCGTCGTCCTCGTACTCGGTTTTGAAAACACTCTAGGGCCTAGGTCCGGTCCTCGATCTACACATCAGGAAAGCCGAGGACGAGCACGAGGACAAGGGGCGAGTCAAAGTCCAAGTCGTCTGTGCGTCGTCCGTCAGCAATTCGCATATTTCCAGTGCCGCGACTTTCCTACTTCCATCCACTCGATTGCCGTTTTCAACCGCTTCATGCGGGTCGCGTCAGTTTTGGCCGCAGTGATCCACTGAATATATTCCTTCCGGTGGCTATAGCTGAAACCTTCAAATGTGGCCAGAGCCTTCTTGTTCTTCTTCAAGCCCGCCTTCAAGTCGTCGGGCACGACCAATTCCTTTCTCACGGGTTTCGGCTTGGCTGGCACCTTGGTTCCAGTCTCGTTCAAACGGACCGCTTCGATGATGCAACGGGAGAAGATATTCCTTGCCGGTAGATCGGCAATCTTGGTGATTCGGCCAAGCTGTCCCATTGCCGTCTCTTTGCCCTTCGTTCTCGCCTCGGGGACACTGTCGAAAACCAAAGCTCCCTTCCAAAACCCGAAGGCACAGTGGTGCTTGAACGCAGCCATGTTGCAAAGAATTCCCTTATACATGAAATGTGGAAAGCCCCACTTCATTGTCTCTTCCACCTCCGGACAGGTGGAATGAATGCACTCTCGAATATGAGACAGAATCGGTTTGGCAAAGTCAGCCGACTTTTCGATGTAGGCGTCAATGCGCGGATCGAACGCGCCCATTCAGGTGCTCCTTCAACGTATTTGAGCTTGGACACAGGAATAATCGTCTTCGACCCGGAGTCTGCATGCAAGACAAGAGGAAAATCGTGAAGGAACTCGATCAGCGCTGGAGCGGAAACGAGATTCCCGTCGAGCCGCTTTGGATTAGGCTTGCCGCGAAGTGGCTCGCCCGGAGGGTCGCCCCCCCAAGTCCTTCCTTCGCCGCTGGTGAGTCTAGCGACTCCTTTTTAGCTTTCGCAGCTGGGAAGGAAGAAACTGATGTGCTTCCATATCGACGCGTTGACCTGCGAAATGAACTCCTTCCATCTCCAGCAGCCTTCTTTGCAACAATGCTCCATCTCCGATCGAAAGGGAATTCACAAGAATCTTTCCGCCGGCGCCGACCACGCGCTGCCAGGGCAAACCTTTCGGACAGCCATGCATTGCCCAGCCCACCTGGCGCGCCATGTAGGGAGATCCCAGTAACGTTGCAATCTGGCCGTAGGTTAGTACCTTGCCGCGGGGAATTGTGCGAACAACGCTATAAACACGCTTGAAGAATTGACGATTTTCGATAGCCGATTGCCGATTGCGGGAACTGCTTGAAGGCGCTTTCACGTTAGCTGTTCGATGTCAGACGGTCGGTTTTTGAATGGTGGGAACGGCAGCTCGTCTGGCCCCCAAGAAATGGTCAATAACTGAGCGAATCGGCAATCGCGTATCGAAAAATCACCGGTCACCTTTCTCCCCATTTCAGTTTTCTTCGGAGGATATCGAAGAAATTCTTGTTGCTGGACTCGATCAGCTCCAAAGCGATGGCCGATTTGCGCACGCGGATGCGGTCTTCACCTTTCAGGCCCAGGCCAACCTGTCCGTCAACGGTCAGGTAGACGGATTCCTGAGTGGCTTTCAGACTCATCTCTACGGTCACACCATCCGGCACTACCAGAGCTCGAAACGTCAGCGTGTGGGACGCAATTGGCGTCACCAGCATGGCACCCAGGGTTGGGTAGACGATGGGACCGCCGGCGGATAGTGCGTAGGCAGTTGAACCGGTGGGAGTGCTCACGATCAGACCGTCTGCTTTGTACGTGGCGACAAACTGATTGTCGATGTTGACGTCGATATCAATGATCCTGGCGAGCGCTCCTTTCGTTAGTACGACATCGTTCAGAGCACGATACTGTGCAAAGCAGCCGTTTTCGCGCAACACTTCGATATCAATCATCATGCGTGCCTGGGTGGTGGCCTTGCCGGCTAACACACTCTCCAATGTTGCAAACGTCTCTTCCAGGGTGATCTCGGTGAGGAATCCGAGGCTGCCGAAGTTCACCGCCAGAATCGGTACCGAATGGGAATCCAGTACGCGGGCGACCGAAAGGAGCGTGCCGTCGCCTCCGAGCACGACGATTAACTCGGATGCTGCGACCAGTTCGGTTCGCTCCAATCCTTCGGGTTGGCCGGCCAGAGCGGCAGTGTCTTTGTCGAGCAGCGCTTGAATCCCGCGTGCCGCACACCAGTCAGTCAACTGGTGCACCAAAGTTGCAACCGTGGTGAGTTTGGGTTTGGCGATGATTCCAATGCGGCGGATGTTTCGATTCATAGAGTGATCAGGGCAAGCGCAGAGAAACAACGACCAGTCCCCAGGATGGCAACCACCTGACAGGGGTCCAGGAACTCAATGGCCGCGCAGACGCCTACTTCGTCTTTCCGGCGAAGCCGGAACCTGGAAACCTAGAGGGGCTCACTGGATTCCGGCTTCCGCCGGAATGACGGGAAGCCCCTTTTCGCTTTCACATCAAGAGTATTTGGCATTGTCTTAAGGCCGGCCACCGCTCGGCGATCCCTGATCGCCGGCCACTAGTCCCAAAAAGAATTCCTTGTTGCCTTCTGCTCCCAAAATGGGAGAGTCAATTACACCAAGAACTGTGTACCCTAGTGACTCGGCGCTGGATTGGATTTTTTGGATAACTTGCTGGTGCTTGCCAGGATCCGTGACGAGACCACCTTTCTCGACGTGTTCTTTGCCGACCTCAAATTGGGGCTTCACCAGACACAGAATGCGTGTCGTGGACCGCGTGAATGGCCTCAGGACTGGAAGGATCAGCGTCAGCGAGATAAACGAGAGATCCATAGATATCAGATCCACAGTGATGCCGACATCCTCGAACGTTAAGTAGCGAGCATTGAGCCCTTCCTTCCAAACGACCCTCGGATCGCTGCGCAACTTCCAGTCGAGCTGGTTGTGGCCGACATCAATGGTGTAGACCTTGGACGCGCCTTTCTGCAGCAAACAGTCGGTGAAGCCACCTGTTGAGGCGCCGATGTCCAGACAAACCCAGTCGCGGACATCGGGCGCGAACACTTCCAGAGCCTTTTCCAACTTCAGCCCGCCACGAGACACGTAAGGGAGGGGTGCTGACTTGAGTCGAATTTCTGCGGTACTTTCGATCTTGGTTCCGGGCTTGTCGATCCGCTGGTTGCCGGCCAGAACGTCGCCACCGAGGATCAGGGCTTGAGCCTGCTGACGGCTCCTCACCAGTCCGCGATCCAGCAACAGCTTGTCGAGGCGTTCTTTCATGCCGGTTGGAACGGCGAGCAGCCGAAGTGAGCTGGCCAACCCGATTTTTGCTTGGGACCTATTGTTCGCGGGCTGGGGTTGTCTTCAGGCCTGGCTTTCTCGCCCTGCCGGGTTTTGGCGAGTAGTGGTCCTGAATGAAGGCTTTGATCCTTTCGTAGATGCCGTCGGCATCAATCCCGTACTTGGCGTGCAGCAAGTTGGGGCTGCCATGCGGAATGAGCCGGTCGGGGACACCAATACGCAACAGCTTGCAGCCCGGAAGGTTTCTAGCTTCCAGCAGCTCCATCACTGCACTACCGAATCCGCCCATCAAGGCCGCCTCTTCCACGGTAATGAGGAACGACTTTTCGTTTGCCAGGCAGGTAATCAATTCTTCATCGAGCGGCTTCACGAAGCGAGCGTTCACCACCGAAGCAGAAATACCGTCAGCAGCCAGCTTCTCCGCCGCCTTGAGGGAAGGATGAACCAGCGTTCCGAGCGCGATAATCACACAGTCCTCACCATCCTGGAGGATCTCCGCTTTGCCAATTTCCAGCATCCGAAACTGGTCGTCCATCTTGACGCCGATGCCATTCCCGCGCGGGTAGCGCACTGCCGCAGGATGGCCCGTGTAGACTGCCGTGTAGATCATATGTTGCAGCTCATTCTCGTCCTTGGGCGCCATCACCGTCATGTTTGGCACTGTTCGCAAATACGCAACGTCGTAAAGTCCGTTGTGAGTCGGGCCGTCGGCACCCACAATTCCGGCGCGGTCAATAGCAAATGTCACCGGCAAATCCATGAGACATACGTCGTGAATCACCTGGTCGTAGGCTCTTTGCAGGAACGTCGAATAGATCGCCGCGATCGGTCTATATCCTTGGGTGGCCAAACCGGCTGCAAAAGTTACGCCATGTTGCTCAGCGATACCGACATCGAAGCAACGATCAGGAAACTCTTTGCTGAACGGCACCAAGCCCGTTCCTTCCAGCATAGCCGCGGTGATGGCCACGATCTTCGGATCCTGCTGTGCCAACTTGATCATGGTTTTTCCGAAAACCGAGGTGTAGGACGGTGGCGCCGGAGGAGTAGGATAGAAAACACCCGTCTTGGGGTCGTAGGCGGTGGGGCCATGGTACTTGATGGGAGCGGATTCAGCGACCGACCAGCCTTTCCCTTTCTTGGTCACAATGTGGAGAATCGTCGGCGCCGAACTGTGTTTCAGCTTTTCGAGGGTATCGACCAACGTGTCCAGATGGTGCCCATTGATGGGGCCAACATAGTCGAATCCCAATTCATGGAATAGAAGGCCGGGCACCATGAAGGTCTTCATGGCGTCCACCATATCTTTGGCAATCTTCAGCAACCGCTTGCCGATGTGCGGTACGGACAGCAGCATGCTCTCCACTTCTTTCTTAAAGCGGTTGTAGACCTGACCCGTGACAATGCGATTGAGGTAGCCCGCAATGGCGCCAACGTTCGGCGAAATCGACATCTCGTTGTCGTTAAGGATGATCAACAGCTTCTTTTGAAGATGCCCAGCCTGATTGATCCCTTCCAACGCAATGCCGCCTGTGAGGCCGCCATCGCCAATGATGGCGACCACATGAAAGTCCTTCCTGGCCAGATCGCGTGCGACGGCCATTCCCAAGGCAGCAGAAATCGAGGTCGAAGCATGAGCCACGTTAAAAGCGTCATAGACGCTTTCTTCGCGGCGTGGGAAGCCGGAGATGCCTTCATACTGCCGCAGCGTATGGAACTGGTCGCGCCGCCCCGTCAGGATCTTGTGCCCATAAGCCTGATGTCCAACGTCCCAGACCAATTGGTCTTCAGGAGCATTAAAGACATAGTGCAACGCCACCGTAAGTTCGACAGTTCCGAGACTGGAAGCCAGATGCCCGCCCGTCTTCGAAATGGTGTGGATCATGAAGCTGCGCAGTTCATCCGCAAGCTGTCCTAGCTGCTGGCGATCCAGCTTCTTGATGTCGGTGGGGCTATCAACTTTAGAAAGCAAAGAGAAGTCCATGACTTCTTCACCCATGAGTTTCAGGAATCCTTTCGGTGATGCTAGGGTACAAGACGACGTCCTGCACAATTTATCACAACGAGTACCTACTTGGCTGTGCCGAGGTTGTTCGCGGCGGCTATCTCGGTGTTCTTGGCGCCGGAGGTGGTCTGAAAAGGAATCTTGGCCTTTCTGAAGTCGTTTCCAATGAGGCCGATGCTGCGAGTCTTGTCGCCCTTCACCTCCAGGAACACCGTCGTTCCCGGTTCAACTTTGGTGTTACGAATTGTGGCATCTTCAACCTGGCTCAAGACAACGGCGGGGAACTCCGCTGTTGCCGGCCTGCCTGAAAAACCATCGAGTTCCAGGCCCTGAATATCTTCAAGGTGAAGGGCACTCTTCCACTTGTCGGAAGCGGGTTTCTCCCAATGTACCTCCACGTCGCGTAGCTTTAGATTCCTCGCCCAGCGAATCTTCAAGGCGTGTTCGGCTTTCTGCATGGGATGCTCTGGGTCTGCAGAAAGGAACAGCCGAATATTGTCGAGTGTGACATTCTCCAGATAGCTCTCGGGGTGCCCTAGAATCACGCTTGAGCCGTAGCCGCGAGCGATGAGGTTGCGAATAATCACATTGCGGATCGCACCGATGGGCTGCACGGGAAATTTGGGCACGCTAGCGTGAATCTCGCTGCGGCGCTTGATGTTAAAGTGAAGAGCTTCTCCGTCTCCCCACCAAAACCAGTCGTGGAGCTTGGTTTCGATGGTCAGATTCGAGAGAACAACATCGCTGACGTAACCATGATCAAAGTCCATGAAGGCGATGCCGCGGTTGGAACTGGTGATGACGCAGTTATCGATGGTGACTTTTCGGATTGAGTTGCGATTGCCGTCGCAGAATTTCAAGGCACTGGAGGCTGAGGAAATACGGCAGTTCGTGACGGTGATGTTCTCGCAAGGTAGTGCGGGGCCGTAGGCGTCCACCGAGTAGAACACGATTGCGTCATCACCGGTTTCGATGGTGCTGTTGGAGATCCGGACATCCTTGCAGCCGTCCGGATCGATGCCGTCAGCCCAGACCCCTTCCTTGAGGCTGGATTGAATGTAGACTCCATCAATGACGACACGTTCGCAGCCATAAGGGTGAATGTTCCAACTTGGCGAACGCACAAAAGAGAGGCCGGTAATGCGGACATCTTTGCAGCGAACCAGTAGTACCATCCGGGGGAAGTTGGTCTCTTTGGGATGGTCCTTGGGAAAAGCGCGCATCAGCGGCTTGCGCAGCGCCTCCATGAGGACAAGATTCGGACGAATGAAGTCATCCTCATGGTCGTTCAACCGCCAATCGTAGCTGGCCTGGCCGTCTACGAGTCCGCGACCCTCCAGAGTAATGTTCTCAAGTCCTTCACCGTAAAGTAACGCACCCTTGTCAAAGGACTTTCGATTGAGCGAAGCGAACAGCGTCGCGCCTGCTTCAATGTGAAACCGGACGTGGCTTTTCAGCTTGATAGTCCCCGAACTGTATTCCCCCGGCGGCAGGTAGACCATGCCGCCGCCCGCTTCGGCGCAAGCATCGACAGCTTTTTGGATGGCTGCATGGGCATCGTCCGTCTTGCGCCCTGTGGCGCCGAAGTCTTTGACGTTGAAAACCGTGCGACCGTCGGCCAGCGCGGGCGAACCGATAAGAAGGAGCTCAGCGAAAGAGAGGCAGCATAGGAGCGGCATGGATTTGAGCGCGAGCATGATGGTGCCTCCGGTGACTAAGGATCCTCAGACTGGTAAAGCAATCAGTCTGATTGTTCTCACTGTATGGACATGATCGATAAATCTAGCGTGAGGTGCTCTCCGCCTTGCGAAGCGTCTGTGGAGGAGATCAAAGCGGGGTCGTGATACGTTGCGATCCACGGTTGATGCAAGAAAGGCACATCAATCGTGGCTACCTGAATTGGCGTCTGGCTCCTCGAACGGTGTTCGTTCCAGGGTTCCGTCCACCTTCTTGTTCAGGATCTCTACTTTGCGCTCGGCTTCCTCCAGCTTTGTCTGGCAGAAACGTGACAGTGTAACCCCCTCCTCATAAACCTCGAGCAGTGATGCAAGGGGCAAGTCGCCACTATCGAGCTTCCTAACAATCTCTTCCAGACGCTGCAATGCGGTTTCGAAGTCTTTGGGCTTAGACATGGAATTGAGTTCCGACGGGTTGACGATCCAGAAGGTGGATTTAGGAAATGGTTCTACGCTTTTGATTCGTGAACCCTCTCTGTTCGGGCATCAATAGTGCCCTTGGCCAGGCTCACCGAAAACGGATCTCCGACTCGCAGAGCCGCTGCATCCTTGATAATGCTTCCGCGAGCGTCCCGACAGATGGCGTAACCACGGTCGAGCACAGCCAGAGGGCTCAAGGCCTGGAGAGAATTGTCCAACGCCTGCACCTTGCCACGGGTTGACTGCAAGAACAGCCGGGTTCCAGCCTGCAGCAGGGAGAACTGGCTGCCCAACGTTTCGCGCCTGAAGCGGATTGTCTGCCGCAAGTCAAAGCGGCCCAGGTCGGCTGCCAGTAGCCGTTCCTGCCCCTTCAGTTCGACCAGGTGGCTGCGAAGTCGATTCTCCAAACGAAAGGCAAGCTCGTCGAGGCGTTGGCGGTAGTAGCCAAGCCGCCCGTCCACTGAGCCGAACACGCGGTCGGTGGACAGCATCAGAACCTGATTGCGCAGCTGGCTGAGCCTGAACTGAAAGGACTGTTGGAGTCGATTTTCGAGCACGGCGACCCGCTCCAGCATCGCCTTTTTCTGCGACACCACAAGTTCGGCAGCGGCCGAAGGTGTAGGCGCTCGGAGATCGGCCACGAAATCCGCGATAGTGAAATCGATTTCATGACCGACCGCCGAGATAACTGGGATCCGCGACTCAAAGATGGCTCGCGCCACAACCTCTTCATTGAAGGCCCACAGATCTTCGAGCGAGCCCCCACCTCGTCCGACGATCATGACATCAATCTCGGAAAGCCGGTTCAGCGCACGAATTCCAGCGGCAATTTCTGTGGCTGCCCCTTGTCCCTGCACACGCGCAGGGTAGATCAAAACCTGCACGTTCTCGTGGCGGCGCTGCAAAATGCGGAGAATATCCTGGATCGCCGCGCCGGCGGGTGAAGTAACGATGCCGATACAGCGAGGGAGCACCGGCAGCGGTTTTTTGCGCTGGGTGTCAAAGAGTCCTTCAGCCTGCAACCGGGCTTTGAGCTGCTCGAAAGCCAGTTGTAGCGAACCGAAGCCTTTGGGTTCCATGAAGTCGACAATCAGCTGATAGTCGCCCCGTGGTTCATACACACTGAGACTGCCGCTCGCAACCACTTGCAAACCATCCTCAGCTCGGAATTTCAGGAATCGCGCTCTGCTTCGGAAGCAGACACAACGCATTTGGGCGCCTTTGTCTTTGAGCGCGAAGTAAAGATGCCCTGAGGCCGCGGCCGCCAGGTTCGAAATCTCTCCTTCCACGCTGACTCCGGAAAACTCGCTCTCCAGGCAGGTCTTCACGTCGGCGGTGATTTCGGAAACGGTGTAGATTTTCTGCGGCGCAAACAGGTTCATCAAACGATCTCTGAGCGAAAACTGTGGGGCAGGTGAAGCAGAGCCTATTTTCGAGAAAGAATGGAAAAAAGCAAGGTTAACAACAGGCTGACCAGAATGCAGGTAGTGAATGGAAAGTAGAAGGTGAAATTGTCTCGCTTGATGTGGATGTCACCCGGAAGTCGCCCGAATTTCCCCAACGAGACGTGAGGCGCAAACGTTAGCCACAATCCGATGGCCAGAAAGACGACGCCCAATAAGATGAAGAGCTTGCCCAGATGGGGAAACATGAGACGGTGCCCAGAGCAAACGGGAAGAGCCAGATGCGCGGCGGGGACTCCTGGTTTCCGGGAAGTCTGCGGCTTCCGGCTGGTTCCCAGGGGAAGATGCCGCAGACCTGCGAAAGACAGGTCTGCGCTACCCATTAAACCAACTCGAGCGCATTGAAGAAATAGCTGATCTCGATCCTGGCGTTTTCTGCGCTGTCTGAGCCGTGAATCACGTTCTTTTCGATGGAAGTGGCAAAGCGCTTCCGAATGGTTCCCTCCGCGGCTTTCTTGGGATCGGTAGCGCCCATCAAATCGCGCAGCCGACTTACCGCGTTGTCCGCTTCCAAGACCAGAACCAGCACGGGTCCGGAACTCATGTAGCGAACGAGATCGTTGTAGAAGGACCGTTCGCGGTGGACGGCATAGAATCCACCAGCGGCCCTGTCTGTCAGATGCAGCATTTTTGCGGCTTTGATTCTGAACTGATTCTTCTCAAAAATCTGAATGATGTCTCCGACGTTGCCTTGTTCGACGCCATCCGGTTTGATGATGGTAAGGGTACGTTCCAGACTCAAAACTAGCCTCCCGGTTCAAGGTAAAAGGGTTGAAACTGAGAATTTACCTTCGCAACTCACTAGCCGCTATACGTTATTCCCGCGAAAGCGGGAATCCAGTCGTTTTGGATGTCAGGCTGGACCCCGGCTTACTATCCGCCGGAGTGACGTTCTTGGGCATGACGAGATCTGCTGAGTTCATTTTTTCAGTAGCGAAGCGATTGCGTCGCCGATGTCGGCAGGACTCTGCACAACATGCAATCCGGCAGCGGTCATGGCTTTCATTTTGTCTTCGGCGGTCCCTTTGCCACCGCTGATGATGGCGCCGGCGTGACCCATGCGACGCCCTGGGGGTGCTGTCTGCCCCGCAATAAAGCCAACAACCGGTTTCTTGACGTTTTGTCGGACGAACTCTGCCGCCGCTTCCTCGGCGGTGCCGCCAATTTCACCGATCATGATGATCGCTTCCGTGTCTTTGTCTTCGTTGAACAACTTCAGCGCATCGACAAAATGGGTTCCGATAATCGGGTCGCCCCCAATTCCAATGCAGGATGACTGTCCGATTCCGCGACCGCTCAGCTGCCCGACAGCCTCATAGGTCAGCGTACCGCTGCGCGACACAACGCCGACAGGGCCTTCCTTGTGGATGGAACCGGGCATAATTCCGATTTTGCATTTACCTGGAGAAATGATGCCAGGGCAATTCGGCCCAATCAGGCGGGAGGAACGCGACGCCAGGTACTGATGAACCTTGATCATGTCGAAGGTTGGGATTCCTTCGGTGATGCAGACGATGAGCTCGATCCCGGCATCGGCGGCCTCCAGAATGGCATCGGCCGCGAATGGGGGAGGGACAAAAATCATCGTGGCGTTGGCGCTTGTCTGCTGTCGCGCTTCGGCGACGGTATTGAAAACGGGCAGGCCTTCATGCGAGGTGCCGCCTTTGCCTGGAGTGACACCGCCCACGACGTTGGTTCCGTAGGCCTTGCACTGTAGCGTGTGAAACGTGCCTTCACGGCCCGTAATGCCCTGAACAATCAGTCGCGTATTCTTGTCAACTAAGATACTCAAAGAAGAACTCCCGTTCGTTGTTGGTTGAACACCTAACGGCCAATCAGCCCGCTTTGGCCAGAGCTACCACCTTCTCGGCAGCATCCTTCATGCCCTTGGCGACGGTCAAGGTTCAAACCTGAGTTGCGGAGGATCTCCTGACCCTTATCCACGTTGGTCCCCTCGAGGCGCACGACCACGGGCACCTTCAATTGCATGGCCTTGGCTGCTTCCACAACACCTTGAGCGACCACATCGCAACGCATGATACCGCCGAAGATGTTAATCAGCACCGCCTTGACATGGGGATCCGAGAGGATGATGGAGAACGCGTTCTTCACCTGTTCCGCATTCGCTCCGCCACCCACGTCCAAAAAGTTAGCTGGCGAACTGCCTGCCAGCTTAATGATGTCCATCGTCGCCATCGCAAGGCCGGCGCCATTTACCATGCAGCCCACGTCGCCGTCGAGCTTGATGTAGTTCAATCCGTGCTTGCTGGCTTCAATCTCGAGGGGTTCTTCTTCCTCCAGGTCACGAAGCTCCTTGATCTCGGGATGGCGGAAGAGTGCGTTGTCGTCGAAGTTCAGCTTTGCGTCCAGGGCATAGAACTTGCCGTCCTCAGTGAGAAGGAAAGGGTTGATTTCTGCCAGCGAGGCATCGGTGCTTTCGAAAGCCCGGTAAAGCTTCATCATGAAGCTGCAGGCAGGGCTTACCAGATCGGCCGGAAGGCCGAGGCCGAATGCCAGCTTCCGGGCTTGAAACGCAGTCAGCCCGAGGCCGGGTTCGATGACTTCTTTCAGAATCAATTCTGGAGTCTCTTCTGCAACCTTCTCAATCTCCATGCCACCGGCCTTGCTCGCCATGAACACCGGACGCGACGTGGCACGATCGACCACGATACCCAGGTAGTACTCAGTCTTGATCTTCAAGCCTTCTTCAATCAGAAGCCGCTTCACAATGCGGCCTTCAGGTCCTGTCTGATGTGTCACCAGCTTCATGCCAAGCATCTGTTCGGCAAGCGTGGCTGCTTCGTCGGCCGTCTTCGCCAGCTTGACGCCACCACCTTTGCCGCGGCCTCCGGCGTGAATTTGTGCTTTCACCACAGTCAAGCCACCCAGCGTCTTCGCAATCTCTCGAGCTTCGTCTTTCGAGAAGGCAACTTCACCGCGAGGCACCGGAACACCATGCTTTGCCAGCAATCCCTTGGCTTGATACTCATGAATCTTCATGAAGGCTCCATCGACAGGGAAGAATGCAAAACCTGCTCTCCATGCGCGTTTCCAAACAAGGCCGCGCCATTATATAGGATCGAGTTTGACTGTCAAGGATGGGAGCAGTGGCGCTGGAGTGCGAGCTATCAACGGTATGTTTACCGCTAAGAAGACAGAGTTTGGCAGCCGCTTTCCTTTGCGGCGAAGGGCGGTGGTAGAGAGTTGTTGCCAGGGACAGTGGCTTCCAGTCTGCTGCCGGTTGATCTGGCCCCGACCCCTCACTAGACTCGAACAAACCACTTCATGCGATACATGAACCAGGAAACGGCATACAAGATTGCGACGTAGGTCAGGGCATACAGCAACGAGGCATTCACAGGTGACGCCAGCGGTGCGTAAATATTCTCATACACCCACTTTCCTGCGGTGATCGTGGTTCCATCAGTGCTCGCCACTTTGATGAATGAGGAGAGCTTTGACAGGAGACCCGCCAGCACATACACCGTAATGGCGTTCATTCCGTAAACTGCCAGAGGCCGCGACCAGCGCCGATACCCTTTGATATCGATTACCCAATAGCAGCACCCAAAGACGTTGGCGGCCATGCCCGCCATGAGTAGCGAGTAGCTGCTGGTCCAGAGAGGCTTGTTGATTGGCAACCACCAAGCCCAGATCAATCCAGCTCCCATCAAGCAGGTTCCCATCACCATCAGCCAGGCTGTCTTACTCTCAGGGGTGAATCGCGAACGCAGCAGGTGTCCCGTCAAAATGCCAAACAACATGGTAGCGATGGCCGGCAGCGTGCTGACGATCCCTTCCGGGTCCCAAGTCTTCGACGAAGCCCACATGTGCCCCGACAGCACCAGTTGATCAACGTACTGCGCAAAGTTCCCTTCCTTCTCCAAGATGCCGGAGCCGAACCCAGGTACCGGGACCAGCTTCATCAGCGCGCAATAGACGAATAACAAGCTCGCCGTCCAGACGATCTGTCCGCGAAGACTTGTGTACAGGAAAATGAAACCCGCGATTAAGTAACAGACTGCGATGCGCTGCAGAACACCTGGAATCCTCACAGTTGAGAGCTGGAACAACGGAAACAGGTTCAGAAACATTCCCAGCAAGAAGATCGTGGCGGCACGTTGCAGCGTGTGTGTGAGCAGGCGTGCTCGACTATCGTTGCGGTCCAGACGTTTTGCGAACGAAAGCGTCATGGAAACGCCGGCAATCCAGAGGAAGAATGGAAAAATCGTGTCGGTGAACGTCCAGCCGTGCCATGCGGAGTGCCGCAGCGGAGGATAGACTGCGTTCCAGTTTCCGGCGTTGTTAACCAGCATCATGCTGGCGATGGTTGCGCCACGAAACACGTCCAGAGATAGCAGTCGACTGCTGCCAGCACTTGGCAGACTGCCCACGTCAATCGACGGCTCTGAGGCGATGAGGGTTGAAGGAGCTGACATAGCTTGTTTCTCCGTCCAGCCGGAAGTAGCTGCTTACCTTCCTCATTCCCGTTTGTGCTTCTTCGGAATGAGGCGGGACCTTCGACGAATTTCAGCTTGTTGCAGAAATCGGCCGCGATCTAGTTCACCGTTGCATTCGTGGCTACAGGAACGACGACGTTAAAATAGATCTCCTTCAGCATGATTTGGTTTAGATAGATCTGGACGACATGTGGTCCTTCTTCCGCAAATACGACATTCGTGAAGAATGTGACATTGTCGGCAAATCCGCCGCCCTCGAGCGTGAAGTTGGAAGGTGTGGTCTGGAGTAAGAGGCGGCTGCGGTCTGGTGAAATAATCCGAATCTCTGTCGAGTGCTCACCTGCACCAACCCAGTGGTTCAGAAGTGCAAACTTGAGAATTGTGGCCGGCAGCGATTGGAAATATACGTTCTGAAAGATACCCATCAAACTCAATTTGTTTCCGGCTTCCAGCCGAATGTCATCACATAGCAGGGAATAAGCAAGCTGGGCTGTGTGAATCGGTTTGCTCGATGTCATGAAATCCTTTCGACAGGTACCTTTGCGTCAGCCGGAGCGTCGAAGTCGGACAGTCCGGCTGCAATGGTTTCGCGAACCCGCTGGGTGAGAGCTTCCCGGTCAGCCAGCAGAAGATCCTTGGTCACGATGGGTGGATGAAAGGTGACCACAACGGTTCCGGGCTTCACCTTGAACTGATTGGGCGGCATGATTGCGTAGCTGCCTTTGACCGAGATCGGCACGATCGGGGTTCCCGATTCAATAGCCATAATGAATGGCCCCTTCTTGAAGGGCCCCAGTTCGCCGGTTCGCGATCGCGTGCCCTCTGGATAGATCAGAAACGAGTAACCCTGCTGCAGCTGCCGCACGGCATGCTTCATGCCACTGACGGATTGCATACGGTCCTTGCGGTCGATGAAGACGAAGCCCCCTATTTCCATGATCAAGCCCAACAAGGGTAGTTTGCGCAGCTCTTTCTTCAAGATGAGCCGAACGTTTCGAGGAATGCTCACAAACAGAGCTGGAGGGTCGCAGTAGCTTTGGTGATTGGCAAGAAACAGAAATGTCTTTTCAGGTTCGACATTTTCCTGCCCGCGAACGACAACCTGCACACCCCCCAGGAGCAGCCCCAAGCGGCTGCCTGCCCGTCCTGCCGCGTAAAGAATATCTGGCGAGCGCCGAATGAGGGCGTAGAGAACGCAGAAAGGTCCGACGAGAAACAGAAAGATGGCAACACCAGAAACAACGAAGAGAGCGCGAAACATCGTTAGAAGCACGCCTCAAGGGCAGGCGTTAATTCCTTTCTTCCAGGAACTTCCCCAACTGCTCCAGCAGCGCCTCTTTGACAAAGGGTTTCGCCAGCACTCCTTTGGCGCCAGCCTGCAGGGCCTGTTTGAGGTAGGCCTCGTTCGCGTTTCCGGTGACGAGGATGACCGGAATGGACAGAGCACGCGCCTTGACGGCTTCGAGTACTTGAATTCCATCAAAGCCGGGCATCAAAGCGTCCAGCAGGACAAGATCGGGTTTTTCACGGGCCATGGTGTCAACAACCAGCCGGGGCTCTCCGCAAACAATGGCGTCGTATCCCTCCAGCCGGAGCATGAGTTGGAGCATCGACAGAATGCCCGGGTCGTCATCGACGATAAGTATTTTTCGCTTAGGCATCCACTTTATGGTTTAGCGCGTTGAGCAACTTCTGATGAATCCCGTCGAATCCACCGTTGGACATGATGAGAACTTTATCGCCGCTTTCCAGCTGCGGTGCAACCTCCCGAACGATCTCGTCGGCTGAATCACGCTGACAAGCCTCAATTCCACCAGCTCGCAGCTCGTGCACAACTCTGGCCACATCCAGACGAACGGAGGCATCCAGCTTTTCAGGGGCAAACAAGGAACACAATACAACGCGATCCGCTTTCTCGAAGCACGTCGCAAATTCTCTTTGAAACACATTGCGCCGGGAGGTGGCTGAACGCGGCTCGAAGATCGCCCAAAGCCGGTTTGCTGGGTAACGCGCCTTGACGGCGGACAAAGTCTCGTGAATGGCCGTGGGGTGGTGGGCAAAGTCGTCAAAAACTGTGACTCCCCGGGCTTCACCGCGAATCTCCAGACGACGTTTCACATTCTTGAAGGTGCGCAAGCCTTGTGCGATGCGATCAGAGCCGACGCCCAGATCGTGCGCACAGACAAGGGCTGCCAGGCAATTCTTGATGTTGAAATTGCCAGCCAGCGGAGTTTCAAAGCGGCCCCATGGAACCCCATTCCACACGGCCTCAAATCGTGTGGATGATTCCAAAAACTCCACTGAACGTGCGGTCCATTGCGCTTCGGAAGCCAACCCGAACGATTCCACGGGACAGAATGCCTTGCTGCTGAGATCTCGAACAACGGCGTCGTCCCAGCAGGAGATGAGCTTGCCACCCGAGGGAATGATATTGATCAGCCGCCGGAAACTTGCCTTCACTGCTTCGAAATCCGCGTAGATGTCTGCGTGGTCGAACTCGCAATTGTTCAGGACAACCCGCTCCGGAAGGTAATGCAGAAACTTGGGGCCTTTATCAAAGAAAGCCGTGTCGTATTCGTCGCCTTCGATCACAAACAAGTCGCTCTTGCCGAGTTTGAAGCTGCTGCCGAAATTCTCAGCAATCCCTCCGACCAGAAAACTCGGATCCAATCCCGCAGACTCCAGCAGCCACGCAAGCAGGGAGGCAGTCGTGGTCTTCCCATGAGTTCCCGAAACCACATAGGACCGCTTGCCTCGGATGAAAAACTCCTTGAGCACTTCTGCCATTGAAGCATAGCGGATTTTCTTGTTGAGCGTGTGCTCAACCTCCGGATTGCCGCGCGAAACGACATTGCCAATCACGACCAAATCGGGTTGAGGAACCAGGTTTTGCTCGGAGAACCCTTCGAACAACTGTATCCCCAACTTCTCCAGAAACGTGGACATGGGCGGATAGACGCTTTGGTCTGAACCGGCCACCTGATACCCTTTCGCCTGGAGCATACCCGCCAGCGAAGCCATTGCCGTGCCGCAAATGCCGATGAGATGAATCCGTTTGATGGATGAAGGATCGTTATTCAACTGCGCCCTCCTCCAGTTCGAGATATCGGTCATCTGCATTCAGGATCACGTCAACTCCAAAAGGCAGCGTGAGCGATCCGGATTCCGTATGGCCCGAGGGCAGTCCAAAAAGAATGGGGAACGAATATTCTTCAAGCGTCTTCAGGATGATTTCTTCAAGGCGATACCCTTGGGTGTCTGACTGTTTGCAATTGAGCATCAATCCGAAGACCATGCCCCGAACCTTGTCGAGCTTTCCCGCCAGTTTCAGATGCATCAGCATCCGGTCCACTTGATAGGGCTTCGCGTTAATGTCCTCTAGAAACAGAATCTTTCCCTCAGTTTGAATTTCCCAGGATGTTCCCAGCGTTGCGGTCAGCAGCGAGAGGCATCCTCCGGTCAGGCGGCCGCGCGCTGAACCGGATCGCAGGGTTTCCAGACCATGGGACGTGATTCGTTGCCCGCCGGCAGGCTGGGCGACGCAACTCAAGAAATTCTGGCGCTCGTAGTAGGGTTCCCCCAGGGCAAACTCGCGGGCGACCATCGGACCGTGAAAGGAGATCATCTGGCATTGGTTCTCGAGAAATTGCAATAGCACGGTCACGTCGCTGTGCCCCAGGAAAACCTTGGGACTTGCCCGCAACACTTCAGGGTTGAGCCTCTGCAGCAGATGATGACACCCGTAGCCCCCGCGTGCACAAAAGATTCCATCGATTTCCGGATCGCAGAACATCCGCGTGAGTTCTGCCGCTCGCAGAGAATGAGCGCCTGCGAAGTAGTGCTCCTGTAAGAATACCTGATCGGAATAGCGGACGCGATAACCCGATTGCTCAAGTGCAGCCACGCCGCGAAGCAACTGTTCCCGGTCAACGTTGCTCGCCGGTGCGACGATCCCAATCGTGCTTCCTTCTCTCAGCGCTTTGGGCTTCTGCATGAGATCCACAGTATCGTCGGAAGGGACCTGGACGGAATGCCTGGAGAGATGGCGGACCGCAGTCGGCTGATCGGTTTTGCTGCACTGGTACCTGTGCCGACAGCGGCGGAATTATATAGAAGCCCGCCTTAATGTAAATCCAATTGTTCCTCAGGTTTGCTCCCGACTGGCCGACTGCTGCACCCTTTCGATGATGAGTTGGCCTATCTTCCGATCCAACCCCAAGGGCTCGGTAATCCGATAGGAGACTCCGGGATGCCGCATCGCTGCCTGAGCTACCAGACGTGGGATGTCGGAGATTGAATGCCGACCAGGACCCAGAAAATAGGGATGGACGATGACCTCATGCGCGCCAGCCGCGATGCATTCATCGAATCCTTGTTTGATAGTCGGCTCGGCCAGTTCCATATGCGCGTAGCAAACAATCTCAAACTCAGACATCTCCTTCACCATTTGAGCAACTTCGGGAAGCAAGTCGTTCGCATCTTCCCGTGTACTGCCGTGATCGATTAAGAGAATGGCTTGTCGCTTCTTCATGGATAATGCCGGGTCTACTTCTCACCCAGAATCAGCTTCGCGATAGTCTGAAGCTGCATGAATGACGTTCCTTCGTAAATTTTGCCGATTTTTGAATCCCGAAAATATTTCTCGGCGGGGTAGTCCTTCGTATAACCGTAGCCTCCGAACAGCTCCACCACTTGCGAGGTGACTTTCTCGGCAACCTGCGAACTAAAGTATTTCGCCATTGCGGCCTCTTTGACGAAGGGAAGACGGGCATCCTTTAGCCGCGCAGCGTTGTATGTCAGGAGACGGGCGGCCTCCAACTGCGTGGCCAATTCCGCGACTTGAAACCGGATGGCTTGGAACCGGGCGATGGGCTGGCCGAACTGCTCACGCTCCTTGACGTACTGAATCCCGTACTGCAAGGAACCACTTGCCAGCCCCACCATTTGAGCACCGATCCCGATGCGCCCTTCATTCAGCGTCTCAATGGATACCTTGTAACCCTTTCCAACCTCGCCCAGGACGTTGTCCCGGGGCACTTCGCAGTTTTCGAAAACGAGCTCGCAAGTGCTGCTGGCGCGGATGCCAAGCTTGTCTTCTTTTTTCCCCACCTGAAATCCCGGAAAGCTTTTTTCGACAATGAAGGCAGTGATGCCTTTGTAGCCAAGATCCGGATCGACTGTGGCAAAGAGAATGAACAGATCTGCTTCCACGGCATTTGTGATCCACAGCTTCTGACCGTTGAGAACGTAGAGATCCCCTTTAGCTTCCGCTCGAGTCTTCAAGGCGAAGGCATCGCTGCCCGAGCCTGCCTCGGAAAGGGCGTAAGCCCCCAGCGTCCCTGATGCCATGCGCGGCAGATAACGATTCTTCTGCGCATCATTGCCCCACCGCATCAGCGCGTTGTTGACGAGTGTGTTTTGCACATCGACGATGACGCCGGCCGAAGGGTCCACGCGAGAGAGCTCCTCGACGGCCAATATCGACATGAAGAACCCGCAGCCCGCGCCACCGTAGTTTTCCGGAATCTCGATGCCCATGAGGTTCATTTCAAAGAACTGGCGAAGGAGATCGGGTTCGAACTTGCCAGCTTCGTCCATCGAGTGTACGTGTGGACGGACCTTGGCCTGAGCGAACTCACGAACCGATTCGCGGAACATTTGCTCTTCTTCCGAAAGCTGCGTCAGCGGCATCGGCAAGTCTGGCATGGCAGGTCTCCCAATCAACATGTGGTATCGCCTCAGTGGCGATACGCAGTGGCTGCAAGACGCCGGATATCTTCAACCTGGTCTTGAAATGCGTGGGCAGCCAGAACCGGTTCAGCGCCGCTAATCGCAAGTGGATTTTCCAATTCGACCCAGGACACACATCCATCATACCGGTCGATATTTTGGATCTGGTGGGCAGCCGGCAGGCGGTAAACACGAAGCAACAGTAGATTCAATCCTGGCCGGTTCCGATACGAGAATCGTTGTTCAACGGCCGCCCAATTGAGCGTATGGCAGCCATCGAGCCCTCGGAGAGTCTCCAAGTCTGCAATCGAAATCAACTCTTCGACCTCGGCGTACGTATTCAGAGTAAGGGTGGGAGGTTTGCTTCCGCTGTGTTGGTCGAAATCGCTCTGAAACGAAGGGTGCAATGTGTGCACGCTCTGATGAACGTGTGTTGGGAACAGAAAGAACCGTGGGTGTTCGAGGTGAAACCCGTTGCGTTGTTCGTGGATACCACCCTTGCGAAGCAGGAAGATCTGTCGTCCAGCAAGCAGCGAATCCACCGTAACCGACCACTCCTTTAGTGCGTAATGACAGTAGCCGGTCATGGGTTAAGCATTTTGGGGCTGTAAAAGAAAGATTCGGTTCGGCATTCAAACAAACGCCGACTGCTCTAAGGGCAACACGATGAAGGATTCAGTGAGCTCTCGGGTTTCCGTCGGGCAGTCCGCCGCCGATCTTTCGTGGATTGATTTTACAACTGGTTTGCAAGAATTTGTGAACCTTTCGGCCCCACGTTCGTCTAATACGATGTGCATGAAAAATCACTCTGCACGTTCAGCGCGATGGCAGAGCAACGGCCCGTGAGTCTGGTCAACGCGCACTTTCTTCATTACGAGCACCTTTCTTGGAGGCAGTATGGAGTCTCGAAACCAGCCCGCTTTCCCCTCATCCTGCGACTCTGAAGACTATCGTTGCCTGTGTGGCAGCCTCATGGCCAAGATCACGCCTCTGGGCGTTGAGATCAAGTGCCGCAAGTGCAAGCGCATTCAATTGATTCCAAACGCGCAGGTGAGCTTTGAAGTGGCACCCAGCTTCTGCCAAAGCGGCTCGGTGGAATGTTCTAGGCGTGGACAAAGAAGACTGGGTCCAGAGAGTCGGAGGAGGAGGCTGCAGGACAGAAACCAGTCGAGGATTCTCGGAGCGTCGAAGGCGCGAGCGCCCTGGGTTTGTCCGCATTGCGGAACGCTGCCCTAGCCTGCTACAGGTACTCCGCCAGGTTTTTCGCTGGAGAGAACCTTGCGCCATCTCAATATGGAATCGAACAGGATGATAATCATGCAAGTCATCATGATTATCGTCAGCACCACATTGAGTTGACCCTGAAAACTGACCGACGGATCTGCACTGCGTGCCAGAGGCATGAAGTTGTCCGTAATGCTTTGGTACCCCGCAGTCAGGGTTGTCGTGGAAACAAACGATAGCGGAAGCAGTGTGACCCAAGCGAGCCGCGCCCGCCCCAGGTTGACAATCAGCGTTGTCCCCACACAAAGTGCGATACCCGCCAGCAATTGGTTGGCGATTCCAAACATCGGCCATATGGTGCTGATGTTCCCTGTGAAGATAAAGTAGGACCAACCAGCCACCACCAGCACACTCGAGAAAATCGTGCCCGGCATCCAATCCGTTCTCTCCAGAGGCTTGTAGAACTTTCCTAAGAACTCCTGAACCAGAAAACGGGCGACACGGGTTCCCGTATCAATCGTCGTCAGAATGAACAACGCCTCGAACATGATGGCGAAGTGATACCAGTAGGACATCAGCCCCTTCATACCGGGGATGGCGGTGAAGATTTGAGCCATGCCCACAGCCAGAGACACGGCACCTCCGGGCCGGCCTGTGACGACTTCGCCGACTTCTCGCTCAAGTTCGGGCAGGTTCACCACACTCATCCCAAGCTGAGCAAACTTCTCCGGTGCCACGTTGATGGCGAAGTAGTCGCCCGGATAAAGCGCCGAAGCCGCAATCAGCGACACGACGCCTACGACACCTTCCAGCAACATCGCTCCATAGCCAATTGGGCGAATGTGCGACTCCTGGGAGATCATCTTCGGTGTTGTTCCCGAACCTACCAATGCGTGAAATCCGGAGATCGCCCCGCACGCGATCGTGATAAATACGAAGGGGAAAAACTTGCCAGGGATTATCGGGCCTCCACCCTCCACAAACTGGCTGAAGGCCGGCATTTTCAGGTCGGGATGCACAACGAAGACGCCGATGATGAGGAACGCGATGGTGCCCAGTTTCATGAAGGACGATAGGTAATCTCGCGGGCAAAGCAGCATCCAGACGGGAAGGATGGAAGCCGCCAGACCATAGATCGCGATGCAGACGGTGATTTCGTTCTTCGAGAGCGTAAACCAGGAAGCCAACGGCGAGCCTGGAATCAACTTGCCGAAGATGACCGCGGCGATCAGGGCGATCACGCCGATAATTGTAGCTTCGCGGATCTTGCCTTTCCGGAAGCGGTACATGTAGAGGCCCATGAACAAAGCAATCGGGATAGTGGCGGCGATGGTAAAGGTGCCCCACGAACTCTCGCGCAACGCATTGACCACTGCCAGTCCCAGCCCTGCCAACGCAATAATGACGATGAACAGAATGGCGACTGCGGCGGTAAAGCCCGCTACGGGACTGATTTCCTTCTTGGCAATCTCTGCGAGCGACTTGCCATCACTGCGCACCGAGGCAAAGAGAATAATGAAGTCGTGAACTGCGCCCGCTAGTACGACTCCCACCACCAGCCACAGCAATCCAGGCAGGAAGCCAAACTGAGTGGCCAACACCGGGCCAATCAGCGGTCCGGCGCCCGTGATCGCAGCGAAGTGATGTCCAAACAGGACCCACTTATTGGTTGGAAAGTAGTTGTGGCCGTCATAGAGCCGGTGCGAGGGGGTTTGGCGGGAGTCGTCCAAAACCAAAACCTTCGTAGCAATGAAAGCGCTGTAGTAGCGATAGCCAATCGCTATGAAGCATAAGACTCCCAGCATTAGGGGCAAGGCGTTCATTAGGATCTCCCTGGCAAAACTCGCGAAGCATCAGTCGGGCAACGAAAGCTCTCGGCAAAAGCTTCGTCGTCCTCGAAAAAATACCGCCTCCGACGACGAACGAAGACCCGTTCGATGTGTGACCCAACTGCTACAGGAACGCCGCGATTCTAGCATAGGCAGCGGGCAAGATATCGATTGCGCACCCTGGCCTTTCCGGCTACTATCTCTGCTCCCTGAACGGGGACCTTTGGTTTCAAATCCCGCTTTGCTGACCCTTGAACACAATCTATAGGCGGTATGGCTGGTCGCAGGGGGTAGTTTTTTCTTATGACAACCAGGCAGATCACCGTTGCGCACAGTCCGGATTCTGACGACGCCTTCATGTTCTACGCGCTGGCGACGAACAAGATCAAGACTGGCGACATCAAGTTTAATCATGTCTTGAGCGATATCGAAACACTCAACAAGAAGGCCTTGAAAGGTGAATACGAGGTAACGGCCGTCTCGTTTCATGCCTATGCCTATCTATCCGAGAAATACGCTCTGCTGAGCAGCGGCGCCAGCATGGGAGATCGTTATGGGCCGCTGGTGGTGTCGGAATCGCCCATGAAGCCGCAGGAACTAAAGGGCAAGGTGGTGGCGGTTCCCGGGGAGATGACCACAGCGTTTCTGATTTTGAGGATCTTCGAGCCCGATTTTGTCCCGTTGGTGGTGCCCTTCGACAAGATCTTTGAAACGGTCATGCGGCGCAAAGCGGACGCCGGACTGATCATCCACGAGGGACAGCTTACCTTCCCCGGTCTTGGGCTTCATAAAGTGATTGATCTGGGGGAGTGGTGGTACAAGGAGACACAACTACCACTGCCGCTGGGTGGCAACGTCATCCGCAAGGATCTAGGGCGCGAACTGATTGCCAAGGTGTCCAAGATCTTGCGCCAGAGCATCGAGTATGCCTTGGAGCACCGGGACGAAGCGTTGAACTACGCTATGCAGTTTGCGCGTGACATGGAGCACGAACTGGCAGACAAGTTTGTTGGAATGTACGTCAACGACCGTACCTTGAACTACGGCACGGCCGAGCGGAAGGCTGTTCAGTTACTGCTCAACCTCGGCCACGAGCGCAATATCATTCGTCAACCTGTCGAGGTGGAGTTTGCCGATTAAGACCATGGATTCCCGCCCCGGCTTACTACCCGCCGGGGTGACGTTCTTTCGCGGGAATGACGGAGTTTGACTACAGGTATTTCTTCTACCCCTCGGGGCTCTCTTGAAGAATCCGGTCGTAAACCTGCCGCGCTCTATTGTAGGCCGCTTCTGCGTCTTTGACCTCTTCCTTCCGAATTCTAGGTAGCTTCATCTCCCAGCAACGGTCCACTCCGCGCCGGCACCATTCCGCACTGCGACGCGAAGCGCGAATGGGTTTGCCATCCACCAGTGCAAAGATGGGATTCGTGTGGGAACTATAGAGAACGCGTAAAGCGATCCAGCTTGAGCGCCCCACAGATCGCTCGAAGCGCACGTCCTGCCACTGCCCATCCGCCACAATCTCCTTACGATCCACGGGTTCTCCATTCACAACCAGCTCCACCAGCACCTTGCGGCTTGTGCCGACGCGCGCTCGTTCCACATCCCAGTACGGGGGTAGATTGGCAGCCCGGGAAGCAATGATGGCTCCAATTTCGTCCTGAACTGGCGGCAAGTAAGCAGCGGCCCGTGCGCTGACTTGGACTTTCTGCGCACCCTTCAAATCGAGCTGGCTTTGCCCAACTCCCAGCTGGGTTGTGTTCACACGAAAGTCGACGATGTGTGAGCGGCCTTCGGAGACGTAGCTTCGACCATCCTTTATGGCATCGACAAAGCGATCGAAATCCAGCTTGCCGTCCAATTGGGCATAGGTCCGGGCGAGGCCGACGCGGTCGTCAAAGATGCAAGGGAAATCAGTCTCGCCGCTCAGCCGAACGCGGAAGCCCGTGTTCAGCGTGTGGTACCACATGTTGAGTTCCCAAGGGAGCGGGGTGTCGCCTGCGGAGTAGAAATCGACGGCTTCATTGGCGGCGGTGACGATGTATTCGTTGGCTCCGATGCCATCATATTTGGGCTGAACATAGTTGGGTAATGTGGCTACTGGCTCCGTTGGCTCCAACCCCCAACCCGAATGTGCGTAGCCCACCGCCCCGCCTTGGCCACGCGCCCATTTCAGGACAGGCAAGGTCCAGCTTGGCCACTCCTCGATCTTGGTGGTTCCCGGGTAGTCGTCTTCCTTCAGCCGGAGCAGACAGACGTGACCCGCGTGCGATGACGGAAAACCCGAAACCTCCACGTCGTAACGCATCACATTTCGTTCGTTCGAAAGCGGATGTTCCTTGCCCTTGAAATAGGTTTTCTGATGGTACCAGCAGGGCCCCCAGCTCAAAACACACGCCACATTCAAGTCCTCTCCCAGGGCCTGCCGCCACATGTGCTCAGGCTGAACGCCTTCTTCCGGGCTTTCGTAATGGCTGCATCCGGCGGCGTGCACGTGATGGTCTCCGCTATACCAGCCGTTCCGTGCCAGGTGAATCCAACGTTTGAGGCGCAGCGAGACCTCCATCGACTTGGCGCCAGGTGCGACCTTGATCTGTTGTGTTTGGGGCAGGTACTCGGGTCCGCGTCCGAAGGCCACATGATAGTTGCCGGGCGGCAGGTAGACGTGCTCACCATCGGCGCGGTACACCTGGGGGTGAAAGAAAAAATCTGGAAACTCGTCGGCACCAGCGTGGCGGCGGGAGGGCAAAGGATAGAGCCCAATCAGCCGCTTGGTTCCAACTTTGTTTTCCGCCCCTTCAAACTTTCCCTCTTCCCAGTTGCGCCGATACGCCATCGTCAGACGGTAGTCTTTGGGGAACGGTTCTTTCTTAGGATCCTCGAGGATTCGCTCGACACCGTCGCTGATGACGAGGGACGCCATGGTGGGCGAGCCGTCTTCATCCTTGATGCGAAAGACGACTTTGACGGAAGGTTGACATTTGAAAAGTACGTCGATGGCATTGCGGGAGCCGAGGTCCTGAGTGCCCTGTCCGATGTGAAAACCAATCTTGGCCTCGTGTGGGCCGGCGGCTTTACTATAGATCTGCAGGATCGTGTACTCCAGACCCATCCCGGAAAGCTGCTTGGTCATCGGACGCTGACGGTACATGGAAAGCTCCAGAAACCGGCTGGCCGCTTCTCCAGGAGAGATGACGTTTTCGTCTTTGCGGTTCGGCTGGCCCGTGGAACGATGCAGAAGTGGTCCTGCGTTGGGGCTTTCTGCTTCGAGGACAGAATTGACGGCGGCCTGGTTCTGGACTTTTACCAGAAACGTCTTCCAGCCGTTTTGAATCAGCTCGGGGGCTGCCGGACCCCGGACGACTTTGACGCGTGCTTCGGGGTTAATTTCCACGAGCGCGAAACAGTAGGGATCCAGTATGTCCTGGATTTCGCGCACCACTTCGCGGCCCGGTGCTCGCTTTTGCAGGGCATGAAGCTTGCGCGAGTCAGAGCTTGACAGGACACTGCCCAGGCTTGAGAGGGCTTCATCCAGCCGGATGGCCTGAGCGAGAAGCGGTTGCGCTTCCGCGTCCAGTACCTTAGGCAAAGCCTGCGGATGTGCTGTTCGCACAGCCAGCAAACAGAGGAGAACGGTTGGGCCCAGACTCTTCTTGAGTTTTTTCACAGCACACCTCCGATCAAACAATCGATGTACCTCTCTTCCGAATCAACGATCAAGCCACCGCAGAGACGCAGAGGCTTGAGGCCACGCACCAGGCCCTCTTTTTTGTCTTTGCCTCTTCGCGTCTTTGAGGTTTGCCTTTAGCTACTTCACTGCTGACCATGGCTAGCTTTCTTACCATTCCGCTACCGTCCCATCTTCATTTCGCCAAACCGGCGGCTTCCAGTTGTGGCCAGTCCGTGCCGCCTCCCTTACCTTCTCCTCGTTTATTTCAATTCCCAGACCGGGACCGCTGGGAAGATCAATGAAGCCCTCGTGGAATTTGAAGATGGCAGGATCGACGAGATAGTCTAGCAAATCGTTTCCCTGGTTGTAATGAATGCCGAGACTCTGCTCCTGGATGAAGACATTGGGCGTGCAACTGTCCAGTTGAACACAGGAAGCAAGCGCAATCGGCCCCAGGGGGCAATGAGGAGCAACCGCAACATCGTAAGCCTCCGCCATGGCTGCGATTTTCTTGCATTCCAATATGCCACCCGCGTGAGACAGATCCGGCTGAATGATGTCGGCGTATCCCTGCTCCAGGAGTGACTTGAATCCCCAGCGAGTGTACATGCGCTCGCCAGTAGCGATGGGGATCGAGGTGTGGCGGGCGATTTCACGCAAAACCGAATTGTTTTCCGAAAGTGCAGGTTCCTCGATAAACATGAGGCGGTAAGGTTCCAGGCCCTTGGCAAGAGGTTTCGCCATCGCGCGATGCACGCGGCCATGAAAGTCAACGGCCAGTCTGGCTTCGCTGCCCACCGCCCGTCGCACGCTGTCCACGCGTTCCAGCACCGCATCGATCTTTGCATAAGTGTCCACGTAGTGCATTTCTTCAGTAGCCAGCATCTTGAAAGCTGTCATACCAGCAGCGGCCAGCCGCACTGCCTGTTCGGCAGCCTCGGCGGGCCGGTCGCCACCAATCCAGCCGTAGACACGAATCTTCTCGCGCACCGCGCCGCCCAACAATTCGAAAACGGGCGCTTCATAGAATTTGCCCTTGATATCCCAGAGCGCCTGGTCGATGCCTGAGATGGCGCTCATGAGAATTTCGCCTCCGCGATAGAACCCACCACGGTAAAGCACCTGAAAATGATCCTCGATCCGTAGCGGGTCTTTCCCTATCAGGTAGTCCTTCATCTCCTCGACCGCGGCAATTACGGTGGAAGCACGACCCTCGACGACCGGTTCTCCCCAGCCGATCAGCCCTTCGTCTGTGGAGACCTTCAGAAAGGCCCAGCGTGGCGGGACCTTAAATAGCTCCATTTGAGTGATTTTCATGGTAACGATCGATTGGTAAGAGAGGTCAGTCTACAAGGATTCCAGAAGAAATCCACGGGTTTTCGGGCAGAGATTCATGGTCTGGATTCTGGCCCGCGATACGAGGTACGCAACCCTTCGAGGAGTTTGTCATACCGCCTAGGCGGCGTCACGTTTGGTGAAAACAGCGTCCCCCCTTGGACAAGGGGGGACTTCAGGGGGGTTTTGGGCGTAACTCAGAACCTGATTTGGGTTTTCGGAGAACCCACCCCGGCGCTCCGCGACCGCTGTCGCGGCGGTGAAGGCTTCTCAAGCCTTCACCCCTTCCGACGGAGGGGATCTTCATAGGAGGCTCCGCTTCGGAGCCGTTGCTTTTGTGGCTCGCTTTCTGGTAAGGTTTTTTCACGCTTTCCCAATCTCAATTCAATCGATGATAACTTCGGTTATCCGGGAGGAAACCATGAACCTTCGTGGGTTCTACAAAGCAACGGGTATCTGTGCCATGATCTATGCTGCCGTTTCGCTGGTGTCGTATGGGCTGTGGGTTTCAGCGAGCGGTTTTCTAGCGGTGACTGCCACACCACCTACGCCGGACCGCGTCTTGAGCATGCTGCAGCTGAGTGGCAACCAACTCTCGGCGCGGCTCGATGGACTGTCTTTCTTCTTTCTGATTCCCGCCGGCGTCGGACTTTTCGCTTATCTGCGCGAGCGCAAACCGGCGCTGGCCATGACCGGCGGAGCATTTCTCGCCTTCTCGATTGTTGCCCTGTTTCAGGCCACCACGATGAACCTCTCGATGGTTAGCCTGGTGCAAGGCGCCGTTACCGACAGCCTGAAGGAGCGTCTGGCGGCTATCAACACGATCACGTTCACGTATATGATGCCAGGCTTGTGGGCAGGCGCCGTTGCGAACCTGTTGTTTGGTATCGCACTGCAAGCGCAGACCGGCACGGCGCGCACGCTTGGCCGGCTCTTTCTGGCGCAAGTCGCCGGATTTCTGATCGCGTTCGGCGGATTTGGCGCTCAACAGGACACCGTCGGCAATACGGGAATCCTTGTTCAAGTGCTGGCGGCTACGGCCACCTACGTAGTGCTGGGAATGTTGCTCAGGCGGACCGAGAGCGATGAGGTCGAACAAGAAAGGCCTCAAGGACGAGCTCGAGCTGCCGGAGCCTCGGCGTAGACTTTGCGAGCTGGGTCCAATGATCAAGACCGCGCGGCATGGCGAGGATCCTCATGCCGCGTGGCGAGTCTTCGAAACTATTCGGCGTCGCCTCAAGAGGCAACAAGTTAGGAGAGGACATGGCAATCCCCACACGACGTCATTTTGTGCAGGTCGCGACTGCAGCTTCGCTGTCACTGGCGGGCCGAAGGGCTTCCCTGGCTCTTCCCAAACCGGCGCCGATAATCGACACACATCTGCATTGTTTCGCAGGCACGAAAGATCCGCGATTCGCCTACCATCCTAAGGCACCGTATCGTCCCGAACCGGCAGCCACGCCCGAGCACCTGTTGAAATGCATGGAAGGTGCAGGAGCGAGTCATGCGATTGTGGTTCATCCGGAACCTTACCAGGATGACCACCGCTACCTTGAGTACTGTCTTGAGGTGGGTAAGGGGAGGCTGAAAGGCACCTGTTTGGTCTTCGCGGATCAGCCGGCGTCGGTCGCTCAACTTCCGAAGCTCGCGAAACGCGGCGACATTGTGGCGGTAAGGGTTCACGCCTATGCTCCAGACCGGCTGCCGCCGTTTGGCAAGCCGGAATTGCGGAACCTATGGAAGCAAGCCACCGACTTGGGGCTGGCCGTGCAACTTCATTTTGAGCCGCGCTATGCGCCCGGGTTCGAATCCCTCATTGAAGAATTTCGATCGACCGTAGTCATCATCGACCATCTGGGTCGTCCTTTGCAGGGAACACCTGAAGAGCACGCCGTGGTGTTACGGTGGTCCCGGTTCAAGAACACCCTCATGAAGCTTTCTGCAATCCCATCAACCTCCACATATCCTCACCGTGACGTGGGCGCCGTCATCAAGAGGCTTGCTGAAGCCTATGGGGCAGATCGGATGATTTATGGTGGCGGATTTGGTGCGGACGCTACGCCCCAGTCGTATCGAGCTGCTCGGGAACGGGCCCGCTCGACGATCGCTCATCTGTCAGCCGACGATCAGGCAAAGATCCTTGGCAGTACTGCGGCGAAGTTGTTCGGCTTTGCGAGTTAGCGAAGGAGCCACGAGCCAGTCTACGTATTTTCACCCACGAACTTATAGCCTGTTCCGCGTATGGTGAGGATGAATCGCGGATTCTCTGGGTCGTCCTCAAGCTTTTGACGCAGCTTGACAATCTGGTTGTCGACGGTTCGAGTGGACGGGTAGGCGTCATAGCCCCACACCTCGTTCAACAACCGATCCCTCGAAATAACCACTCCCTTGTTGCTCACCATCAACCGAAGAATGGCGAATTCGCGAGTGGTGAGAACCACCGGTTGATCGCCTTTGCGCGCTTCCATCTTCACAAAATCCAGTGCCACGTCGGCAAAATGGTAATGCGCCAACAAGTGTTTTTGACCGGCGGCCCGGCGAAGGATCGCCTGGATGCGGCCCAGCAGTTCTCGAAGGCTGAACGGCTTTGCCACGTAGTCGTCCGCACCGAGCTCAAAACCAGCGATGCGATGCTCCTCTTCGTTCTTTGCCGTGAGGAACAGGATGGGCGTCGTGATGCCGTTCTGCCGAAGCCTGCGGCAAATTTCCTCTCCAGGCAACTTCGGCAGCATGAGGTCTAGCAAGATCAGGTCCTGCGACGGATCTGAGGCTCGTTCAAGACCTGTCAAGCCGTCCGTGGCTGTTTCCACTTCATATCCTTCACCGAGCAGGTTGGCCTCAACAGCTTTCAGAATTGCACGGTCGTCTTCGATGATTAGGACTTTGTACATAGTTTAGAGTGACGGATATACAAATCTTGAATAGACCTCAAGGCTGGATGTGCTGATCTCGGTTCCGATCCTTTGATTCGAAATGACGAATGACTAAGCACGAATGACGAATGAATGACTAATGATGAAAATCAACTGCCACGAAAGCCATTGCTCGCTCGACCTTTCGTCATTCGGGCTTCGGATTTCCTTAGTCATTGGTGCTTCGTCATTCGCCATTTTCACCTAGCTTCAAACCGGAAGCCTGATTATAAACCGGCTGCCTACACCAACCATCGGCGCCTCCCATTCTATACTGCCTCCGTGGGCCTCAACGAAAGCCTTGCAGAGTGTCAAGCCAAGGCCGGTTCCAGACACAGCAGGATCGAGAGTGCTACTGCGGTAGAACTTGTCGAAAATCCGCGGCTGGTCTTCGGGTAGGACTCCGATACCTCGATCCTCAGTCTCCCAGATCGCTTTGCCGTTCTCTTCCCTCACGCGCAAGAGAATGGACTTGTCGTGCGCGGAGAATTTCAGGCAGTTACTGATCAAGTTTGCTGCACACTGCTTTAGAGCTGCACGGTCGGCCCTTCGCAAAATCAGACTCTCCGGGAGTTCAAGGACAACTGCGAAGCCCGCTTCTGTCAGCTGCTGAGAGAAGAGTTGCATACTCTCTTGCAGTACGGCAACCAGGTCGACTCTTTCCCAAACGAAACGTTTCTTGTCGTTTTCCAGACGAGTGAACTCCAGGACGTCGTTAATCAAGACGCTGAGCCTGTCGACCTCTCCAACAATCGTTTCTGCACTGGCTGCAGTCGGTGAATTCATCCTGGTCAGTTGGCTTTCCAACGTTTCCGCATGGAGGCGAATCGCGGTGAGAGGAGTTCTCAACTCATGGGAAACGTTGGTCAGAAAATCGCTTCGCAGCTTCGACAACCGCTGCTGTTCCTTCAGTGCGCGGCTTCCCATAAACAAGACCAGTACGCAAGCTCCAATCGTAAGCCCGGTTAGCGTGAAATAAAGGAGGTTCTTTTGTAGGGCTCTTCGCTGAAATGTATTGAGGTCGCGAGGTCTTGCCTCAATTATGAACTGAGCGGCCCAAGGATCAAGGAGACGCTGTTCCGTAAGAGAAGCATCTGAGGCACCGGTGCTCGAAGAAGCCTGCGGGCTGGAGTCGGCTCTTCTGAATCTGAACCAGCAGCTCTGGCGAACGCCAGGCTGCTTGATCGAAGGAAGCCTCCAACGTGTGGCAGAAGGTCTGCAGGTCAACGACAACACCGGTCAGACGAAATGACGGGGCCGACTGAAACGTGCACAACACCAGGAAAGGTTCCTCGCTCGGGTCACTGGGGAGCACATGGCGAGGCAATTCTGCTCGAGCCGGATTGTAGAGATGGCGGCGTAGCAACAGGTTCAGTCGAGGCAGAAACTTTTCAGCCCATTGAATGCGACGCGTCTCGCGGAATAGGTCCTTCTCGCGCAGCAGCCAACTTTCCCTTTCGTTCCGGCGACGACATTGCTCGTGCATTCTTCTCAGCCATGGCAGAACGTCAGAAGAGAGAGCAAGCAAACCCTCCTGATAAGCAATAAGCCAGGCATCCACCAGCGCCGCCTGTCGAATCAGAGTTCCCTCGCTGATCTCTTCCTTTTCCAGCAAGATGACGCTCGCGGCAAGAGCTCGGGCGGCAGGATTGCCCTCCTGGCTCCGAGACAGAATCGTTGCGGCCGAGGAAACGGCCGCTGGAGCGTCACCGCTTTCCGAGTTGGCCAACATCTGCCGCCATGCATTTTCTTCGGTGGTCGACGTCTCGTGATTCGCGCCAATGGCTCTCTCAGATGCAAAGAGGCGAGTCAGAGCTTGTTGGAGCGCGCTGGGCAGCCCAGAGGCTTGGGGAACGAAGCGGTAATTCGGGAAAACGAGAACGCCTGAGTCGTCGAGCCAAAATCCCAAGAAGTCAGGCGCCAATGCTTCGTCCCATTTCTGCAATGCAGTGTGGACGGCAGGAGTTGCAGGCACCGTCTTCAAGGCATTCTGCCAGCGCTGTTCGATTCTCTGGCGAAATTCCTGCTGTGCTCTGTCCAAGCTGAGCCGCTCCTGCTCGCGCAGCCGGTTCTGCTCACTGCCGGCTTGGCGCCGGATGAGAAAGAGACAAAGCCCTGAAAGCACCAGGACGCACACCAGCAATGCAGGGATGAACCAGAAAGCGAGAGTTTTCTCAGAGCGCAGGCCAGCCATCCAGAACGAAATCCTTCACGCGAAATGCCAGCGCGCCAAGTTAACCACATCCGGCTTCAGACCTCCAAGTGGAGGCGATCGGATGGATCAGGTTGTGTTTCAAACAAGCTGCCTGTTTCCACTTTCCTTTCTTACCTGAAGCAAGGTAACTTCCCGGCATGCTTCTTGTGGCCAACCTCCTACTCTTCATAGGCGTAGCTGTGGGCTTGGTGATCATTCCGTTTGGGCTGCCGGGTATCGGTGTGATCTTTGGGAGTGCTTTGCTTTATGCCCTCGCAACTCAGTTCAGCCCAATCAGCCTCAATTTGATTCTGGTTCTCGGTGTGTTGACCATTCTGGGCGAGACCGCCGACAACTGGCTGATGGCGGCAGGTGCAAAACGTTTTGGAGCTTCAACCACAGCGGCTTGGCTTTCTCTGCTCGGAGGTTTCCTGGGCGCTCTGATTCTCGGGCCGTTTCTGGCTGTGGCACTCAATGTCGTTGGACCGGTGGCCGGAGCATTTCTGGGAGCCTTTGTCGCGGTGGTTTTTTATGAATACCGCAAGAAGCAGAATTGGCCTGAGGCACTGCGAGCCGGTTGGGGAACGCTGCTGGGACGGGTGGCGGGAATCGTCCTCAAAATGGTTGTCGGCGTGAGTATGGCTGCAGCCGTTGCCTGGTCAGTGCTGACGCGATAAAGAAAAGGCGGGGCTCACCTCAGCTAGCGACGGATGAAAACGTGGGAAGCTCCGGGTGACGATGTTGGGTACTCGTCCTCGACAGGAAGTCGAGTACGACGACGACGAGAACGAGGACGATAGTTTGAGGGAGGAATTATGCAGTTGATCGAAGTCCTGTCAGTCAAGCGATTCGCCGACGAAAAAATGCAGAAGGTCAGCTTGTTCGACACGACGAATTGCTTTTGTGATCTCTACTGCCTCAAGCCCGGTCAGTCGCAAAAACCGCACAGCCACTCTGGTGCCGACAAGATCTACTACGTGATTGAAGGTGAAGCCCGGATCCAGGTTGGCGACGAGGAAGAAGTTGCAGGTGCCGGACGGATTGTGTTGGCGCCGTCCGATGTGATTCACGGCGTGCGTAATGCCAGCAGTCAACCACTGTCTCTGCTGGTGTTTATGGCGCCAAACCCGAATGTGAGAGCCTGATGCCCATGACGACCAAGAAATCTCACCTGACTCGCAGACAGTGGGAGGAATTTGCCCGCATTGCGGTGAAGTCAGCCGATCTCTCTGGTGATGTGTTGATGCGGTACCAGCTGGGGAAGGCTCGAAACCGAAATCCCGTCAGGCTCAAAGGCCGAAATGATCTTGTCACGGGTGCTGACCTCGCGTCTTGCCGGTTGATGAAGCAAACTCTGAAGCGCTTCTTTCCTGGTCATAGCTTCCTGACCGAGGAGCCCGAGTTCTCGGAGAACAATCGTTCCGATTTCCTCTGGATCATCGACCCGCTGGATGGAACGACCTTTCACAACCGCGGCCTGCCATTTTTCAGCAGCATCCTGGCGCTGGAAGTGTACGGACAAACAGAATTGGGCTTGGTTGCGAGCCCTTTTACTGGAGACATGTTCCTTGCTGGGTTGGGGAGAGGCTGCATCTATTGGAATCGCAGGTTGCGGAAGCGTCGTCAGGTTCGGGTCTCGGGAGTCGCGAGTCTGGCTGAGGCGTTAGTGGGCTACAGCTACGGAAAGAGTGAGCTTCACGCGCGACACATGGCAACGACCCTGAGCGTTCTGTTTCCATCGTGCCGTGCGATTGCGCGCCTCGGAGGGGCGGAGATCGGCTACGTGGCTTCGGGAGCCTGCGATGCCTTCATCGACAACAATTCGACACCGTGGGATTTTGCAGCGGTGGCCTTGATGGTACGCGAAGCGGGTGGGCGCGTGACAGACTTTGCTGGCCTGGAGTGGACAAAGAAATCCGATAGTATCCTGGCTTCTAACGGACTGCTGCACCGAAAGCTTCTCAACCGACTGCCGGCCGTTGCGAGAGTGGCAGACTAACGGGGCACGGCATTTTTCTTGATGTAATCCTCAACCACCGGCTGCTCCGGACCGATGTAGTGGAACTGCTCGGCATATTGAAGGCCGTGTTTTCTTCCCAGTTCGGCGTCTGGCTTCAAGACGAATTCCCTGATGTAGCTACGGTTCGCGGTGATATCGTCATTGCCCAGAAGCGGCAGTCGCTGTCCACGTCCTTCCAGGCTCTTTCTCAAGCGCGCACCGGCTTCACCGGCGGGTCCCTGCGCTTTGTTCTCCAATAGCACATCGATCTTTCGTTCTACTGTTGTACTGATATCCACGACGCGGTTTACGCGTTGCTGGAAGCGCGCAAAATAGTACTTCTCGCGAACGGCATGAGGCTTCAAGCCTGCGGCAAAGTGTTCCGGGTAGTCCTTCCGGCCGGCGGCCATCCAGCAGGCAGCCTCCACGCAATGCGCCGCGATGTAGTGATCGGGATTCTCGTCGTAGTGCGCCCACGGGTCGTAGCACACAATGGTGTCTACCTTCAGCAATCGAAATAGAAAAATGAGGCGCGAACGCAGTTCAGAACGCGAGATGGCGTCCATCATGTGATTGCCATAATTCAGATCGAATACCTTCTGGAGGCCCAGCACTCGGGCCACGGAGTTGTTGTCGACCTCGTTAGCCAACACTGTATCGCCAATGGAGCCCGGCCCTGCCATGTCGTCGTTCGTTACTCGAATCAAGTGCCCGGTGTAACCCTCATTGAGCAGCTTCGCCACCGTGCCGGCAGCAAAGATGGGAATGTCGTCTGAATGAGGTTGAATTGCAGCGAGCACCTTGCCGGCATGCGGTTTCCCGGTAACAGGGCGCTCGATGACAAGCCCGCCGTGAGTGGTGAACTCGACTGGGTCATTCTGCGTGGGATTCTGAGCCGCGAGAGCAGGCTTGATCAAGAACACGCTGGTTTGGAGCGCGCTCCGCATAAATCGACGGCGGTTCATGGGTTGCCTCCGGTGATGTTTGTTCCTCGTTGAAACAGGCTTGGCGGGATTCAAACAGGATACCCGTTCACCAGCCGTAAAACGGCTGGCCTGCACTCAGGGGCAAAGGCTCGTCAACACGCCTTTGTTGATGAACCGCTGCGGATCATCCGATCAGGGTTTCAGATGCTCCCGGAAAAATTGTTCCATAGCGGCGAATGCTTCCAGTGTAAAGCTGTGTTCGCCCGGGGGCCGATGAACTACGAGGGCTTTTGGCGCTGGGCTTTTCTCATAGGCCGGCCGCGCAGTTTCGAGAAATCGCTGTACGCCTTCCTTCGGCATCCCGATATCCTCAGTGGGAGCCCACAGCATAAGAGGACGCGGGGCCAAAGCGGCTGCAAAGTCTCCCTGGTCGCCAAGAGTGAGCATATCGGGAACCCACCAATAGAATCCGTGATAGCTCCGCCGGCCCGTCTTGAGGAATACGTCCACCGATCCCACACCACCGCAGATGGGCGCGGCGGCTGCGATGCGGTCGTCTACGAGCCAGGTGTAGAAGGTTGTGATGCCACCGAAAGACATTCCTGTCATACCGATCTTGCTTCGATCGACGTCAGGCCGGCTTTGCAGATAGGTGACGGACTGCCTGATTTCCTGGACGATGGCGCCCATTAGGGTACGTCCGCGCACCAGTTGGTCCTTGGCCTGATCGTTGGTGTCAGGCAGGCGCCTATCCAGTCCTTTCTGAGTCAGCGTCAATGTCAAGAACCCACGCCGGGACAGCTCGCGCGCCCAACCCAACAGGCGTTGATGAGGCACTTTGTCGCCGTAGCGAGTCCAATCACCCATGCCAAAGGTTGGAGCAACCTCTGATTCACGGCTGCCACTGCTGCCATGCAGACAGACGATAGCCGCCAGAGGCTTTGTAACGTTGGTGGGCCTGATGACGTAAGCGAATGGCTCGTCGTTATCCAGAGATTTCCATGAAATGTCTTCGATCGTGAGGCCGTCTTCCTGCTTCGTGCTCTTGACCGTGACAGAAACTGAAGGTGGGGCCAAAGGGATCTTGAGAAGCCGTGCGAAGGCCGTCGTGGCTTCCTTCCGATTCTTGAAGGGCCGGCCAGGTTCTTCTTTGGCTTGTGCCTGTGAGCAAACCAGCAGGCAGGCCACGATCGCGAGGAGAATGCGGTTGCAAGGTGTCAGCGCAGTATTCATCGAAAGAATATCCTCAGTAGCCGAACCGATCGATGGATCGGGATCGTTCGCGCGATGTTGGGCATTTCGAAGTCGTCGTACCTTCGGTTCACGCCACCGATCAGAATCTCGCAGTGTGTCAATTTCAGTGACTTATACAAACGCACTTAAGAATGTGACAGATTGGGTCTAACTCCAACCACTGGCGTAAGCCAGTGGCACGCGGCGTTGCGGCCTCCCTTGAGATACCGACCGCATCAGCGGTCAGAGCTTCACCTCAACAGGAATGCGCTGAACCTCCGACCGCTTACGCGGTCGGTATCCCCCCAAATCGCTTTCGTCAACCACTGGCTCACGCCAGTGGTTGGGTTCAAACTGATGTAACGTTGCTTATCGCGTTTGTATTAGATTCGCCATTCCCTCGAAAGAGGGAATCCAGCCTCAGCCCCTTTTACTTCCTCAATTCCGACATCTTTACCGGCCGACCTTCGTGGCCTGAAAGGTCGGCGGCAAAGACAACGCGGTGACTTTCAAATGCCGTGTCGAAATTCGTCAGGGGCATCGGCTCGTTCTTTCCGATGCTGTCGATGAAGGCCTGGAACTGGGGTTGATAAGGATGGTCCTTGACGTCTCCTGAATCCACCAGCGCTGTCTCGAGTTTGCTCCAGCGTTCCTTGGACATGCCCTTCAGCTTCTCGCTGTAAATGCGGCTGTCGAGCAAGCTGCCCAAACTGCCAACCAGATGAATGTGGAAGTAGTAAGGCTGCAAGCAATCGACAACGGATGCAACCTTGCCAACCTGGCCGCCCTTGAATTTGAGGATGGTTACGGTGGAGGTCTTGTATTCGTATGGCTCAAACACCGGGTTCTTGGATTGGCTCGAATAAGTGGACACCTCTTCGACTTCTGCATTCATAAACATCAGAAGGCCATCCAACGCATGGCAACCCGCCGTGAGCAGGCTGCTGCCGCCGAAGTCTTTCTTAATGTTCCATTCGTACTGCTTGTACCACGGGCCGATGCCGTGGAAGTAATCCACTTCTCCGTAATGCAGATCACCTAGCAGGCCCTCTTTAATGACGGAATGGATCAGGCTGAAGTGCTGGCTGAAACGAGCCTCGAAGCAGACGCACGCGTTCACTTTGGCTTGCCGAATCGCGTCGCGAATCGCCAGCGAATCGGAGTAGCTGAGGCACAGCGGCTTTTCGATGATGAGGTGCTTCCCGGCCTTGGCGGCTGCAATCGACTCTTTGGCATGCATCGGATGCGGAGTGCAAATATCAACAATTTGAATGTCGGGGTCCGCTAGCATCGCATCCAAGCTGCGGTAAGCCTTGAGAGGTATGCCGTATTGTGCTTGCAGTTCTGACTCTTTAAGTTCCCGCCGCGAGCATACCGCCGTGACGCGGGCTCCCTTGACGGATTTGAAGGTTTCAATATGGGCTCCTGCCACCCAACCCAGTCCGACAACGCCAACGTTAAGATCGCTCACAGTGATGGATCTCCTTTCATGAATAGGATTGCAGATCGGCCCGAAAGATACAGAGTTCTACGAGAATTGTCTAAGCGGATTTGTGGTTGTTAGGCACTTGAAAGAGCACTAAGAGCGTGATGACGTAAATGACGAATGACGAAATGCGAATGTGGGTGGACTTGTTACCTCGATCGATTTAAGACGTTCGTGCTTCGGATTTCTTTAGTCATTCGGGCTTAGTCATTCGTCATTCCCGCAGCTTGGGTCTTGATCGTAACGCAGCTTTTGGGTTAGGGTACAGCCACAGGTTGCTTGCCAGGAGAAATTAACCAATGTTGAAGCTAGGATGGATGGAACGAAGCCAGTTGAGGCGACGGACTTTCCTCCAAGCCTCGGCGAGTTGGTTGGGAACTCAGTGGCTGGGCCTTCATTCGGCACAGGCCTCGTTGAAGGAGGCCCAATCGAATCCGGGATTTGTTCGCCTTTTCAACGGCAGAGATCTGACGGGTCTCTATGGCTGGCTGAAGGACACGCACTACGAGGATCCACGGAAGGTCTTCAGCGTTAACGATGGCGTTCTGAGAATTTCGGGTGAGGTGAACGGGTATCTGGCGACAAAAGACGAGTATCGGGACTACCATCTTGTGGTCGAATACAAGTGGGGAGCCAAGACTTATGGCGCCAAATACGTCAGGAACTCCGGAATCTTGTTGCATGCGGTTGGAGCGGATGGCAACCGAAGTCCCTGGATGTCGTCCATCGAATGCCAGGTCGCACAAGGTTGCGTTGGCGACTTCATCGTGATTCGGGGCAAAGACAGTTTCGGGAAAGAGACTCCAGTGACGCTAACAAGCGACACAGTTTTAGCCAGCGACGGTCGAACCCGCTGGAAAAAGGGCGGCAAGCCAACAGTCTACTCGGGCAAGCAGTTTTGGTGGTCGAAGCACGAGCCAGGCTTCGAAGAGCTCATCGACACGCGAGGGAAAGAGGATGTCGAGAGCCCGCTCGGTGAATGGACGCGAGTCGAATGCATCTGCTCGGGCAATCGAATCACGGTTGTCGTTAACGGAGTTACTGTCAACGAGTGTTACAACGTGTATCCATCGGCAGGGAAGATCTTGTTGGAATCAGAGGGTTTTGAGATTCTTTTTCGAAAGTTCGAGCTACAGCCACTCCTGGTGAAGGAGCCCGTGTCTCCAGGGCGGTCTAAAATAGGTGGCGTGGTTCGTTGATTTTCGAGATCCTATCGCCCGCAGTGGCTGGTGAGCAAAGGTAGGTTCAAAGAACTGCCAAGAACGCTTCAAAGATCAGTTAGTTTTACACCTTAGGAGGACAGAGCATATGAGCAACAGGACCCAAGAGTCATCTTCACCCAAGCCCTCGCGGCGGCGTTTTCTGCAGTCTTCCGCTGCCGCAGTGAGCGGCGTGTTGGCGTCTCGTCCGGCGTTGGGCTTTCACGTTGCCGGCACGGATGTGTTGCGCGTCGGCCTCGTCGGATGCGGCGGGCGTGGCACCGGGGCCGCGACGCAGGCATTGGCTGCCGATCAGAATGTGAAGCTCGTTGCAATGGCCGATGCTTTTGAAGATCGCCTGACAACAAGCCTGGAACAAATCAAAGCTAACAAGAAGGTCGGTCAGAAGGTGGACGTTTCGCCCGAGCGGCGTTTCGTGGGGTTTGACGCCTATCAGAAGCTGATTGACAGTGGTGTCGATGTCGTTCTGCTAACGTCACCGCCGCACTTCAGACCGCTGCATCTCAAAGCCTGCGTGGCTGCAGGCAAGCATGTGTTTGCAGAGAAACCGGTGGCTGTTGACGCGCCGGGTGTGAGGTCCGTGCTGGCCACATGCGAAGAGGCCAAGAAAAAGAATCTCTCGATCGTTTCAGGACTCTGTTTGCGCTACTCGTATGGCTTTCGGGAAACGGTGCAACGGATCCATGACGGCGCCATCGGAGACATCAGGACTCTACAGGCTACCGACTATCGCGGCGGAATCTGGGTGAAGCCCCGCCAGCCCAACTGGAACGACATGGAGTGGCAGATGCGCAACTGGTATTACTTCACCTGGCTATCCGGTGACTTTAATGTTGAGCAGCATGTCCACTATCTCGACGTATGCACCTGGGTGATGAAAAACGAATATCCGGTCAAGGCCGTTGGAATGGGCGGCCGCCAAGTCAGGACGGGCCCGGAATACGGGAACATTTATGATCATCACTCCGTGGTTTATGAATACGCTAACGGTGCGAAGCTCTTCAGCAACTGCCGGCAGCAACCAGGTTGTTACAACGAAATGAGCAGTTTTGCGATGGGCTCAAAAGGAGTGGCCGAAGTGTCGGAACGGCGTCTGGCAATATCCGCCGGGGACGAGTGGAAGTACGACATGAAGAAGCCTGACAACCTGTATCAGACAGAGCACGACGAACTGTTCGCGAGTATTCGCAGCGGCAAGCCAATCAACAACGGTGAATACATGTCCAAGAGCTCGCTGTTAGCGATTATGGGTCGCATGGCGACCTACACAGGACTCACGGTTACGTGGGATCAGGCTATGAACTCCACCGAGGATTTGACGCCACCGAAGTATGAATGGGGCCCGATAGCCACACCCACAATAGCCACGCCCGGTATGACCAAGCTGACTTAGAACTGCGCCGTCGAAGTCGGCCGAAAATTAAGCCGAATTTACCCGACCAAATCCGGGTGGCTACGTGGGCGCCGCTGCGGGCCCCGCCCCTTGTGACTTAGGGCGAATTCGGCTGGAAACTGATCACGCAGTCATAAGTTCCTCCCTGCAATCAAGAAATCGAAAATGTCGCCAGTATCAAGTTGACCCAGTTGGAAGCCTCTATTCCATCGGCTTCTGCTCTTAGTCCCTTCTGTCATTGGAGCCACATCACATGGTTCTGCGACTCGTGACTTCATTCTTTGTGTGGGCAGCTTGCGCTTTGCTGGCTGGCTCCACCCTGACCGCCCAATCGCCCGATCTCATTCTGCTTCATGGAAAGGTCATTACTGTCGACGCGAAGTTCTCCATTGCGCAAGCGGTCGCGATTCGTGATGGACGCATCGTGAAGGTAGGCAGCAATCGCGATGTGCTGGGGCTTAAGACGGCCTCGACCCGCGTGGTGGACCTCGGTGGCAAACCGCTCCTGCCCGGGTTGATTGACTCTCACGTCCATCCCTCCGACGCCAGCATGATTGAGTTCGATCATGCCATTCCTGAAATGGAAACCATTCAGAATGTGCTCGACTACGTAAAGGGAAGAGCGGCTGTCCTGAAGGAAGGAGAATGGATCCACGTTCGCCAGGTTTTCATCACCAGACTGCGCGAGCAACGCTACCCGACACGCGCTGAATTGGACAACGTCGCGCCCAAGCATCCGGTCATGTTTGCGACCGGCCCCGATGCTTCGCTGAATTCGCTGGCGTTGAAACTCAGTGGCATGGACAGGAACTTTGAGGTGACCGACGGAGGGCCGGGTCACATTGAAAAGGACCCGACCACCGGAGAGCCGACGGGCATCATCCGGAGCTGCACCCGGTTGGTCAAAAGTCAGCAGAACGGCCGGCAGGCTACTGAGGAGGAAAGGAAGCGACAGCTGCTGCAGTTGTTTGATGACTATCTGTCTGTGGGACTAACCAGCATTGGCGACCGGGATGCCAGCGAGGAGGAGATTCAGCGCTATCGTGAGTTGCACCGTGATCAGAAACTCAAGCTTCGTGTGTCGCTGTCTCAGCACGTCGAAACCATCGGAAATCTGGAGACTGTAGAGAACAATATTCGCAAAGTAGCCCAGGATCCGCTGGTGAAGGGCGATGCTTGGCTGAAGATAGTGGGGATCAAGACCTATCTCGACGGCGGCATGCTTACCGGTAGCGCCTACATGCGGGAGCCCTGGGGAGTCAGCCAGCTGTACTCGATCACCGACCCGAAGTATCGGGGCGTGTTGTTCATCCCCAGGGAACGGCTCCTGCCCATTGTGAAAACGACTCTCGAATGCGGGCTTCAGTTCACAGCGCACTCTCAGGGCGACGGCGCGGTTCACACGCTGCTTGATGTCTACGAGGAACTCGACAAGACGTGGCCCGTGCGCCAAAAGCGTCCGTGCATTACCCATTCAAGTTTCATGAGTCCGGAGGCGGTACAGAAAGTTGCTAAACTAGGAGTGGTTGTGGATCTTCAACCTGCCTGGCTCTATCTCGACACGCGCACGTTGGTGGGACATTTCGGCTACGATCGTTTGCGTTATTTTCAGCCCCTACGCAGCCTGTTTAAGGCGGACGCCTGGATCGGCGGTGGCTCCGATCACATGCAGAAAATCGGGTCCATCCGCTCGGTGAATCCTTACAACCCCTTCCTGGGGATGTGGGTTACAGTGACCCGCAAAGCCAGGGGTTACGAAGGGACCCTTCACGTAGAGGAGGCACTGTCTCGCGAAGAGGCGATTCGTTTCTACACGGCAAACAATGCTTATCTTTTGTTTCAGGAAAAAGAGACAGGCTCAATCGAAGTCGGGAAAGTGGCAGATTTGGTTGTTCTGGACACGGATATTTTGAAATGTCCTGTCGATGAAATCCGGAATACGCGCGTCTTGCAAACGTACGTTGGTGGGAAATTGGTCTTCGAAAGAAGGTGACCCGTGAATCAGATCGACCGCTTGAACAGAAGAGATTTCTTGGTGACCCTGCCTGCTGCAGCCGCCTTGACTGCGCTTGGGAAAGCCAATCCGATGGCTGCGCAAGTCACAGGGAGCGGCAAGCCAACAAACTTTCAAATTGCCTGCATGACGCTGCCGTATTCCCAGTTTCCCTTGCAGCGCGCCTTGGAAGGAATTGCGCGCAGCGGTTTTAAGTACGTCGCTCTTGGAACGCGGCACTTGGAAGCGCCGGGCAGGCAGGTGCCGGTGTTGGATATGGAAGCCAAGCCGGCCGACGCGAAAAAGGTCGGAGATCGTTGCCGCGACTTGGGCATGACTCCAGTGCTGATGTTTTCCACGGTCTACGTAGAAGCGCCGGACGGCCTGGATGCGCACAAGAAGAAAATCGAGCAAGCCTCTGCCGCAGGCATTCCGCAACTCCTGACATTTGGACACACCGAAGGCGGCAAACTTGATGTCTGGGTGAAGAACCTGAAGATTCTCGGCCCGCTGGCGCGTTCGGCTGGTGTCACGGTAGTCATCAAACAGCATGGCGGTGAAACAGGAACCGGTGAAGCTTGCGCAAAGATCGTTCGTGAAGTCGCAGATGCTGGCGTTTGGATGAACTACGACGCCGGCAACGTCATGGACTATCTTGACGTGGACCCGCTTCCGGATATCCGCAAATGTGTCGCAGAAATCCGCAGTTTCTGTATCAAGGACCATCGCAACTTCCCGAAGGACGAAGACTGTGGACCAGGGCTCGGAGAAATCGATCACTACCGACTTTTGGCGCCGGTGGCGTTCACGGGTCTGAACATGCCGCTCGCCTGCGAAAACATTTCAGCACCCGTGTTGCCGCGGCCTCGCAACCCCGAGGGAGTTGACGCACTGGCGAAACGGGCCCGCGAGTTCCTGGAGATCGTCACGGAGGGAGTGCAGACCCCGGTTAAGAAGGAGGAATGACGCACATGACGAAGCACGAATGACGAATCAATGACAGATGCCTAATGTCCAAGTTCTGGGTTTTTCGTCATTTGGATTTCGGATTTCTTTCGTCATTTGTGCTTAGTCATTCGTCATTTTTGTCCGTCGTTCCAGTTCCCCAATTGGCCTTACGGTTACGGCATGAACTCTCCACAACTGACCTTCGTTGGTGCCACCGCGATTACTCCATTTGAGGAGATCCCAGACTCGGCAGTTATCTTAGAGGGAGACAGGATCACTTTCGTTGGCCCTCGAAGGTCTGCGCCAGTCAGTCAGCTCGGTGAGGCAATCGACATCTCGGGGAGATTCATCGCTCCGGGCTTTATCGATATTCATATTCATGGCGGCGCAGGCAGCGATTTCATGGACGCGACGCGCGCTGACTTCGAAACAGTGTGCCGCTATCATGCACGCGGTGGGACCACGTCATTGTTGGCGACCACCGCCACAGCCCCTTTGCCGGAGATTCTGGCTGCGCTTCGAACCGTGCGGGCAGTGCAAGAAAACCCAGTTCCGGGCGCGCAGGTGCTGGGAGCGCACATCGAGGGGCCATATCTCTCAATGGCCAAGCGGGGTTGCCATCTGAAAGAGTTTGTGCGCAATCCCGAAAAGTCAGAGTGGGAGCAGTTGCTGGAGTTTGAGAAAGAGATCAAGCACATCACGCTGGCGCCAGAGATTCCAGGGGCCCTTGAACTCATGCGGGAGTGGTCGCGGCGTGGAATCAGTATTTCTGGCGGCCACACGGATTCGACCTACAGCGAGATGATGAAGGCGGTAGATGCCGGCATGGCGCATGCCACTCACATGTACTGCGCCATGTCTACCGTCGCTCGACCCCATCCGCCGCATCGTGAAGGCGGATGCGTGGAGACAGTTTTGGAACGCGATGAGTTGACCACCGAACTGATTGCAGATGGCCGGCACCTGCCTGCCGAACTTCTTCGACTTACGGTTCGTGCCAAAGGGATTGATCGCGTATGCGTGGTTACTGATGCGATGCGGGGTGCTGGAATGCCCGACGGCATCTACACCTTCGGCCCGAAACACGGGCAAAGAACCGAAGTCAAAAATGGCGAAGCTCTCATGCTGGATCACAGCAGCTTTGCCAGCAGCGTGGTAACGATGGACGTAATGGTACGGAATATTTTGAATCTGATGGGTCTCTCACGCCGCGAATCGGTTGCAGTGGCGACGATCAATCCAGCGCGATTTCTGAAAATAGCTGATCGAAAGGGAACTTTGGAAGCGGGCAAAGACGCCGATTGCGTCATTCTCGACGAAACGTTTCATGTTGTCGAAACCATTATCGCCGGGGTTCGTTGGCCGCAGGAAGGCGTCGAAACACGAACCACGAACCACTAACCACCGCCTTTGCTCACACCGTCTTCGGTGCTGCAAAGCTCTGGGCGAGCACAAGGGCGATGGCACCCATCAGAGATGGGCGAACGTGGAGAGTGGATGGGAAGATTTTGGTGTTGTCCAGCAGGAGTGGAGCGACACGCTGCGCACAAGCCGTGCGGATATCTTGTTCAACGAGGTCCCAGGCTTCAGCGATAGTGCCGCCAATGACGATGGCTTCCGGATTCAGCCCGTAAATGATGGGTGCGAGCCCCAAGCCAAGATATTGGGCGGTTTCCTGCAGTGCTTCCACAGCTTCAGGACGGCCGTCGCGAGCCATTTCGACAATGGCAGACATGTCAACCCTGGAGTTTCCAGAACGGCCGTTCGGCTTGATCTTGCTCTTCTTCAGAAAGCGTTCCACGGTGGCCAGGTCTGACGCAAAGACTTCGAGACACCCCTGGCTTCCACACGGACATTTGGGCCCCGTGGAATCCACGCAGACGTGACCAAATTCACCGGCGCCGTTGTGAGCCCCGCGATAGAGCTGGCCGTTAAGGATGACTCCGGTACCGATACCTTCGCTGACTTCAATGAAGACGACATCGCGGAAGCCAGAGAGGTGAGTGGTGCCGAACCAGATTTCTCCCAGCGCGGAAAGGCGTGCGCCGTTGTCGAAGTACAACGGAATGTCACCGAGCTTGGATTTCAGAATGTTTCCCACTTCAATGCGCTTACCCCAACCAAGGCTCTGCGCTTCACAGATCGATCCAGTTTCATGATCAACCAATCCGACCAGGCTCACGCCGACACCACCGAGTTCGCTATGCGGATTGGCTTGCCGGGTAAGTGCGAGGGTTTGCTCGGCCACGGTCTCAAGAAGTTGCACGGGATTGCGGCTATTCGGGATTCTCTTCACGCGCTGCAAATGGCCATTCAGGTCGCTCAGAGCCAGAAGCGTTTCGATGGGCCCCACGTCAATACCGATAGCGCAGCGTTTACTTGGGTTGATGTGAACAAAGCGCGGTTTTCGACCCCCTGCAGGCGTGGAAGCCCCCACACCGGATTCATAAACCAAGCCTTGTCGGAGAAAGCGATGGATGATGCGGGAAATGGTTCCTTCTTCGAGACCAGTAATTTCAGCGATGCTGACGCGCGGAATCGGCTGCCGTTCGCGAATGATGTTCAGCACTATCACTTCGTTAATGTCACGAAGGATTCTGTGATCAGCCGTTTTGAAATCGCTGAGGTTGATTTTTCGCACAAGCGGAACCTTGAAGCTCAGAAGAGCTTTCTTTTCTCTGAGTGCCAGAGTATAAGGGCAGTTACTTGACAAATACAAGTATCCAAGGATGACATCGTGCCTATGTGGAACAGATTCCTGCTAGTGGTTTGTTGTGCGGTCTTTCTTCAGCCGGTGATTTCTCTTGGTCAGGTGGCCGATGAGCTGAATTTCTTGAAAGCCTTGACGGACTTTCAACAGATTCGCTCCATGTTGCCGTCCTACGTGAATGGCAGAGCTGCTGCGCTGCTGCGAGCGCGATCGGCTGAAATCGAACGCATCTCAACAAAGCAGGGAGTTGAGAAGCGACGTGCCTACATTCGGGAGAGGATGATCCAGGCTTTGGGTGGTCTGCCGGATCGTACTCCCTTGAACGCCAGAACCGTAGCCGTGCTTGATCGCGAGGACTACAAAATTGAGAAGGTGATTTTCGAAAGCCAGCCTCGGTTCTACGTGACCGCGAACTTGTATCTCCCCAAAAAAGGAACGGCACCGTATCCCGGTATCCTTTTTCCGCTCGGTCATGAAGAGGGTGCGAAAGCGCACAGTGCCTGGCAGCAGGTTCTGGTGTCATTGGCCAAAAAGGGGTTTGTGGCGCTGGCTTGGGATACGCTGGGCCAGGGTGAGCGTGTCCAACTTTACGATCCGGACTTTGGGGAATCGAAAGTCCTGCGTTCGACTACGGAACATACCCTGACGGGGATTCAATGCCTGCTGGTTGGCGACAGTCTGGCTCGCTACACTATCTGGGACGGGATGCGGGCGCTGGACTATCTGGTTTCACGGCCGGAAGTGGACGCAGCCCGCATCGGGTGTACCGGCAACTCGGGCGGCGGAACTCACACCGCCTATCTGTCGGCGCTGGACGATCGTATTAAAGTGGCGGCGCCATCCTGTTTTCTCACGTCATGGCGGCGGCTGCTGGAAACCATCGGTCCGCAGGATGCCGAACAGTGCCTTCCGCCCTGGCTGGAAAATGGTCTTGATCATCCTGATTTTGTTCACGCCTTTGCGCCCAAGCCCTACCTCATGCTCTCAGCGGTGCGGGACTTCTTCTCCATCACCGGAGCTCGTGAGACTTATTCAGAGGCGAAGCGGCTTTACGGCGTACTGGGCGCACCGGACCAACTGAGTATGGTCGAGGCCGATGATGGACATGGCTACACGAAACCACGACGCTTGGCAGCCTACCGTTGGTTCAGCCGTTGGTTGAAGGGAGCTGAGGATACCGAGTCTGAACCTGAAGTGACGATTGCGTCGGAATCTGATCTTTGGTGTACGCAGACCGGACAAGTTGCAACCGAGCTTGGTGGGGAAACGGTGGTGACGCTGAACCAGAAACGAGCGAAGGAACTTCTCCCCAAGCGGGCTGACTGGTCGTCACGGGTTCAACTCGGGTCGTATCAAAAGGAGATTCAAAAGGAAGCACGGAGGCTCAGCGGCGTGGCTCTAGGGGCTGAGGTGGCAGGCAAGCAGACCATTCCCGCGACCTCCTTTGGAACTCTTGAGCGGCCTGGCTATCGCATCGAGAAATTGATCTATGAGAGCGAGCCCGGAATTAAAGTGCCAGCCTTGTTGTTTCTTCCAGATGGTCCCGCAGAGCGAAGGCCAGCAGTTGTTTACGTTCATGGCCGCGGAAAGGCAGCCGACGCTGGAGAAGGTGGCAATGTTGAGCAGTTGGTGCGAACCGGGCACATCGTCCTGTCGATCGACACTCGAGGCATGGGGGAGACACGGCAGCTCGGCGAATAGCGATGACTTTTTTCGCTACTTCGGCATCTATGAGACGGCCATGACGGCATTGCTCACGGCGAAGCCGCTCGTAGGAATGAGGGCACTGGATATCCAACGCGGCGTGGACTTGTTGTCCAGTCGAAGCGATGTCGATGCGCAGCGCATCTCCGCTTTCGGAAAGGAAAAAGGTGCAGTGCCCGCGCTCTTTGCGGCTCTTCTGGATACCCGCATCAAAAAGATCGCTCTCGAAGGGATGCTCGTTTCATATCAGTCAGCGGTCGATCACAAAATTCACCGCGGCCTTTTTGAGGATGTGATTGTCGGTGTGCTGAAGAGCTTTGATCTGCCTGACCTAGTGGCGGCAATGTCTCCACGACCGGTGTGGATTGTCAATGGCACTGACCCGCTGGGCCACCGCGTCGAGGAAAAGGGCGCTCAGATGCAGTATGCGGCAGCCCAGAAGTCCTTCCGGTTGGCGAGCGCCGAGGGTCTCGCTAAAAATTGGCTCAACCCGCCCAGGGGTCTCGTTTGCCGAGACGTATGGTGAATGGATGAAGCTTCGGTGACGAGAATGTAGTGGCGGCTCTATGAGCCGCCAGCGGGCAGTTCACAGAACCACCGCTACAAAAGGGTACCGGACACTCTAAATCGCTACTCACGGAGGCCGCATCGATGCATCCCTTCCCAGCTAGGCCACCGCGGCTAAAGGAGGTATTCCCGAAGTTTGATCCTCCTCTTTACTTCGTTACCTTCTGCACCTGGCATAGAGCAAGAATTCTAGCCTCCGAGGCGGTGCACGCCGCATTCATCGACTATGCCAAGCAGAATCTCTTGAGAGGAATCCATACGGGTAGGTACGTCTTGATGCCGGACCACGTCCATCTCTTTGTCAGCCTGCCAGGGAGCCTCCGCTTGGAGCACTATGTGAGATTTTTGAAACAGTATTTGAACCGGGCGTTGCGGCGTGATTCAGAAACTATCCGGCTCTGGCAGCCCGGGTTTTTTGACCATCTTATCCGCGCTCATGAAAGCTATCAGGAAAAGTGGGAGTACCTCAGAATCCGGTGCGTGCGGGACTAGTAGAGAGATCTCAGGACTGGCCCTACCAGGGAGAAATTGAGAGGATCCATACAAGTAGTGGCGGCTCTAGGAGCCGCCGCCCGTGGGCGGTTCACAGAACCGCCGCTACAACAGGACTAAAATGAACTTCCGAGCGTTGACATTTGTTTTTCTTGTTTTGTGCTTTATTCCCCCCACCCTCGCCCAGAACCAATTAGATTTCCTGTCGGACTTGGCTGAAGCCAGACATCTGCGTCAGATGCTGCCGCAGCATGTTAACAACCTGGCGCGAACCGCTCTGAACACGCGCCGTGAAAAGATCGCTTTACTCGCAAATGCCGCCGCCTTGCAGGCTAGAAAACAATATGTGCGCGAACGCATTCTGGCGTCGCTCGGCGGTCTGCCGGAGAGGACCCCGCTCAATGTGCAGCCGGTGGGAACATTGGAGCGGCCGGACTATCGAATTGAAAAACTCATATTCGAAAGCCAGCCGCGCTTCTATGTCCCAACCCATCTCTACATCCCGAAGCGCGGCACTCCTCCCTACCCAGCCATCCTCTTTCCGCTCGGACACGAATTCGACACCAAGGCCCGCCCGCTCTGGCAGCTGTTCCTGGGGACACTGGCAACACGAGGGTACGTCGTCTTGACCTACGATCCTGTCGGGCAAGGTGAGCGAATTCAGCTTTACGACCCCGATTGGGGCGAATCCAAGGTTTTCCGAAACAACACCGAGCACACGATCTTGGGGATTCAGTGCCTGCTGATTGGAGACAATCTGGCTCGCTATTCCGTTTGGGATGGGATGCGTGCGCTGGACTACTTGCTTTCGCGCCCTGAGGTCGATGCAACGCGCATCGCGTGCACAGGCAACTCGGGCGGCGGCAACATGACTGCGTTCCTGGCTGCTCTGGACGACCGCATTCAAGTGGCTGCGCCTTCGTGCTGGATCAACTCCTGGCAGTCCTTGCTGGAGACCATTGGCCAGCAAGACGCGGAACAGGTGTTGATTCCTTCCATCCAGGATGGCCTGGATCATGGCGATTTCATCTACGCCTTTGCACCGAAACCATATCTGATCCTATCGGCCATCCGCGACTTTTTTGCCATCAAGGGGGTTCGCGATACATATGACGAGGCCCGGCAAATCTACGCGATGCTCGGGGCCGAGGAGAAGCTGCACAAAGCGGAAGCCGATGCCGGGCACGACTATTCGAAGCCCCTCAGAATGGCTGCCTACCGTTGGTTTGGGCGCTGGCTGAAGGGTGCCGAGGACACCGCGCCCGAAGTTGACTTGCCACTTGCCGCCGAAGAAGAAATGCGGTGCACGACGAGCGGACAGGTGGAAACTTCTCTAGGCGGCGAAACAGTTCGCACTCTGAATCAGAAGAGAGTAGAAGCTCTGGGCAGAAAGCTGCCGGTGCTGACCAGTTCAAGCGATGTCAGCTCTTTCAGAGAGCGGACAAGAGAACACGTGGGCCGGCTGCTGAATCAGGCCGCACTCCCCTTGAGAGAGCAGCGGAGTTTAAGAACGCGGTCCTACGGCCACATTGCTCGCTCAGGCTATCGGATCGAGAGACTAACCTACGAGAGTGAATCGGGAATCCTGATTCCGGCGCTTTTGTTCGTTCCAGAAGCACAAGCGACTCGAAAGCCCGCCGTCGTCTATGTTGATGGACGCGGCAAGTCGGCCGCAGCGCGACCCGGACAGGACCTGGAGCAGCTCGCAAAGGCTGGATTTGTGGTGCTCGCGATTGATGCCCGGGGAATGGGCGAGACCGAGGTTCTTGAGAGCGAGCAGGCTAACGATGTTCGCCCGTACTTTGGAGACTACGACAGCGCGATGACCGCGCTGGTGCTCGGAAAGCCTCTGATAGGTATGCGCGCACTGGATATTTTGCGTGCCGTGGATCTCCTTGAGGCGCGTGAAGACGTCGACTCTGCGAGCATCCTTGCCTTCGGGCGTGGCAATGGCGCTGCATCAGTGCTCTATGCGGCTGCGCTCGATGAACGATTGAAGAGGATTGTGCTCGAGAGGATGCTAGTGTCCTACCAAACCATCGTGGACCAAAAGATTCATCGGCAGGTGTTTGAAACTGTCATACCCTCAGTCTTGCGATTTTACGACTTGCCAGATCTCGTTGCTGCTCTTGCGCCCCGCGAGGTCTGGATGGTGAATCCAGTCGATGCAGTAGGACGATTGGTGCAAAGTGGCCAGGCCGAGTCGAACTACTCTTTCGCTCAACAGGCCTTCCGAATCAGCGGGCAGCCAAATCGTCTGCATTTCAAAAACCGAGGTAACGAGACGATCTCGCAGGCGTATCCAGAACTCGTGTCTGGCAGGTAAGGCCTCATTTTCTAGACGTCATTCCGGCGAAAGCCGGAGTCGAGGACTTCCCAGTTCCTTGGCTGGATTCCCGCTTTCGCGGGAATGACGACGGAGCACTCAGCACTCATCACTCAATACTCAGGACTACGCTTCATACACCCACCGTCCCCCAACCATTGTGCGTTCTACCGGAATGTTGATCAGCTCCATTGGATCTTCGCGGAGCGGGTCGCGGCCCAAGACGACCAGGTCGGCTAATTTGCCCACCTCGATGGACCCCTTCGCTTTCTCCTCAAACGAGGCATAAGCGCCGTGGATCGTGCCAACACGCAGGGCCTCTTCAACCGAGACGCGCTGCTTGAGCCCCCACGGATTTCCTTTGCTGTCAATGCGGGTAACCATGGAACGCAGAGCCATCATGGGTTCGAACGGACCCGGCGGGTAGTCAGACGTCTGAGTGACACGAATCCCCGCATCCAGGAAACTTCGAACGGCAAACATACGGTCCAGCCGCTCAGGACCGTACTCGCGCATTTTTTCGCCGTGGTAGTAGACGTACGTTGAGAAAGGATTGGGAATCGCGCCTAACGCACGGATCCGCTGTACTAGCGAGTCGTTGATGACAGTGCAATGTTCGAGTCGAAACCGCGGGTCGCGACGAGGCAGTTCTTTCAGAACGCGTTCATAGACTCGCAACGTCTGGTCGATGGCCACATCTCCGTTTGCGTGGACGCCAACCTGCCAGCCGGCTTCATGCCCTTTGCGAACGTAGGTATACAATTCCTCCTCTTCCATGACGAGAATGCCGTGGTCGTTGGGCCGCCCGATGTAGGGATCGGAAAGTCTGGCGGTGCGCTCGGAAATGGAGCCGTCGCAAGTAAGTTTCAAAGCGCCAACACGAACCCACTCGTTACCCAAACCCGTGCGTACGCCGGCGGCCAGCATCCGATCCAAGTGAGGGGATTCGATGAAGCAATACACGCGCACCGACAAATCTCCCGCCTCGTGCGCGTCCTGGTAGGCTCGCAGATCTTCTGGACTTCCCTGTGCGTCATGGACTGAAGTGACCCCGGAGCGTGCCATCATCCCCGAAATGATCTTGACGGCCTGCCGATAGTCGTCGCGAGTGTAGTTCGAAGGAATCAGCTTTGCGAAAACGTCATTGGCATTCTCGCTGACACGGCCGCTTAGCTGGCGGTTCTGCGCGTCCCGGTCGAAACGACCGCCGGGCGGATCAGGCGTTTCTTCAGACACTCCAGCCAACTTGAACGCCAGGGAATTCACGTACGACGTGTGTCCGCCGCGGTGCTCGATGCGGACAGGATGGTTGGGACTGGCGGCATCCAGGTCTTGCCGCGTCAGCAGACGACCCTCCCGCGTCTTCGTGTCGTCGTATTTGAAGCCAATCACCCACTGGCCGGCCGGTGTTTGTGCCGCACGCTGGCGAATAGCGGCTTGAATGTCTGTGATCGAGCGCAAGTCGCAATCGATCTGGCGCAGGTGTCGAAGACCCGCGTAGCAGGGATGCGTATGCGCGTCGATGAACCCGGGAACAACCGTACGACCCGTGAGGTCTACTTTCGTAGAGCGCGATGTCGCCAGGGCATTGACTTCTTCATTGGAACCCACTGCCAGAAACCGGCCGTCTGCGACGGCAACAGCCTGAGCCCGCGGCTGCGACGCATCCATGGTCAAGATGTTTGCGTTTAACAGAACAAGCTGAGGCTCGCTACGACGCAGAGGAAGGAGGGGCAGCGCAGCCAGTTGATGCAAAAAGTCACGTCGAGAGGAATTCATGATAATAAGGCGAAAAGGGTCAACGCGAAAGGCGAAAGTGAATCACTCAATACTCAGAACTCAGTACTCATCACTCAGTACTCATCACTCAGTACTCATCACTCAGTACTCATCACTCAATACTCATCACTCGTCACTGAATTTACGGCACGGTCACTGTAAACGGAATCTCCAATTCATCCGGCCGAACATAATGGCCTTTTCGTGCTTTCAATTCCAAGGGCACGGAAAGAGCGCCCACCGCGTGCTCCAAACGTGTTTCCGGCGCATCGGCATAAGGGTTGTGTGGATAGACCGGCCAAACCAATCGTGAGCCAGGAGGAACCTTCATTGTCCATCCGTGGTGTCGGATCCAATCGCCGAGTTCACCGCCTGATAGTTCCACACGCTCTGAGCTCAAACTGATTCTCTTGCCAGCTGCGGTTTCTAAGGTCTCGTTCTCCTTGAGACGGAGTTGCAACGTCAGGCGGGCAGCTTCTGAGGGAGTTCCTCGTCCAGAGATCATGAACCGCATCCGGAATTCATTGTCACTTGGCGGCGGGACGAAAAGGTCGCTGAAAAACGTATTAAAGGCGACCGAAAGCCTGTCTTGCGTGTCGCTCATCTGAAGGCGGCTGCTAAGCGGCATATGCACAATGGTGTTCGGGAACTTCTCCGAAAACGTCGCCAGTTCAGGCTGACGCTTGGAGTTTGCGCCGGTGATGATCAGGCCCGTCTTAGCGTGAAAGACACTGAGGTTACCCTGCCGATCGAGGTAGAAACGGCTGTTGACGGCTTGCGTATCGATCAAGCCTGATAGGCACATCGTCCAAGGTCCCGTCTTGCGGATACCGGCCGAGATACTCATGCGGTGGCTATAGCGCGGCTGATCTTGCGGGATTGGTTGTGTGGGTCCTTCGTGGTAGTAGAGCGCATCCTGCGCCAAACGGCCCAAAACGCTCACACTGAGCTTCTGGGAGCTAAAGAAACCGGTCAAGAATTCAGCGAGGCGGCGGCCATCGGGAAAATTCGAGAAGCCGAAGTGTCCCCATGGATTGACGTCCCAGTGTCTGTTGCGATCGTTGATCACCTCGACCGGAGTGCCATCCGGATAGGTATAGTTCATGTGAAACTCGGTGGCGCGTCGCAGAGCCGGCAAGACGTCTCGATCGCTGCTGTTCTCGAAGTAGGTGGACAGCGCCGTAAACGTGAGGTGGTTGTAGCCAGTGGTGGGGCCCGATCGGCTGTGCTCGCCCCAATACCCATCGGAAGTTTGTTCAACCAGCGCATAACGGCGCAGTATATTCTTCCCGAGCTGCTCCCAGTCCGGCTTCCCGAACGTCTTGCCCGAAAGGTGCAGCAGAGAGGCCCACAGCGAATAGTGATTTGGAGAAGTCCCGATGTAGGGCGAGTTGTACCATGGAAAATCGAGTCGTTCCGTGGCATCGGAGACGAGCGGAGCGACATTGGCTTCGATCGCGCGTTGCCACCGCTTGCGACGTTCCTCCCCAAGCTCCCGTTCCAGCACGCGATATGCGTCCAGCCACAACCCTGTGTCCCAGTCACTGTCGCCACGCGGCTCATAAAGTCCCTTTTCGTGCTCTGACGCCAGCAGATCGCCAATGCGGAGCGCGAGCGCCAGCATCTTGGGATCGTGATAGCGGGCATTCTGCGGATGCTTTTTCGCATAAAGCACTGCAGGCGCCATAATGGCGTAAGGAAAATGCCGCCATTTCCCCTCGGCTTCCAGGGACTTCAGGTCGGGGTTCGGCAGCGAGTTGAGGCGCTCTTCGACTTGAGCTGCTCCGGCTTCCAGCAACGGGAAGTACGCACCAGGCAGGGAAGAGGCTGAAGCCTGATCAAGGAAACTGAGAAGAAGGGCCGTGATCCAGAGTACTCGTTTCATCGTATTTCTCCCGAGAACCGCACTCGTGCTAGCTTTGCCCTGACGAGCATCGTGCAACGCCGTCAGTGCCCGTTACCTGCAGTCGTCATTCCCGCGAAAGCGGGAATCCAGAACCGCCTGCGAGTAAATTCCCGTTTTCGCGGTAATGGCGGTAATGACTGAGGTGGAATCTCTGGGTCACTCGTATCAAACGTATCAGTCCCGACTTGCCGGCTCCAAAAACATCAACACCGACGTCTCCGGCCCTGTCACGTTGCCCTGACTTACTGTCCGCAAGCGGAGCGAATTCCAGTTTGCCTTGAGCGGCCATTCCACGCTCTTCTCATTCTTTACCGGCAACCAGCGCAGGCCGTCCACGCACACCTGGTATTCAATACGATTTGGACAGTAACTATCGAGACCAATCTGGATAAAGCCCTGCTTCGCTCCGGTGAGCGTAGCCTCCACAATACCCACAGTCCAGTAGACGTCTTCGATGCGCTGCGTCGGTAGAAAGCGGTTTCGGAGATATCCCTGATGCAGTTCACTCCCCTTACTTTCCGGCTCTCCATTTTGATACCAGATCAAGTGCGCGTTGGCTTCGTCTTGCGGAAAAATGAGCTGTTGCGGCGCATCAGAAGCTTTTGCAGCCATCAACCCGCTTTCGAGATATATCCAGAAGTAGACCGAAGTCTCATCTTCGGAGCGGTCCCACCAGGCGATGGCAGGATTCCTTTTCACTGCCTTCGGTGGCACGCCCACGACGTGGTCTACCGATTTCCCACGGTCCTTCAGCCACTCCGACCGAATCTCCCAGGCAGAAAGCGGGATTCCCGCCTTCTCGAAATGCAAGTTGCTCTGTGCGTCGATAACTACCCACTTCCGAAACTGGTTCGACCAGACTTCGGCGACTCCGTGGTGGCTGCTTCCCATACCTTCGGGGCCGTGGTTGCGGTCGACTCCAATCTTGCGCGCCTGCCAGCCGAGGGCAGCGGCGGACTCCGCGTAAGTGATCGTGTAGTGGGTGCACCAAAAAGTAGCTCCGCGAGCCGCATGCTCAAGAATCTCCAGAGCGTTGTTGTAACTGACTCGTGGACTTCCCGGCGGGATCCTCTTGTGAACCCATTCCTTCAAAAGTAACTGGCTCTGCCACTCGTCGCGACCTCCAGCGATGACTTTGTCGAGCGAGTACTGATGACGAAGGGTGGCCAGTGACTCGTCAGTGAATGCGGCTGCCACGAACGGGACATTGGAGCGAACAGCGAGAGGGATGTCTGCTTTCAGTTCACGGACTTTGAAACCTGCTTGTTGTGTTGCGGCCGTCAGCCTGAGCGGTTCAAGTGGCCCAGGTTCGAAGGGACGCGACGTTTCAGCGGAATGATTCTGGCAGGCTAGAAGGAAAAGCAAAGTCAGCCGGAGAATTGTGTCGCGCTGCAATACAAAAGGTTTTTTCACGGGACGTTGCGGGACATGAGGCCAAGCGGTAGGAGGTATAGCCCCAGGTCATAGGGCTGTCAAGTTTTCTTTGTTTGACAAGAAACTCAAGGTGGATTATTTTGGCAGTAATCTATTTCCCTTAAATCTGGAGGCGCACGAAGACGAATTCGGCGGCTTCTCCAAGCAAGACTATGGATTCCTGCCCTGCCGCATGAGTCCAGGAGCTCACAGCTTGAGCCAGGTCGTCAGCCTCAGTTCATCTGTTGCCTATGTGTCCGAATTCTCTGATACGAGAGGGAGCATGCAATGAGCAAGCAACTGTGTAACCCGAAGGCAAAAATCAGTATGTGTTTTGCGTATGTGATTAGCCTGTTATTGCTAATCTCGATACCTGCACTAGCGCAAACGGGCACCGGTGTCATTCGAGGTGTCGTACGCGATTCGAACCAGGCTGTTGTCCCCGGCGCAGCCGTGACAGCGACAAGCCAGGAAACCAACTTGGAGTACAGGGCGCAAAGCAACGAGGTTGGCATCTACTATCTGGGGAGCGTGCCTCGTGGCCCATACACCCTCTACGTGGAACTCACGGGATTCAAGAAATGGGCAAGCAAGCTGGAATTGCAAGTCGGCCAGACAGCCGTGGTGGACGTCGCGTTGGAGTTGGGAAACCTCGAAACCGTCGTCGAGGTTGTTGGAGCTGCGGCGCCAATCACAACTGAAAGCTCTGAGGTTTCAGATGTAAAAGACTTCCAGCGCATCCGGCAGTTACCCCTGAATGAAAGGAACATTACCAGACTCTTTGATTTGACTCCTGGGGTTGAGGGCGGCGGTAATGCACGCGTCAACGGGCTGAAGGTCGGATCGTTAGAGATAGCCTTAGACGGAGTCTCGCTAGTAGACCGGTTTGGCGGCGGCATTGATCGCGTGACGCCTGCCCTGGACTCCATTCAGGAATTTCGCATTGAAACGGTCGGTTCCAGCGCTCAGTATTCCCGGCCAGCGAGCGTAACGCTGGTGACACGGAGTGGAACCAACGCGCTTCACGGCAGCGTTTTTGAAACTCACCGCAACAATGCCGCTGGTCTGCGTGCGCGTCAAATTCAAGATGGCGCCACTTCCCCCAAGTACATCCGCAATGAGTTTGGCGCTTCCGCTGGTGGACCCATCATAAAAGATAAAACATTTTGGTTTGGTGCCTACGAAGGTTTTCGGCTTCGTCAAGCTAGATTCGTGCAGAGCATTGTGCCAACGGACGCGATCTGGGCAGGTGACTTCAATTCGTTGGTTGATGCCAGCGGCAATTCCTACCGGATCTACGATCCACTCACGACTGCTGCCAACGGCGTGCGCCAGCAGTTTCCCAACAATCGTATTCCGGCTGACCGGATTCATTCATTCTACAAAAAGCTGGAAACCCTTTCAGCCAAACCAACAAATAGTATCAATCCCTCTCTCGGCAACAACTTCTTGAAGTTCTATCCAGTAACCGAAGATCGAGACACGTTCACCGTCAAAGCCGATCACAAACTGTCAAATAAAGACAACCTGTCAGTCCGATTCTCTCGCAGCAAGCGGTATTTTACCGTCGGTGGTGGAGTCTACGGCTATCCTGCCGAGAACCTCGCCGAAGCGTATGGGACCGGCGTGAACAAGCCGGTCATCTATGCAACCTCCATCCAGCACAACCGGATTTTCTCACCCACTCTTTTGAACGAACTGGTCCTGTCGAGTCATCGTTCCAATCATGAGTCGGGGACGCTAGCCAACGACAAGAATTGGCCTGGCGAGTTGGGTTTCCCCAATCCCTTTAACGCTACTGGATGGCCAACTTTCGGTGCCTGCCTGCTGGGGGGAAGCCAGTGCTTCTCTTATGATAGCGACAACCGTCACGACCAGAAACTGACCTCCCACGTGGCGGAAGACAACTTGACCTGGATCAGAGGGAAGCACTCGTTAAAGTTCGGTGGCAAGGTGCGGTTCGAGTACGACAATATTCGAGAATTGCAACAGGCTCAAGGTTCACACAGCTTTAACCCGACTTGGACTGCCCTTTACGATCCGATAAACGATCGAGCAACTCCCTTTACGGGAGCTGGAGCGGCGGATATGGCTCTGGGACTTTTTTCGACCGTAAGAAACAACTATAACCGCGGCTATTACTACTTCGAGCAGCAAGAGATTGGTCTCTACGTCCACGACAACTGGAAAGTAACTCCCCGGTTGACTCTTGATTTAGGAGTCCGCTGGGACAACTGGAGACCGTATGAGGAAAAGTATAACCGGCTGGTGAATGTGGACCTTGACACCTTCGCCAACCGTTTTGAGGTCATCACACCCAAGAATGTTCGTATCGAAGACATGCCGGGAATTCCTGCTGGTGTGTTGGATGCATATAGAAGACGAGGGTTAACCTGGAGGACCGCTGACGAAGCCGGCTTTCCCACGGACTTGTACAGCCCGGACAACAACAATTTCGGTCCTCGAATTGGCGCGGCTTTCCGTCTCACCGATAAGACCGTCCTGCGTGGAGGGTATGGCGAGTATTTTTGGACCATGCCTTTGGCACAAATTCTCCAGGGCTCAAGAACAAATCCGCCGCTGAATTTGCGGTATATCAACAGTTTTACGAACCCCACTGGAACGGACCCGCTTTTCGCTTTGAAGAACCAGCCAGGATCCCATGTCTCTGTTGGCAATGCTTCAATCGACTTAGCTACCGGGTCAGTCGACCCCGGCCCAGTAAGCTTTCGCGCACAAGATGCGCGTGGCTGGAGAGATGGCCGTGCCCAGTCCTGGCACCTAACGCTCGAACGAGAGCTACTGCCTAACACTGCCCTGCGCCTGAGCTACATTGGAGATCACGGGAGGGATCTGGAACAAAACTTGGCTCTCAACTCGGAAGTGGAATATAGCTATGTCGCCAGAACCAAGCTGGCACCTCCGGGAAACCGAGCACTCATGCGAGTGAATCCCAACTGGGAATTCGGTGGCTCCAAGGTTCGGACAGGTTACTCCAATACCAACTCCCTCCAAGCTGAGATCGAACGAAGGTATTCAAGCGGGATGGCATTTCAACTGTTCTACACGTTCACACGATCACTGACAACGTCGGACGCGGGTGGCTTCACCAATGGCGGAGCCCCGAGTAACGCTAACGATACGAGCGGGCAGGGGGCCATCCCGGAAAACATCCACTTCTTTGGGGAGCCGAATCTCAGCTACGACCAGAGGCTCCGAGTCCTCTATCACAACTCAACTGCGATCCCGGAGCACCGGGTTCGATACAATGGCATTTTCGACTTGCCTTTTGGGAAAGGCAAGTCGTGGGGCCAAGATCTCTCCGGACCTTTGAACCATATCGTGGGGGGCTGGCAGGTAGCGACGATTGGAGAGTGGAGAGGCGGGCTCTGGAGCAGTGTCAACAGCGGAGCCTTTTTGAATGGCGATCCAACTCTGAAACCGGAAGAGCGGCTGGAAATGACATTTGCTGGCGTTCGGCAGAGGTTATGGTTCCGGGGAGACTTTAATCCTACTTTGGCCACCAATGTCTCACAGGAAGCGCTTCAGAGGCTGGTTCCTGTGGATCGCTCCCAGCGAGGACTCCGGCCACTCGGAGCTGACTTCAGTAATACGTTGCCGATTGTCCTGGCCAACGGTACGACTCGCCTCACTCCGCTTACGAACATTACTAACTCCAACGCTAGAGCTTTCTTTGCGGGTCCAGGATCTTGGAACCTGGACTTTTCATTGTTCAAAAACTTCACCATCAGTGAAAGCATGAACGCCCGATTCACGGCTGACTTCTTCAACATGTTTAATCATCCTCTCGACAACAATCCCAACAACTCTACTGGCTTACAGCCACTGAACACTCAGCCCAACGAACCGAGAATTATTCAATTTTCGATTCGGTTTGATTTCTAAGATCGCTAAGTAGCGCCCTTTTCAGGCTCTCCCCAAGTCGTTGGGGAGAGCCTGAAGCTGGGAATGGACACGTTGCTGGTAAGCAGTGGTTATCGCCTCCGTCGCCATTGTCGAACACTCGATTATCTGAAGGCGTGTTTGGTCTCGACGGAGAACCCGGTGGGTTCTCTATAACTCCTACTCCTTGGGTCCTCCCCTCGTTGCTTCTTCCATAAGTTCACTGCTAACTAGTCATGGGAAACGGTCTGTTTGCCGCCGGCCATCACAGAAGGCGATTTTTCTTGACTGGTCACCAGCCGGGAAAATCGACGGGCGCCGCCTCGTAATTTTCGTCGTCCATCCAGGACCGCGCCGCAAGGCGGGGATTGCCGTGCGGTTTGGTCTAGATGATAGGGTGTCAAGTTTTTTTTATTTGACAAGTAACTAAAGCTTGTTTACCTTTCCGCAATTCGTTTCTAGTTGAGGGTCTCGAAGTTCCAGCCCAGCCATCCGTTGCCAGAGTTCTTGATACATTCAGAATATCTCGCACTGTCGAGAGGGAGCATGCGATGAGTAAGCGATTTTCCAGTACGACCCCGTCGAGCATCGGCTCAGTAGCGGTCGTGCTCAGTCTGATCGGGATCTTGATGGTTTCGATACCCGTGCTGGCACAAACCGGCAGCGGTGTCATTCGCGGTGTCGTCCGCGATGCCAATCAAGCGGTAGTGCCTGGCGCGGCTATCACCGCCACCAATGATCTAACCAATGTCACGCATAAGACCCAAACCAACGAGGTGGGGATTTACTACCTCGGAGGTGTGCCAAGAGGTTCTTACACCTTGACTGCTGAGCTTACGGGGTTCAAGAAGTGGTCGAGCAAAGTGGAACTGCAAGTCGGCCAGACCGCCGTTGTTGACGTAGGCTTGGAACTTGGTAACGTCGAGACCGTGGTTGAGGTCGTCGGCGCTGCTGCACCGATCACGACGGAAAGTGTCGAAGTTTCCGACGTCAAGGACTATCAGCGAATCCGACAACTGCCTTTGAATGGACGTGATGTCGCGAATCTCTTCAACTTGACTCCGGGTGTCGAGGGGGGAGGCAACGCCAGAGTGAACGGTCTCAAAGTGGGATCGCTTGAGATCACTCAGGACGGTGCTTCATTGGTTGACCGCTTCGGCGGCGGCATCGCCCGCATCCGCCCAGGATTGGATACGATTCAAGAATTCCGTATTGAGACCGTCGGGTCAAGCGCCCAGTATGCCCAGCCGGCAACCGTAACCTTGGTCACTCGCAGCGGAACGAATGAGTTTCACGGAAGCGTTTTTGAAACGCACCGTAACAACGCAGCCGGACTTAGAGCCCGGCAGCGCCAGGATGGCGAGACGTCGGCAAAACTGATCCGCAATGAATACGGTGCTTCGGCGGGTGGGCGGATCATAAGGGACAAGACCTTCTTCTTTGCCGCCTATGAAGCCAACAAACAAAGACAAACTTCATTTAACAGCCGTTCCCAACAGCGTGTGCCCACAGACGCGATTTGGGGCGGCGATTTCAGTGGATTGGTAGATATCGACGGCAACAAGTACACGATTTACGATCCGTTGACCACGGATGCCAATGGTGTTCGCCAGCCTTTTCCAAATAACCGCATTCCCGAGAATCGGATTTCGCCCTTCTATAAAAAGCTGCGAACCCTCACGGCTCAACCGACCAACAGCAACAACCCGTTTCAGGGTCCGAACATTGAGCGCTTCTATCCAATCAAAGGAGATCAATACAGTTATTCGGGCAAGGTGGATCACAAGTTCACAGACCAGGATAACTTGTCGGTGCGATACACCCGCAGCAACCGTATAGCGGGCACCCTGGGAGGGGTCTATGGGAATCCTGTGGACGGTCTGGCCGATGCGTTTGGAAGTCAACAATCGACCACCAAAATCCACACCACGGCGATTCAGTACAACCACATTTTCTCTCCCACTTTTCTGAACGAACTAGTGGCATCCAGCCATCGGTCCAGCCACCAGTCGGGGACACGAGCCGATGACACGAACTGGCCGGATGCGCTTGGATTTCCTAACCCATTCGGCGCCACGGGATGGCCGACGTTTTACTCTGGTCCGGATGCAGGCACCTCCTCCTATTTCGACTGGGATGGAGACAATCGGGGTGACCAGAAACTTACGTCACACGTGGCCGAAGATAACTTGACTTGGATCAAAGGAAAACATTCTCTAAAATTTGGCGGCAAAGTTCGTTATGAATACGACAACGTCCGTGAGTTGCAGCAAGCCCAAGGTTCGCACGACTTCAGTCCAAACTGGACAGCCCTGTACGACCCCATAAACGATGATGTGACCCCATTCACCGGTTCCGGATCGGCCGAGATGGCTTTGGGCCTGTTCTCAGTGATCCGAAATCAGTATAACCGGGGATACTATTACTTCGAGCAGCAGGAGATCGGGTTGTACGTTCACGATAACTGGAAAGTGACTCCCCGGCTGACTCTCGATTTGGGTGTCCGCTGGGACAACTGGAGGCCCTACGAGGAGAAATACAATCGTTTGGTGAACGTTGACATTGACAACTTCGCAAACCGTTTCGAGGTCATCACGCCCAAGAATGTTCGTATGGAAGACATGCCAGGAATTCCTGCGGGTGTGCTGAGCGCCTACAGAGCGCGGGGGCTAACCTGGAAAACTGCCGACGAAGCCGGGTTTCCCACTGACTTGTATAGCCCAGACAACAACAATTTTGGGCCTCGTCTGGGTGCGGCTTTCCGGATCACCGATAAGACGGTTCTGCGCGGAGGCTATGGGGAGTATTTCTGGACGATGCCCCTTTCGCAGATTCTGCAGGGTTCAAGAACAAACGCTCCGCTCAACCTTCGCTACATCAACAACTTTACGAACCCAACGGGAACAGATCCTCTCTATGCCTTAAAGAACGTTCCGAGCGAGGGAGTCTATGTCGGTAAGGCGGCCATTGACTTGGCTACCGGCTCCGTCGCTCCAGGCGCGCAGAGCTTCCGAGCTCAGGATGCCCGTGGCTGGAAAGACGGCCGAGCCCAGTCGTGGCATCTGACCTTGGAGAGGGAAGTATTACCCAATACGGCGCTGCGTTTGAGCTACATTGGCGATCACGGGAGCGACCTAGAGCAAAACCTGCTACTCAACGGTCAGGTGGAGTATTCCTACGTCGCCAGGACCAAGTTGGCGCCGCCGGGAAACCGAGATCTCATGCGCGTGAATAAGGATTGGGAATTCGCCGGCACCAAGACCCGGACAGGTTATTCAAATACGAACTCCTTTCAGGCAGAACTTGAGCGGAGATATTCGAGCGGTATGGCCTTTCAAGTTTTCTATACGTTCACACGATCCCTGACTACCTCGGACGCAGGAGGCTTCACCAGTGGCGGTGCGCCAGCTAACGCCAACGACACGAGTGGACAGGGTGGCATCCCGGAAAACATTCATTTTTTCGGGGAACCCAACCTTAGCTACGACGATCGTCTTCGCGTCCTCTATCACAACTCAACTGCGATTCCTGGGCACCGCGTTCGATACAATGGCATCTTCGACTTGCCCTTCGGAAAGGGCAAAAAGTGGGGCAGCGATCTTTCTGGGGCCGTGAATCAGATTTTAGGTGGCTGGCAGGTAGCGACTATCGGAGACTGGAGGGGTGGACTCTGGGGCAGCGTCGACAGCACTCGGTTTCTCCAGGGGGATCCGACTCTGAGTGCGGATGAGCGCTCGGTGATCACCTTTCAGGGAAGACCCCAGCGAATCTGGTTCAAGGGAGACTTCAGCCTCACTCCCGACGATCGCTCCCAGCGGGTGCTCCGCCCACTCGGAGCCGATTTCACCAATCGATTGCCTGTGGTTCTAGCGAATGGGACGACTCGGCTCACTACGGTGACGAACATCGTCAATCCCAACGCCAGGGGGTTTTACCTGGGACCTGGAGCATGGAACGTGGATTTCTCTCTGTTCAAGAACTTCAGAATCAACGAGAGCATGAACGTGAGATTCACGGCTGACTTCTTCAACGTATTCAACCATCCCAATGACAATGGTCCGGGTCAATCTGGTTTCAATGTGACCACCGGTCTGCAGGATCTGAGCACCCAGCAGAACGACCCCCGAATCATCCAATTCTCGCTACGCTTTGATTTTTAGACACGGTTGTTTCTGGTGTTTCCCTTGGCCGCGATCGCGGCCAAGGGAAGTTCAGCCGAGCTAGTTCGTACCCTTCCAACGTGCTCTCCTTCTTTTAGCGACACGACGTCAAGTTTCTTCAAACCTGCCGCCCTTCCTCTCGCATGGTGTCCTCTAGCCGAGCAGAGCTATTGCTTGATTGGTTTTGGTGAAGAAGTCAGGTTGCGAGCCTTCTGAAGATCCTCCCGAAATTCAGAACGCTCTGGCGCGAGCTTGCAGGCCAGCGAGTACTCGTCGATCGCCTTATCGGTTAATCCAAGTCTGAAGTAAATCCGTCCAAGCAAATTGCGAAGCTCTGGGTCTAGGGGCTGAGCGGCCATTGCCCGTAGTGCCGAGTCTCTTGCCTGCTTATCATTCTGCTTCTGATACAAATACAGTGCCCGCAGAAAGTTTGCTTCGAACGAATGGGAATCGATTTTTTCGAGAGCCGCGATGTACCGGTCGGCATTCTGAGAATCGCCCATATTGAGCGCGATCTTGGCCAGGTATTCGTTCGCATGCCAGTTGTTCGGGTTGGCGAGGTGGGCTCGTTCAAACAGGGCTTTCGCTTCCGCTACATTGCCTTTATCGAGCTGTTCTTCTCCCATAGTGATGAAGGTAAGCTCCTGCTGTTCCTCAATCTGCTTCTGCCGAGCCGCAGCGTTAAGCTCCTGGACTTTCTTCAGGTAGACGGTGCCCTTTTCGCGTTCTCCCTTTTTCAAGTAGGCTTGGCCCAAGACGTAGTAGATCTGTGGAAATGATGCGGCGGCCGGCTCAGCGCGCTCAAGGTAGAGGATCGCCTCATCAACGTTGCCGAGTGCCAGACACACGCTGCCCAGCTCGCAGAGATACTCGGGGTTGTTTCCCTCTTGTCGCACGGCCTTGAGTAAAGCGGTTCTGGCTGCTGTCGTTTCCCGCCGCTGTTGCAGGATCTTTGCAAGTTCATAGTTTGCCGCGGCTGTAAAGGTCGGGCTAACGATTTTTTTTAAGGCTGTCTCAGCAGGATCAAGCTGCTGCTTTAGTCTGTAGATTTTTGCTCGCTGCAGCTGAACTCGCGGATTGCCGGGGTCACGCGGGCCGATGCGATCAAGAATGCTGAGCGCTTCATCCTCTCTGAGCAGCCGCATGTAAATCTCATGGAGGAGCCAAAGCTTGGATGTGGTGATTTGATCCAATGTCGCTGGTTTCTGAAAGCGCGCCAGCACTTTCGCCGCAGCATAATTCTGCTTGAGCAAGGAAAGGACGTTGGCATACGACAAGGCATATTCAGCTTGAGCGGGGCCGAGTCGAACAGCCTCGGCGAGCTCCGAGGCTGCTTCAATCAATCGACCTGACTCGGCGAGTGCAACTCCGGAGTAAAAATAGGGGTGAGGACTGTTGGGAGTGATCTGCTTACAGCGTCGCAGAGCAACAACTGCTTCCGCGAATTGTTTCTGAGCGATGTGCTTTCTTCCTTGCGCAACGCATACCTGGGCGGACTGGTGTGCTCCTTGAGCGGCTTGTGCAGTGATTTGAGCCAAAGTCAGTGCCACGAGGAAGATCAGAGTCGCGGCAAGTTGCATGACTGCTGATATCTGAGCGATGCAGCGCAGACCGCGCCAGCTCCGGTCTGCGGCTTTTCCTTCGAATTCAACCAAGAGCCGCAGACCTGCCAGCAAACGGCAGGTCTGCGCTACAGGATTCATGAAAACTCCGTCTTGAGGTCAGCCACAGGCTGTTCCCACTTCAAACAGGCTAAACCTTGAAATCTAAACTGACTCATCTCGCTCGAGGAACGGCGGCTTCCAAATCCTTTCCCTTGCCTTCCTCAAAAAGAACAACTTGTCCCGCTTGCAGGTCGGCAAAAAACTCCTTGCGCCCGCTTGGCCAAATCACCTCAGCGCGATCAACCTTGGTTGCGGCCCCGATTCCAAAGTGGAGCCGCAGATCGTTTTGAGAGATGAAGCTGCCTCCGCTTCGCACTTCATCCATCTGCCTGCGTCCACCTGCAAAAATGGTGACACGCGCTCCAATGCCGTCGCGATTCGATTTTGTACCGAGAGTTTTCAGCAGAATCCAGTTTCCTTTCTCCCCATTGTTCTTCAGCAAGCTGGGTGTGTCATACATGTTGTTGATCACAATCTCCAGGCTCCCATCTCCATCGAGATCGCCTATCGCGGCACCTCTCGAACTTCTGCGATCCTTGATGGCTAGTCCCGCTTGAGCGGAGAAGTCTGCAAACGTACCGTCACGCAGATTCATGTAAACCTGCCGGTCCTGGCGATAGGAGCGGTCCAACTTGTGCCGGTCCACCTCGGGGTAGATGTGCCCGTTGACCATGAAAATGTCCAGCCACCCATCGTGGTCGATATCGAAAAAGCCGGTTCCCCAACCTACGTATTGGGTGTAGCGGCCCAGTCCTGCCGTTAGAGTATTATCGAAAAAAGTGCCATCTCCGTTGTTGTGATAAAGAGTAGGCGTGTCACCATCGAAATTGGTTTTGACGATATCGAAGTGCCCATCTCCATCATAGTCTCCGACCGCCACTCCCATACCGCCTTGTTCCTTTCCGTCCTTGTTGAACGCGGTTCCGGTCAGCAGCGCCTCATCCGTAAATGTCCCGTCGCCAGCATTATGGTAGAGGATGTTGGCTGTAGAATCGCAAGCCACATAGATATCGGGCCTGCCATCGTTGTCAAAATCCGAGACGACTGATCCAAGACCATAGCCGGTGTTAGAGCGAGCAATCCCACTCTTCTGCGACACATCCGAAAAAGTGCCGTCTCCGTTGTTGTGATAAAGAATGTTTGTGCCTGTTGGAAGACCGAGAGGGCCACAGACAACCGGAATACCTTTCCATATACACTTTTCATTTCTTTTGGATAGAGAGTTCTTGATGTCCAGGTTGACATAATTGGCGACGAACAGATCAAGACTCCCATCCTTGTCATAGTCGACAAACGAACATCCCGTATTCCAGCGGGTCGTTTGCTGAATCAAGTTGGCCTTCGATGTCACATCCGTGAAAGCCCCGCGACCGGTGTTGAGATACAGAACATTCTGTCCATAGTAGGTGACGAACAAATCCTGATGGCTGTCATTGTCAACATCTCCGACACAGACTCCTTGACCCCAACCCGTGCGTGCCAGCCCGACCTCTTCCGTGACATCCTTGAAAATGCCTTTTCCGAGGTTCCGGTACAGGTGGTTGGTGGGCTCTCGGCCTTTTGGGAAACCTTCAAGGGTCGTTCCATTCACCAGAAACACATCCAGCAAGTCGTCCTTGTTGTAGTCGAACAGAGCCACCCCACTGCCGTTGACTTCAATCAGATATTCCTTACTGGCTTCGCCGCCGGTGATATGGCGCGCTGTCAACCCCGCGTCCTTGGCGATGTCGACAAACTGAACCTTGGGCAAACCAGGCTTGGCTGGCGACTGGGGGAATGCTCCACAGACGGTGAGTTTTATGATCAAGGCAGCTGCGAGGAGCGCCGGAACCAGACTGCCCGGCAGGTGGTCAATGATTTTGCGCATCATGTGAGACGCCTAAGCTTGCTCGGGAACCTGGCGAAGAATCAACTTGAGAGGTATTCGATTAGCGGGGCCGGAACCCCCTGTACGTCAGGCTTTCCAGCCTGACCCCGCTGCCACGAAGGGTCAAGCCGTCAGGCTCGAAAGCCTGACCTACGGGAAGGGAGCTGCAGTCTCGCCAGCGGGACTAGCGCGCCGAGCCAGATCTTGTTGAGGCCGACCGTTGCATTTTTGCGATTGCAGCCAATTCTCTTTGAGCAGTGCGGATGGAACCTTGGTAGTCCATCTTCGAGGCTTTTGACAGGAAAGTTTCGAAGCTACGGCGCGCGCCATCCAGATCACCCGTGTCTTTGCAAAGCATCCCCAAATTGATGTAGGCATCGATCAGATCCGGGTCCAGTTGCAGTGCCTTCTCGAAATGCTCACGTGCCTTAGGGATCTCTCGTTTTTTCAAAACAATCCATCCCAACCCATTGTGGGCCTTGGCGTTCGCTTCATCGAGCACCAGAATTCCTTTGAGGATCCGTTCTGCCTCCGCCATCCTTCCTCGAAGCATATAGGCGACGGCAAGCTCTTCCTGAGTCTCGATGCTTGTCGGGTCACTCTCAAGGGATAACTCATAGGCTTGAATCGCCGCGTCCACCATGCCCTGACGTCCGTAGATCCTGGCGATTCGGGCATACATCTTGCTGGTGCTGCCGACTTGCCGTTCGATTCCCGATCGGTATAGAGCCAATGCCTCTTCGTCTCGCCGATTCATGTCATAGCCCGCGCCGAGGACAAGATAGACCGTGCTATTGGTTGGGTCTTCTTTGAGGGCTTGTTCTAACAGTCGAATCCGTTGTGCAGGCGGGGTTTTCTTCTGACGGGTGGTCGCTTCCTCCAAGAGTTGCAGGATATGGGTTCGATCTTTTGGGTCGGTGCCCTGTCCCGTGAGAACGAGACGACGGTGTGAGCCCGCTGAGACATACCCTAGAGACCGCAACTGTCGTTCCGTTTCAGCGCTGATGGTCTTTGATCGAATCTCCTCCGGCTTGCCGGTTCCTGTCGACGTGAGGTCTCTGAGTTGCGATTCTAGCTTTTCGGCCTCGCCAGGATACTGCTGGATCACGTTGACAAGCTCGTGGGGGTCGTTTTCAAGGTCATAGAGTTCAGGGCGAGGCGCACGGACATATTTCCATTTGGCAGTTCTCATCGCGCGCAATTCGGCCCAGCCCATGTCGATTTTCGGCATGAGAGATTCTGCATAAGAGACGGTCGTGTTCACCTTTTGTCCTGCGAACGCTGGAAGCAGGCTGGTTCCCTGGCAGTCTGAGAGGTATCTCTCCTCCGAGCAGGCTCACCAAAGTCGGCAGAAGATCAATCGTCCTTGCTTGGTCTTTGACGCGCTTCCCTGGCGGTATTCCCGGACCGGCCATGATCCACGGAATGCGCAGCGTCGAGTCATAGAGAAACACTCCATGAGTCGTGCTCCCCATGTTCGGATAAACCTTCTCCATGATCTGACAGCACCGCAAGGAGCGTCTTGTCCTGCGGAAACGTCGTCTCAAGGGCTTGAAGAGCCTGCCCAACTCCCGATCTACATACGCGATTTCACCATCGTAGGGTTCCTTGGCATACTGATGTCTTGAAAGGAGGCGGAGGCTCATAAGGGGCATGCGGATCGTAAACATGGACCCACAAGAAGAACGGAGCCTGTTCGGGATTGTTTCTTCAGCCATTCAAGCGCCCGATCGATCACGCGCCCCGCGCGCAGTTGAGGCGAGTTCACCGCCAAGCTCGGGGTCATCCATCTTATCGTTATAGGTCTGAAACCCTTGATTCAAGCCAGTTGTCCTTGCCAGCACTGCAGCCCCGACAAAAGCCGCTGTCTGCCAGCCCCTATCTTGAAGCATCTTTGCTAAGGTCCGATGCGAAGGATCAAGGCTGAAACCGGCTACGTTGCGAACCTGGTGCACCACCGGATAAGTCCCAGTAAACATGCTGGCGTGCGATGGCGGAGTCATCGGAACCTGGGACACCGCATTCTCAAACAGTGTTCCCTTCTCGGCAAGCTTGTCCAAATTGGGTGTTTTGATCCTGGTATAGCCATAACAGCCAAGATGGTCGGGGCGCAACGTGTCAACCGTCACAACCACAATGTTGAATGGGTTCCACTTAGCAGCTGGTTTAGTTTCCCGAGAGTCTTCGGTGGACGTTCGGCACCCGCAAATCAGAACCAGAAGCAGACAACAAACTGACAAAGGCTTCAATGCTTTGAACTCCATTTTTCTCCTTCAGCTCAGTCAATCCGATGCGCGTCGGTGCTTCATAGGACTATAGTGACAGGATCCATCCCGGTTTGAGTCATTGCTTCTCCACAAGACGGGGTTCAATACCGGACCAACACCGCGAACACATGTGCTAGGAATGTTCTACCGAGCGCATGTGTCAACTCGACTGTGCGCCCATCTTTGGCCAGCCGGCGGCCGTACGACGAAGAGAACCTCAGGCTGTGCGACGGACTCGCTTGGACGGACGATTACGCGACGATCCTTGGGCAAGCTTTAGGAGCGAGCGAAGGGTGTCGTTTACAGCTTTGTCGTTGGGGAAAGCCTTTGCCACCTCGGGAGCCAGTACAACGACGTTAGTCGATTGGCCTATCCGTCGCGCATACTTTCCGCGAACAATCTCTCCAAAATCGGATCTCTTGTACTCCGGGCGGAGTTCATCCACCCTCGATGATTTAGGCTTCTTCATGAATGTTTCTTTCACCCTTCGTTGCAAGACGCGCGCTGATGATACGAATGCTGTTCTCCCGCTCCGTGTGGGAAACGACCAACAACCGTCCGTACAAAGAAACACCAAGTGTTACGAAGCGACTTTCCACCAAGGAGTGATCCGGATCACGGGCCGTAGCCGAAAGGGGATCTCGGAGGCGCGGTTGAGGCTTCTTCAAAGGTGACTCCGTGTTTGCGTGCATTCGATGCGGCCTTCCGACGATCCCACTCGAAATTCATTGGGCTATTCTAACCGCAGGCGTACGCTTCGGCCTAATCCGTATCTGCAGACATCCACTTCCGCAGCGATTCATAACCCGTTTGAGTGCTTCGGTGACCCTATTGGAATTGCAAGTCAGTAGCGAATGAGGATCGAATTGCAGCGGATGAGATTGGGAGCGTCGAACGAGTAGCTTGCCTCGTTTTTCAGAAAATCGCTCGGATGGAGTACCTGTCGATGCTGTCTTTCTCCTGAATTGGTCTGATACCGATAAACGACTTCCATTGGGCCTTTCACGCTGGCCGCGTCTGCGACTTTGAAATGGATGGTGTTCTTCCCCGCCGTAATGCGGGGAATGGACATGATGCCGTTTTCAAAGGCCGTTTCAAGCTTCAGGCTGTTGAGTCCGACATCAGAATTTTCTGGCTGCGTTCGGCGCGATTGAGAAACGCAGCTGGAAGCGATAGGTTCCGTGAATGCTCACGTCTTTTCCGTTGAAGCGCTCCTTTCCCAACAGGATCTGAAACGCACCGGGTCTTGAGGACAACGTTTGCCAAGACGACCACACGTCGGGTTGGCTCACGACCCGCTGCTTTGGGTTCCAGTGTGCGCAGATCGATGCGGAATCCGTCGTCTTTGGATCCGATCCACTCACCCGTCAATACTCCCGAGACGAGGACGTAGGGAGAGTAGAAGTCAAAAGTCGCGGAGCCGCCACCAGTGCGATCTAAGGGGCGTAGATACGGTGAGATCGTTTGGTGAGACAGATCCGTCTCGATGGCCGAGACTTTCAGGAAGTCGGAATTCTTCCAGTCCGGCTCATAGGTCATTCTGCCCCAGGCCTGGCCAAGGGTTTTTCCGCCCGCTACGTCAGCGTTGTAGTTCTGGTCGCTTGGGACGGTCTCAACGTAGGCTTTGGCGAGTTGATAGTTGGGATCGAACTTTACCCAGTTGCCGTTAAGCATCGTTTGGGTCACACGATAAAAACGACCCGAAGGAAGAAACGGTTCTTCACCCTTCGAGTTAAATCCCGCAGGCACGTAGAACTTTCCGGGTGCACTTCTCCAGAAGCGCTCAATTGTGGTCCCTTCGGGCAACTGGAAGCTCATGTCGTGAAGCGGCGTGCCCATGACGTACTGACCGTTTCCGAATACGTTTTCCTTGGGGCTGCCAGCCTTCGTCCAAGCATCCTCGGTCTGGAAGTATTTTGGCTCGATAGCCAGTGCTCGGTCCCATTCCTTGCCGAAGTATTCAAAAAACGGCTGGCTGCGGTGCTTGTAGGCCTTGTTCTTGAGGATGTTCTCATCCACTCCCACCTCGGCCCAATCGAGGATCCGCGCGTCAGGCGCATCCCGCTCGATCAGATAGTATCCATACCTTGCGTCGAAGGCGCCGTAGTGACCATCGAGCTTGAGGCGGTACATCGTGTGATAGCCACCGTCGGGATGCTGCGTGATGACGCGCTCAGCCGTACTGCGATCTTTCTTGTATTCACTCCACGCAGCCTCAGCAATTCGACTGTGAGTGTCGCAGTAACCCCAGCCATACACGAACAGGTTCTTGTGAGCATCCTGAACGTAGCGTTCTTTTCCATAGAACCCTTCGTGAGCCTGAATCATGCCACCGGTGGCCATCTTGGAGAACAATCGCAGCCAGCGAAAGAACACCTTGGCTTGAGCCGTCTCGCTGGCATTCTGCACATTCTCCAGCCGCATGATGTCGCGCATCCAGGTTTGGAGGCTGGTGCACTCCGGCCAATTGTCGCTGACGACCAGCGGCCCGGAGACGACGTGGGATTCAGCGTAGAGGGGTGGTTCTGTGAGCAGGCAGGCGAGAAGGGTTAGCGAGAGGAGGGTTTTTTTCATCTTCCCATGCAAAGAACGACGACGCAGAACATTCCCCATTAGCAAAGGGGGCTGCGCAGAGCGACGCTGGTCGCGTAGCGCCAGGGGGTTTTCGGGGCGGCTTTCCAGCACTTGGCAGCACAACCCCCTGAAAACGCCGCGACGATTGTCGCCAGCGCCTTGCTTTCCCCCTTTGTTAAGGGGGACCTTACACCTTCTCTGGTACAACGAAGGGAAGGCGGTATTCACGCCGCAGCAGGCTGCTGGCTTCGGCATCTCCATGGAAGCACTCGTTGGCGGAGTCGAACACCACTTGCCGGCCCGTTCGATAAGCAATGTTACTCAGATGACACATCGATGCGGATAGGTGCCCTTCCAGAATGTCGGCAGTCTGCAACTCGCGCTTGTTGGCGCGGACCGCTTCAATGAAGTTCCAGAAATGCGCTCCATCTTCTGTAAGTTTCACGTCGGCCGTGTGTTCGTCTCCCTTGTCAGAACGCTGCTCGCCGGGCTCATTCTTCCGGCCATAGTAGGTCTTCCATTCACTGCCGCCCAGATGCATCCAGCCTTCCGAGCCGTAGAACAGCAGCCCCATGCGAATGCCATCTTCCGCGTTCGTATACAGACCGCGAACCTCCATTTGCACGCGCGACCCATCGGCATACTCCATCATGGACATCTGTGTATTCGGCGTCTCCTGGTCGCAGTCGAAGACGTCGTAACCCCCCATGCTCTGGATGCGCTTGGGATGCTCATACTTCTGCAACGCCCAACGCGCCACGTCGGTATAGTGTGGACCGTTGTTTCCCGTCTCACCATTCCCGGTGTCCCAGAACCAGTGCCAATTGTAGTGAAAGCGATTCTCGTTATACGGCCGCCAAGGAGCCGGCCCGACCCAGAGGTCGTAGTGCACACCGGGCGGAACGGCGGTGTTTGGCTTGCGGCCCAGCGATTCGCGAGGATGAAAGACGACGCACTTCACCATGTAGATTTTCCCAAGTTTGCCCGCGTGCAGAAAATCCATGGCCGATCGAACCAGCGGAGAAGTCCGGTTCTGAGTACCGGTCTGGACGATCCGGTCGTATTTCCTCGACGCCTCAACCATCTTGCGTCCTTCGAAAATGTTGTAGGAGACAGGCTTCTCAACGTACACGTGCTTGCCCGCCTGGCAGGCCCAAATCGTGGCCAATGCGTGCCAGTGGTTGGGAGCAGCAATGGAGATGGCGTCGATTTCTTTGTTCTCCAAGACCTTGCGGATGTCGGTTTCAGTTCTGGGTCGCTTCCCGGAAATCTTCTCCACATCGTCGGCCAATTTGGGCAGCAGCCGTTCGTCGATGTCACAAAGGGCGGCGACATTCACGTTGGGAAGTTTGGCCAGTGTCCTGGCGTGTGCTGTGCCACGAGAACGGATACCCATTACCGCGACCTGTATCGTTTCGTTGGGACTATTTGCGAAATTTGTCTTCAGCATTGGGGCCATCAAAGCTGCGCCGCTCAGGCCCGTGCTTCGAACAAAGTCACGCCGAGTTAGGGATGCCATGGCAATTCGACCTCCTGAAAGGGTGTTCTAGCTTGGGCAGAAACGTGAGAGGAAGCCCAGAAACCGGTTGCTTGTCATGTAGAAGTAACAGATTTTGGGCTCCAGCGCCAGCGGACTTTCGAGGATGATGGGAGGGCCAGAGCTTGGCTCCAGCGGCGCCTCTTCCGAACAGACAGCTCGGCTGGAGCACTCGCCCTCCCAGATGCACTGGCATTGTGGCTTTTCAGACCCTGTCGACAGCTAGCATCCTTGAACGCGAGCAGGAAATTCAGCTAAAGTGACTTCCGCTGTCTCAAAGGATTCACCTGACCTTCTGATCAAGACAGCTCATGCACGCCTCACAAATGCTTTCCTTCATATCTTTGTCTAACTGTCTGCTTGCTGATGAGCGCTTCGTCCCAGCCTTTGCAGGTCAGACGTTTTACGATCGTGCGCATCCTTCGAAGGTGTTTAGTGAATCGCGGAACTACCGTATTCTCTTGCCGCCGGACTACGAAACCAGCGGCAAGACCTATCCGGTGATTTACTACTTCCACGGCCACAGCGATCGCTACACCGTTGAGAAGTACGACAATGGAACGGACACCATCCCGAAGATGGTGACGTTTGTTTCCAAGCATGACGTCATCGTGGTGTGCGCGGACGGCTATGTGGCACGGGACTACACAGGCTTTTACGGTGGCTCCCCTTATGATGTGCGGCCCGAAGGAGGGGACTTCGATTTCGGTGCCTACTTCCTGGAACTCGTGGCTCATATCGACAGCGCGTATCGCACTCTCAGCGATCGCAGGCATCGCGCCACCGCGGGGCTGAGCATGGGCGGCTTCATGAGTCTGTATTTGAGTGCGCGCTATCCCCATCTCATCGGTAGTGCTTCGGCCTTCAATCCGGGTCCAGAGTTCCACACAGGTGACAAGGGGCGTCGAGTGCTGTGGAGGCCGAAGGATCATGTTTCAAGCCATGCTCACAGCATGGTGCGGCTGGTGCGGGCGAGCGGCGACTATATCAGTCAATATCACGAGGAGACTCGCGACGCTTACGCCAGGGCGCAGGCTGTGGACTTTGAGTATCGGCAGGATGAGTACCACCGGCATTGGGCCACGTCGATCGCGGAAACCTTCGAATTTCACGTTCGCGCGTTTGAGAATCCAAAGTTGAACAACGTGCCGGATTCGTGGAGTACCTCCAATGCTTATCAGGAGTTCGAAGTGTGGGGATTGCGGGTTCGGGCTGAGGGGGCTGAGGCCGGGTTCACACAACTTGATGATGTGACGCAAGGCGGGCTACGCGTTACGACGCGACGCTGGGCGCCTGATGGGCCAGCGGTCAGCGGGCGCAGGATCACGATTCAAACCGCTCCTCGGTACAGCGCCCACAAGAGTTACGCGATTCTCGATTTCCAACTGTCAACAGGCAAAACCACCAAGCTGCAGACAACCGCGGACGCTGACGGAAGGCTAGAGTTCACCGTGGACGGCTCCGGCCACCAGTTAAGCTTCATCGGGCCGGGAACCGGCGGGGAGCCGCCGGTTCTGCTGCCCTGGACAACGAAAGACAAACTCAGGCTGTTGCCGCAAACATCGGTCGCGCTACCCCTTCGAGTCTACAACCCCAGGGGTGAGGCGATGACCGAGGTGAAGATTGAGGCCAGCAGCGAATATCCAACGGTACAGTTTCTGAGCCGCACGGCCACACTGCCGAAAATTGAGCCTGGCGCGGTCGCCGATGTCTCACAACATTTCAGCATGCGGTTGACCTCGGGAAACGGATACTTTGAACCCTTGCGCGTTCAATCAAGTTGACTTACGACGGCTGGCACGAAGTAACGCGCGATTTAGATCTGCTCGTCATTCCCGAAGATACTTCCGAAACCAGCCGCTGTCGAGGTGCTGGATGGTCGCACGGTAACGCTGAAGGTGTTCCACCAGCAGGGAAATCAAGGAGGAGGAAAGTCCATCGAGCGAACTGTGACAGAAGGGAAGGGCAACGGAAATGGGGTGTTGGAACCGGGCGAGGAAGCGACGCTTTGGGTGAAGATGGTTCAGGGAATGGATCCTTTCGACAAGAACAATTGGTACCGCTGCAAAGTGTACTCAGACTCGACCTGGATCGAAGAGGTGGCGGATATTCAGGAAGGAAAGCAGCGTGAATGGACGGGTGCGCAAGAGAGGTCGAGTTTGGTAAGGCTTTCGCCCAAAACACCTCGCGGTGAAAAACTCGCTTTACTATTGGATAACGAATCCTGGAGTTTTCACTTCACACCGGACGTCCGTTACGGCAGTGAACCTTTGTACCAGGCGTTTCAATTGCACTCGCGGCATCTTCATGGCTATGAATTGAAAGTGCCGTGAGAGCTGTAAACATCCGCCTAATGTGGGAGCCGGCCTCCGGACGGCGAATGCACTGTGCCGCTATGACGGATGCAATTTGTCAAAGCCAAATCGCCGTCCGGAGGCCGGCTCCCACATTCCTGAACACGTTTCTCTCGGAGGACCTATGAAGATCTGGTTGTTTGCGATTCTATCTCTCAGCGTTGCTGGCTCGCCGATTTTTGCGCAGGAGCGCCCAGGGTTGTTCTTTCGTGAGGACTGGAAGGAAATTCCTGCGGCCACGCCAGTGACGCAAGAGCACGTGAGCCATCCGGATTTGCTTGTCACTCGGCATGGCCCGGGAGAAGCCGGGATCAAGAAGAGCCATCACGATCGACCTGCAGACGACCCTTATTACATTTGGTCTGGCGAAGCGGAAGGGAACTGGGCTCTCAGCCTGCGCAACCAAAAGAGCCAGGTTGATCTGACAGGTCTGGGCAAGATCCGCTGGCGCAGCAAACAGGCGGGCTTTCGCATGCTGCGAATCATTCTCAAAACTGCTGGCGGCCAATGGCTGGTGAGCGACCAATATGATGCTGCGTCGACTGATTGGCGTATCCGTGAGTTTAATGTCCCCGACATCCGGTGGCGCCGGTTGGATATCAAGACGATTGTCGAAGGTGAATGGGTAAACGCGCCTGACCTGAGCAGGATTGAAGAAATTGGATTTACCGATTTGATGCCGGGCGGGAGAAGCGTTGCCTGCTCGCGATTGGATTGGATCGAAGTGTATGGCAGGCCGGCGCAGAGACAGTCGTCAGTCAAGATAGATCGGCCGAGTGCGGACCAGTCATTTGCTTTTTAGGAAACCGTTGGAGTCCAGCCATTCATGGAAACGCGCGGGCCAGGCGGCAACCGCACCCTTGGTTGTCTCGCGCATCCCAAACCCGTGTCCAACGCCTGCGTAGACATGCAACTCGGCCGAAGCGCCAGCGCGCTTAAGGGCCAGATAAAGCTCGGGCAGGCCTTGCGAAATATTCTGCCGATCATTTTCCCCGCACGCCAGAAACGCCGGCGGTGTTTCCTTGGAAAGCGGCATGTCGCGAGGAATCGCTGGATAGATCAACGCCTGGAAGGCGGGTTTCGAGCTCTGCCTCTCGATCGGGTCCGTTGGATTCTCGCCCGCGGCCTGGTACCGTACGCTGGCGAGGGCCGCGAGCTCTCCTCCCGCTGAAAAACCCATAACACCGATACGGTCGGGGTCGATGCCCCACTCGGCCGCGCGACTTCGTGCAAGGCGGATGGCTCGCTGCGTGTCTGCGAGCGCGTGCCCTTCGATTGTGTAAGTCGAGTCCTTCTCTCGGGCCAGGCGGTATTTGAGGACAAGGCCCGCGACGCCGCGACTGCTCAGCCACTTTGCAAGGTTGTGACCTTCATGGTCGGTCCAGAGCTCACGATGGCCACCGCCGGGTGCAATGACGACGGCGGCGCCCGTTGCGGATTCCTTCGAGGGAAGATAGACAGTCAACGAAGGACGATGGACGCTGGAGACGACACGTTCACCACCCGAACTTAGTCTGGTGACTTCCTCGGCTACCTTTCCGTCAGAACCGGGAGCCCCATTGGGCCAGAGCAGCGCGACGGGTGGCTCGCCTGCGGCAGCAACCACGCTGGAACCAAGCCAGAAGCAAAGCACCCAGACGTTTCGGAGAAGACCGTTCGACATTGCCATAAGACGTTTCACCTTTCTCTCTTGTTGTTCTCAAGCAGCCCTACTTTCGAGTTGCGATTCAGTTGGGGTGTCGCCTTGACGTAACTGCCCAATCAAGAAGTCGGTCGCAAGGGACAGCCCCTCCAGTCGGACTGCAGACCTGTTTTGCTTTGCAGGAAAAGCAGTTGAGAAAGTGTACAATAAAACCTCTGAACTTGGACGACGCTCTCTAACCCAGGATGAAACATCTACTGCGAATTCACGATTGACGCGTTCCTGCGTTTGTCGCGGGTTTGTGGCTGAATCGGCCGAAAACCCACGACAGGCGCCGGCTACGCGCCAATCGTGGCTACCGCAAATACTGGCTCGTGCAAAAGGAGTGGCATGATGGTGCAACGATCTCTCGTCGTGGGGATGTTACTGTTTGCTGCGGCAGCTGTGGTATTTGCTGCTGATGTCAGCGGCAAGTGGACTTCGGAGTTCGACAGCCCGATCGGGCGCCAAAGGTACGTTTACGAATTTAAAGTCGATGGCACAACGCTCACTGGAACGGCGACTCAGAGCGAGCGTGGTAGCACTGAAATTAAGGAAGGCAAAATCAGTGGTGACGACATCTCCTTCGTCGAATTGGTGACAGTGGAAGGCAATGAGTTGCGTATTGAGCACAAGGGCAAAGTTGCTGGCGACGAAATTCGTTTAAGACGCAAGGTTGGCGACTTTGCGGAATATGACATTGTTGCAAAACGCAGCAAGTAGTTCGTTTAGAGTTCAGCCTTCAGGCTGCCTCAGTTCCAGAATCCTTTCGGTCAACATATCCTTCGTGGAAACGACGAAACGGCTCTCGTCGTCTACACCTCGATGCTACATTGAACTTTTATGAAACGACGACGATTCTTAAAAGCGATGGTTGCGGTACCTGCTGCTCCTGCATTGCTTGCCCAGCAGCCTGCTGCGACTTCGAATCCTGTCTCCGCTACCCCCACAGCCGCTGCGGCTTCTGCGGTAGGTGAGCTTCCGAGGCTCGAGTCCACGGTTGCGGATGCTGCCGCGGAGATGGTGCCAGGTTTCTTCAACGCCCAACAGTTTGCGGCGCTGCAGAAACTGAGTGATCTCCTCATGCCATCACTCAAGGGGGTTCCAGGAGCGCTGGACACACACGTGCCGGAGTTCCTCGATTTTCTCATCGGATCTTCCCTGCCTGATCGGCAGCAATTGTATCGGATCGGTCTCGACGCTCTGAATGCGCAAGCCAGGAAGCGCTTCGACCGATCCTTCGCAGAGCTTGAATCAACCCAAGCCGAGAGCTTGCTTGCACCCTTGCGGCAGCCCTGGACTTATGAGCCACCTGCCGATCCGTTGACGAGGTTTCTGCGGGCAGCGAAGCAAGATGTGCGAACAGCGACGATCAATTCGCAAGAATGGAACGCCAGCACGGCGTCAACTGGCCGTCGCGGAGGTGGCGTAGGGCAGTATTGGTATCCCATCGAATAGAGTTGGGGAGCGGCGGGAAAAAACGGATGACCTCAAAGGAATACGATGTACTCATTATTGGCTCCGGGCATTCCGGAGGTATGGCGGCACACACGCTTACCCAAAAAGGCGTGAATTGCCTGATGCTCGATGCCGGGCCTCCCGTCGACTTTGCACGTCACAGGGCGCTCAAGCCTGTTCATGAACTGCCCTATCGCGGATTTGGCAAACCGGGCCGACTACCCCGCGTGTTTCAGGCGACGGAATTCAACGCCAACATTTGGGCCGATGAGCAGCAAAACCCCTACACACATGATGCAAAGGAACCCTACAACTGGGTGCGTGTGCGCTTGGTCGGGGGCAAGTCGATGTTTTGGGCCCGCATGTCGTTTCGCTTGAGCGATTACGAATTCAAAGCCAAAGATCATGATGGGTACGGTGAAAATTGGCCCATCAGCTACGCAGACCTCGCGCCCTACTACGACCGCGTGGAGACAATCTATCGCGTCTCCGGGCGCAAAGAGGGGTTACCTCAACTTCCCGACGGCATCTTCGTCGAGGATAAGTCTCCCGATAGCGAAGCCACTCAGCGATTCGCCGCCGCAGCCAGGGATCGTGGTATTCCCGTGACCAAAATCAGACGCGCCCTTGGCAATGGCCAACTGGCGAGTTCGATCAATCTGCTCTTGCCCGATGCGCTGGCAACTGGAAACCTCACGATCGTGCCGAACGCAGTGGTCCGCGAAATCACCGTCGACAAGAAAACAGGCCTGGTCAATGGGGCGCACTTTGTTGACCGGCGCTCCCGTCGCGAGCTTCACGCGAAGGCTCGGGTGGTTGTTGTCGGAGCTTCCTGTCTCGAGAGTACACGGCTGCTGCTCAACTCAAAGATTGCAAATTCGAGCGGCGCGCTCGGTCACTATCTGCACGATCAGTTTTACATCAGCAACAGTGTGGTGGCGCTGTTTCCAGACGCCCGCGATGGCAAGGCTCCGCGAGGGACGATCGGCTCGGCCGGTTATATCCCCCGTTTCCGTAACCTTGCCACGAAGCAAAAGGATTTCATTCGGGGCTACGCAGTTGATTTCAATACCGGCGGAACTCCCGATGCCAAATTCTTTCCTTCCTGGGGCGAAGAGCTGCAAAAGACCCTTGAGAGTTGCCGTGGTGCAGGGTTTTCCGCCACGACCATGGGAGAGGTATTGCCTCGTTATGAGAACCATGTGCGTATCGACAAGAACGTTGTTGACGCTTGGGGCATTCCGGCCCTGAACGTACGCGCTCGCTACACAGACAACGAGTTCAACATGGCAAAGGATGCAGTGGATACGCTGGCTGAAGTGTGTCAATCAGCTGGTTTTGAGGTGCTCCACAAGAATGAAAAGATGTTTCCACCGGGCCACAGTATCCATGAACTCGGCACCTGCCGCATGGGAGACAATCCAAAGACCAGTGTCCTCAACAAGTGGAATCAAAGCCACGACATCAAGAACCTGTTTGTCGTGGATGGCAGTAGCTTTGTCACTGGAGGCTCGCAGAATCCGACCATGACGATCGTGGCATTAGCCATGCGCGCATCGGAGTACCTTGCCGAACAACTGCGCAAAGGGGATCTGTGAGTCGATGAGGGTTCTTGTCCAACTCTGCTTGATGGCTTCTTGTGTTGCGGCCGTCCTGGGGCAGACCGCGAAGCAACCTCCTCCACCCCCGCAGCAGCCAATTGCCTTCAGTCACAAGATGCACGCCGGAACACTGGAGCTGAAGTGCAGCCAGTGTCATCCGAATCCCGATCCGGGCGAGGCCATGAACATCGCCGCCGCCTCAACCTGCATGCAATGCCATGCGGTGATCGGCGCCGATCGCCCGGAGATTCAGAAGCTTGCCACGGCTGCCAAGAGCAATCGCGAGATCCGGTGGACTCGCATCTACCAGATTCCCGGCGATGTGAGGTTTAGCCACAGGTCACACCTGACTACGGGGAGCGCGTGCAACCAGTGCCACGGGCAAGTTGCGGAGCGCGACAGGCTCTTTCTCGAAGGCGACATTTCGATGGGTGCTTGCATCAATTGCCACAAAGCGAAGGAGGCCAGTGTTGATTGCACCTACTGCCACCAGCAACAAGAAGCACGTTTGCTGAAATGATCAGGATGCCTCCCATTCGCAAGTTTGAATAACTCATCCGCAGTCAGTCACGCCGCTAGCGCCCGTCGCCTTCGAGGAACCTCCCCCCAGCCAAACAATTGTCGCCGTTCAAAAACCGCGGAGCTATACTCTGCCTTTGACTTTCGTTGGAGCCACCAGATCGCCTGTGCTTCCGGTTTGAGACGGATGAGACGACCCAACCCCAGGAGGATGACGCATGTCGAGTCTTTGTGCTCATTTGATCGCAGGAAAAGCGGTGGCCGCAGACGCAACGGGTGCCACGCCTGTCTACAACCCGTCGCGCGGCGAGGTCATCGCTCAGGCGCCAGCAGGGACAGCAGCCGAAGTGGGTCAGGCCGTAGAAGCGGCCAGGAAAGCCCTGCCTGGCTGGGCAGAGACCCCGGTTGTGGAACGTGCTCGCATTCTGTTTCGCTACAAAGCCCTGCTTGAAGAACAGTTTGAGAGTCTGGCTCGGCTGGTGACACGTGAGCACGGCAAGACTCTTGAAGAAGCACGGGGCGATGTGCGGCGCGGGATTGAAGTCGTCGAGTTGTCCTGCAGCATTCCGTCGCTGATCATGGGTCAGGCCCTGGGCAACGTGGCGCGCGGCATCGACGGCCATGTGTCGATGGAGCCAGTGGGTGTTTGTGCTGGGATTACACCGTTTAACTTTCCCGCCATGGTTCCGATGTGGATGTACCCACTGGCAATCGCCTGCGGAAACACATTTGTGTTGAAACCTTCCCCCAAAGTTCCTCTTACGGCCATCCGCTTGGCTGAGATTGCTCTGGAGGCAGGTTTGCCACCCGGAGTTTTCAACGTGGTTCACGGCGGCCGGGAGGCCGTGGACGCTTTGTTGGTGCATCCCGACGTGGCAGCGATCAGTTTCGTAGGATCGACAGCCGTCGCCCGAAGCATTTACGAGAAAGGCACGGCCAACGGCAAACGAGTACAGGCAGCGGGCGGAGCCAAGAACTTCATGATCGTTATGCCGGACGCTGACCTGGATGCCGCGACCGCCGCCATCATGGGCGCGGCTTTCGGATGTGCGGGGCAGCGCTGCATGGCCGGAAGCGTGGCTGCGCCTGTGGGTCGCGCGGCGGAACCCTTGTTGGAGCGGCTCGGCAAGGCAGCCGCGGACCTCCGTGTCGGACCGACCGATGAAGATGAGTTGGCGGGGATGGGTCCCCTCATCGACCCGGCGGCGCGAGAGCGTGTTTTGCTCAGTCTGGAGTTGGGGGGCAGGGAAGGTGCGAAGCTCGTACAGGATGGACGGGATTTGGCGCTGACACGACAGACACAGGGGTTTTTCGTAGGTCCGAGCATCTTCGACGGTGTACGACAGGGAATGAAGGTGGCCCGAGAGGAGATTTTCGGTCCCGTTCTCTCAGTGATGCGGGCTGAAAGTTTGAGTGAGGCCACGGCCTTGGCCAACCAGTCGCCGTATGGGAATGGTGCCGTGATTTTCACGCAAAACGGCGGAGCAGCCAGGCAGTTTGCCCGCGACATCCGTTGTGGCATGGTGGGAGTCAACGTAGGCGTTCCGGCGCCGATGGCCTTGTTTCCTTTCTCAGGTTGGAACCAGTCTTTCTTCGGCGACCTCCACGTGCAAGGAACGGAAGGTATCCGGTTTTATACCCGCAGCAAAGTGGTTCTCAGCCGCTGGCAATATGATGGCGGACGGACTCAGGGTTGGTAATCCGCAGCATTCCGATTGGAGTTCGAGGGAAGCGTCCCGCCCAAAAAGCAATTGCGCCTGATTTCTGCCCAAGGTAAGATGCTTTTCCGCGTCATGTGTTGATCTATCTTTGTTTTGGCCAGCTCTGGCGCACAAGCGGACTCATTCAGGTTGGAGGTGTCAGATGGAGGAACTTAGGAAAAACGCGGCCAGCTCCACAGAGTCTGCTGGGAATCGGATGGAACTCAGTAAGGAGACCATCATCGATTTCGAAAAACGGAATACCAAAGTATTGATCGCCGATGATGACGACAACATCCGCGGCCTTATCGACGAGATCCTCAAGACCGAACACGTGCCAACCACCGTTTGCTCCTCTGGGTTGGAGGCTTTGGATCTCATCAAGCGAGAAGACTTCGGCATTATTATTTCCGACATCAAGATTCGGGACTTTGATGGCATGGGCTTGCTGAAGGCGGCCAAGGTCATCAATCCAAACAGTGACGTCATTATCATCACCGGCTACCCTACGGTCGAAACTGCGGTGACGGCCATGCGTTTCGGAGCCGCGGAATACTTTACCAAGCCCTTTGGCGTCGAGCAGCTCCGCAAGTCCGTAAACCGGCTGATCGAGAAGCGGATTCTGGATCGCAAGCTGAAGGTGGAAAAGCATCAGATGGAAGTTCAGCGCTTCGACGAGGAAACAGGCCTTTTCACGAATCGCTATTTTCACCTGCTGCTCTCGCACGAGATTACCCGGTCCGGCCGTTTTAATCACACCTGCGGATTGCTCCTAACCCAGATCGGCGGCTTGAAGTCACTCCAGGAAGCGGAGGTGGAAGTTACTGTCTTGAACGGTGACAATGTGATGAAATCCATTTCCCGCCTGCTCCGTTCTTGCTGCAGACAAATTGATTTTATTTCCCGCTATGCCTACGATGAATTCGCCTTTGTGCTGCCCGAGTCGGGCGACACGGGGGTCGATGCCGTCATCGGTCGCGTGCGCGGTAGAATAGACACGCTGAACGCCCAGCTTGCCGGTAAGGCCGACCATCCCAAGTTAAAACCAATGTTTGGCGGCGCGACCTACCCTCAAGCCGCCTCCACAAAAGAGCTGTTGCTCTCCCGCGCCAACCAGAATCTTTTGAAAAACCGGCCCTAACGCAGCGAAGGCTGAAAAGCGGTAGTCTTTCGTTGTGTATTTCAAGATCGGCCTTGTCGTTTTTTGGGTCGTTTCAGGTCGCTGCGTGGGACAGCAACCTGTGAGAGTTCCTTCCTAATGCTTTCTCCTCTTGGCATCTACATCCATATCCCTTTCTGCTCGACCAAGTGCGACTACTGTAACTTTGCTTCCGGCGTTTATCCTGAATCGTTGGTGTTGCCGTATTTGTCCGCTCTCCGCGAAGAGATTCTAGGAGTGAAGAGTCTGCTGGCGGAATTCGGCCAGGCTTCGTTGCCGTTGAGCGATTTTGAGGTGGACACCGTTTACTTCGGCGGTGGGACCCCTTCGCTGATCGACCCGAAACACATCGCTGGATTGCTGTGCCTGGTGGGTGAGGTGTTTGCCATGTCGGCCCGCCCTGAAGTGACGCTGGAGGTGAATCCTGGCAGTGTGAACCCACAACGCGTGCAACAACACGTAGAAGCTGGAGTCAACCGTGTCAGCATGGGTATGCAGACGTTTCAGGATGAGATGTTGAAACGCATTGGACGCAGCCATTCCGTTGCAGACTCTTTCGCCACCTGGTCTCTCTATCGCGAAGCTGGAATTCAAAACGCCAGCCTCGACCTGATTGCTGGATTGCCGGGTCAGAGGCTGGTGGATTGGCAGGAGAACCTTCAGGCCGTCGAGAAGATCGGGCCAGAGCACATTTCAATGTATCTGCTGGAGATTCATGAGAACACTCGGTTTGGAACGGTTTATGGCAAAAGGAGCGCTGCTGGCTCAGCTCTACTGACAAATACTGCGGGAGACGTGCCGTCTGCGATTCCGTCGCCAACATTGCCTGATATTCCTCTTCCGGACGATGAGTTGGTAACTGAGTTCTACCAGCTAGCGGTGAATCGGTTCAACGAACTGGGTTACCGTCAGTATGAAATCTCGAATTTTGCCCTGCCTGAACGGCAGTCACGACACAATCTGAAATACTGGACCAATCAGCCGTTCATTGGGTTTGGGTGCGGAGCCTATTCGTACTTTGCGGACAGACGCTGGGGTAATGAGAGGAGTGTCGGGCGCTATATCGAACGGATTCACGAGCACCGTCACGCGATTGACTATCACAGCCACTTGAGTGTTGCTGAGCATGAGGAAGAAGCCCTCTTTCTTGGTCTGAGACTCACCGACGGCATTCCACTGCATGAGTTTCGAACCCGGTTTGGTTTCGATTTGCGCGAAAAGTATCGCCGTCAAATTGCGCATCTCAACGATGCGGGTCTGGTCGAGGTGGTGCCAGATCGTTTCCGCCTGACCCCTCGTGGTTGGATGCTTTCGAACGAAGTTTTCACGGAGCTGCTGAGATAGGGGCGTTTGGAACGCCCGAGCCGGCTCCTGGTAAACGTCTCTTGTTGAAGCTTACGCAGGGAGGCAACCAACTTCTGCGGTTGGCCAAGCATCTGCTTACTCCTTAGATGCTGTCGCTTGAGGAGAAACCGTATTTTTGAGGTGAAGTATGGCATGGCCGAAGTCCTTCAGCGCTGCCTTGTTGATCTGGGCACTCTGGGTCCCGGCAAACGATGCGCAGGCCCAGGAAAATCATCAAGAACTCGAAGTGACCGTCGACTGGATTCGAGCGATCGAGCCGGAGTTGACGAGTGGAACCAAGCTTGAGAGCTACGATCGACTGGCGTTTGGCAAAGGGAGGTTTCTCCGGCTGGAAGGCAAGAGCCGCAAAAGCGCGGTGTTGAGCCTTGGCAATGACGGCAAACAGCTGGTCAGGCTTTTCGATCTGCCACCCTTTGATTTGAAGGTGTTTTCATCGAGCCGCGAATACTATTTTGGAGGCGTGCTCTCGAAGGTTGAGCGAACACAGGCCGGCCCTATTGAAGCCACCATCACCTATTCCAACCTGTCTGAGGTGGAGGGACGCTTCTATTCAAGACAGGCCAGGGAATTTGTCGAGCGGACCGAACAGAGCAAGGAACGCAACCAGGCGATTCTCGGGAAGCCGGCTCCGTCCCCAGGCACGAAGCCGGCGGCCGAGGCTCCACGAGCTCCTGCTCCATCTGTTCCTGTGCCACCTGCGGCAGGACCAGCCGCCACACCCCCTCCCACCAAACCACCTGCCGCCACACCGCCGCCTGAAGCAAAGCCATCCGCTCGCACAGAAGCTCCGAAGGCAAAGGAAGAAGCAGAAGATGCCGACGAGCTGCCGCGAAATCGGCCGGTGTTGAAACGCCGTCAGGGAGATGAACCGGAACAGAGCGCCACAACCTCGCCTCAGGGATCAACGTCCGGAGGCCGGGTAAGTCAGCCGACTACTGACGATGACGTTGTCATCTATCGACGGAAAGACGGCTCCCGCCGGCCTGCCAGTACTGGTTCTCCATCCAGTGTTCCCTCCAGCCGCTCGGAACCGGAAAGCTCAGACCGGCCCGTGTTGCGGCGCAAGCCTGCCGCCTCTGAGGAGAAGAAAGAAGTCGACGGGATGATGCTGGTGCCGGAGGGGAGTGTGACGCTGGGATCGGATCAAGCCGACGATATCGACAAGCCGCTGCATCGTGTCGAACTCAAGGAGTTCTTTATCGACAAGCATGAGGTGACGAACGAAGAGTACAAGCAGTTTTGTGATGCCACTGCGCATACAGTTCCACCTTATTGGGCGTCGAAGAATTTTCCAAAGGGCTTGGAAAAACATCCGGTGGTTCAGGTGAGCTGGGCTGATGCCACAGCTTATGCCCGATGGGCCGGCAAACGATTGCCAACTGAGGCCGAATGGGAGCGTGCTGCCAAGGGTCCGAATAGCTATCGCTACGCGTATGGGAATGCTTTCGATCCGCAAAAAGCCAATTCGGGTACGCAAAAAACCAGCGCAGTTGGCTCCTATCCGGCGAATGAGTTCGGTTTGTTCGATATGACAGGAAATGTCAGCGAATGGACCAGTTCCCTATATATGCCCTACCCGTATTCCGGCTCAGACGGTCGCGAGGATTCGAAAGCAACCGGCGCTCGAACCGTGCGGGGAGGCAATCACTCTTCCAGCGCGCAAGGTGCCCGCTGTCTGGTCCGCCAAAAAGAGCTTCCTGATCACGGCTCGCCGCTCCTGGGTTTTCGTTGTGCCCGGGACGCCAATTGATGTCCCCGAAGGGACCGAAGGAACCACGAAGGCGCGAAGGTCGCTGAGAGAGAGGACGCACACCAAGTCCGAACCGATGAGCTCTTGTAGCTAGTACGGTTTCGAGAGGTTAGGCTTCCGAGAAGCTTCCGTTCTTGCCCAAGCGAGACTTGGGCTCTCACCTCCGCTGCACCGCCTCCGTTCACTCAACACTGTATTCCCTTTGCGCTCTTCGGGTCTTCGCGGTTAAGTTTTCACTTTTGTTTGCCCTGGACTGCCAATCTTGCTTGGAACATCCATCCGGAACGTTGCGTATTCATTTTCGTAGAATTCTAACCATATGGCATGTCTGGACGTCTAAAAGACCAGAGCCTGACTCCGAACGCTGCATCGCCAAGGCCTGACTGACGTTAGCCAGACCTACCCACCGCTTCATAAACCCTGAGAGGAGAATAGAATGAGCACAATGACATCACCCTCACGAAAATGGCTTTGCGGATTGGCCCTGTTTCTCGCCCCGACTGCACTCGGCGCTCAGGACTCTGAGTGGCCTGAAAAAGACGAATTTCGGCAAAGCTATACACTTGCCGCAGGGTCGCAGGTCGAAGTCAAGGCGATCAATGGATCGGTGACGATCGAGACAGCCAGCGGCTCAACGGCGGAAGTTCATGTGATCCGGTCGGCACGGAAACGCGAAGACCTTGAACATCGCAAAGTGGTGGTCGAACAGACAGGCAATCGCTTCATCGTTCGAGGCGAAAACGACTCCGAAGGCAGGCGCCACGCCGACGTCCGTCAGCAAATCATGCTGAAACTGCCTCGCAAGGTAGACCTGGAAGTCCACGGCATCAATGGAAGCGTGAAAGCCGCTGAAATTGAGGGGCGAGGTTCCGTAAGCGGGGTGAATGGCAAAGTTGAATTCACGCAAGTCGGTGGAGTCAACCGGATCTCAGGCATCAATGGAAGCGTTTCTGTGAATGTGGCTAGGCTGGATCCGGAAGGAATGAAAATCAGTGGCGTCAACGGCCGAGTGGATGTTCAATTTGCCAGCGATCTTAATGCCGAAATTCATGCCAGCGGCATCAATGGGAAGGTCGAAACGGATCTGCCAGCGACGTCTCTTCTTTCGGAATGGAACCGTTCCAACTTCAAAGCTAAGGTGGGTTCGGGTGGCCCCATCATTTCCGTGTCGGGAGTGAACGGTAAGGTGGCTCTCAAGAAGCGCTCGGGATCGCAGGCGCGCAACGAGCTAAGAAGTCTTCCGCTTCAAAAGCACGTAAAGCGCTCCACCGCCGCCGTCTCGCAAGCGAGCTGACGTGTAAGCCACGATGTGGCGGCTCATTCGACGACTGCAGAGCCATCGTTGAACATGCTCTTTCAAAAGTGGATGGCCATCGGCGGAGTGCTGGCCGCGGCCATGAACAATCCGCACGCAGCCGAGGGCTTGCCACAGGCAGTTCCGTATGAACTTTTCGAATTGACCACGAGCATCGAGAATGCCCAATCCATGCAGGTCCAGGTGTGCCTGAACTGCAAACTGCCCGCTCCGTAGAGATTCGAGCCAGAGCTTCCCGCGCGGATCGGGTGCGCCTTCCACATACTCCCCACTAACCACCACGTCGATCGGAATCCTGCCTTTAACGAAGTCAGTCAAAAGCTGCAGGCCTTCATCCTCACTCTCTCGAGGATTGGGAATCTCAACCGGGACCAATCGAGTCGAAGAGATGCTGCTCCAGCCCAGCGGGGTCACGTCCTGCATCGACTGCTCAAACAGTTCGTTGTCGGGAACGGCCGCCGACACTCGAACCGGTTCTGGTGCGGGTTTAACGGCAGGCACTGCGGCGTTGGTCTTGGCAGAACGGAGCAACGTCTTCAGTTCGACAAACGAGCGATAGGTAGTTGGCTTCATGACTCCGCCCGGAGATGCGACAGGTCTACGTCTTAACCGATCGAGCGTGATTGCAGAGGTCTTCGATTGCTCATGCAGCCTTGCGATCAAAACCGCGTCCCGCCTTAGACAAGGGGGACTTCAGGGGTAGGTCTATAACACGCAACCGCAAGGAGAGAGCCACACCATTTTCACACAGGCGGGCTGCCTACTGCACCACCTCGCGACTACCTTCGTACTTATAGGGTTCCTTGATGTGTTTTTGCGCAATTTCCTGGGCACCCTGCGAGTCGTCGTTGGTGTCCACGGCTTTCTGATATTCGCCTAAAGCACGCTCACGCTGCCCGAGGACGTCGTAAATCCGGCCCAGGTTGATATGACACCAAACTTCGATCCATTTCGGTTCCAGGTCACCGTTGAGCGCTTCACGAAACGAATTGGCCGCTGAGTTATAACTGCGCTGCTCAAAGAACGCCTCGCCAATGCGGTAGAAAGCCAGCGAGCTCCGCTTGTTGAGCTCAATCGCCTTTTGAAACTCGGCAATGGCTTCGGTGGGATCGCCAAGCCGGCGAAGCTCGTCGCCTTTGGCAATAGCTGCGGCAACGCGAAGCTGCTCGGAGTTGCGCAGCACTTTGTAGTTGGGGTCAATCTTGGCGGACTTGGGCTTTCCGAAAGTGGTGACAGTGAACGGGGACTCCGGTCCCACCACTTCGATTCGTTTCACTTCAGGCTTGCCGTCGGTTTCGATCATGATTTCCACCGGCATTCGAAAAGTATCGATGTCCTGCCGAATGGTGCCGCTCACCTTGAAGCCTTCTTTGGCGCGGTAGGTTGTGTAGTCGTACTTCAGATCAGGGACACCGTTCTGGTCGATCCACTCTGAGAAGAAATAGGTGAGATCCTGGGCCGAGATCTTTTCACAAATTGCTTTGAAATCCTGGATGGATGCTTCTTTGTAGCCGAAGTTGTAGACATACTCCTTCACTGCCTTGAAAAAGTTCTCATCGCCCAGCACCGACCGCAGCATGTACAACACGTAGGCGCCCTTGCTTTTCAAGACGGAGTTGTATTCCGGCGAATAGACTTGAAGTTGGTAGGCATCGCGGATCGTGCTCTTGTCTTCGTGCAGCAACGCGGCCACAGCCGTATCTTGCATCTCCCGTGCAAATCCAGCTTCACCCGAAATGCTCTCCTGATAAAGGAGCGCTGAGTAGTTGGCAAAGCCTTCCTTCAACCACAGGTCCTGCGGTCCGCGGGGCACAATCAGATACTGCCACCATTGGTAAGCGATTTCACGCGCCAGCAGATTCGCATTGGGTGTCTTATCGAACGCCCTGTCAGCGAGAAACTCCATTCCGGGAGCCGAATATCCCAACAAGGAATCGTTGTCGATAACGGCGATCTTCAGCGACTTTCCAGGGAACGAGCCAAACTTTTCAGCATACAGATCCAGAATCTTCCCCAGCGTCTCGGTCTGCGCCCCAATGAAGTCGCGCTTGTTGTCTTTGACGTAGAAGGTTACTTCCACCTTCCCGGCGGTCATTGGCAGCGCATTATATTTCGCTGCAGCCAACGAACCGGGGAATGTCGATCGCTCGCTCACAAACGTGTACACGTCTTTGTCGCCTTTTTGCTCCTTGGGTTTGGCGAGCCCGTCCATGGCCACCACCACGCCTTGAGGCACCGTGATACGGAATGTCCCGGTAGCCCGGTCCTTCAGAAACCGGTGCATTGGAAACCAACGGCTCAACGCGAACAGATAAGTCACGTCCTCCTGAATGCGGGCGATCTGGACGCCTTCCAATGGAGAGTTGTCGGCCGAGTTCAAAGTGCCCCCATACTCAACCACCAGTGTTGCGGACTGCGATTTAGACAATGGTGTATTGAAATCGACCCGTAGCGTGTGCTCCTCTTCATTGCGGAAGAATCGCAATAAACTGGTGTCCGGTGTTTTGACTGGAGCTGGGGCAGGGTTCTTGACGGCTGGTTTTTTGGGAGCTTGAGCGGGCGCCGAGAGAGACGTGGGACATCAGACTGCGAAGAGGCTGCTTCCTCGGGCTCAGCCATTAGAACGGCTCCGGGCGCGGGTGGCTTGTCGGCGAAGTAGGCCCGTTCAGCCTTGAGATTCGCGTTGAACTCCAGAATTACGGAGCTAACCCCATCCTCGAGGGCCTTAAATCGGATGCTTGCCTTGGACTTGATCTGGTGCGCCGCGGGGAGCAATTCGGCTTCGATCTGGTAGTCTTCGGCATCAATCTGCGGTTTATCTTCAGGCCGCGATGTTTGGGCCTGAGACCGCAGAAAGGCGGCCATCATTAAGAGGAACAGAAACAACAACTTCGATTTCCATTGCGGCATGTAATTCATCTCCACGGTGCGGCGTCTTCAACCCCTAGGCTTGGATGCGCGTTTCGCCATACCGTTGTCCGGCAATCTTCTTGGATCGAGCGCTCCGTCCGAGATTTTTCGTGGCCCGGCATCGAGAGTCAAAGGAAATGGCGTCACCGATCTCCAGCGATGCTCACCTAGGTCCAGCGAGGACGGCTGAGTCCTGAAGCCAGGGCAGAATGCACTCGGCAGCTTTGTGAATGGCGCCACCGGCTCCGAGCCTCTCCTTCACGGAAGCCAAGCCCATTTTAACATGCTTCAATCGTTCGGGTTGGTCGAGAAGCCGGACCATTTCAGCATGCAGACGTTCCACGGTGAAATCCTTCTGAAACAGTTCAGGAACAACCTCCCGGCCGGCAATCAGGTTCACCAGGCTGTAGAAAGGCACCCGTACCAGGTACTGGCCAATAATCCACGTCAAATTCGATATCTTGAACACCGTGATGAGTGGAGTACCCAGGAGGGCCGTTTCCAGGGTGGCTGTGCCGCTGGCAACCACCGCCAGATCCGAGTGCCCGACGGCGTTATAGGTATCGTATTCGATGAGGGAGACCGGGGGGCCACCATTGTCAGCCAGAATTCTTCGGATCTGATTGCGATGCAGACTCGAAGCCGCTGGCAGCAATAACTGCACGGGACGCTGCCAGTGGAGCCAGCGCGCGGCTTGGAGCAGTATGGGAAGGTGAAAATGTATCTCTTTGGTTCGGCTTCCCGGGAGCAGGCTTATCGTTGGAACGGAGTCGTCCAGCCTGTGGGCCTGGAAAAACTCGCTTCGAGACTTGGACATACGGACCCGATCGACCAAAGGATGGCCGACATAGTCCACCTCCATGCCCAGCTCCGCGTAGAATTCCTTCTCAAACGGGAGAATGACGAGCATGCGAGCAATGGTCTCTTGCATATGCTTGACCCGTCCGCTACGCCACGCCCAAACCTGTGGGCTGATCAGGTACAGCACGGGAATATCGAGAGCCTTCAGTCGCTCTGCCAGCCGCAGATTGAAGTCTGGGAAGTCCACAAGGATGGCGAGGCGTGGCCGTCGCGAACGTGCTTCGTTCACCAGCAGTCGCAGTGCTGAATAGAGGTGTCCCAGGTGCGAGACGGCTTCGAAGGGACCCAGCACCGCCAGCCTGTGGATGTCGACGATGGTTTCGACACCACTTTCGCGCATGCGCTTACCGCCACAGCCAAAGAACTTGAAAGATTGCGGGGGAACTTTTCCGAGCAAATCCGCGACGAGCTCCGCGGCATACATGTCGCCTGAGGCTTCTCCGGCGACGATGAGAACCGATTGGGACTGTGAATTCTTGTCACTTGTTCCTTGCCGTGAGGAAATTCAGACTTCCATCAAGATTGATGACTCCCTCTCCCGTTTGTGGGGAGAGGGTGGCCAGCGCGACAGCGGTCGCGGAGGCCGGGTGAGGGGGCAGCAAACCAACGGAGCCCCTGTTCCCTCAATACAATTCCTTCTCCCCTTCCGGTCGCGTCTTCCATCGTCGGTGAACCCACAGCCACTGATCGGGGTGCTTACGCACCAGCTCCTCCAGAACCTGATTACACCGGGTTGTGTTGGTCAAAATGTCCTCTTGCTTGTTGCCGGTCTGCACTAATGCCACCGGTGGTTCGAAGCGCAGTCGGTGCTTTCTAAGATGCTCGTCCCAGATCAGCACGCCGGGAACAACGGCAGCTCCCGTTCGCAAAGCGATCGTCGCTAGACCCGTGGTCGTGCACGCCGGGATACCAAAGAATGGCGCAAACACTCCTGCTTCGCGAAAAGTGTTCTGGTCGATCAGAATGCCCACCGCATCGCCGCGTTTCAGTGTCACCAGAATCTCTTTGAGCGAATTCTTCTTCTCAATGACCTCATTGCCGCTGGCCGTCCGGTAGCGATTGACCAGTTCGTCCACCAGCGGATTGTCGATCGGTCGGACTATGAACTTCAGAGGGTGCCCATAGAGCGCGTGGGCATACGGGCAAAGTTCCCAGGCACCATAGTGTGCCGTAAGGAACAGAACACCCTGGCCACGTTCCAAAGCTCTGCCGAAATTTTCATAGCCATCATAAATGACTCGCTCGGAAACATTCTCTCTGGTCAGCTTCGGAAGCTGGCAAAACTCAGCCAGGAGGCGTCCCAGATTGGCAAATACGCCGCGGACAATCCGCTCTCGCTCGGACGGGGACAGCTCAGGCAAAGCAAGCTTCAAGTTGTGTTCCGCAATCGTCCGAAGCCGCTTGGAGAGATGAAAGGTTGTCCAGGCAACAAAGCGTCCCACGGCCAGCGCGGTGCTTCTTGGGATGGCCCCGAGGACGGCGACGACAGTGGCGGCTGCATAGTACTCAAGCTTGATTCGTATCGGAAGGTTGGGACTGGATGCGAGATTGCGAATGGATCGACTCCACGGCTATCTACGGCCCGCGTTCGCAGGACGGACCTGTCGAAGGCGCCTCAGTATACACGGATTTTCCACAGGGGATCGACTCGCGGTAGCCCTGGAACTGGATCAATTTCAGCCTACAAAGGGGGCAGTGGTTCGCAGGATCGAGCACGGGATGTCTTACTCCATATCGAAAACTTTGTGGGCAACATTGGCTTCAAATCGACGATTGACACCCCAAGTCATTCGTCTATAATACCCACCTTGTTTGCCCGCCAGCGATCCTCAGTAGCTCAATGGCAGAGCATCCGGCTGTTAACCGGAGGGTTGTAGGTTCGAGTCCTACCTGAGGAGCCAACTACTTACATCTCTTTTCAATTCACTAAAATTGACCATTGTGCGTATATTTGTACAAACACTCGGTACACTTCCATAGCTGTCCTCAGCACTTCGCACCCATAGTCTTTTCGCCCGCCACGGCTCGAAGCACCGAGCGCTTCGTCTGAATACTCTCCATGGCCTTTCGTTTCATTTCAGTTCGGATGTGCGAGTAGTGCGTCAGCATGCGCCGGCTGACGTGGCCCATAATGGCCATGATGGTTTCGTCTGTGGCTCCACTCTCAGCTAGGTTTGTACCTACCGTGTGCCTGAGATCGTGCCAGCGCACTTCGATGCCGGTGCGTTCTTTGAGGTTCTGCCAGGCGGTCTTGAAGGTCGTTACGGGTCGGGTCTTGTCGTAGTGGCGATCACGCCCAAAAGGGAAGACATAGTCCTTCGGTTGGATCATCGCGAAGCGGTTCAGATACCACTCTCGGTGCCCCAGGATGGATTCAAGCAGAGCGCTATTGATTGGGATCGTACGGCCCTCGCCGGCGTCGGTCTTTGATTTTCCGACGGTGAGAATGAGTTTTTCCAAGTTGAGCTGATGCCACTGCAGCGATTTCATTTCGTTATCGCGGCAACCAGTGTTGAGCGCCATCACAACTGCCAGGCGGAAGGGAGCAGACAGGGAAGAGTCGGCCGCATCGATCAGGATGCTTTGCTGCTCATGGCTAAGAGCCTTCCCGATGTTGTTCCGAACCCGCCATTTTAGCGTCCCGGCGCGTTTCATCTTCGCGCGTAACACATCACCCTGATCGCGGAGGATACGCAACAATAGCCCAACCTCCTCATTGATGGTCTTGTTAGCCGCCCCTTGTTTCTTTCGCGCGTTCTGGTACCACTCCACACGAGCTTGGTTGATCGTGATGACCATGTCCAGTCCCAGCAGGCCATTCAGATGCACTAAGCAGCCGGAGACGAATTTAACGCTCCGTGGGTTGCGTAACTTGAAGCTCTCTAGGTATTCTTCCGACATTTCTTCGAGACGACGGACGCGTTGATCTCGAGACTCCAGGCCGTTGAAGCTCTCCACCAGCTCGCGGTACCGCTGTTCTGCAGCCTTTTTAGCAATGGTCTTGCTGGTGCTTTTACTCGATTCGCGGATGTCGCGACCAGCAAATCTGAAGCCGTACCACCAAATGTTACCGCGCTTGATTGTCCACATGGTTGCCAGTCCTCGCATAGGATTGTTGAGCAAATGCTTCGACGTCCGCGGCGATGTACCATAGCTTGCTACCGACTTTGAAGAATCGCGGCCCGGCGGGTGCTATCTTAGATTTGAGTCGCCAGGCGCGCAACGTCGCTACTTTCACTCGCAGTTTTTCGGCGGTCTCTTTCTCCGTCATCCATTGCTGGTCTATCAACTTCAATTGTAGGTTCATTGGTCCTCCCGTACGCAATGATGAGATTCAGTGAATTCTGCCAGTCCGATATGTGGCGGACTGCCATTTGCTGGCGGGTCTCCATTTTTGAAGGCAATCAAGGAAGAGAATAAGAACAGTGTGGCAACACTGGAACGGCATTGTTCTGGTGTTTGCGCCTATCCTGCGGCTCTGCAAGGGTAGAACTCCGACGCAGTTCTGGAAAGAGCCCTTTTGCAAGCGAATCAAAGTAGTTGTTGCCAGCTTCA